>CAVOMK010000011.1:0-325463 GCA_963697005.1 uncultured Actinomycetes bacterium | reverse complement strand
TCTACTGGGTCGAGCCGGCGAAGTCGCTGCCGTCCTTCTTCCCCGGTCACCAGGCAGGCTCGAGCCACCACCACACGAAGCACGGCATCGCGTCGTTCCTCGTCGGGCTCGCCGCGCTTCGCCTTCGCCTGGTTCAACACCGGTCCGAAGCGACGCGCGCGGCTTCTGTGTCGTGCCGATCTCTACTTCCATGCGGCGATCCTCGGCCTGCTGCAGGGCGTGTCCGAGCTTTTCCCCGTCTCCAGCCTCGGCCACCGGTCATCCTCCCGAAGCTCTCTCGGGGGGGAACATCCACCAGACGCGCCGTCTTCCTCACGTTCCTCGTCGCACTGCATCTCGCGACGGCGCTCGTGCTCCTCGCCTTCTTCTGGCGCGACTGGGTACGGATCGTCAAGGGCCTCGGCCGCTCCCTGCGCGACCGCGAGATCGCCCCCGACGACACCGACGCGAAGCTCGGCTGGCTGCTCGTCGTCGGCACCATTCCGGCGGGGATCCTGGGGCTCACGCTCCAGGACAAGTTGCGGTCGCTGTTCGCCTCGCCGCAATACGCATCCATCTTCCTCGCGCTCAACGCGCTCGTGCTCTTCGGCGCCGAGCTTCTCCGCCGCCGGGCGCCCGTGACGGCGGACGACGACGACGAGCGCATCGCGCGCACCGTCGGCTGGCGCGACGCGCGCTCGTCGGCGCCGCCCAGGCGCTCGCGCTCATCCCGGGCTTCTCGCGCTCGGGCGCATCGATGGGCGGCGGCCTGCTCGTCGGGCTCTCGCATAAGGACGCCGCGCGCTTCGCGTTCCTGCTCGCGACTCCGATCATCTTCGCCGCCGCGGTGCTCGAGCTGCCGGACCTCGCGGGCTCGCAGGGCAACGGCGTGCGCGGTCCGGCCCTCGTCGGCGCGCTCTGCTCGGCGTTCACCGCGTTCCTCGCGGCGCGATCCCTCATGCGCTATTTCGAGACGCACACGCTCTTGCCGTTCGCGATCTACTGCGCGGCGGCCGGCACTGCCGCCGCGATCTACTTCGCCGTCTCGTAACCAGATCGCGACCCGCTGCGCGGGGCGCAGGCATAGTGTGGTTCCTCCTAATGGCAGCCGTCGCGCAAGAAGCGGGCCCTCTCTGGCGGTGACCGCCTGATCAACCGTGAGCTGTCGTTCCTCGACTACGACGCCCGCGTGCTCGATGTCGCCTCGGACGCGAGCCTGCCCCTCCTGGAGCGCGTGCGCTTTTGCGCGATCTTCTCCTCGATGCTGGACGAGTTCTTCATGACGCGCATCGCCGGCCTCACGGGCCAGGCGGCTGCGGGCGTCGCAGTCCGCTCACCGGACGGGCGCTCGGCGCAGCAGACGATCGCAGAGGCGCGCGCGCGCGTCCTCGAGCTGTACGCGGAGCAGGCGCGGATCTGGTCGGACGAGCTGTGTCCGGCCCTCGCCGACGAAGGGATCGTCTCTCTGGCATCGACGATCTCGGCGGCCACGAGCTGAAGCAGCTCGTGCACCTGTACGAGGACGAGATCTACCCGGTGCTGACGCCGCTCGCCGTAGGCCCGGGCCAGCCCTTCCCTACATCTCGGCGCTCTCCGTCAGCCTCGCCGTGTTCGCACGCGACCCGGAGTCCGGCGAGGAACGGTTCGCGCGCGTGAAGGTTCCCGAGGGCTTGCCTCGCTTCGTCTCCGTCGGCGAGTCCGGCCGCTTCGTCCCGCTCGAGCAGGTGCTCTCCCACTTCCTGCCGTCGCTCTTCCCCGGCATGGACATCGTCGAGCGGGCAACCTTCCGCGTCACGCGAGACGCCGATCTCGAAGTCTCGGACGAGGCCGACGACCTGCTCGAGGCGGTCGAGGTCGAGCTTCGCCGCCGCCGCTTCGGCGAGGTGACGCGCCTCGAGGTGTCGAGCTCCATGTCGCGCGCCGTGCGCCAGCGCCTGCAGCAAGGGCTTCGCGTCGCCGACGACCTCGTCTATCCCGTGACGGGGATGCTCGACCTCGAGGACGCGAGCGAGCTGACCAAGCTCGACCGGCCGGACCTCAAGCTCGATCCGTGGCTGCCCGTCGCGCGGCCGCCGCTCGCGAACGTCGAGGCCGACGAACAGTTCGCAGTCATCCGAGCCGGCGACGTGATCGTCCACCATCCCTACGACTCGTTCGGCGCGAGCTTCCAGTCGTTCGCAGACGAATGTGCGCAGGATCCAGACGTCATCGCGCTCAAGTCGACGGTGTACCGAACGAGCGACGAGTCGCCGCTCGTGCCTGCGTTGATCGAAGCCTCGGAGAACGGCAAGCAAACCGTCTGTCTCGTCGAGATCAAGGCTCGCGGAGACGAGCGGCGCAACATCGAGTGGTCGCGGGCGATGGAGCAGGCGGGCGTGCACGTCGCGTATGGATTCCCGTCGCTGAAGATCCACGCGAAGATGACGCTCGTCGTCCGCCGCGAGGGAGGCGGGCTCCGCCGCTACGTCCACATCGGCACGGGCAACTACAACAGCGTCACCGCGCGCGCGTACGAGGACTTCGGTCTCTTCACTGCCGACGAGGACATCGCTGCCGACGTTGCCGATCTCTTCAACTACGTGACCGGCTTCGGTCGGCCCGCGCACTTCCGCAAGCTGCTCGTCGCGCCGTTCACGCTCAAGCAGCGCCTGATCGACGAGATTCGCGGCGTCGCCGCGGCCGCGCGCGACGGCCGCAGGGCCCGCATTCGCATCAAGGTGAACGGGCTCACCCATACCGAAGTGATCGACGAGCTCTACGCTGCCTCGGAAGCGGGTGCGCGCATCGAGCTGCTCGTGCGCGGCGTGTGTTCGCTGCGCCCGGGAGTGGCGGGACTGAGCGAGAACATCCGGGTGCGCAGCGTGCTCGGCCGCTTCCTCGAGCACAGCAGACTCTTTTTCTTCGAAGCCGGAGACCGCACGGCGTACTACCTCGGCAGCGCCGACATGATGCCGCGCAACCTCGACCACCGCGTCGAGGTGGTTGCCCCGGTGGAGGACGCCGCGATCCAGGCCGAGTTGGCCGCGACCTTCGAGACGCTGCTCACCGACAACACCTCTTCGTGGGAGCTTCGTTCCGACGGACGGTGGGAACGCGTCCGGACGAAGAAGGACGAGCGCATCCGCTCGGCCCAGGCGACGATGATGAGGCGCGCCCGCAGACGTGTTTCGCTTGCCCGCGCCGCGGGACGCTAGTCGTCACCACGTTCTCACGACTTCGTAACCGCCTGTCAGCCTCGAGGTTCGGCCGTCCTCCGGTGGGGGACCTACCATGTATCGACGTGCGCATCGGGGTCGTCGACGTCGGCTCGAATACCACTCGCCTGCTCCTCGCGCGGGTCGAGGGACGCGAGCTCGTCCCGCTCGAGAAGGAGCGCGTGCGGCTTGCGCTCGGCGCCGAGATCGAGCGCACCGGTGTCGTCTCGGATGTCAGCATCGCGGCGGCGGCGAAGGCGGTTCGAAAGCTCTGCGCGCTCGCGCGAGGCGGCGGGGCGGAGACGCTCGACGTCTTCCTGACGGCGCCGGGACGTCAGAGCGCGAACGCCGCCGAGCTCGTCGAGGCGATCACGCGCGCCGCCGCGCACAACGCGCGCGTCCTCTCCACCGAGGAGGAGGGACGGCTGGCGTATGCGGGAGCGATCGCGACGGTCGACGTCGCGCTGCCGAGCGTGATCGCCGTCTGCGACGTCGGCGGCGCGTCGACGGAGATCGCCGTCGGAGATCCCCATACGGATCCCCGCTGGGTGCACTCCGTCGACCTCGGCTCCGTTCGGCTGACCGAGCGAGTCGAAGGCACCGACGCCGCCCGCGCGGAGGCGGCTCGGGCTTTCGCAGAGGTTGCGCCACCTGCGGTTGCCGTCGCGCTCGCCGTCGGTGGGAGCGCGCGGGCCGCGCGCCGTCTCGTCGGCCCGTGGCTCGGCGAGGCGGAGCTGGCAGAGGCTTTGCGGATCGTGGAGACGAAGAGCGAGCAGACGATCGCCAGGCGTTACGGCGTTCATCGCACGCGGGCCCGCATTCTTCTCGCAGGCATCGTGCTCCTCACCGAGGTCCAGCAGCGGCTCGGCGTTCCGCTGCACGTGTGTGACGGCGGCATCCGCGAGGGCGCGGTGCTCGCCACGGTTGCCGAGCTCGCGGCCTAGAGCAAGGTCACGTCGCGCGAATAGCTGAGTAAGTCGGCGGCCGTCGGGAGATCGACCCAGCGCAGCTCGTCGACCTCCTCGTTCGGCGTGAAGCCGTCGTCCGCGTGCACGCGCATGCGCCACCAGCGCACGCGCTTGGGCCTGCCCTTCGCGTCGACGTAGTGCGTGGAGGGGAGCTCGTCCTCGAGCACACATCGCAGGCCGGTCTCCTCGTGCACCTCGCGCAGCGCACAGTCCTCGTCCGACTCTCCCTCCTCGGCTTTCCCCTTCGGGAACGTCCAGTCGTCGTATCTCGGTCTGTGCACGAGGAGCACGCCGCTGTCGCGCTGCACCACGCCGCCGGCTGCGCGGACGACGTCGGTCACTTCGCGGCGCGGGCGAGACGGTCCCAGGCCTTGCGCCAACTGTTGCGCGCGCTCGCCCGCCGGGCGCGTTCGCGCTCGATCAGGCGGCCGGCGACGATCGCCCGCTCCGGCGCCGAGGAGAGGTTGCGCAGGGTCGTTTCTGCGACGACGGAGTCCTGGTGCTCGCCGAGCACATCCTGCAGCGCTTTCGCACGCTTGACCACTGCGCTCCTGCCGGCGAGCTCGTACGCGTAGCGGACGCGCTTGCCGCGCTTGCGCAGCGCGTGCAGCTCGTCGTTCGCCGGCTCCGCGCCCGCCGCGCGGACGTCCTTGCGCAGCTTCTTCAGCTCGCGCTTCGCGAGCTCGTCGAGCGAGACGTCGACACCGCTCGGCGTGAGCGCGTCGACCTCCGCCGCGAAGCGATCCAACAGCGCGAAGTACCGGTCGCCGCCGAGAACCTTCAGGAGCGACGTGCGCGCGCTCGTGCGCCGGCGCTCCAGCGTTCGCAGCAACGCACGAGACGCTGCGCGGTCGGCGGGATCGAGATCCTCCGTTTCCGTGCGCAGGCGCTCGAGGAGGACGTCGAGGTCGCGGACGGCGCCGAGCTTCTCGCCCACCCAACGGAGCTCTTCGGCGAGACCGCTCACGTCGTTCTCGTACAGCTGCTGTCCGGCGCGCAAGAGCGCGCGCGAGCGGCGGACGGCGACGCGCATGTCGTGCAGGCTCTCCGGATCGCGGCCGAGCCGTGTGCCGGGATCATTGGCGAGCACGGTGCGAAGCTGCTCGTGTAGCCGAATGCGCAGGGCATCGAGCGGACCTGTGGGCGCATGGTCGTCGACCGGAAGGCGAAGCACCCGGAAAAGCTTCGGCGTGCCATCCGTGGGCCGGGCGCCTGCATGTTCCAGCTCGTCCGCGATCGCACCCAGCTGCTTCGGCTTGCCGTGCTTCAGCTCGACCTCGATCTCGACGAACTCCTCGACGACGCGGAGCGCATCCATGACCGAGACGTCGTCGATCGTCACCTCGGCTGTGGTGCCGTTGCGCGCCACGAGCGCTCCGTGCCGGCGCGTGCGCAGCTCGGCAACGGGTGCGACCGGTCCGTGCCGGAGGTGCGCGACGAGCAGCTGCGCGATCGACTTCGGCGCTCCTGCAGGCCCACCCACCTCCTCGAGCTCGAGCCTGGCGTCGCCGGCCGGAAGCTTGAGCTGCCAGAGGCTCCGTCCCCGCTCCGTGCGCCGGCGGAGCGTGATCCCGGCGTGCGCCAGCGAGCGGTCGGCCGTGTCGTGGTAGATCGACGTGAAGACCCGCGGTTCGAGCGGCTCCCCGCCCAGGTCGGGGAGCTCGAAGCCCTCCGGGGCGTCCAGCTTGCGCTCGTACTCGGCGACCGCCTCCACAGGCGTGACCTTAGCCTTCCGGCGCGCTTTCACCGGACCGTTACACGATCGCCGCCCACTGGACCCGGAGGCCGGGCATAGGGTCGTGCAGAACCCTCCGTACGGCAACGAACGACAGCGCCCCCGCCCGAGGGGCGCTGTTCGTTTCCGGCCCTACGCGGCGCGCGACAGCTCGACCGGCGGGTCGATGCGCGTCAGAAAGGTCGGCCGCGGCGAACGGAGGTAGCCGACGACCGCGGCTTCCTCCTTCGCACACGGCAGGAGCGTCTTCCAGCCGTAGAGGTGCTCGAGCCGGTGGAAGTCGCCGTTGGCCACAGCGGGCAGCCCGCGCTCGGCCGTCCAGCCGTAGAGGTCGTTGCGGTTGAAGAGCTCCCACCGGTCGACGAGCTGGCGCAGCTGCCGCCAGTCGCGCGACCAGCGCAGCGTGAGCCGTGAGGGGAATGCGCCCCGCCGGGCGCGATACGGATGGGCGGCGACGAGCGCCGCCCCCTCGCCACGCGCATTCGCGAGCGCGACATCGATTCCGTCGTCGACGCCGACGAATGCGCGGCAGCCGACGGCGACGGCGTGCGCGGCGAGATAGGGATCCAGATCGTTGTAGGTGAGCTCGAGCCCGGGGAGCAGCAGCAGGTCGTAGTCGCGCTTCGCGCGCTCTGCCTGCGCGGTGAGCTCACCCAGGTATTCGGCGTGATTCCCGTGCGTCACGCCGCGCGCGGGCGCGTCAGCCGGCAGCCACGGATCGTCTTTGCGATTGACGTGGTCGGTGACGCAGAGGACGTCGAAGCCGTTGCGTCCGTACAGGTCGACGAGCTCCGGAACGGTGAGTGCGCCGTCGCTCCACCGGGTGTGTGCGTGGAGCTCGCAGAGCAGCGGCTCGATCTTGCGGCGCATGGTCGTGATCAGTGTGGCCGAGGCTTTCCACACCATGGTCGGACGAACGGTGACGATGTGGTGCAGGACGGGTGTACGGCGGAGGAGGAGCGCCGCGCCGGCGGCGCCGAAGACGACGCTGCCCGCTGTCTCGACCCCATGGAGTACGAGCGCTGTCGTCATCGCGTGCCCCATCGGAATGCCCCGTGCATGGAGCGCGACCGCCGCAGCTCCCTCGGCGACACCGAGGTTCGCTGGGGTCACTGAGATTGTCCCGGCGATCTCGAGCGCCGGGACGACGAGCAGCGCAGCAGACAGCGAGCCGGTGACGAGCATGACTCCGACGATTCGCGCTCCGAGCGATGCCACCGCGAACACGAGTGACTGCGCGTACATCCACACGGATGCACGCTGTCTCCGGGCGAGGATGACCGCGACGGCGAGCCCGGCCGCGGGGATGAGGAGCGCCTCCGGCGGGAGTGCGGTCCCGGCGAGCGGCAGGAGGGCCAGCCATCGAGCCGTGCTGAAGACTGCGACTGCGCCGGCCACTGCGAGCATTCCGCCGGGCACGACACGGCCGAAGAGATTCATCCGCAACACGTCGCCGCCGTGCATTGGCAGGAAGGTGTTCGCGAGCGAGCCGCAACCGAAGCGCGCACAGGCTTGGATGTGCGAGACCCCCCTCGGGAGGAGCGCTCTCCAGCCGCCCGCGCTGAACGCGAGCGCGGCGGCGAAGCAACCGCCCGCGAGGAGAAGTGCCATCCACAGCAGGATTCCTCGTCACCGGCGCGCTTCCGCGTGCCTGGGTCGAACCGCTACCGGTTTGTAACCAGGCGGCGACCGCCTGCCGTCGCCTCACGGAGGCGCGCGGCGAGCTGTGGGGTCAGATCGCCGTGGTGGTACTGCCAGCTCCAGTTCCCGTACGTCCGGCCGGGGTAGTTCATGCGGCCCTCGGTGCCGAGGCCGAGCACGTCCTGGATGGGAACGATCGCCAGGCGCGCACGCGAGGTCATCGCCATGCGGATCAGCCCCCAGTTCGGCTCGGCCGGGTCGAGCCCGGTCGCCGCTTGCTGTTTGCGGCTCAGGGCGGCGAACCATCCCACCGCCGTGTCCGTGTCGTGCGTGCTCGTGTACACGACCGCGTTCTCCGGATGGTTCGCAGGCGTGTGCAGGTTCGTCGGCGGCCGACCGAACGCCCAGTGAAGGACGACGATGCCCGGGAGCCCGAGCTCGTCGCGCAGGCGGTAGACGGGCGGCGTGATCACGCCGAGGTCCTCCGCGATCAGCGGCAGGTCGCCGAGTGCGCCCTCGATCGCGGCGAACAGCTCGGCGCCGGGCGCGCGGCGCCAGTGACCGTTACGCGCTGTCTTGAGGCCCGCGGGGATGGCCCAGTACGCGACGAAGCCGCGGAAGTGATCGACGCGCGCCATGTCCACGTGCTCGAACGTGCGGCGGAAGCGCTCGACCCACCAGCGAAAGCCGGTGGCGCGATGCGCGGGCCAGTCGTACAACGGGTTGCCCCAGTGCTGGCCGTTCGCGTTCAGCGGGTCGGGCGGCGCGCCGGCGACCTCGCCGTGCGCGAACAACTCCGGCCACGCCTGGATGTCCGCGCCGACGTCGGAGACGTAGATCGGGACGTCTCCGATCAGCCGGACGCCGCGCTCGCGTGCGTATCCGCGCAGCGCCGTCCACTCGCGCTCGAACCGCACCTGGTCGGCGAGCGCGCCCGCGCCCTCGAAGTGCGCCCACTCGGCGCTCCAGTACGGCTTCGCTCCGACGAAGTCCTCGATCTCCGCTGCGCTCACCGGCGCCGTGGGATCGGCGAGTAGCGCCGGCGAGCCCGCGAACGCCGACGTCGTGCGGTACGGCGAGCCGAACTCGTCCGGCGGCCCGAGCGGCAGCATCTGCCACCACGACTGCCCCGCCTCCGCCAGCCAGTCGACGAAGCGGTACGCCTCGTCGCCGAGTCGACCGCCCGGGAGCGAGGTCGGATGCAGCAGGATTCCGGACGAGCGACCGAGCTCCACGTCTTGATCCTCTCCCATCCGGGAGACTTCCTGCGCCGTGCCACTGCCGAAGACATCCACACCGCCGCCGCGCATCCAGATCCTCGAGGTCGTGCCGCAGGTCGACTGCGGCCGCTTCCCGGTGAAGCGCATCGCCGGCGAGCGCGTCGACGTCGCCGCGCGCATCTTTCGCGACGGGCACGACGTCGCTCGGCGCGGCCGTGCGCTACCGGCCCGCCGGGACCTCGCGCTGGCAGGAGGCGCCGCTCGCGCCGCTCGGCAACGACCACTGGTCCGGCTCCTTCCCGGTCGACCGTCCCGGCGCGTGGTCGTTTCGCATCGAGGCGTGGACCGACCGGATCGCCTCCTTCCAGGACGAGCTGCGGCGCAAGGTCGAGGGCGGCCAGGAAGACGTGAGCAGCGAGCTCGCCGAGGGCGCGGCGCTGCTCGGCCGCGACGACGCGTGACGGTCGAGGAGGCGCTCGCCGCGCCGGCGGGCGACCGCTCCGGGACGGCGTCGTCGGAGGTGTACGAGCGTGGACGTCGACCGCGTGCTCGCGCGCTTCGGCTCGTGGTACGAGCTCTTCCCGCGGTCGTGGGGCGGCTTCGAAGGCGTGCGCAAGCTGCTGCCGGACTTCGCCGAGCTCGGCTTCGACGTGCTCTATCTGCCGCCCATCCACCCGATCGGCCGCACGAATCGGAAGGGGCGCAACAACACGCTCACCGCAGGCCCGAAGGATCCGGGCAGCCCGTGGGCGATCGGCAGCACCGAGGGCGGGCACGACGCGGTCCACCCCGAGCTCGGCTCGTTGAAGCAGTTCGAGCGGCTCGTCGCGGACGCGAAGAAGCACGGCATCGAGATCGCGATCGACTTCGCCATCCAGTGCTCGCCCGACCACCCGTGGCTCGAAGGAGCACCCTGAGTGGTTCAACCGCCGCCCGGACGGGACGCTGAAGTACGCCGAGAACCCGCCGAAGAAATACCAGGACATCTACAACGTCAACTTCGAGAGCGAGGACTGGAAAGGGCTCTGGGCCGCGCTGCGCGACGTCGTCCTCACCTGGGTCGAGCGCGGCGTCACCGTCTTCCGCGTCGACAACCCGCACACGAAGCCGGTGCCCTTCTGGGAGTGGCTGATCGACGAGGTGCGCCGCGACCATCCGGAGGTGATCTTCCTCGCCGAGGCGTTCACGCGGCCCGCGATGATGACGACGCTCGCGAAGTCGGGCTTCGCGCAGAGCTACACGTACTTCACGTGGAAGAACACGCGCTGGGAGCTGCTCGAGTTCATGGGCCAGCTGCTCGACTGGTCGGAGATCTACCGGCCGAACGTGTTCGCGAACACGCCGGACATCCTGCACGAGTACCTGCAACGCGGCGGGCCGCCCGCGTTCGAGGCGCGGCTCGTGCTCGCGGCCACGCTGTCGCCGGCGTACGGGATCTACTCCGGCTTCGAGAGCTTCGAGAACGTGCCGGTGCGCGAAGGCAGCGAGGAGTACCTCGACTCGGAGAAGTACGAGGTGAAGAAGCGCGCGCCTCGACGGGCCGCTGCTGCCGCTCATCGCGACGCTCAACAGAGCGCGGCGGGAGAACGCTGCGCTGCAGCGCCTCGACAACGTCACGTTCCTCGAGACCGAGAACGAGCAGCTCTTCGGCTATCTGAAGCGCACGGGCGACAACGACGTGATCGTCGTCGTCAACCTCGACCCGACGGCGGCGCAGCGAGGCGTGTGCATCCTCCCGGTCGCGACCGGCCTCCCGCCCGCGTACCGCGTCCGCGACCTCCTCGCCGGAGGCGAGTGGACGTGGCACATCGGCCGCAACTACGTCGAGCTGCCGCCCGGGAAGAGCCACGTGCTTAAGGTTGTCCGATGAGCGAGCAGTGGTTCGAGCGCGACCCGCTGTGGTTCAAGCGCGCCGTCTTCTACGAAGTGCACATCCGCGGCTTCTTCGACGGCAACGACGACGGCGCCGGCGACTTCCGCGGGCTCATCGAGAAGCTCGACTACCTCCAGTGGCTCGGCGTCGACTGCATCTGGCTGCTGCCGATGTATCCGTCGCCGCTGCGGGACGGCGGTTACGACATCGCCGACTTCTTCGGCATCCATCCCGACTACGGCACGGTCGACGACTTCAAGGAGTTCGTCGAGCAGTCGCACCAGCGCGGCATCCGCGTCATCGCCGACCTGGTCATGAACCACACCTCCGCCGACCATCCGTGGTTCCAGGAGTCGCGCACCGATCCCACCGGCCCGCGCGGCGACTGGTACGTGTGGGCGGACACCGACGAGGCGTATCAGCGACGCGCGCATCATCTTCGTCGACACGGAGCCGTCGAACTGGACGTTCGATCCCGTGCGCGGGCAGTACTACTGGCACCGCTTCTTCAGCCACCAGCCCGACCTGAACTACGACAACCGTCGATGTGCAGGAGGCGATGCTCAACGTCCTGCGCTTCTGGCTCGACCTCGGCATCGACGGCTTCCGCCTCGACGCCGTGCCGTATCTGTTCGAGCGCGAGGGAACGAACGGCGAGAACCTCCCCGAGACGCACGAGTACCTGAAGCGCGTGCGCGCGGAGATCGACGCGCGCTATCCCGACCGCGTCCTCCTCGCCGAGGCGAACCAGTGGCCGGCCGACGTCGTCCAGTACTTCGGCGACGGCGACGAGTGCCACATGGCGTTCCACTTCCCGGTGATGCCGCGCATGTTCATGGCCGTGCGCCGCGAGGACGCGACGCCGGTGTACGAGATCCTCGAGCGCACGCCGGCCATCCCCGACAACTGCCAGTGGGGGCTCTTCCTGCGCAACCACGACGAGCTGACGCTCGAGATGGTCACGGCCGACGAGCGCGACTACATGTACGCCGAGTACGCGAAGGATCCCCGGATGAAGCTCAACCTCGGGATCCGCCGCCGGCTTGCGCCGCTCCTGGACGGGGGCCGCGACGACATCGAGCTGATGCACGCCATCCTCTTCTCGCTGCCAGGTTCACCCGTCCTCTACTACGGGGACGAGATCGGCATGGGGGACAACGTCTACCTCGGCGACCGCGACGGAGTGCGGACGCCGATGCAGTGGACGGGCGACCGAAACGCGGGCTTCTCGCGCGCCGACTGGGCCCAGCTCTACCTCCAGCCGCTCATGGATCCGGTCTACGGCTACCAGGCGGTGAACGTCGAGGCGCAGCTTCGCTCGCCCACGTCCTTCCTGCGCTGGCTGCACCGGTTCATCGCGCTCCGCAAGGAGCATCCGGTCTTCGGCCTGGGCAGCTACGAGCCGCTCGGCTCGGACAATTCCCAGATTTTCGCCCATATCCGGCGGTGGGAGGAGGACGTCATCCTCTGCGTCCACAACCTCGCCCGGTCGGCCCAGCCCGTCCAGCTCGACCTTTCCCGCTATGTGGGTATGGTCCCGGAGGAGATGTTCGGCCGGACGAGCTTCCCGGCGATCGGGGAGCTGCCGTACCTGCTGACGCTCGCGCCAAGGGGGTTTTTCTGGTTCCGCTTGAGGCAGCAGGGATGAGCTTCGACGAGCAATCGCTCATCGACGGCATCGTGCAGCAGCGCTGGTACGGGGGGAAGTCGCGCGACGTCTCACACGCGCAGGTGCTGGACTCCGTCGTGCTGCGCGCCGCCGATCCGCAGTTCGCGCTTGCACTCGCCGAGCTGCGCTACGACACCGGGGCGCACGACATCTACCAGTTGCTCGCTCCCGGAGGAGGAGACCTTCGGCCTCGCGCGCGAGCTCGTCAGCGCGATGCGCTCCGGGCTCACGCTCCAGGGATCCGAAGGCATCGTCGAGTTTCGCCCCGTGCCCGGGTTCGCCGGTCTCGGCCGCGAGCTGAACGACGCACGCGACGTCGGCGCCGAGCAGTCGAACACGTCCGTCGTCTTCGACGACGAGCTCGTCCTCAAGGTCTTCCGCCGGCTCGAGCCCGGGCTCAACCCCGAGCTGGAGATGCTGCGCTTCCTCACCGAGCACGGCTTCCCGAACATCGCTGCGCTCGGCGGCTGGTACGCGTACGCGGGCGGGCCGCTCTCGGCCACGCTCGGGATCCTGCAGGAGTACGTGCGCGGCGGGCTCGACGGCTGGGAGCTCGCGCTCGACGAGCTCGCCGAGGAGCCCGAGCGCTTCCTGACCCGTCTCGGCCGGCTCGGCGAGGTGACCGGCGAGATGCACACGGTGCTCGCCTCCGAGCCGAACGATCCCGCGTTCTGTCCCGAGTCTCCGAGCGTCGAGGCGCTCGGCCTGCTGACGGCGACCGTCGACGAGGAGATCGCGCGCGTCTTCGTCTCGTTGTCGGACGATGAGGAGGCGGTGTCGCCGATCGCGGGCCGCGGCGAGGAGGTCCGCGACCAGCTGCGCCAGCTCTCGCACGCCGGCGCTGCGGGCCAGTTCATCCGCACGCACGGCGACTACCACCTCGGCCAGACCATGTGGGCGGACGACGACTGGGTGATCCTCGACTTCGAGGGCGAGCCGGCGCGCTCGCTCGCCGAGCGGCGCCGCAAGCGCTCCGCGCTGCGCGACGTGGCCGGGATGCTGCGCTCGTTCGCGTATGCCGCGAGCGCCGTCTCGCTGCTGCGCGACGTCGAGCCGCCGGACGGGTGGGAGGAGCAGGCGCGCGCGCGGTTCCTCGAGGGCTATTTCGAGACGGTCGACCCGGCGCTCCTGCCGGCCGGGATCGGCGGCGATCGACCGGCTGCTCTCGGTCTTCGAGCTCGAGAAGGCGGTGTACGAGCTCCAGTACGAGCTCGACAACCGGCCCGACTGGGTGGGCATCCCGGTGCGCGGCATCCAGCGGCTGATCGAGGAGACCTCCACCCGCGCGTGATCGAGCTCGGGGCGGATCCGCATGCGATCCTCGGTGCGCATGAGGCGAACGGCGGCGTCGTCGTGCGTGTGTTCCGGCCGGAAGCGCAGGCGGTGCGCGTGCAGCCCGCCGGCGTCGATGCAGAGCTGAAGGATCCGGCCGGCCTGTGGGAGGCGATGCTGCCGAAGGCGCGGCTGCCGCTCACCTACCAGCTCGAAGTCGAGTATCCGAACGGCAGCACGTTCACGGTGCGCGACCCGTACGCGTTCCTGCCGACGCTCGGCGACCTCGACCTCCATCTGGTCATGGAAGGGCGGCACGAGGAGCTGTACGAGAAGCTCGGCGCGCACGTGCGCGAGATCGACGGCGTCACGGGCACCGCGTTCGCCGTCTGGGCGCCGAACGCGCGCTCGGTCGCCGTCGTCGGCGACTTCAACTCCTGGGACGGCCGCCTGCACCCGATGCGGTCGCTCGGCTCGTCCGGCATCTGGGAGCTCTTCGTCCCCGACGTCGCGCCCGGCTCGTACTACAAGTTCGAGATCCGCACGCAGGACGGCCGCCTCCGGCTGAAGGCGGACCCCGTCGCGTTCCACGCCGAGGTCCCGCCCGGCAACGCGTCGCGCGTGTTCCGTTCGGAGCACGTCTGGTCGGACGACGCGTGGCTCGAGCGCGCGCGGCGGGTCGGAGCCGTTGCGCGAGCCGATGTCGATCTACGAGGTGCACCTCGGCTCCTGGCGGCGCAACCCGCTCGAGGACAACCGCCCGCTCTCGTATCGCGAGCTCGCGGACGAGCTCGCCGACTACGTGTCCGACCTCGGCTTCACGCACGTCGAGCTGTTGCCGGTGATGGAGCACCCGTTCTCGGGATCGTGGGGCTACCAGGTCACCGGCTACTTCGCGCCGACGTCGCGCTTCGGCGACCCGGACGACTTCCGCGCGTTCGTCGAGCGCATGCACGAGCGCGGCATCGGCGTCATCCTCGACTGGGTGCCCGCGCACTTCCCGCGCGACGACTGGGCGCTCGCGACGTTCGACGGCACGCATCTGTACGAGCACGCCGACCCGCGCCGCGGCGCGCATCCGGACTGGGGGACGCTCGTCTTCAACCTCGGCCGCAGCGAGGTGAAGAACTTCCTGCTGTCGAACGCGCTCTACTGGCTGCGCGAGCATCACGCAGACGGGATCCGCGTCGACGCCGTCGCGTCGATGCTCTATCTCGACTACTCGCGCAAGGCCGGGGAGTGGATCCCGAACGAGTACGGCGGCCGCGAGGATCTGGACTCGGTCGCGTTCCTGAAGGAGATGAACGAGACGCTCTTCGGACGCGTGCCCGGCGTGATCTCGGCCGCCGAGGAGTCGACGGCGTGGCCCGGCGTGTCGCGGCCGACGTACCTGGGCGGGCCTCGGCTTCGGGTTCAAGTGGAACATGGGCTGGATGCACGACACGCTCGTGTACTTCCAGAAGGACCCCGTCTACCGCAGCTACCAGCACCACACGCTGACGTTCTCGCTCCTGTACGCGTTCAGCGAGAACTTCATCCTCCCGCTGTCGCACGACGAGGTCGTGCACGGCAAGCGGTCGCTGCTCGACAAGATGCCCGGCGACCGGTGGCAGAAGTTCGCCAACCTGCGCTTGCTGTACGCGTACATGTGGTCGCACCCCGGCAAGAAGCTGCTCTTCATGGGCGGCGAGCTGGGCGAGTGGGAGGAGTGGAACGCCGAAGGGTCGTTGCACTGGAACCTGCTCGAGTTCGCGGAGCACGCGGGCGTGCAGTCGCTCGTCCGCGACTTGAACCGCGCGTACCGCGACACGCCCGCGCTGTACGAGCGCGACTTCGATCCGGACGGCTTCCGCTGGCTCGAGGCCAACGACGCGTCGAACAACGTGATCGCCTTTGCGCGGCTGGACGACGCCGGCGAGCGGCCGCTCGTCTGCGTGCTCAACCTGTCGCCCGTGCCGCGCTACGACTATCGCGTCGGCATGCCGCTCTGCTGCCGCTGGCGCGAGCTGCTCAACTCCGACTCGCCGTTCTACGGAGGATCCGGCGTCGGCAATCTCGGCGGCGTCGAGGCCGAGCCGGTGGGGTGGCACGACCAGCCGTTCTCTGCGCTCCTGACGCTGCCGCCGCTCGGCGCAGTGTGGCTCGTACCCGAGTAACGTCGACTATCGTCCGCGGGCGTGTTCACGACACGTCCCGAGCTCCGCGGCACCTTCGGCATGGTCGCGTCGACGCACTGGCTCGCGTCGGCCGCCGGCATGGCCGTGCTCGAGCGGGGCGGCAACGCCTTCGACGCCGCCGTCGCCGCAGGATTCACGCTGCAGGTCGTCGAGCCGCACCTGAACGGCCCCGGCGGCGACCTCCCTGCGATCCTGTGGCCGGTCTCGAGCGGCGAGCCGGTCGTCCTGTGCGCGCAGGGAACGGCGCCGCGCGCGGCGACGATCGCGCACTATCGCGACGAGCTCGGCCTCGACCTCGTCCCCGGCACGGGCCCGCTGTCGGCGGTCGTCCCGGGCGCATTCGGCGGCTGGCTCACCATGCTGCGCGACTTCGGGACGATGCCGCTCGCGGAGGTCATGCGCTTCGCGATCGACTACGCCGAGAACGGCTATCCGGTGCTGCCGCAGATCGCGAACGCGATCAGTAACGTCGAGACGCTCTTCCGCGACGAGTGGACGACGTCGGCGAACGTCTATCTGTCGGCGCTCGAGCCCGGCACGCTGCATCGGAACCAGCGGCTCGCGGAGACGTACCGACGGCTCGCGGCGTCGCGCGACCCGCTCGACGAGTGGTACCGCGGCTTCGTCGCCGAGGCGATCGTCGCGTTCCAGGAACGCGAATGGATGGACAGCTCCGGTGTCAGGCACCGCGGGTTGCTGGCCGCGGACGACCTGAGCGACTGGCGGGCGACGATCGAGCAGCCGCTCGCGGTCGACTACCACGGCCTCACCGTGCTCAAGGCGGGGCCGTGGAGCCAGGCGCCGGTGTTCCTCCAGCAGCTCCGCCTGCTCGAGGGCTTCGACCTCGCCGGCATGGGCCACGCGAGCGCCGAATACATCCACATCGTGACCGAGTGCGCGAAGCTCGCGTTCGCGGACCGCGAAGCGTGGTACGGCGACCCCGACTTCGTCGACGTGCCGATGGAGATGCTGCTGTCGCGGGAGTACGCCGACGCAGCGGCGGGAGCTCGTGGGCGACGAATGCTCCGCCGAGCTGCGCCCGGGCGGCGACCATCCGCGCCTGCCTGCGCCGGTCGTCGGAGCGCTCGCCCCCGGCGTCGGCGAGCCGACGCGCGGCGACACCGTGCATCTCGACGTCGTCGACCGGTGGGGGAACATGGTCTCGGCCACGCCGAGCGGCGGCTGGCTGTGGGGTGCGCCGGTCATTCCCGAGCTCGGCTTCTGCCTCGGCACGCGTGCGCAGATGTTCTGGCTCGAAGAGGGCCTGCCCAACTCGCTCGAGCCCGGGAAGCGGCCGCGCACGACGCTGTCGCCGACGCTGGCGCTCCGCGACGGCGAGCCCGTCCTCGCGCTCGGCACGCCGGGCGGCGACCAGCAGGACCAGTGGACGCTGCACTCCTTCCTCGCGCACGTGCACTTCGGCATGGACCTGCAGGCCGCGATCGACGCTCCCAACCACCACACGGAGGCGTTCCCGAGCTCGTTCTACCCGCGTGAGACGCGGCCGCGGCACGTCGCGGTCGAGTCCCGGGCCGGACAAGAGACGCTCGACGGCCTCAGAGCCCGCGGCCACGACGTCGAGGAGTCGGATCCGTGGTCGCTCGGCCGGGTGAGCATGGTCGGGCGCGATCCCGACGGCCAGGTGTACGCGGGCGCCAACCCGCGCGGGATGCAGGGCTACGCGGTCGGGCGATAGGGCACTGATGCTTGTTTGGCCGGGTACGCCGTTCCCGCTCGGGGCGACCTGGGACGGGGCGGGAACGAACTTCTCGCTCTTCTCCGAGAACGCGGAGAGCGTCGAGCTGTGCCTGTTCGACGCTGCCGGCCATGAGACGCGGATCGAGGTCGTCGAGCGCACCGCCTTCAACTGGCACTGCTACCTGCCGGACGTCGGCCCGGGGCAGTTGTACGGGTATCGCGTGCACGGCGCGTACGACCCGGCGTCGGGCCGCCGCTTCAACCCGTACAAGCTCCTGATCGATCCGTACGCGAAGTCGATCGAAGGTCCGATCCGTTGGGAGCGCGCCAACGTGCTTCCGTACGTCCCCGGCACAGGCCCGGACGCGGACCTCGAGCTCGACGACGAGGACGACGCGGAGGCGATCCCGAAGTGCGTCGTCGTCGACACGTCGTTCAACTGGGAGGACGACGCGCCGCCCGCAACGCCGTGGCACGACACGGTCATCTACGAGGCGCACGTGAAGGGATTCACGCGCCTGCATCCGAACGTCCGCGACGACCTGCGCGGCACGTATGCCGGTCTCGCGTCGGAAGGCGCGATCGCCTACTTCCGCGAGCTCGGCGTCACCGCGGTCGAGCTGTTGCCGATCCACCACATCGCCGACGAGCAGTTCCTGCACGACGAGGGCTTGACGAACTACTGGGGCTACTCGTCCATCGGCTATCTCGCGCCGCACGCGCTGTACGCGGCGACCGGGACGCGCGGGGAACAGCTGCTCGAGTTCAAAGGGATGGTCAAGGCGCTGCATCGCGCCGGCATCGAAGTGATCCTCGACGTCGTCTACAACCACACGGCCGAGGGAAACCACCTTGGCCCGATGCTCGCGTTCAAGGGCGTCGACAACGAGTCGTACTACCGCCTCATGCCGGATGCGCCGCGCTTCTACCAGGACTTCACCGGCACGGGCAACTCGCTCAACCCGGTGCACCCGTCGGTGTTGCGACTGATCATGGACTCGCTCCGGTACTTCGTGATCGAGTGCCACGTCGACGGGTTCCGGTTCGATCTCGCCTCCGCTCTCGCGCGCGAGTTCTACGAGGTCGACCGCCTATCGACGTTCTTCGACACGATCCACCAGGATCCGGTGATCTCGCAGGTGAAGCTGATCGCCGAGCCGTGGGACGTCGGGCCCGGCGGCTACCAGGTCGGCAACTTCCCGGTGCTGTGGGCGGAGTGGAACGGCCCATACCGCGACACGATGCGCGACTTCTGGCGCGGCAGCGGCAACCTCGGCGGGTTCGCCTCGCGCTTCACCGGCTCGAGCGACCTCTATCAGGCCGACGGGCGGGACCCGTTTGCGTCGATCAACTTCGTCACCGCGCACGACGGCTTCACGCTGCGCGACCTCGTCTCGTACAACCAGAAGCACAACGACGCGAACGGCGAAGGCGGTCGCGACGGCACGGACGACAACCGCTCGTGGAATCACGGTATCGAGGGTGAAACGGACGACACGAAGATCAGCGCGTTGCGTGCGCGGCAGCAGCGCAACTTCGTCGCCACGCTGCTGCTCTCACAGGGCATCCCGATGCTGCTCGGCGGCGACGAAATCGGACGCACGCAGCACGGCAACAACAACGCGTGGTGCCAGGACAACGAGATCTCGTGGTTCGACTGGGAGCACGCGGACGCGGATCTGCTCGCGTTCGTCCGGACCTGATCCAGCTGCGCCGACACCATCCCGTGTTTCGCCGCGAGACGTTCCTGTCCGGGACGGAGACGCGCGGCTCGGGCCTGCCCGATGTGTGGTGGTTCCGTCCGGACGGGCGCAGGATGACCCAGCGCGACTGGCAGCAGGAGCCCGGGCGCACCCTCGGCGTCTTCCTGAACGGCGACGAGATCCCCTCGCGCACCGCGCATGGAGAGGAGATCGTGGACGACTCGTTTCTGTTGCTCTTCAACGCCCACTTCGACCTCGTGACCTTCACGCTGCCGACGCGGCGATTCGGCGCCCGCTGGGAGGTCGCGCTGGCGACCGGCGACGCCGCGCCGGACGGTTTCGTAGGCGCGCGGGCCGAAGTCGTCGTGCAGGACAGCTCGCTGACGCTGCTGCGGCGGGCGTAGCCGAGGCTTTCCGCTCCTGACGGGCTGCGTCCGGCGCCTCCTCAGCAGGGGAAGGGAAGGAGGAGGCGCCGGACACATGGAGGAACCGGTCTAGGGAGGGTGAGTTCATCTCACCAGCTCGAGATGAAAGCGGTCTAAGAGTGTCTCAAGCGAAGCGTGAGAATCGCGCCGCCGCCGGGCGCGTCCTCGGCAACGACCGTCCCGCCGTGCGCCTCGGCCACCTCGCGCACGATCGCGAGCCCGAGACCGGAGCCGGGGAGCGAGCGCGCCGCGGCGGAGCGGTAGAAGCGGTCGAACACGTGCTCGCGGTCCTCCGCCGCGATGCCGGGCCCGTGGTCGCGGACGCGCAGCTCACCACCGCTCAGCGTCACGTCGACGCTCGATCCGGGCGCGCTCCACTTGCCGGCGTTCTCGAGCAGGTTCCACACCGCGCGCTCGAGGCGGTCGCTCGAGCCCGTGAGGGTGGTCGGCTCGACAGTCGCCTGGAACGTGAGGTTGGGGAACCGGCTGCGCGCGCGCTCGACGACGCTCTCGACGAGCTCGTCGAAGCGGAACGTCGTCTTTGCGAGCCGCGAGTCGTCGCCGCGCGCGAGCTCGAGCAGCCCGCCAATGAGGTCGCGCATCTCGTGCGCCTCGCGCTGGAGGTCGTCGAAGAGCCGTTGCCTCGCGGCGGGGTCGAGCCGCTCCTGCTGCTTCAGCACCTCGATGTTCGTCTGCAAGCTCGTCAGCGGCGTGCGCAGCTCGTGCGACGCGTCGGCGACGAAGCGTCGCTGCGTCTCGATCGCGTCCTCGAGGGCCGCGAGCATCGTGTTGAACGACGTGCCGAGCCGGGACAGCTCGCCGCGGCCGCCCTCGGGTACGCGCTCGCTCGGATCGCCGGTCTCCGCGATGCGCTCTGCCGCGCCCGTGAGGCGACGCACCGGCGCGAGCGTCGCGCGCGACACGAGCGCGCCGGCGAGCGCTGGCGACGGCGATGCCGCCGAGCGACACGAGGATGAGGATCAGCCGCAGTCGGCCGAGCTCGTGGTCGATGTAGTCGACGTCGCGCGAGACGACGACGGCTCCGCCGCCCTGGCAGCGGGACGACGATCTCGCGGACGTGGTACGCCCTCGCACCTTGGCGTCGCGGTAGAACCGTCCGTCGTTGCCGGCGCGCGACAGCTGCGGACGTTCGCGTCGATCGGGATCGGCGACTCTGGCCGCGACCTCGCTGCCGTCGGGTTGACGAGTTGGGCTGACGTACCGTCGCCTGCCGAACGGGCGCGGCCCCGCGGGATACTCGCTGCGGATCGGCACGCGTGCTGCGAGAGCTGCTGTCCACCTGCGAGTACAGCTCGTGCCGCATGACGAAGTACGTCGTCATCGATGCGGCGCGCGACGACGACCGCGACGACGCAACGCCGCGACGAGGGTGAGGCGAAGGCGGAGGCTCATTGCTCGCGGAGGACGTAGCCGGTGCCGCGGACCGTGTGGATCAGGCGCGGCCTCGCCGTCGGCCTCGAGCTTTCGGCGGAGGTAGCCGACGTACACGTCGAGCGCGTTCGACGAGTGGCTGAAGTCGTAGCTCCAGACGCGCTCGTAGATGAGCGAGCGCGGCAGCACCTGCCGCGGGTTGCGCATGAACAGCTCGAGCAGGTGCGCCTCGGTCGTGGTCAGCTCGAACCTGCGCCCGCTGCGGCGGGCGTCCATCGAGCCCAGGTCGAAGGTGAGGTCGGCGAAGCGGAGGACGTCGACCGGCTCCTTGTCGAGGGCGCGACGCAGCAGCGCGCGTAGCCGGGCGAGCAGCTCCTCGAGCTCGAACGGCTTCGGCAGGTAGTCGTCCGCGCCCGCGTCGAGGCCGTCCACGCGTTCGCCGACCGCGTCGCGGGCCGTCAGGAGGAGGATCGGGATGCGATTGCCCTCGCGCCGGAGCCGGCGGGTGACGTCCAGCCCGTCGAGGCCCGGCATCATCACGTCGAGGACGACGGCGTCTGGGGTCCGGCGCTCGATCGCGGCGATCGCCGCGTCGCCGTCCGAGGCGAGCTCGACCTCGTAGCCGGCGAGCTGGAGCGCCCGCTCGAGGGACTCGCGCACCGCGCGATCGTCGTCTGTCACCAGGACCAGCATTTCTCAGGAACAGTGTGCCTCTGGACGTGAGACAGCGGTAAGAACGGTCTATGATCAGGGCTGATGCCCAGGTACCTGGTCGTTCGCAGCTTCGATGTCACCGAGGACCAGATGCCGTCCGTCGGGCGCCGGTCGCGCGGGCTCATCGAGGGCGAGTTTCCCGAGATCACGTGGGAGCACAGCCACGTCGTCGTCGACGAGGAGGGCGTCGTGCGGACGTACTGCGTGTACGGCGCGCCGACCGAGGACGTCGTTCGCCAGCACTCCCACAAGCTCGGCAACCACACGCTCGACGCGCTGTTCGAGATCGCCGGCGACGTCTCGCCGGCCGACTTCCCCGCCGCCTAGCTGGGGCCGAGGCCGAGTATCTGCGCGTCGTCGACGTGCAACCACGCTTGCATGGCGACGGCAAGACGTTGCTTGATGAGCCGCTTGCCGTCCGCATCGGCGGCGAGGACAAGCGCCTCGCGGTAGAAGGTCACCGCACGGTCCTTGGCCCAGCCGCGCTCGGCCTGTTCCGCTGCGGCGACGAAGAACTGGAGGGCGCGCTCGTGGTCGCCCGCATCGCGCCAGTGCCGAGCGAGTGCGGCGCCGGCCTCGCCGACCTCTGCCGTCGATTCCTCGAGGAAGCGCGCGAAGTGCTCGTGGCGCTCGCGCCGGCCTGCGCGCGGGAGAAGGTCGTACGCCACGTCGCGGATGAGAACGTGCGTGAACATGAACTGCTGCTCGCCTTCGATCGCCGACACCGTCTCGCGGCGGATCAGGTCGCGGCGTTCGAGCGCGGCGAGGAGGTCGGTGAGCTCCTCTGCTCGGTGCCCATTCGTTCGAGCGCGCCTCGCCAGAAGACCTTCCCGCCCACGGCCGCGTCGAGCACGAGTGCACGCTCGGCCGCCGGAAGGGCGTCGAGCCGGGCCGCGACGAGCCCTCTGATCGTGGTCGGCAACGCCTGCTCTGCGCCGACGGTCGACTCCGAGACCGTGGCGGCGAGCTGTTCGATGAACAACGGATTGCCGGCGGCCGCCAGAACGAGCTCGTCGGTGCGGGAGCCGGCCGAGTGCGCGCTGAGCCGTTCGTGGGCGAGGCGGCGTGCGTCCGCCTCGGGGAGCGGCGCAAGCGGGACCGTGCTGTACGCCGGAAGCCCTCCGCCCCAGCTCGGCCGCGCGTCGAGCAGCTCGGGCCGGGCGAGAACGAGGAGCAGGATCGGAAGGTCGCGCAGGCGTGCGGCCAGGAGCTCGACGAGGTCGAGCAGGCTCGTATCCGCCCAGTGGAGGTCCTCGAAGACGAGCAGCGTCGGCCGGTCGCGCGCGACCGCCTCGATGAAGACGCGGATGGAGAAGAAGAGCGTTTCGCGGTCGGCGACCGAGGCCTCCGGCGCGAGACCGATGAGGATGGCGAGGTGCCCGGTGACGTCGTCCGCAGCGCCTGGGTCGAGCATCGTCCCGACCGTGGTGCGGAGCTTCTCGAGCGCTGCGTCCGGGGCGTCGCTCTCGAAGATGCCGCACAGCTGCTTCAGCTGGCTCGCAAAGGCGCCGTACGCGCTGCTCTCGCGGTAGGGAAGCGTCCGGCCGCGCACGGAGAAGCCGCCGAGCTGTTGCACGGTGTCCGCGAACTCGGCTGCGAGGCGCGTCTTGCCGAGCCCGGCGTCGCCGAGGACGGTGACGAGGTGCGGCGTCCGCTGCTCGGTGACGCGGTCCCACACGTCGCCCAGCAGCGCGAGCTCGCGCTCGCGGCCGACGAACGTGCTCGAGAGGTCGCGCTCGTCCGAGCGAGCGCGGACGGCGAGCCATGCGCGCAACGGCTCAGCCTTGCCCTTCGCCGAGACCGAATCGGCGGGCACGTATTCGATGGCGGCCTGCGTCGCGTGGTAGGTGACCTCACCGACGAGGACGCTGTCGACAGGCGCGGCCTGCTGGAGCCGGGCGGCGGTGTTCACGACGTCGCCCGCGACCATCGACTCTCCGTGGGACGGCCGCGCGCCGAGCGTGACGAGGGCCTCGCCGGTGTTCACCGCGATGCGGACGCCCGAGACCCGGTCTCGCACGGCCAGTGCGGCACGCACCGCGCGCTCCGCATCGTCCCCGAATGCCGTCGGCGCGCCGAACACCGCCATGACGGCATCGCCGATGAACTTCTCCACGACGCCCCCGAAGGACTCCAGCTCCTCGCGGACCGCGTGGTGGTAGGGGGTGAGCAGTGCGCGGACGTCCTCGGGATCGAGCTGCTCCGCCTGGCCGGTGAAGCCGACGAGGTCGACGAAGACGACGCTGACGACCCGCCGCTCCTCGTCGCCGGCCTCGGCGAGGGCCGTTCCGCAGGCGAAGCAGAACCGGGCGACGTCCGGGTTGTCCTGGCCGCAGACGGCGCATGTGGCCATGGGGGAAGAGTACGACGGCGATGATGGTCCCGTGAACAGGCGGCTGCGACTGGCGATCGGCGGGGTGGTCGCGCTCGTCATCGCCGGGGTGCTCGTCGCGCCGGTGGTGCTCAGCGGGGGCTCTGGGGGATCGTGCTCCACGACGCTCTACTACCTCGGTCACGCGTACACGGTTCGTTCCGCCGGCGACGAGGATGTGGTGCAGGCGATCGCGATCGGCGTAGGCATCACGCGCGGCTGCGGTTCCAAACCGGAGAACCAGGGCGTCCGCTCCCTCGCCGGCGTGAGCCCGGCGGCCGCGATCGCGGTCGCGGGGGACGCATCGGAGATCTACGTCCGGCGGGGAGTCTGCGTCCACGCTCCGGCGCGGTCGCTCCTCGCCTGTCTGAAACGCTAGCGTTGCGTCCGGCATGGCCGGACGACGCCCGGAAGGCGGTGGCGAGAACGACGACTGGTTCGCCGACGTCGAGCTGCCGCGGTGAGCCGGGCGTGCTCGAGAGCGATCCGCCGAGCGCCGAGGACGACTGGCTGCTGCAGCCGGTCCCGGCCCGCCGACCGCGGCCCGAGCTTCCCTGGAAGCGCATCGCGGTCGTCGCAGGCGGCGCAGTCGTCGTCCTCATCGCGGGGCTCGCTGCCGGCGGCGTGTTCAACGGCAGCAGCCCGACACGGCGCCCCCGATCGCGGGCGTGAGCGTCACCACGCCGACGACGACCGCCGCGACGCCGGCTGTGTCGCGCGCGCTGCCGACGACGACGCTCAAGCCGGGCGACACCGGGGCGCAGGTGCGCGCGCTGCAGCGCGCGCTGAAGGCGCTCGGCTACTCGGTGGGAACGATCGACGGCCAGTACGGCCCGGCCACGAAGACTGCGGTCGCGTCGTTCCAGCACGCCGCCGGGCTCACCGAGGACGGCGTGTTCGGCCCGAAGACGCTCAACGCGTTGATCCAGCGGGCAGGTCCGTGACGCCGCTCGACTTCTCGCTCGTCGACCGGCTCTCCGTGCCCGCCAGCCTGCACGACGTCGACGGCCGGTTTCTGCACATGAATGCCCGCGCGGAGAGCGTGTTGGCCAAGTCGATCGCGGAGATGCGCGGCCGGCGCTATACCGATCCGGTGCCGCCTGAGGCGCGCGAATCCGTCGAGGCGCATTTCCGCCGCGCGGTCGAGCAGCGCCAGCCGACGGACTTCGAGACCCTCTTCACGGATGCGAACGGGGAGGTGCGGGGGGTTCGCGCCCAGCACTTGCCCTTGATCGAGGGAGACGAGGTCGTCGGCGTGCTCATCCTCGGGTTCGACGTCCGCCGGACGACGTCGCATCCCGCGCTCGATCCGCCGCCGCAGCTGACGCCGCGGCAGCGCGAGATTCTCGATCTGATCGCATCGGGCCGGTCGACCGCAGAGATTGCGAACGAGCTCACGCTGTCGACCGAAACGGTGCGGAACCACCTGCGCGGGCTGTTGCGGGAGTTGGACGCGCACACGCGCGTGGAGGCGATCGCCACGGCGCAGCGCCTGGGCCTGCTCGCCGCGCCGCCGCTGCGGCCCTAGAGCCGCGGAAGCAAGCGCAGCGAGCAGGGCGCGCATCCGGTCCACGGACGCGGCTGCCGTCGAGAGCACGTCCGCGTGGTCGAGGCCGCCCGCCGAGGCCGGCGGCGCGATTCGTGACGAGCGAGACGGCGAGGACTTCGAGGCCTGCGTCGCGCGCGGCGATCGCCTCGAGCACCGTCGACATGCCGACGATGTCGGCGCCCATCGCGCGGTAGGCGCGGATCTCGGCGGGCGTCTCGTAGTTCGGTCCCCAGTAGCCGGCGTAGACGCCTTCGGCGAGGCTCGGGTCGATTTCGCGGCAGAGCGCGCGCAGGCGGGCCGAGTAGAGGTCGGTGAGATCGAGGAACCTTGCGCCGACGAGCGGCGATGCTCCCGTGAGATTGATGTGATCGGAGACGATCACGAGATCGCCGGGCGCGAGGTCGTCGCGCATACCGCCGCTCGCGCTCGTCAGGACGACGGTGCGGCAACCCGCGGCAGCCGCGGTGCGCACCGCGTGCGCGACGAGGCCGACGTCACGCGACTCGTAGTAGTGCGAGCGGCCGGTGAACGCGAGCACGCGCACGTCGCCTGCGCGGAGCGAGCGCACGACGGCGCCGTGGCCCGCGACGGTCGGCTGCGCGAACCCGGGCAGCGTCGCGACCGGCACGTCGTCGCCGTGCTGCTCGAAGCTCGAGACCGCCTCGGTCCAGCCCGAGCCGAGCACGATCGCGACGTCGTGCGGGCCGAGCTTTCGTGCGGCGGTGGCGGCGGCGTCGAGCACCGCGCGAGTCTATGCGGCTACATCAGCACGATCACAAAGGGGATGTTCCACTGCGCCTGCCACGGGCCGACCGCGCCCGTGTTGGATCCGCCCATCGTGATGTAGAACCCGCCGTCCGAGCCCTTGGTCACGGATCCGGCGTTCGCGATCCCCAGGTTGGTCGACTGCATGATGGCGATGTTCGCCGGATTCCCGCTGAACTGGATCTCGACCCCGTTGAAGCCGTCGGCTTGCGGATGGAGATCTCGCCGCCCGTGCAGCTCCAGCGATAGCCGAAGTAACCCGGGTCGTCGTTGTATGTGGCTCGGCAGGCCGGAGAGGTCCAGCCCCGCTTCGTCCGGCGTTGACGACGGCGATGCCGCGCACGGCCCCCGTCTGGCAGCGCGCCTGTGGCGCCACCTTCTCGCCGACGGCGAACGCGGTGCCGCCAAGGGCGAAGAACAGCGCGACGAGCGAGATGAGCAGTGCGGGGGACGGTCGGGGGAACCGGTGCACCTGAGCCTCCTCTGTTGGCAAGAACGTCAACAGTGAGAGGCGCGGGCGGCGCCTTTCTTTCGCTCCGCGAGGCGCTTAGGTCGTCAGCCGCATTGGCCGGCGCCGGCGATGGCAAATGCCGACTTCGGGCGACCGTCGTTCAGGTAGCGCTTGAGGATCGTGACGAACTGTGCCGGCTTGCCCTGGTCCCACGCCGTGATGGCGGAGCCGATCTCGGCGATGTCGACCTGGACAGCCGTGAGCGCGGCCGTTCCGGCGGCTGTCCTGCCCTGGATCTTCTGGAGCGCCGCGAGCTCCTGGCTCTCCAGCGTCTTCGCCTTGTGCGCGAACGAATACAGCTGGGCAGCCGTGACCGGCGAGCCGAACTCCTTCTTCGCCTTCGCGATCCAGACCGAGCAGACCTGGTTGGCCTGCTTCGCCCACGAGTTGGGCGCTGCGGGCGCTGCCGTCGCGGGCAAGGCGACGGTCAGGGCGGCAGCGACGACTGCGATCGCGACGAGAAGCTTCATGCCGCGAACATCGGGCGGCAGTCCGCTCCTCCGAACCCCCGGACGGGGGAGCTGGTAGACAGTGGCATGGACGTCCAGCCTGTTGCTCACCTGACGGCGGCGGAGCGCGCTGATCGCGGGCGGGCGGCGAGGCTCGTCGTACCGCGGTCGGGCCATGGCGAGTCGGAGCTTCGTGCGGCTGCGGATCCAGTTGCGATCCTGGTGGCGCAGGCGGAGTCGCGGGTGCAGGAGCTGTTGCCAATTCGTTACGGGCGCATGCTCGTTTCGCCATTTGCGTTCTACCGGGGTGCGGCTGCGGTGATGGCGAATGAGCTTGCTCCCTCACCCCAAACGGGGCTCCGGGTGGGGCTTGTGGGCGATGCGCATTTGGCGAACTTCGGCGGCTACGCCTCGCCGGAGCGCACGCTTGTGTTCGACATCAACGACTTCGACGAGACGAGTCGTGGCCCGTTCGAGTGGGACGTCAAGCGTCTGGCCGCGAGCGTGGAGATCGCCGGGCGCGCGATCGACGCCGGCAAAGGGATGCGGCGGGCGGCAGTGCTTGCGACGGCGAGGTCCTATCGCGACGCGATGCGCTCGTTTGCACGGATGCGGAACGTCGACGTCTGGTACGCGCGCGCCGATGTCGCGTCGATCGCTGCCGGGTTGCGGAGCGCGAGCGAGCGTCGAGACGTCGAGCGGGATGCGCAGCATGCGCGCCTGAACAGCACGGCGCACGATCTCGCGGCGCTTACGCATCTCGTCGATGGCGAGCCGCGCTTCGTGTCGAAGCCGCCGCTCATCGTCCCGGTCGAGGAGCTGCTCGAGGGACACCCGAACCGTGTGGAACATCTGCGCGACATCTTCCGCAGCTACCGCCGCTCACTCCCGCCCGAGCGGCGCCGGTTGCTCGAGAGTTTCCGGTACGCGCATCTGGCGCGCAAGGTCGTCGGTGTCGGCAGCGTCGGCATGCGGTCGTGGGTCGTGCTGCTCCTCGGCCGGGACCCCAAGGACGCGCTCTTCCTGCAGCTGAAGGAGGCCGGCCCTTCAGTGCTCGAGGAATACGTCGGCCGCCCCGATCAGTCGAACCAGGCCCAGCGCGTCGTGGTCGGACAGCGGATCGCACAGGCGGCCAGCGACATCTTCCTCGGCTGGACGCGGGTCGAGGACGAGCACGGCAATGCGCGCGATTTCTACGTCCGCCAGCTCCGTGATTGGAAGATGTCGATCGATCTCGAGCGCATCTCACCGCGCGGTCTCACCACGTACGCGAGCTGGTGTGCGTGGTCGCTCGCGCGCGCCCATGCGCGTTCAGGCGATCGGATCGCGATCGCGTCATACCTCGGGAAGGGCGACGTATTCGAGCGAGCCGTCGCCGAGTTCTCGGCCGCGTACGCGGACGTGAACGAAGGCCACTACGCGGCGCTGGCGGCGGCGGCAAAGGACGGGCGGGTCACCGCAATCGAAGGGGTGTAGCAGCCCGCCTCGCAAGAGGCCTTGCGGTTGAAGTGGCCGACGGCAGCGCGAGCGGCCTTCACTCCGCGGTCTCAGGCGGCGTGCCGGCTGGCGAGGGAATGCGAGATCGCGGTCGCCCACGCGGCTGCGATCGCCCAGTCTCGGTGGTCGCCGTCCTGCGCGCGTACGAGGCGCGCGAGCAGCCGCTCGCGCAGGCTGAGCGAGGAGCGGTCGAGCTTGCCCCCGAAGAGGTGGTGGTCGCGTGCATGCACAGCGGATACGAGCTCGGTCGCGTCGAACGCCTTCGTTTCGTCGGCCGGGAGCTCTCCGATGGGGCCGCTCGAGAAGAGCCAGGTCGGCTTGGTGGCGAGGAGCCGGCGGTGGCGCTCGAGGAACTCGCGGGCCGTGGGCATCCACGCGCCCATGTAGACGGCGCTGCCGAGGACGTAGGCGGAGTAGCGATGCAGCGAGTCGACCTCGTCCATCGGCCGGACGTCGACAGAGAGCCCGGAATGCGACAGCTGCTGGCCGATCGCGCGCGCGAGCTCTTCGGTTGCTCCGTGTCGGCTGGCGAAGGCGACGAGGACGTCGGTCATCGTCCGCTCACAGCCACCGGCACGTGCACCGGGTGCGCGGGTTGTGACAGGTCGGGCAGGCCTTCCCGCGCACGGTGAGACGCTTCTTCGCGATCCCAGCCGACGCCATGAGGTAGCCGGCGAGGCCCGCGAGCGCCAGTGGGCTCGCCGCGTGAAGGCTCATGCTACGACTGCGCCCTTCTCGGTCTCGGCGTCCGTGGGCGTTGCCGGCTCGCCTGCGACGACGAGCACCGGCGCATCGGCGTGGTGGAGGACGTATTCGGAGACGCTGCCGTGGATGACCCGGCCGACTCGGCCCCAGCCGTGTGCGCCGATGACGATCATGCGGACGTCGCGCTTGTGTGCGGCCTCGCAGATCTCCTCGCCCGGCATGCCCTCGAGCGACACGACTCTCGCCGGCGACGCCGGCGTCGGCGGCCTGCTCGCGAACGGTTGCAAGCACGCGCTCGACGTGCTCGCGCTGCATCTTGCGGAGCTCGGTGATCACGTCGGTGGTCGCGTAGCCGTAGTAGCCGACGAACGGCAGGTGTGCGTGCGCGACGGCCACGACCGTGAGCGGAACGTGGAGCTCGCTCGCGAGCTCGATCGCCTCGCGGGTCGCGGCCTCCGCCGAGGGCGAGCCGTCGGTTGCCAGCATGATCGATGTCATGGTGCCCTCCACTTCACTCGTGGACCTCGAGTGTCGGCGCTCTGCGGCGGCGTCGAATCGGGTGACTCGCTGAGCGCCGATCAGGGAACATGCGGACGCCTCGCGGGCGCGTCGAAGACAAGCTCGTTCTGTGGCTGTTCTCGACAGCTTCCCGGAGCTTCGGCCGCCGCTCGCTGCGGAGGCCGCCCTGCTCGAAGGACAGAAGCGATTCGCACACCTCCTTCGCCCGGAGAGCGCGCAGCTGGTGGAAGCGATCCAGGAACGCGTCGACCACGAGTGGGCGGCGCTGCGCGAGCGTTGCGACTAGAAGGGAGCACGATCATGACCTACGTCTACGACTTCGACGAACCATGCGAAGAGGGACGTGCGCTGCTCGGCGGGAAGGGTCTCGGGCTGGCGGAGATGACGCAGCTCGGTCTGCCGGTTCCGCGCGGATTCACGATCACGACGGAAGCGTGTCGCGTGACGATGCGCACGGGAAGCGAGCCTCCGGCGCTCTCGACCGAGGTCGCGGAGCACCTCGCCCGGCTCGAGCGCGCGACCGGCAAGCGCTTCGGCGACGTGCGCAACCCGCTGCTGTTGTCCGTCCGCTCTGGCGGCCCGATCTCGATGCCCGGGATGATGGAGACCGTCCTCAACCTCGGTCTCAACCGCCGCGTCGTCGAGAGCGGCGGCTTCGGCGCCGACCGGCGCTTTGCCTTCGACGCATACCGCCGCCTGCTCCAGATGTACGGGACCGTCGTCGCCGGCATCGACGCGGATGCGTTCGAGTCGGTCCTGGCGGACGTGAAGGCGCGCTGTGGCGTCGACCTCGAGTCGAGTCTTTCCGCCGACGATCTCGCCGAGATCGCGCAGCGCTTCGAGGAGCTCTACCTCACCGAGACGTCGTCGGCGTTCCCCGACCAGCCGTACGTCCAACTGGGGTTGGCGATCCAGGCGGTGTTCGAGTCGTGGAACGCGCCGCGCGCGCAGGTGTACCGGCACGAGTACGGCATCTCCGACGACCTCGGAACGGCCGTGAACGTCATGGAGATGGTGTTCGGCAACCGCGATGAGCACTCCGCCACCGGCGTCTGCTTCAGCCGCGATCCCGCGACGGGCCGTCCAGGCCTCTTCGGCGAGTACCTCGCCGATGCGCAGGGAGAGGACATCGTCTCCGGGGCGCGCACGCCTGAGCCGATCGCCCGCATGCGCGAGCACTTCCCGGAGGCGTACGACGAGCTCGAACGCTCCGTCGCCGAGCTCGAGCGCCACTACCGCGACATGCAGGACGTCGAGTTCACGATCGAGTGCGGACGGCTCCATCTTCTGCAGACACGCGGAGCGAAGCGCACCGCCGCTGCCGCGCTCGCGTGTGCGGTCGCTCTCGTCGACGAAGGGCTGATCGACAGGGCCGAGGCCGTGCGGCGCATCGAACCGTCGTCGCTCGACCAGCTGCTGCACCCGACGATCGACCCGGACAGCGCCGTCGACGTCGTCGCCGTAGGCCTCGCGGCCTCGCCCGGCGCGGCGTGCGGGCGCGCCGTCTTCGACGCCGACCGCGCCGCCGAGCAGGCTGCCGCCGGTGGCGACGTCATCCTCGTGCGCCCCGAGACGACACCCGACGACATCCACGGGCTGATCGGCGCACGCGGCGTCCTCACGGCGCGCGGCGGGATGACCTCGCACGCGGCCGTCGTTGCGCGCGGGATGGGCAAGCCCTGCGTCGCAGGATGCTCCGCACTCCACGTCGACCTCGGAACGCGGACCGCGGAGGTGGCGGGTCATGCCGTCCGCGAGGGCGACGTCATCACCATCGACGGCACGTCCGGGCACATCATTCTCGGCCCCGTCGAGCTCGTCGAGCCGGAGCCGAACGCCGATCTCGCACTCGTCCTCGACTGGGCCGACGACCTGCGCAGGCTCGGTGTGCACGCCAACGCCGACACGCCTGTCGATGCGCGGCGTGCACGGGAGAACGGCGCCGAGGGCATCGGACTCTGCCGGACGGAGCACATGTTCATGGCGGACGACCGGCTGCCGATCGTCCGCGCCATGATCCTCGCGGCGACCGATGACGAGCGCGCCGCAGCTTTGGCGCGTCTCCTCCCGCTGCAGCAGGGAGACTTCGAAGGGCTCTTCGAGGCGATGGGGCGCCTGCCGGTCACGATCCGGCTGCTCGACCCGCCGTTGCACGAGTTCCTGCCGCCGCTCGAAGATGTCCACGACGAGAAGACGCGCGAGCGCGTGCTCGCGCTTCGCGAGGCGAACCCGATGCTCGGCACGCGCGGATGCCGGCTCGGCCTCGAGTGGCCCGAGATCTACGAGATGCAGATCCGCGCCATCGTCCGCGCCGCCCACGCGGTGCAGGAACGCACCGGCGTCGCACCGACGGTGGAGATCATGCATCCACTCGTCGCGTTCGACACCGAGCTCGTCCGACTGCGCGAGCTGACGGCGCGCACCGTCGCGGAGGAGGGAGGCCTCGATTACCTCTGCGGGACGATGATCGAGCTGCCGCGCGCCGCCTTGCGCGCGGGCGAGCTCGCACGTCACGCCGACTTCTTCTCGTTCGGGACGAACGACCTGACGCAGACGGCGCTCGGCTTCTCGCGCGACGACGCAGAGGGGCGGTTCCTCACCTACTACCTCGAGCACGGCATTCTCGAGAAGGACCCGTTCTCGACGCTCGACGTCGACGGTGTCGGCGAGCTCATCCGGCTCGCCGTCGAGCGCGGCCGCGCTTCCAACCCCGATCTCCACGTGGGCATCTGCGGCGAGCACGGTGGCGACCCTGCCTCGATCGCGTTCTGCGAGGAAGCGCGGGCTCGACTACGTGTCCTGCTCGCCGTTCCGCCTGCCGGTCGCTCGGCTCGCCGCCGCACAAGCCGTGCTCGCACGTGACCACGAGACCGCCTACGTCCCCGCAGGCGGCTGACGAAACGAGTCTGTCACGCCCGTTCGCGTTGCCATCAACGGCTTCGGCCGCGTCGGTAGGTGTGTGCTCCGCTCTGCGATCGAGACCGGCGCCCCGATCGAGTGTCCGTCGACGCCCTCCCGGATCTGACGGATGCGGTCCAGCACGAGGTCGGATTGCTGGCAACCGACCTGATGCGCCGCATCGTCCATCACGCACACGTCGAAGGGCGGGAGCTGTACCCGGTCCTCGAGAGGATGCTCGGCTGCGGACATCTCGTCGAGGCGATGCTCTTCGACCATCGCGTGATCGAAGGCGGGGCATGCGACCTCGTTCGCATCGCTCCGGGTGATCGCGCGCGTCTTGCATGCGTGCCATCGCCTGGATGCGCTGCTGACGACGCACGTCGCGAAAACGTGTTGCGCATCGTCCGGACGCCGTTGATGCTGATCGTCACGGCGGTACAGCACGGCGTTGTTCCTCGTGCTCTTCCGATACGTGCTCGGAGGCGCAATCGTCATCCCCGGCGGCAGCTACGTCGACTACCTCGTGCCGGCGATCTTCGTCGAGGCCGTTCTCATTGGGGGCATGACGACGTCGATCGGGCGTGCCGGAGATCTCAAGAGCGGCATCATCGACCGTTTCCGCAGCCTCCCCATGGCACGCTCCGCGGTGCTCGCGGGACGGACGCTCGCCGATCTGAGCCGCAGCGTCTTCTCCCTCGCGATCATGGTCGGTCTCGGGCTCGCCGTCGGCTTCCGGTTCCATCAAAGCTGGGCGTCGATCGTCGCCGGGCTGCTGCTCGTCATCGCGTTCGGCTACGCGTTCTCGTGGATGTACATCACGATCGCCCTCGCGACGAAGGACCCGGAGACGGCGCAGATCACGGGCATCCTTCCGTTCTTCGTGCTCATGTTCGCGAGCAACGCGATCGTCCCCGTCTCGACCATGCCGCACTGGTTGCAGGGATTCGCGCGCAACCAGCCGCTGAGTGTCACCGTCACAGCAGCCCGAGCGCTCCTCGAAGGCGCCGCCGCGGGGCAATCGGCATGGCAGGCGCTCGCTTGGGCGGCCGGGATCCTCGTCGTCTTTTTCGCCATCTCCCTCCGCCTCTACCGCGACACGATCCGCTGACCGTGTCGTTCGGCTTCGACGGCGTCGGCTACGTCCGACGCCGCGCGTGCGAGGGGCGGGAGGAATGAGGCACCGAGACACTGCCGGGGTGGAGCACGCTCTGGCGGCCGTCCGGCCAGCGAACGAGAAAGTGTTCGCAACCGGGCTTCCCGACCACGCCGACGATCGTGCCCCGCCGGTCAGGGCTCGTGGACGAGTGACCGGGAGTGGCGATCTGGACCTCGTCACCCACGAGTTTGCGCGTTATCGTTGGGGTCATTCGCGACCTCCTCTTCAGGAAGTGTTGACCCCGCTCGGACGCGATTTATCGGAAGCGACGCTGATCCGCGCTACGGCTTTTCCGCAGCCGCTCGAGCGTTGCATCTCGACTGCTCGACCACCAGCCCATCCATGCGGGGGCGTGTCGACCGCGTCGCCGCTCGTGCCGACGTAGCCGAGGGTCTGTCCCGCTCGGACGCGTCGACGGCGAGCGGCGAGTAGCGCTGGAGGTGCGCGTAGTCGAAGAGGTTTCTGGAGCCGTCGAGTAGCCAGAGCCGGCCGCCGATGCGATTCCGGCCGACCGAGAAGACAACGCTTTCCAGCATCACTGGCGCGTGGGGGCGCGCTTCCGCCTGGCACGGCCCACCTCGGGAGAACCGCCAACAGTTAGGACGAAACGGTGGGAAGATTCGGCGCACACGCGGAGTGACCCGAATCCAAGGAGGCTGAGGCATGCCCTAGTTCACCACCCAGGACGGCACGGAGATTTTCTACAAGGACTGGGGCAGCGGTCAGCCGATCGTCTTCCACCACGGGTGGCCGCAACAGACCTGCACTTATGCATACGAGAAGTACCCTCATCAAACTTCGTGCTCACCTGATGTCGGGGGAGGCGACGTCTAGCGCCTCCGCAGATGGCCGCTAGCCGGACAGACGAACCCATACCGACGATACGCCGGATTCCCGACCTTGCAGAACTCGCCAGCTCTCAAGCACTTGTGGCCCCATGGCAGGTTCGCGGCGACGTAGCCCGAGCCGCACAACTTCGCGTGGCTTGAGCCCGCGGTGCCAGTCGCTTGAGTGGATGAAGCAGCGACCGTTGTAACGGCCGTTGTCGTCGTTGCTTTCCCAACCTGCACGGGTAGTGACGCTGTTGAAACGGGAGCTGCTGCTAGCGATGCAGCGCACCCTGCGAGGATGGCGAGTAGCCCAAGCCGTCTTCTCATGAGGACATCTCTCTCGGTGCAGCTACGGCTGGCAACCGCCTGCGTCGCCCCGATACTGGGAGAAGCGCGCCATCTGTCACCGTTTGCGCCCGAGTCACCAGAGCACGGCAGCGGCGTCTACCACGACCACTAGCCGTCCGCTCAGCCCACAGTCCCACCGCCCGCCAGCGACCCTTTTCCGAGTTGCCTCATAAGAGGATCGCACTGAGCCCGACAATCTTCAAGCAGCTCCAGGGCGGGCCGCACCTAAACGACCCGCCCCGGCTGCGCCATCAACTATCGAAGCCCAGACCCCGCTAATCCTTTTTCTCGTGCCGGAAGCCGTGCCTGGCCACGACCAATGTGCCGAGGTACGCGAACACCGTGACAAAGATCGCGGTCGGAATGGTCGAGCTGCTCCCATCAACGCTGTTGAACCTCGCGTCTGGCCCCCAGATCGCGGTGATGAAAACGGCGACCCACATGGCCGTTATCGCGAACGACGCCCACATCTCCGGAATCGCGAATTCCATCCAGCGGGGCTTCTCGCGAACGATTCTTGCCGGCTCATGCGAGATAGTCGACATCTCGCACCTCCTTTCTGCCCTGCCACTGTCGCGAAGGGCCGCTCCGCAGACATCGGGGACGCCGCGGATCCGCCCTACTGCCTTGTCCGCAACACCAGGGCGGGCGCCTCTTCCACGACCTGCCCCGGCTGCGTATTACGGCCCGCTGCGGCCCTGGGATGGGCATCGGTCAAGATGAGGGTATGCGAACATCTGTTCGTGACCTCCGAAGGCTCCGCTCACGGACGCTTCGCACGCGCGCTCAAGCAGGGCAACCTCTTTGGCGCTGAGCAGGCCGCGCGCGAGATGCGCGGACTTTCGCTTCACGACGCGCTCGACCTCACCCTCCTGATAGCCAGGAGCAGGCCTGACCGGTTAGAGCGAGCTGCGATCCGTTGGCACGGCCGGCTGGAGTTGGAGGCCGGAGTGCTGACGCTGCGCGACGCGTCGGCTGCGCTTGCCGTCCTCGCTCAGCTACCGAGCGATCCCGAGCACGCCGCCGCGCTGCTTTTGGCTCGACGTCGTGACCGTTGACGCGCACGCTGGGCGAGCCGAGGAATCGGACGCGTCCGGCGTCCTCGGTAGAGGCGACCTTGATGAGCCGCAAAGCCCAAACGGCGTCCGTCCTTTTTTGGCCTAGACGGCTTTCTGCCAGAAGGGCATGATCCCTGAGAACGATCGGCCTTTTTCGACGTCAAAGAAGGGAGCGCGCGGTGCGCATGTATCCGTCACGACGCAGGCTCGCTTTTTCGCTGATGCTCGCCCTGACAGCACTCGCTGTCCTGGCGCTTGGCGCGGGTGCGGGGTGGGCGACGCTCAAGCCGAAACCGAAGCCCAAGCTCCTCCACCTGGCGGGAACGTGGTCTGGGAAGTACAGCGGCGGCTACACCGGAAAGTTCACGATCCACTGGACGCAGAAGGGGTCGAAACTGACCGGGACGATCAAGCTCTCGTCTCCGCCCGGTACGTTCAACATCAACGGCAGCGTGCACGGCAGCGCGATCAACTTCGGAGCCCTGAGTGCAGGTGCCACCTACACGGGTTCTGTGTCGGGCAAGTCGATGTCCGGCCACTACACCGCGGCGCCGCAGGGCGGCTCCTGGAGGGCAACGAAGACCTCTTGAGGTCGGGACGCGTGGGCGAGAGATCTGCGGCATCTCTCGCCTTCCGCTTGGCCCCTGCTCGATTTCGTACGCGCTCGAGTGTCAGCCTTCGCAACCGTTGATCAGCTGGACGCCTCGTCCGCCCAGCCGCCGAGCTGCGACGGATACTCAAACGCGCACACCCGACGGCGATTCCGCGAATCTCTTAGCTGCCGACCCCGCCCCCAAGTTCAAAGCCGACCTCGAGCTACGCCGCCGGAAGCTTGCCGCTCGCTAGCGAAAGAGTTTTCTCAGCGCGGCGCGTAATCGCTTCGTGAAGCTTCGCTGAGATGTCGAGTGCCTCGATCATCTCCACGAGTCCCACCGTTTCCTGTCCGCCTGCGGTGCCGCCGCTCTCGGGGATGATCGTTGAGAACGTAATGCTCACTGCCTCCCAGCTACCAGCGGAGCCGAAGCTCACTCCGCGCTTCACGCGGTTGCGGAACTCCCTCCAGCGCCAAAACCACTCTTCGTAGACCGGAAGCTCTCGCTCCAGAAACGAATGGACAAGTCGGTGGTCACTGAGGTGGCGCGCCATGCTGTACTCACCGTTAGCAGTGCCACGAGGGGCATGTGCCAAGAAGATGAGCGCACAAAGAGAGTCCTGGTGTGCGCGAAGGAATAACAACAGCGCCTTGATCGCGACGCCAGCGGCGGCGGAGGGACCTTCTCCGCGAGCCGAGGCTAGAAACTTCTCCTTATCACGCTGTGCCCGTGCCCAGTATTCAGGCGTATTGCGCTCAGCGTCCAGCCGCTCGACGTGTCTGGCCCAGAACGCCTCATACTCCGACTCGGACACATTGTCGCCCTGCGGCCAGTCGGCGAAGTTTCGATTGAAGTCTGCGAGGCGCGTTCGAAGCTCGTCGTGCATCGCAAGGTAAGCAGCGCGAAGCGTGTTGCAGCACGAGTAGACGTCGTAGGCCGTGAGCGCGGCGTGAGCTCGCAGCGTTTGATCGTCGGGCTTTAGCTGAGATACTGGCCCGACGAGCGCGAACGATGAATCGCGAAATCGCGATACCGCGGTATCAAACTCCATCAGTCGTTCGTCCGTCATGCGTTAGAAGTTAGTCCTTTGATACGCAAGGCGGTCACGTGTTTGCCCGGAGTTGCTTCAGGTACCCGCGCCGCCTAAGATAGACATGATGGCAAGCAAATTGCCGGAGCCAGAGGCCAGTTTCGCGACCAACCTCCGGCGGCTGATCGGCTTCGAGCACCGCTCCGGGAAGGAAGCGGCCGCAGCCCTCGGCGTGAACGAGGCGACGATCTCGCGCTGGCTAACCGGCAAGCGGTACCCGAGCGCGCAGGCGCTGATTCAGATCGATCGGCTGTACGGCATCACGCCGCGCGAGCTAGACGGCGATCCGGTGGAGTTCGCGCAGCGGTTGGCCGATCCCGCACGGATCAAGTACGCCGAAGCGATTCGGGAGCAGGCGGCGAAGGGCGAGTTGACGGCCGCGCACGCAGCGGCCCTCAACAAGAAGCATCAAGCGGAAGTACGGGCCGCTCGCGAGCGGCTCGAGAAGGTAGTCCCCATTCGGCGGGGAGCGAAGAAGCAACGATGAGGAGTGCCCCGGGCAGGAATCGAACCTGCGACGCCGGCCTTAGGAGAGCCGCGCTCTATCCACTGAGCTACCGGGGCAAGCTCGACGCCTTTAGCCATACGGCGTCAAGTATCCATAACCGTTGCTCTATCCACTGAGCTACGGGGGCGCGCGGGGAGTGTAGAACGCGCTACGCGGCGGATTCGGACCGGTGCCTGCGTTGCAGGTCGAGGCCCGTCACTTCGCCGCCGCACGCGGCACACGTGTGCTTCAGGTCGAGCTCGGCACCGCATTCGTGTAGCCACGTTGCGTGCGTCGTCTCGTCCGTCCAGCGCGCACCCCACTCCGCGAGGGAGAGGAGGATCGGCCGTAGCTCGTCCCCGGCCTCGGTCAGCCGGTACTCGTACCGGGGCGGGTGGAGCTGGTACAGCTGCTTCTCGACGACACCCTCCGACTCGAGTCGGCGCAGACGGCTGCTGAGGATGTCGCGCGGCGCGCCCGTGTTCCGCTGGATCGCGTCGAAGCGGTGGACGCCGAGGGAGAGCTCGCGGATGACGAGCAGGGACCACTTCTCGCCGACCACCGCCAGGGAAGCGGCGATCGTGCAGGCGCGGGGGCCGGCTTCGACTTCGCTCATAGGCCCATTCTGCCACAGAGGGTTGACTTTTCCAACCCTCTAGGGTAGGTTTTTCCAACTGACCATGGAAACACGGGCTCTTGACCTCTCGCACGGCCTCACGATCGTGGTTCGCCCGCTCGCGAACGGGGACGTTCAGACCGTGGCGGCGGTGTTCGACCGGCTTGGCGCCGAGTCGCGCCGCCGGCGGTTCAACGCCGCCAAGCCGTGCCTCACCGCGGCCGACCTCGAGCAGCTGGCCCGCATCGACGGCCGCCATCACGCACTCGTCGCGCACGTTGCCGGGGATCCGGTCCCCGTGGCGATCGCGCAACTCGTCCGCACCGGGCGCGACACCGCCGAGATCGCATTCGCCGTCGCAGACGAGCATCAGCACCGCGGCATCGGCTCCGCGCTCACGAGCATGCTGCTCGACGATGCGCGTGCGGCGGGCATCAGGGAGATCAGCGCGCTCGCGTCTGGCGACAACCCTGCTGCACTCGCGCTGATCCGTCGCTCGGCCTGCATCCTCGAGGTCCGCCTCGAGGGGCCCGAGCAGGCGATCCGCGCAGCCATCGCCTGACGCTCGATACATTCACCGCATGGACGTGCGGGCCTTGCTCGACGGTGCCGGCGAGAGCGACCTCGACCTCTGGGCGCGCACGATCAATCCGCAGTTCGTGCGCGTGTTGCGCACGATCGGCTTCGACCGCCATTGGGCGCGCGCTGAGGGCGCGTACCTGTACGACACGGACGGCGCGCGGCACCTCGATCTGCTCGGCGGCTTCGGGATGTACAACGTCGGCCGCAACAACCGCGGAGTGCGCGCGGCGCTGATCGAAGCGCTCGAGCTGGACACGCCCGGCATGCTCGCGATGGGCGTCACCGCGCTTCCGGGACTGCTCGCCGACGCGCTGCTCCAGCGCACGCCGCCGCGTATCGAGCGCTGCCTCTTCACGAACTCCGGCACGGAGGCGAACGAGGCTGCGTTCAAGCTCGGACGCGCCGCGACGAAGCGGCCGCGCGTCATCTCGACCGACCACGGCTTCCATGGATTGACGCTCGGCGCGCTCAGCGCGAACGGGAATCCCGAGTTCACTGCGCGCTTCCAGCCGCTGCTGCCGGGCTTCGACCGCGTGCCCTTCGGCGACCTCGACGCACTCGAGGCGCAGCTGAAGCAGGAGGACGTTGCCGTCTTCATCGTCGAGGCCGTCCAGGGGAAGGGGATCAACCTTCCACCTCCCGGCTACCTCGAAGGCGCGCAGGAGCTCTGCCGCCGCTACGGCACGCTCTTCTGCGTCGACGAGGTCATGACCGGCTTCGGCCGCACCGGGACGATGTTCGCGTTCGAGCACTGGAGCCTCGAGCCCGATCTCGTCACCGTCGCAAAGTCTCTCTCCGGCGGCTACGTGCCGGTCGGCGCGCTTCTGATGTCTCGCGCGGTGCACGAGTCTGTCTTCGACTCGATGCCACATGCGATGTCGCACGGGTCGACGTTCGCGCCCAACGAGCTCGCGATGGTTGCGGGCCTCGCCATGTTGCACGAGCTCGAGGAGCACAGCCTCGTCGAGCGCTCCGCTCAGCTCGGCGAGCGTTTGCTCGAGCGCACGCGCCCGCTCGTGGACGAGTTCGACGTCGTGCGCGACGTTCGCGGCATCGGCCTCATGTGGGCGATCGAGTTCGAGGGCGACGGCTTCGCCTATCGGATGCTCGAGCGCGCACAACGCGGTCTGTTCGCGCAACTCGTCGTCGTGCCGCTCTTCACCGACCATCGCATCCTGACCCAGGTCGCAGGCCACGACATGGCCGTCGTGCGCATCCTGCCGCCGTTCGTGCTCACCGACGACGACGTCGACGAGTTCGCCGACGCCCTGCACGAGACGGTGAAACGCGCCCGGCGCATGCCGAGCTCGCTGACGAAGTTCGCGCTGACCGCGGCTGGTATTCGCTAAAGGTCGAGGTGGCGCGCCGCGAAGCAGGCGCGCGCCCACCGATCCGCTGTGCCGACGACGTCCATCGCCACGCTGTCGTCGACGGGGGCCATCTCGATCACGACCTGGTGCAGCGACGCCTCGACGTCGTTCCCGAACTCGTGTCGCTGCTCCGACACGATCTCGAACGACGGGGCAAACCCACGCAGGGCGTGCGCGAGATCGTCGATCTCGGCCCGCGTCGCCTCCCGGCTGGTGAGCATCCCGAAGTTCACGCGCACCTCGAGCACGGGGGCCCGGTCGTCCTCGCGCACCCGGAAGGCGACCGCCGGCTCCATCAGGTTTCCCTTGGCTCCCATCGAAACTTGAACGCCGCAACGGCCACTCCGGCTACGCCCCAGGCAGCGAGCACGCCGATCGACGTCCCCTGCGACCAGAATGAGTGGTTGTGCAGATAGACGGCGTTCGACAGATCGACAAGGTACTTGAGCGGAAGCACGTCGCCGATCGCACGGAGGAAGCGCGGATAGTGATGGGTCGGACCGAAGGCCCCCGTCAGGAACGCCATGGGCAGCACGATCAGGTTCACGACCGCGGAGGATCCTTCGCCGGACCGGATGAGGCCGCTAAGCCCGACGCCCATCGCCGCGAAACACACGGCGCCGAGCACGACGAGCAGGATGACCGAGCCGACCCGCGTTGGGAACGGCGTGCCGAACACGACGCGGCCGAGCAGGAACAGCGCCACCGTCTCCGCCGCGAAGACGATCAGCGTCGACGTGAGGACGGAGCTGATGTAGACGACGGGCGACAGCGGCGTCGCGCGCAGCCGCTTGAGGATCGCCTGCTCGCGGCGGAGCGTGAGCGTGATCGCGAGCCCGGCGAACGCGACCATCGCGCAGCCGTAGGCGAGCAGCGCAGCGAGCAACGCCTGTGACGCCGGCACGCCGTAGATGTGACCGGAGTACACCGACCCGAGGAGCACGAAGAGCAGCAGCGGGAAAATGAACGTGAAGACTGCCGCCTCGCGCGAGCGCCAGTACACGAGCTGCTCGACGCGTAGCTGATGGAGATACAGCTTCATTCGGACTGCTCATCCATGAGCGCGAGGTAGACCTCTTCGAGCGTCGGCCTCCGCACCTCGAGCCGGTCGAGCTCCTCGCCGCGCGCGAGCGCCTCGGACGTCAGCCGGTGCAAGTCGCGCGTCGGCTCGCTCGTCCGGAGGAGCACCTCTTCGCCGTCGAGGTGGTAACGAATCTCGACCTCCGACCCTCCGGTCGTCAGCTCGCGGGGCGTCCCGATGCGCACGATGCGGCCCTCGCGCATGACGGCGACCCGATCCGCCAGTTGCTCCGCCTCGTCGAGGTAGTGCGTCGTCAGCAGCACCGTCTTCCCGAGCGAGCGCAACGAGCGGATCATCTCCCACGCCGCACGGCGCGCGGCCGGATCGAAGCCGGTGGTGGGCTCGTCGAGAAAGACGAGATCCGGATCGCCGACGAGCGCGACCCCGAGGTCGAGGCGCCGCTTCTGGCCGCCGGACAGCGTCTTCACGCGCGCGTCGCGCTTCTCCGTGAGGCCGACGAGCTCGATCACCTCGTCCACGTCACGCGGCCGTGCGTAGTAGCCCGCGAACGCGGAATGGGTCTCCCGGACGGTCAGAGTCGGCCACAGCTGCGCCTGTTGCAGCACGACGCCGATGCGTTCGCGGAAGGAGCGGCCCGGCCGCTGTGGATCGTGCCCGAGCACCGACACCTCGCCCGCGTCGCGGCTGCGGTAGCCCTCGAGGATCTCCACCGTCGTCGTCTTGCCCGCGCCGTTCGGCCCCAGCAGCCCGAAGACCTCGCCCTCTTCGATGTCGAAGTCGACCCCGCGCACGGCCTCGAGCGGGCCGTACGCCTTGCGGAGCCCGCGCACGGAGATGGCTGTCACAGCTCGAGCTCGTACGAGCCGGCGGGCGGGAACCGGACCTCGACTCCCGCCAGCTCGAGTACCGCCTGACCGCAGTCGGGCTGGTGGCCGACGACGATCACGGTGTCGCCGCGGCCGGACGCGGCGTCGCGCACGTCGTCGGGGGACGCGCCGGGCGCGAGCCGCTCGTCGACCTCCGGCTCACCCAGGCCGAGCGCGGCCGCGGTCTCGCGCGCACGCAAGAGCGGGCTCGTGACGACGGCGTCGGCAGCGAATCCCTCGCCGCAGAGTCGCTCCCCGAGCTCGCGCGCGTGCGCGCGTCCCTCGGCGGTCAGCGGTCGCAGCTCGTCCGGCTCTCCGGGCGCGGCTTCCGCGTGACGGACGATGAGGAGTCGCATCGAGGGCCAACGATAGTCTGGCTTCGTGGGCCGCTACCGGTACGTCGTGTGCGACGTCTTCACGGACGTCCCGCTGGCCGGGAACCAGCTCGCCGTCTTCACGGACGCACGCGAGATCCCCGAGGCGCAGCTGCAGAAGCTGGCAAAGGAGATGAATTTCTCCGAGACCGTCTTCGTGTACCCGCCGGAAGCCGATGGACACGTGAGGTTGCGCATCTTCACGCCGGCCGCCGAACTTCCGTTTGCCGGCCACCCGATTCTCGGGACGGCGTTCGTGCTCGCCGGCCCACTGCAGCTCGTCGAGATCCGTCTCGAGACCGGCGCGGGCGTCGTGCCCGTGCGACTCGACCGCGAGGGCGCGCGCATCGTCTTCGGTTGGATGACTCAGCCGACGCCGTCGTTCGAGCCGTTCCCGGAACGGAACGCATTGCTCGCCGTCCTCGGCGCCGAGGCGACGGATCTCCCGATCGAGCTCTACCGGCAGGGGCCAGGGCACGTCATGGTCGAGCTCAACTCGCCGGAGGACGTGGCTGAGCTGCGTCCGAACATGGGCGTGCTCGCAGAGCTGCTGAGCGAAGGGACGGACTGCTTCGCGCGAGACGGAAAACGGTGGAAGTCGCGCGTGTTCGTCCCCGGCGCCGGCGTTGACGAGGATCCCGCGACCGGCTCGGCGGCGGGGCCGCTGGCGCTCCATCTCTCACGCCACGGCCGCATCGCCTTCGGCGAGGAGATCGAGATCTCGCAGGGCGCAGAGATCCGGCGCTCGTCGACGCTCTACGCCGTTGCGCACTCGCCCGAGCGCATCGAGGTCGGCGGCTCCGCCGTCATCGTCGCGCGCGGCGAGTTCCAGGTCTGATCTAGTCGATCCAGGCGACGCCGACGACGTCGGGCAGCTCGAACGCGAGCGATCGCCAGAACACGCCGCCGTTCGTCGAGACGTAGAGGCGGTTCCGTCCAGCGAAGAGCATCCGGTCGGGGTCTTCGTCGGCGACAGCGACCGCGAAGCCCGAGGGCAGCCCGCCTCCCGCCTCCCGCCACGTCGCGCCGGCGTCGTTCGAGATGGCGAGCGGCGGGCGGCGGTCGACGACGGCCACGACCGTCGCGCCGGCGGCGGCGGTGGCGACGACGCGCGGGAGGTCGACGCGGGGCGCCTCGACCGCGGGGAGCTCCGTCCCCGACCGAGCACGGCCTCCTCGTCGACGTCGACAAGCAGCACGCCGTCGACGGTCTCGACGGCCGCGATCACCGCAACAGCTCCGAGACGAGCGCAGCCGCGCGCCGCGCCGCGTCCACCGGCTCCGCGCCTTCGGAGCGCGCGACGAGATACGCGGCTCCGAACATGTCGCCCGCTCCCGTCGGGTCGCGGTCGACCGGCTCGGCTTCGACGAGCACGCCGTTCACGGTCGCGCCGCGCGCGCCGTGCGTGACGATGACCTCGGGCACGTCGACGGCGCCGGCAGCCACAGCTTCCTCATCGGCGAGCTTCAGCATCTCGACGTGTCGCAGCTGCGCGCGGTCGAAGTCACCGTCGAGCTGTAGCAGGCCCGGCTCCGGCACGCGCACGAGGCCGTGCCCATCCAGCAGCACGTGTCTGCCCTCCGCTACCCAGGCCACGTTGATCTCGCCGCGGAGGAGCGGAGCGACGTACACCCAGTCGATCCCCTCCAGGCGGAGCTCGTCCTCGTGCCACGGATCCCCGACCACGTCGATCGCCATCGTGCGCACGCCGTTCTCGTCGTACGAGAACGAGAATGCGGTTGTCTCTTTGCCCACGACGAGGTCGAACGGCAGGTCGAGCGTTTCCAGCCGGCGCGTGTAGTCGATCGCCTCCCGCTCGCCGCACTTGGCGACGATGCGCGCGTCGACGCCGAGCGCGCGCAAGGCGCGAGCCGCGTGCCAGGGCGGACCGCCGATGCGCGGCGGCGCCCCGGCGATCACGTCACGCGAGAGCTGTCCGACGACGGCGAGCGACACCGGAGACCGATTTGAGGAGGAGCGTCAGGGCGAACGCCGCGGCGAAACTCGGCAGCGACGCGGTGAAGCTGACGCTCTGCGGATGCGTATGCGCGACGAGGCGCGTCCACCACGCCGGGCCGACGGGCGAGAGCCATTGGTAGAGCCCGAAGCCGACGAGCCACGCCGCGAGCACAGCGGGCCGCCACTCGGTGTCGTTGAACACGTGCTCCGGCGTGTAGTGCGCACGCTCGGTGAGCCAGTCGGCGACGAGCACGCCGAACAGCGGCACGAAGAAGGAGCCGAGGAGGTAAAGGAAGTTCTGGTAGTTGCCGAGGTTCAGCGCGAGCGCGAGCCCCGTCGCGAGCGCGGACACGAGCGTGATCAGAAGCCGTTGCGACATGCGAGGCAGGAAGTTCTGGAGCGAGACGGCCGTGGAGTAGATGTCGGCGAACGCCTTCTCGCTCTCGTCGATGGTGATCGCGGCGAGCGCGACGAACGCGATCCCGCCGGACGCCGCCACCGCCGCCGGTAGCGCCTGCGCGTCGGAGACGCCGCGTGCGAGCACGATCAGGATCCCGAGGCCGATGCACCAGATCGTGGGGACGAGATAGCCGAAGCCGGCGCCGAACGCCGCGCCCCGCCGCGTGCGTGCGAATCGCGTGTAGTCGGCCGCGAGCGGCGTCCACGACACGACGCTGCCGATGACGAGGTCGACCGCCTGCCCGAAAGAGGGGAAGCCGCCCTTGCCAGGCGCCGCCCAGAACGCGTGCAGGTGCGACTTCGAGATCGCCCAGTACGTGAGGTACGCCATCGAGAAGAGCAGCGCCCACGAGGCGAACTTGCGCAGGTAGCGGCGGACGAAGCCGATCGGGCCGAGCATCCCGAGGCCCCAGCTCAGCGCGCCGAACACGAGCGTCCAGAACCAGCGCCCCTGCCAGTGGACGAGGTGCTGCGAGAGCGCCCCCGCCGCGGTGGCGATGATGATCAGCTCGAACGTCGACCAGCCGACGTTCTGCGCGACGTTGAGGCCCGTCGGCAGGTACGAGCCGCGCCGGCCGAGCGGCGCGCGCAGCAGCACCATCCCCGGCACGCGCGCGTCGGCGCCGATGAGCGCGGCGACGCCGAGGAGCGTGTTGCCCACGACAGCTCCGACGAGGATGGCAAGGAGCGCGTCGCGCAGCGAGAGCGCCGGGACGAGCAGCGCGCCGATGACGATGACGAGCAGCGAGACCGAGAGGTTGCCCCACAGGAGCGTCGAGTCGAGACCGCTGAGCACGTGCAGCCGCTCCGGCACCGGGTCGACGCCCCAGCTCGGTGTCGTGTCGCGCATCGGCGGAAGGCTACGCGTAGCCCTCTTCGAAGAACCGGCCCTCGTGCGCGATCGCCTGCTCGCGCGTCAGGCCGGCCTCCGAATGCGGCGTCGCGCCGATCGCGTCCGCGAAGCGGGTGATCAGCTCGAACCCCGCCTGCACGTCGGCGGCATCGCGGAGTGCTTGGCGTGAGACGCCGGCCGCGAGAGCGCGCGCGGGATCGAGCGTCGCGAGGAAGTGGAGCGCCGCGCGCAGCCGCTCGTCGATCGGAGCGGTCTCGTAGTCGTCGAGAATCGCGTCGACGAGGGCCAAGTCACCGAAGGCGTACGACGCGACCGCGCCGTGGGCCTCGAGTCAGAAGGGACACTGGTTCAGCTTGGAGACGAACGCGGCGAACAGCTCGCGCTCCGCTTCGCTCCAGTCCGACGGGCCTTTCATCACCTCCTGGAAGTACGCGGCGATCGGCTCGCCGAACAGCTCGGGCCGGAACCGCAGCGCGAGCGAGATGTCGGAGACGTAGCCGTCGCGCGCGCGCAGCTCTTCGATGCGCGCTGCCATCTCCGGCGAGTGCTGTAGCTCAACCCTCATCGATGGCCTCGCATGCGCGTCGCCGCTTCTCGTCCGCCACCGCGAACGCGACGGGGAGCACCGCTTCGTAGAGCGCGTCAGCGTCGAGCCCGACGATGTCCGCGTCGGTGATCCGCCACGCGTGCTCGCGCACCTTCTCGAGCAGCGGCGTCGACTCGCCGGCAGGCCCGACGGCCTCGCCGACGCGGCGCCACAGCTCGTCAGCCCGCGAGGAGCCGGCGGAGGACGAACTGGAGGATGCCGCCATGCCTCAAGTATTCACGCTCGCGCGGCGTGTCCAGCCGGACGCGGGCGCGGAACTCCTTGTCGTCGGCGCGCACCGTCACTTCGGTGGCTTCGGCATTGTCGATGCCGACGATGGAGAACGCCTCCCGTCCGGTGAGGCCGAGCGACGCGCGGTTTTCGCCGTCCACGAACTGCAGTGGGAGGACGCCCATCATCAGGAGGTTCGAGCGGTGGATGCGCTCGTACGACTCCGCGATCGCGGCGCGCACGCCGAGCAGGTTCGGCCCCTTCGCGGCCCAGTCGCGCGACGAGCCAGATCCGTACTCCTTGCCCGCGAGCACGATCGTGGGGACGCCTTCGTCGCGGTACCGCATCGCCGCGTCGTAGATCGTCATCTCCTCGCCGTCGGGCAGGTGCGCCGTCCACGTTCCTTCGCTGCCCCCGACGAGCTGGTTGCGGAGTCTGACGTTCGCGAACGTCCCGCGCACCATCACCTCGTGGTTTCCCCGCCGTGAGCCGTAGGAGTTGAAGTCACGCCGCTCGACGCCGTGCTCCGTCAGGTACTGCCCGGCAGGCGAGTCGGGGCGGATCGCGCCGGCGGGGGAGATGTGGTCGGTCGTGACCGAGTCGCCGAGCATGACGAGGCACCGCGCTCCGTGGACGTCCTCGACGGGCGCCGGCCCGGCGGGCATCCCGTCGAAATACGGCGGCAGGCGAACGTACGTCGAGTCGGGGTCCCAGTCGTAGAGATCTCCGTCGGGAATCTCGAGCGCGCGCCACCGGTCGTCGCCCGTGTACACGTCCGCATACGTGCGCGTGAACATCTCGCCGTCGACCGAGCCGGCGATGGCGGCGTCGATCTCCGCCCGGCTCGGCCAGAGGTCGCGCAGATAGACGTCGCCCTCGATCGGCTCGTTGACGAGGTCGATGTCCATGCGCCCGGCGAGCGCGTACGCGACGACGAGCGGTGGCGACGCGAGGTAGTTCGCCTTCACCTCGCCGTGGATCCGCGCTTCGAAGTTGCGGTTCCCGGACAGCACCGCGCAGACGACGAGGTCGCCCTCGCTCACCGCTGCGGAGATCTCTTCCGGCAGCGGGCCCGAGTTGCCGATGCACGTCGTGCAGCCGTAGCCGACGGTGTTGAAGCCGAGCTCGTCCAGGTACTTGTCGAGGCCGGCGCGCTCGTAGTACTCGGTGACCACCTTCGATCCCGGTGCGAGCGACGACTTCACCCACGGCTTGCGCGTCAGGCCGCGCTCGACCGCCTTCTTCGCGAGCAGGCCGGCGGCGAGCATGACGGAGGGGTTCGACGTGTTCGTGCATGAGGTGATGGCGGCGATCACGACCGACCCGTGCTCGAGCGCGTAGTCCTCGCCGGCGACCGGCACACGCTTCTTCTCCAGCGTCGCCGTCGCCACCGGGACGGGATCCGTCGCGTCTGCTCCGTCGTAGGTCGGCGGGTCGCTCGCCGGGAACGAGTCCGCCATCTCCTTGTCGTACGAGCCGTTGGTGTAGTCGACCCCGAAGGTGCCGAGCGACTCGATGAAGGCCTCCTTCGCGTTCGCGAGCGGCACCCGGTCCTGCGGCCGGCGCGGGCCCGCGAGCGAGGGCTCGACGTCGTCGAGGTCGAGCTCGACCACCTGTGAGTACTCGGGATGCTCGTGCGGCTCGTGCCAGAGCATGTTCTCCTTGCAGTACGCCTCGACGAGCGCGACGCGCCATTCCGGGCGGCCGGTGAGGCGCATGTACTCGAGCGTCACGTCGTCGACGGGGAAGAAGCCGCACGTTGCGCCGTACTCGGGGCTCATGTTCCCGAGCGTCGCGCGGTCGGCGAGCGCGAGCGAGGGCACTCCCGGGCCGAAGTACTCGACGAGCTTCCCGACGACGCCGGTGCTGCGCAGCATCTGCGTCACGGTCAGGACGAGGTCCGTCGCCGTTGCGCCGTCGCGGAGCGCCCCGTCGAGCCGGAAGCCGACGACCTGCGGGACGAGCATCGACAGCGCTTCGCCGAGCATCGCCGCCTCCGCTTCGATCCCGCCGACGCCCCAGCCGAGCACGCCGAGCCCGTTGACCATCGTTGTGTGCGAGTCCGTCCCGACGAGCGTGTCGGGAAACGCAACGCCGTCGCGCGTCTCCACGACGCGGGCGAGGTACTCGAGGTTGACCTGGTGGCAGATACCCGTGTTCGGCGGGACGACCTTCAGCGTGTCGAACGCCTGCTGGCCCCAGCGCAGGAATGCGTACCGCTCGCGGTTGCGCTCGAACTCGAGCTCGACGTTGCGTCCCATCGCCAGTCGCGACGCGAACGCGTCCACCTGCACTGAGTGGTCGATGACGAGCTCGGCCGGGATGAGCGGATTGATCTTTGCCGGGTCGCCGCCCTGCGCACGCATCGCGTCGCGCATCGCCGCGAGGTCGACGATCGCAGGGACGCCGGTGAAGTCCTGCAGGAGCACTCGCGCGGGCATGAACGAGATCTCGTGCGCGGGCTCGGCGTCGGCGACCCAGTTCAGGATCGGCGCGGGATCGCTGCCGTTCCGCAGCACGTTCTCGAGCAGGATCCGGAGCGTGTAGGGAAGGCGGGCGGCGTCCGCGTCGAGGCGGTGGATCTCGTAGCTGCTATCGCCGACGCTGAGTGTTGCCATACCCCGATTCAAGCAGAGGGCGGCCGCCGTCCGGCGGCCGCCCTCCGAGCACTGCTAGCCGAAGACGGCAAGATAAAACGAATGATCGGCCAAGGCCGTATTGGCCCCGTTGTACGTCTGCACGATCACGTGGCTCGTATCGTTGCCGGTCGTGCACGTTTCGCCGGTGGCAGTTCCGCCGCACGGCCCGGCGATGACTTCACCACGGGGTGCGTTGTCGTTGGCGACCCCGGGGCTCGCCAGGATGAGCTTCGAGTCCACGGCGGCTCCGAAGCTGACGATGTACGTGCCGGTCGTGTGCGTCGTGATGGAGAGGCCGCCCGACTGCGCGGCGATCGACCCGTTCGGGTTGACGAGGATCCACTGGGAGGCCGCCGCCGAACCGCCGGGGCCGGCCGGGCCGGCGGGCCCTGCGGGACCCGCTGGGCCTGCTGCCCCTGCCGGGCCTGCGGGGCCGCGCGGGATCTGCCCGCGTGCGAAGTCCTTCGCGAGGAGCGAGTGGTCCTTCACCTGAACGGTGGTGACGCTGTTGCGCGGGAGGGTCGTCGCGGCGTAGCTCACGCCGCCGAGGGCGAGGAACAGTGCGGCCGCAGCGAGCACCGTCCCGGGCCTGATCCGGATGTTGCGTAGATGTCTCATGGATGACCCGTACCCGAGGGCTGGCCTTCCGAAAACGGCCCCGGACCGCGTACCCTGTAGGCATGCCGGTCGTCGTGCTCGCACTCGCCGCCGCCGCTCTCGCTTCGCAGCCGAATCCTGGCCAAGCTCATCCTCAAGCCGAGTGCGGTCGGCCCCGGCTACGTCGATCGCGCATTGCGCAGCGACGGACTAGAGGCGACCGGCAGCGCACGCTCGACCTCTGCGGCACGAAGAACTACCCGAGCGAGACACTGCGCACCGCCAGGCTCCAGGTCGACTACCGGAAGCAGAACGCGAAGCTCGCGCTCTCCAACGAGGTGGTCACGTACAAGCGCCCGGCGCTGCGCCAAGGCGATGCACGAGGTCGCGCAGCACGCGGCCACCTGCCCCGCCGAAGCCGATCGCGTTCGAGGGCCAGCCGCCGCTTCGGTACAAGATCACGCGGATCGCCGACTCGAAGCTCTGCATGGCTCCCTCGCTCTGCGAATAGACGTGTCCGGAAAGATCAATGGGAAGCCCGTGAGCGCGATCCGCTTCGCCATCTACCAGCGGCTGGGCACGTGCTCTCCGGCGTCTACAGCTACGCGGACAGCAGCGTCTCCGGCGCGGCGCAGGAGCGCTTCGTCCTGCACGCAGCGGAGGCGAGCGCGAAGGCGCTGCGCAGCACCGCCACGCCGGGCGGCCTCCCCGCTTAACGCAGGCTTAACGCGCCGCAACCGGCACGCAACGCGCGCGTTGGTAGACAGGATGCGTGCGGAATCGCGTGCGCACGCTCGGGATGCTGGCCGCGGCAGGCGCCGTCGGCGCTGCCGTCACGCTCGGCGCCGCGGCCGCGTCGGGAGCGCTCGGCCGCTCGACGACGACCGTCCGTGAGATCGCCGCACCGGCGGTCGCATCCGAGCCGGAAGCCGCGTCGTTCGCGCACACGACGTCGCCGCTGACGATCCACGACATCTATGTCCGCGACGCGCCGGGCGTCGTGCAGGTGACGGCGACGAGCCGCGTCACCACGCAGCCGGATCCGTTCCTCGATCCATTCGGGTTCGGCGGCGCGACGACGCAGACGCAACAGGCGCTCGGCTCCGGCTTCGTCCTCGACAAGGCCGGTCACATCGTCACCAACTACCACGTCGTGCAGGGAGCGAGTCGCGTCGAGGTCAGCTTCTCCAACCAGGAGCGGCTGCCGGCGCGCGTGATCGGACGCGATCCCTCCACCGATATCGCCGTCTTGCAGGTGCACGTGAGCTCGCGCGCGCTGACGCCGCTGGCGCTCGGCGACTCCGACCTCGTCCGTGTGGGCGACTCGGTCGTCGCCATCGGCAATCCGCTCGGTGAGGACCGGTCGATCACATCGGGCATCGTCAGCGCGCTCGAGCGGCGCATCTACGCGCCGAACGGCGCTCCGATCGACCACGCCATCCAGACGGACGCCGCGCTCAATCACGGCAACTCCGGCGGGCCGCTGCTGGACGCGAACGGCCAGGTGATCGGCGTCACCTCGCAGATCCAGACCTCCGGCGCGAGCGACGGCAACATCGGCATCGGCTTCGCCATCCCGGTGAACACCGTCGAGTCCGTCGTGGCGCAGCTGATCGCGAGCGGCCACGTCGTGCACCCGTTCGTCGGCGTGCAGGCGCGTGCGATCACGCCGGCGGTCGCGCAGCTCTTCCGCCTGCCGGTCAGCCACGGTCTGCTCGTCAGCAGCGTGTGCAAGGACACCGGCGCGTCGAAAGCCGGCCTGCACGGCGCGACGCAGCAGGTGACCGTCGCCGGCGACACGTGGCCGCTTGGGCGGCGACATCATCGTCAAGGCCGACGGCTCCGCGATCGGATCCGTCGACATGCTGCGGCAGATCGTCTCGCAGAAGAAGCCCGGCGAGTCGGTGCAGCTCGAGGTCGTCCGCGGCGACAAGCACATGACCTTGAACGTGAAGCTCGGGCGGCAGCCGCTCACCCCGCGATGCTGACCGCCCTTCAGTCCGGCCCCGCACCCCTGGGGGCCGGCTCCCGCAACGGTCGCAGGCCAGCGCGACCGACGGGAGCATGAGACGGGGGCCCCGACCGCCTGCCCGGGGCCCCCGACTCTCAGTCGCAAACTTGCGTCCGCGACTGAGGTTCCGCTTCGCGGAGCGGACGCGGCCGAGCCCGCGTCCTCTTAGTGGTCTGAGCGATGGTTTGGTTCTGCGCGTCGCCTTGACGGGCGCTTGCAGACCGGCGCTACCCTTCGACGCTGTGGAGCGGGAGGAGATGCGGCATGGCCGCATTCACATTGCCGACGAGATCGAGCCGCTTCAGGACGAGGAGCTCTGGACCGGCGAGGAGGACGGCGACCATGCGGGTTGGTACTGCGTGCGCACGAATCCGTTCCCGTGTCCTGCGCCCGGCTGCTCGTACGTCGCGGAGTTCATGACCGCTGCGCACCTCGTGCTCGTCTGGCAGGAGCGCGACGACCCGAATCTGCTGCGCCACGCAGGGCGCGCGAAGGAGGTCGGGCGCAACCCGCGCGTCGTCAACTACGAGTCCACGTTCGGGCCGAGCGCGTCGTACTACGCGTGGGAAGCCGCAGGTCGCCCGGTGCACGGCATCCGCAAGTAGGCGGGCGTGATCGAGTCGCACTTCGGCGAGTCGGCGCCGCTGAGCGTCGGCATCGAGGAGGAGCTCATGATCCTCGACGCCGAGACGCTTCTCCCCACTGCCGCGGTGGACGTGCTCGTCCGCGAGTCGAGCGATCTCGGCCTCCCGGGCCGCTTGAAGACGGAGCTGCACGCGTCCGTGGTCGAGCTCAACACCGGCGTCTGCCCGGATGTGGCGACCGCGGTCGAGAGCCTGCGTGCGTTGCGCGCCGCGGCTGCTCGGATCGCGGCCGCGAACGGGCTCGCCATCGCGGGCGCCGGTGCGCATCCGACGGCGACGTACGACTCGCTGCCGGTCGTCCAGGAGGAGCGCTACCTCGCGATGATGCGAGACGTCGGCTACGCCGCACGACGCCAGGGCGTGAACGGCTTGCACGTGCACGTCGGCGTCGAGAGCGCGGACGGATGCTACGAGCGGCTCGAGGCCGTGCTGCCGTGGCTGCCCGTCGTGCTCGCCCTCTCGGCGAACTCGCCGTTCGCGGAAGGCGTCGACACGGGCATGCTCTCGAACCGGGCCTCCGTGCTCGCCGAGCTTCCACGCTCCGGAGCTCCACCGACGTTCGGCTCGTACGCCGCGTGGGAGGCCTGGGTGGAGCGCTTCATGCGTCTCGGCCTGTTCTCCGAGTACACGCAGATCTGGTGGGACGTTCGTCCGCATCCACGCTTCGGGACGCTCGAGATCCGCATCGCCGACCAGCCGACCGCGCTCGACCGGACGGCGCTCCTCGCGGAGGCCATGGTCGCGCTCGTCGCGCGCGCACCGAGCCGCGGGACGGGCGCCGCGGACCGCGGCGACTACCTGCAGAACCGCTGGGCGGCAGCGCGGCTCGGGCTCGAGGCCGAGCTCATCCATCCGGACGGCGATCGTCTCGTCCCCGCACGGTTGCTCGCTCTGGAGCTGCTCGGCGGCGAGCCCCCCGAGCCGGAGGCGCTGCAGCAGCTCGAGATCGCCGCCGCGGCAGGCATCGAGTCGGTCGCCGCGGACCTCGTAGGCCGGTCGATAGGCTGATCGCATGGCAACGCAGACGAGACACTCCAGGTGACGGGCATTCGCTGCGAGCGCTGCGTCGCGCGACTCGCCGCCGCACTCACCGGACACACCGGGCTCGAGGCCGCGAACGCGAACCTCATGGGCCAGGTCACGCTCTCGTGGGACGACGAGCAGACGAGCCGCGAGGACCTCCTCTCGGCGCTCGGCAAGGCCGGTTTTCGGGAATCGGCCGCCGCCGCCGCTCGTTAGCCCCTGAATGAGCACTGGTAGGGTGGCCGCGATGGCTGAGGCACCTCCCGACGCGACGCGGCTCGCCGCGGAGGCGCGCGACCGGGTCCGCTTCGAAGAAGAGGCGCTCGCGCTCTCGGATCAGGTGTACCGCGTTGCGCGGCACCTCGCCGGATCGCGCGAGGAGGCGGACGATCTCGTCCAGGAGACGTACGCGCGCGCGTTCCGGAGCTGGCGTTCGTACCAGCCCGGCACGAACTTGCGCGCGTGGCTGCTGCGCATCCTCACGAACTTGAACATCGATCGGGGCCGCCGCGCGCAGCGCACGCCGCCGACGCAGGGTCTGGAGGCGAACGACTACTACCTCTACGACCGGCTGACCGAGTCCGACGGCGGGCCGAGCGACGAAGAGCGCGTGGTCGAACGGCTCTCGCAGGACGACATCGTCGAAGCGCTCGCGTCGGTGCCGCATGACTTCCGCGACGTGATCGTGCTGGTCGACATCGGCGACTTCAGCTACCAGGACGCGGCGCAGATCCTCGACATCCCGATCGGGACGGTGATGTCGCGGCTGCACCGAGGACGCCGCATCCTGAAGCGCGAGCTGGCCGAATATGTGCAGGAGGAGGGTTCATGATGGGCCACAACGACGACCCGTGTGCGCATTGCGAAGAGATGATGCAGCCGTACCTCGACCACACCCTCAACGACGATGAGATGCGCGAGGCGGAGCATCATCTCGACGAGTGCGAATGGTGTCGGAAGCGTTACCGCTTCGAGCAAAGCCTTCGCGTCTACGTGCGCACGGCCGTGAGCGAGCCGATGCCGGCGGAGCTGAAGCTGAAGCTCGCGGCGCTGCGCATTCCGCTGAACTAGTTCAAGAAGCTGCTTCGCGTTGCGCGGCTGCGGCGATTCCCCGCGCGCGAGCTGTCCTTCGACGGAGGCGAGCACCTGTCCGCGCAGCTCCGGCGTGGTCGACCACCGGTGCGTGATCGGGTACGGCGCCCAGCTCGAGGCCTCGATCGTCCAGTCGCCCGAGCGCCGGGCGAACAGCCGGCGGATGCGACGAAATCGGCCCGGCGGCGCAGGGGCGCGCTTCCGGTACGCGTAGATCTCCCACTCGCGCCCGTCCGGGCTCGTGGTTCGCGCTTTCGGCCTAAAGCTGCTCATCGACGTCGCCGGGCGGCGTCAGGTCGTCGCAGGCGACGAGCCGTGCGGGAAGCGACCGTGCGCCTTCGTCGGGCACGAGCGGCCAGGCCGCGCGCGCGAGCACGACGGGATGGAGTCGCACGCCGCCGTACGACGCGGCGACGACGTCCCCGCCTTCCGTTCGCCATGACTCGACCACGCGGTCGACCGCGCGCGGATCGAGCTCGGGCCCATCGGCGAGGACGACGACGGCGGCCTCGACGTCTGCGGGAAGCGCAGCGAGCCCGCAGCGCAGCGACGCTCCCTGCCCCAGCTCCCAGTCGGGACAGCGAACCGTGCGTGCGTCGGTCTCGAGCTCGTGCGCACCGGTCACGACGACGACGTCGTCGATCGCCGCGCTCGCGCGCAGCGCGGCGAGCACGCGCGGCAGCAGCACTTGCTGCTTCGGCGGCGCCGTGCCGTAGCGCGCCGACGCGCCGGCGGCGAGGACGACCGCGTGGATCAGCTGCAACCCGCCAACGCGGCCCAGCGGGCCTCGACGTTGGCGACGTAGCGCATGCTGATGGGGCCGAGAACGTCGTGATTCGCATCGATCCTCGTCGGCCCGGCGTTGTAGGCGGCGAGCGCGAGATCCGTCCGGTTGTAGCGGTCGAGCAGCAGCCGCAGGTAGCGCGCACCGGCGAGGACGTTCGTGGTCGGATCGTTCACGTTGAGCTTCAACGACGCGCCGGTGGCGGGCATCACCTGAAGCAACCCGCGCGCGTCCTGCGTCGACACCGCGGTCGAGACGAAGCGCGACTCGACCTGCGCCACCGCGACGAGCATGGAGAGCTGGAAGCCGGTGTCGTTGGCCGCGCTCGTGAACGCGGGCCGGAACCGCGACGGGATCGGGCAGCGGTTCGAGGCGAGCCGTCCGGTCGCCGGGAGCGCCGGCAGATGCGGGACGATCAAAGTCGCGCTCCGGTCGCTGCGCGCGCCCGCAGCCACCGCCACCGAGCAGGCCACCGCAGCCACGCCGAGCAGGATCAACAGTCTCGTCCGCATCGTGGGCCGCGGACTTTATCGCAGGTCAGGCGAGCTCTGCGAGCGCGCGCCGGACGAGCGCCCGGGCGACGTCGACCTTCCACGCCGTCCGCGGAAGGGGCGTCGCCCCGTCCACGTCCTCCGGCCCGGCCAGGAGCCAGGGAATGGGCGCGACGCCGGCGAGCGCGATGCGCGTCCCGCCGCCGGTGCGGGCCGCGGCGACGCCGACCTGCGGGAAGGCCCACCGCTTCCGGTCCATCGCCTTGAGGTAGACGCTTGCCTCCGACGGAGGGAGCTCGACTTCGAGGATCACTTCGCCCGGCTCGAGCGTCGTCGTCCGCCGATCGGCCTCGTCGGGCAGGCGGTACAGCTCCGCGAGCCCGAGCTCCCGGCGGCTCGTCCGCACGCGCGCGTCGAGCGCGAGCAATGCGGCGGCGACGTCGGAGGGATGCGCCGACGCGCAGAAGTCGTTCGCGAAGATCGCGTGCTCGCGATGCTCGCCCTCCGCCGCGTGGCAGCGGTCGCCGCCGTGCAGCCGGCAGGGGTACTTCAGCCGCCAGTACCAGCAGCGCGTGGACTGGAGGAGGTTCCCGCCGAGCGAGCCCATGTTCCGGAGCTGCGGTGAGGCGGCCAGCCGGCACGCCTCGCGGAGCGCGCCGGGGATGTGCGGGCTCGCCTCCAGCTCGGCGAGCGTCGTCCCGGCACCGATGCGGCCGCCCTCGATCCCCTTCGGCACGACGTCCCGGACGTCGACGAGCGTCTCCGCGTGCAGGATCCCGTCCCGCAGCAGCGGCACCACCTCGGTGCCGCCGTGGACGAAGAGCCCGCCGTCGATCTCGGCGAGGCTAGACGGCCGCAGGAGATCCATCGTCGCCGGTGTCAGACACCGGGGTTCGGTGTCTGACACCGGAGAACCTTTCCCGCTCTTTCGCTTCACGCAGAGCGCGCAGCATCTCCTCGCGCGAGATGGGCAGTTCGTGCACGTCCGCGCCGGTCGCGTCGCGGATCGCGTTCGCAATCGCGGCGGCGATCGGCACGATCGGCGGCTCGCCGAGCCCCTTCGATCCGAGATTCGTCAGATGCTCGTCCGGCTCGTCGATGAACTCGCACACGATCTCGGGCACGTCGGCGATCGTCGGCATGCGGTATGCGTCGAGCGTCGTCGTCAAGATGCGTCCCGTTTCCTGGTCCATCAGCCGCGCCTCGGAGAGCGTGTGGCCGATGCCCTGGATGACTCCGCCCTCCACCTGGCTCTCCGCTCCGAGCGGGTTGATGATGCGCCCGACGTCGTGGATCGCGGCGACGCGCTCGACCCGCACCTCGCCCGTCTCGACGTCCACCGCCGCCTCGACGACGTGCACGCCGAACGTGAGCACGCTCATCCCGGTCGGATTCGGGCCGCGCGCGCCCTTGCCGAGGATCTGCGCGTTCCCGAGCATCTCGAGGAACTCGTCCAGCGCGACCGACAGGTTGCCGTCCGCCGACACGATGCGGCCGTCGCGGATGTCGAGGATGCGCTCCTCGAGGTCGTACCGCTGCGCCGCGATCTCGAGCACCTGCCGCTTCGCGTCCGCAGCGGCGGCGCGAACGGCCGGCCCCATCGACGGCGTCGTGGACGAGCCGGCCGACAGCGTCGCGTACGGGCCGCGGGAGGTGTCGCCGACCATCACCTCGACGCGCTCGAGCGGGACGCCGAATTCCTCCGCGGCGATCTGCGCCATCGCAGTCCGCGTGCCCGTGCCGATGTCCTGCATCGCCGTGACGACGGCGATGCGCCCGTCGGAGCCGACGCGCGTCCACGCGTACGACGGTGGGCCGCCCCCGCCGTACCAGATCTGGCTCGCCATGCCGACGCCGCGCTTCCACGTCGCATCCGAGCGCGCGCGCACCTCGTCGCGCCGGTCCCAGTGCTTCTGTGCGCGCTCGTAGCACTGCTCGAGGTTCTTCGAGGAGAACGGCGTGCCGTCGTTCGACGACGCGTAGTTCTGGCGGCGCAGCTCGAGCGGGTCGACGTCGAGGGCGCGGGCCAGCTGGTCGATCAGGCACTCGAGCCCGAACGTCCCCTCGACGAAGCCGGGCGCGCGGAAGGCCTTCATCGGCGGCGTGTTGATCTTCGCCGTGTGCCGCACCGTGCGCACGTTGTCGCACGCGTACAGCATCTTCATCGGGCCTTCCGTCGACGCCGACCAGCCGCCCCAGCCGAGCGCGTTCACATAGTCGCCGCCGAGGGCAACGATGGTCCCGTCACTCCGTGCGGCAGCGGTGAGCCGCTGGATCGTCGCATTGCGATTTCCGGCGGCGACGTTCTCCTCGCGGCGCGTGAGCGCGCAGCGGACGGGCCGCCCGGTCCGGCGCGCGAGCTCGGCTGCGACGAACGTGTACTCGCCCGCGGAGTTCTTCGAGCCGAAGCCGCCGCCCATGTACTCGCAGACGACGCGCACCCGGTCGGGCGCGAGCCCGAGCTCCCGTGCCACCTCGTTGCGCACACCCCAGACGTACTGCGTCGACGTGTAGATGTCGAGCCGGTCGCCGACCCACTCGCACACGGACTGGTGCGTCTCCATCGAGTTGTGCAGGACGACCTGTGTGCGGTACGTCCCCTCGACGACGACGTCGGCCTCCGCGACGGCGCGCTCGAAGTCGCCTCGCTCGTACCGCTCCGCCTCACCGTGCACGGCGCCGCGCTCGACCGCCTCCTCCGGGTCGAGGACGGCCTCCAGCAGCTCCCACTCGATCGCGATCGCGTCCAGCGCGGCGCGCGCCTGGCCGAAAGTCTCGGCCGCCACCGCGGCGACGGGCGCGCCCGAGTAGCCGGCCTCGTGCTCGAGCCCGGGCGCCTCGCCCGGCCCGACCGCGCCGTGCACGCCCGGAAGCCCGAGCGCAGGCGCGAGATCGATCGACTTCACGCGCGCGTGCGCGTACGGCGACCGCAGGACCGCGGCGTGCAACATCCCGGGAAGCCGGATGTCCGCCGTGAAGCGCGCCTCGCCGCGCACGCGCTCCGCGCGCGTCCTTCCGCACGGCCGGCCGGCCGACGACGTCGAGCGGTCCCGCCGGCCACTGCTGCAGCGGATCCTCCTCGACGACGAGCCAGACCTCCTCGAAGTTGCCTTCGACCTCTTTCTCGGTGCGGATCAGTCGCGCCAATGCAGGATCGCCTCCTCGATCTTCGGATACGTGCCGCAGCGACAGATGTTCCCCGCCATCGCGTGGCGTATCTCTTCCGTCGTCGGCTCCGGCGTCGCCGCGACGAGCGCGGCTGCGGAGACGACCTGGCCCGGCGTGCAGAAGCCGCACTGCACCGCGTCGGCACGGACGAACGCCTCGACGAGCGGATGGTCGCGCAGCCCCTCGATCGTCGTGACGTCGCCATCGACGGCGTGCGCGAGCGTGATGCACGAGAGCACCGGCATCGCCGTCGACCTGCACCGTGCACGCACCGCAGTGGCCTTCGTTGCACGCGATCTTCGTCCCGATCAGTCCGAGCTCCTCGCGCAGGACGTGTGCGAGGCTCGTGCCGATCGGAGCGTCGAGCCGGTGCTCGTCGCCGTTGACGGTGAGACGCAGCTCAGGCATTCGAGGTCAGGGCGAGGATGTCCGCGAGATGGATGAGGCGCGAGGTCGTGCGCGCGACGTCCCGCGCCTCGATCTCGTCCTCGGCCTCGGGCAGTACGCGCCACAGCTCGCGCGCGGCGAGGAGCAGCTCGCGGATCTGGATCAGGTCTTCGGCATGTCCGTTGCCCTCCTGCGTCGCGTTCAATGCGAGGCCGAGCGCGCCGAACGAGTCCTGCTGGCGGATGAAGAGCAGCGGGAGCGCCATCGACAGGTACTGGTGGATGCGCGCGAGCGGCATCGGCTGCGACAGCGTCGCCGACCCCTGCGGTCGACGACGGCTCGAGCGGCGGCGCGCCGTCGGCGATGCGCGTCGCATTCCCCGAGAGCATGTCCGGACCTGCGGCTCGGTCAGCCCCGAGGCGCGCGCGGTGCGCAGCGAGATGAGGAGCGAGTTCGGCTGCGAGCCGTACGGGTAGTCGGACGCATAGACGACCTGCTCCGGCGGCACGAGATGGAAGAAGCCGAGCAGGTCGATCGCGCTCCACACCGACGTGTCGAAGAACACGCCCGCTTTGCCGGCGAAGTGCCCTGCGAGGCCGGAGAGGTCGGCGATGCCGGCGTGCGCGATGATCAGCTGCGCGTCGGGATAGGCGTCCACGAGCCGGAGCAGGTTGTCCGCGATCGGCGGCAGGCCGCGGCCGCCGTGGATGAGGATCGGTACGCGCCGCTCCGCCGCGACCGCGAAGACGGGCGCGAGGCGCTCGTCGTCGAGGAGGAACTTCTGCGCGCGCGGGTGCAGCTTGATCCCACGTGCGCCGCGGTCGAGGCACCGCTCCGCCTCCGCGATCGGGTCCTCGCTCAGGTCGAGCCGGACGAACGGGATCATGCGGCCCTGCGACCGCTCGGCGAAGGCGAGCGTGCGGTCGTTCCCGGCGCGGAAGCCCGGGTGCCGGTCGGGCTCGTCCAGGCAGAACACGAAACAGCGCGAGATCCCGTACCGGTCGAGCATCGCCTCGAGCTCCTCGTAGCGGCCGACCATGCCGTCGATGTCGTCGCCCAGATGCGTGTGCGCGTCGAAGACGTCCGCCCCGGCGGGCATCTCCGAGCGCAACTGCGCCTCGAACGCGGCGAAGAGCTCGCGTGCGCGATCCAGCGGCTCCACGACCTGACTCTACCCGCGTAGGATGCGCGTCCGTGGCAGACGTTCTGATCCACGCCGACACCTCCCGGTCTCCGGCGATGCGGCACGAGGTGCCGCTCAACATCCCGGACCCGTTCCTGTACGTCGAGCACGACGGGCGCCGCTCGGTCGTGATCACGGCGTTCGAGCGCGAGCGCGTCGCGGCCGTCGCACCCGACATCGACCTCCTGCCGCCCGAGCAGTTCGGGATCGACGAGCTCCTCCGCGGCGGCACTCCGCCGGTCGAGGCGATGCTCGAGGTGTACACGCGGGCGCTGCGCGAGATCGGCGTCACGGAGGCCGCCGTGCCGCCGCAATTCCCCGTCGAGCTCGCCGACCACCTGCGCGCGAACGGCGTCACACTCCGGGTCGAGCGCGAGATGTTCGAGGACCGGCGGCGCCGGAAGAACGCGACCGAGGTCGCCGGGCTCCGCCGGGCGCAGCGCGCATGTGAGGAGGCGCTCGACGTCGCGCGCGCGATGTTGCGCGATTCCCAGCCTGGCGCCGGCGGCGTGCTCCAGCACGGGGGCGAACCACTCACGTGCGAGCGAATCAAGGCGGAGATGCAGCAGGTCTTCGTCGAGCGCGGCACAGTCGCCGACGAGTTCATCGTCGCGCACGGCGCGCAGGGAGCGGTCGGCCACGACATGGGCTCCGGCCCGATCTCGGCCGGCGAGGCGGTCGTCTTCGACCTCTGGCCGCGCGACACGGAGACCGCCGTGTACACCGACATGACGCGCACGTACGTCGTCGGCGACGTCCCCGACGAGATCCGCGAGTACCACCGCCTGTGCAAGGAGGCGCTCGACCGCACGACCGCGGCGGCCAAGCCGGGCGTGAACGGCCGCGCCCTCATGCAGATCGCGTGCGACCTCTTCGCCGAGCACGGCTACCCGACGCAGTTGACGAAGAAGCCGGGCGAGGTGCTCGACAGCGGCTTCTTCCACGGGCTCGGCCACGGCGTCGGCCTCGAGGTGCACGAGCGCCCGCGGCTGTCGGTCGTCGGCGACGACCTCGTCCCGGGCGACGTGATCACGCTCGAGCCCGGCCTGTACCGCGCCGGCTACGGCGGCGTGCGTCTCGAGGACATCCTCCTCGTCACCGAGGACGGGGCCGAGACGATCACGCAGTACCCGTACGACCTCGAGCCGTAAGCTTCATCGGGATCCGCTTGACGCGCGTCCGGCGGATGCGTGAAAGTGCCGCATGTCACTTCGGCGTCGACGGCGGCCCGAGGGGGTCGTGCTGCCGGCGCCGAGCAACAGGGAGGGCTGCATGAGCGCGATGACCTCCGAGCGGTCCGGCGTCACGGTGGTGGAGAGCACACCCGTCGCCGACCCGGCCGCGCTGGGACTGGCAGGGTTCGCTCTGACGACGTTCCTGCTGAGCGGGCACAACGCCTCGTGGATCCCCGATCTCATCTGGGTCGGCCCCGCGATCTTCTACGGCGGGCTGGCCCAGCTCCTGCGCCGGCATGTGGGAGTTCCGGAACCGGAACGTCTTCGGCGCGACCGCGTTCTCGACGTACGGCGCCTTCTGGATGTGCTTCGGCCTCTTCGTCATCCTCGCGCTGACGACGGTTTCCTCGGCAGCTACAAGGCCGGCGACCTCGACGAACGCGGCCGCGTGGTTCCTGTTCGCGTTCTTGATGTTCAACACGTACATGCTCATCGGGAGCATGCGGGTGAACAAGGCCGTGTTCGCCGTGTTCCTCGTCGCTGGAGATCACGGAGATCCTGCTCGTGATCGGGAACTTCAACGCCGCCCACACGGCGGCAAGCACCTGTGGTGGCTGCACGCGGGCGGCTGGATGGGCATCGCCACCGCCGCCGTCGCCTGGTACACGTCCGCAGCCGTCGTCTGGAACAACCAGGCGGGCAGGGTGGTCCTCCCGGTCGGCAAGCCGATGATGACCTGACCTAGGATTCGGGGTGCGATCAAACCGGCGAGCCCGTCGCCGAAAGCGGGCTCGCCGGTCACCTGAGAGTCGTCCTTGAAGAGGAGGTAAGCCGTCGTGGCCGTGGAGGATGTCTCCGAGGCGCAGATTGCAGTCCACTGGCGGGAGGAGGAGTACTACGAGCCGCCGCCCCGCATCGTCGCCGTCGCGAACGCGAACGACCCGGCGATCCGGGAGCGCTTCACCGAGGACCGGTTCCCGGACTGCTTCGTCGAGTACGCGGAGCTACTGACCTGGGACCGGAAGTGGGACACGGTCCTCGACACGTCGAATCCGCCCTTCTTCAAATGGTGGGTCGGCGGCAAGCTCAACGCCTGCGTGAACTGCGTCGACCGGCACCTGCAGACGCGTGGTGACAAGAACGCGATCATCTGGGTGCCGGAGCTCGAAGAGCACGAGACGAAGGAGATCACCTACGCCGAGCTACACCGGCGCGTCAACGAGTTCGCGGCACTGCTGCAGGATTTCGCCGGCGTCAAGACGGGCGACCGGGTGACGTTCCATCTGCCGATGGTCCCGGATCTGCCGGTGGCCATGCTCGCCTGCGCCCGCATCGGCGCCATCCATTCGGAGGTGTTCGGCGGGTTCAGCGGTACGGCGTGCGGCCACCGGATGGCTGACGCGCGGAGCACCGTCCTCGTCACCATGGACGCCTACTATCGCAACGGAGAGCTGATCGACCACAAGATGAAGGCGGACGAGGCGATCGAGGCCGCTCGCAAGGAGGGGACCGAGGTCGAGAAGGTGCTCGTCTTCCGGCGACATCCGGGCGAGTACCACTCCGAGAGCCCGATGGTCGAGGGGCGCGACTTCTTCGTCGACGAGCTCCTGGAGCGGTATCGGGGGCAGGAAGTGGAGCCGGAGTCGATGCGAGCGGAGGACCCCCTCTTCCTCATGTACACGAGCGGCACCACGGGCCGACCGAAGGGCGCGCAGCACTCGATCGGCGGCTACCTCGTCCTACGTCACGGGCACCACGAAATACTACCAGGACATCCATCCCGACGACACGTACTGGTGCTTCGCCGACATCGGCTGGATCACCGGGCACTCGCTACATCGTCTACGGCCCGCTTGCGCTCGGGACGACGAGCGTCATGTACGAAGGCGTTCCGACGTACCCGGACCCAGGACGGCCGTGGCGGATTGCGGAGAAGCTCGGCGTGGAGATCTTCCACACCGCGCCGACGACGATCCGGATGCTGCGCAAGCTCGGCCCGGACGAGCCGGCGAAGTACGACTACCACTTCAAGACGATGACGACGGTCGGTGAGCCGATCGAGCCCGACGTCTGGCGCTGGTACTTCCACACCGTCGGCAAGGACGAGGCGGCGATCACCGACACGTGGTGGCTGACCGAGACCGGGGGTTTCCTCGGCTCGACGCTCCCGGGACTCGAGAAGATGAAGCCCGGAAGCTGCGGCCCGACAGTGCTCGGGCTCTACGGCGTCATCTACGACGAGAACGGCGACGAGGTGCGATGGGCTCCGGGAAGGCCGGCAACATCTGCATGCGCAACCCGTGGCCGGGCCGCATGCTGACCATCTGGGGCCAGGACGAGCGGTTCGTCGACACCTACTACGCCAAGTACAACCGCGATCCGAAGAGCACCGACTGGCACGACTGGCCGTTCCTCGCCGGCGACGGCGCCGTGCAGGCGGCCGACGGGTACTACCGCATCCTCGGCCGGATCGACGACGTCATCAACGTCGCCGGGCACCGGCTGGGCACGAAGGAGCTCGAGTCGGCCGCGATCGAGGTCGAGGAGGTCGCCGAGGCGGCGGCGGTGCCGGTCATCGACGAGCTGCGCGGCCGGGCTGTCGAGATGTACGTCTCGCTCAAGCCGGGTTACGGCGACGGCGACGGCGTCGCGGAGAAGGTCTCGGCCCAGATCGAGAAGGAAATCGGCAAGATCGCCCGCCCGAAGAACGTCTGGGTCATGCCCGACATGCCGAAGACCCGCTCCGGAAAGATCATGCGCCGCGTGATCGCGAGCATCTCGAACTTCACCGACATCGGCGACGTGACGACGCTCGCGAACCCGGAGATCGTCAGCCAGATCAACGAGCACGTCCGTGCTGAGAAGGTCGCGCGGGGCGACGTCCCGCGCGAGCTCTCGGAACAGGAGATCGCCGAGATCAAGGCATTCGGCCAGGCCGAGTGACCGAAGAGCTCGACGAAGCAGGGCGGCGGCAACTCGCCGCCGCCCTGTTCAACCACGTGTGGGCGCTGCTCGAGATGCCGGACCGGGATCCCGACGAGCTCGTCCACGCGGCACGCATCCGCCTATCACTGGATGCAGGCGGGCACGGTGGCGAACCGGGCGCGCAGCGAATGGCAGTGCTCGCGCGTCTATGCGGTGCTCGGTCGCGCCGAGCCGGCGCTCCATCATGCACGCCGCTGCCTCGAGCTGTGCGAGTCGGCGCCGGACGAGATCGAGGAGTTCGATCTCCCCTTCGCCTGCGAGGCGATGGCCCGCGCGTACGCGGTCGCCGGCGACGCGGGTGCGGCGCGCGAGTGGCTCGATCGCGCCCGCGCGGCGGGCGAGAAGATCGCCGACGAGGACGATCGCGTCCTCCTCGAGGCCGATCTCGCAAATATCACCCTGTAGGGAATCGCTTCCCGTCCGAGAACTGGTGTAGAAGAAAGCTCCACACGTTTCCCGGCCGGGTTGAAAGCACTCTGACGGGCGGCTCCGGGCTCAGGTGCTGACTGGACCGCCGACCAAGGCCGAATTATCGGTGTCTGACACCGCGTCGCGGTGTCAGACACCTACAGCAGCTTCTCGAACCTGCTCTGCGTCGTCGAACGGGCCGATCACTGCCAACCGCAGCTTGTCGTCGGCGAGCAGATCCAGCGCGACGCGCTGCACGTCCTCGGCGGTCACCGCGGAGATGCCGGCCAGCACCTCCTCCGGATCGGGCGCGCGTCCCTCGAGCACTTCCTTGCGCAGCCCGAAGCTGATCAGGCCCTGCGGGTTCTCGAGCTGGAGGACGAAGCGGCCCTTCGAGAAGCTGCGCGCCTTCTCCAGCTCGTCGGCGGGGACGGGCGCGGTAGCCATTCCCTTCAGCTCGGTGGCGATCGTCGTCAGCGCCTCGTCGATGCGGGTGATGTCGACGCCCGCCTGCGAGTACAGCGATCCCGCATCGGTGTAGCTGTGGTTCACGCCGTACACGTAATAGGCGAGCCCGCGGCGCTCGCGCACCTCGGTGAAGAGCCGTGAGGACATCCCGCCGCCGAGGACGGTGGCCAGCATCTGCAGCGCATAGCGGTCGGGATGCTCGAGCGGATAGCTCGGAACTCCGACGACGACGTGCGCCTGGTCGGACGCCTTCGTGAAGACCTTCACGCGTCCGTTCATGTAGCCCTGCACCGGCGACTGGCGCGCCCGTCTGCGCGGCAGGCAGGTCGCCGAGCAGCGCGCTCACCCGCTCGACCGCGTCGTCGCCGATGCGGCCGGCGATGCCGACGACCATGCGCTCCGGGTGGTACCACCGGTCGAGATACCCCATGAACGTCTCGCGCGTCGCCGCGCGCACGGTCTCCTTCTTGCCGATGATGTCCCAGCCGAGCGGCTGGTCGCCGTACAGCAGCTCGTCGTACACGCCGCCGATGTAGTCGCGCGGCGTGTCGAAGTACATGTTCATCTCCTCGACGATGACGCCCTTCTCGCGGTCGATCTCCCCGCTGTCGAAGCGCGAGTTGCGCAGCATGTCGACGAGCACGTCGAGCGCGACGTCGCGATGATCCGCGGCGCACCTGACGAAGTACGCGGTCGACTCCTTGCTCGTGAACGCGTTGAACTCGCCGCCGATCGAGTCGATCTCGCCGGCGATCGCGCGCGCGTCCGGCCGCCGCTCCGTCCCCTTGAAGAACATGTGCTCGGAGAAGTGCGCGATGCCGTTCGTGTCCGGCGTCTCGTACCGCGAGCCGGCGGCGATCATGACCATGCACGTCACCGACTGCGCGTACGGGAGGTTCGCGGTCAGGATCCGCAGGCCGTTGTCCAGGACGTGCCGCTCGAACGTGCTCATGCGCTCAGTCTCCTCTTCCAGCGATCGGGCACGGGAATGCTCTCGCCCCGCGCATAGTCGTAGCCGACGAGGACGCTCTTCGCCTCCGCGACGACGCGTCCGTCGGACTGCAATTCGTACTCCAGCTCGAAGCTCTTCGTCCCGACCCGCACGGGGCGCACGCCGATGTCGACCACCTCGCCGACGCCGACCTGGGCGCGGAAGTCGATTTCCGTTCGGGCGAGGATGACGTCGCGTAGCGGCATCTCCTCGTCCTCGCCGAACCACGCCAGCCGGGCCTGCTCGAGGTACGTCGAGAAGACCGCGTTGTTCACGTGGCCCATGCCGTCGAGATCGCGAAAACGCACCGTCTCGCGGTGCACGAACGGATACCCCTCCACCCGATTCGATGGTATAGACGCCCTATGGCCGGAGAGCAGACGAAGGCGGCGATCGCGTCCCAGCCGGAATGGCTGGCGCAGGTGCCGACCGATCGCCGCTTCCCGGACGGCGCCCGCGTCCTCTTCACGGGCTGCGGCACGTCCTTCCATGCCGCGATGACCGGCGGAGACGCGGTGCAGGCGCTCGAGCTCGTGCTCGCGCCCGACCGCGAGGCCGATCTGCTCGTGCTCGTGTCGCACGAGGGCGAGACGGAGCAGACGCTCGAGGCGGCGCGCATGCTTGGCGCGGGCCGAAGTGGCTCGTCACCGGCAAGCCGGACGGGCCGATCGCCGAGCTGTGCGACGAGGTGATCGTGTGCACGCCCGCGATCGAGGAGAGCTGGTGCCATACGGCGAGCTACACGTGTGCGGTCGCGGCGATCGCGGCGTTGCGCGGCGAGGACATCGCCTGGCTGCCGGCCGCGGTCGGGGACGCGCTTGCCGCGGAGCTTCCCGCCGTCGGCGCGCAGGAGCGCTTCCTCGTCGCCGGGTCCGGGCCGGGTCTGCCGACGGCGCACGAAGCGGTGCTGAAGCTGCGCGAGGGCGCCTGGGTCGCGGCGGAGGCGTACGAGACCGAGCAGCTGCTGCATGGCTACTTCGCGGCCATCGACGAGTCCGTGCGCGCGTTCGTGCTCGACGGCGCGCGTGCCGAGGACGCCGTCGCGGGGCTGGAGGCGCTCGGCTGCGACGTCACGCTCGTCCCGACCCGGCATCCGGTGGTCGACATCGTCATGTTCCAGCGTCTCACGGTCGCCATCGCCGACGCCCGCGGGCGCAATCCGGACCGCATCCGTCGCGACGATCCGCGCTGGGCGGACGCGGTTCAGCGGTCGCGCAGCCGGTAGACGAACCGGAGCGCTTGCCAGCGCTCGTCGATCGAGGCGCTCTTGTTGTCGACGAGGCCGTTGTCGAGCCCGATCCGCTGGACGGTGTCGAAGTCGAGATCCGTGTCGAGCTTCGACGCCTTCTTCGGCCACGCGATCCACAGGCCGTCCGCCGGCGCGAGCGTCGCCTTCAGATCCGGGAACCGCTGCTCGAGCTCCGCGCGGCGCGTCGTGAAGAAGACGAGCACCTCTGCGCCGGGCTTCGCGCCCAGCTTCTGCGACAGCTCAGGCACCGGCGAGGATCTCGCGCTCTTTTCGCGCGAGAGCGTCGGCCGCTGCTCCCCGGCCTCGAGACTCCACGCGAGCGTGTCGCGCGCCGTCTCCTCGAGCGGCCGGAACGCGAGCCCAGCCGCGAGCGCGCGCGAGATGTCGGCCAGGCAGAGGCCCGCGTACTCGGTGCCGGGCAGCCAGAGCGGCAGCTCCGTCCACGGCTGCACGCCGGCGTCGAGGATCGGCTGGTCGTCCATCCACACGAGGTGCGCGCCGCCGGCCATGCGCTCGAGCGCCTCGCCGAGCGTGAGCGGCTCGGCCGGCCCGGTGGCGTTGAAGACACCGCCCGTGCGATCGGCTGCAAGTCGCACGAGGAACGCGCCGAGGTCGCGCGCGTCGACGAACTGCACGGGCTGCGAGGGCGATCCGGGCGCGAGCACGTCGCCACCCTCGGCGAACCGCCGCGGCCAGTACGTGAAGCGGTCGGTGGGATCGTGCGGGCCGACGATGAGGCCGGCCCGGGCAATCGCGGCCCTGTCGCCGAACACGTCGCGCAGCGCGCGCTCCGAGCCGACCTTGAGGTTGCCGTACAGCTCGGGGTCGAACTCCTCCGGCTCCGTCTCCGGCGGCTCGTACAGCGGCGAGCCCTCGTCGATCGGCTGCGACATGTCGGAGTAGACGGAGATGGTGGAGACGAAGACGTAGTGGTCGACGGCGCCCGCGACTTCTCGGCGCGGCGGCGCGTGTGGCGCGGCAGCTGCGTCGGGTCGAGGTCGATCGCCGCGTCCCACCGCCGGCCGTCGAGCGCGTCGAGGTCGCCCGTGAGATCGGCGCGTGATCGTCTCCACGTCGGGATAGAGATCGGGGTTCGTCGTGCCGCGGTTGACGAGCGTGACCTCGTGGCCGTCGGCGAGCGCGGCGTCGACGGCGCCGCGGCCGAGGAACTTCGTCCCGCCGAAGACGAGGATCTTCACCCGGCGTAGCGCTCGAGCACGCGGCCGACCGCCTCGGCGCCGAAGCGGATCGAGTCCGCCGGCACGCGCTCGTCCGCCGCGTGGATGAGCTTCGTGAACTCGAAGCCGTCGGGCAAGTCGAGCGGCAGGAAGCCGTACGTCTGGATGCCGATCTTCGCGAAGAACCTGCCGTCGGTGACGCCGACCTGCAGCATCGGCGTCGGCACGCAGCCGGGGTCCAGCTCCTGCAGGACCGACGAGAGGAGCGGCAGCTGCGACATGTCGGGCTGCGCGGGATACGGATCGTGCCGCAGCACCTCGAGCTCGAGGTCGGTGCCGACGAGTGTCTGGATCTCGCGGATGACGTCGTCGGGGCCGTAGCCGGGGAGCGAGCGCGCGTCGAGCTCGAGCTCGATCTCCGACGGCACGACGTTGATCTTCAGGCCGCCGTGCACGATCGTCGCGGTCACCGTGTTGCGCAGCGCGCGGTCGAGGATGCGCAGCTCCGGAACGGGCACGCGCAGCGTCAGCTCGGCGAGCCGTCGGGTCGAGCAGCGAGCGGAGCACGAGCGACTGCGGCCGCGGCAACGCGTCCGCCATCGCCTCGATCCACGCGCGCGCGACCGGCGTCACGTGCACCGGCAGGCGTCCGGAGTCGAGCCGCGCGAGGATGCGCCCCGTCTTGCCCATCGCCGCGCCCTTCACGCCCATGGCGGCGTGGCCGCCAGGCCCGCGCACGCGTCCGCGCAGCCAGCAGATCTGCTTCTCCGCCACCTGGATGGGATAGAAGCGCTTGCCCGAGATCGTCTGCTTCGCGCCGCCGAACTCTCCGAGCGAGTGGCGCACGCCCTCGAACAGCTCGGCGTGCTCGTCCGCGAGGTATTTCGCGCCGAACTCGCCGCCGTTCTCCTCGTCGCTGAGGACGGCGAGGATGATGTCGCCGCGCGGCTTCAGCTCGCCGCGCGCCGCGCGCAGGAATGCGTCCACGAGCATCGCCACGCCGCCCTTCATGTCGAGTGCGCCGCGACCCCAGACCCAGCCGTCGACGAGCTCGCCGCCGAACGGCGGCTGCGCCCAGTCCTGGTTCACCGTGGTGACGACGTCGACGTGGCCGTACAGCAGAAGCGGCGGCGCGTCGCCCGCGCCGCGGCACGCGCGCGATCAGGTTCGGCCGCGCCTCGTCCTTCGCGACGATGCGCGTCTCCACGCCCGCCTCCTCCACGAGCCGCTGCACGTGCGCGATGCACGCGGTCTCGTTCCCCGGCGGATTGGTCGTGTCGAAGCGGATGAGGTCGCGCAGCAGTTCGACGACGTCCGTCATGCCATCTCCTCCAGCGCCCAGACGAGCCGGTCGACCTCGGCGATCGTGTTGTAGTGGACGAAGCCCGCGCGCACCGCGCCGTCCTCGCCGAGGCCGAGCCGTTCCATCACCTCGACGGCGTAGTAGTTCCCGTCCCAGACCGCGATGTCGAGCTGACCGAGCCGCTCGGCGACCGCGCGCGGCGGGACGCCGTCGACGGTGAACGCGAACGTCGGCACGCGGCCGTCCATCGTCCGCAGCCCGTACAGCGTGCAGTTGTCGGGGAGGCAGGCGAGGAAGCGGCTGCCGAGCGCGCGCTCGTGCGCCTGCATCGCCTCCCAGCCGATCGAGTCCATGTACTCGACGGCGGCGACGAAGCCCGCGAGCAGCTCGTGCGCGAGCGTTCCCGTCTCGAAGCGGTGGTGGGCGGGCCGCACCTTGTACGTCCGCCACGACTCGGCGAGCTCGGCGCGGACGTAGGCGAGCCCCATGTGCGGGCCGAAGAACTTGTACGGCGAGCAGAGGAGCACGTCGACGCCGAGCGCGGTCACGTCGATCGGCCCGTGCGGCGCGTAGTGCACGGCGTCGGCCCACGCGAGCGCGCCCGCCGCATGCGCGAGCTCGGCGACGCGGCGGGCGTCGACGGTCGTGCCGACGGCGTTCGACGCGAGCGGGAACGCGACGACGCGCGTGCGATCGGTCAGCTGCCGCTCGAGGTCGGCGTAGTCGAGCGTCGTGTCGTCGGCGATCTCCGCGAAGCGGACGGTGAGGTCGAGGTCGTGCGCGAGCTCGAGCCACGGGGAGACGTTGCCGTCGTGGTCGAGGCGCGTGACGACGATCTCGTCGCCGGCGCGCAGCGTCCGGCCGACGGTGCGCGAGAGCGCGAAGTTGAGCGTCGTCATGTTCGCGCCGAAGATCGTCTCGTCCGGCTCGCACCAGAGGAAGGAGGCCGCGGTCTGGCGCGCCTGCGCGACGAGCGCGTCCGTCCGTCGGCTGTGCCGAATGGGCCGCCGAGGTTCGCGTTCGACTCGCGCAGGTAGGCGGCGACCGCGTCGATGACCGAATCCGGGCACTGCGTGCCGCCCGGCCCGTCGAAGAAGGCGACGGGCGATCGCAGCGCCGAGAAGCGCGCGCGGACGGCGTCGATATCGAGTTCGGTGACCGCCACGGCCGGACACTACCCTGTCGCCCGTGAGCACCCTCGCGCCTCCGAAGGAGCGTCTCGACCGCGGCGACCGCAGCGGCCTCGGCCGCGCCTGGCGCGTGATCGTGCTCAACGACGACCACAACACGTTCGACGGCGTCGCGTTCGCGCTCTCGTCCGTGCTGCCCGGCGTCGACTTCGACGCGGGCATGCGCCTCGCCACCCGGATCGATCGCTCGGGGCAGGCGATCGTGTGGTCGGGCGAGCGCGAGCAGGCCGAGCTGTACTGGGAGCAGCTCGCCGGCCACGGGCTGACGATGGCGCCGCTCGAGGACTGATGCCGTCCGGACCTGGACCTAGGCTAGGTTCGTGCGACGCCTGCGGTCGCTGTCGGAGGACGAGTGCTACGCCCGCTGCTATCGCGGCTGGGAGCCGACGGTGACCCTCGTCAAGCTCGAGCCGCGCCGCCCGCGCTACCCGATGCCCGTCTCCGGGGAGATGCTCCGCCAGATCTTCGAGGAGCGGATCGACGCGCGGGTGGTGGACGAAGAGCTCGACGCTGCGTAGCGCCGTTCCGGACGTCCTCGGCCCGGATCTGCGGGTCGTCTTCTGCGGGATCAATCCGGGGCGCGTGTCCGCCTCCGCGCACGCGCACTTCGCCAATCCGCGCAACGACTTCTGGCGGCTGCTCCATGCAGCCGGATTCACCTCGCGGCTGTACGAGCCGGCCGAGCAGTTCGAGCTGCTGAAGGAGGGGATCGGGATCACGAACGCGGCGCCGCGCACGACGCCCGGCTCGGGCGACCTGCGGCGCGCCGACTTCGCGGGAGCGGCCGAGCGCCTCGAACGCGTCGACGCGCGCTGGATCGCGTTCGTCGGGAAGGAGGCGTACCGCGGCACGTTCGGCGAGCGGCCGGAGCTCGGCGTGCAGGCGCGCACGCTTGGCGACACGCAGCTGTTCGTGCTGCCGTCGACGTCGCCCGCGAACGCGGCCGTGCCGTGGGACGAGCGCCTGCGCTGGTTCCGTCAGCTGGCCGGCTTGGCCGTCTGAGTCGTCCAGCCGAAGCCGTTCCAGTACCGGAGCATCGCGTTGTCGTTCGGGTCGCTGTACCAGCCGGCGGGCACGGTCGGGACGTTCGGCTCGTACCGGGCTGCCGGAGCTGGTCTCGACGCGGTCGTCGGGCTCGAAGAAGAACGACGCGATTCCGCACACGATCATGCTCACGGCGGCGGCGATGTCGAGGTCGAGGCCCCAGCCGACGTGGATGCCGAGGTCCCAGCCGGCGAGGTCTCGTGAACGATTGCGTCGCTGCGAGCGCCGAGGCGAGGTGATGGTGCTCGTACGCGCTGACGGCCAGTCCGATCAAGCCGGTGAAGAGCGCCCACACGCCGCTCGACGAGGTCATGCGCTGCCAGAAGACGATGGTCGCGCCGACGACGGCAAGGCCGATGAGGAAGCCGGCGTACTTGCTGCTGATGTCCGTTCCGGACGCGGAGTACGTGCCTCCGACGGTCAGCCACGGGCCGAAGGCGCCGATCACCATTGCGACCGCGCTCACGAGCGCCCACGCCAGGATCCCCTGCCTGCTCATGCAATCGGCACTATCGGCGCGGAGCCGCGACGGGCTTGAGCGGCGGTCAGCTCCGCCAGTGATTCGTGATCGGCGTCCGGCGGTCGCGCCCGAACGCCTTCGGCCGCAGGCGCACGCCCGGGCGGAGCCTGGCGGCGCTTGTACTCGGCGCGATCGATCATCGCCACCGCGCGCTCGACGACGTCGGGGTCGAAGCCGTCCGCCAGGAGCTCCTCGAGCGAGCGGTCCTCCTCGACGTACGCCTCGAGCACCTGGTCGAGCGCGGGGTAGGGCGGAAGCGAGTCCTCGTCCCGCTGGTCGGCGCGCAGCTCGGCGCTCGGCGCACGGTCGATGATCGACTGCGGAATCGTCCCGAGATGCCTCGCGAGCCGGAAGACGTCGGTCTTGTAGACGTCCTTCAGGAGCGCGAAGCCGCCGGCCATGTCGCCGTACAACGTCGCGTAGCCGACCGAAAGCTCCGACTTGTTGCCGGTGGCGACGAGCAGCCAGCCGAACTTGTTCGAGAGCGCCATGAGCAGCGTGCCGCGGATGCGCGCCTGGAGGTTCTCCTCCGTCAGATCGGGCTCACGGCCCGCGAAGACCGGCCCGAGCACCGCGAGGTAGGTCTCGAACACGGACTCGATCTCGATCTCCTGGAACCCTGCGCCGAGCGCCGTCGCGAGCCGGCGCGCGTCGGCGCGCGTCGCCTCCGGACGAGTAGCGCGACGGCATCGACACGCAGTGCACCGACTGCGGGCCGAGTGCCTCGACCGCGAGCGCTGCGACGACCGCCGAGTCGATGCCGCCGCTGACGCCGACGAGCACCTGCTGTGAAGCCGTTCTTGCGCACGTAGTCCTGCAGGCCGAGCACGAGCGCCTGGCGCATCTGCTCGAGCTCGTCCGCGAAGGGAGCGATCGGCCCCGGGGCGTCGAGATCGACGACGAGCAGCGCCTCCTCGAATCCGGGTGCGCGCGCTATCACCTCGCCGCGTTCGTCGATCACGCAGGAGTGTCCGTCGAAGAGCAACTCGTCCTGGCCGCCGACGGTGTTGCAGAACACGACGATCGCCTTGTTGTCGCGCGCGCGCGCTCGGAACATCTCTTCGCGCGTGCGGTCCTTGCCGATGTGGAACGGCGACGCCGAGATGTTGACGAGCAGCCGCGCGCCCAACCGCGCGAGCTCCGACGCCGGCGGTCCGGACTGCCACATGTCTTCGCAGACGGTGACGCCGATCTTCGTCTCTCCGACCTCGATCGGAGCGGCGTCGGTGCCCGGCGTGAAGTACCGCACCTCGTCGAACACGCCGTAGTTCGGGAGGAGCTGCTTGCGCACGCGCTCCTTCACCTCGCCGTCGGCGCAGACGGCGGCGACGTTGTAGAGATGTCCGCCGTCGGCGTGCGGCGCCCCGACGATCGCGACGATGCCGTGGACGGCGCCCGCGATCTGCTCGAGCGACTCCTCGGCGGCGCGGACGAAGCCCGGTCGGAGGAGCAGGTCCTCGGGCGGATAGCCGGTGACCGCGAGCTCGGGAAAGACCGCGAGATCGGCGCCTGCGGCCTTCGCCCGTTCGAGCCGGTCGAGGATGAGCGCGCGGTTCCCGGCCAGGTCTCCGACGGTGGGGTCGATCTGGGCGAGGGCGAGTCTCACAGGTTTGAGACTACCAGGCGAAAACCGCTAGCGGCGGAGACGGATCGCGTTCAGGTCGTCGGCGAGGATCGCATCCATCCGCTCGCGCAGCTGCTCCGGCGGATCGTGCTCGGCGTGGAGGTACCGCCCGGCGAGCTTGTCGAACTCCCCCGTCGCGAGTGCGTGCACGAGCCGCGGCGCGCATTCCGGCGGCGTCCACGGCGCGTCGTCGCCGAGCCAGGACGTCATCGACGTCCGTACGAGCCCGGGCGAGATCGAGAACACGAACACGCTCTGCGGCGCCAGCGAGGCAGCGAGCACCTCGGAGAAGCGATGGACGGCCGCCTTGCTCGCCGGGTACGCGGTGCTGTTCGGGCCGTCTCGCGGCGGCAGGTACGCGGAGCCGGACGCGACGTTGACGATGCGCCCGCCGCCGCGCTCGATCATCAGCGGCGCGAATGCACGGCAGCACATGTACGTGCCGAGGACGTTGACCTCGAACGTGTGCCACCACGCGTCGACATCGCCGAGCGGATCCTCCGGCCCGGAGATGCCGGCGTTGTTCACGAGCAGGTCGACCGCGCCGACGTCGCCGCACCAGCGTGCAACGTCTTCGCGCTTCGAGACGTCGCCGACGAGCGGGCGCCCGCCGATCTCCTCCGCCACCGCGCGGACCTCCTCGGCGGTGCGGCCGGTGACGACGACGTCCATGCCGGCATGCGCGAGCTCGCGCGCGATGTTCGCGCCGATCCCGCGCCCGCCGCCGGTCACGAGTGCCGTTCCACGCAGCTCAGCTGACAGCATCTGCAATCTCCTCCAGCGACTCGGGGTTCTCCAGCGTCGACAGGTCGCCCGGATCCTCGCCGAGCGCGCGCGCACGAACGGCTCGGCGGACGATCTTCGCGGAGCGCGTCTTCGGTAGCGCGCTCACCCACACGATCCGGTCGGGCTTGAACGCCTTGCCGAGCGCGTCCGTCACCGCGCCGGCCACCCGCGCGTCGTCACGCGCGTCGCCGCTCGGCACGCAGAAGATCCATGCCACCTCGCCCTTCACCTCGTGCGGGACGCCGACCGCGGCCGCCTCGGCGACGATGCCGCTCGCGATCGCGGCCGACTCGAGCTCGGCCGGGCCGATGCGCTTGCCGGCGATGTTGAGCGTGTCGTCGCTGCGCCCGTGCAGGAACCAGTAGCCGTCCTCGTCCACCGACGCCCAGTCGCCGTGCGTCCAGATGCCCGGGAAGCGGCGCCAGTACGTGTCGAGGTAGCGCTCGTCGTCTCCCCAGATGCCGCGCGTCATCCCCGGCCACGGGCGGCGGCAGACGAGCTCGCCCACCTCGCCGCGGACGGAGTTGCCCTCCGCGTCGACGACGTCCATGTCCTCGCCGACCGCGGGGAAGCCGACCGACACCGCCTTGATCGGCTCGGTGACGATCGTCGTGAGGAAGCACGCGCCCACCTCCGTGCCGCCCGAGCAGTTGACGATCGGGACGCGCGAGCCGCCGACCTTGTCAGAGAGCCAGCGGTACGGGTCGGGGTTCCACGGCTCCCCGGTCGTGCAGATCGCGCGCAGCGAGGAGAGATCCGTCTGCGGCTCGCCCTTCGGGATGAGCGCTCGCACGAGCGTGGGCGACACGCCGAGCATCGAGATGCGCTCCGACTCGACGAGGCGCCACAGCCGGTCGTCCGGCCAGTCGGGCGCGCCCTCCGCGAAGACGATCGTCGCGCCGGCCGCGCCGCCGCCGACGACGGTCCACGGCCCCATGATCCAGCCCATGTCGGTGGCGAAGTGGATGCGGTCGCCTGCGCTCACGTTGGTCTGGTACGCGGTCTCGCGCGCGATGGAGACGAGGAAGCCGCCCTGCACGTGCAGCGCGCCCTTTGGCTTGCCGGTCGTGCCCGACGTGTAGGCGAGCAGGTACGGCGTCTCGCTCTCGACCTCGAGCGGCGGCAGCGTCCCCGACTGCTTCGTCACGAGCTCCGGCCACGAGCGGCGACTCGCGGTTCCACTCGATCACGTGCTCGACCGCGAAGCGTCCGGCGTCGTCGAGCGTCGCGCGCATGTCCATCCGCTTCCCGCGGCGCAGCGACCAGTCGGCGCAGATGACGACCTTCGCCTGCGAGTCCTCGAGCCGCGTCGCGATCGCAGGCCCGGCGAAGCCGGAGAAGATCGGCACCTGCACCGCGCCGACGTGGGCGCACGCATGCGACGCGACCGCGACCGCGGGACACATCGGCATGAAGATGGCGACGCGGTCGCCCTGCTCGACGCCGAGCTCGACGAGCGCCTCCGCGAGCTGCGTCACCTGGCGCGACGCCTCCGCCCACGTGAGCGAGTCCCGCTCGCCGTCCTCGTACAGGCCGACGAGCGCCTCGGCGTCGGATGCCGCGCGGCGGTGGACGCAGACGCGCGCGACGTTGACCTGTCCGCCGACGAACCACCGCGTCCACTCCGGGCCGCGCGAATCGTCGAGGACTGCGTCCCACGGCCGCGAGAACTCGATGCCGAGATCGTCGATCAGCGCGGGCCAGAAGCGGTCGGGCTCCTCGATGGAGATGCGGTGCAGCTCCGGATAGCCGTCCGCGCCGAGGCGTCCCGCGAGGCGCGTCAGGTTGGCGCGCTCGACGTACTCGGGAGTCGGCTCCCAGACAAAGTCGCTCATGCTAGTCTGCACTAACTTAGTAGTCGCTAACAGGGGAAGGTGAAGGCTTGAAGGCTCGCATATTCGCGGAGGAGAACAAGAAGTGGTGGACGCTGGCGGCCGTTTCGTTCGGCCTCTTCATGATCATGCTCGACAACACGATCGTGAACGTGGCGCTGCCGACGCTACAGAAGTCGCTGCACCTCAAGGTTTCCGAGCTCGAGTGGGTGGTCACGGGCTACGCCCTCACGTTCGGGGCGCTCATGCTCACGGGCGGCAAGCTCGCCGATCTGTACGGCCGGCGCCTGATCTTCGTCGTGGGGCTCGTCATCTTCACGCTGTCGTCGCTCGGCTGCGGTCTCGCCGGTAGCGCGAGCGTCCTCATCGGCGCGCGCGTCGTGCAGGGTGTCGGCGCAGCGTTGATGAACCCGTCGACGCTCTCGATCATCACGGTCACGTTCCCGCCGCGCCAGCGCGGGACGGCGATCGGGATCTGGGCGGGCGTCTCCGCGCTCGCGCTCGCGATCGGGCCGCTCGCGGGCGGCGTGATCACGGAGCACATCAACTGGAACTGGATCTTCTTCATCAACGTCCCGATCGGCGCGATCGCGATCGTCGCGGCGTTCGCCTTCATCGAGGAGTCGCGCGACACCTCGCTCGTGCAGCGACCGGACGTGCCGGGGCTCTTCAGCTCGGCGCTCGGACTGTTCGCGCTCAGCTACGCGCTGATCGAGGCGAACACCTACGGCTGGACGTCGGGCCGCATCCTCGGCTCCTTCGCCGTCGCGGTCGTGTCGCTCGCCTCGTTCATCCTGCTCGAGCGGCATCAGCGGCTGCCGATGCTCGACCTGAGCCTGTTCCGCAACCGCGGCTTCTCCGGCGCGAACGGCGTCATGCTGCTCGTCGGCCTGGCGATGTTCGGCGTGTTCTTCTACGTCTCGCTCTACCTCCAGCAGGTCCTCGGCTATTCGCCGATTCAGGCGGGCGCGTCGTTCCTGCCCTGGACGCTCCTGATCATCCTGCTCGCGCCGCAGGCCGGCCGGCTGTCCGACCGCTTCGGGCCGCGGCCGTTCGTCTCGGGCGGCATGGCGATCGTCGCGGTGTCGCTCTTCCTGTTCTCGCGCATGAACGCGCACACGACGTGGTGGGGCCTGCTCCCGGCGATGATCCTCGGCGGCGCCGGCATGGCCGCGGCGATGGCGCCGACCACCGCTGCGGCGATGGCGTCCGTGCGGCCGGAGAAGGCCGGCGTCGGCTCCGCGGTGCTGAACAGCATGCGCCAGGTCGGCGGCTCGCTCGGCATCGCGATCATGGGCGCGATCGTCGCGTCCGGGATCTCGAGCTCGCTCGCGTCCGGCCACTCGAGGACCGACGCGTTCGTCTCCGGCTTCCAGCACGCGACGACGGTTGCCGCGATCATCGCCCTCGCGGGCGCTGTCATCGCCGCGACCACGCTGCAGCACGCGCGGCATCGCGAGCCCGCAGCGGAGTCGTCCACGACGTCGTTCACCGAGGCGGCGTGAGCGTCGCCCCCGTCCGGCTGCCGGCGGCCGAGCGCCGCCGGCTCCTGATCGAGACGGCCATCCGTGTCTTCTCGGACGGGAGCTACCGCGGCACGACGACGGCGGAGATCGCGCGGGCGGCGGGCATCTCGGAGCCGATCCTGTACCGCCACTTCGCCTCGAAGCGCGAGCTGTACCTCGCGGCGCTCGACCACGTGTGGAGCAAGGCGCGGGCGAAATGGACCGAGGTGCTCGACGGCGCGCCCGACGTGGCGTCGGGCCTGGCCGAGATGGGCCGCGGGCACTTCTCCGTCCGCGACTGCAAGTTCCAGCTCGCCGAGCTGTGGGTCCAGGCGCTCGGCGAGGCGGCGGAGGACGCCGAGCTGCGGAAGCACCTGCGCAAGCACATGCGCGAGGTGCACGACTTCGTCGCGGACGCGATCCGCCGCGGCCAGGCCGAGGGCTCGCTCCATGCCGACCGCGATGCGGAGGCCGAAGCGTGGGTCTTCCTCGCCGGCGGCGTCTTCGGCATGGTCGGCCGCCGAGTCGGCCTCCTGGGCGACGACGAGGTCGACCGGATCCGCAAGGCAAGGCTGGACTGGATGCGGGCGTAGGACAGTTGCTCTAAGCCGTCCGCCGAGACGACGACCCAAGCCGGAGCGTAAGCCGGGCGAAGCCGGCTTACGCGGAGGCGGACCAGCGGCCCCCGGGATGGGCGCAGCCCACCACGGGCCGCGCAGAACCGCCGATTCGCCCACAGACCCAAGAGCTCGCGGGCTCCGCCCGCGAGCGCTCCCGCGAAGCGGGAACCCTCATCGGCTGAAAGTGCGGAGCACTTTCAGGCGCCTGAAAAGAAGAAGGCCCCGGCTGCGGCTCCGGGGCCTTTTCTTGTTAGAGGCGCGTACTCCCTGCGTATCGGAGCCCCGGCTCTGCGGCTCAGGCGGGATTTCCGGTGTCGCTGGGCTGCGGCGACGCGCCCCCTGCAAACCCGCCTGGCGTCCGGCTCGGTTGCAAGGTGAGCCGCACTATACGTCCGGTCCCGGGGCGAGTCAAGTACCCTTGTCAAGTGATTTTGAAAACCCGCTGGTTCACCGTCCTTGCCGCTTACTTATGCCCTTTTAGGGGGATGGCCGGGGCGGCCATCTTGCGTTTTTGTGAAGCGTAGGGTTCACTACCCCTAGCCGCATGGCACGAGAGACCGCACTCCGCAGCCAAGCCACGACGTCCGCCCTCCGCCTCGGAGAGCGGCTTCGTCAGCTTCGCGTCGCCTCAGGGCTGACGCAGAGCGAGCTCGCGGGCGAGCGCTTCTCGAAGGAGTACGTCTCCCAGATCGAGCGCGGCAAGACGCGCCCGACGACGGAGACGATCGAGTGGCTCGCCGTCCGCCTCGGCTGCGACGCAGGGTTCCTCGCGAACGGCGTCGCGACCGACGAGCGCGGCCGGCTCGAAGCGGCTCTCGCGCGCGCCGAGACGATGATCGAGGCGCACCGCAACGAGGACGCCGCCTCCGAGTACGAGACGCTCGTGCCCGCGGCGCGCGCGACCGGCGTCCCCGAGCTCGAGGTTCGGGCGCTCATCGGGGCCGGCCGCACCCAGATGCGTCTGAGCTCGCTCCGCCCTGCGCTCGAGCTGCTGAACGCCGCGCGGGGCATCGTCGAGTCCGGGAACTTCTCCGATCTCGAGCGCGCGGAGGTCTTCTACGCGCTCGGCATCTGCCGCTACCAGCTGAACAGCGTGCAGACGTCGCTCGGGCTGCTGAACGAGGCCCTCGGTCTCGCCGAGCGCTCGGGCATGCCGTCCGACTCGCTTCGCTCGAACATCCTGTCCTGGCGCTCGCGCTGCTGGCGCCGGATGCGCGATTACGAGGCCGCGCGCGAGGACATCGAGCGCGCGCTCCAGCTCGCCGAGGATGCAGGCGACCCGCGCACGATCGGCGACGCGTTCTTCCAGGCATCGCTCGTCGCCGACCGCGAGGGGCATTGGATCCTCGCGCGCACGTACGCCGAGCGCGCGCGCGGCGCGTACGAGGCACTCGCCGACCGGGTGCATGTCGGCCAGCTCACGAACAACCTCGGCGGCCTCAACTTCCTGCTCGGCAAGACAGACGAAGCGGTCGTGCTGCTGAAGGAAGCCTTCGGGATCGCGCTCGACGTCGGCAACGAGGGCGATGCCGGCCGCGCCGTTTCGTCCCTCGCGCAGGTTCATCTGCGCAGCGGCGACATCGAGCAGGCCGAGGAGCAGGCGCGTCACGCGCTGAAGCTGCTCGAGGGCCGGGAGGACTATCTCGACGAGATCGGCAGCGCCCAGCTCGTCCTCGGACGCGCGCTGCTGTCGCAGGACCGTCTCGACGAGGCGGAGGAGGCGTTCGCTGCCGCCGAGGAAAGTCTCGGCCGGCTCGGCTCCGCCAGCCACCGCGCAGCTGCCTGGGTCGCCCGGGGCGACCTCGCGGCGCGGCGCGGCGACGACAGGCTCGCAGCCCACCTCTACCGCACCGCGGCAGAGGCGCTGCAGGACGTTCGGTTCTAACGGAAAAGGAGGTGAACCAGATGACCAAGGCACGGCTCTTCACGCTTCTCATCGCCGCTGTGATGCTGGCTGCGCTCCTCGCGGGGGCGAAGCACGGCACGGGCATGAGCGACGGGGGTTACTGGTAGGTCGTAGATTCGGGACCGCGCCGGTCGATGGGCGCGGATCCCGGGAGCTCTGCGGCTTCTCAGCTCACTCTCTCCTTCGGCCGCACGGCAGCCGAACCGCGAATGTGCCTCTATTAGCGGAGGCAGGCGCCCTGCTCGGCGCCGCTTTCGCTTGGACCCGTGTCGAGCTGTAAGCTATCCCGCATTACTTCAAAAGAGATAGTGAGGGAAGGAGCCGCACATGGGACTGCACATCGGTGACACCGCGCCGGATTTCGAGGCCGAGACGACCGAGGGTCGGATCAGCTTCCACGACTGGATCGGCGACTCGTGGGCCGTGCTCTTCTCGCACCCGAAGGACTTCACCCCGGTCTGCACGACCGAGCTCGGATACATGGCGAAGATCAAGCCGGAGTTCGACCGCCGGGGAGTGAAGGTCATCGGGCTGTCCGTCGACCCGGTCGACCGCCACGGCGACTGGGCGAAGGACATCGAGGAGACGCAGGGCTACGCGCCCAACTACCCGATCATCAGCGACGCCGACTTCAACGTCTCGAAGCTGTACGGGATGCTGCCGGCGAGCACGTCGGGCGATCCGCTCGCAGCGCACGCCCGCCGACAACCAGACCGTGCGCAATGTCTTCGTCATCGGCCCGGACAAGAAGGTGAAGCTGATCCTCGTCTACCCGATGACGACCGGGCGCAACTTCGACGAGGTGCTGCGCGTGATCGACTCGCTCCAGCTGACGGCGAAGCACAAGGTGGCGACGCCGGCGCAGTGGCAGCAGGGCGACGACGTCATCATCGCCGGGTCGGTCTCGAACGAGGACGCAAAGGAGATCTTCGGCGAGTGGGAAGAGCCGAAGCCCTACATCCGCATCGTGCCTCAGCCGGGAGTGAAGACCCCGGCCTAAGGCGTCGCTTGCGACGAATCTAGAAGACCCCGCCGTAGGCGTTGAGGGCGGGTTGCCCGCCCAGGTGTGCGTAGAGGACGCGTGAGCCCGGCTCGATGCGGCCGTCGCTGACGAGGTCTATGAGGGCGGCCATCGACTTGCCCTCGTAGACCGGATCGGTCAGGACGCCCTCGAGCCGGGCGCACAACCGGATCGCCTCGATCGTCTTCGCGTCCGGGATGCCGTACGTGCCGGCGTGCCACTCGTCCAGGAGGACGACGTCGAGCTCGCGCGTGGCGCCGATCGCCTCGGCTGTGGCGTGCGCGATGCGCGTCACCTGGTCGAGCGTCTGCTCGACCTTTGCCGAGCCGTCGATGCCGAGGACGCTGCGCTCGCGCTCCTGCAGCGCGAAGCCCGCGACCATCCCTGCCTGCGTCGACCCAGTCACCGAGCAGACGACGATCGTGTCGAAGAAGACGCCGAGGTCCGCCTCCTGCTCGGCGACCTCCTGCGCCCAGCGCGCGAACCCGAGGCCGCCGAGCGGGTGGTCGGAAGCGCCGGCCGGGATCGGGTACGGCTTGCCGCCGGCGGCTTCGACCGAGTCGAGCGCCTCCTGCCAGCTCGGGCGGAACGCGATGTCGAAGCCCGCGTCGACGATCCGCACGTCGGCGCCCATGATCCGCGAGAGCAGGATGTTCCCGACCTTGTCGTAGACGACGTCGGGCCACTCGACCCAGTGCTCCTGCACGAGGACGCACTTCAGCCCGAGCCGCGCTGCGACCGCGGCAACCTGGCGCGTGTGGTTGGACTGCACGCCGCCGATGGACACGAGCGTGTCGCAGCCCTGCGCGAGTGCGTCCGCCGCGAGGTACTCGAGCTTCCGCACCTTGTTGCCGCCGTACGCGAGGCCGGAGTTGCAGTCCTCGCGCTTTGCCCAGATGTCGACGCGGCCGCCGAGGTGCTCGCTCAGCCGCTCGAGCGGATGCACCGGAGACGGGCCGAAGAGGAGCTCGACGCGCGGGAAGTCCGCGAGCATACTAGCCGGGAACGTCGCCGTTCGTCGAGCCCATGCGCTCGACGACGACCTGCGGGATGCGCGCGTGCGGCGAGAGCCGCAGCGCCATGCGCACGACCTCGGCGCAATCCTCAGGCCGGATCATCTCGCTCGGCTCGATCCCGGACCACTGCGCCATCGGCGTGTCGACGAACCCGGGACAGAGTGCGATCGCGCGCACGCCGTCGCCGTCGAGCTCGGCGTTGAGCGAACGCGTGAGGGAGATCACCGCCGCCTTCGTCGCGCCGTAGACGGAAAGCCCCGGCGTCGGCATGGTGCCCGCGATCGACGCGAGGTTGACGATCCAGCCGCGCGACTCGCGCAGCAGCGGGATCGCCGCCTGCGTGACGAGGAAGAGTCCGCGCAGGTTGACGCCGAGCTGCAAGTCGAGATGCTTGACGGGGAGGTCCTCGACGCGCCCGCCGATGCCGATCCCGGCCGAGTTGACGAGCACGTCCAGTCGCCCGAAGCGCTCGCGGTGCTCCGCGACGAGCCGCGCGCAATCGTCCGCGTCACCGACGTCGGCCGCGACGGCAACCGCGCCGAGCTCCGCGGCCGCGGCCTCGACCTTCTCCTTGCGCCGCGACGCGAGCGTCAGGTCATAGCCCTCGTCGCGCAGCATGCGCGCGATCGCGAGCCCGATCCCGGACGACCCACCCGTGACGAGCGCTGCCCTCTCCACCGCGCGTACAGTAAACCGCGTGGAAGCACCTGCGCTCACCGGTCTCACCGTGGGCGGTGGCTGCGCCGCGAAATACTCGGCATCCCGGCTCGAAGAGCTCCTCCGCGGATTCGTCCCGGCGGAGGCGGAGAACCTCCTCGTCGGCCTCGACCCGGCCGACGACGCGGCCGTCTACAAGCTCGACGACGAGCGTGCGCTCGTCTTCACCGTCGACTTCTTCCCGCCGCTTGTCGACGACCCGGCCACGTTCGGGCGCATCGCCGCGACGAACGCGCTCAACGACGTCTTCGCCATGGGCGGGACGCCACTGCTGGCGCTCTCCATCGCCGCGTTTCCGGAGGAGCTTCCGAACGAGGTTCCCGCTGCGGTCTTCGCGGCCGCGGACGAGACGGTGCGCGCCGCGGGCGCGGTGCTCGCCGGCGGTCACACCATTCGCGACGCGGAGCCGAAGTACGGGCTTGCCGTCGTCGGCACCGTGCATCCCGACGGCATCTGGACGAAGGCCGGCGCGCGACCCGGCGACGCACTCTTCTTGACGAAGCCGCTCGGCACCGGTCTCGTGCTCGCGGCGAAGGTGGACGCGAGCGAGGCGGTGCGCTGGATGACGACGCTCAACGCGGACGCCGCCGACGCGCTGCGGCCGTTCTCCCCGAACGCGGTCACGGACGTCACCGGCTTCGGGCTCTTCGGCCACGCGCACGAGATGGCGACACGCAGCGGCGTGCGGATCCGGCTCGACGCGGCTGCGCTGCCGGCGCTCGACGGCGCGCTCGAGGCGGCGCGCGCCGGCGTCCGCACCGGCGGGGACCCGCGCAACCGCGAATACGCGCCGGTCGACGCGGAAGGCGTCGACGAAGAAGTGCTCGCCCTCGGCTACGACGCGCAGACCGCGGGCGGCCTGCTGATCTCGCTTCCCGCCGACAAGGCCCTCTCGCTCGAGAGCGAGTTCCGCGCGCGCGACCTCTTCCTGCGCCGCATCGGCGCGGTCGAGGAAGGAACCGGAGTCTTCGTCAGCCGTCAGCGAAGCTCGCGCTTGCGCGCGAGGATCGACTTCCGCTTCTCGACGAGCTCGGCCTCGAGCCGCTTCAGCTCCTCCATCCGCCGGCGCACGAGCCCGATCTGCGTCTCGACATGCGGGAGCGCCAGGTCGAGCAGCTGCAGCCGCTCGGCGTCGGAGTCGCTTTCGCGGAACTGCTTGCGGATCGCGGCGCGCGCCTCCTCGGCCTCGACGAGCTGCTTCAGCTCCTCGAGCGACAGGTTGAGCAGGTCGCGCAGGCGCGTGAGCTCGCTCAGCCGCTCGACGTCTTCGTCGTCGTAGGCGCGGTGCTCGCCCTTGCGCCGTTCCGGCGGGCCGGGAAGCAGGCCGATCTCCTCGTAGTAGCGGATCGTGCGCGGCGTCAGCCCCGTCCGCTCGGCAACCTCGCCGATGCGAATCATGCGGCCTCCGCTTCGAAGATCTCGTCGAGCGTGACGTCGCCGATGACGTGCGCCGGGCGCATGAGCGACACGGCGGCGCCGAGCAGCGAGACGCCGGCGAGCACCCACAGCGCCATGTGCATGTTGGCGATGAACGGGTCGAGCTGCTTCGTGGAGAGACCGGACGCGATGCCGGAGAAGATCTTGAACAGGACGGTCGTCGGGACCGCCGAGGTGATGACCGCCATGACGAACGCGATCGAGATGACGGCGCCGGTGTTCTGCAGCATCACGCGCGCGCCCGCGGCGATGCCGCGCCGGTGCACCGGGACGACGCCCATCATCGCCGCCGTGTTCGGGCTGTTGAACATGCCCGACCCGATGCCGACGAGCAGGAGCCAGAGCGCGCTCCAGACGTATGCCGTGTGCGCCTGCAGCGTCGTCATTCCGGCGAGGCCCGCCGCGGAGACGAGCATGCCGAGCGCGGCGAGGCCGCGCGACCCGTGGCGGTCGGCGGCGATGCCGGCGAGCGGCGAGGCGACGAGCATGCCGACTGCCAGCGGCGCAAGCTCGAGGCCGGCGACGATCGGCGACTTCCCCTGCGGGCCCTGGAAGTAGAAGACGAACAGGAACATCAGCGCGAAGCGGGAGAGACCGTTGATGAACGCTGCGCCGGACGCCGCTGCGAAGAGCTTGTTCTGGAAGAGCGAGAGGTCGAGCATCGGCGCGCGCCCGTGCCGCTCGATGAGCACGAAGATCGGCAGGAACACGATCGCGGCGGCGAAGCCGGCGATGACGAGCCAGTTGTTCCAGCCCGTCAGTCCGCCCTTCGACAGCGCAAGCACGAGCCCCGTCAACCCGATGACGAACGTGGACGTGCCGACGAGGTCGAGCCCGCGTTCCTGGTCGCGGCCGGAGATCTCGTGCAGCACGAGATACGCCCACGCGGAGCCGAGCAGGCCGAGTGGGACGTTGAACCAGAAGACCCACGGCCAGTTGATCGCGACGAGCGCGCCGCCGAGCACCGGGCCGATGACGAGCCCGACCGCGGCCACCATCGTGTTCGTGCCCATCGCGAGCCCGAGCTCCTCCTTCGGGAACGCGTCCGTGACGAGCGCCGCGGCGTTCGCGAAGAGGAACGCGCCGCCGACGCCCTGGAGGACGCGCCAGAGGATGAGCTGCGTCCCGCTGCCGGAGAAGCCGGCGCCGAGCGACGCGGCCGAGAAGACGAGGAAGCCGAGCACGTATGCGTGCTTGCGCCCGAACAGGTCGGACAACCGTCCCGCCGTCAGGACGAGCACGGTGGAGACGATCATGTAGACGAGGATGACCCAGACGAGCTGGAGCAACGTCGTGTGCAGGCTGCGCTCGAGGTCCGGGAGCGCGATGATGAGGGTGCCCGAGTTGACGGTCGCCAGCAGCATCCCCAGGCTGGTGCAGGAGAGCACCCACCATTTGAACTGACGGCTATGTCTGCGACTCCGAAGAAACTTCATTCTTACGTCAACGTCAGTTTAGCAGGTCGACGGGAGCTGAGCCCGGCCGGCTTCCGCCGGGTCGCCTGGTGGGCGGTCGGCTGCCTCATCGTCATCGTCGGCACCGGCGCGACCGTGCGCCTGACCGGCTCCGGCCTCGGGTGCCCGCACTGGCCGACGTGCAACAGCACGCACGCGCTGCCGAAGGGCTACCACTCCGACATCGAGTTCTCGAACCGCGTCGTCTCGGCGCTGACGGTCTTCTCGACGCTCGGGCTCGCGCTTGCGGCGTGGCGCACGCGCGGCGCTCGGTCGCCGCGGGCGCTGGCTCGCGACCGCGTGTTCGCAGGAACGCTCGCGCAGGCGCCCCTCGGCGCGATCACCGTCTACTACGACCTCAACCCGTATCTCGTCATCTGACGCATCTGCTGCTGTCGCTGACGGTGCTCGGACTCGGCGTTCTCACGCTGCTCGCTGCGTCCTCATCCCGGCGGCGCCGTCCGCTTCCGGCGATCGCACGTGCCGGCGGCGCGGCCCTTCTCGTCGCAATCAGCGTGCTCGTCGTCACCGGGACGCTCTCGACAGCTGCCGGCCGTTTCCCAGGCAGCAACGGGACGCAGGTTGTGGAGCGGATCGGCAACTTCCACGACGCCGTTTGGCTGCACGTGCGCGCGGTGGCCGCGTTCGGCATCGTCTTTCTCGTGCTCGCCGCGTGGGCGTGGACGCGGCGCAGCAGTGGCCATGGCTCCTTCGAGGCTCAGCGGTGCTGCTCGCGATCCTGCTCGTGCAGATGGGAATCGGCGAATGGCAGTACCGGCGCTACGGGCTCATGCGTGGTGGGTCGTCGTCGCGCACGTCGCTCGTCGCGGCGGTTCTCTTCGCCTGGACGGTCGGCCTGGTGGCGAGGCTGTGGCGTCCAGTGCGTCACTAGAATCCGAGAATGTCCGAGCTGAACGTCTCGTTCACGCCGAGCCTGAAGCGGCCTGTGTTGATCGCCGCGTTCCGCGGCTGGAACGACGGAGGCCAGGGCGCGTCGCTCGGTGCCGCCTACCTCGCCAAGCAGTGGAACGCAGCGCGTTTCGCGGAGATCGAGCCGGAGTCGTTCTTCGACTTCCAGTCTGTGCGACCGCACGTGTCGCTCGTCGACGGTGAGACGCGGCGGGTCGACTGGCCCGACAACGGTTTCTTCCACGCGTCCATCCCGGGAGCAGGCCGGGACGCGGTGCTCTTGCTCGGCATCGAGCCGAACCTGCGCTGGCGCACGTTCTCGGGCCTCGTGCTCGATCTTGCACGCGACCTCGGCGTGGAGATGGTGGTCACGTTCGGGTCGCTCCTCGCCGACGTGCCGCACACGCGGCCGGCGCCGGTGACGGCCGCGGCGACCGATCCGGAGCTCGTCGCCGAGCTCGGCCTCGAAGCGTCCCGCTACGAAGGCCCGACCGGCATCGTGGGGATCCTGCACGACCAGTGCCGCGAAGCCGGGATCGCATCGGTGAGCCTCTGGGCGGCGGTGCCGCACTACGTGTCGCTCGCGCCGAGCCCGCGCGCGGCGCTCGCGCTCGTGCGCCGGTTCGGCGAGCTCATGCGCGTCGACGTCGACCTGGACGAGCTCGAGCACGCAGCGGAGGAGTACGCCGAACAGGTGAGCGAGGCCGTCTCGACCGACGCGGAGACGCAGGCGTACGTCGAAGAGCTCGAGCAGCGCGTCGACGCGTTGGCGCCGGAGGGAGATCTGCCGTCGGGCGAGTCGCTCGCGGCCGAGCTGTCCCGCTTCCTCCGAGAGCGCGAAGAGCAGGACGAAGGCCCGGAAGGGCCGGCCGTCTAGGAGTGCTCGTCCTTCGCGCCGTCGCGGGCGCCGCCGGCCTCGTGCTCGTCCTGGCCGGAGTGGTGTTCTTCTTTCAAGGCATCGGTGTGATCGGCGGGTCCTTCATGAGCGGCAGCACGAAGTGGGCCGTCATCGGGGCCGTTCTCGTTGCTGCCGGCGCCGGCCTGCTCGCCGCCGCCCGCTTCCGCAGCGGTCGCTGACGGCTTGCGCCGCCGCCGCCGCCGCTTCGGCGCACCGGACGGGGCCTGCTGCTGTTCTCCCTGCTCCGTCGTCGCAGTCGCCGCCGTTGCTTCAGCGCCGGTGCCGGGCTTCTTGCGACGCCGCCTCCGGCGGCGCGAGCTCGACGGCTGCTTCGGCGCGGGCAGGTTCTCGGAGAGCGCGAGCGCGACCTCCGCGACCGCGCCGAGCTTCTCACGCGCGTCGTCGAGCAGCTTCGTCGCGCGCGGGGTGTAGCCCTCTGCGGATGCGAGGAGCGCGGCGCCCACCTGGACAGGCTGCTCGAGCGCGGTCTGGACGAGCTTCGCCGCGTTCTCCTCGTGGCGATGGCCGCGCGAGTTCGCGAGTGCGCCGAGAAGGCGTTTCGCCTCCGGATACTCGGTCGAGGCGCGGCGGTCCTGCACCTTGCGCGTCGCGCGCGCGAGCCGCCACGTCCAGCGCTCGAGGATCTGATCGGGTGCGTCGGGCTTGCCGTCGGCGATCGCGCGCAGGAGCACGCGAATTCCCGGCGAGGCGCTCTTTCTCCCACGTCGGCGCCTGCGTCACGAGCGTGACGAGATCGTCGAAGTCTGCGCGCTCGACACGCATCGACACGCGGTCCTGCAACGCCATCAGCCGCAGGCGCCGGTTCGGGTTCTCCGCCGCGGCGGTGGACAGGAACTGCTCCATCGCGCCCTTGCTCGCGCGGCCCTCGGTCAGCTTCTGCACGAACGACGAACGCTCGTCGAAGCGGATCTGCCGGCCGGCGATCGTCGCCCAGTAGCGCTGCTCGTCCTCGTCGAGGTAGCGCGGGTCGACGCGCTGCCACTCCCTGAGGATGACCGCGATGCGGCGCCGGACGTCCGGTGTCACCGGCACGAGCCACGGCGCCGGCGTCAGACGGCGGCGCGCTCTGCGCTGCGCGCGGCGGCGCGGCGCCGGCGTGACGCGCGCGCCTTCACGGTAGAAGTCCGCGTCGAGCAGCGAGTGGAGCGAGACGACACGCTCGTTGTGCGTCGCGCCCTTCGGGACGAAGTCGACGACGATGCCCGCCTCCTTGCGCGGATGCATGCGCATGATGCGGCCGATGCGCTGCTGGTAGACGCGCTTCGACGCTGTCGGCGCGAGGTGCATGCACACCGTGGCGCGCGGAGAGTTCCAGCCTTCCGCGAGCAGCTGTGCGTTGATCAGGACGTTGATCTCGCCGCGCTCGTATGCAGCGAGCGTCTCCGCGAGCTTCACGGGCGGCGTCCGGCCGGACACCGCTTCCGCCTTGATCCCGGCGGCGCGGAACTCCTGCGCGAGGTTGTACGCGTGGTCGACGCCGGCGGCGTAGACGATGCCCGGTGTGTTGTCGAAGCGGTCGCGGTACAGGCTCGCCGCCGCCTGGTTCAGGGCCTGGTGGTCGAGCGTCTTGGCGAGGATCTCCTGGTCGAAGTCGCCGCCGACGATCGGCACCGAGTTGATCGCGGCCACCGGCGGGACGCGCAGGCAGCGGAGCGGCGCGATCAGGCCGCGGCGCGCGGCGTCCTGCAGAGGAAGGTCGTCGACCGATGCGGGGAAGACGTCGGAGACCTGCTTCGCGATCAGCTGCTCGGTCGCCGTCATCCCGATGTAGATGGGCTCCGGGAACGAGCGGATCGCGGCGGACGTCTTCTCGCCGAGCGCGGTGTGCGCCTCGTCGCAGATGACGAGCTGATACGCGCTGCGGTCGATCGTGTCGACGTGGCGCGCGAACCACGCGTACGTCTGGATGGTGAGCGGATTCGTGTGAGCCGGCTTCTTGCCGCTCTCGATCGCCTCCGTGAAGCGGTCGGCGTAGCCCTCGTCGGTCAGGTCGCGCGTGAACTGCGAGACGAGCAGGCGGCGGTGGGTGAGGATGAGGACGCCGAGCGTGCGCGCCGCTTCGACGAAGCCCGCTGCGGCGATCGTCTTGCCGGAGGCGGTGGGATGGCGGAAGCGATAGCGCCGGATTGCGCCCGGGTCCTGCTCGGGCGTCAGCTCCTCGGGCTCCTCTTCCTCGTCGTCGTCGACGACGATCGCGTCGTCTTCGTCGTCCTCCTCTTCCACCTCGGCGACCGCGTGGCCGTTCCCGTTCCCGTTCTCCTTCTCCTCCGTGCGCTGCGCGGCGGAGATCAGCTCGGTGAGCATCCCGGCCAGCGCGTCCACCTGATGGCGGCGGAGCGCCGTGCCGCCCTTCGTGCGCGGCTCGGGCTCGGCGAGGATGCGCTCGAGGCCGAGCATGAGGCCGAAGCGGACCTTCCACTGCGGGCTCGGGGCGCGGTTTCCGGCCTCGATCTCCGCGACCGCCTCGTCCAGCGCGCGGCGCCGCGCGGTGCCCGGGGCGAGGGCCTGCGCCGGATCCTCGCCGTCGCGAAGGAACGGCTCACCGGCCCACGCCTCCGCGCGGTATGCCGCGGCGGCGAGCGGGTCGTTCGCCTCCGCAAAGGTCGTGTGCTGAATGGCTTCTTGCATATGCGCAGCACCAGCGGTGCTGCAGGCTTTCCAAAGGTGGCGCCGCTCGATGAGTCCCCTGGACCGAGCCGCGCTCCACCAAGCATACCCGGCGTTGCCGGAGCGTCAACCTGTCCGGCCTAGCTCCCCAGGCCGCCGAAGACGGCGAACGGGTTCTGTGGAGTGGCCTCCCAGACCACCTCGCCGCCCAGCTCGACCTGCCCGTGCAGGCGGGCGGCCAGCGCGTCGGCGTCCTCCTTCGACGCCGTGCCGACGATGAGGTAGTGGAAGCGGCGCACCGGGTGGTACCCCTCGCCCTCGAGGGTCTCCGCCAGGGACTTCGCCTCGTCCCGCGAGGCGCACTGCACGCGCACCTCCCACGGCGCGTAGCCGCGGTCGAGCTCCTCGTCTTCCCACGTCTCGCCTGCCGGCTCGTCGTCCCAGCGCTCCTCGTCCTCGAGCCAGTGCTCGACCTTGCTGGCCCGCGCCTTGCCGCCGAGGCTGCGCAGCTGGGCGTCGATCACGCCGTGGGCGCGCTCCGCCTCGGCGCGCGACGAGGCGTAGACGAAGATCTCGTCGCCGTCGCGCGAGACGGCGAGCCGCCTCTGCTCGAGCGCCTGCGCGAGCTCGCGCGCCTCCTCGCCGAGGTCGGCGCCGAGCCGGTCGAGCAGACCGCCGGCGTGCGTCTCCTCGACCTCGATGCGAATGCGCCAGTCGTCGGCCACGGGCGGCGAGCTTATCGTTAGTGGAGCGCGATGCGGCCGGGCGGCCAGTAGGTGAGGAGCACCGGGCCGATGAGGCTCCCCCGCGGCACCGAGCCCCAGACGCGCGAGTCGCACGAGTGGATGCGGTCGTCGCCGAGGAAGAAGTAATGGCCGGCGGGGACGTGCCAGGTGCCCGACTCGTGGTCGCGGAGCGCCGGGTCGAGGTACGGCTCCGCCAGCGGCTTTCCGTCGATGGAGATGAAGCCGTTCCGTTCGGAGACGGTGTCGCCCGGAAGCCCGATCAGCCGCTTGACGAAGGTCGACCCGCTGTCGCCGGGGCCGCATTTCGCCGTCGTCGGCGGTGCGGTGAAGACGACGATCTGCCCGCGCTTCGGGCTCTCGAAGTCGTACGCGAGCCGGTTGACGAGCACGCGGTCGTTGGAGCCGGCGAGACACCAGTCCCCCGGCCGCGCGCAATGCAGTGTCGGCTCCATCGAGGAGGACGGAATCCGGTACGGCTTGGCGACCTCGGTCTCGAAGACGAGCACGAACCCGATCGCGAGCGCGATGCTCACGACCCAGTCGACGAGCCGGCGCCACGGCTGCGGGATCCGCACGCCTCCTACGATAGAGCGGCTGTCGTGCGAGCGCGGGTGACGACGCCGCCGAGGAAGAGCGGCCAGCCGGCGCCGAGGATCAGGCAGGCGTCCACGTCTGCCGGGTCGCCGACGACGCCCTCGGCCAGCAGATGCTGGACCTCGTCCGCGACTGCCGCCAGCGCCTGGTCGCGGATCTCCTCGAGCGTTCGCGGCTCGCCGCCGGAGGGCGCCGTGAGTGGGAAGCGGTCCGGCCAGGCGGCGTGCATCGTCTCGAGCACGTGCTGGGCGACCGCCGGGCCGACCATCTCCCGCAGCACCGACGGCGCCATCGGCATGCCGAGGGACAGGATGGCCTCGTCCGCCTCCTCCACGGTGTTGCCGTTCGCGAGCGCGTCCATCAGGACGGTCGTCATGCGCGTGAGGAGCCGGTTGACGACGAAGCCGGGAGCGTCGCCCACGAGCACGCCGCGCTTGCGCAGCTTCTTGACGACGTCCCACGCGGTCGCGAGCTGCTCGTCCGTCGTCTCCGGCGTGCGGCGATCTCGACGAGCGGCATCACCGCCACCGGATTGAAGAAGTGCAGGCCGACGTCCGCGCCCATCGCCTCGACCGACAGCGACGAGGTGTTTGTCGCGAGGATCGCGTCCGGCGCGACCTTCCGCACCTGGTCGAGCACCTCGCGCTTCACGTCCAGCTCCTCGAACACCGCCTCGAGGACGAGGTCGCAGCCTTCGAACTGCTCCCATCCGGTTCCGCCGTCGACGATCGTGCCGAGGAACGGCTTGACGTCGCTGCGAATCGACGCGAGCGCGTCGTCCACGCGGGACTGCTCGAGGTCGCGCAGCACGACCGGCACTTCGAGCCGGCGCAGGAAGAGCGTCGCCAGCTGCGTCGCCATCAGTCCGGCGCCGACGATGCCGACCTTCTGCACCGCGCGCGGCTTCGCGTCCGGCAGGTTCGGCGGGCGCTTCGAGCGGCGCTCGACGACGGTGAACGCATAGGCCGACGCCTGCGCCTGCGGGCTGACCAGCAGCTCCGCCATCGCCTGCTCCTCCGCCGCGTAGCCCTCCTCGACCGTCCAGTCGCGAGCGCCGGCGATGAGGTCGAGCGCGGCGTACGGCGCGCGCGTGGCGCCGTGCACGGCGTCGTCGACGCGTCGCGCGCGTCTTGCGCAGGACCGTCTCCAGCTCCGACCAGTCCGGCGCGCTGCGCTCGATCGACAGCGACTGCCGCGAACGCGAGCGACTCGTCCACGAACTCGACCGGCTCGAGCAGGCGGTCGGCGATGCCGAGCTCGACCGCCTCCGGCGCCTGTCAGCAGCTTGTTCTGGCGCAGCGGGTTGAGGACGATCACCCGCGCCGCCGTCTCCGGGCCGACGAGCCGCGGGAGCAGCTGCGTCCCGCCCCAGCCGGGGATGATCGAGAGCGCGACCTCGGGGAACCCGACATGGCGGACGTTCGACGCGATCGTCCGCGCGTCGCAGTGGAGCGCGAGCTCGAGCCCGCCGCCGAGGCACGCGCCGTTGATCGCCGCCACCGTCGGGAACGGCAGCGCGCGGATGCGCGCGAACAGCGCGTGACCGGCGCGGATGCCCTCGCGCGGATCGTCGATGCGCCCGAACTCGTCGATGTCGGCGCCGACGCAGAAGACGAACGGCTTGCCCGTGAACACGGCCGCGCTCCAGTCGCCGCGCTCGAGCTCGTCGATGACGGCGACGGCCGACTCGAACGCGGAGCGTCCGAGCGTCGTCGGCACGCGGTAGTCCTCGCCGTTGTCGATCGTGACGAGCGCGATCGAGCCTGTCCGGTTCACCTTGAAGACGGTGTCCGCCACTACTGCACGTTCTCCCAGAGGATCGCCGCGCCCATGCCCATGCCGATGCAGAGCGCCGTCAGCCCGTAGCGGCCGCCGCGCTCGCGCAGGCCGTAGGCGAGCTGCGCGATGAGGCGCACGCCGGTGGCGGCGAGCGGATGGCCGCACGCGATGGCGCCGCCGTACGGGTTGAGGCGCGGATCGTCGGCGGAGATGCCGAGCTCGTCGCACCACGTCAGCACCTGCACGGCGAACGGCTCGTTCAGCTCGAAGAGATCGACGTCGTCGAGCGAGATGCCCGCCTGATCGAGCACGCGCTTCGTCGCGGGCACGGGGCCGATGCCCATCAGGTGCGGCTCCACGCCCGCGTACGCGTACCCGACGAGGCGCAGTTTCGGCGCGAGACCGAGCTCCCCGACGGTCTCCTCGGCGGCCAGGAAGGCAGCCGTTGCGCCGTCCGTCAATCCGGCGGAGTTGCCGGCGGTGACGCGGCCGCCCGCGCGGAACGCGGGCTTCAGCGCGGCGAGCACGTCGAGGCTCGTGTCGGCGCGCAGGAACTCGTCGCGCTCCGCGACCTTCCACCCGTCGTCGGTGAAGACGGCCAGCGGCACGACGGTCTCGCGCATGACGCCGTTCGCCCAGGCCGCGGCGGCCCGCTGCTGCGACGTGAGCGCGAACGCGTCCGCGCGCTCGCGCGTGATCGCGGGAAAGAGGTCGTGCAGGTTCTCCGCCGTTCGTCCCATCACCGCGGCCGACTCGTCGATCAGCCGCTCGGAGGCGAAGCGGGGGTTGAAGTCGACGTCGTCGCCCATGGGGTGGTGGCCCATGTGCTCGACGCCGCCCGCGAGCGCGACGTCGGCTGCGCCGAATGCGATCTCCCCGGCGGCGGCGGTCACGGCAGTGAGTGCGCCGGCGCACATCCGGTCGATCGCGAAGCCGGGAACGGTATGTGGAATGCCCGCGAGGAGCGCGACGTCGCGGCCGAGGGTGAGCCCCTGGTCTCCGACCTGCGCGGTGGCGGCGAGGACGACGTCGCCGATCCGTTCGGGCGGGATCGCGGGGTTCCGGCGCAGCAGCTCGCGGACCGCCTTGACGGCCATGTCGTCCGCCCGGGTGCGCCAGAACTGGCCCTTCGGGCCGGCCTTGCCGAACGGCGTGCGCACCCCGTCGACGAAGAAGACCTCGCGCAGCTCCCGCATGACTGAATAGTCAATCAGACGTTCGTAGACTCCCGGCATGACATGGAGCGAGCAGGCGGCAGCAGCGGTCGCGCGCTACGAGGGCGGTGAGGCGCGAGACCTCGACCAGCGGCAGCTGACGCAGCTCGGCAACGCCGCCTGGGCGGCCGGCCTCTGCCTGCTGATGGACGGGCGCCGTGAGGAGGCGGCGGCCTGGCTGCGGCGCGCTGCCGAGCGCTACCGCGAGAGCTGGAACGGTGCGCCGCCGAACTCGTGGGGGCGGCCGATCGCGGCGATGAAGGCGCTCCTCCTCGCCGGCGACGATGCGTCCGATGCCGCCCGATGGGCGCTCGACGCCGGCGCCGCGCAGGCTGAGTCGCCGATCGGCAGGTACGCGGCGACGCTCGCATTGCTCGTCCTCCATCGCGACGTCGAGGCGCGCGTGGTCGCCGAGACGCTCGTCGGCCGCAACGACTTCCCCCGCGACATCGCCGACGCCGTGTGGATGATCGCCGGTCTCGACCGCATGGAATACGCGGTCGCGCTCGAGAACATCCTCGGCGACTTCGAGCAGCGCAAGGACTTTCTCGAGGACGTGCCCGTCGCCGACACGGTGCTCGTCCTGCAGGTCCTCGCGGCGGCGCGCGACATGGCGGTCGACCTGCCGCCGTCGAAGCTGCTGCCGTAGAGGCTCTCACACAATGAACGTTGTGTCGCCCGGCCACACTCGGCGGCGCGCTGTCGCGTCCACGTCGGCACGATAGTGCAACTATCGGGCCTCCCTGCGTCCTTGCATCGCACTCGCCGATTGCGCCCGGATCGACGAACATCATTATGTGAGAGCCTCTTAGAGCTTTGCCGCAGCGGTGGGATCCAGCACCGCCGTCGTCGTCCCGCTGACCGCGCGGACGAGGCTTCCCGGCGTCGCGCGCGAGGGCTCGCCCGCAAACGCGCGCGCGGCTGCTTCCGCCTTGTCGGCGCCCGCGACGAGGAAGACGATCGCGCGTGCAGCGCGCAGCATCGGCAGCGTCAGCGTGATGCGGTCGACGTAGGGCTCGAGCTTCGCCTCCGCTCCGAGCACGCGCCGCTCGCTCTCGTCCAGCGTCGGCTGGTCGGGATAGAGCGACGCCACGTGCCCGTCCGGCCCGAGGCCGAGCAGCACGAGATCGAAGCGCGCGAGGTCGCCGAGCTCGCGGTCGTACTCTTCCGCGCCGGCGTCACGGCCCAGCTCGCCGCGCATGCGGTGCACTGCCGAGGGCTGCACGTCGAGCTGGTCGAGCAGCGTGCGCTTCGCCATCCCGTAGTTCGAGTCGCTCGTCCTCTGGAGGCACGCAGCGCTCGTCGCCCCACCACAGCTCGGTGCGGCTCCAGTCGCGCTGCCGCTCGGCGGCGAGCCCGTACGCGTCGGCGGGCGTCGAGCCGCCGGTGAGAACGACGTGGCCGCCCTCGCGCGCGGCAGCCGCGAGCAGGTCGGCGACGACAGCCGCCGGATCGTCGGCGACGACGATCTCGACCAGGCTGCTCATTCGTGTGCGCTCGCCAGCTCGCCGGCGCGCGTCATCGCCGCCTGCACGGCGTTGAGGAGCGCGGCGCGGACGCCTGCCTGTTCGAGCTCGCGGATGGCGGCGATGGTCGTGCCTCCGGGCGAGGTCACCGACTCGCGCAGCTCCACCGGGTGCATGCCGAGATCGCGCAGCTGCTTCGCGGTGCCGAGCATCGTCTGCACGACGAGCGTCGTCGAGATCTCGCGCGAGACGCCGAGCAGGATCCCTGCCTCGATCATCGCCTCGGCGAGCAACGCGAAGTACGCAGGCCCGGATCCGGACAGCGCCGTCACCGCGTCCATCGCCGACTCCGGGACGCGCACGACGCGGCCGAGATGCGCGAGCGCGTCCTCTGCGAGCGCGAGATTCGCCTCTCCCGCGTGTGCGCCGGCGCAGATGCCCGCCATGCCCTCGTGCACGATGGACGGCGCGTTCGGCATCGCGCGCACGACCGGCACGCCGGGCGCGATGCGCGCCTCGATCTGCGCGGTCGGGATGGCGGCGGCGATGGACAGCACCGTCTGCTGGGCCGTGAGCAGCTGTCCGACCTCGGCGAGCAGGGCGTCGATGTCCTGGGGCTTCACGGCGACGACGACGAGCTCTGCTTTCGCGACGGCGCCGGCGTTGTCGGTCGTCGCCTCGACGCCGTGACGGTCGCGCAGCTCCGTCGCGCGGGCTTCGGTGCGGCTCGTAGACGACGATGTCGGTCCAGCCGGCGCCGAGCAGGCCGACGAGCAGCGCTTCGCCGATGCGGCCGCACCCGAGGATCGCGATCATGGCGCTCAGTCTGCCTAGGCCGCTTCGGCGGCGTCGAACGACAGCAGGCCGCGGCCGAAGCCGGCGAGGAGATACACGCTCGCGATCCCGGCCCACTCGCCGTACGGCTCGAGCAGCTCCGCCGTCTCCCAGCCCTCGACCTCGCGGCCGCGCATCGCGCGCAGGAGCTTGACGAGGCCGAGGTCGCCGACGAGCCCGTGGTCGTAGCGGCCGAGCCCCTCGAGGCAGACGACGCCGACCGACCACGGCCCGAGGCCGCGCTCGCGGCCGAGCCGTGCGAACGATCGCCTCCGTCGGCTGGTCGTGGAGCCGCTCGAGGTCGAGCGAGCGGCAGAGCCGGACGAGCGCGGCGCCGCGGCGCGCGTGCAGTCCCGAGGCGCCGCAGCTGCGACGGTGCGAGCGCGCCCAGGTCGCTCGCGGTAGGCGCCACGTGCAGCCGCTCCGGGCCTTCGGCGCACAGGGTGCGCACGATGGTCTGCTCCATCCGCCGCGCGCGCTTCGCCTCGATCAGCTGGCCGCAGAACGCGCGCAGCAGCGCGTGCGCGACGGTCGGCACGCGCACGGGACGCAGGCCGCGCAGCTCGCGCGACGCGCGCCCGAGCAGCGGGTCGTCGCGGACCGCGACGAGGAAGCCGGAGTGGTCGTCGTCGAGCGCGAGGAGCCAGCGCAGCCGCTCCGCCGACGCGGCCGAGTCGGCGCGGATCGTGACAGAGCCGACCGGGCGACTGCCATGCACGCGCAGTCTCGACGCGGCCGTCGACTGCGAGCGCCTGCGTGAGCAGTCCGTCGCGGAACGTGCGCGTCGCGTCGCTCGCGGTCCGCGCCGAGAGCGCGAGCGAGTACGGGCCTCGGGGCGTGACCGCGAGCTCGAAGCTCACCGCTCGGCGCGCGCGTGCTGCGGCGTTGCGCGCATTCCGAGCTCGGCGGCGCGATCGAGCACGTCGAGCGCGTCCGCCTCCTTGCCGGTGGTGCGGAGCATGTGACCCCAGGCGCGGCACGCGTTCGCGGCGGGGTGCCAGCGGCCCTCGCTCTCGAGGATGCCTACCGCTTCGCGATACGCCTCGTCCGCCGGCTCGGTCTCGCCGTTGAGCAGCGAGCCCGTCCGCGAGCGCTGCAAGCGCGTGGCCGCGGTCGGCCGGCTGCGCGTCGATCGCGAGCGCTTCGCGCGCGAGCGCGACGGCCGACTCGTGATCTCCGGCGAGTGCCGCGATCCTCGACCGCTGGATGAGCATCTCGACGAGGTCGTCCTTGGACGGGCTGATGCCGAGCAGACGGTGGGCGCGGTCGAGATGCTCGGTCGCGTGCGCCGGATCGCGGCGCTCGAGGTAGATCGAGGAGGCGAGGATGTGTGCGCGCGCGAGATTCAGCGCGTCCTCGGTCGTCTCCAGCAGCGCGATCGCCTTGCGGACGTTCGAGAGAGCGGTTGCACCGCGTCCCTCTTGCGCCGCGAGGCGCGCGATCGACCAGTACAGGCGAACGCGCATGTACGGGTCGTCCGTGTCACGCATGCGCTGCATGGCGGAACGCGCGACTTCCTCCGCGCGCGCGATCTCGCCGACGTCGGTCAGCGCGTAGCTCAGCAGCACTGCGTACCGGGCCTCGGAGGCGGCGACGCCCTCGGCGCCTTCGAGGCACCGCTCGAGCAGGTGGACCGCGTCGGCCGGCCGGCCGGCGGAGCCGTAGACGCGCGCGAGGTTGGCGTACACGTCCACGCGCTCGGCGGGCTGGAAGGGCTCGTCCTCGAGCGCAGCCTCCAAGAGCTCGATCGCGCCCACGTGGTCGTCCCGGCCCTCGCGGACGGTGGCGAGCGCGACGCGCGCCCGGAACGTGGAGTTCCCGTCGGCCGCGTTCAGCGCGTCGGCGAGGAGCTCTTGCAGCGCGCTCTCGGCCCCGTCATCGTCGCCGAGCCGGATGGCCAGCTCGAGGTCGGAGAGTCGCAGCTCGCGGGCGGCGGCCGGGTCGAGCTCCGAGCCCGTTTCGAGGTAGTCGGCCGAGACGCCGAGCTTCGCGGCCAGCTTCCGGAGCGCCTTCACCGACGGCTGGCGCGTCCCGGCCTCGATCCGGGAGATATAGGCGTACGAGACTCCGGGAGCGGCAAGCTCGCGCTGGGACAGCCCTCGTTCCAACCGCAGTCGCTTGAGCCGTTGCCCGATCGTCTCGCCCGCAGGCGAAAGGATTCTGGACGGCACGGTCGGCATTCTTATTGCTCCGGGCCTGGTCGTCAATGGGCCGCTCCGTCTTGTCTAGGGGCCATCCTTCTGCGTTGTCCCCTGTCAGACGAGAGGAGGGAACATGCTGCGGAACGCGCTCACGCTCAGGCTCGCCCTGATCCTGGCGGCGCTCGCATTGGCTGGCGATCTTCGCCGGCGAGCTGCCCTGGGGCCCGCGCCTAGGCCGACCCGGTTGTACCGTTGCCGCCGTGACGGCCCTCGAGCTCGTGGTCTACGCGCTGCTCCTGGCCGTCGCGGCGGCAGCCGTCTGGCGGCGCCCGGTCGCGGCGCTCTATCTCTTCGTCGTCGGCCTCGCGCTCCACAACGCCGTCATGGCCGCGCTCTACGCGGCAGGCGTCCGCGGCTCGACGCTCACGGCGATCGCCGCCTGGAAGGAGATCCTCCTCGCGGTCGCCCTCGCGCGCGTCATACGAGACGCGCTGGCGAGAACGGCGCGCTCCCGTTCCGGCCCGGTGCTCGCCGACTGGCTCGCGCTCGCATACGGCGTGCTCGTCGTCGTCTACGCGGTCATCCCGCAGTCGGCGCTCGGCGGCGGCGCCGGCCAGCACGCGGTCGCGCTCGCGCTCAAGCACGACATCGTCCCTGTCGGCGCGTTCTTCCTCGGCCGCTCGCTGCGGCTCGGCCGCGACCAGCTGCGCCGGCTCGCGTGGACGCTGCTCGGGACGGCCGGCTTCGTCGCCCTGCTCGGGATCGTCGACGTCTACGCCGTGCCGATCGGCTGGTGGCGGACGAACGGCGTCGTCGACTACTTCCACAAGCAACTCGGCTACCACTACAACGGCACCGGCGGACTGCCGGAGAACTTCATCTACAACACCGGCTCGGAGCAGCACTTCCTGCGGCGGCTCGTCTCGACGTTCCTGAGCCCGCTCGCGTCCGGGTACCTGATGGTCGTCGCACTGCTGCTCCTGCCGCGCCGCAACCGTTTCGCGATCCCGTTCGGTGCGCTCGCCTTCGCCGGGCTGCTCTTCACCTTCTCGCGCTCGTCGCTCCTCGCGCTCGCAGGCGGGCTCGTCGTGCTCGCGCTCGCGGCGCGTGACGTGGCGCCCCGTCGTCGCTCGCCGTGGTCGTCGTCGCCGTCACGATCGGCTGGGCGCACGTCTTCCCGAAGATCGCGCCGACCGGAAACTGGACGAAGGCCGACCTCGTCTACCAGCAGAAGCAGGCCCACGCGACGAAGCGGGCCGGCGAGCGGCAACGCGCTCTCCGAGAACGAGCCGTCGCTGCACGAGCACTTGACGGAACTGAAGGACGGCGTGCGCACGGTCATCCATCACCCGCAGGGCTTCGGCCTCGGCAACGTCGGCCAGACGGCGTCGCGCACCGGCACGCCGATCAAGGCGGGCGAGTCGAACTACACGGAGATGGGCGCCGAGCTCGGCATCCTCGGCGCGCTGCTCTGGATTGCGTGGGGGCTCGCCGTGCTCGTCGGGCTCGTGGCGCGCACGAGCGGTGCGCATGACGGCCGCGTTCGCTGCGATCCTCGCGCTCGCGATCCAGACCGACGTGATCGGCGACCCCTGGGTCGCGTACGTCGTGTGGGCGCTCGCCGGTGCGTTGCTGTCTGAAGACGCGTCCGCAAGAGCGTCTTGCGGACGCAGCCGCGCCCGCCGTAGCCGTCGCGCCGCGTGTCCGTCAAGCATGCGCTCGTCCTTGCGGCGCTCGCGCTGCTCGTCCTCGCGCTCGCCGCTGCGCCTGCATCACCGAACCGCCGTCGTCCGGCGCCGTTCTGCCGCGCGTCCCGGGCGTTCTCAACCCCGACGTCACGCAGGCGACGATCGGCTCGACCATCTGCGTGCGCGGCTGGACGGCGACCGTCCGTCCGCCCGTCGAGTACACGAACGACCTGAAGCTGAAGCAGATGCGCGCGTACGGCGAGACCGGCAGCCCGTCGGACTACCAGGAGGACCACCTCATCAGCCTCGAGCTCGGCGGCGACCCGACGGATCCGCGCAACCTTTGGCCGGAGCCGTATCCGCGGGCGGCCGACGTCGACCGCATCGAGAACGAGCTGAACGCGAAGGTCTGCAGCGGCAAGCTCTCGCTCCGGCGAGGCGCAGGAGCAGGAGTCGGAGCTGAAGCACACCCAGGGGTAACCTTGGGCTGCATGGCGATCGACCCGCGCGTCGACATCGGGCACGTCCACCTGAAGGTCTCCGACCTCGACCGGGCGCTCGGCTTCTACGTCGGCGTCCTCGGCTTCGACGTCTTCGCCCGGCACGGCGACGAGGCCGCGTTCATCTCCGCCGGCGGCTACCACCACCACATCGGCCTGAACACCTGGGAGTCGCGCGGCGCGGGCCCGCCTCCGCGCAACACGACCGGCCTCTACCACACCGCCATCCGCTATCCCGACCGGAAGGCGCTCGCCGACGCGCTGCGCCGCGTGCTCGCGGCCGGCATCCGCCTCGACGGCGCGAGCGACCACGGCGTTTCGGTCGCGCTCTACCTGCGCGATCCCGACGAGAACGGCGTCGAGCTGTACTACGACCGGCCGCAGGACGAGTGGCCGCGCGATGCCGAGGGGAAGCCGACGATGTTCACGAAGCCGGTCGACCTCGATGCCCTTCTGGCGGAGGCCTGAGACCAGTCGCTATATCGCTGTACTGAGGGTCGTGGCCAAGCCGGTTGAGCAGCTGTCCCAGGTGATCGTCCGCTTCGCGGGCGACTCCGGCGACGGCATGCAGCTGACGGGCTCGCAGTTCACCTCCGAGACGGCGCTCCTCGGCAACGACATCTCGACGCTGCCCGACTTCCCGGCCGAGATTCGCGCGCCGGCGGGCTCGCTACCGGGCGTGTCCGGGTTCCAGGTCCACTTCGCCGACTTCGACATCCTCACGCCCGGCGACGCGCCGAACGTGCTCGTCGCGATGAACCCGGCAGCGCTGAAGACGAACATCAAGGACCTGCCGAAGGGCGGCACGCTGATCGTCAACTCGGACGCGTTCAACGAGCGCAACCTGCAGAAAGCCGGGTACGCGACGAACCCGCTCGAGGACGAGTCGCTGGGCGAGTTCCAGGTGCACTCGGTGCCGCTCACCTCGCTCACCGTCGGCGCGCTGAAGGGGATCGAAGGCGTCACGCCGCGCGAGGCCGAGCGCTCGAAGAACATGTTCGCGCTCGGGCTGATGTCGTGGCTGTACGGGCGGCCGATCGAGCCGACGATCGAGTTCCTCGAGGAGAAGTTCGCGAAGCGGCCCGAGATCGCCGCCGCGAACGTGAAGGCGCTGCAGGCGGGCTATGCGTTCGGCGAGACGACCGAGTCGTTCGCGGTCACGTACGAGATCAAGCCCGCGAAGCTGACGCCCGGCACGTACCGGAACATCACCGGCAACCAGGCGCTGTCGCTCGGCCTCGTCGCCGCGTCGCGGCTCTCGAAGCTGCCGCTCTTCCTCGGCGCGTATCCGATCACGCCGGCGAGCGCGATCCTCGAGGAGCTCGCCGGGCTACAAGAACTTCGGCGTGCGGACGTTCCAGGCGGAGGACGAGATCGCCGCTGCGGGCGCCGCCGTCGGCGCCGCGTTCGGCGGCTCGCTCGGCATCACGACGTCGGCGGGGCCGGGCGTCGTGCTGAAGGCGGAGACGATCGGGCTCGCGATCATGCTCGAGCTGCCGCTCGTCATCTGCGACATCCAGCGCGCGGGGCCGTCGACGGGGATGCCGACGAAGCCGGAGCAGGGCGACCTGCTCATGGTGCTGTTCGGGCGGAACTCGGAGTCGCCGGTGCCGGTCGTGGCGCCGCGGTCGCCGTCGGACTGCTTCGACGCGGCCATCGAGGCGTGCCGCATCGCGCTCAAGTACCGCACGCCCGTCTATCTCCTGTCGGACGCGTATCTCGCGAACGGCTCCGAGCCGTGGCTTCTGCCCGACGTGGAGTCGCTGCCCGACATCTCGACGACGTTCGCCACCGAGCCGAACGACGGCGACGAGTTCCTGCCGTACCTGCGCGACGAGCAGACGCTCGCGCGGCCGTGGGCCGTGCCCGGAACGCCCGGGCTCGAGCACCGCATCGGCGGCCTCGAGAAGGCGGACCGCACCGGCAACATCTCCTACGACCCCGACAACCACGACCTGATGACGCGGCTGCGCGCGCAGAAGGTCGCGGGGATCGCGAGCGACATCCCCGAGCTCGAGGTGGACGACCCGGACGGCGACGCGCGCGTGCTCGTGCTCGGCTGGGGCGGGACGTACGGGCCGATCGCCGCCGCGTGCCGGCGCGTGCGCACCGGCGGTCGCGCGGTCGCGCACGCGCACCTGCGCCACCTCAATCCGTTCCCGCGCAACACGGGCGAGGTGCTGCGCCGCTACGACAAGGTGCTCGTGCCGGAGATGAACCTCGGCCAGCTGCTGAAGCTCGTGCGCGCCGAGTTCCTCGTCGACGCGGTCGGCTACAACCGCGTCAGCGGCCTCCCGCTGCGGGCGGCCGAGGTCGCAGACGCCATCGAGGCGCATGGTGGACCAGTGAGCACGAACGGACATCTCACGGCGAAGGACTACCGCACCGACCAGGAGGTGCGCTGGTGCCCGGGCTGCGGCGACTACGCCATCCTCGCCGCGATGCAGTCGTTCATGCCCGAGCTCGGGATCGCGCGCGAGAACACCGTGTTCGTCTCGGGGATCGGCTGCGCCGCGCGCTTCCCGTACTACATGAACACGTACGGGATGCACTCGATCCACGGGCGTGCGCCGGCGATCGCGACCGGCCTCGCGACGACGCGGCCGGATCTCTCCGTCTGGGTCGCGACCGGCGACGGCGACGCGCTCTCGATCGGCGGCAACCACCTGATCCACGCGCTGCGCCGCAACGTCAACTTCAAGATCCTCCTCTTCAACAACCGCATCTACGGGTTGACGAAGGGGCAGTACTCGCCGACGAGCGAGCTCGGCAAGGTGACGAAGTCGACGCCGATGGGCTCGCTCGATTGGCCCTTCAACCCGCTCTCGCTCGCCATCGGCGCCGAGGCGACGTTCGTCGCGCGCGCCATCGACACGGACAAGGCGGGAATGACCGCCGTGCTGCGCGCCGCAGCCGAGCATCGCGGCAGCGCGTTCGTCGAGATCTTCCAGAACTGCCCGATCTTCAACGACGACGCGTTCGCGTTCGTCCGCGACGACAAGGAGGGCGTCAACCGCGTCCCGCTGCGCGACGGCGAGCCGATCACGTGGGGCGCCGGCGGCGAGAAGGCGCTCCGGCAGCGCTCGGACGGCTCGATCGAGATCTGCCGCGCGGACGACGAGGGCGTGCTCGTGCACGACGCACACCACGAGGGCGCAGCCCTTGCCTTCGCGCTCTCACGTGTGACGCAGGAGTCGCACGGCGGCACACCGGTCGGCGTCTTCCGCGACGTCGAGCGCCCGGTCTACGACGATCTGATGGCCGGCCAGCTCGCGGCCGCGACGGAGAAGTTCGGCGAGGGCGACCTCGGCGCGCTGCTGCACAGCGGCGAGACCTGGAGATCGGCTGAAAGTGCTGCGCGGTGAAGGGTCCCGCTTCGCAGGTCGCAGCCGGTCTGTCGGTGGAGGGATGTTCCGCGCGCGCGGTGGCGGCTAGCCGTCCCCACGCGTGGTTCGCCTGCGCGTAAGCCGGCTGCGCCCGGCTTACGCTCCGGCCTTCTTCGTTGCTTCGGCGGAGGGTCTACTGCTGTAAGCGTCGCGCCAATCTCGACGATCTCGGGCCGGAGCTAACGCGAAGCGTTAGCGGGACCCCACATCGCCTGAAAGTGCGCCAGCCACTTTCAGGCGCGGAGTAAGCCGGGCGCGCGGGGGAACGCGCCCGGTCTACGCCGTGAGCGGAGACGTCTGAATCGACGTCTCCTCTTCACTTGACGTCGCAAGCGACGCCGTAGGCCGACCCTCGTGGCCGTTTCGCGCCTGGATCAGAGCCCGCTCGAGCGCATGCTCGAGGGTCGACCGGCGGAAGGGCTTCATCACATAGTCGACCGCCGCGAGGCTGGACGTTTCCTCGCTGGGCGGTTCGATGCTGACGCAGAGGATCGGCAGCCGCAGGAGCCGCTGCCGCAGTCGGTGTGCAAGCCGCAGACCCGGCCCGGAAGCCGGCTCGAGCAACATCAAATCGGGCTCCTCGCCCTCGGCCAGCTCTCGCTGGCCGATCGGTTTGTGACCGAGCCGCAGGACGAGGAGCTCAAGAAGCGACCGGTTGGCCGGATCAGGATCCACGATCAGGATGGTCGCCACGGGACAAGAGTGCTCCTTCGGTGGGGGAAGACCGCCTGAGCGTGGTATGGATTCGGTATGAGCGCTGCCCGCGTACTGGTCGTCGACGACGACGAGGACATCCGGTCCCTCGTCCGGACCCTGCTCGAGCGGGCCGGCGCGATCGTGTTCGAGGCTCCCGACGGCCGCGAAGGCCTGCGCGAGTTCCACGCGCAACGGCCCGATCTCGTCATCCTCGACGTCTCGATGCCGGAGCTCGACGGCTGGCAGATGCTCGACCGCATCCGCGACATGTCGGACGTGCCGGTGCTCATGCTCACCGCGCGCGCCGACGAGCTGGAACGCGTGCGAGGGCTGCACGCCGGAGCCGACGACTATGTCGTCAAGCCGTTCGGCAAGCAGGAGCTGATCGCGCGCGTGCAGGCGCTGCTCCGCCGCGCGGCGCGCGGCGGGCGCACGCAAGAGGCCGACTCGTACGGCGACGGCTATCTCACGATCGACTGGGGCCAGCACCGTGTCACCGTCGGCGAGCGCGAAGTGCAGCTCACGCCGCTCGAGTTCCGGCTCCTCTCCACCTTCGTGCGCAACCCCCGCCAGGTGCTCAGCCGCGAGCAGCTGCTCGAGCTCGTGTGGGGCGACTCGTACGGCGTCGGCGGCGACCAGGTGAAGCTCTACATCGGGTACCTGCGGCGCAAGCTCGATCCCGACACGCCCGACGGCGTGCCGATCGAGACCGTGCGCGGCTTCGGCTACCGCTACACCGCGCCGTCCGCGAGGTCCTAGGCGAGCGAGCGCGCGCACGCGGGCCGAGAGCTCCGCGGGCGAGAACGGCTTGCTGACGTAGGCGTCCGCGCCCGCGTCGATGCCGCGCCGCACGTCCGACTCCTGCGCCTTCGCGGTGAGGAGGAGCAGCCGCGTCCCGTCGAGCTCCGCGTCGCGCGCGGATACGCCGCACGACCTCGAGGCCGTCGGGCGGCGGCATGCCGATGTCGAGCACGGCCACCTGGGGCCGCAGCTCCCGCACGAGCTCGAGCGCCTCGGCGCCGTTCCGGGCCGTGACGACGTCGAAGCCGTCGCGCGTCAACCTCGTTGCGACGAGGAGGAGGATGTCTTCGTCGTCCTCCGCGACGAGGACGGTCGGATTCGTCATGCAACGAGCTCCTGCTCGGGCGACGCCTCTTCTTCTTCGCTTTCGCGGTCAGCATGGGCCGGCAGCTCCAGCCGAAAGACGCTCCCGCCGCCCTTCGCGGCGCCGCGCGACGAGGCTCCCGCCGTGGCGCTCCGCGATCGCGCGCGCGATGAAGAGCCCGAGCCCGGTACCGGGAACCTGATCGCTGACGGCGCTCGGCGAGCGGTAGAAGCGGTCGAAGATGCGCTCCTCCTCGCCGGCGCCGATGCCGACGCCGGTGTCGAGGACCTCGAGCGCGGCACCGGTGAGTGTGCGCTCGACGCGAATCTCGACCCGCCCGCCCTCCGGCGTGAACTTCACCGCGTTCGAGATCGAGGTTGTCGACCAGCTGGAGCAGGCGGCGGCGGTCGCACTCGATCCGGACGGAGCCGTCGCCACCGAGGAAGAGCGACACGCCCTTCCGGTCGGCGCGCGCGTGCATCTCGTCGAGCGCCTCGGCGGCGACCGTCTCGAGATCGGCTTCGTCGAGACTGAGGATGAACCGTCCCGACTGAAGCCGGGCGGCGAGGAGCAGGTCGTCGACGAGGCGCAGCAGGCGGTCGGAGCTGCGTGCGACCACCTCGATGTAGCGCTTGCGCTCCGCGTCGAGCGGCGCTTCGCCCTCGTCGTCGAGCGCGAGCTCGACGTACCCGATGATCGACGTGAGCGGCGTCCGCAGATCGTGCGAGACGAGGGCGATGAACTCGTCCTTCAATCGGTCGGCCTCCACGAGCTGCACGTTCCGTTCGGCCAGCTGTCGTCTGACCCGGTCGACGGACTGGACGATCGTGCCCATCCGCGCGACGACGAGCAGTGCGATCGCCGCGTAGAGCGACGCAATGACCCAGACGCCGACGGGCTTGCCCTCGAGGTCGGCGACGAGCCGGGCGACCGGCACGGTCAGGAGCGCGCCCGCGAGCACGGCGAGCCGCCGGCGGCCGACGCGCGTCTCCGGAACGGTGCCCGGCTTCGACAGCTGTCGCATCGACGGGTGGAGCACGGCGGCGGTCCAGAAGATGTACGACGCCATCCACGGCCAGTCGATCCAGTTGCCACCCGCGGAGTACGCGCCCGCGTTGATCCCGTTGGCGACGTCGCCCATGAGTTGCGACGCCGCGCCGAGCACGAGGAAGGCGAACGCCGGCGTGCGCCACGCGGGCGAGACGAAGAAGCCCGCGAACGCGCCGAGGAGGACGATGTCCATCAGCGGGTAGAGCCCGCCGACGACGATCTGCTGGCCCAGCGGCCCGGACATGCGGAGCGTCGGCTGGGCGACGAAGATCCACTCGAAGACCGCGAAGGCGAGGGTGACGATGGCTGCGTCGGTGAGCGCGCCGAGCCGGCGGTGGCTCCCGGACGCGACGACGAGCATGATCGCGGTGGCGGCGAACAGCGGATACGCCGTCAGGTAGAGGTAGTCCGCCGGGCCGGGTTGCGACCAGTTCGGATAGACGTCGACGACGATGTCGCCGGCGACGAAGAGCACATTGCCGACCGCGAACACGAGCCACGGCAGCGCCGGCTTCGGCCGGTAGTGCCGGACAGCCCAGAGGATCGCGACGACGCACCCGCCGCCGAAGACCTCGTAGAGCGTGTACTGGACGATGCCGGTGGACGCGAAGAGGAAGTAGATCCCGCTCAGCACGAGCTCGGCGCCCAGGACGCCGGCGCCCAACCTGTAGTCACGCGAGACGCGCATCGCCTGGAGTCAACTGTAGACCTCAGGCCAGAAAGCGGAGAATCGCCGCCGCCAATTCGTCCGGCCGGTCCTCCTGCAGGAAGTGCCCTGCTCCCTCGAGCACGACCGGCTCGCCGGCGCCGGGAATGAGCTCCGCAAACGCGTATGCGAGGGTGGGCGGCAGCGCCGTGTCGGACGCGCCCCAGACGACGAGCGTCGGCTTGGTCCACGAGCGAAGCGCGTCGCGCACGCGGTTCATCGGCGCCGTGTTCGGGTGATCGGGCTCGGCCGGGACGAGCTCCGGGAACGCGAGCACGCCCGCCTTCGACTCCGGCGTCGGGAACGGCTCCGCGTACGCGGCGCGGACGTCGTCGGCCAGTCCTCCGACGGTGCCGGCCTCGACGAGCCGGGCCGGGTCGACCGCGCCGCCGGTTCGGCGGACGACGTCGCGAAAGCGCAGCCATGCGTCGCTCGGCGGCCGGCCGCCGCCGATGCCGGTGTCGAGGATGACGAGACGGTCGACGAGGTCCTCGTGCTCGACGGCGAAGCGAAGGCCGATCGGGCCGCCCCAGTCGTGCACGACGAGCGTGAGGCCGTGCAGCCCGAGCTCCTCGACGAGCTGCTCGATCGACGCGACGTGGCGGTCGTAGCTGTACCAGCCGATGTCCTCCGGCTTGTCGGAGCGCCCGAAGCCGATCAGGTCGGGCGCGACGGCGCGGTAGCCCGCGGCGACGAGCGGCGGAATGATGTTGCGCCAGAGGATACGACGACGTCGGCTCGCCGTGCAGGAGCAGCACCGGCGGGCCGGCGCCCTCGTCCACGTAGTGCATGCGCAGGCCGTCGAGGTTGAGGCGGGACGGGCTGCGGCCCACCGCCCCGCCTCGCTCATCTGATGCCTCGAAGGCGAAAAACTTGCGGGTCAAGAGAGGCCGAAGACTACGCCGCTTGGGCTTGCTCGGCCTGCCGAGGAATCTGGATCGGAGGCCGGCGCCGCAGCGCAGCGGCCGCGGCGATCGTGCCCGCGATACCGACGACGCCGGCGAGCGCAAACGCGAGCTCCGTGCCGCCGCGCGCGCACAGCCAGCCGGCGAGGAGCCCGGCGGCCGGCCCGGTGCCGTTGAAGGCGTAGAAGTAGATGCCGATGATCCGACCGCGCAGCCGGTCCGGCGCAGCGAGTTGCACCGACGCATTCGAGTTTGCCGACCAGGCGGTGAAGCCGGCGCCGACGAGGAAGAGCAGGAGGCCGGCGGCGTACTCGTTCCGGGCCGGCGCGAGCAGCAGCTCGGCGCTCGTGAACACCAGAGCTCCGATGATCATCACGCGCGTCGACGCGCGCGCCCGCGAGGCGGCGATCAGCGCGCCCGCGAGCGCCCCCGCCCCGAACACGGCGGACAGGAAGCCGTACACCGCCCCGTGGCCGTGCAGCGTGATCTTCGCGAGCACCGGCAGCGTGACGTTGAAGTTGAAGGCGAACGTGCTCAGGACGACGGTGAGCGCGAGGACGGCGAGCATGCGCGGCTGACGCCGCACGTATGCGAGGCCTTCGCGCGTGCCTGCGAAGATCCGTGGCCGTTCGAACTCCTCGAAGGGGAAGAAGTCCCGGGTTCGCATCGCGAAGAGGCTGAGCAGCACGGCGAGGAAGCTGATCGCGTTGACGAGGAAGCACACGCCGACGCCGGCGAAGCCGAGCAGGATGCCGGCCACCGAGGGCCCGAAGATGCGCGACGCGTTGAAGAGGCTCGAGTTGAGCGCGATCGCGTTGGGGAGCGATTCGCGGCCGACCATCCGGTACGTGAGCTGCTGGCGCGACGGGACGTCGAGGACGAGCACCGTCCCGTTGACGAACGCGATCACGTACAGCATCCAGGGTTGCGCGAAGCCGCCGTACGCGACCCACGTGAGCACGACGGCACTGACCGTCTGCGCGAGCTGCGTCGTGATGACGAGCTTTCGGGCGTCGAGGCGGTCGGTGATGACGCCGGCGAAGAGGCCGAAGATCGTGTACGGGAGGAACTGCGCGAAGGCCATCACGCCGACGGCGAACGCGTCGTTGTGCGTCAGCTCGAGGACGAACCAGCCCAGCGCGATCCGCTGCATCCACGAGCCCGTCTGTGAGATGAGCTGGCCCGTGAAGAACAGGCGGTAGTTGCGGTAGCGGAAGCTCGAGAAGGTTCGTTTCACCGGCGCTCGTCCTCGCGCAGCAGGTGCGTGAGCGGCTCGACCGCCGCCTCGAGCGCGGCCAGCTCGTTCTCGTCGAGCTCGCCCAGGCGCTAGCGCGAGCCAGGCGGTGCGGCGGGAGCGGACCCGGCGGAGCAGCCGCTGGCCTTCGTCGGTCAGCGTGACTCCGACGCGCCGGCGATCCTCCTCGCTTGCCCGGCGCTCCACGAGGCCGTCGCGCTCCAGGCGGTCGACGTGCTTCGTCATCGCGGGCGGGCTGACTCGTTCCCGGGCCGCGAGCTCGCGGAGCCCGATGCCGGGCGCGTACTTGATGCTGACAAGCAGTGCGACCTGCTCGGGGGAGGCGCCGAGCGCGCGCGCCTCGCGGCGAAGCTCGCGGCCGACCTGGAGGAGCGCCGGCCTCAGAGCGTCGGCAAGAGCAAGGGTGTCGACAGTGGTCTTCGGCATATCGTTAACCGGGTTAACGATAGCTGAAGGAGCGGCTGCTCTGTACCTCCGATTGGCTGATTGCTGCCGACGCGACCGGATTCGCCCGGAGCTCGTTCTCCCACAGGTTCGCCTCGGACTGGAAGCTCGCCAGGACACCGTAGGCATGCCCCATGGCGTCCGGCAGCGTGTCGAGGACGGTGTTCTTCTCGATCATGCACATCGATCGGTCGTTGCACCAGATGCCGATGCCGCGCGCATCGCGTACCTCGTTGTCCATCACCATGCCCATCGACATCTCCGTCACGGAGATGCCCCGCATGGTCGTTCGGCTGACGGAGTTGTCCATGATGTCGCTCATCGACGAATGGGTGGTGATCCCCTCCATGCCGCCGACGATCGTGCAGCCCTCGACCATGCTCATCCCCTTATCCATGTTGTAGGAGATGTCGATCCCCTGGCCAAGCGCGTTGCCGAGCATGTCGATCGTGCAGTTCTTGATGACGATGCCCGAGAGACGCACGTGGATGCCGTCGAGCTTCGTCCCCGAGACGGAAACGCCGTCCAGGACCGTCCCGCGCGCCCCGTTCACGGTGATGCCGTTCTCGCCGCCGACGACGGTGACGTTCTTCACGGTCACGCCGCTCGCGCGGATGACGATGCCGCCGCGGACGACCGCTCCCGGCTCGCCCACGAGCACCTCTCGGCGGGTAATGACGAGCGGGCCTTGATGGACGCCGGCCGCGAGGTGCACGACCGGCGGGCGGAGCGCGTACGCGGTCGCTCCCGCGCCGGCGAGCACGACCCCGATTGCGACCGCCGTCGCAGCGCCGAGCCGGCCGAGCTCGCCGCCGTCCTCCGCGTACGTGAGTCGCAGCAGCGGGAAGCCGGCATGGCCGAGGGCCTGCGCCGCGAGCCAGCCGCCGGCGAACAGCGCGACCGCCTGCCACACGGGCGCGATGACGCCGGCGACGCGCATGAGGAGGAGGACGAGGCCGAGCTCGAGCAGGCCGAGCGGCGCCGCCGCCCAGCCAGGCTGGTAGCGGAGCAGCCGGTCGTAGGCCAGCACGTCGAGCGTGACTCCGGCGCCGAGCATCAGGCCGACCGCCTCCACCGGCCACCAGCGGTGCTCGGCGGCCGCGAGCACGCACGCCGCCGCGACGACGGGGGCGAGGGCGGCGAGGCGCGACTCGAGGCGACCTCTCAGCGTGAAGGACACGACCGGATCCTCGCGAGGAAGCCGTGCGCGACGTACTTCGCGCCCGGGACCGTGTCGGCGGCCGGAAATGCCCACTGCGCGGGGACGCCGCAGAGGGCGAGCGTCCGCGTCGCGTCGGTGAGCGCGGGGACGCTCCCGTCGGTGTTCAGCACGATCCAATCGTCGGCGGTCTCCAGCTCGTGCTCGTCGACGAGGCGCGCGAGCAGGGGGTCGTGCTGGAAGCCGTGGAGGAAGCCGGTCGCGCAGATCACCTGACGCGCGCCGTTGACGGCGTCTTCGACTCGAAAGCGGTCTTCCATCATTGCGCGCGCGAGGGGCTCGTCCCACTGTCGTCCGGGCGGATAGCTGGGCGCCAGCAGCACCTTGAGTCGTTCCGCGCGCTCGCCCGCGGACAGGCGGTGGAAGCCGGCCAGCCCGCGGCGGGTGAAGTACTCGCGCGGGACGTTCAACGGCCGCCGGACCGGCTCGCGGCGGCGGACCGAGACGACCTCCGGCGCCGGCCTCCAGCGCGTTCAGCCATTCGGTCGCGGCGGCGAGCCCGGCGCCGACGACGGTGACCGTCGACACATACTCGTGCGGCTCGTACGCGTGCACCGTCCGCGGATCCGCGCGCAGCTCGTCCGGCACGTTCAGGCCCGGGTGGCCCGGCGCGACGAGCACGTGCCGGAAGACGCCGTGACCGTCGAGCTCGAAGCCGCCGTCGACGGCGCGCACGCGCTCGATCCGCTCGTTGTGCAGGCTCGCGTCCCAGCCGCTGCGCGCGCGCAGCCGCTCGACGTGCGCGAGGAACTCCCGCACCGTGGGGTGGAAGCGGTCGCAGAGCGAGCCAAGGAGCGGCGCCGGCGAGCGCCGACCAACCGTCGCGCGGAGCGCGAGGCCCGGAAACGACGTCGGCCCGCAGTGGCCGTCGCTCTCCGAGCGCATCTCGCGCTGCCGGATCGCGGCCGCGCGCTGCCGGAACGTCGCAGCCGGATCGTCGTCGGTGCCGAAGACCGCGATCTCGCCCGGCTCGAGCTCGCGGCGCAGGGTCTGGTACGCCGTGAATCCGGCCAGGCCGGACCCGACCACGGCAACCTGCATTACTTCACCGAGCCGGCGAGCAGTCCCTGGACGAAGTAGCGCTGGAACGCGAGGAACACGCAGAGCGGGATGACGAGCGAGATGAACGATGCCGGCGCGATGATGTCGATGCTCGTCCCGAACTCGCGCAGCTGTCCCGCGATCCAGACCGTGATCGGCGTCGTGTTCTGTCCGAACGTCAGCGCGACGAGCAGGTCGTTCCACGTCCAGAGGAACTGGAAGATGGCGAGCGACGCGATCGCCGGTAGCCCGAGCGGCAGGATGAGCCGCAGGAAGATGACGATCTCGTTCGCGCCGTCGATGCGCGCCGACTCGAGGATGTCCTTCGGCAAGCCGACGAAGAAGTTGCGCAAGCAGGAACACGGCGAACGGAAGGCCGAATGCGGTGTGGAAGAGGGCGATCCCGTACCACGTGTCGAAGAGCCCGAACGTGTCGTAGAGCTTGAACATCGGGATGAGCGCCATCTGCAGCGGCACGACGAGCAGGCCGATCACACCGATGAAGAGCCAGTCCCTTCCCGGGAAGTCGAGCCAGGCGAACGCGTAACCCGCGAGAGCCCCGAGGATGACGACGAGGGCCGTGTTGCCGACCGCGATGTATGCCGTCGTCTTCAGGGCGGTGATGAGACCGGAGTTGTGGAACAGCGCGTTGTAGTTCGACCAGGTGGCGAGGCTCGGATGCGAGAAGATCTGCCACCAACCCGCGGATGCGTCTGCGGACGCGGGCAGGATCGAGGTGATGAAGAGCCCGATCGTCGGCACGAGCCACGCCGCGCCGAGGACGACGAGCACGATGTTTATCGGCGTCCGCGTGAGCGCGCGCAGGAGCTTCGCCGAGACGGCGTCGCTCGGGTCGGGGATCACGATCGCAGGTGCGGCGGCGGCCACTACGCCTCCCTCTTGAACCGTCGGACGTTGAGCGCGAGCACCGGGATGACGAGCAGGAACAGGAACACGGCGATCGCAGAGCCGACGCCGAAGTTTCCTGCTCCCTGGAAGGCTGTGAAGTACATCGCGAGGGCGATGACGTTCGCCTTCGCGTACTCCGACTCGGGCGCGAGCGCGTACACGATGTCGAACACCTTGAGGACGTTGATGATCATCGTGACGAAGACGACGCTCAGGACCGGCATCAGCAGCGGTACGGTGACGCGGCGGAATGTCTGCCACTCCGTGGCGCCGTCCGTCCGCGCTGCCTCGAGCACGTCGCGGGGCATCGCGGCCAGGCCGGCGCCGATGACGACCATCGCGAAACCCGCCCAGATCCAGATGTACGCGATGAGGAGCGACGGCACGATGAGATTCGGGCCGAGCCACGCGAAACCGCCGAACGGCTTCGCGAACGTCTGCGCGCCGATCGCGGTGGTGTACGTCCCGGCCGGGACCTTGGCGAAGTCGAAGGTGCCATCCGTCTTCGACTTCGTCGACTGGATCGTCTTTCCGGCCGTGTTGCGGAGCTCCACGGTGACGCCCGGAAGGCCGAGCTCGCCCGTCTCGACGACGCCGGCCTTGCCTCCGCCGGGCTTGAAGTCGCGCCAGACCGTGCCGACGATGTCGCCGGGCTTGGGCGCGGGCTTCACTGCCTGCACGCTGCTCTTCGGCACCTGATCGGGCGCGATGCCGGTCAGTCCGAGCAGCGCGACGCCGCCTGGATGCGTCGGCGTCTTGAGCACGAGCGCGCCGGCGCTCGATTGCAGGCTGGGTGTCGAGGGGAGCGCCGATGAGAGCACGCCTGCGGGGCTGAAGACACCACTGATCGTCTTCCCGAGCGCGTTGATCGCACCGAGGCCCGGGTCCTGCTGGTACATGATCCGCCACGTCACGCCGGTGGCGAATGCAGAGATCGCCATCGGCAGGAAGACCGCGGTCTTGAACGCGACCGCCCAGCGGATCCGCTCCGTGAGGACGGCGAAGACGAGGCCGACCGCAGTGACCATTGCCGGCACGACGGCGACCCAGATTGCGTTGTTCTTGATCGCCGTCGTCAGCGTCGACGTCGTGAACAGCGTCTTGTAGTTGGAGATGCCGACCCAGTGGCCGATGAAGCCCGTCGGGCCGAAGAAGCTTCTGATGATGGTGTAGACGGCCGGATAGACCATCCACACGCCCAGCATGAAGAGCGCAGGCGCGAGGAAGAACGCGCCCACCAGGTAGCGGCCGAGCCTGCCCGGCTCGCCGGTGGGGGGCGGAGCCGCCACGACGGGCGGCTCCGCTGTGATTCCCCCAGCGCTCATGTCGTTACTTCTTGTACGCCGCCGCTGCTGCGGCCTCGAGCTGTTTCTGGATCCCGCTGATGTTCTTGGGGTTCTTCAGGAACGTCTGGAAGAGGCCCCACTCGCCCGAGCCCGTCGTGGCGCCGAACGCCGGCGGCTGGTTGTCGGACATGTCGAACACCACCGACTTGGCCGTGAGGATCGGAGCCTCGGTGGCGCGGGTGATCGAATCGGGATAGATGCTCGCCGGCACGTTGTGATTGCCGGTCCCGAAGCCGCCCTGTTTCGCCCAGATCTCCGCCGCCTGCGGCGTCGCGAGGTAGTTCACGAACGCCTCGATCGCCGGGTTGTCGCGGAACGTGACGAACAGGTCGCCGGCAATCTCGACCGCGCTCGCGTCGGGGCCGGGCGTGATCGACGGCCACGTGAACGTGTTGAAGCCCGTCTTCGGCTTCGCCTTCGTCGACGAGGTGATCACGCCGCCGACGAAGTCGGCCTCGAACACCATCGCCGCCTTCGCAGGAGACGAGAACGCGTTCGTGACCGAGTCATTGAACCCGTACTGCAGGGCTCCGGTCGTGCCGCCGTAGATGTTCGACGTGTCGCCGACGATCTTCGCCATCGTCGTGAGCGCGGTGGTCACCGACGGGTCGGTCCACTTGATCTTGTGCTGGCTCAGCTGGTCGTACTTCGCTGCGCCGAACGTCCGCAAGTAGATGTTCTCGAACATGTCGGTGAGCGTCCAGCCGTCGGAGCCGCCGATCGAGTAGGCCGGCGTGCCCGATGCCTTGATGGTCTGCGCGTCCTTCAGGAGCTGCGCGAACGTCTTCGGAGGCGTCACGCCCGCCGCCTTGAAAGCGGGGACGTTGTACCAGACGACCGACTTGTTGGCCGCCTTGAAGGGGAGCGCGTACAGCTTGCCGCTGAACGTCCCGAGCGATGCCCACGCAGGCGCGAAGTACTTCGCCATCGTCGACTTCGCATAGGTGATCGGCTTGAGCTTGCCCTCCTTCGCGAACTGCGCGATCGTGCCGGGCTGCGCTATGTCGGCCATGTCGGGCGGGTGACCGCCGGCGACCGCCGTCGCGAGCACGGTGGGAAGGTTGTTGCCGACCGGCTTGTACTGGACCTTGACCTTCGGGTAGAGCTTCTCGAAGGCGTTGATCACGTCCTGGAACTGCACCTGGCCTGACGACGAGGTCCAGATCCCGTCAAATGTGATCGTTCCCGAGACTGCCTGTGCCTTCGTAGAAGAGCTCGTGCGGGCGCCTGCGAGCCCGGCGACGATCAGCGCGGTCGCGACTGCTGCGACGGCGACGACCACGATGCGAGTACGGGTCATGCGTCTCCTTTCGTGCCTGTTCCGTCGTAGATACCGAGTCCGGTTTTGGGGTCGAAGAAGTGCAACGACCGCGTGTCCACGGCCACTTCGATGGTGTCGCCGGGCTTGACGCGAGAACGCGCGCCGAAGCGGCCGACGAGGGTGGCGGTGTCGCTGGCGGCGGCCTCGTCGACCGCCCGTTCGTCGCCCACGTCCTGGGCGAGCTCGCGGACGTCCTCCGTCGTCGCCTGATTCGCCTTGATCGTGAAGTGCGCCATGATCTCCGAGCCGAGCGCCTCCGTCAGCGCGGCGGTGCCGCGCAGGCGCTGCTCGTTCGGCGAGCTCGGCACGAGCGCCGCGTCCTCGAGGTCCTCGGGCCGGATGCCGAGCACGATCTGCTTGCCGACGTAGGCGGCGAGACCCGGGCGGGCCTTGACCTCGTCGGCCTCGATCGTGATCGATTCCTCACCGACCTTCGCCGAGAAGCCGCCGTTCTGCCGTTCGAGTATCGCCTCGATCATGTTCATCGCCGGGCTGCCGATGAAGCCCCCGACGAAGAGGTTGACCGGACGGTCGTAGAGCGTCTGCGGGTCAGCGACCTGCTGGAGCTCGCCCTTGCGCATGACGGCGACGCGGTCGCCCATCGTCATGGCTTCGATCTGGTCGTGCGTGACGTAGATCGTCGTCACGCCGAGGTCGTGCTGGATGCCGGCGATCTCGGCGCGCATCTGGACGCGGAGCTTCGCGTCGAGGTTCGAGAGCGGCTCGTCCATGAGGAACGCGGCGGGCTCGCGCACGATCGCCCGACCCATCGCGACGCGTTGCCGCTGGCCGCCGGAGAGCGCGCGCGGCTTGCGCTTCAGGAAAGGCTCGAGGCCGAGGATGCGCGCAGCGTTCGCGACGCGCTTCACGATCTCTTCCTTCGGGAGCTTCTTGATCTTCAGCCCGAAGGCGATGTTGTCGTAGACCGACAGATGCGGGTAGAGCGCATAGCTCTGGAAGACCATCGCGATGTCGCGGTCGCGCGACGGCACGTGGTTGACCACCCGGTCCCCGATCTTGAGGACGCCGCGCGAGATCTCCTCGAGGCCGGCGACCATCCGGAGAGCCGTCGTCTTCCCGCAGCCGGAGGGGCCGACGAGGACCATGAACTCGCCGTCTTTGATCTCCAGGTCGAGGGCGTTGACGGCTGTGGTGCCATCGGCATAGGTCTTCGTGACCTGATCGAACGTCACTCCCGCCATCCGAGAAACCCTCCCTGTTCGACTCCTAGCCGCGATCCTAAACGCACGGCGACTTCCTGATCCAGTATCGTGCCGTTTGTCACCAACCGACCACTGTGGAGGGGAGTATGCAAATCGGCGGCGTGATGCGCGTGCAGCTCGTGACCGCGAGGCCGGACCAGACCGCGGCCGAGGCCATCCGGACGATGCTCGACTCGGGCGTCGGATCCGTGGTCGTGGTCGAGGGATCGGCGCCGGTCGGGATCTTCACCGAGCGCGACGTGCTGCGGCTGGCGGGCAGCGGCGCGGCGTTCGGAACGACGCTGCTGCGCGACGTCATGACGCCGAACCCGCTCACGGTCTCTGCGGAGGACGGCATCCTTGCCGCCGCGCAGCTGATGGGCGAGCGGAACCTCCGCCACCTGCCGGTTGTCGAGGGCGGGAACCTCGTCGGCATTGTCTCCATCCGCGACGTGCTCGGCTTTCTCGCCGAACGCTTGTGGTCCGAGCGAGACGAAGCCGCGCACGACACGGCGCGCGCGTTGCTCGACCGGCGCTAGCCGAGGCCCGGGGTCGTTGCGTCGGGGGCATGAACGCCCTCGAGCTGGCCGAACGAATCGAGCGTTCTGCGAGAGGTGTAGCGGCGTCGGAGCGTGAGCGTGCCGATGGCGAGCATTGAGGCGAGCGCGAGCCCGATCGTCCAGTGCTCGAGGCTGAGCGCGGTCTGCAGGGCTTGCCCTTCCCACTCCCCCGGGTCGTAGCGGTTCGAGATGCTGGCCGTCGGGATGAGGTCGACGCCCTGCGGAAAACGCAGCGTGTGGTGCGCGGCCCACGTGCCGGTCTTGTGCACGACCGCCATCGCGTCGACGATCGCGGCGATGCACGCGACGTAGAAGCCGTAGGGGAGACGCGTCGCCACCCAGCCGGCGACGACGAGCAACAGCGGCGGCAGGAACGCCCACAGCCAGATCCGCAACTCGTTCGAGGCGGAGGGGTCGTGGAAGCGGGAGCGCAGCACCGCGCCGTCGCGCCACTGCACGACGCGCGGCTTCTCGACGGCGAGCGATGCGGACATGAGGGCCGAGAAGAAGAGCGGGATGGCGATGAACGCCGCGATCCCGAGCGGCGCCTTGCTCCGCACCGTTCTCACGACAACTTCTCCGCCTCGAGCACGCGGGACAGGAACTCGCGCGTGCGCGGCTCGCTCGGCTCCGTGAAGATCTGCGCCGGTGGGCCTTCTTCCAGGATCCTTCCCGCGTCGAGGAAGCACACCTTGTCGGCCACCTCGCGTGCGAAGCCCATCTCGTGCGTGGCGATGATCATCGTCATCCCGCTCTCGGCCAGTTCGCGCACGAGCCCGAGCACCTCCGACACGAGCTGCGGGTCGAGCGCGCTCGTGATCTCGTCGAGGAGCAGCACCTTCGGCCCCATCGCGAGCGCCCGGACGATCGCGACGCGCTGCTGCTGGCCGCCGCTCAGCCGGTCGGGGTACTCGTCCGCCTTCGCCTCGAGGCCGATGCGCTTCAGCAGCGCGCGCGCCTGGCTCTCCGACGCCCTCGCGGGTGAAGCCGCCCGCCTTGCGCGGCGCGAGCGTGACGTTCTGAAGCACCGTCATGTGCGGAAAGAGGTTGTACGCCTGGAAGACGATCCCGACCTTCCGCCGCAGCACGTTGACGTCCACCTTCTGATCGGCGACCCGCTGGCCGTCGACGACGATCTCACCCTCCTCGATCCGCTCGAGGCGATTGAGGCAGCGCAGCAGCGTCGACTTGCCGGAGCCGGACGCGCCGATGAGGCAGACGACGTTGTGCTCTGCGACGTCGAGATCGATCTTGTCGAGGACGCACAGCTGCGCCGAACCACTTGCTCACGCCGCGCATGTGCACGAACGGGACGGTCGCCGTTGGTGCCCGAGTCACAACGTGCTGCCTGTCACTCCTCAAAATGCTTGTGCACGCTCGCGGCTTTCGCGCTCCGCGACGAGATGGTCGGTGAAGCGTGCGAGTGGGATCGTGAGCAGGATGAAGAACACTGCCGCCGCGACGAGTGACGGGAAGTCGTTGTTCTGCGTCGAGAACTGCTGCGCGAGCTGTGTCGCCTCGGCGACGCCGATGACCGAGACGATCGCCGTGTCCTTCTGCAAGCCCGACGAAGTCGTTCAAGCAGTGGCGGGATGACGCGACGCACCGCCTGCGGGACGACGACGTAGCGCATCGTCTGCGCGTACGTCAGTCCGAGCGATCGCGCCGCCGCCCGCTGACTCGGATGCACCGACTCGATCCCGGCGCGATACACCTCGGTGACGTACGCCGTGTACACGAGCGTCAGCGCGATGACGCCGTACACGATCACCGGCCGGCTGGAGATGTAGCCGAGCTGCAGTCCGGGCATGCCGAACCCGACGATGAAGATGACGAGGATCAGCGGCGTGCCGCGGAAGAAATCCGTGTACGCGATCGCCAAGGCCCGCAGCGGTCTTGCTGCGGGCCCCGGCAGACCGCGGACGATTGCAAGTGCGAGCGCGAGCACCAGGACGAGCGCCTCCGCGATGACCATCATCTTGATGTTCAGCTGGAATCCCGCCCAGACGTTCGGCAGCGACAGCCGGAAGCTGTGCGGGTAGAAGAAGGTGCGGTAGACCTGGTGGAGCGCGTGCATGTTGCTACTTCAGGACGGGGATGGCCGCGAAGTTGAGGTTGAACCACTTCTTCTGGAGCTTCCCGATCGTCCCGTTCGCCGTCAGCCTTTTGATTTGAGCGTCGACGAGCGGGGCAGGAGCTGCGAGCCCTTCTGCATGCACGGCGCCGTACTTCTCGTGCGTGTCGATCTGGCCGGCGACCGGGCCGTACTTGCTCGGGTTCGACTTCGCTGAAGCGCGACGATCGGCACGTCGAGGATCAGCGCCTGGCACTGGTTCAGCTGCACGGCCTGGAACGCGGCCGTCGTGGTCGGATACGTCAACGGCCGCTTAGTCGGGATGCAGCCGGCTGTTGATCCAGTCGAGACCGGTCGTGTTCGTCTGTGCGCAGGTCTGGAGCTTCTTGACGTCGGCGATGCTCTTCGGCGGCGTCGTCTGCTTCGAGATGAGCACGCCCTGGTTCGCGTTCAAGTACGAGTTCGATGAAGTGACCGTTCGCTTGCGCTGAGCCGTGATCGTCGCCTCCTGGAACGAGACGTCGAACTTCTTCGTGCCCGGCAGGAAGAGCCCGTTCCACGACGTGTACACCCAGACCGGCTTCAGGCCGAGGCCCTTGGCGATGGCCGACGCGAGGTCGACCTCGTAGCCGCGCGGGTTCGTGATCGTGCTGCCGCGGACCGTGCCCGAGGCGAAGCCGACGGCGGGATCGCCGAAGGCGACGACGAGCTGGCCCGAATGCATGGTCGGCGGAGAGGCCGGCCTCGCGCTCGCCGCCGGAACGGCGACGAGGGCCGCGAGCACAGCGGCCAAAAGAAGACGCTTCAAGATTGCCCTCCTCTGAGTTGCAGGAAGGCCGAATCTATCGCGGTCCGGGCTCGGCCTCCAGAGCGGCAGCGGTCAACTGCTGGAAGTGGCCGATGAGCTGCTCGCTCTGGCCCATGAGCACGCCGTGCTCGAGCGCGCCGCTCGCCATTCCCCGGTGCACGCCTTCCACGAGCGCGCGGTCCTCGACCCCGACCTGGGTGTCGAACGCCATCAGGTCGTCGATCCAGGCCGGCTCCACATCGCGTCCGAAGAAGTAGTCGAGGAAGCGGTAGGTGCGGTCGGGCGTCAGCGGCACCATCGGGCCGATGGAGACGTTCGCGTGCCCGGCGAAGATGTTCACGCCGAGGTTCGGCCAGAGGAAGTGGAACTGCGAGCGCTGGAGCTCGCCCTCGAGCCGGACGTTCTCGCGCACCGGCCCGCGCTGGCTCGACAGCCGCCCGTCGGTGGAGAGGGCGTACGCCTCCGCCGATACGTCGATCACCTCGGCGAACGCCGGGTGCGCGACCTGGCAGTGGTAGCACTCGAGGAAGTTCTCGCAGACGACCTTCCAGTTGGCCTCCAGCTCGGCCTCCCACCGTGTGTGGAAGACGAGGTCGTCGACGTCCAGCCCGAGCTCGGCGATCTGCGCCGGCATGGAGCCGAGCGCGTCCGTGAGCGGCTCCGGATCGGGGCCTGCGTTGACGAACACGAACGGCCCCCACGCGCCGACCGCGGCGGGCACGAGCCCGAGCTCCTCGCGCGGAAAGTCGGGCTCCTCGTCCGAGCGCGGCGCCGTGCGCAGCGCGCCGTCGAGGCCGTACGTCCACGCGTGGTACGGGCACTGCAGCGTCTCGCGCTTGCCCTGGCCCTCGGCGATGGTCGTCCCGCGGTGGCGGCACACGTTGACGAAGGCGCGGAGCTCGCCGTCTCGCGCGCGCGTGACCACTATGGGCGTCGCGCCCGCGCGGCCGGCGAAGAACGTCCCCGGCTCGGGGAGCTGCCCGAGGTGGCCGACGTACTGCCACGCTGAGCGGAAGATCAGGTCCCGCTCCCGGCGCAGGATCTCCGGGTCCGTGTACCAGCTGTACGGGAGCGTGCTCTGCACGCCGAGAACCTACCGTGACACCCCCGTAACACTTCCGTAACCGGGCCTGGCCCCGGTCGTGGCCGTTTCGGCCGAAGCCCCTGCTCGGGCCCCACAGGCAGGGGCCAGGCCCCGTCACGAACGTGTGACGATATGTCCATGCGTGCGATGGTCCTCTCCGCGCAGCGCGAGCCGCTCGAGCTGCGCGACCTGCCGGTGCCCGAGCCGAGGCCCGGCCAGGTGCGCCTGCGCGTCCGGGCGTGCGGCGTCTGCCGCACCGACCTGCACGTCGTCGACGGCGACCTGCCGCATCCCAAGCTGCCGCTCGTCCCGGGCCACCAGATCGTGGGCGAGACCGACGACGGCCGCCGCCTCGGCGTCCCGTGGCTCGGCTGGACGGACGGGACGTGCCGGTACTGCACGAGCGCCCGCGAGAACCTCTGCGACGAGGCGCGCTTCACCGGCTACGACCTCGATGGCGGCTACGCGGAGTACGTCGTCGCCGACGAGCGCTACTGCTTCCCGCTCCCCGACGAGTACGACGACCTCCAGGCGGCGCCGCTCCTCTGCGCCGGCCTCATCGGCTATCGCTCACTTCGCCTCGCGGGCGACGCCGAACGGCTCGGCCTGTACGGGTTCGGCGCGTCGGCGCACATCGTCGCGCAGGTCGCGCGCCATCAAGGCCGCCGCCTCTTCGGCTTCGTCCGCCACGGGGACGAGCAGGCGCGCGCGTTCGCGCTCGAGCTCGGCTGCGAGTGGGCGGGCTGGTCGGACGAGCGCCCGCCGGAGGAGCTCGACGCGGCCATCCTGTTCGCGCCGGTCGGCGCGCTCGTGCCCGCCGCGCTCGCTGCTCTCGGCCGCGGCGGCACCGTCGTCTGCGCGGGGATTCACATGAGCGACATCCCGTCGTTCCCGTACGAGCTGCTGTGGGAGGAGCGTTGCGTCCGCTCGGTCGCGAACCTCACGCGGCTCGACGGCGAGGAGTTCCTCGCGCTCGCGCCCCGCGTGCCGGTGCGCACCGAGATCGAGATCTTCGCGCTCGAGGATGCGAACGAGGCGCTCGCCCGCATGCGCAGCGGCGACATACGCGGTGCGGCCGTGCTCCGTCTGTAGGCTCACCGCGTGCAGGCGCCGTTCGAGCAATTCTTCGCCTTCCGGCGACTCTTCCCGGTCGCGCAGCTCACGCCGGACGGCGAGCGGATCCTCTTCGTCTCGAACCTCTCCGGTCAGTTCAACCTCTGGGCGGTCGAGCTCGACGGCGGTTGGCCGGAGCAGTTGACGACCTTCGTCGACAACGCCGTCCGCGGCGTTGCGATGCGCGAGGACGGGACGATCCTCTTCCACGCCGACCACGACGGCGACGAGTTTCACCAGCTCTACCGCATCCCCGCCGACGGCGGTTGGCCGGAGCAGCTCACCGACCGCGAGCAGGTGCAGCACGAGCTCTCGCCGGGAGCGTGGGCGCCCGATGGAAAGAGCTTCGCGTTCTCCTCCAACCTGCGCACGCCGACCGACGGCGAGGTCTTCGTCTGGCGCGATGGAGACGCCGAGCCCCGCTACCTCTTCGGCGAGGGCAAGTACGCATTCGCCGTCGGCTTCTCGCCGGACGGCGCGAAGCTCCTCGCGGTCGAGTTCCGCTCCAACAGCGACACCTCGATCTGGGTCATCGACATCGAGTCCGGTGACGCCTCCGAGGCGACTCCGCACGAGGTGCCGGCGAAGTACTTGCCCGGGCCGTGGAAGCGCGACGGGTCCGGCTTCTACGTCATCACGGACGAAGGACGCGAGTTCACGGGGCTCGCGTTCCACGCCGTCGCCACCGGCGCGCGCGAATGGGTCGAGACGCCCGACCACGACATCGACGACATCGCAGGCTCCGACGACGGCCGCGTGCTCGCGTGGATCGAGAACGACGACGGCTGGGCGACCGTCCACGTCCGCGACCTCGAGCGCGGCGTCGATCTCCCCGCACCGAAGCTGCCGCGCGGCGCCGTCTCGGTCCTCGGATCGGGCCTGTCGCTCTCGGGCGATGGATCGCGCCTCGCGGTCGTCTGGGACACGCCGTTGCGCCCCGCCGAGGTCTTCGTCGTCGACACCGCGACCGGCGACGCATTGCCGGTGACGGAGAGCCGCGCCGCCGGCCTCTCGTCCCTCGACCTGCGCGAGCCGGAGCTGATCCGGTACGAGAGCTTCGACGGCAGGGAGATCCCCGCGTGGCTGTACCGGCCCGACGGCGACGGCCCGTTTCCGTTCGCGCGTGCTCATCCACGGCGGCCCCGAGGCGCAGGAACGGCCCACCTACCGGCCGTACGTCCAGTACCTGCTCTCGCGCGGCATCGGCGTGCTCGCGACGAACATCCGCGGCTCCACCGGCTACGGCAAGACGTACCAGACGCTCATCCACCACGACTGGGGCGGCGGTGACCTCGAGGACTGGCGTCACGCGGCCGAGTGGCTCAAGGCGCAGCCGTTCGTGGACGGCGACCGCCTCGCGGTCTTCGGCGGCTCGTACGGCGGGTTCGCGACGCTCACGTGCGTGACGCGCCTGCCCGGAGTACTGGCGCGCGGCGGTCGACATCGTCGGGCCGTCGAACCTCCTCACGTTCGTCCGCGCCGTCCCGCCGCAGTGGCAGCGGTTCATGGCGCAGTGGGTCGGCGATCCCGACACCGAAGAGGACTACCTGCGCGAGCGCTCCCCGATCACGTACGTCGACCAGGTGCAGGCTGCCCTGCTCGTCATCCAGGGCGCGAAGGACCCGCGCGTCGTCAAGTCCGAGTCCGACCAGATGGTCGATCGGCTGCGCGAGCTCGGCCGGGAGGTCGAGTACTTCGTGTTCGAGGACGAAGGGCACGGGTTCACGCGCTACTCGAACGACGTGCACGCGTACAGGCTCACGTGCGAGTGGCTCGAATCACATCTCGCCTGAGAGAGCACACGCGGCTTCGCGTCGCGGTCGAGCTCGCGCTCCTCGCGATCTTCCTCGGTCTCCTGATCTGGGCGATCCGCGGCTCCTTCCACGCAGCCGGAAAGGATCTGAGCAACGCCGATCCGGTGCTCTTGGTGCTCGCGTGCGTGGCGGTGGCCGCGTACTACCTCGTGTTCGTCCTCGGCTGGATGAAGATCCTCGCCGACTGGGGCGTCCGGATCTCGTATCCGACCGCGCTCAACTCGGAGATCGTCTCGATGCTTGCGAAGTACGTGCCCGGCGGCGTGTGGACGCCGGCCGCGCGCGTGGTCGCGATGCGGCGCGCAGGCGTCAACGACGCGGCGCTCGTGACGGCGGCGATGCTCGTCGAAGCGGGGCTCTCCGCCGTCGCCGGCGTGCTCGTGTTCGCGATCTCGCTCGTGTGGGTGCGCGGCGTCAACGGGCCGGTCATCCCCATCGGCATCTTCGGGGTGGTGATCGCTCTGCTGTTGCATCCGCGCGTCTTCCACGCGCTCGCAACGCGGTTCCTCCGCCGGTTCGGCTATCACGAGCTGCCGCCGCTGCGCGCGTCGACGCTCGCAGGACTGCTCGTCTTCTACGCGGGAACCTGGGTGATCGGCGGCACGGGTGTGTGGCTCCTGCTGCGCTCGGTCGGCGCGCACCCGGCGGTCTCCACCATCGTCTTCCTCGGCGGCGTGTCGGCGGTCGGCGCGATCGTCGCCGTGCTCGCGTTCTTCGCACCCTCGGGGCTCGGCGCGCGCGAGGGAGCGATGTACGGCCTGATGCTCGCCATCACGTCGTCGGGAGCCGCGCTCTCCGCGACGCTCCTCAATCGCGTGGCGATCACGCTCGTGGAGGTATTGCTGTTCCTCTTCGGTGTGCTGGTGCTTCGTCGGAAGGAACGTCGAGATTCGCGCGGAGCTTCGCCAGCGTCCGCCGCAGCCGAGCCTGTTCCGCCTCACTGACCCCCGCGAACAGCTGCGCCTCGAAGGCCCGCGCCTCCGCTGACAGGAGCTTGTACACGCGCGTGCCGTCAGGTGTGAGCCTCAGCCGCTTGACGCGGCGATCGTCCGGGTCGACCTCGCGCTGCACGAGCCCGGACTTCTCGGCCCGGTCGACGTGGTACGTGATTGTGGCGCCGTCCACGTGCGCATGGCTGGCGAGGATGCGATGGGAGACGAAGCCCTCGTCGCTGATCGCGTTCAGGACGATCCAGATGCCGAGCGAGCTGCCGGCGCGCGCCATGACGTCCTCGAACGCTTCGCGCACGGCCTTGGCCGTGAAGACGAGATCGCGGCCGAACGGCTCCACCTTGTCGCCAGAATTACTTTGATTCGAAATGATTTGACATCCTACCATCGCCGTGGCTAGGGTCGAGTCGTGCTGGCCCGTCTCGCGCACGTGATCGTCCGCCGCCGCCGCTGGGTGATCGGCGCCTGGGTCGTGCTCGTCGCTCTTCGGCGCGTTCTCGGCGTCGCAGGTCTCGAAGCGCTGGTTCCAGAGCTTCTCCATCCCCGGCTACTCCGCCTACGAGGCGAACCAGCGCACGCTCCAGCGTTTCGGCACCGGCCAGCAGGCGCCGCTCGTCGCCGTCTTCCACACGAGCGGCGACGTGACGAAGGCGACCGGCATCGAAAGAGCCATCGATCGCGCGGCCGCCGTCAACCCCGGCTCGCGCACCTCGTCGTACTGGTCGACCGGAAGCCGCGCGTACCTGTCCAAGGACGGGCACACCGCGTTCGCCGAGATCTATCCACCCGGCACGCCGACCTTCAGCTCGGACACGCACATCAAGCAGACGCGTGCAGCGCTGAAGAAGCGCGACGCCCGCCGGCGTCACCGCGTACCTCACCGGGCGCGACGCGCTCGTGGCTGCGTCGTCCGGCGGCGGCAAAGGGCCGAGCGTCCTCACCGAAGGCCTGATCGGCGGCGCCGGCGCGCTCATCATCCTCTTCTTCGTCTTCGGGACGCTGCCCGCCGTGCTGATCCCGATCGCGATCGCGATCGCCGCGATCCTCAACACGTATTCGCTCGTGTGGGCGCTGACCTACGTCACGAACGTGTCCATCATCGTCCAGTTCCTCATCGCGCTCGTCGGCCTCGGCGTCGCGATCGACTATGCGCTGCTCATGATCTTCCGGTTCCGCGACGAGCTGCGCGAGGGCGAGGACGTCGAGACCGCGCTCGTCGAGACGATGACGCACGCCGGCCGCTCGGTGATCGTGTCCGGCTCGACCGTTGCCGTCGGGCTCGTGTCGATGATCGTGCTGCCGCTGCCGTTCATCCGTTCGATCGGCCTCGGCGGGCTGCTCATCCCGCTCGTCTCGGTGCTCGCGGCGATCACGCTGCTGCCGGCGCTGCTCGCCGTGCTCGGCGAGCGCATCAACAGCCTGCGGCTGCTGCCGAAGCGGCTGGTGGACAGCGGCCATCCCGAGGACGGCCCCTGGGGCCGCTGGGCGCGGTTCGTCATGCGCCGGCCGTGGCGCGTGGCCATCTCGGGCCTCGCCATCGTGGGCGTGCTCGTCTTCTTCGGCGTGCAGCTCAACCCGAGCGAGGCCCAGGCGAAGGATCAGCCGGGGAGTGGCGACGCGATCGTCGGCCGAGATGCGCTCGCGAGCGCGGGGATATCGCCGGGCGTCATCGAGCCGTTCAACGTGCTCGTCGAGCGCGGTGCGGCCCCCGGGCCGATCGCGGCGAAGCTGCGCACGACCCCCGGGATCGTCGGCGCGGTCGCGCCGACCGGGCCGAGCTGGCGCAAGGGCAACGACTCGATCGTGGAGGCCTTCCCCGCCATCGACGGGTCGGCCCCGCACATCCAGAGCCTCGTCACCCGCGTGCACAAGGTGCTTGAACGGGACCAATGCCACGCTTGGCGGCATCGCGCCGGCCGACCGCGACTTCGTGCACGCGGTGTACGGGAACTTCCCCTACGTGCTCGCGCTCGTCGTGCTGCTGACGATCCTGCTGCTCATGCGCGCGTTCCGCTCGATCGTGCTGCCGATCAAGGCGGCGCTGCTCAACCTCATCTCGCTCGGCGCCGCGTTCGGGATCATCGTCTTCATCTTCCAGATGGGCCACGGCTCGAACGCGATCTGGGGCGTCCCGGCGACGCAGTCGATCATCCCGTGGATCCCGCTGATGATCTTCGCGTTCCTCTTCGGCCTCTCGATGGACTACGAGGTCTTCATGCTCACGCGCATGCGCGAGGCATACGACGAGACCGCACGACACGCCGAGCGCGATCGCGCTCGGGCTCGCGCGCACGGGCAAGCTCGTCACGAGCGCGGCCGCGATCCTCATGTTCGCGTTCTTCGTGCTGTCGATGAGCCCCGGCACCGACATCAAGCAATTCGGGATCGGGCTCGCCGCCGGGATCATCTTCGACGCGACCGTCATCCGGGCGCTGCTCGTGCCCGCGCTCATGCGCCTGCTCGGCTCGTGGAACTGGTGGCTGCCGCCGTCGTTCGCGCGCGTGCTGCGCGTGCGCCCCGGCGAGCGGCTCGAGCAGGTCCCGGAACCCGGCTAGGACGCGCTAGCGTCACAGCGTGATCGTCCGGCTCGCCGTCGCGCTGCTCGCGCTCGCTGCCGGCGCAACCGCGGTCGCGCTCGCGGTGCTGCTCCTGCACGGGACGCCGGGGCCGGTGTCGGCCGCGCCCGCCGCGCTTCCGGCCGCGAGCCCGGCGCCTGCCGCGCCTGCGACGCCGAGCTTCCCCGCGCCGCCGGCGAACGCGGTCGTGTTCAGCCGCGAGGACGGCGCCGACGCGCTCGCGCTCGCCGTCGTCCCGCGCGGCGAGAGCGTGCTCGTGCAGGCCTCCGTCGTCGGACCGCAGGGGGCCGGCGTCAACGGGCTCTCGGTGTCGTTCGGATCCGTCCGCGCGAGCGCGTGCGGCCGCGGCTGCTACCGCGCGACGCTCCACCGCCCGCGCGCCGTCGATCTGCGCGTCGGCAAGACGCGCTGGCTCGTCGCGCTGCCCGCGCAGTGGCCGCCGCGCGACGCCTCCGCGCTCGTCGCGCGCGCCGCGCACGTGTGGAGGTCGCTGCGGACGCTCGCCTTCTACGACCGGCTCGCCTCCGACCCGACGCACGCGGTGGTCAGTAACTGGCGCGCGGTCGCGCCGGACCGGCTCTCCTATCGCATCAAGGGCGGCTACGCGGCCGTGATCGTCGGGGAGCGCCGGTGGGACCGGGCGCCGGGCGGCCGGTGGATCGAGTCGGCGCAGACGGTGCGGCTGAAGCAGCCTGTCCCGGTCTGGCAGTCGGCGACCGACGCGCACGTCGTCGGCGCGACCGCGACGGCGTGGCGGATCACGTTCTTCGACCCCGGCACACCGGCGTGGTTCGCGATCTCCGTCGACAAGCGCACGCTGCGCACGCTCGACCTGCGGATGACCACGACCTCACACTTCATGCACGAGCGCTACAGCGCCTTCGACGCGCCGCTCGTCGATCCGGCCGCCCGGCTAGGCGCTCATCTTGCGCTTAGCCTGGACCTGGGAGAATCCCTAGCCCACCAGCCAGAGGAGGCAACCGTGCCAGAGGACCGGTTGGAGCAGGCGCTCTTCGAGATCCGCAAGGTGATCGCCGGGCAGGACGAGATGCTCGAGCGGGTGCTCGTGTGCCTGCTCGCGCAGGGGCATCTGCTGATCGAGGGCGTGCCCGGCCTGGCGAAGACGCTCACCATCAAGACGACGGCCGCCGTCCTCGGCGGCTCCTTCGCGCGCATCCAGTTCACGCCCGACCTCGTGCCCGCCGACCTCGTCGGCACGCGCGTCTACCGCCCCGACCAGGGCAGCTTCGACACCGAGCTCGGGCCGGTGTTCTGCAACTTCCTCCTCGCGGACGAGATCAACCGCGCGCCGGCGAAGGTGCAGAGCGCCTTGCTCGAGGTGATGCAGGAGCGGCAGGTGACGATCGCGCACACCTCGTACCCGGTGCCGAGCCCGTTCCTCGTGCTCGCGACCCAGAATCCGATCGAGTCGGAGGGGACGTATCCGCTGCCGGAGGCGCAGATCGACCGGTTCATGCTGAAGATCCTCATCGACTACCCCGAGCACGACGAGGAGCTGACCGTCGTGCAGCGGCAGCTCTCCGCCGCGCCCGAGCTGCGCGAGATGCTCAGCCTCGACGAGCTGCGCGCGCTGCAGGCGGCCGTGTTCGACGTGTACGTCGATCCTGCGCTCGTCAGCTACGCGGTGGCGCTCGCCGCGGCGACACGAGAGCCGAGCGAATACGTCTCGTACGGTGCGAGCCCGCGCGGGCCGATCAGCGTGACGCAGGCTGCGCGCGCGCTCGCGCTCATGCGCGGACGCGACTACGCCACGGTCGACGACGTGCGCGCTCTGGCGAAGGACGCGTTCCGGCACCGGCTCGTGCTCAGCTACCAGGCCCTCGCCGAGGGCGTCACGGCGGACGCGATCCTCGATCGCGTTCTCGCCGAGGTGCCGGCGCCCGAGGTCGAGCTCGCGCGGCCGCCGGCGAGATGACGCCGACGGCGCTGCTCGGGGAGGGGACGCCCGAGCGGCCGGGCCCGGGCCCGCTGCCGCCCGAGCTGCTCCGCGCGCTGCAGCTCGATGTCGCCCGGCGTCTCTCGGGCATGCTCGCCGGCGACTTCCGGTCGGCCCGCCACGGCCCGGGGACGGAGCTGGCGCAGGTTCGCCCGTACGTTCCCGGCGACGACGTCCGCCTGATCGAGTGGAACGTCACCGCCCGCACCGGCGAGCCGCACGTGCGCGTGCAGCTCGCGGAGCGCGTGCTCGTCACGTGGCTCGTGCTCGACACGTCGCCGTCGATGCAGTTCGGGACCGGAGAGCGGCGGAAGGCGGACGTCGCCGCCGGCGTCGCGCTCGGGCTCGGGCACATCGCAACGCGGAGAGGCAACCGGCTCGGAATCGTCACCTTCGGCGACGCGAGCCCGTCGACGATCCCGCCGACGCAGGGACGGCACGGCCTGCTCGGGCTGCTCGGCACGCTCGGCCGCGAGCCGGAGGGCGTCGGCGTCGGCGCCACGTCGCTCGGCGCTGCCTTCGGGCGCGTCGGCGCGGTCGCGCGGCAGCGCGGCATCGTCGCCGTCGTGTCCGACTTCCGCGGGCCGCTCGACTGGCGCACGTCGCTGCTGCGCGTGCTCGACCGGCACGACGTTCTCGCGATCGAGATCCGCGACCCGCGCGAGCAGGAGCTGCCGAACGTCGGAGAGCTCTGGCTCGTCGATCCGGAGACGGGGCGCCAGGTGCGCGTGGACACGCGGAGCTCGTCGCTGCGCGAGCGCTTCGCCGCCGCAGCGGCGGAGGAGCGCAGCGGCGTCGCCCGCGTGCTCTCGGCGCTCGGCGTTCCGCACGTCGTCCTCTCCACGAGCGGCGACTGGCTGCGCCCATTCGCCGCGTTTCTCGGTGGGCGCCGGTGAGCTTCGGCGATCCCCTGGCGCTCGCCGCGCTCGCGGTCGTTCCCGTGCTTGCGTGGCTTTGGTTCCTGCAAGACCGTCGCCGTCGGAGGGCGGCGGGCGCGTTCACGAATCTCGCGCTGCTGCCGAACCTCGTCGACCGCGCGCCGGGCCGGCTGCGGCTCGTCCCGCCCGTCCTCTTCCTCGCCGCGCTCGGCGCGCTCGTCGTCGGCTTCGCGCGCCCGCACGCGAACATCCGCGTGCCCAGGCACGAGGCGACGGTGGTTCTCGCCATCGACGTCTCGCGCTCGATGCAGGCGCGCGACGTCAAGCCGACGCGGATGGCCGCCGCCCAACGGGCGGCGAGCGCGTTCGTCGACCGGGTCCCGGACACGTATTCGATCGCCGTCGTCGGGTTCGGGAGCCGCGCGTACGTCGCCGTGCCGCCGACGAGGGACCGTGCGCTCGTCCGGCAGGCGCTGGCCGACCTGACGCCCGGCGAGGGCACCGCGATCGGCGACGCGGTCGTGCTCTCGGCGAAGCTCGGCCAACGGCAGCGAACCGTCGACGGCGTCGTGCCGCCCGAGTCCGTGCTGCTCCTCTCCGACGGCGCTCCGGACGGCGGCCGTACCGCGACCCTCGCAGCGGCGAAGCAGGCGAAGCGGTTGCACGTCTCCGTTTCCACCGTTCTGCTCGGGACGGCGAACGGCGTCGTGCAGCGGAAGCTCGTCGGCGGATACACGGAGGAGATCCGCGTCCCGCCGAGCCCCGGCACGCTGCAGCTGATCGCGCAGCGGACGGGCGGCGAGTTCTTCCGCGCGACCTCGGCGAAGGCGCTCGACACGGTCTACCGGCATCTGGCCACGCGCGTCGGTCACCGGACCGAGAGCCGCGAGGTGACGGACGTCTTCGCAATCGGCGCGCTCGTGCTGCTGCTCGCGGGCGGCGTGTTCTCGGTGCTCCGCTTCCGGAGGGTTCCGTGAGGCGCGCCCTGGTCGTCGCGGCCGCGCTCGCGGCCGCCGCCGTCGCCGCCGCACCGGCGGGCGCGACGAACGAGTGCCGCGGCCTCAAGGTCTGCGTGCCCGTCGTCGGTCCGTGGGTGGTCGCGGGCGGCGCGGCGCAGGTCTCGTTCCAGCTCTCGTGCCCGGCGAAGTTCGTCGTCGCCGGCCTCGACGCCGAGCTCAGCCGGGCGGGCGTGGACGTCACCTTCCGCGGGTCGCTCGGCAGCCCCGTCAATCCGGGGATCACGACGTCGAGGTCGGCCGAGTTCCTCGCGCGCCTGCTTGCGGGAGCGACGCCGGCGACGTTCCGGCCGCACATCGGCTGCGTGCCGGCCAGCGGCGGCGGCCAGCGCTTCCCGACCGTGTACGAGGCCGTCCGGCCCGCGCAGCCCCTCGTCCCGACGGTCGTGCAGCTCGCCCTGAGGCCGGGCGTCCACCGCTTCGTGGAGCGTTGCTCGGCCGGGAAGCGGCTCCTCGGCGCGACGCACGCCGTCGGCTTCTACGGTGCGTCGCCGCCGCCCGCCGCGCTCGTCCGGAGTGTCGTCGTCGCGCAAACGGTGCAGGCGGGAATCGTCCACCTCGTCGTGCGCGCTGGCCCGCTTCCGGGCGCTCGCGCAATCGTGCAGGTCGAACTGGAGTGCGCATGAGTTTCGGCAGTCCCTTCATGCTGGTGACGCTGCTCGTCGTCCCGCTCGCGATCGGCCTGTATGTGCTCGCGGGGCGGCAGCGCATGCGCTACGCCGTGCGGTACACGAACGTCGACGTGCTCGCCTCGGTCGCCGGCGGCCGGCCGTGGCGGAGGCTGCTCCCGGCGACCATCTTCCTGCTCGCGCTGACGACGCTGTGCGTCGCCGCCGCGCGGCCGCGCGTGCACACGCTCATCGCGAGCGACCGCGCCACCATCGTGCTCGTCCTCGACGTTTCCGGGTCCATGCAGGCGAACGACGTGAAGCCGACCCGGCTCGCGGCGGCGCAACAGGCGATCCATGTCTTCCTCGACCGCGTGCCGAAGCGCGTGCGGGTCGGGCTCATCCTCTTCGCCGGCGTGCCAGAGGAGGCGACGCCGCCGACGACCGATCACGCGCTCGTCGCGCAGGCGGTCGACGATGCCGACGTCTTCCAGGGCGGATTCGGCGGCACGGCGATCGGCGACGCGCTCGCTGCCGCGGTCAAGGTCGGGATCGCGTCGGCCGGCATCCAGGGCACGCGCGGGCTCGCCGCCTACCACCCGGTCGCCGCGCCCAGCCAGGCGAGCACGCTCGTCACCATCCTCTTCCTCTCCGACGGGCATCAGAACCGCGGCACTCCTGCAGCCGTTGCAGGGCGCGGCGGTGGCGAAGAAAGCTGGCATTCCCGTCTTCACGGTCGCGCTCGGGACGCTCGGCGCGAAGATCACGAACTTCAACTTCGCCGGCGGGAACACCGGCACGTTCTTCGGCGGCGGGCCGGGGCTTCGTCAGGCGCTCGCTCCCGACCCGGCGACGCTGCACGCGATCGCGACGGCGACGGGTGGCCAGTTCTATCCGGCGAAGTCGGCGGGAGCAGTGCGGGCCGCGTACGCGAAGCTCGGCTCCAGCCTCGGCCGCGTTCCCGGGCGCAGCGAGGTGACGGCGGACTTCGCCATCGGCGCGGCCGCGCTCCTGCTCGTGGCCGGCATCCTCGGCGCGCTCTGGGCGCCGCGCTTGCCCTACCGGACTCCGCAGGCGCCAGGACCCTGGCGAGTCGTGTCACCGCGGGCCGCGAAGACGTTCTCGAGCGCCGACGCGTGTCCGACCGAGAGTCCGCCCATGAGCACGGCTCCGTCGCCGAGGCTCGAGATCTGCACCTGCGGCGGATAGGCGAGCCACCCGGCGAGGAGCGTGCGGACCGCGTCGAGCAGCTCGGCGTTCGCGCCGATGCCGCCGCCGAGCACCACGAGCCCGACGTCGGTGACGGCCGCGATGGGAACGATGTGCAACGCAATGCGCCGTGCCTCCTCCGCCACGACGGCGCGTGCGACCGCGTCGCCGTTTCGCGCCGCGGCGAACACCGAACGTGCGTCGTAGGGAGGCATCAACGACGTGCGTGCGCCGTCCGCGCCGCGCAAAGAGCCGCTACCTCGGTGAGTGCGGCGGCGCAGGGATCGAGGTCGTCGGCTCGCGCCCGCGCGGACGTAATCGAGCTCGCCGGCGGCACCGTTGGCGCCGCGCTGCAGCTCGCCGCGGAGCACGAGTCCCGCTCCGAGGCCGGTCCCGACCGAGAGGAAGACGAAGTCGTCCACGCCGTGCGCGACGCCGAGGCTGCCCTCCCCGAGCGCCGCGAGGTTGACGTCGTTCTCGACGGTGACCGAACCGCCGAGTCGCTCCGCGAGCTCCGTGCCGAAGCGGCGGCCGTCGAGCCCGGCGACGTTCAGTGCGAGGCGGATCACCCCGTCGCCCTCCTCGACGACGCCTGGCACGCCGACCACGACCTCGGTGACGAGCTCCGGGTCGAAGCCCGCCGTTTCGGCGAGCCCGTCGCGCAGCTGCACGATCGCGTCGAGCGCGCGATCGGCGTCGGCAACGCCGAGCTCGACGTCCTGCCGCGCCCGCACCCGACCGGCGAGGTCGCCGAGCACGCCGCGCAGGAAGCGCGCGCCGAGGTCGACGGAGAGCACGAGCGCCGCTTCGTCGACGGGCTCGAAGTACAACGCGCCGTAGCTCGGCCCTCCAGGGGCGTCGGCCGCCTCGCGCACGAGGCCGGCGTCGAGCAGCGACTGGAGCGCGAGTGAGACGGTCGGCTTCGAGATGCCGGCCCGGCGGGAGATCTGCGCCCGGGAGATCGGCGCCCCGGTGCGGATCGTCCGGAGCACCGCCTCCTCGTTCAGCCGTTTTAGGAGCGGCGGTGTCGCCATCTAACCATTGTCGTGAAGAAGCCTTACCAATGCAAGCCGCATTGACAGGGCGCGGAGCAGGTCGTAGGGTCGCCTCGTAAAGGTGTCTAACGAGCACCATTTCGGAGGGAGGAGGATTGCAATGAAGCGCGTGGCCCTCGTCGCCGCGCTACTCGGGCTCGCCCTCGCCGCTCGCCGGAACCGCATCCGGCGGGGCGCGTCACCACTCCGCGCCGACCAAGCTCACGGTCTGGGTGGGCTGGAGCGCACGCGAGCTGACCGCCTTCAAGAAGCTGGCGGCCGAGTACCAGAAGGCGAATCCCAGTGTGTCGCTCGACGTTGTGGGGAGCATCAACGACGACAAGATCGTCGCGGCGATCCGGGCAGGCACCGCGCCCGACGTCGTCAGCTCGTTCAACTCGTACGACGTCGGCATCTATTGCGGGACGGGCGGCTGGATCGATCTGTCGTCCCTCATGAAGCAGTCCGGGATCAGCACGTCGATGTTCCCGGCGACGACGAACTACTACACGCAGTACGGCGGCAAGAAATGCGCGCTGCCGCTGCTGGCCGACACGTACGGCCTCTACTACAACAAGACGCTGTTCAAGAAGGCAGGAATCTCCGGCCCGCCGAAGACGATCGCCGCGCTGACCGCGGACGCGAAGAAGCTCACGGTCCGCAATCCCGACGGCTCGCTGAAGCAGGTCGGCCTCGACCCGTTCATCGGCTTCTACGAGAACGTCCCCGAGCGGTGGATCCTCCCGTGGGGCGGCACCTACACCGACTCGAGCGGGAACGCGCACCTCGCCACCGACTCCGCGTGGACGAAGTGGCTCACCTGGCAGAAGCAGCTGATCGACTGGTACGGGTACAAGAACCTCGTGAAGTTCCAGGCGGGCCTCGGTGACGAGTTCTCCGCCTCGAATGCATTCGAGGTGGGCAAGGTGGCAATGAACCTCGACGGTGAATGGCGCGTCGCCTTCATCCAGGCGGAGCACCCGTCACTCAACTACGGGACGGCGCCGATGCCGGCCGCGACCCCGGGCCTGTACGGCTCCGGGTACATCAACGGCACGATCATCGGCATCCCGAAGAACGGGAAGAACACGCAGCAGGCGTGGAACTTCGTCAAATGGGTGACGACGAACACGCACGCGCTCGCCGAGTTCTCCAACGCCATCAAGAACGTGCCGTCGACGACCGCCTCGACGCATTCGAAGGAGCTCATCCCCGACGTGCACTTCGCGACGTTCCTCAAGATCTTCGCGAACCCGAAGTCGGGGACGTCTCCGATCGAGGCGTCCGGTGCGTCGTACACGAACGCCGTCCAGAACTTCGCCGCCAAGTGGCAAGCGGGGACGGTCAAGAACCTGGCGGGCGGGCTCTCGTCGCTCGACAAGCAGCTCGACGCGCAGGTGAAGCAGGCCAAGGGCGGAGGCGTTCCGTAGAAGCCCTCGCCGTACCGGTGGAACGCCGACGGGCCAGGAGGCGGGCGGCATGGCGCCGCCGCCGGGTCGTGCTCGTGCTCATGAGCCCCTGGCTCGTCGGCTTCTCCGTCTTCTTCGGGTACCCGCTCGTGATGAGCGCGTACCTGTCGCTCAACCACTACGACCTGCTGTCGCCGCCGCGGTGGGTCGGGCTCGCGAATTACCGCTACCTGTTCTCGATCGATCCGCAGACGTGGACTGCGGTGAAGAACACGCTCTGGATGATCGGCGTGCTCGTCCCGCTGCAGGTGCTGGCCGCGTTCGGCCTCGCGCTCATGCTCGCGCGTGCCCGCACCGGCGTCGGCGTCTTCCGGACGATCTTCTACCTCCCGGCGCTCGCGCCTCCCGTTGCCGCGACGCTGGGCTTCGTCTTCATCCTCAACCCGGCGACCGGCCCGGTGAACACGATTCTGTCGCACCTCGGCATCTCCGGCCCGCTGTGGTTCCAGGACCCGGGCTGGGCCAAGCCGTCGCTCGTCATGCTCGGCGTCTGGGGCGTCGGCAACACGATGATCATCTTCCTCGCCGCGGTGCTCGACGTCCCGCGGACGCTGTACGAGTCGGCGCAGCTCGACGGCGCTGGGCCGCTGCAGCGGCTGCGGTACGTGACGCTGCCTTCGATCAGCCCCGTGCTCCTGTTCGCCGCCGTCCTCGGCGTGATCCAAGGTCTGCAGTACTTCACGCAGGCGTACGTCGCAGCGGGGGTCGCCTCGGGCCAGGCGTCGCAGGCCGCCGACGTGACGGCGGTCAGCCTCGGCTATCCACTCGACTCGACGCTCATGTACCCGGTGCTCCTCTACCAGCACGGCTTCATCGACTTCCAGATGGGCTACGCGTCGGCGATGGCGATGTTCCTCTTCGTCGTCTCCTTCGTCGTGACGCTGACGATCGTCGTCAACTCGCGGCGCTGGGTGCACTCGGGAGCGCGATGAGCACGATCGACGTCGCCGTCCCGCTCGTCCGCCGCCGACCGCCGGCACGCGTGCGCAGGAAGCGCCTGCTCGTTGCGGTCGCGAACCACAGCGTGTTGATCGCGGTGTCGCTCGCGTTCCTCGCGCCGTTCGCGTTCATCACGCTGACGGCGCTGATGACGAACAACCAGGCGTTGTCGGCGAACCTCTGGCCGCATCCGTTCGCCTGGCACAACTTCGTCGACGTGTTCACGAAGGCGCCGCTCTGGCGGTGGACGTTCAACACCTTCGAGTACGCGGTGCTCGCGACGCTCGGTGTCGTCCTGTCGAGCGTGCCTGTCGCCTATGCGCTGGCGCGGCTGCGCTGGCGCGGCCGCAATCTCGCATTCATCGTCGTGCTCATCGCACTCATGCTGCCGCCGCAGGTCACGGTCGTCCCGCTGTACGTCATGTGGGCGAAGTTCCACCCCTTCGGATTCAACTTCATCGGGACGTTGTGGCCGGTGATCATCCCCAACTGGTTCGGCGACGCCTTCTCGATCTTCCTGCTGCGGCAGTTCTTCCTGACCATCCCGGAGGAATACATCGACGCCGCGCGCGTCGACGGCTGCGGCGAGCTGCGGATCCTGACCACCGTCGTTGCGCGGTTGGCCAAGCCGGCGATCGCCGCCGTCGCGCTCTTCTCGTTCCTGTACACCTTCAACGACTTCTTCCTGCCGCTGCTGTACTCGGGCGAGCAGCCGCACAACTGGGTACTGTCGATCGGCCTTCGCGAGTTTCGCTCGCTCCATCAGGTGCAGTGGAACCTGACCATGGCTGCGACGCTGCTGGTGATGGCGCCGGTCATCGTGCTGTTCTTCCTCGCGCAGCGCGCGTTCGTCGAGGGCGTCACGCTCACGGGAGTGAAGGGATGAAGCTCACTGTCATCGGCGCCGGGTCGACGTACACGCCCGAGCTCGTCTCGGCATCTGTCGCAGCTCGCCGGTGGACGAGTTGGCGCTGCACGACATCGACGCCGAGCGGCTCGAGGTCGTCGGCGGGCTCGCGGAGCGGATGCTCGCGAAGCAGGACTACGCCGGGACGCTCGTGCGGACCGGCGACCTCGATCGCGCGCTCGACGGAGCGGCCTTCGTGCTCTTCCAGATCCGCGTCGGCGGCCAGCAGGCGCGGCTGCGCGACGAGACGGTGCCGCTGCGCTGCGGCTGCATCGGCCAGGAGACGACCGGGGCCGGCGGCTTCGCGAAGGCGATGCGCACGGTTCCCGTGGTGCTCGAGCTGGCCGAGCGCGTCGCCGAGCGTGCGGCGCCGGGCGCGTGGATCGTCGACTTCACGAATCCGGTGGGCATCGTCACGCGCGCGCTGCTCGACGCCGGCCACCGTGCCGTCGGCCTGTGCAACGTCGCGATCGGCTTCCAGCGCTCGATCGCCGGCATGCTCGGCGTGCAGCCAGACCGGATCGAGGTCGACCAGGTCGGGCTCAACCATCTGACGTGGATCCGCGCAGTGCGCGCTCGACGGTCGCGACGTGCTCGCCGGACCTGCTGGCCGAGCACGGCGACGAGCTGGCCGAAGAGGTGGAGCTTCCTCGGCGCCTGCTCGACGAGCTGGGCGCGATCCCGTCGTACTACCTCCACTACTTCTACGCGCACGACCGCGTCCTCGCCGAGCAGCGCGACGGCATCCCCCGCGCGCAGACGGTGGCCGACATCGAGCGCGAGCTGCTGGAGATGTACCGCGATCCGGCGCTCGACGGAGAAGCCTGCGCTGCTCGACCAGCGCGGCGGCGCGCACTACAGCGAGGCCGCGGTCGGGCTCGTCGGCTCGCTGTACCGCGGCGACGACGCCGTCCATGTCGTCGACATCCGCAACGGCGGCACGCTCGCCGGCGCTGGCCGCCGACGACGTCGTCGAGGTGCCGGCACGCGTCGGCGCGCAAGGCCCCGTCCCGCTCGAGCAGGACCCGCTCGCCCCGGAGCTGCTCGGCCTCGTCCAGCACGTCGCCGCGTACGAGCGGCTGGCGGCCGAAGCCGCGGTGACGCGCGACCCCGTGATGGCGCGCAAGGCGCTCCTCGCCCATCCGCTGGTCGGACAGGTCGACCGCGTCGACAGCTCGTCGACACCCTCCTGCTCGAGAGGGCCGCGCGATGAGGCACGCGATCGCCGTGGACGGCGGCAACTCGAAGACGGACGTCGCACTCGTGCGCGAGGACGGCGAGGTCATCGCGACCGCGCGCGGCGGCGGTCAGCTCGCCGCAATATCTGGGTGTCGACGGCTGCGCTGGCCGTCATCGGCGGCCTGCTCGATCGGCGCGCACGACGACCTGCCCGTCGAGGTCGCGGAGCTCCTGCTCGCCGGGGTCGATTTTCCGGCCGAAGTGGAAGCCGTCCGTGCCGGCATCGAGCAGCGCGGGTGGGCGACGCGCGTCTCGGTCGACAACGACACGTTTGCCGTGCTCCGCGCGGGCACCGACGCGCGCTGGGGTGTCGCAGTCGTGTGCGGCGCGGGCATCAATTGCGTCGGCGTCGCGCCCGACGGCCGTCAGGCGCGCTTCCGCGCGCTCGGCTGGACGACGGGCGACTGGGGCGGAGGCGGCGACGTCGGCCGCGACGCCGTGTGGGCGGCCGCTCGGAGCGAGGACGGCCGCGGCCCGAAGACCATGCTCGAGAGCGCGGTGCCAGCGCACTTCGGGCTGACCACGCCGAGCGAGCTCGCCGAGGCGGTGCACTTCGGCCGCGTCGACGGCGCGCGCGCGATGGAGCTCGCGCCGGTCGTGTTCGCAGCCGCGGCCGACGACGCCGTCGCCGCCGGGATCGTCGACCATCTCGCGTCCGAAGTCGTCGCGCTCGCCCGCGTCGCGATCACGCGCCTGGGGCTCGAGCGGGAGCCGGTCGAGGTCGTGCTCGGCGGCGGGCTGCTCCGCCATCCGACCTCGGGGCTGCTCGCAGCCATCTCCCGCGGGCTCGCCGAGGTGGGGCCGAAGGTCACCGCGCACTCGACGTCGGCGCCGCCGATCCTCGGCGCCGCGCTGCTCGCGCTTGACGCGCTCGGCGCCGAGCCGGCTGCGTATGAGCGGTGCGTGCGCAGATCGAGGTCGCGAGTGCGCCCGTCGCCGTTGGGGGAGGAGACGATGTCTGACGTCTCTTCGACCACGCGACGTGCGTCTACCCGGGGTCGGAGGCGCCCGCGGTCGACGCGCTCGACCTGCACGTCGACGACGGCGAGTTCGTCGTGCTCGTCGGCCCGTCCGGCTCGGGGAAGACGACGGCGCTGCGCATGCTCGCCGGGCTCGAGGAGGTCACCGCGGGCGCGGTCATGATCGGCGGCCGCGACGTCACCGACGACGCGCCCAAGGAGCGGGACGTCGCAATGGTGTTCCAGAACTACGCGCTCTATCCCTATCTGACGGTGGCGGCGAACATCGGCTTTCCGCTGAAGATCGCCCGCGTGAAGAAGGCCGAGCGCGAGCGGCGCGTGAACGAGGCGGCCGCGATGCTCGGTCTCACCGAGTACCTGCACCGCAAGCCCGGCCAGCTCTCTGGCGGCCAGCGGCAGCGCGTCGCGATGGGCCGCGCCATCGTCCGCGCGGCAAGCGTCTTCCTGATGGACGAGCCGCTCTCGAACCTTGACGCGAAGCTGCGCGTGCAGATGCGGGCCGACATCGCCGCGCTCCAGTCCCGCCTCGGCGTCACGACGGTGTACGTCACGCACGACCAGTCCGAGGCGATGACGCTCGGGAACCGCGTCGCCGTGATGCACGACGCGCAGCTGCAGCAGTTCGACGCACCGCGCGTGCTCTACGAGCGCCCGGTGAACACGTTCGTCGCCGGCTTCATCGGCTCGCCCGCGATGAACCTCGTCACGATGCCGGTCTCGAACGGCTCGGTCTCCCTCGGCGGCGTCTCGATTCCCGTTCCCGGGAATCCGCGCAGCAGCGTCGTCGTCGGCGTGCGCCCGGAGTCGCTCGAGCTCGCCGCGGACGGAATCCCGGCGCACGTCGAAGTCGTCGAGGAGATCGGCGCCGACGCCTTCGTGTTCTGCGCGGCGGAGGTCGCGGGGGAGGAGGTCAAGCTCGTCGCGCGCGCGGGGACGAAGAACGCCCCGGCGCGCGGAGAGCACGTTTTCCTGAGGCCGTTGGCCGAGGACGCGCATCTCTTCGACCCGGTCGACGACACGCGCCTGGGCTGACTTCGCAGCTCATCCTTTTGGATGAGGCCGAACTCGTCCCTGCGCCGGAGGCGGCCGCGGGCACGCATGACTACGTTGGGTGCAGTGATCGAAGCCAACGCTCTCACGAAGGACTACGGCGACAAGCGGGCCGTGGACGGCCTGAGCTTCACCGTCCAGCCCGGCATCGTCACCGGCTTCCTCGGCCCGAACGGATCGGGCAAGTCGACGACGATGCGGCTCATCCTCGGCCTCGACGCCGTCACGAGCGGCGACGTCACCGTGAACGGCAAGCACTACCGCGACCACAAGGCGCCGCTGCACGAGGTCGGCGCCCTGCTCGAGGCGCGCTCGGTGCACACCGGCCGCTCGGCGTACTACCACCTCCTTTCGCTCGCGCAGACGCACGGCATCGGCCGCAAGCGCGTCGACGAGCTCATCGACCTCGTCGGCCTGCACGACGTTGCGCGCAAGCGCGCCGGCAAGTTCTCCCTCGGCATGGGCCAGCGCCTCGGCATCGCCACCGCGCTCCTCGGCGATCCGCACACGCTGCTGCTCGACGAGCCCGTCAACGGGCTCGATCCCGAGGGCATCCACTGGATTCGCAACCTGCTCAAGGCGCTCGCCGCCGAGGGCCGCGCGGTGTTCGTCTCCTCGCACCTCATGAGCGAGATGGCGGTCACCGCGGATCACCTCATCGTCATCGGGCGCGGCAAGCTCATCGCCGACACGAGCGTCGAGGAATTCGTCCGGCGCGCGTCCGGCGCGATCGTGCGCGTGCGCTCGCCGCAGGCGACGAAGCTGCGCGAGCTCGTGCTCGGCCCGGAGATCACGGTGACGAGCGACGAGCCCGGCGTGCTCGAGATCGCCGGGACGACGCCGGAGAAGGTGGGCGACCTCGCCGCCTCGAACGGCATCACGCTGCACGAGCTGACGCTCGTGCAGGCATCGCTCGAGGAGGCGTTCATGGAGATGACCCGCGACGACGTCGAGTTCAAGGCGGCTGCAGCGTGAGCGCCGTGACGGCACCGGCACCGGTCATTCCGCCGCTCACCGTCAAGGGCCGCGTCACACAGGCTGCACGTGATCGTGTCCGAGTGGACGAAGCTCCACTCGCTGCGCTCGACGCGCTGGTCGCTGGCCGTGGCCGTCGTCCTCACCATCGGCCTGCCGGCGATCTTCGCCGCCGTCACGTCGTCGCACTGGGGCAACATGTCGCCGCACGAACGCGCCGACCGGCATCCGCTCGACATCGCGCTCGCCGGCGTCAACCTCTCGCAGCTCGCGATCGGCGTCCTCGGCGTCCTCGTCATCACAGGCGAGTACGCGACCGGGATGATCCGCGCCAGCTTCACCGCCGTGCCGAAGCGGCTGCCGGTGCTCTGGGCGAAGATCACCGTGTTCGCCGTCGTCTCGTTCGTCGCTCATGCTGCCGTCCGTGCTGATCGCGTTCTGGGTCAGCCAGGTGATCCTGAACAAGCACCACATCCTGCAGACGTCGCTCTCGTCCCACGGCATCCTGCGCTCGGTCGTCGGCGGCGCCGTCTACCTCACGCTCTTCGGCGTCTTCTGCATGGCGATGGGCGCGATCGTGCGCAACACCGCCGGTGGCATCGCGTCGTTCGTCGCGCTGTTCTTCGTCATCCCGCCGCTCCTCAACGTCTTCCCGACGAGCTGGCAGAACGCGATCAACCCGTGGATCCCGAACAGCGCCTTCCGGTCGATCTTCCAGCTGACGCACGGCTCGCACAGCCTGTCGCCGGCCGGCGGCCTCGCGGTCTCGCTCGGCTACGTCGCGTTCACGGTTGCCGTTGCCGCCGTGCTGCTCGTCCGGCGCGACACCTAGCGCGGCTAGCTCTCCGCGAGAGCGCGGTACAGGGCAGCGATGTCGCGGCTCTCGTAGCCGAGGACGCCCGCGCGGCTGAGCCACTCGTCGGCGACGGCTGCCGTCGGTGCCGGCACGCCGAGATCCTCCGCCAGCGCCTCGGCCAAGCGGATGTCTTTCTGCATCAGCCCGACGCTGAACCACGCCTCCTCCGGAAGGTCGAGAACGAGCGGCTCACGCAGCTTCAGCATGGGCGAGCCGAGCTGACTCGAGGTGATGACGTCGGCGGCGAGCTTCTTATCGACACCATCGCGCTCCGCCAGCAGCAGGCCTTCGGAGAAGGCGAGCATCTGCACGGCGAGGCTGATGTTGACGGCGAGCTTGAGCGCGAGACCGTGACCGTTGTCGCCGACGCGCGTCGGCGTCCCGAGCACGCGCAGCAGCGGCTCGACCTCGCGATAGGCGTCCTCACCGCCGCCGACCATGATCGTCAGCGTCCCCGACTGCACCTGCGGCACGCTGCCCGACACCGGGGCGTCGAGCATCGCCGCGCCCCGCTCGCGTGACTTCGCGGCGAGCTCGCGGCTGACGCTCGGGCTGACAGTGCTCACGTCGACCCACACCTTCCCGGCGGAGAGGCCCGCGAGCAGGCTTTCGGAAGCGTCTTTGAGGGAGTCGTCGTCGGGGAGTGACGTGAAGACGACATCGCTCGACTCGGCGATTTCGCGCGGCGTGTCGCGCCACTGCAGGCCGGCGTCGATCAGGTGCTGCGCATGTGCCTTCGTTCGCGACTCGCCGTACACCGTGTAGCCGGCGGCCATGAAGCGCGCCGCCATGTTCCCGCCCATGTTCCCGAGCCCGACGAAGCCGAGCGTCTTCGGCATGGCGAGACCCTACTGCAGGTAGTCGTCGACCGCCTTTGCGCAGCGGCGTCCCTCGTCGATCGCCCACACGATGAGTGACTGCCCGCGGCGAGCGTCGCCGGCGGCGAACACGCCTGGGACGTTGTCTCGAACGACGACCGCGTCGCAGTTGCCACGCGCGTCGCGGGCGACGCCGAGCGCGTCGAGCAGCCCCGCCTCGGGGCCGACGAAGCCCATCGCGAGCAGCACGAGCTGCGCGGGATGCGACTCGCCGGTGTCCGGCACCGGCTCGAACGGCGGCGCGCCGGTGTTCTGCATCCAGTGGATCTGCTGCACGCGCCCGTTCCCGGACAGCCCCGTGGTCGAGATGGAGAAGCTGCGCTCGCCGCCCTCCTTCAGGGCGTACGACGTGCGCAGCTTCATCGGCCATAGCGGCCACGGCGTCAGGTCGTCGGGACGCTGCTCGGGCGGCTCCCCGAGTAGCTCGATCTGCGTCACCGAGGCGGCGCCCTCGCGGTGCGCGCTCGCGACGCAGTCGGCGCCCGTGTCGCCGCCGCCGATGACGATCACGTGGCGTCCGGCGGCGCTGATCGCGGCCTCGGCCGTCCCCGCAACGGCGCGGTTGCGCCCGTACAGGTACTCCATCGCGTAGTGGACGCCGCCGAGCTCCCGCCCGGGCACGGGCAGGTCGCGCGGGACGCGCGAACCGGTCGCGAGCACCGTCGCGTCGAAGCCCTCGAGCGGTCCATCGACGTTCACTCCGAAGCGGAACGTGACGCCCTCGTCCGCCAGCTGCGCGATGCGCCGTTCGACGACGCGCTTCTCGATCTTGAAGTCGGGGACGCCGAAGCGCAGCAGCCCGCCGCCCGCCTCGTCGCGCTCGAAGACGGTGACGTCGTGGCCGGCGCGCGCGAGCTGCTGCGCCGCAGCGAGCCCGGACGGCCCGGAGCCGACGACGGCGACGCTGCGACCCGTGCGGCGCTGCGGCGGGCGCGGGACGATCCAGCCCTCGTCCCAGCCGCGGTCGACGATGGCGAGCTCGATCTGCTTGATCGTGACAGCGTTGCCCTCGTCGATCTCGAGCACGCACGCCGCCTCGCACGGCGCGGGGCAGAGGCGGCCGGTGAACTCGGGGAAGTTGTTCGTGCGGTGCAGCTGCTCGAGCGCCTCGCGGAAGCGGTCGCGATACACGAGATCGTTCCAGTCCGGAATGAGGTTCCCGAGCGGGCAGCCGCTGTGGCAGAACGGCACGCCGCACTCCATGCAGCGCGCGCCCTGCTCGCGCAGCTCGACGAGCGGCAGCGTGCGGACGAACTCGCGGTGGTCGCCGACGCGCTCGCCCGGCGCGCGCTCCGGCGTCTCCGCCCGCGCGATCTTGAGGAAGGCGCCTAGCTCGCCCATTACGCGGCCGCCTCCTCGGTCTCGCGCGTGAAGAAGCCGTCGCCGCCCGTCGACATGGCGCCGTCGGCGAGGGCGCGGCGGTACTCGTGCGGCATCACCTTGACGAACGCGTCGAAGTCCACCTCGAGGGTCGAGCCCGTGCGTTCGCGGTGCTCCTCGACGAGCGCGCGCACGACGCGTCAGGTCCTCCGGTTCGAGCTCCTCGAGCGCGACCTGTTCGTGGTTGCAGCGCTCCGCGAACGTTCCTTCCGCGTCGAGGACGTAGGCGATGCCGCCGCTCATGCCGGCGGCGAAGTTGCGCCCCGTCGGCCCGAGCACGACGACGATCCCGCCCGTCATGTACTCGCAGCCGTGGTCGCCGACGCCCTCGACGACGGCGGTCGCGCCGGAGTTGCGCACCGCGAAGCGCTCGCCGACGAGGCCGCGGAAGAACGCACGCCCGCTCGTCGCGCCGTACAGGATCGTGTTGCCGGCGATGACGTTCTCCTCGGCGCGGAAGCGCGCCGCCTCGGGCGGGCGCAGCGCGAGCACGCCGCCGGAGAGCCCCTTGCCGACGTAGTCGTTCGCGTCGCCGACGAGCGTGAGCTCGATGCCCTCGCGCGAGCCAGGCGCCGAACGACTGCCCTGCCGAGCCGCGGAAGAGGAAGTGTTGCGGCCGCCCATCGCCCTTCTTCACGGCGTGGTGCGAGAGCAGTCCGCCGACCGTCCTGTTCACGTTCCGGATCGGGAACTCGCCCTCGTCGAGATCGAGCAACGACCAGTCGAGCGCGCCGTCGAGCGCGGGCGCCTGCCCGTGCGTGCGCCGGAGCGGCGCGCCCTCGGGCGCGTGCAGGATGTTCGTGAGGTCGACGCCGCGCTCGCGCCACGCCGACACCGCCTCGTCGGCGTCGAGCAGGTCGACGCGGCCGACGAGATCCTCGAAGCGGGCGATCCCGAGCTGCGCCATGAGGCCTCGCACCTCCTCGGCGACGAAGAAGAAGAAGTTGATCGACGTGCTCGGGCTTGCCGGCGAAGCGCTCGCGCAGCACGGGATCCTGCGTCGCGATCCCGACCGGGCACGTGTTCAGGTGGCAGGCGCGCATCATCACGCAGCCCGACGCGACGAGCGGCGCGGTGGCGAAGCCCATCTCGTCGGCGCCGAGGAGCGCGGCGATCACGACGTCGCGTCCCGTCTTGATCTGCCCGTCCGTCTGCACCCAGATGCGCGACCGTAGGTCGTTGCGGACGAGCGTCTGCTGCGTCTCGGCGAGCCCGATCTCCCACGGCACGCCCGCGTGGAGGATGGACGAGACCGGCGACGCGCCCGTCCCGCCGTCGTGGCCCGAGATGAGAACGTGGTCGGCGCCCGCCTTCGCGACGCCGGCGGCAACGGTGCCGACTCCGACCTCGGCGACGAGCTTCACCGAGACGCGCGCCTTGGGGTTCGCGCAGCGGAGGTCGTAGATGAGCTGCTTCAGGTCCTCGATCGAGTAGATGTCGTGGTGCGGCGGCGGCGAGATGAGGCCGACGCCGGGCGTCGTCATCCGCACGGAAGCGATGTAGCGGTCGACCTTGTGGCCGGGGAGCTGTCCGCCTTCGCCCGGCTTCGCGCCCTGCGCCATCTTGATCTGGAGCTCGTCCGCGTTCCCGAGGTAGGCCGCGTTGACGCCGAAGCGGCCGGACGCGACCTGCTTGATCTTCGACCGGCGCTCGTCGTTGTACCGCGCCGGGTCCTCGCCGCCCTCGCCGGTGTTCGAGCGGCCGCCGATGCGGTTCATCGCCACTGCGAGCGTCTCGTGCGCCTCGCGCGAGATCGAGCCGAGCGACATCGCTCCGGTGGAGAAGCGCTTCACGATCTCCGCCGCCGGCTCCACCTCCTCGAGCGGGATGCCGCTCTCGGGGAAGCGGAAGCGCATCAGCCCGCGCAGCGTCGAGCGTCGAGCGGACTCGGCGTTCGCCATGCTGCGAGTACTGCTCGTACGTGTCCGCGCGCCCGGTGCGCACCGCGTGCTGGAGGAGCGAGATCGTCTCGGGGTTCCACTGGTGGTGCTCGCCGTCGCGCCGCCACGCGAAGAGCCCGACGATCGGCAGCAGGTCGTCGCCGGTCCCCGGATAGGCGCGCGCGTGGCGGACGAGCGATCCCTCCGCCAGCTCGCGGAGCCCGATGCCGCCGATGCGCGACGGCGTCGAGGTGAAGTAGCGCTCGACGAGGTCGGGCGCGAGGCCCACCGCCTCGAAGATCTGCGCGCCGCAGTAGGACGGGATGGTGGAGATCCCCATCTTCGACATCACCTTCAGCAGGCCCTTGGCGATGCCCTTGACCGCGCGCGCCCGCGCCTGCTCGGCGGTCATCTCGTCCGGGAGCCAGCCCAGTTCGACGAGCTCGCCGAGCGTCTCGAGCATGAGATACGGATTGACGGCGGCCGCGCCGTAGCCGACGAGCACGGCGATGGAGTGCACGCTGCGCGGCTCGCCCGACTCGACGACGATCCCGGCCTGCAGGCGCGTTCCCTCGCGCACGAGATGGTGATGGACCGCCGCGGTCGCGAGCAGCGACGGGATCGGCACGCGCTCCGGGCCGGCTGCGCGGTCGGAGAGGACGAGGATGTTCGCCCCGTCCGCGAGCGCGGCGTCGGCGTCCGCGCAGACGCGGTCGAGCGCGCGCTCGAGCCCGTCCGCGCCGTCGGCGGCCGGCCACGTCGTGTCGACCGTGTGCGAGCGGAAGACGTCCGACTCCACCTGGCGCAGCCGCTCGAGCTGGTCGTCGTGGAGGATCGGGTTCTCGATCACGAGCTGGCGCGCATGCTCCGGCGTCTCGGCGAGGAGGTTGTGCTCCGAGCCCACGCTCGCCTGCACGCTCATCACCACCGCCTCGCGGATCGAGTCGATCGGCGGGTTCGTCACCTGCGCGAACAGCTGCTTGAAGTACGAGTACAGCAGCGGCTTGCGCTGCGAGAGCACCGCGAGCGGCGTGTCGTTGCCCATGGAGCCGACCGCCTCCTCGGCGTTGCGCGCGAGCGGCGCGAGCATCGCCTTCATGTCCTCCTGCGCGTAGCCGAAGAGCAGCTGGCGCTGCCGGAAGCGGCTCCGCCGGCCGCGACGGCTGCACGCGGGGCGCGGGGAGGTCGGCGAGATGCCGGACGTTCTCCGCGTACCACTGCGCGTACGGCTTCCGTGTCGCAACGTCGCGCTTGACCTCGGCGTCCGGGACGATGCGGTGCTGCTCGAGATCGACGAGGAAGAGCTTGCCCGGGCTGCAGCCGGCCCTTGCGCAGGATGCGCTCCGGCGCGTCGTCGAGCACGCCCGTCTCGGAGGCGAGCACGACCCAGCCGTCGTCGGTCTCGTACCAGCGTCCGGGACGCAGCCCGTTGCGGTCGAGCGTCGCGCCGATGACGCGACCGTCGGTGAACGCGATCGCCGCCGGCCCGTCCCACGCCTCCATGAGGCACTGGTGGTACGCGTAGAAGCCGCGCAGCTCGTCGGGAGGCTGCGACTCCGGGATCATCATCATCAGCGCGTGCGGGACGGAGCGGCCCGCGAGCACGAGCAGCTCGAGCACGTTGTCGAACATCGCCGTGTCGGAGCCGGCGGGACGGATGACGGGCAGCACCTTCCGCAGGTCGTCGCCGAAGAGCTCCGACGCGAGCTGCGACTCGCGTGCGCGCATCCAGTTGACGTTGCCGCGCAGCGTGTTGATCTCGCCGTTGTGCGCGATCATCCGGTACGGGTGCGCCAGCTCCCAGCTCGGGAACGTGTTCGTGGAGAAGCGCGAGTGCACGAGCGCGAGCGCGCTCTCGAAGCGCTCGTCGCGCAGGTCGGGATAGAAGCGCGCGAGCTGTGGCGCGGTCAGCATCCCCTTGTAGACGAGCGTCCGCGACGAGAGGCTCGGGATGACGAGCTCGGGCCCGGCGGCGAGCTCGGCCACGCGCCGGATGACGTAGAGCTTCCGCTCGAACGCGTCGCCCTCGAGACCGTTCGCCCCGACGACGAACTGGCGGATGCGCGGCATCGCCTCCCGAGCCGTCCGGCCGACGTGGGCGTCGTCGAAGGGGACGTCCCGCCAGCAGATCAGCTCCTGGCCCTCGGCGGCGATCGCCGTCCTCGATCGCCTCGCAGCGCTCACCGAAGCACGTGCCGACGCCGTAGCGCCCCGCCGGCGGCAGCCGGTCCGCCGATCTCGCCCCGGAAGAAGGCGTCCGGAATCTGGACGAGGATCCCGGCGCCGTCGCCCGTGTCGGCGTCCGCGCCGGCGGCGCCCCGGTGCTCGAGGTTCGCGAGCGCGACGAGCGCCCGCTCCACCGTCTCGTGGCTCGGCACCCCGTCCAGCCGCGCGACGAAGGCGACGCCGCAGGCGTCGTGCTCGAACGAGGGGTCGTACAAACCGGGTTGACGGTGCGGCAAGGGCATCTCCGGAGGGGAGAAGGGGATTCCGCCTTGTGGGCTAGTCGGCGGCGGCGGGAGCGAAAGGCCGACTAGCGCGGATGGATGCGCGCGGCAAAGACGAGCGAAATCGGCTTCAGGAAGCTCGTCGCGCGCGGCATCAGGCCACTGACCCTAGCTCGCTTCGCCGGCCGCCGACCATCGCGTTCTCCGGTTTCACGCATGCCGGATTTGACAAGTGCGGCCGCGCGATGCACCCTAGGTGAGCGATGACGACCGCCCGGACACGCATCCCTGCCCTTTCCGGGCTCATTCTCTTCGTCGTCATCCTCATTCTCCCCTAACGGGGAGATACACGAACACGCGCCTCGCAAGAGGCGCAGACGCCGACCTCACCGCACCACAGGTGCGACCTCTCTCAGCAGAGCCAAGGAGGAAGTGTTCGTGTCCCGCAGGATCTCGATCTTCGATACGACGTTGCGCGACGGTGAGCAATCGCCGGGCATCGCGCTGCAGCCCGACGAGAAGGCGACGATCGCGGAGCAGCTCCAGCGGCTCGGCGTCGACGTCGTCGAGGCCGGCTTCCCGGGCGCGTCCCCGGGTGATTTCGAGGGCGTCAAGGCGGTCGCCCGGGTACTGGACGGCCCGACTGTCGCCGCCTTCTCACGCGCGGTGCGGGAAGACCTCGACGCCGCCGGCGAGGCGCTCGCCGAGGCGCGCCGGTCGCGCATCCACGTCGTCATCGCCACGAGCCCGATCCACATGGAGCGGAAGCTCGGCCTCGAGCCGGCCGAGGTCGTGCAGCTGGCCCGCTGGGCCGTCGCCTACGCGGCCGAGCTCGCGGACGAGGTGGAGTTCTCGTGCGAGGACGCCACGCGCTCCGACCCCGAGTTCGTCGCCCGCGTGTGCCGCGTCGCGATCGAGGCGGGCGCGACGGTGATCAACCTCCCGACACGGTCGGCTATGCGCTGCCGCACCAGTACGCGACGTTCTTCGCCGACGTGCGCCGGCGCTGCCCGGAGATGCGCGGCGTGACGCTCTCCGCCCATTGCCACGACGACCTCGGCCTCGCGGTCGCCAACTCGCTCGCCGCCGTGCACGCGGGCGTCGGCCAGGTGGAGTGCACCGTCAACGGCATCGGCGAGCGCGCCGGCAACGCCTCGCTCGAGGAGATCGTCGTCGCGCTGAAGGTGCGCGGCGACCACTTCCAGGTCGAGACGGGCATCGACACGGAGCAGATCACGGCCGCGTCGCGGCTCGTGTCCGAGCTCACCGGCTACGTCGTCCAGCCGAACAAGGCCGTCGTCGGCGCGAACGCGTTCGCGCACGAGGCCGGCATCCACCAGGACGGGATGCTGAAGGACGCACGGACGTACCAGATCATCGACCCGGTCGACGTCGGCGTGCACATGACGCTGCCGCTCGGCAAGCACTCGGGCCGGCACGCGTTCGCGCGCGCCTGCGCCGAGCGTGGCATCACTCTGAGCGGCGACGACCTCAATGCCGCGTTCCGCCGCTTCAAGGCGCTCGCCGACGCCGGCGGCGCCGTCCCGCTCGACGCGGCCTTCGAAGCAGGGGTGCCCGCATGAGCCACCTGCGCACGATTGCCTGCCTGACCGGCTCCGGCACCGCGCCGGAGCTGATGGCGGAGGCGATGTACGCGCTCGACGCGGTCGCGCGCGTGCACGGCTTCGCGTTCGACCAGGTGCACGCCCCGTTCGGCGGTGTCGCGCTCGCGCGCTTCGGCCAGGCGGTCCCGCCCAGCACGCGGGATGCGGTGCTCGGGGCGGACGCCGTCCTCGTCGCCGGTGCGGAAGAGCCGGCGCTGGACGACGTGATGGCGGAGCTCGACCTGCGCGCCCGGGTGACGCGTGTGCGCTTCGGCCAGCACGACGACGTCGCTTTCGTCACGTCTGTGGGCGACGACGCGGCGGAGTGGACGGTGCGGCGGGCGTTCGAGCTCGCAGCGGCGCGTCGCATGCGCCTCGCCTGCGTGGGCGACAGCGAGTGGTGCGAGCTCGTCCAGCTCGCCGCGCCCGACCACGAGCACGTTCGCGTCGAGCACGTGTCGCCCCGCGACGCGATGCCGTTCGCCGCGTTCAACCCCGGACGCTTCGACGTCGTCGTCGTCGCGCCCGCATGGGCGGAGGGCATGGTCGAGATCGCCGCCGCGGCCGCGTCGCATCGCGTCGCGGCGCATGCGCTCCTGGCCGAGCACGGGCCGAGCCTCTTCGTCCCGTCGCCCGACGGCGGCTTCGCGCTCGCCGGGCACGGCGTCGTGAACCCGAGCAGCATGCTGTTCGCTGCGGCGCTCGCGCTCGAGCATGGCCTCGGTCAGCCGGCGGCGGCCGAGACGCTCGCCGGCGCGGTGTCGGCCGCGCTCGTGGACGAGCCGGTGCGCTTCGGCGTCCGCGCCTCGACCCGCGAGTTCACGAGCCGCGTCCTCGGCGGCTTCCAGCTGGCGATGCGCAACGCGGAGTTCTTCCCCGCATGAGGATGAACGGCGCAGACGCGATCCTTCGCAGCCTCGAGGCGGAGGGGGTGGACGTCGCCTTCGGCCTGCCCGGAGGCGCCATCCTTCCGCTCTACGACGCGTTCGCGCGCGGCACGACCGTGCGCCACGTGCTCGCGCGCCACGAGCAGGGCGCCGGTCACATGGCGCAGGGATACGCGCGGGCGTCCGGCCGCGTCGGCGTCGCGATCGCCACCTCCGGGCCGGGCGCGACGAATCTCGTCACGCCGATCGCGGATGCATGGATGGACTCGACGCCGCTCGTATGCATCACCGGGCAGGTGCGCTCCAACCTCATCGGCAGCGACGCCTTCCAGGAGTGCGACATCACCGGGATCACGATCCCGATCGTCAAGCACTCGTGGCTCGTGCAGGACGTCGAGGAGCTGCCGCACGTGCTCAAGGCCGCCTTCCACGTCGCGCGAACCGGACGCTGCGGCCCCGTGCTCGTCGACGTGCCGCGCGACATCCAGGAAGCGGAATTCGACTTCTCGTACCCCGACACGGTCTCCCTCCCGGGATGGAAGCCGCCCCGCCGTGGTCATGAGCGGCAGATACTGGCTGCCGCTCATGCGATCGCCGCGGCGGAGCGGCCCATCCTCTACGTCGGCGGCGGCGTGCTCAACGCCGACGCGACGGAGGAGCTGCTCGTGCTCGCCGAGACGGCGCGCCTGCCGGTCGTCACGACGCTGATGGCGAAGGGCGGCTTCCCGGAGACGCACGAGCTGCACGCGGGCTGGCCCGGCATGCACGGCCCGAAGTGGTCGAACTGGGCGCTGAACAAGGCCGACCTCATCGTCGCCGTCGGCGCCCGCTTCGACGATCGAGTGACGGGAAAGGTCTCCGCATTTGCCCCGGGCGCGACGGTCGTGCATCTCGACATCGACGCCGCCGAGATCTCGAAGATCCGCCACGCGGACATCCCCGTCGTCGGCCCGCTGAAGCCCGTGCTCGCGGAGATCGGGCGGATCCTCGCCGACGCGCGCCGTCCCGGCGCGACCGAGCCCTGGCTCCGGCAGATCGCCGAGTGGCGCGACACGTACCCGCTGCGGTACCGGCGCGAGGGCGACCTGCTCAAGCCGCAGTTCGTGCTCGAGACCCTGCAGGCGCTCACCGCCGGCCGCGACGACGTCGTCTTCACGACCGGCGTCGGCCAGCACCAGATGTGGGCGATGCAGTACCTGCGCTGCGACGTGCCGCGCTCGTTCATCACCTCGGGCGGGCTCGGGACGATGGGCTACGGGATCCCGGCAGCGGTCGGCGCCAAGGCTGCGCGCCCGGACGCGACCGTCGTCTGCGTCGACGGCGACGGGTGCTTCCAGATGACGCAGCAGGAGCTCGCGACGTCGGTGCTCGAGGATCTCCCGATCGTCGTCGTCATCGTGAACAACGGCTACCTCGGCATGGTGCGACAGTGGCAGGACATGTTCTTCGAAGAGCGCTTCTCGCAGATCCGGCTCACGCACACGGTTCCCGACTACGCCGCGCTCGCCCGTGCGTACGGCGGCGAGGGCTTCACCGTCGAGAGCGAAGACGACCTCGAGGCCGCTCTCGTCGAGGCGCTCGCCTGCGGGCGCACGGCGGTCGTCGACGCGCGCGTCGACCCGCGCGAGCACTGCTTCCCGATGATCCCGGCCGGCGCCGCGGCGCTCGACCTCGTCGAGTTCGAAGAAGTCGTGACGAAGGTGGTCGCATGAAGCACACACTCTCTGTCCTCGTCGAGAACAAGCCGGGCGTGCTCATGCGCATCACGAGCATGTTCGCCCGCCGCGGCTTCAACATCGACAGCCTCGCGGTCGGGCCGACCGAGCGGCACGACGTGTCGCGCGTCACCATCCGCGTCGATTGCGCGTCGAGCCCGCTCGAGCAGATCGAGAAGCAGATGCACAAGCTCGTGAACGTGCTTCGTGTCGCGGAGCTCGTTCCCGGCGAGTCGATCGAGCGCGAGCTCGTCCTCATGAAGGTCTCGGCTCCGCCGGCGAAGCGCGCGGAGCTGATGGCGCTCGGTGAAGTCTTCGGCGCGCGCGTCGTCGACCTCGGCCCCGACTCGATCGTCTTCGAGCTCACCGGGCCGCCCGAGGACGTGGACTCCTTCGAGGAGCTCGTCCGCCCGCACGGCCTGCAGGAGCTCGTCCGCACCGGGCGCATCGGCCTTGGCCGCGCCCATCGTCCGCATCGCAACCGTCCTCGCCAGCACGTGCTGGCGTAAATTCACCCCGGTGTCTGACACCGAGTCAGGTGTCAGACACCGGTCAACATAGAAAGGCGCCCCCAATGGCCACCATTTATCGCGAAGGCGACCTCGACCTCCTGTCCGGGAAGGTGGCCGTCATCGGCTACGGGAGCCAGGGCCACGCGCACGCGCTGAACCTGCGCGACTCCGGCGTCGACGTGCAGGTCGGCCTCCGCGAGGGGAGCCCGTCCGCCGAGAAGGCGGAGGATGCGGGCCTCGAGGTCCGCTCCATCGCCGAGGCCGTCCGCGGCGCGCAGGTCGTAGCGCTCCTGCTCCCCGACCACGTGCAGAAGCAGGTATGGGACGAGCACATCGCGCCGAACCTCGAGCCGGGCGCGGCCGTGCTCTTCGCGCACGGGCTGAACATCCACTTCGAGCGCATCGCGCCACCCGAGGGCCACGACGTGATCATGGTCGCGCCGAAGGCGCCGGGCCATCGCGTCCGCGAGCTGTACGTCTCCGGCGCCGGCACGCCGGGGCTCGTCGCGGTCCATCGCGACGCGAGCGGCAACGCGCTCGCGCTCGCGCTCGCCTACGGCGTCGGCATCGGCTGCGCACGCGTCGGACTGCTCGCGACGACGTTCGCCGAGGAGACGGAGAGCGACCTCTTCGGCGAGCAGGCGGTGCTATGCGGCGGCGTCCCCGCCCTCGTGCAGGCTGGGTTCGACGTCCTCGTCGAGGCGGGCTATCAGCCCGAGATCGCGTACTACGAGTGCCTGAACGAGCTGAAGCTCATCGTCGACCTGCTTTACCAGGGCGGCTACGAGTACATGCGCTACTCCGTCTCCGACGTCGCCGAGTACGGCGACCTGTCGCGCGGCCCGCGCGTCGTCGACGACGCGGTCAAGCAGCGGCTGCGCGACATCCTCGGCGAGATCCAGACCGGTGCGTTCGCAGAGGAGCTGTTCGCCGACGACGAGGCGGGGCGGCCGAAGTTCGCAGAGCTCCGGAAGGCCGGCGAGGAGCGCGCTGCCGAGATCGAGCGGGTCGGAAAGGAGCTTCGTGCGCTTGCTGGGGTCGAGGGGCTACTTGGCGTCCGTTGACGTCGGTATCGGCCTCCTTGGCTACGGGACGGTCGGCTCTTCCGTCAATCGGATGCTCGTCGAGAGCGCCGACGAGATCGAGCGCGCGACGGGCCACAGGCTGTGGGTCGTGCGTGCGCTCGTCCGCGATCCCGCGAAGGAGCGGCCGTTCCCGGCGGGCGACGGCGTGCTCACCACCGACTTCGAGACGTTCCGCGACGACCCGGAGGTGCAGGTTGTCGCCGAGGTCATGGGCGGGCTGTCGCCCGCCGGCGATTACGTCCGCGCGCTGCTCGGCGCCGGCAAGCCGGTCGTCTCTGCGAACAAGCAGCTGATCGCGCGCGACGGCGCGGAGCTCTTCGCGGCCGCATCGGCCGCCGGCGTGCAGCTGCGGTTCGAAGCGTCGGTGTGCGCGGCGATCCCCGTCGTGAAGGTGCTGCGCGAGTCGCTCGTCGTCTCGAACGTGCACCGCGTTCTCGGCATCGTCAACGGGACGACGAACTTCATGCTCTCGAGCATGGAGCGCGGCGGCTCGTACGCCGACGCGCTCGCCGAGGCGCAGGCGCTCGGCTACGCGGAGGCAGATCCGACCGACGACGTCAGCGGCGCAGACGCGGCCGCGAAGATGGCGATCCTCGCCACCGTCGCGTTCGGTTCCCGCGTGCGCTTCGAGGACGTCGAGTGCCGGGGCATCGAAGAGCTCGAGCCGGTGCATGTGAACGCCGCCGCGCAGCTCGGCATGGTCATCCAGCTCGTCGGGATCGCGACGCTCCTCGATGGCGCCGTCGACGTCCGTGTCCAGCCCGCGCTCGTCGAACGCTCGCATCCGCTCGCCGCCGTCGACGGCGCCTTCAACGCCGTCATGCTCCAGGGCGACGCCATCCGGGAGATCACGCTCGAAGGGCCGGGCGCGGGCGGCGTCGAGACCGCGTCCGCCGTCGTCGCCGACCTCGTCAGTGTCGTCGGCACGGCAGGCACCGGCTTTCTGCAGAACGACGCCTGCTGGCGCGAGCTTGCGCGCCTGCCGTCGAGCGAGTGGCGCTCACCCTTCTACGTCCATCTCGAGGTCTCCGACCGCCCGGGCGTGCTTGCGCACGCGGCCAGCCGGCTCGCCGCGCACGACGTCTCCATCGCGCAGCTCGTGCAGCGGCTGGAGGACGGCGCGGCGGCGATCGAGCTCGTCCTTCACCGCGCGCCCTTCGGCGAGGTGTCGGCGGCGCTGCGCGAGATCGCGGCGTTCCCGGAGGTGCTCCGACCCCCTTTTGTCCTCCCGGTGATTGCGGAGCGCGGGCTGTGATCACCCTCGGCGAGGGAAACACGCCGCTCCTGCAGGCGCCCCGGCTCTCGGAGCGCTTTGGCATCGAGCTGTGGCTCAAGTGGGAGGGCGCGAACCCGACCGGCTCGTTCAAGGACCGCGGCATGGCGGTCGCCGTCACGCGCGCGGTCGAGCGCGGCGCAACCGGCGTCGTGTGCGCTTCCACGGGGAACACGGCTGCGTCGGCGGCCGCGTATGCGGCGCGAGCAGGAGTGCGCGCGGTCGTCTTCACCTCGCGCGGCGCCGTCGCTCGCGGCAAGGTCGCCCAGGCGCGCGCCGTGGGCGCGGACGTGCGTGAGATCGACGGAACGTTCGAGGACGCGCATCGCGAAGCGCGCCGACTCGCGGACGAGGAAGGCTTCGTCAACGTCAATTCGATCAACCCCGATCGCATCGAAGGGCAGGCCTCCGCCGCGCGCGAGGTGGTGCAGCAGCTCGGTCGCGTTCCCGACATCCTCGCGCTCCCGTACGGTGGCGGCGGAAACACGGTCGCGTATGCGGTCGGCTTCGGCGAGCGGCTGCCGCGCTTCGTGCTCGGCGAGGCCGACCGTCGCGAGGACACGTTCGCGTCCGCGATCCGCATCGTCGAGCCCGTGCACCGGCTCGAGGTCGGCGGCGTGCTGAAGCGCTCCGGCGGAACGCTCGTGTACGCTGTCGGAGGACCAGCTCGAAGAGGCGTGGCGGCTCGTCGCGCGCGAGGAAGGCGTGTTCTGCGAGCCGGCCTCGGCCGCGGGCATCGCCGCGGTCGCAGCGAGCGTCACCGCGGTCGGCCAGTCCGTCGTCTGCGTCCTCACCGGGCACGGGCTCAAGGATCCGGACGCGACCGAGAGGCTGGCGGCGTGAGGGTCAGAGCTCCTGCAACGACGGCCAATCTCGGCCCAGGCTTCGACGTCGCGGGCGTCGCGTTCGATCTCTGGAACGAGGTCGAGGTCGGCGAGGGCAACGGCCACGTGGACGAGGGCAACCTCGTCGTGCAGGCGTTCGCGCGCTTCGCGTCGCCGCAGGGCCGCTCGTTCACGTTCGTCGAGCGGATCCCGCGCGAGCGCGGGCTCGGTTCGAGCGCGTCCGCTGTCGCGCTCGGTCTCGTCGCCGGAGCGCTCGCGGCCGGCGTCGACCCGACCGCCGACGAGCTGCTCGAGGCCGGCCTCGACCTCGAGGGCCACCCCGACAACCTCGCCGCCGCGCTCGCCGGCGGCGTGTGCCTCACGTGGGAGGGGCACATCGCCCGCGTCGCCGACGATCTCCCGGCGGCCGTCGTCGCAGTGATTCCCGAGACCCGCGTCCTCACGGCGAATGCGCGTGGGCTGCTGCCGCAGGCGGTCCCGCATGAGGACGCGGTATTCAGCGCGGGCCGCGCCGCGCTCCTCGGCGCCGCGCTCGCGGCGGGCAGCCCGGCGCTGTTCGCCGCGAGCGCCGCCGATCGCTTGCACGAGCCCTACCGCGCCGGCGACGCGCCCGCACCTGGCCGCGATCCGCGCCGACCTGCCGGACGGCGCGCTCGGCGCCGCGCTCTCGGGCTCCGGCCCGACCGTGCTCGTCTGGGCCGAGCGCGGCCGGGCGGCCGACGTCGAGCGCGAGCTCGCCGGCGCGCTTTCCCGACCACGAAGTTCGCGCGCTTTCCGTCACTTCGACTGGAGCGGGGCCCCTTTGAGCGAGCACGATCCGTACGCACGTCCCACCGATCCCGCGAAGCGGCGCAGCGCCGCGATCACCGACGGCGTCGACCGCGCGCCCGCGCGCGCGATGCTCAAGGGCATCGGCTTCGACGACGAGGCGCTCGCGCGCCCGCTCGTCGGCATCGCGACGACGTGGATCGAGACGATGCCGTGCAACTGGAACCAGCGCGAGCTGGCGCGGCACGTGCGGCGCGGCATCATCGAGGCGGGCGGCACGCCGATGGAGTTCAACACGATCGCGGTCAGCGACGGCGTGTCCATGGGCACCGAGGGCATGAAGGCGTCGCTCGTCTCGCGCGAGGTGATCGCGGACTCGATCGAGCTCGTCGTCCGCGGCCACCTGCTCGACGGGCTCGTGTGCCTCGTCGGCTGCGACAAGACGATTCCCGCGGCGGTGATGGCGCTCGCGCGCCTCGACGTCCCCGGGCTCGTCCTCTACAACGGCTCCATCGCCCCGGGTCGGTTCCGCGGCCGCGACGTCACCATCCAGGACGTGTTCGAGGCGGTCGGCGCCGCCGCCGCCGGAACGATGTCGAACGCGGACGTGCACGAGCTCGAGGGCGTCGCGTGCCCGGGCGCGGGCGCGTGCGGCGGGCAGTTCACCGCCAACACGATGGCGACCGTCCTCGAGTTCCTCGGCATCTGCCCGGCCGGCCTCAACGACGTGCCCGCGACCGATCCCGCGAAGACGGACGCGGCGTACGAGGCCGGCCGCATCGTCATGCGGCTCGTGCGCGACGACGTGCGCCCGTCGCAGATCATCACGCGCGACGCGATCGAGAACGCCGTCGCCGCGATCGCGGCGACGGGCGGCTCGACGAACGGCGTCCTGCACCTGCTCGCGATCGCGCGCGAGCTGGACATCCCGCTCGAGCTCGAGGACTTCGACCGCATCGCCGAGCGCACGCCGGTCGTCGCCGACATCAAGCCCGGCGGCCGCTTCGTCGCCACCGACCTGCACGCCGCCGGCGGCGTCGCGCTCGTCGCGCGCGAGCTGCTCGAAGGCCGGGCTCGTCCACGGCGACGCGCCGAACGTCGACGGCCGCACGCTCTCGGGAGTCGCGACCGCGGTGGTCGAGACGCCGGGGCAGGAGGTCGTCGTCCCGATCGAGCGGCCGCTGAAGGCGACCGGCGGCCTCGCCATCCTGCGCGGCAACCTCGCCCCCGAAGGCTGCGTCGTGAAGCTCGCCGGCCACGAGCGCCTGCACCATCGCGGGCCGGCGCGCGTGTTCGACTCCGAGGAGGAGTGCTTCGCCGCCGTCAAGGCGAAGACGATCGAGGCTGGCGACGTCGTCGTCATCCGCTACGAAGGCCCGGCGGGCGGTCCTGGCATGCGCGAGATGCTGCACGTGACCGCCGCGCTCGTCGGCGAGGGGCTCGGCGAGGAGATCGCGCTCGTCACCGACGGCCGCTTCTCGGGAGCGACACACGGCCTGATGGTCGGGCACGTCGCGCCCGAGGCCGCGCGCGGCGGCCCGATCGCGGCGCTGCGCGACGGCGACACGGTCGAGCTCGACGTCGCGTCGCGGCGGCTGTCGGTCGAGCTCTCCGAGGACGAGATCGCGGCCCGGCTGGCCGACATCACGCCCCCGGCGCCGCGCTACACGAAGGGCGTGCTCGCGCGGTACGCGAAGTACGTCTCCTCGGCTTCCGAAGGAGCCGTCCTCACGTGACTTTATTTTGTATAGTCCCACCAACGAGGAGGCGGACGACGCTGTCCGGCTCCGCATCGAGAGAGGCTGAGGGAACCGGCCCTGTGACGCCTCGGCAACCTGCTCCAACGGAGCGTGGTGCCAAACCCGGTCGGATGCCGAGCCCCGGACGGAAGGAGTCCCTGTAATGCCCGCCACCGCACTTCGTTGTCGCATCTGCGAGACCGAGTTCCCGCTCGACCCTGTCGGGGTCTGCTCGCGGTGCTTCGGCCCGCTCGAGCCGATCTATGCGGCGGATCGGACCGTGACCCGCGCCGAGATCGAGGCCGGGCCGCCGAACATCTGGCGGTACGCGCCGCTGCTGCCGGTCGCGCCGCCCGCCGAGGTGCGTCTCGCACCCGGCAACACGCCGCTCGTCGTCCGCGCCGCGGCTCGCTTCGGCGGTCGGCGTCGGCGAGCTGCTGCTGAAGCTCGATACGGCCAACCCGACGCATTCGTTCAAGGACCGCGTCGTCGCGGTCGCGTGCGCGAAGGCGCTCGAGCTCGGCTACACGACGCTCGCGTGCTCCTCGACCGGCAACCTCGCGAACGCCGTCGCCGCGCGCGCTGCGGCGGAGGGAATCGAGTCCGCCGTCCTCGTCCCGGCCGACCTCGAGCCGGAGAAGCTCATCGCCACCGCCGTCTACGGCGGGACGATCTTCGCCGTCAACGGCACGTACGACGACTGCAGCCGGCTGAGCGTCGAGCTGTCCTTCGAGCTCGACTGGGCGTTCGTCAACGTCGAGCTGCGCGCGTACTACGCGGAGGGGTCGAAGACGCTCGCGTTCGAGATCGCGGAACAGCTCGGGTGGGAGCTCCCCGACGCCGTCGTCGCTCCGATCGCGTCGGGCGCGATGTACTCGAAGGTGCACCAGGGCTTCGGCGAGCTGCTCCAGCTCGGGCTCGTCGAGGGCGCACGGCCACGCATCTTCGGCGGCCAGGCGGAAGGCTGCGCGCCCGTCGCGCGTGCGTTCGCAGACGGCGCCAAGGTGAAGCCGGTGCGCCCGAACACGATCGCGCGCTCGATCGCGATCGGCTCCCCGGCCGACGGCGACCTCGCCGTCGCCACCGCGATCGCCTCGGGCGGCTCGATCTACGCCGTTCCCGAGGAGGAGATCCCGGAGAACATCAAGCTTCTCGCCGAGACGACAGGGGTCTTCGGCGAGACCGCGCCCGCCACTGCGCTGGGTGCACTGCGAGAAGCCGTCCGTCGTGGCGAGCTCGGCGAGAACGATCGCGTCGTCCTGCTCGTCACCGGCGACGGCCTGAAGACGCCGGCGCTCGTCGCCGACACCTTCGAGCCCGTGCTCGTCGAACCGGACGCCGACCTCATCCTGGAGCGACTCGGTGTTCATGTCTAAGGGAGGTGCGCAATGAGAACCGGTCCGCGGACCGGCTTTCGCTGGACGCCAGACACGATCGTGTACGCGATCACGCTCTGGTATCGGAAGCACAGCCGGCCGCCGTTCACGCATGAATGGGATCAGGCAGGAGAGAACCACCCGTCGCGGCAGACCGTGAGCCGCGTGTTCGGGAGCTGGAACGCCGCCATCCACGCCGCCGGCTTCACGCCGCGGCCGCGCGGCCGTCAACCGAGAGCCATTGGGGAGAGCGCCTTCCAGGATGCCTAAGCCCTACCGTCGTGCTCCTGCCCGGCGACGGAGTCGGGCCGGAGGTCGCGCGTGAAGCGCGCCTCGTTCTCGAGCTCGTCGCGCCCGATGTCGCCGTCGAGGAGCGGCTCATCGGCGCCGCCGCCATTCGCGCGGCCGGAGATCCCCTGCCCGGGGAGACGCTCGCGGCCTGCCGCGACGCGACCGCGGTCCTCAAGGGCCCGGTCGGCGATCCCGAATTCGACGCTGCGGACGTGCGGCCCGAGCAGGGACTGCTGCGCCTGCGCGCCGCGTTGGACGCGTACGCGAACCTGCGGCCGTCCGTGTGGGGCGACGTGGATCTGCTCGTCGTGCGCGAGCTCGTCGGCGGGCTCTACTTCGGCGCGAGCGGCGTGCGCGACGACGGCACCGTCTTCGATACGTGCGAGTACCACCCGAGCCAGGTGGAGCGCGTCGCCCGGCGGGCGTTCGCGCTCGCGCAGACGCGCCGTGGCGCGCTGACGTCCATCGACAAGGCGAACGTCCTCGAGACGTCGCGGATGTGGCGGCGCGTCGTCAACGAGATCGCACCCGAGTTTCCCGACGTGAGCGTCGAGCACATGCTCGTCGACAACGCCGCGATGCAGCTCGCGACCACGCCGCAGCAGTTCGACGTGATCGTGACCGAGAACATGTTCGGCGACATCCTCAGCGACCTCGCCGCAGCGGTCACCGGCGGGCTCGGGCTGGCGCCGTCGGCGAGCCTCTCCGACTCCGGCCCCGGGATCTTCGAGCCCGTCCACGGGTCGGCGCCCGACATCGCCGGGCGCGGGATCGCCAATCCCGACCGCGATGCTGCGGTCGACGGCGCTCCTGCTCGAGCACGGCCTTGGGCGGATCGCGGAGGCGCAGGCGCTCGTCCGCGCCGTCGAGCACGCGCTGGCGACGTCGCCGACGCCAGATCTCGGCGGGTCGGCGAGCACGGCCGAGTTCGGCGCGGCGGTAAGGGAACAATTGGCGTTGACGGCGGCGTGAGCCGTGCCTAAGGTGAAGGCAATGGCGTACGCGCCCGAAGCCGTTTACGCGCATTTCCGTTCTTCAACGGCTTCTTTGCCTACGCCTTTATCGGCTAGCCGGCGCTCTCGCTTCCCCGCCGCCGCCGGCTAGTCCATCACCTCCGCGAGACTCTCCTCTCCTCGCGAGGAGTCGATTTCGATGACCCAGCTCACAGCTTCCATCCTCGAGACCGCAGCCGCCACGAGCGAGACGTGCGGGTGCGCCGACCCGATCCCCGTGCAGCGCGCGGCGCGGAAGGGCGCTGCGGTCACCATCTGCCAGCGATGCGGATTGCGCGTTCCGCTACGGCTCCGGTGAGCGGCGTCGTCGCGTACCCGGGCCCGGAGGGCTCGCACTCCGGCGCGGCCGCGCTCGCGCTGCACCCTGCGGCGGAGCTGCATCCGCTGAGCGGATTCCGCGCGGTTGCCGACGCGGTCGTGCGGGCGGACGTCGAGCAGGGTGTGCTCCCGATCGAGAGCTCGCTCGCCGGGAGCGTGCCCGAGACGCACGACCTCTTGCACGAGCGCGCGCTCTCGATCGTCGCCGAGGCCGTGCTTCCGATTCGCCATTGCCTCGTTGCGCCGGAGGACGTCGCGCTCGACGAGATTCGCATCGTCCGCTCGCATCCATCCGCCCTCGACCAGTGCCGGAAGCTGCTGGACCTGTTGCCGAATGCGGCGATCATCTCCGGCGTCGACCACGGCTGACGCGGCCCGCGAAACGGCCGAGTCGGGCGACCGCGCGTCGGCGGCGATCGCCGGCCCGGAAGCGGCGGGGCTCTACGGCCTCGTGACGCTGCGCGACGACGTCGGCGACGGGCCTGCGTTCACACGCTTCGTGTCCGTCGCGCCGTTCACGTGGCTCGGCGCGCAGCGGGACGAGGCACGGACGGCGTTCACGTTCGTCACCGACCACCGGCCCGGTGCGCTGCACGCCGCCATCTCGCCGTTCGCGGTTGCGGGACTGGATCTCGTGCGGCTCGTGTCGCGGCCCCTTCCGGCGAGCCCGTGGAGCTACCGCTTCGACGCGGTCGTCGCGGGCCATCCGCTCGACGCGAAGGTGCGCGGCGCGCTGGACGAGCTCGCGAGCCTCACGCGGTCGCATCGCATCGTCGGCGTGTACGACGCCGCGCAGGTGACGTCATGAGCGCCGACGTCTCCGCCTCGACCGATCCGTTCGTGCGCGACCTGCGGCGTGAGATCTCCGACGTCGACGGCGCGCTCGTCGAGCTCGTGAACAAGCGCCTGCGCCTCGTGGCGAAGTTGAAGCGGTACAAGGACGAGCACGGCATCGGCTTCGTCGACCTCGCGCGCGAGGAGTGGATGCTGCAGTACCTCCAGCGCGGCAACCGCGGGCCGTTGTCGGCGGAAGGGCTCGCCGAGCTGTACCACGAGCTGTTCGACCTCGTGAAGCGGGAGGTGGCTAGAGAATGAACGGCACGAGCATCTTGGTCGAGCGCTTGTACGCCGGGTAGCTGTCCGGGAACTGCTCGGTCAGGTAGCGCTCCTCGACGATCGCGCTGTAGATGAAGTAGATCCCGGCGAGCGCCACGGCGACCAACCACCACCAGCTCAGCGCGACGGCGGTGCCGACGCCGGCGACGAGGACGCCCGAGTAGATCGGGTGGCGCACGAGGCGGTACGGCCCGCTCGTCACCAGCTCCGGCTCGTCCTTCTGCGTCATCGGGGTTCCCCAGTTGCGCCCGATGTGTCAGGCGAGCCCAGATCGCGAATGCGAGCCCGACGACGAAAAGAACCGATCCGAAGCCTTCGCGCAGCGGATCGGTGTGGACGCCGTGTCCCCGAAACGCTCCGAGGCGCACGAGAACGATCACGATGACGATCAGCACGACCCTGATGCGGGCCTCGCGGCCCCAGGCGACGCGGCCGCGCTTCATCGAGAAGGCGGCAACGATCCAGTACAGCCAAAACGCGGCCCATCCGACAGCGAAGACGAGCTCGACCGCTCTCATCATGGCTCATGTTTCCATGAAAGGCCGACCTGCTGGAGTAGGCGCACTTCAACCGTGGGACGCTCTCGCGGCACGAGTTGTACGCGACCGGCACGACGGGCTCGCTCATCGCGGGCGAGCTCGACCTGCCGGTGTCGCGCTTCCTCGAGCGGGCCGCTCGGCGGCGACCAGCAGGTGCGCGCCGCGATCGCCGAAGGGCGCATCGACTTCGTCGTCTTCTTCTGGGACCCGCTTGCGCCGCACTCGCACGATGTTGACGTGAAGGCGCTCCTGCGCATCGCCGTCGTCTACAACGTGCCGATCGCGTGCAACCGCGCGACGGCCGACTTCATGCTCTCGAGCCCGCTGCTGGACGTCGATCTCGCGGCGGTGCCCGCGTGACGATCAGGCCGTGTCGAACGCGCGGGCCGCGGTCGCCTGCTCGGCGCGGACGAGCAGCGCGCGGTTGAGCGCGTTCACGATGGCGCGCAACGACGCGGTGACGATGCTCGCGTGGACGGCGACACCCCAGACGGGGTCGCCGTCGACGTCCGCTTCGACGTAGGCCGCCGCCATTGCATCCTCGCCGACGCTCGTGGCGTGTTCGTGGTAGTCGAGGACGTGCACCGCGTGTCCCGTCCCCTTCGCGAGCGCGTGCACGAGCGCCGCGATCGGCCCGTTCCCCTCGCCGGCGAGCTCCAGGGGCTCCCCGCCGTCGAGGAGCCGCGCGGTGAGGTGGTCGCCGAGCTCGCTCGCCTCGTGCACGTAGCCGGCGAGCTCGTACGGCGCGTTCACTTCGAGGTACGCCGACCGGAAGAGCTGGTAGATCTCGTCCGCCGAGAGCTCACCTCCCTCCGCGTCGGTGACGGCCTGCACCTTCTGCGCCAACTCGACCTGCAGCCCACGCGGGAGGTCGAGCCCGTACCGGTCTTCGAGCAAGTACGCGACGCCGCCCTTTCCCGACTGCGAGTTGACGCGGATGATCGCCTCGTACGTGCGGCCGACGTCGCGCGGGTCGATCGGCAGGTACGGGACATCCCAGACGGCGTCGTCGGCCTGCTGCTGCTGCGCGTGCATGCCCTTCTTGATCGCGTCCTGATGCGAGCCGGAGAACGCCGTGTAGACGAGCTCTCCCGACCAGGGGTGGCGGGGGTGAACGGGCAGCTCGTTGCACTCCTCGACAATGCGCCTCGCGTCGTCGAGCTGGGAGAGGTCGAGGCCCGGGTCGACGCCCTGCGTCAGCAGGTTGAGCGCGAGCGTGACGAGGTCGACGTTTCCGGTGCGCTCGCCGTTGCCGAACAGCGTGCCCTCGACGCGCTGCGCCCCCGCCATCAGCCCGAGCTCCGCGGTCGCGACCGCCGTGCCGCGGTCGTTGTGCGGGTGGACGGAGATGATGGCGGCGTCGCGGCGCGTGAAGTTGCGGGCGAACCACTCGATGCGGTCGGCATACACGTTCGGGGGGAAGTGCTCGACGGTCGTCGGCAGATTGACGATCATCGGCGCCTCGCGGGTCGGCCTCCACGCGTCCGCGACGGCCTCGCAGATCTCGAGCGCGAAGTCGAGCTCGGTGTGATGGAAGCTCTCCGGCGAGTACTGGAAGCGAACGGCGTCGTCTGCGAGCCTGCGGCACATCTCCGCGCCGCGCACCGCAAGCTCGGTGATCCCCGCCTTGTCGAGCCGGAACACGACGCGGCGCTGCACGACCGATGTCGAGTTGTACAGGTGGACGATTGCCCGGCGCGCGCCTGCGATCGACTCGAACGTCCGCTCGATCAGCTCCGGCCGCGCTTGCGTGAGCACGGCGATCGTGACGCCGTCGGGGACGAGCTCCTCCTCGACGAGCGTGCGCACGAAGTCGAAGTCCGTCTTCGACGCGGCGGGGAAGCCGACCTCGATCTCCGTGAAGCCGAGCTCGAGCAGCAGCGCGAAGAACCGGCGCTTGCGGTGCGTGTCCATGGGGTTGACGAGCGCCTGGTTGCCGTCGCGCAGGTCGGTCGAGCACCAGATCGGCGCGGACGTCAGGACGACGTCCGGCCAGGTCCGGTCGGGAAGGTCGACGGTCGCATATGGCGCGTATTTGTGAAATGGCATCGGCACGGTGGTCTCCTGAAGACGCAGGTGTCCTGCAGAACGGTAGACGGGTATGTGCGCAGGCAGGCTTCCCCTAGCGGGGAAGGAGGAGGCCGGTCAGGAGGGCCGTCGACTCGAGCACACATGGAACGCTATGCGCCCGGGCGCCGGAATGGGACGGAAAAGGGGACAACGGCTCAGGCGTGGGACTGCTCGTATGCCGCGATCGCGGCTTCCTCGCGGAGCGTCAGGCCGATCTCGTCCAGCCCCTCGAGCAGGCACTCGCGCGAGAAGTCGTCCAGCTCGAACGGATAGCCGCCCGCGGTTCGCGCCTCGAGGTCGACGGTCAGCTCTTCGCCGGCTCGTGCGCGATCCATCAGGTCGCGCACCTGCTCGGCGGGCAGCTCGACCGGCAGCAGCCCGATCTTCAGTGAGTTCTGCCTGAAGATGTCGCCGTACGACGGCGCGACGATCGCCTCGAACCCGTAGTCCTCCAGCGCCCACGGCGCATGCTCACGCGACGAGCCGCAGCCGAAGTTGCGGCCGGCGATGAGGATCTTGCCTCGCTGGTGGTTGATCTCGAAGTCGGGGTCCTTGCGCCAGTCGAAGAAGAGGAACTCGCCGAAGCCGCTGCGTTCGATCCGCTTCAGGAACTGCTTCGGGATGATCTGGTCGGTGTCGACGTCCGGCCGGTCGAGCACGACCGCGGTCGACGTGACCGAGCGGAACGCCTTCATGCCGGCACCGCGAAGTGGCCTTCGAGCGCGGTGGCGGCGGCGACCTCCGGGCTGACGAGGTGCGTGCGCCCGCCCGCGCCCTGGCGGCCTTCGAAGTTCCGGTTCGACGTGGACGCGCACCGCTCACCGGGCGCGAGCACGTCGGGGTTCATGCCCAGGCACATCGAGCAGCCCGCGCGCCGCCACTCGAAGCCGGCGGCGGTGAACACCTGGTCGAGGCCCTCGGCCTCGGCCTGCAGCTTCACCCGCGCGGAGCCCGGTACGACCATCGCGCGCACGGAGGGATGCACGTGGCGCCCCTGGACGACCGCGGCCGCCGCGCGCAGGTCCTCGATGCGCGAGTTCGTGCACGAGCCGATGAAGACGCGATCGACCGTGATCTCCCGGATCGGCGTCCCGGGCGTCAGCGCCATGTAGACGAGCGCCCGCTCCGCCGCCTCGTCGGCGGGCTCCGGAACGACGTCGTCGATCGACGCGACCATCCCGGGATTCGTCCCCCACGTCACCTGCGGCTTGACCGTCGCGACGTCGATCACGACCTCGCGGTCGAACACCGCGTCTGGGTCGCTCGGCAGGTCGCGCCAGCGCTCGTCGATCTCGACGCTGCGCTCACGGAGATACGCGAACGTCGTCTCGTCGGGCGCGATCATCCCGGCGCGCGCGCCTGCCTCGATCGACATGTTGCAGACCGTCATGCGGCCTTCCATCGACAGCGCCTCGATCGCGGGGCCGGCGTACTCGATCACGTGGCCGACGCCGCCGTCGACGCCGATCTCGCCGATGGCGACGAGCACGAGATCCTTCGCCGTCACGCCGGGCGCACGCTCGCCCTCGAAGCGGATGCGCAGCGTGCGCGGCTTCCGCTGCGACAGCGTCTGCGTCGCGAGCACGTGCTCCACCTCCGACGTTCCGATGCCGAACGCGAGCGCGCCGAAGGCGCCGTGCGTCGATGTGTGGGAGTCGCCACAGACGATCGTCTTGCCGGGTTGCGTCAGCCCGAGCTCGGGGCCGATGACGTGGACGATGCCCTCGCGGCCGCTGCCGGTGGCATGCAACGGGACGCCGAACTCGGCGCAGTTTGTCGCCAGTGCGTCCAGCTGCTGCTGGGACAGCGGATCGGCCGGTGTGTCGTCGCCGGTGGCGACGTTGTGGTCCATCGTCGCGACCGTCAGATCCGGCCGGCGCACCGTTCGCCCGGCCAGACGCAGGCCTTCGAACGCCTGCGGCGAGGTCACCTCGTGCACCAGGTGGAGGTCGACGTAGAGGAGATCGGGCCGGCCCTCGTCGTGCGTGACGACGTGGCTGTCCCAGACCTTCTCGAACAGCGTGCGGCCCATGGTTCGAGGCTAGCCCATTGCCGTCCAGGCTCCGAGCGATTGTTCGGTTTTGCAGGAAGGTTCGCCGTAGGCTGGGCCGGTGGAAGCCGTCCGCCGCGATGTTCGCCTGCTCGGCGACCTCCTGGGCCGCGTCCTCGTGGAGCAGGAGGACGAGACGCTCCTCGCCGACGTCGAGCACGTCCGCGCGCTCGCGCGGGCGGCGAGGCAGGGAACGCGCCGGGACGAGCTCCGCGACGCGGTCGAGGCGCTCCCGCTCGCGCGGCAGGCCAGCGTCCTGCGCGCGTTCGCCCTCTACTTCCAGCTCGCCAACGTCGCCGAGCAGTACAACCGCATCCGGCGCCGTCGCGCGTACGCGCGCGAGGAACGGATGGGACGCGAATCGCTGGCCGCCGCGTTCGCGGAGTTGGGCGACGCTCCGGCTGCGGACGTCTCGCTCAAGCTCGTGCTCACAGCGCATCCGACCGAGGCCGCGCGCCGTACAGTGCTCGCCGCACATCTGCGCATCGCCGCGCTCCTCGCCGCGCTCGACGAGGGCGACGGCGTCGCCGATGCGCTCGCGGGCGAGATCACGATGCTGTGGCAGGCGGACGAGGTGCGCACGCGGCGGCCGCAGGTCGTGGACGAGATCCGCAACGGCCATTGGTTCTTCGAGCAGAGCCTGATCGACGCGGCCGAGCGGCTGCTCGCCGAGTACCGGCGCCGTCTCCCGAATGCGCCGGTGCCGCTGCGGTTCGGCAGCTGGATCGGCGGGGACGCGGACGGGAATCCACAGACGAATGTCGAGACGCTCGCGGAGGCGCGCGACCGGGCGACGAGCCTGCTCCTGCAGCGCTACAGCGCCGACGTTCGGGCGCTCGCGGCCGAGCTCGGCGTGTCGTCGCGGCTGACGCCGGTCTCCGAGGAGCTGCTCGATCCATCGCCGCTGACGAGGCCGAGCTGCCGGAGTACACGGTCGAGATCGGAGACCAGAATCTCGACGAGCCGTACCGGCGCAAGCTCAGCTTCGTCTGGCGCCGGTTGCAGGACGGCGCGTATGACGCGTTCGTCGACGATCTCGACGTCGTCGACCGTAGCCTGCGCGCCAACCGCGGCGAGCGCATCGCCGACGGCGCGCTCGCAGCCCTGCGCCGGCGGGTCGAGCTCTTCGGCTTCGAGCTCGCCGACGTCGAGGTGCGCGTGCACGCGCGCGATGCCGTCGAGCCTGACGAGCGCATCCGCGCGCTGCTCGCGGCCGCGGGCGAGACGGTGATCGTCTCGGGCGTGTCGTCGGCCGAGGACGTGCGCCGTGTCCGGCAGTTGACGCCGGCGACGAGCGTCGTCCCGCTGTTCGAGTCCGTCGAGGCGCTGCGCGCGGCGCCCGAGATCTACGAGGAGCTGCTCTGCCACGAGGTGATGGTCGGCTACTCCGACTCGGCGAAGGACGCGGGCTACCTCGCAGCGCAGTGGGAGATCCGCTCCGCGCTCGTCGCGCTCGCGGAGGTCGCACGCAGGCGCGGCACGGAGCTGACGGTGTTCCACGGGCGTGGCGGCAGCGCCGGCCGCGGCGGCGGTCCGACGTACGACGCGATCCTCGCGCAGCCGCAAGGCGTCCCGCCGGGCCGGCTGAAGATCACGGAGCAGGGCGAGACGATCGCGTTCAAGTACGGGCTCCCCGAGCTCGCGCACCGCAACCTCGAGGCTGCGCTCGCCGCGACGGTGCTCGCTGCTGGCCGCGCCGAGGACGACGTCGACACGACGCTCATCGCCGCGCTCGCCGACCGGTCGCGTGCTGCGTATCGCGAGCTCGTCGACGATCCGCGCCTCGTCGCCTTCTTCCGCTCGTTCACTCCGGTGGACGAGCTCGCGCTGCTCAACATCGGCTCGCGACCGTCGCGCCGCCCGGAGGGAGCCGAGTACCTCGCGTCGCTGCGCGCGATCCCGTGGGTGTTCGCGTGGACGCAGAACCGCTGCCTGCTCCCGGCCTGGTACGGGTGCGGCACGGCGTTCGCGTCAGCGGATGTCGTGGAGCTGCGCGCGCTCTACGGTGCGTGGCCGTTCTTCCGCACGCTCGTCCAGAACCTCGAGATGACCCTGGCGAAGTCGAGCATGGAGATCGCCGCCGAGTACCTCGAGCTGGTCGACGAGCCGAGCCTGTGGGAGCCGATCGCCGCCGAGCACGCGCGCACCGTCGCCGTCGTGCTCGAGATCGTGGAGGCGGACGAGCTGCTGGCGCGGCATCCGGTCGTCCAGCGCTCGATCGGGCTGCGCAATCCGTACGTCGACCCGATCAACGCCATCCAGGTCTCGCTCCTGCGCAAGTACCGCGCCGGGGACGAGGAGGCGGCGCCGCCGCTCCTGCGCTCGATCGCGGGCATCGCGGCCGGGTTCCGCAACACCGGCTGACGGGTACGGAACTAGTCGCAATAGGCACCGAAGTCCGTACCGGTGACGGAGAAGAAGCTCGTGCCACGCCAGAAGCTCAGCCGACCCTTGACGACGCCGACATTCCATCCGTGGAAGTGATGGAGCGCCGTGACGGGATGGTATGGACGCTCCGTTTGCGAATCTCCGCCGACGCACCGGTAGAGGGGCGTCACGTGGTCGGCCCGCTCATACGCGGGAATCGCGCGGACGATCCGGCACGCAACGTCGCTGCTCACGTGCCGTAGATCGATCGCTTCTTCTCCGGTGATCAGAGGGTGCTGGCACTCGACGCTCGTGGCCGCCGAGCCGTTGGCGGGAGAGAACCAGACTGCAGCGGTCCCAACGACGAGGACGGCTGCGAGCAACTGGAGAAACCGGCGCCAACTCGGGGTCGGGGCGGGGTCCACGGGGAGAGCCTAGTAGCTAACCGAACAACCTTCCGGCCGCCACTCTCACATCGCGGCATCTCGCCTCTCCAACACGGGCTGACGGCCCCGCTTGACTTTTGCTCTGAACTAAATTTATAGTCCGAATCATGTTGTACGGATCGTCGAGACCGCGGGCATGTCCACGCGAGGGTCGGGGTTTCGCACCGGCTCCTCCGGGCTTTCACGCGATCTCAACCGGGTCGCCGTGCTGCGTCTGATCGGGGCGTCCGGCCCGATCGCGCGCATCCACATCGCGCCGCGGCTCGGCCTCAGCCCGGCGACCGTGACCTCCTTGACGCGCGAGCTGCTCGACCACGGCGCTCGTACGGGTTGCCAGAAGCGTGCGCCTTCGAGAGGCGGCCGGCCGGCGCTCCTGCTCGAGCTCGTCGGCGGGGCGGCAACCTCGTTCGGCGTGAAGATCGCCGCCGATCATCTGGTCGGCGTCAGCGTCGACCTCGACGGCGGAGCTGCTCGAACGCTTCGAGACTGACTTCGACGCAACCGCCGAGCGACGCGCTCGACACCCTCGGCGACGATCCTTGCAGGTTGGTTCGCCGAGTACTGCGACCGCAGGCGCCGCTGCTCGGCGTCGGCCTTGGCATGCCCGGCGTCGTCGACGGGCGAGTGGAGAGCTCGTGAGCTCACCGCTTCTCGGCTGGCGCGGAGTCCCCCTCGAGCAGCTGCTGAGCGACCGCTTCGGCCTACCCGTTCTCGTCGACAACGACGTCAACACGCTCGCCGTCTCGGAGCGCCTCTACGGGCGCGGACGGGAGGTCGAGAACTTCATCACGGTCACGATCGGCCGCGGCGTCGGGCTCGGCGATCGTCGCCGGCGGCGACATCTACCATGGCTTCAGAGGTGGCGCAGGCGAGTTCGGCCACGTGTCGGCGGTCAACGACGGCCCGCCCTGCTCCTGCGGCAAGCGTGGCTGCCTCGAGGCCGTCATCGCCGATCCCGCGCTCGTCGCCCAGGCGCGCCTCGCCGGGCTCCTCTCGCCGCGCAAGGAATCGATGCGCTGCGCACGCTCGCCGAAGCCGGCGAGCAGGGCGCGATGGACATCTTCGCCGACGCGGGAGCGGTGCTCGGTCGCGCCGTCGCTGGACTCGTCAACGTCCTCAGCGCCTGAGCTCGTGTTCATCGGTGGCGAGGGTACGCAGGCATGGGCGCACATGCTCGAGTCCTCGTTCGAAGCGCGAGTTGCGTGCGAACCTCTTTCCGTCGCTCGCCGGCGTCCCGGTCGAGGTCGACCCTTGGGACGACGTCGTCTGGGCCGTCGGCGCGGCAACGCCTTGTCCTTCGGGCCACGTTCACGGCCGCCTCGACGAGCGACAGACGACCAACTCGATTCGGGCGCGCATAGGCGCGAGCCCGCGCGGCCTCGGGGGTGGTCGCCTGACCTTCGCTCGCCGTCGCCCGGCCAACGGCGGCGCACAGAAGGCCGCCGTCTCAATTCTTCGTCTCAGGGAGGTTCGCAAGATGCATTGTCCGCAAGTACGTCATTTTCGTCGTCGCGGCAGCCGCGGTTCTGGCGCTTGCCGGCGTCGGCCGCGGGCGCCGGGTCGAGCGCGAAGCGAGCAAGGTGACCACGATCACCTTCTGGCACGCGTACGCGACGAACGCCTCGGCCCCGAGCTTCAGCGGCTTGACGAAGATCGTGATCCCGCGCTTCGAGAAGCTCAATCCCGGGATCAAGGTCGACCAAGGACTCCCGTTCCGACTACAACGACCTCGCAGCAGAAGCTGATGACGAGCGTCGCCGGCGGCACAGCTGCCCGATCGTCATCCGATCCGACATCGCCTGGGTGCCCCGAGCTACGCGAAGCTCGGTGTGCTTGCGCCGCTCGACCAGGCTGATGCCCGACTTCAAGCAGCTGTCGAAGGTCGTGTATCCCGGGACCGCTCGCGACGAACTTCTGCAAGGGCCACTACTACGGCCTCCCGCTCGACACGAACACGCGCGTGCTTCGATGTACAACCCGCAGGCCGCTCGCGTCCGCAGCGGATCAGCGTCGCCGCCGAAGACGTTCGCCCAGTTGCAGGCCGCTGTCGGCCCTGCGTTGAAGGCTAAGGGCATCGACCTGTTCGCCGACAGCGGGACGAGCGGCTGGAACATCCTGCCCGTGGATCTGGTCCGATCGGCGGCAGCCTCACGAACAGCGACGTACACGAAGGCGACCGGCTACCTCAACAGTCCGAAGACCGTCGCTGCAATCCAGACCTGCTCGTCAACCTCTACAAGGCCGGGGAGATGCCCGGCCTGATCGTCGGGAACCAAGGCGCGACTCGGAACTGTAGGACGGGCTCACGACCAGGACAAGTACGCCACCACCCTCGACGGGCCCGTGGATGTTCCCCATCTTCCAGAAGGCCTATCCGAAGACGCAAGTTGCCGGGAGCGCTCGTTCCTGCCGGCCCGGGCGGAAGCGTCAGCGTCGTGGGCGGCGAGGACATCGTCATGACGCAGTCGTCGAAGAACCAGACTGCCGCCCTGCAGTTCCTGCGCTTCATGCTCGCGCACGTGGACGCAGACGCAGATTGCGCTCGCCGGGCAGATGCCGGTCCTCGACCGTCGTCCGCAAGTAGCTCACGCAGATGCATCCGTACTACGGGATCTTCGTCAAGCAGCTCGCGACCGCGCAAGCCCGCGGACGCCGACGCCCGAAGTGGCCGCAGATCGACACAGTGCTCGATCACGCACGCGATCGTTGGCAGCAAGACGTTCGCAGCAGGCTCGACGACGTCGCGTCGCAACGACGGCTGCTCGACCGACTAGCGGCCGACCAGCTGCTTGACGGAACCTCCTCAAAGTAGCCTGCATCGTCTCCTAGCCGACGAGGCCGTGCCTCGGGCGCAGCGCCACGACGCTGCGCCCGTGGCCGGGGCCGCGAATGCGCGCCGCCGCAAGGACGCTCACTGCCGCGTATCTGTTCCTGGCGCCTGGGTTCCTCCTCTTTGCGCTCGTCATCCTCTATCCGATCGTCCGCGCCTTCCAGATCAGCCTCTTCAACTGGTCGATCGTCCCGGGCACGGCGAGCCACTTCCTCGGCCTGCACAACTACGGCCGCGCGCTCCACGACCCGATCTTCTGGCGCGCGCTCGAGAACACCGGCTTCTACATGGCCGTGACCGTGCCGGCACAGATCGCGCTCGGTCTCGCCACCGGCTGTCCTTCTCGACGCCCACATGCCGGCCCGCGGCCTTCTTCCGCACGCTCTACTACCTGCCGGTCGTGACGAGCTGGGTCGTCGTCTCGTTGCTCTTCCGGTTTCTCTTCCTCACCGACGGCGGCCTGATGAACTGGATCCTCCACGACGGCCTGCACGTCACGACCACAACGTCGACTGGCTCGGCGCCGCGCTGGACCGCGATGCTCGTCACTCAGCATCCTCGGGATCTGGAAGGGCGTCGGCTGGTCGATGGTGATCTTCCTCGCCGCGCTGCAAGGAGTCCCGCGCGAGCTGCACGAGGCCGCCGCCGTTGACGGCGCCAAGGCCTGGCGCGGTTCCGCGCCGTGTCCGTGCCGGCGATCTGGCCGGCGATCGCGTTCGTCGACCGTGATGCTCGTGATCGGCGGCTTCAACGTCTTCATCTCCGTCTTCCTCGATCACCAACGGCGGCCCGCTCAACGAGACCCAGGTGCTCCTCACCTACATGTATCAGCTGGCCTTCTCGTTCCTCGACTTCGGCTACGGCTCCGCGCTCGCTTCATCGCTGACGCTGATCGTCTTCGTGCTCGTCACTCGCCCAGCTGCGGCTCTTCCGCCGGCCGCCCGAGGCGGCGTCTGATGGTCGTCGGCAGCGTTCGGCGTGCACACACGGTCATGACGTGCACGGCTCGCGCTCTTGAGCGCGGGCGCCTTCGTGATGATCCTTCCGTTCGCGTACATGCTGTCGACCTCGTTCAAGCCGAACGCGCTCGTGCTCTCGATCCCGCCGCAGTTCCTTCCGCATCACGCTACGACCTCCAACTACACCGCAGGCCTGGAGCTCGAATCAGTTCGGCCATTACTTCGTCAACTCGCTGTGCGTCGCGGTCGTGACGACCTTCGCCGCCGTGCTGCTCTCGGCGATGATGGCGTACGCGCTTGCCCGCTTCCGCTTTCCGGGTCGAGCGGTCGCTCTTCGGCGCTGATCCTCGTCGGGCTGATGGTGCCGGGGTTGATGCTGTTGATCCCGCAGTTCCTGCTCGCGAAGAAGCTGCTGCTCCTTAACTCGCTGCTCGGGGCTCGTCGTCTTCTACACGGGCGGCAACCTCGCGTTGAATACGTTTCTCCTTCGCAGCTTCTTCCAGGACATCCCGCTGCGAGTTCGAGGAAGCGATGGTCGTCGACGGCGGCGGCCCGTGGACGCGCTTCTGGCGGTCTGATCCTTCCGCTCTCGCGGCCCGCGCTCGCCGCCGTCGCGATCTTTACGTTCCTCGCGAGCTGGGACGAGTTCATCTGGGCGCTCACGATCATCAACGACCCGAGCAAATACACGCTGCCGATAGGGATCGCGCTCTTCCAGGGGCAGCACTCGACCAGCTGGGGCCTCGTCTTCGCCGCCTCGGCGATCGCCATCGGTCCGGTGATCGCGATCTTCGCCGCTCTTCCAGCGGCAGTTCGTCTCCGGGATCGCGACCGGTGCGGTGAAGGCCTGATGGCGATCCCCACCGGCGACCTGCATCGCTCGCTCGCAGCGTCGAGGTTCTCAAGCAGGGCCAGTCGGCGAGCGGCGCCTTCGTGGCCAGCCCGGCCTTCCCGGTCTATCGCTACGCCTGGCTGCGCGACGGCGCCTTCTGCGCATATGCGCTCGACCGTTGCGACGAGTCGGACTCGGCTGTCGCCTTCCATGCCTGGGTCGCGCGCAGCATCGAAGCGCACCGCCCGATGATCGAGCGCGCGATTGCGCGCATCGACGCCGGCGATCCGCCGCCGCCCGAGCAGATGCCGCCTGCGCGCTACACGCTCGAGGGATCGCTCGAGCACGACGGACGACGAGCCGTGGCCGAACTTCCAGGTCGACGGCTACGGCATGTGGTTCTGGTCGCTTGCCGAGCATCTCGGCGGCGGCCGGTCGTCGGTGAGCTGCGCGACACGGCCGAACTCGTCGCGGGCTACGTGCGCGCGACCTGGCCGATGAAGTCGTTCAGCTGCTGGGAGGAATTCGACGGCGGCGAGCACGCGTCCACCCTCGGAGCGGCGATCGCCGGTCTCGACGCTGCGGCGATCCTGCTCGATGCTTCCGAGTGGTCGCGACGCGGCGGGCCTGGTCCGCGAGCGAGCTGCTCGAGCGGCTTCGTCCGGGACGGTCGGCTCATGCGCGGTCCTGCCGACGTGCGGGTCGACGGCAGCCTGCTCTGGCTTGGGGTTCCCTTCGGCGTGTTGCCCCTCGGCGATCCGCTCCTGGAGGCGACGGTCGACGCGGTGCGGCCAAGATCTCCACCGGCCCGGCGGCGGGGTATATCGGTACCGCGGCGACACGTACTACGGCGGCGGCGAATGGATCCTGCTCGCCTGCTCGCTCGCCTGGCACGAGCGACGTCGCCGGCAACGCGCGACGCAGCGCAGCCGATCCGCGACTGGGTGCGCGCGCAGGCGCATGCACAACGGCGACCTCCCCGAGCAGGTTTCCGACCACGCGCAGACAGCCCGCGATGATCGCGCCGTGGGTTGCACGCTGGGGGCCGGTCGCGACCCCGCTCCTCTGGTCGCACGCGATGTACCTGATCATAGAATTGCAGCGTCGCGTGACCGAGCTCCTGCCGACGAAGGCGACCTTCGCGCCCGGCGAGCCGGTCGAGATCGAGGTTCGCGGCTCGAATGGGCCGACGCGCGTCGCGCTCTGGCGACTGGACGCGATTGTCGCAGACCGTCGAGCTTCAGCCGGGAGAGGGCATCGCGCGGTTCCAGCCGCAACGCGAGGGCGGCTACGGCGTCGAGGCGGGCACCGCGCGAACGGCGCTCGACGTGCTCGTTGACCCGCTCTCCGCGCGCGCGGTACGGCTTCGTCTCCGACTACAGCGCCGGTCGCGATGTCGCAGGCGTCGTCGAAAACGTGCGCCGGCTGCACCTGAACGCGATTCAGTTCTACGACTGGATGTACCGGCATGCGCGGTTGCTTCCCCCGCAGGACGAGTTCGTCGACTCGATGGGCCGGTTGCTCTCGCTCGTGACCGTCCGCGAGCTGGTCGACGAGCTCCGGAAGGTCGGGTCCCTGCCGCTCGGCTATGCGGCCGTCTACGCGGCGGGGCGGGACGAGTGGCCGAACTGGAAGGCCGATGGCCTCTATCGCGGAAGCGGCGAGCCGTGGACGCTCGGCGACGACTTTCTCTGGAACGTCGACCCGACGAGCGAGCGGTGGCAGGAGCACTTCGCCGCAGACCTGCGCGCGGCGGAGGCCGAAGTCGGGTTCTCCGGCTTCCATCTCGACCAATACGGCGCGCCGAAGTACGCGCTGCGCGCGGATGGATCGTCCGTCGATCTTGCCGAGGCCTTCCCGGCGCTCATCGACAGGCTCGCCCATGAGCTTCCGGAGGCGTGTCTGATCTTCAACAATGTCAACGACTTTCCGACATGGACGACCGCGGGCGCGACGCAGGCCGCCGTGTACATCGAGGTGTGGTCGCCACACGAACGGCTCGCCGATCTCGCCTCTCTCGTGCAAAAAGCGCGCGCTCTGGCCCCGGAGAAGAGCATCATCCTCGCCGCGTACCTGTCGGTGTACGCGAACGGCTCCGCGGATCGCAGCGCTCGAGGCACAGCGGCTCGTGCTTGCAACAGTGTTCTCGCACGGTGGCACGGCGCTCCTGCACGGTGAGGAGCGGTCTGTGCTGACCGAGGCGTACTACGTGCGTCATGCGGAGCTGAATAACGAGGGTGCCGATTCGACGCGGCGCTACTACGACTTCGGCGTGCGCTACGGCGATCTCCTCTTCGACCGTAAGAGCGTCGACGTCACCGAGACTCATCTCGGCGGCGTCAACGAGGAGTTTCGTCTCGAAGCGTCCGTGCCGGTCGCCACCGAGCCGCGGTCGGGCGCTCTCTGGGGGCGGGTGCTTCGGCTCGTCCGACGGCATGCTCGTCAGCCTGATCGACCTTTCGGCGCAGGCCGACGACCGGTGGGATGCGCCCAAGCGGCCGCCGCGGCCGCTCGACGGCGTGCGGCTGTCGGTCGAGCGCTCGAGCCGCGAACCGGGGCGGTTCCTCTATCGCCGATCCCGACGAGCACCCGGGCATGCTCGCGCTCGAGGCCGAGTACGACGGCCGCTACGACACGGTGAAGCTGCCCGCGTTCCGAACATGGGCTCTCGTGTGGCTGCCGGACGCAGGCGCACGATGATCCGCCATCGGCCCGCAGGTCGCGGGCACCCGTATCTGATCGAGCCCGATCAACGCGTTCCTTTGCGACCGCGTGGCGGGGCAGGCGTTCGAGCTGAGAGCGACGACCGCAGGGGACGTCGACCGCGTGCAGGCGGAGCTCGAAGTCGAGCGGCGAGCGATCGGCTGGTCGATGCCGTTCGGCGCGGCTCCGCGATTCCGGAGGTCGTCGCCGACTACGGCGTCCCTGCGCCGCGCGTCGTCGACGGCCACCTCTCCGACGCAGTCTCGCGTCTCGGAGAGCAGCGCGGACGGATCTCCTGGTCGGTAACGGCGCCGGCGCTCGGAGCCGGAGCAGCGGCTGCGCTACCGGTTTCTCGACAACGCCTCGCATACTCGGTGGTTCGAGCTCGACGCCTGCGTGTGGCAGCCGCACGGCGGCTCCTTGCGCGTTATCGCCGATGATGACCAGGTTCGGTCGCGACTCGTCCCAGGCAGCGTCGGCTGGCTTGTCGGCGGCGGCGTGGCGTATCGGCTGCGCTTCGCCCTCCGGCTCGAGCCGGGCGAGCGCGTCGTCGGCTTCGGAGAGCGATTCAACGGCCTCGACCAGCGGGGCAAGCTCGTCGACGTCGCCGTCTTCGACCAGTACAAGGGGCAGGGTGCACGGACGTACCTCCCGATGCCGTTCGCGATCGTCGTCGGCGGCGACTTCGGTTTCCACGTCGACACCGGCCGCCGCGTCCGCTTCGACGTCGGCTGCACCGAGCCCGACCGGATCCATGTCGAGGTCGACCTCGAGCCCGGAGACACCGAACCGGAGCTGACCTTCCGTCTTCTCAGCGGCGCGCCCGCAGAGGTGCTCGACGGATTCCTCGCCGTGACCGGTCGCCCCGATCTCGCCGCCGGAGTGGATCTACCGGCTCTGGATGAGCGGCAACGAGTGGAACTCGCAGGCTCGCGTGCTCGAGGAAGTCGCACGCAGCGTCGAGGAGGACATTCCGGTCGGAGCGATCGTGATCGAAGCGTGGTCGGACGAAGAGACCTTCGTCGCCTTCAACGGCGCCTCGTACGAGGTCCATCCGGACGGGTCGCCGCATCGGCTGGCCGACTTCGACTTCCCCGATGATGGCCCGTGGCCCGACCCGAAGGCGATGGTCGACGAGCTGCACGCGAGCGGGACGAAGGTGCTGCTCTGGCAGATCCCGCTCATCCATGCGAACCACGGTCAGGCGCGCGCCGACCGAGAGACCATGATCCGGCGCGGCTACTGCGTTGCGCGCGCCGATGGCAAGCCGTACCGCAACCGCGGCTGGTGGTTCCCCGGTGCTCTGCTCCCCGACTTCACCAACGCCGGATGCCCGGCGCTGGTGGACGGAGAAGCGCCGCTATCTGCATCGACGAAGCTCGCCGTCGACGGCTTCAAGACCGATGGTGGCGAGCATGCGTGGGGCACCGATCTCCGCTACGCCGACGGCACGCAACGGCGGTGAGACGAACAACCGCTACCCGGTCTTGTACGCGGGCGCGTACCACGAGTTACTGCGCACGGTCACGTTCAGCCGCGCCGGCTTCACCGGCTCGTCCGCCTACCCCTGCCACTGGGCCGGTGACGAAGACTCGACCTGGGAGGCGTTCAGCGCATCAATCACGGCCGGTCTCACCGCCGGCGCCTCGGGGATCTTCTTCTGGGGCTGGGACATCGCCGGCTTCTCCGGCGAGATCCCCGACGCCGAGCTCTACCTGCGCGCCGCGGCCGCCGCCTGCTTCTGTCCGATCATGCAGTACCACTCGGAGTTCAACCATCACCGAAGCCCAAGCCGCGACCGCACTCCATGGAACGTCGCCGAGCGCACGGGGATGCTCGCGTGCTGCCGGTCTTCCGGCGTTTTACCCAACTTGCGCGAGCGGTTCGTCCCGTACCTCGCCGACCAGGCGCAGCGCTCGCTCGAGACAGCGAAGCCGCTGATGCGGGCGCTCTGCTTCGAGGTGGACGACGACGAGCGGATCTGGGACTTCCCACACCAGTGGTTCCTCGGCGACGACCTGCTCGTCGCGCCCGTCACCCGAGAGGGCGTCGAGGCGGTGGCCCGTCTACCTGCCGAAGGGCGAGTGGGTCGACCCCTGGAGAAACGAGACGATCGTCGGCCCGGCTGTGGTCGAGCGTGACGCGCCGATCGACGAGGTACCCGTCTACGTCGCCGCCGGCCGCGCCGCGGTGCTCGTACCGCACTTCGCAGACCTCGACGAACGAGGGCGCTATTTGCGAACCGAACGCTCATGGAGGTCAGCTGAATGGCGTCCGTCACCTTCCAGAACGTGAACAAGCGTTTCGGCGAGGACGTGGTGGCCGTCGACGACTTTACGCTCACCGTCGAGGACGGCGAGTTCCTCGATCCTCGTCGGCCCCTCCGGCTGCGGCAAGACCACCCCCCTGCGCATGGTCGCCGGCCTCGAGGAGGTCACCGATCGGCGAGATCCGCATCGGCGACAAGCTCGTCAACGACCTGCCGCCGACGGAACGCGACATCGCGATGGTCTTTCAGAACTACGCCCTGTACCCGCACATGACCGTTTCACGAGAACCTCGCCTTCCCGCTCGCCAGCAGAAGGTGCGCAAGGAGCAGAGCGCGACATCGCGTGACGAGGTCGCGCGAGCTGCTCGGCATCGACGAGCTGCTCGATCGCAAGCCGCGCGCAGCTCTCCGGCGGTCAGCGGCAGCGGTGGCGATCGGCCGCGCGCTCGTCCGCGAGCCCGCAGGCCTTTCTCATGGACGAGCCGCTCTCCAACCTCGACGCCAAGCTGCGTGTGCAGATGCGTGCGGAGCTGATCAGCCTGCACCAGCGCCTCGGGATCACCACCATCTACGTCACGCACGACCAGACCGAGGCGATGACGCTCGGCGATCGCGTCGTCGTCCTCGTGCCAGGAGTCGTCCAGCAGATCGACACGCCCGAGCGGCTCTACCGGCAGCCGTCCAACACGTTCGTCGCCGGCTTCATCGGCAGTCCGTCGATGAACTTCCTCACCGGACGCCTCGAGCAAGGCACGGTCGATCTCGGCGGCACTCGCTTCCGGCTGCCGGATCGCCTCCAGCGGCGCCTCGACAGACCGCAGTGGCGACGTGATCGTCGGTGTGCGCCCGGAGGACTTCTTCCTCGCGTCGAACGGCTCGGCCTCGGACGCCGTTCTCGGCCGAGATCGAGATCACCGAAAAGCTCGGCCCCGAGACGCAGGCGCATCTTCGCGCTCAGGGACTCCGGCATCGCCCATCTCGGTGAGCGCTCCGCCGAGAGCGCCGACGAACAACAGAGCGAGCTCAGCGACACGCTCGTCGTGCGATTCGACTCCAACACGGACATCCATGTCGGAGAGCACGTCCAGCTCGCCGTCAACGCGGAGCGCGTCCAGCTCTTCGATCCGGGCTCCGGCGACTCGCTGCTCAGCTAACCGCGGCCGATTCGACACGCCTCACGGCCGATTGCGAAGCCGAGCGTTCGGGTGGATACTCACGCTACGAGACTGCGGATTGCTATCGCCTTGCCGGTCGCCTGCATCATCCTCGGGTGCGTCGCGGCCTCTTCGGCGCTCGGATCGGTGTGGATCACCAACGGCGCCGAACGGGCGCAGCTCTCGGCCGACTCGGCCGGGGACGCTGCTGTTCGCTGGGGGCAGACGACGCTCCTTGTGCCGCTGCACGGCAAGGTCGTGCACAGTGCCCTGCCCGGGCCTGACGTCACGCGGCCGGCGTCGGCCCCTGGGCTGGCGTTCACGCCGGTCGTGCGCCGGACACCGAGCGGGTGGTTGCTGGCTCTCCAAACATGGGACGTCGCCGGACAGCCGGTCGCCCTGCACCTGGCGCGTTGGAAAGGTGAGCCGACGCAGCTCACGCTCACCGCCGCGGGCACGCGACTCACCGGCACGGCGTCGTTCCAGGGCAAGCCGCTGCCCGCGTTCTCCCCGACACCGAGCGGCACCCCCGTGCGTACCTACGTCTACATCGACTGCTTCGGTTGCGCGGCCTCACCCACGGGATGGTCGGCCATGCTCGGCGCCCGCCCGAAGGCCGACGGCAGCTTCAGCGTGCTCCTGCGGCCGAGCTGGATGGGACCCGCTACCGGGCATCCGTCAGCGGGCCAAATGTCGGCGCCACGCTCGCGCCCGATGCGCTGGCGTTCGCCACGCCGTAGCGTCTCCTCGAGCGAACCGGCGGCAGTTCAGCTCGTCACGGTATGTCCGCGCAGCTCAGCTCGTCACGCAGGGAAGAGTGGCCCCCGGGCGCCCTCCGCCGGCGAGCCATCCGTAGAGGGCCGCTGCGAGCACGTCGCATTGTGTCGTAGCGTTCGGGACCTCTTCGGTGATCGCCTCTCCCGTGACTTTCCCGGAGATAACCACCTCATTGAGCGTTGGGACGCTCTTCGTCTTTGTCTTCCCTCCCGGGCTCGAGACGACGATGGTGTTGACGCCCTTCGTGAGGAATACGGTGCACGACTTGCGCTTGCACTCGTATGCGAAGTGCTTCAGGGCGACCTCCTTCTGGGAAGGCGTCAGCCCCCAAAACATGAGGAGGAGGTGCAGCGTCCCTTGATAGCTGCACTGCTCGTCGGGCACGTTGAGACCCTGCGCAACAGAGAACGTCCCCGTGCTCGTCTGGGGAGCCGTGGAAACCTCGGCCGCGGTCGCTCCGCGCTGCTCGAGCTGCTGCTGCGTCGGGCACGGGCGAAATGCCGCCGCATGCGCAGCGGAGGCCCCGAGCCCGAGCGCTAGGACGGAGATGGCTGTCGTCACTCCAACAGCCGCGACGAACGAGCAGCGTGTCTTCATGATGCGCTCCTGTCTAGCGGGTGCGGAAGATCTGTCGCGCCTGAGGGAGCCTCATTCAAGCGCCGCTAACCGAACAACGTTGCGTCCCACGCTTTACTTTCGATAGTAACGTCCGCGGGATGGACTGGCCGACCGTCTACGAGCGCAACTCGGTCGAGCGGATCAAGCGCGACAAGCCGCCTCTCGGCATCCGCGAGGAGCTGCCCGCGCTTGTCGCTCAGGGCTACGAGGCCATGGCCGAGGAGGACGTCGTGCGCCTCCAGTGGTGGGGCCTCTACCACGACAAGCCGAAGATCGGGACGTTCATGCTGCGCGTGAAGATCCCGGCCGGGATCCTCTCGCCGGCGAAGCTGCGCCGTATCGGCGAGGTCGCGAACCGCTACGGGCGCGGCGACGCCGAGCTGACGACGCGGCAATGCATCCAGATCCACTGGCTCGAGCTGAGCGCGCTCGCGGACGTCTTCGCCGACCTCGAGGACGCCGGCATCACGAGCGCCGGCGGCTGCGGCGACACCGTGCGCAACATCACCGGCTGCCCCGTCTCCGGCCTCCTCGCCGACGAGCTCTTCGACTCGACACCGGTCATCGACGCGGCGACGGACGAGTTCTACGGCAACCCGACGTGGGCGAACCTGCCGCGCAAGCACAAGTACTCGATCGCGAGCTGCCCCGACCGCTGCAACGCGCCCGAGATCAACTGCGTCTCGCTCGTCGGCGTCGTGCACGAGGGACGCGAGGGCTACGGCGTGCTCGTCGGCGGCGGGCTCGCGTCGGTTCCGCGCATCGCGCGCGACCTCGGCGTCTTCGTCCCGAAGGAGGACGCGATCGAGATCCTCGGCGCCGTCACCTCCGTGTGGAGCGAGGACCTGAAGTACCGCATGTCGCGCGTGAAGGCGCGCCTGAAGTTCATGGTCGACGACCTCGGCCCCGACGGCGTCCTCGAACGCGTCGAGACGAAGCTCGGCCGCACGCTCGAACGTTTCACCTTGCCGCCGATCACAGCGCAGCCCTCCGCGCACATTGGCGTGCATGCCCAGCGCCAGGACGGGCTCTCCACCATCGGAGTGCCCGTCCGCCTGGGTCTCACCTCCGGCGACCAGCTCATCGCGGTCGCCGACCTCGCCGACGAGCTCGGCGGCGACATTCGCCTCACGCGCCAGCAGAACCTCATCGTCACCGGCGTCCCGAACGAGCGCGTCGACGAGACCCTCGTGCGCCTCGCCGAGCTCGGCCTGCCGCTCGAGACGAACGAGATCTGGGCCAACTCGATCGCCTGCACCGGCGAGCCGCACTGCAACTTCTCCGTCGGCGAGACGAAGACGCGCCTCGAGACGCTCGTCGAGCACCTCGAGTCGACGTTCGGCCCGCAGGTCGGCGACCTGCGCCTGCACCTCGACGGCTGCCCGCACGCGTGCGCGCAGCACTGGGTCGGCGACCTCGGCTTCCAGGCGACGACCGGCAAGGACGAGGACGGCAACCGCGTCTCGGCCTACGACATCTTCGTGCGCGGCTCGCTCGGGCCGCAGCCCGCGATCGGCGGCTCGCTCTTCCGCCGCATCCCGAGCGAACGGCTCGAGCCCGCGGTCGAGGGACTCGTGCGCGGCTGGATCGACGGGCGCGGCGACGGCGAGACGTTCACCGACTTCCAGCGCCGCCTCTCCGACGACGAGCTCGGCGCGCTCGCCGGCCTCGAGCCCGCGAAGAAGCGGGTGGCGGCGTGACCATCCTCCTCGACGAGCTCGACGCGGGCGAGCTCGCGATCCGCTTCGAGGGCGAGGAGCCGCAGGCGCTGCTCGAGTGGGCGCTCGGCGAGTTCGGCTCCGACATCGCCATCTCGACCGCGTTCCAGATCGACGGCTCCGTCCTCATCGACATGGCGTACGCGATCGACCCGGGCGTGCGTGTGTTCTCCGTCGACACGGGGCGGCTGCCGATAGAGACGCTCGAGTTCGCCGACACGCTGCGCCTGCGCTACCCGGGGCTGCAGCTCGAGATCCTCGAGCCGGACCCGGAGCACGTGGAGCGGCTCGTCCAGCTGAAAGGCCCCGATCTCTTCCGCGACTCGGTCGAGAACCGCTTGCTCGTGCTGCAACGTGCGCAAGGTCATCCCGCTGACGAAGCACCTCGACGGCCTCGACGCGTGGATCACCGGGCTGCGCCGCGACCAGTGGGCGACGCGCACGAACATCCGCAAGGTCGAGATCGACCACGACCACGGCGCGATCGTGAAGCTCAACCCGCTGGCGGAGTGGAGCGGCCGCGACGTCTGGACGTACCTGCGCGAGAACGACGTCCCGATCCACCCGCTGTACGCGCGCGGGTTCACCTCGATCGGCTGCGCCCCGTGCACGCGCGCGACCGAGGCAGGTGAGGACGAGCGTGCGGGCCGCTGGTGGTGGGAGACGAACGCCCCGAAGGAGTGCGGCATGCACTGCTCGATCGAGCACGGCGGCTTCGAGCACGAGCTGCACGCGATCGTCGGGAAGCACGCATGATCGCGCTGCGCGGAGAAGCGGCCGAGGTCGCGCTCGGCGAGGCGCAGGCGGTGCTCGCCTTCGTGCAGGACGACGAGCGGCGCGGCCGCCTCGCGGATCTCGTTGCCGCCGTGCAGGAGGGCGAGCTCGGCGAGGACGAGGCGCAGGCGCTCGAGGAGCTGATCGAGCTCGGCCTCACCACCGGGCGCATCCGCAGCGTGTACGGCCCCGAGGGCGAGCAGGCCGCGCTGAAGACGTACCGCCGGCTGCCCGGCGGTCGCGAGCTCGCAGACGGCGCGCGCGACGTGAGCTCGGCGCTGGAAGCGCTCGAAGGAAAGACGGTCGAGCGCGTCGCGGTGCAGTCCTCCGGCCCGGGTGCATTCCTCGTCTCCATCGCGGTCGACGGCCTCGAGCTCTCGGTGAAGCTCGACCGCGCAGGCGCGCGCATCCACTCCGTCGGCGTTTAGTGCCCCTTCCAGCAACAGTCAGTGCATCTCTGGCGGCTGCAAAGCGGCGCGCTGCTGCGTCCTCGGTCGCGTCCGTAGCTAAGGCTACGAACGCTCCCTGCGTCCTTGCATCGCTTGCTTTTCGCGCGCCAGAGACGCGAGACCGTCGCTGGAAGGGGCACTGATGCAGCACTACGTCGCGTGCCTCGACCTGACCGGGCGTCGCTGCCTCGTCGTCGGCCGCTCGGAGGGCAAGGTTCGTGCGCTGGAAGCGGGCGGCGCGGAGGTCGTCTCCGTCGACCGCTACGAGCCGGAGCTGCTCGACGACGTCTGGCTCGTCGTGGTCGTCGACGTCGAGCAGGGCGAGCGCGTCTTCGCGGACGCGAGCGCACGGCGGATCTTCTGCAACGTCGAGGACGTTCCCGAGCTGTGCACGTTCATCCTGCCGGCGCTGCACCGGCGCGGCGACATCACGCGTCGCGGTGTCGACCGGCGGCGCGTCGCCCGCGCTCGCGCAATGGCTGCGCGACCGTTTCGCCGCGCAGATCGGCTTCGAGCACGAGCAGCTCGCGCGCGAGCTGCGCCGCGTGCGCCCGTGGGTGAAGAAGACGTTCGATTCGTACGAGGAGCGGCGCGACTTCTTCCGCAATGCCGTCGCGAAGGCGCTCGGATGACCGTCTGGCTGGTCGGCGCCGGCCCGGGCGACCCCGGGCTGATCACGGTGAAGGGGTCTCGAGCGCGTGCGCGCGTGCGACGTCATCGTCTACGACCGGCTCGTCGCGCCCGAGCTCGTCGACGAGGCTCCCGCCGACGCATTGCGCATCGAGCGCGACCGCCTCGAGCAGGACGAGGTGAACGAGCTGCTCGTCGCGCTCGGCCGCCGCGGCGACGACGTCGTCCGGCTCAAGGGCGGAGACCCGTTCCTCTTCGGCCGCGGCGGCGAGGAGGCGCTCGCGCTCGCCGACGCCGGCGTGCCCTTCGAGGTCATCCCCGGCGTCTCGTCGCTCGCATCCGTTCCCGGCTCCGCCGGCATTCCCGTCACGCACCGCGGCGTCGCCTCGGCCGTGACGGCGTTCGCGGCGCACGACGTCGAGGGTCTCGACGCGGAAGCGCTCGCGCACACGCCCGGGCACGCTCGTCGCGTTCATGGGCCTCGCCGGCCTGGAGCGGCTCGCCGAGCGGCTCATCGAGCACGGCCGCCCGCCCGGAACGCCCGCCGCCGTCGTCTCCGCCGGCACGACGCCCGACGAACGCGTCGTCACGGCGCCCCTCGGCGCCATCGCCCGCGCGGCGGAGGGGCTGCCGACCCCCGCCCTCGTCGTGATCGGCGAGGTCGTTGCGCTCCGCGCGTCGCTGCGCGCGGTGCGACGATCTGCAGCGTGACCGAGTTCCGCCGCGTCGACGCGCTCCCGCCGTACGCCTTCGCCGAGGTCGAGCGGCTCAAGCTCGAGTTGCGCCGCGCCGGCGAGGACGTGATCGACCTCGGTTTCGGCAATCCCGACGTTCCGCCGCCGGAGATCGCGGTCGAGAAGCTGCGCGAGGCCGCGCTCATCCCGCGCAACCACCGGTACTCGTCGAGCCGCGGGCTGCCGAACCTGCGCGCCGCGATCTGCGAGCTCTACCGCGACCGCTACGGGGTCGAGCTCGACCCCGAGACCGAGGCGACGATGGCGCTGGGGTCGAAGGAAGGCCTCGTCCACCTCCTCTGGGTGCTGCTCGGGCCGGGCGACGCCGCGCTCGTGCCGAGCCCGAGCTATCCGATCCACCTGTTCGCGCCCGGATTCGCGGGCGCGACCGTCCACCGTGTTCCCGCGCTCGACTACGTCGCCGGCGTCCAGGAGGCATGGGAGGCCGCGGAGCCGCGGCCGCGCGTGCTGCTCGCGTCGTTCCCGCACAACCCGACGACGGCGTGCGTCGAGCTGGACGAGATGCAGCGCCTCGTCGACTTCGCCCGCGAGCACGAGCTCGTGCTCGTGCACGACTTCGCGTACGCCGACCTCGCCTTCGACGGTTACCGGCCGCCGTCGATCTTCGAGGCGGAGGGCGCGCGCGAGGTCGCCGTCGAGCTGTACTCGCTCACGAAGGGCTTCTCGCTCGCAGGCTGGCGGGTCGCGTTCGTGCTCGGCCGCGCCGACGTCGTCGGCGCGCTCGCACGGTTGAAGTCGTATCTCGACTACGGCAGCTTCCAGCCGCTGCAGATCGCCGCCACGGTCGCGCTCCGCGAGGCGCGGGGCCAGCCGGCCGAGGCGGCGGCGGTGTACGAGGGACGCCGCAACGCGCTGTGCGACGGCCTCGCTCGTGTCGGGCTGGGAGGTCGAGCGGCCGCGCGCGACGATGTTCGTGTGGGCGCCGATCCCGACCGGCGAGCCGTCGCAGGCGTTCGCACTGCGCCTGCTGCGCGAAGCGCACGTCGCCGTCAGCCCGGGCAGCGGCTTCGGCGCGGACGGCGAGGGCTTCGTCCGCTTCGCGCTCGTCGAGAACGAGCAGCGCATCGCGCAAGCGGTGCGTGGCATCCGCCGCGCGATTTGCTAGCGTCTTAGGCGTTCGAGGCGACGCTGCCTTCGTGAGTCTTTCGACCGAAGGAGGCGTGCATGAAGATCCTCATTGCAGAAGACGAGACGCTCATCCGTCTCGACCTGCGCGCGATCCTCGAGCGGCACGGTTTCACCGTGTGCGCCGAGGCGCGCGACGGTCTCGAGGCGGTGGAGCTGGCGCGGTCGACGCAGCCGGACGCCGCGCTGCTCGACGTGCGCATGCCGAACCTCGACGGGATCGAGGCCGCGCGGCGCATCTACGCGGAGCGGCCGCTCCCGATCGTCATGCTGACCGCGTTCCGCGATCGCGCCACGGTCGACAAGGCTGTCGCGGCGGGTGTCTTCGGATACCTCCTGAAGCCGTTCCGCGAGGGAGACGTCGCGCCTGCGCTGTACGCCGCCGCCGCGCGGCACGCGGAGCTGCTCGCCGCGCGCCGGCGGCTCGGCACGGAGCAGCCGAAGCGCATCGACGTGGATCTCCCGTCGTCGAGCGGCCACGCGTGGCCCGTGCGCATCGAGCGCGCAGAAGACGGCTCGCTCGACGTCCGTGTGGTGCAGCCGTGAGGGTGCTTGATCGCCGAGGACGAGACGCTCATCCGCCTCGACCTGAAGGGGATGCTCGAGAGCGCGGGGCTCGAGGTGTGCGCGGAGGCGCGCGACGGCGTCGAGGCGGTCGAGCTGGCCGACTCGGCGGAGCCGGATCTCGCCGTCCTCGACGTGAAGATGCCGCGTCTCGACGGGATCGAGGCGGCGCGCCGCATCCTCGACGAGCGGCCGATGCCGATCGTGATCGTGAGCGCGTTCACGGAGAAGAGCCTCGTGCGGCGCGCGGCCGAGGCCGGCGTCTACGGCTATCTGGCGAAGCCGTTCCGCGAGGAGGATCTCCTGCCCGCGATCGCGACCGCACGGGCGCGCTTCGACCAGCTCTCGGCCGTGCGCGAGCAGGTCGACTCGCTCGCCGAGGCGCTCGCCGCCCGCAAGGCGATCGAGCGCGCGAAGGGCCTCCTCATGCAGAACCAGGGGCTGACCGAGCAGGACGCGTTCGCGCGGCTCCGGCGTGCCAGCCAGACGTCCGGGACGGCCGATGCGCGTCATCGCCGAGGCGATCATCGAGACGCTGAGTTAGTAGAGAACGAGCCGGTCCCGGTGCACGGCCTCGACGCCGCGCGGCCGGCCGCGCAGCTCCGCGGCCCCGGCGCCGGCAATGCCCTTGCCGAGCACGGTGCCGTCGGCCGAGACGAGCTCGACCGCATCGCCCTCGTCGAACGCGCCCTCGCACGCGACCACGCCGACGGCGAGGAGGCTGCGGCCGCCGGTGAGGATCGCGTCGCGGGCGCCGTCGTCCAGCACGAGCTTCCCGGCCGTCGGCTTCGCGTGCCGCAGCCACAGCTTGAACGCGCTCGCCTGTCTCGAGGCGGCGGCGAATGCCGTTCCGCGTGCTTCACCGGCCGCGATCGCGCGCACCACGCCAGGCCCGCGGCCCGACGCGATCACCGTCGGGATGCCCGCAGCCGCTGCGAGGCGCGCCGCGGTCACCTTGCTCGCCATCCCGCCGCGGCCGAGCGCGCTGCCCGGGCCGAGTGACGCGTCGTCGACGGCGTCGCCGCTCGTGAGCAGCTCCGCGCTCGCGCTGTAGACGCCGTCCACCTCCGTGAGCAGCACGAGCAGCCGCGCGCCGAGCAAGACGGCCACCTGCGCCGCGAGTGCGTCGTTGTCGCCGAACGTGATCTCGTCGGTCGCCGTCGCGTCGTTCTCGTTCACGACCGGGACTGCACCGAGCTTCAGCAGCGCGTTGAGCGCGTTGCGCACGTTCAGGTACGTCGCGCGCTCGGCGAGGTCGCCGGCGGAGAGAAGGATCTGCGCGACGCGCAGCCCGTGCTTGCGGAACGCGGCCTCCCACGCGAGCTGCAGCCGCACCTGGCCGGCCGCCGACGCCGCCTGGAGCTGCGGCGTCGAACGCGGGCGCTGCGCCATGCCGAGCAGCGGCAGGCCGAGCGCGATCGCGCCGGACGAGACGATGCAGACGGGCTCGGAGATCTCGGCCACGTCGGCTGCGCGCGCGGCGAGCACCGACCGGCGGATGCGGCCCGCGCCGTCGGTGACGAGCGAGGACCCGAGCTTGACGACGACGGTCACCGGCGCTGCGAGCCGTCGCCGACGACGCGGTACTGGCGCAGGCACAGGTCGCGGTACGTCACCGGCCCGCGCGGGCCCGGGAACCGGTCGACGCTGATGCCGGTCTCCGGCGTGCCGAGCAGCTCGAAGCCGTCGGCGAACCGCGTGGGCGCGTTCCAGAACGCGGCCGTGCCGCGGTAGCCGTCGAGGAAGCGATCTGCTGCCGCCGCGTCCTCGGTCACGATCGCCGCGGCGAGGCCGGACGTCTCCTCGTTCGCGGCTCGGACCGCTTCGTCGACGCCGTTCACGCGGCGGAGCGTGATCGTCTTCACGCGGCCGGGCTCGGACGCCCATTCGCGGCTCCGGCGGCAGTGCGTCCTCGACGGCGATCCCCGAGCTCGGTGCAGACGGCGGCGATCGCGTCCGCGAGCTCCGGCGTGTCGGCGAGCGCGAGGTTGAGCCGGTTGCAGACGCCGAGCCGGTCGAGGCTCGCGCGCACGAGCTGCTCGAGCTTCGCCGGGTCGGCCGCCGCGTGCGCGTACAGGACGCCGCCTCCTTCCGCGTGCGCGAGCGCGCGCACCCCGTGCTCGGCCGCGCGTCGCGCAAGTGCAGCGGTCGAGGCGCCGCTGCCGCGGAGGATGACGAGCGGGATCAGCTCCGGCAGCGACACGAGCGCCTCCGCGCCGTCGTGGCCCGGGCGTGCGCACGAGCCCGACCGCATCGCCGAGCGCCGGACGCAGCACCGTGTCGACGAGCTCCGTCACGGTGCGGAGCGCAGCCGATCCGGTGCGCAGCACGACGGCGTTCCCGCTCTTCAGCACCTGCGTCGCGATGTCGACGGCGACGTTCGGCCGCGCCTCGAAGTTCGCGCCGACGACGCCGACGGGGATGAGCCGCTCCGACACGACGAGCCCGTTCTCGAGCGTCCACGTGCGCACGTCGCGCTCGAGCGGCGGGAGCGCGCGCGTCGCGCGCACGCCGTCCGCGATCGCATCGAGCCGTCCCTCGTCGAGCCGCAGCCGGTCGCGCGCGCCCTCGTCGACGTCGGCGGCTTCGAGGTCCGCGGCGTTCGCGGCGAGGATCCCTTCGGCGCGCTCGGACAGGAGCTCGACGACGCGGTCGAGCCCGCGTCGACGCGTGCGTCCGTCAGCTGCGCGAGCGCCTCGCGGGCCGCCCGCGCCTCGCGCTCGACGATCTCCATCGCGCAACTGTACGTCCGTCCGTCGCCGAGGTTGACCGGTTTTTCATGTCGATCCGGCCGGAGGGCCGTGTATCGTCCCGCGCACGCGGTCGGCAAAGAAGCCCCGCGGAGGCAGTGTCGCCTCAGGACCCATCGGGTCCTGGGGCTTTTTTTGTTGGCGGAACGAGGGGAGAGGTCGATGCTGTACCCGCACATGGCTGAACCCGGGCGACAACGCCTGGCAGCTCACGGCAGCGACGTTCGTGGGCCTGATGAGCATTCCCGGCCTCGTCGTCCTGTACGGCGGCGTGATGCAGAAGCGCTGGTCGGTGAACGCGATGATGCTCGCCTTCATCGCCTTCGCGCTCGTGCTCGTGGAGTGGGTGCTCTACGGGTACAAGATGGGCTTCGGCAACCCGTGGCACGGCCTGTCGCACTCGGGCTTCTTCGGGAACTTCATCGGCCAGCCGGGGAACGTGCTCGGGCACAAGTCGCTGCAGGGCCAGGGGAACATCCCCCTCGTCGGGAAGACCGGACTTCCCGCAGTCGTCGCTCGTGTACTTCCAGTTCGTCTTCGCGGCGATCACGCCGATCCTCATGCTCGGCTCGGTGCTCGGCCGCGTGAACTTCAAGGCGTGGATCCCGTTCGTCGTGCTGTGGGGATCGTGCGTGTACACGATCAACGCGTTCCTGCTGTGGGGCGGCGGCTACTTCGCGCACAAGGGCGCGGTCGACTTCAGCGGCGGCTACGTCATCCACCTGTCGGCCGGCGTCTCCGGCTTCGTCGCCGCCTGGGTGATCGGCCCGCGCCTCGCGCGCGACCGCGAGATCGACGCGCCGAACAACCTCGCCATGGTCGCCGTCGGCGCCGGCCTCCTGTGGCTGGGCTGGAACGGCTTCAACGGCGGCGACCCGTACAACGCCGGCGCGGACGCAGCCTCCGCCGTGCTGAACACGAACCTCGCGACGGCGGTCGCGTTCCTCGTGTGGGTCGGCTGCGACTACGCGACGAAGCGCAAGCCGTCGCTCATCGGCAGCGTCAACGGCATGATCGTCGGCCTCGTCGCGATCACGCCGGCGGCCGGCTTCGTCAACGGGTGGGGCGCGATGATCATCGGCGCCGCCGCCTCCGTCCTCGTCTACGTCGCGTACAACTACCTCGCGCTGCTCCGGCCGTTCCGCAGCGTCGACGACACGCTCGGCGTCGTGTACACGCACGGGTTCGCCGGGCTCTTCGGCGGCCTGCTCACCGGCCTCCTCGCCGATTCGGCGATGCAGATCGTTCCGGGCGTTTCGGTCACCGGCGGCCTGCACCTGCTCAAATGGCAGGCGTTGGCCGCGATCTGGGTGATCATCTTCTCCGGCGTGGCCACGTTCATCCTCCTGAAGTTCGTCGGCCTCTTCGTGCCCTTGCGCATGAGCGACGAGGACATGGAGATGGGCGATCTCGCCGTCCACGGCCACGAGGTCTATCCCTCGGACATCCCGTCGCTCGCGTACCCGTCCGGGCATTCCGGCGGGCGCGCTGGCCGCCACGATCACGAGCGAAGCTGCGCCCGCAACGTGACGACCGTCATCGTCTCGTACGACGGAACCGACAACGACCGCGACGCGCTCGCCCTCGGCCGGGTTCTGGCCGGGGCGGGCGCGTCGCTCGAGCTCGCCTACGTCAGCCACCGGCGCGAGCCGGAGCCGGACTCGCCGACCGACGTCCCGTTCCATGTCGTCGACAACCCGTCGACGGCGGAGGGACTGCGCGAGCTCGTGCTCGCGCGTGGGGCGGAGATGATCGTCTTCGGCTCCGAATACCGCACCGCGCCCGGCCACGTCGACCCGCAGGCGACGGCCAAGCGGCTGCTCGAGGGCGGCCCGGTCGCGCTCGCGCTCGCGCCTTCGGGCTACGCGGACGCGAGCCACGAGGCGATCGCGACGATCCGAGCGGTGAGCGAGGACGGCGACCCGACCACGCGCGAGACCGCCGAGGCGCTCGCGCAGAAGCTCGGAGCGGAGGTCGTCGACAGTCCGGGGCACAGCCCGGACCTCGTCGTCGTCGGCTCGAAGCCGGGAACGGTGAACGGCCGCGTCACCGTGAGCGCGGCCGCCGAGTACCTCATCGAGCTCGCCGGGCTGTCCCGTCGTCGTCCTTCCCCGCGGCGTGGTGGTCCGCTTCTAGTCGTGCCTGCAGAGAGTGAGCGCCTCCGGCGGCGCGTCCGGCGCCGCGATGTGTGGTTCATCGGTGCCGTGGCCGTGCTGGTGGTGGCGCTCACTCCCGTCGCTGTGCTGTCATGAGCGGCGGCCACCACGCGCCGCCCGCCGGATGCAAGACGGTGATTCGCGCCGGCTTCATGGGCGGCGAGACGCACGTCGTGTGCGCGTCCTCGCCCTAGTCAGACGCCGAGCGCGTACGCAGACTCGCCGTGCATCGAGGCGTCGAGCCCTTCCTCGGCCGCGGCCCCGACGCGGACCGGCGTGATGAAGTCGATCACCCGCAGCATCGCGTAGGTGAAGAGGAACGCGTACGCGGAGCACCCGGCGCCCGCGGCGAGCTGCTTGAGGAAGAAGGTGGCGGAACCGTGCACGAGTCCCTGCGCGCCGGCGGGATTGATCGCGGTCCCCGCGAAGACGCCGAGCAGGACGATGCCGAGCAGTCCGCCCATCCCGTGCACGCCCCACACGTCGAGCGCGTCGTCCCAGTGGAAGTGGTTCTTGAGCTGGATCGCGTAGTAACAGACGACTCCGGCTGCGATCCCGATCACGACCGAGGCGTAGATCGGCACGTAGCCGGCCGCCGGCGTGATCGTCGCAAGCCCCGCCACCGCTCCGGTGAGCAGGCCGACGAAGTGCGGCTTCTTCGCGTACCACCACTCCACGAACAGCCACGTGATGGCGGCGAACGAGGCGGCGATGTCGGTGTTGAGGAACGCGGTCGCGGTGATGTCGTCGACCTTGAGCTCGCTGCCGGCGTTGAAGCCGTACCACCCGAACCAGAGCAGGCCGGTGCCGAGCGCGATGAACGGGATGTTGTGCGCCGTGTCGGCGAACTTGCGCTTGCCGACGTACAGCACCGACGCGAGCGCTGCCCAGCCGGCGCTGGCGTGCACGACGATTCCGCCGGCGAAGTCGCGCGCGCCCCAGTGCGCGAGCAGGCCGTTGCCCCAGAACATGTGCACGAACGGGTAGTAGACGGCGATCTGCCAGACGACGAGGAACAGCAGGTACGCCTTGAACGTCACGCGGTTCGTGAACGCGCCGGTGATGAGCGCCGGCGTGATGATCGCGAACATCATCTGGTACGCGATCAGCACGGTGAGCGGGATGCCGGACGGCTTGTAGATCGTGTTCACGCCGACGTGGCGCAGGAACGCGAGATGGAAGTTGCCGTAGATCCCGTTCGAGCCGCCGTTGAAGCACAGCGAGTAGCCGATCGCCCACCAGAGGATCGTCGTGATCCCCATCGAGGCGAAGCTCTGGATCATGATCGTCAGCGTGTTCGAGCGGCCGACGAGCCCGCCGTAGAAGAACGCGAGCCCGGGAGTCATCAACATCACCAGGCTGGCGGCGAGCAGCATGAACCCGGTGTTCGCGCCGTTGAACATGGCCTCGCGGAGGGTTCGCCGCGGCGGCCCGACCTCCTGCGAGGGGCGCCTAGATGTGCTTGGCGACGGCCTTGGCCAGCACGATGACGTCGGCCTTCATCTTGGCGGACGTGATCGGGTGCGCGTTCGCGTCGAGGAAGACGCCTTGCGCGTTCGCGACCGTGTTGCCCTTCAGCAGCTCGATCGACCCGGTGTTCGCGGCGTAGAACGCGCCGTTGCCGATCCCGGAGACAGTGACCGCGCCGGGGACTTCTTTCTTCGCGAGCTTGAACGTCGCGGCGGTCTGGCCCGGAGTGATGAAGACGATGGCTTCGCCGCTGACGCCGAGGTTCGAGTGCTTCACGGCGAAATGGCACGAAGGGACGCCGATGCTGTTGTCGACCTTGCCGGCGCCGACGGTTCCACCGAATGCGGCCTTGACCTGAGCCGTGGTCGCCAGCTTGCACGGCGACTGTGGCGCTGCGGCGTTCGCGGCGCCGACGAAGGAGAGTGCCAAGACGAGTCCCCCGACCCGGGCGAGCATCGGGCGATGATACCGCGCTCGGTTAGAGAGAGCTACCCCCGCGCGAGTGACGGAGGCGGGCCCGCCTGGAGTCGCCCTGCACGATGAAGGCGACGTCGATCGCGTGCGCTTCGCCCTCGCCCTCCACCGGCTGCCGCTCGAAGGTGACGGCGGCGCCCTTGCAGCGAGGCGGGGGCTCGTGCCCCGGGAGGAAGCCGCTGCTGTCGACGTACAACCGCTCGTCGGCGTCGGACTGGATGTAACCGTAGCCCTTGTCGACGTTGAACCAGAGCATCGAGCCTTCCATGTTCAGCCCACCTTCACGACGAAGAGTGCAATGGCGACGTACTGACAGACCAGCGCGACGAGGGTCAGCGCATGGAAAACCTCGTGGTAGCCGAAGACCGCTGGGATGGGATCCGGCCGACGGCGCGCGTAGACGATCGCGCCGAGCGTGTACGCGACGCCTCCGGCTGCGAGCAGTGCGACAGCGGCGAGCCCCGCGCTGTGTGCCAGCTGCGGCATCGCCGCAATGCCGACCCAACCGAGCGTGATCCCGAAGACGGCCGACAGCCACTTCGGGGATCCGACCCAACAGATCTTCGTGACGATCGCTGCCGCTGCGCCCGCCCACACGACGCCGAGCACCGTGCGCTGGAGGCTGCCGTGCAGGCTCAGCAGGCCGACCGGCGTGTACGTCCCCGCGATGAGGATGTAGATGCCTGCGTGGTCGACGCGCCGCATGCGCGGACGTGCACGTCGGGCTCCACGTGATGCGGTGGTAGAGCGCGCTTGCCCCGAGCATCGTTGCCGCCGAGCCTGCGAACACAGCCGCAGCCACGAGTCGCCTGCCGTCCGTCGCGCTGACGAAGACCGCGCCGACGACGCACTGCGACGACGAAGCCCACGGCGTGCAGGACACCGCGCAGCTTCGGCCGAACACGTGGCGCATCAGCGGTGATCTCCATATGCCCTGCTCCTCTCTGCAGCTCTGGCAGTCGAAGAGGATGGGCTGCCTCGTCGGCGACCGCGCAAAAACCTTCGCGCGCGCCACCATTGTCGCATACGAACGGCCCGAGCCGATCGGCGCTACCATGAGGGTTCAAGCCGCCGAGGCTCTGGCATCTCCTTTGCGACTCCCGCAGGTACCGCGGTTGAAAGGAGCAGGGTGTCCAGACGGCGATGGCTGACCGGAACGGTCTTCGCAGCCGTGACGGTGACGGCCTGTGTCCTCGTCGGGCAGCGACTGACCGGCTCGAGCTGGCCGCTCGCGCACGCGAGCGCCGTGTACGTCGTCTTTGCCGCGGTCTGCTACTTCGCGAGCTTCATCCTCCGGGCGCGCGGCTGGCATCGCCTGTTCCCGTGCGAGCAGCAACCCGATCAGGCTCGTTGCCTCGCGTCGGTCGGCGCAGCGGCCGCGAGCGGAGCCGTGCTGCCCTTCCGACTCGACTACCTGATCAAGATCGGGACGCTGCGCAGGCTTCGCGGAGTCCGGATCGGGCTCGAGGCAATCGCGCTCTCGATCATCTCGCTCGGGATGGTGGACGCAGTCGCCATGCTGCCGCTCTCGGTCTCTGCGACCGTGACGAGCTCGGCGAGCTTCCGCGGGCCGCTCCTCATCGTCGTCTTCTTCGGCCTGGGCTGCACCGGATTGCTCATCGGCAGCGCCTGGCTCGTGCGCCTGCCGCTGCTCCGGCGTAGCCGCAGGCTGCGCACCGTCTCCGAGCATGTCTCGGCGCACCGAACGCGCCAGGGCCGGCGAAGCGCGGGCATCGCAGGCGTCTACCTGTTCCTGTGCTGGACGACCCGCGCCGTCGGGAGCGCGCTGCTCCTGAGCGCGCTCGGCTTCGCGTTCTCTCCGACGATCGCCCTGTGCGTCCTCTGCCTCAGCGCTGCCGCGGGCGTGATCCCGGTCACCGCCGGCGGCGCCGTCGTCAACGCGGGTGCCACGGCCGGCATTCTCTTCGCGCTCGGAGTCGGCAAGGACATCGCGATCAACTTCTCGCTCGCGTCCGCGCTGTTGATCATCACGAGCGCGACCGCCGCCGGGCTCTGCGGAGCCGGCGTCTCGCTCGCTCGCCGGCGTCCCCTGATCGTGGGCCACTAGCGTGTTCTCTGCCTTCAGACAGCGCTATACGCGCCGCTGGAGTTGCCCGCACTGCAGCAAGTGGCTGCGCCTTTATCCCGCTTCGACCTCGTGCCCGCGTTGCGGCCGGCAGATCTACGAGTCGGCCGACCGCCGGCGCCGATACTGAACCAGGCTTCACGCCTGGTACCCTGTTAGGTACTACCTGAGCGAGTACCGGATGCGCACGACGCGCCTTCCCTGCCCGTTCCTGAGCAGTGGAGGAGGTGTTTTTTCTATGGCAACCGGAACCGTCAAGTGGTTCAACGCCGACAAGGGGTACGGATTCATCACCCCCGATGAAGGCGGTAAGGACTTGTTCGTTCACCACAGCGCGATCGTCGGCGAGGGCTACAAGTCTCTCGCTGAGAACGCGAAGGTGCAGTTCGAGGCCGCCGAGGGCGCGAAAGGCCCCGAGGCGAAGAGCGTCGAGCTCGTCGCCGGCTAGCACCGATTCGAGCTGCGGGGCCGCGCGGCCCCGCAGCTCTTTCCATTCTGCGACTGAGGAGGCGCATGGCTTCCAGGAGACCCGAAACGATGGCGAAGCGAGCACGTGAGCTGGCAGTGAAGGAGAAGCGCGAGCGGAAGAAGGCGCGCAAGGATGCACAGCGCGACAATCCGACCGACGGCACGACGATCGAGACGGATACGCGCCCGAACTTGAACGATCCGCAGGTCGGCGCATGATGACGTCGGCGTCCGCGTCGGCCGCGCCGCGCGTCGAGGTCACGATCGCCCGCAACACCGTTCCGCTCACACAGGACGAGATCAGCCGGCTCCTGCGGGCACTCGAAGGAATCGGCTCGGCCGCGGCGACCTCGATCGCCGAAGAGATCTCCGCGCTCCGGCTCGCCGGCGTGCGCATGCAGCTGCTCCCGAGCGAGCGCGAGTTCGTCGCGCTGCGCGGCGCGCTCCTCGCCGCCGATCACAGGCCGCGGCCCGCCTCCGGTCTGACGCGGCTGCGCTTGCTCTGCGACACCCGCTGAACAGCGGACCGCGCCACTCGACAGCGGGCGTGCGACCGGAGAGAATCGCCGAACCTACCCAGGAGGTCGTGCGATGCCAAGCTTCTGGCTCCATCCGCGCGAGGTAACGGAGCAGGCCACCGGACGGTGGTGGCTGTTCGTCCTCTCCGGCGTGTCGTGGCTCTTCGTCTCCCTGATCGTCTTCCGGTTCGACTACGTCTCCGTGTTTGCGATCGGGTTCCTGTTCGGCTGGATCGCGATCGCGGCCGGCATGTTCGAGTTTGCCGCCGCGGCGGCCTCGACGAAGGGCTGGAGGGTCATGCGCTCCATCGTCGGCGCCCTCTTCATCGCGCTGGGCGTCGTCTCGCTCTTCACCCCGGGGAACACATTCGTCGCGCTCGCGGCGCTGACGAGCTTCTTCTTCGTGCTCGCCGGGTCGTTCGACATCGTGAACGCGCTCGCTGCGCGTTCCGCGTTCCACGGTCGGTGGGTCGGTCTCGTCTCGGGCGCGATCGAGGTGGGCCTCGGCTTCTGGGCCGCGGGTTACTGGAACCGGAGCATCACGCTCCTCGTCGCGTGGGTCGGCGCCCTGACGCTCTTCCGAGGCGTTGCCATGATCGTGCTCGGATTCAAGCTGCACGCTCTGCATGAGGAGGCGCGTGCCTAGCTAGATGCGCGGCTCGGTAGCACGCGCCGCCGCCTGAACACCCGTTCCGGTGGCGGCTCGTGTTCGAGCACGAGGACGTCGATCAGCGTCGCCACCGCGGACGTCACCGGGATCGCGAGAACGACCGCGAGGCCCCCGAAAATGAGCCCGACCACGGAGACGGAGACGAGCGTGACGAGCGGCGAGAGGCCGACCGTGTGCCCCATGACATGCGGGTTGATCACGTAACTCTGGACCTCGCGCACGACGACGAGCACGACGAGGGCCAGCACGGCGACGTGGACGGACTGCGGGAGGCCGATCGCGAGCACGAGGATCACGCCGATCAACGGCCCGATCACCGGCACGATCTCGACGAGGCCGACGAAGCCGCCGACGAGCAGCCAGTAATGCAGCCCGACGAGGGAGAACCCGGCCGCTAGCACTCCTCCGACCGCAATCACCATGACGAATCGCAGCCGGGTGTATGCGCCCAGGCGGTGGTCGATGGCCAGGTAGGTCCGGCGCGCCTTCTCCCGTTTCGGCTCGGACGTGAGCATCGACAGCAGGTCGATCATCCGGTCACGCTCTGAGACCCAGTACCAGGTTGCGGCGAGCGTGAAGAAGACCGCGACGACCGCCTCGGTCGCCTTCTTTCCGTAGGTCGTCACCGGATGCAGCAGCTGCGTGCCCGTGGGCAGCTCGTGCAGATGACGGCTGATCCAGGTGAGCACGTCGTGCTTGAAGCCCGTGGAGGGGACGGTCGTCTGGCTCGCGTTGCTTTGGTTGAGCGCATGGCCGATCTGATGCAGCGCCGGCGGGACGGCGGCCCAGAAGAAGAGAGAGACCGTGCCGATGCCCGTGACGAAGAAGAAGAGGATTGCCGCCGACTGCGGAACGCGGTATCGCTGGAGCCATTCGACTCCCGGCCTGATCGCGGCAGCGAACGTCAGTGCGAGCACCAGCAGGATCACGATGGTCCGCACCTGCCAGAGGCCGAAGGCAAAGGCGATGACGGCGACGCCTGCCGCGGTCGCCTTCGCGGCGAGCGCGGTGATGTCGCGATCCGATCGCGCCCCGCCGCCCTGCTGCGGCTCGGTTTGCACGCCGTGAACTATGCGCCTCGAGGCGGTCGTCACCCGATCGGGTGAACGCCGCTCCGGAATGTCGTATCTCGGTCGCACGGACCCGAGTCGATCCTCTGGTGAGGAGACGCCCCCTGCAGAAGAAAGGAGTCCGAAATGTCCATCGCTCGCCCACTCGTACTCGTCGCAGACGATGACGAGGACATCCTCCAACTCGTCGTCCTTCGGCTCGGCCGAAGCGGCTACGACGTCGTGTCGGCGACGGATGGCGAGAGCGCGGTCGAGCTCGCAATGGCCCGTTGTCCCGACCTTGTCGTGATCGACGTCGCGATGCCTCGCTTGGACGGCCTCGACATCACTCGCATACTCCGCGCGAGGGATGAGACCGCATCGACACCGATTCTGCTGCTGACGGCGCGTACGCGCGACATCGACGTCGAGCGTGGGCTTGCCGCAGGAGCCGACGACTACGTGACGAAGCCGTTCAGTCCCGAGCTTCTGGCGCAACGGGTCGCAGTTCTCCTCCAGATCGCCGCGCAGAAGGCCCAGCCGGTGCAAGCGTTGCGGGCGGTGGCGCTGCAATGACGGCAACGGCGCCGGCGACCGCGGAGCTGGCCCGCGCGCGCGGTCTCGCGCAGCGGAGCCAGCTCCCCTGGGTCGACCTCGATGCCGAGACGATCGATCCGAGCGCGGTCGCGCGGCTCCCGTTCGAGCTGATGGCGCGCTACCTCGCGGTGCCGATCGGATTCTCCGGTGACGCGGTGCGTGTCGCCGTCGCCGATCCGTCCGCCTGCAACCTCGTCGCCGGCGAGATCGAGGCGCAGCTGGAGTTCGTGGTCGCGCCGCGCGATTCGCTCATGCATCTCCTCGATTCCCTCCGCCAGACGCGGCGGACTCGGACGCTTGTCGGCCTGCCGGCCGGCGAGCTCGGCTCCGAGCCCGAGATGGCGCTTCTCGCAGGGGCGGCCGAGTCGGGAGCGACCGATCTGCATTTCGTCCCAACAGAGCTCGGCCTCTCCGTCCGCGCCCGCGTCGACGGCCTCCTGCGCGAGATCGGAGTCATCGACGTCGCCGACGCAGCGGGCGCGGTGGCGCGGCTGAAGGTGAAGTCGCAACTCGACATCACCGAACACAGGCGCGCGCAGGAGGGGCGGATGCGCATCAACACGAGCTCTGGTCGCGAGTTCGACATCCGGCTCACGGTCATCCCGACGATCGCAGGTGAAGGCGCCGCCATCCGCCTGCTCGAGCACACGGCCCGGCCACCGTCGTTGACGGAGGTCGGCCTCTCCGCCGATTTGCAACTGCAGCTCGAGCGGATAGTCAACCGTCGCCGCGGCGCCCTTCTCGTCACGGGGCCGACCGGCTCGGGGAAGTCGACCACCATCTACGCGGCGCTCAACGACATCGCGACCCCTGCGCTCGACATCGTGACGGTCGAAGATCCGGTCGAATACCGTTTCGACGGGGTCTACCAGGTAGAGGTCAACCCAGCGGTCGGCGTCACGTTCGAGTCGACCCTACGCACGTTCCTGCGAACCGATCCGGACGTCATCGCCGTCGGGGAGATGCGCGATCTCGACACGGCAGCGATGACGCTCAAGGCGGCGCTGGCAGGCACGTTCGTCCTCTCCACACTGCACACCTACGACGCGCCCGGCGCGATCACCCGCCTGCTCGACATCGGCGTGGAGCCCTACGTCACGGCCGCCACCCTGACGGCCGTGCTCGCTCAGCGCCTGGTCCGGAGGCTGTGCATCTACTGTCGCGTTCGCCGACCGGCGACGGCGCTCGAGCGTGCGGAGCTCGGCCTCGACGACGGCGACCACCATCTTTTCTCCGCAACGGGCTGCCCGCTCTGCGATCGCGGCTACCGCGGCCAGATCGCCGTCCACCAACTCATGACCATGAGCGATGAGCTACGCCAGCTTACGCTGGCGCGGGCGGCGCATTCTCAGCTTACGCGACCTCGCGCTCGCACAGGGGATGCGCACGCTGCTCGACGATGGCGTCGCCAAAGCGCTCGCCGGGCTCACCACTCTCGACGAGCTCAAACGCGTCGTCTCCGTCGAAGACGCCGCCACCATGCCAACGTAAACGCGCACGAGCGCTAGTGCACGACGAGCACGGAGCGTGCCGAGTGCTTGACGACGGCTGCGGCGACGCTTCCGAGCAAGTGTCCCGTGAGCCCGCTGCGACGATGGGAGCCGAGCACGATCAGGCTCGCTCCGCGTTCCTCGGCGGTCTCGACGATCCCTTTCCAGGTCGGCGCTGCCTCGACCGCCACGCTCTGTGACCGGAACCCTGCCTTCTCCGCGAGCGAAGCTCCGTGTGCGGCGGTCTCCTCCGCGGCCTTCTTCACTTCCTGCGCCTGGGTGGCGTCGAAGTGACGCTCGTTGACAGGGACGAATCCGACGTCCGCGGGCTGCCAAACGGTGAGGACGAGCGCGTCTCGCCCCGGTGCCAGCTGCTGCGCGGCTTGCTCGATCGCGAGCGTCGCGAGCTCGGAACCGTCGTAGGCGAAGAGGACAGGACCGGATGCCATGTCAGACCCTTTCGGTCGATCGAACGTTTGCCAGCAACGGCGGCGAGTCCCACGCCGGGGCTGAGCCGGCCAGGAAGCGGTCGAGGTCGGGTTTCTGCGGGCGGGCGCCGCTGAGGGCATAGATCGCGACGCCGATGGTGGCCCCGCCGACGGCGAGCCCGAGCCCGATCCACAGCGCGATGCTGCGTCCCGGCGTCGAGGTTGCCGCCGGCGTTCGCCGCCAGGTGGACGAAGATCGGCGCGACCATGAACGCGGCGACCGCTCGCAGGAGCTCGACGATTGCGAACACGCGCTGGAGGTTGGCGGAGGGGAGTGAGAAGCCGGCGACGAACAGCGCGGGCGCGACGGTGGCGCCGAGCCCGATCCCTGTCAGTCCCGAGCCGAGCAGCGTCAGCTGTCTGGCTGGAGGGCACCGCGATCAGGAAGACCGCGATTCCGGCCGCAAGGAAGAGCATGCCGACCAACGGGAGGTAGTGCATCGCACGTCTCCTGATGACGGCCCCGAGTGCAATCGCCGTGACCACCGCGCCGCCGACTTCCGGCAGGTAGAGCAGCCCGATGTGCACCGGGCTGTAGCGACCGGCCAGCACGCCGGCGGTGAGGACGGTCGCGGACACGGATGCCGCCGCAGCGAACAGCGCCAGCGTGATTCCTGCGACCGGAATCGAGCTCGTGAGCATCGTGCGGATCGTCAGCAGCGGTTGCTTGGCGCGGTACTGGTAGACCACCAGGGCGACGATCGTCGCCAGGCCGCCGAGCAGCGGCAGATCGTCTCGGCGCTGAGAAAGGCGTGGCTCGTGAGCTCCGAGGCGCCGAAGAAGGCGGCCACGCAGCCGACCGCGGCCAGCGCGATCGCCCGCAGGTCGCGCGGCGAGTCGGGATTGGCGGGCGGCGCGTCGTCGAAGGTCAGGACGGCCAGGACGAGCGCCGCGGCCGAGATCGCGGCGACGATCCAGAACAGCGGTCGCCAGGCATGCGACTCCGCCTGCAGGCCGCCGACGAACGGGCCGAGCGCGACCGCGCCGAAGATGCACATGTTCATGATCACGGCGGTATCGCGGAGCTTGTGCGCCGGGATAGCCGATCGCGAGCGGCGGAACGGCGGCGATCAGCAGCAGGCTGGTGCAGAGGCCCTGGATCACGTGGCCCGCGATGAACATCTCGGCGTTCTGGGCGGCGGCCGTCAGCACCGACCCGACGAGGAGGAACACCGCGTAGATGACCAGCATCCTGCGCTGCGGCAGGTGCTGCGCGAACTGCACGGCGAGCACCGTGCCCACCGCGTAGGCGGCGTTGCCGAGGCCGGAGCCGAGGCTCATCGTCTGCATGCTCATGTGCAGCTGGCCGGCGATGATCGGCGTCAGCGGCCCGAGCGCCGCAGACAGCGCCAGGTAGGGGATCAGCGCGAGCATGACCATGGCGGCGACGGCGGGATACCGTCCCGCGAGTGGGCCCTGGCGCAGGTCTACGCCTCGCCGCAATGTCAGGCTCTGAGCTACTTGCATGCCGACCCCCCTTCGAGCGAACGCTTGCGGTAAAATGGAGGCGACCTCCAGAACATCCGGATGCCAGCCTCCGGATATAATACGGAGGATACCTCCGCTTGTCAAACTCCATGAGCCAGACCGAGATCCAGCCGCAGCGCCCCCAGCGGGCCGACGCGCGCGTCAACCACGACAAGCTCGTGGCGGCCGCCCGCGCGCTCTTCACCGACAAGAGCACCTCGGCACCGCTCGAGGAAGTGGCCGAGCGGGCCGGGCTCGGGATCGGCACGCTCTACCGGCACTTCCCCACGCGCCAGGCGCTCCTCGAGGCCGTCTACGTCGGCGAGGTCGAGGCGATGGCGCGCGCGGCGGCGGACCTCGCGGATCTCCCGCCGTGGGATGCCCTCTCCCAGTGGCTGCACCAGTACGTCGGCTTCGCGGCGACCAAGCGCGCGCTCAACGAGGCGCTGATGGAGACGGATCCGAACTCCACCGTCCTGCTCACCTGTCGCACCGCGATCGCCGGTGCCGGTACCGCGCTCGTCGAGCGCGCACAACGCGCGGGCGTCGTGCGCGCCGACACGAACTTCATGGACGTCGTGCGGATGGTCGGCGCGATCGCGCTGGTGCCCACGGAAGATCCCGAGCAGAAGAAACGCCTGCTCGAGCTCGCGCTCGACGGGCTCCGGTATCACGCACACGACTCCTAGCTCGAACATCCCGCTGTCGATCCTCGACCTGGCGCCGATCCGCAAGGGAGAGACGGCAGGCGACAGCTTCTCGGCGAGCGTCGCCCTGGCTCAGCGGGCAGAGGAGTTGGGCTACCGGCGCGTCTGGTACGCCGAGCATCACAACATGTCGACGATCGCCTCTTCGGCGACGAGTGTGCTCATCGCCCACATCGCAGCGCACACGCGCGAGATCCGGCTCGGAGCCGGCGGGATCATGCTCCCGAACCACTCGCCGCTCGTGATCGCCGAGCAGTTCGGCACGCTCGAGTCGCTGCATCCCGGGCGCATCGACCTCGGCCTCGGGCGCGCGCCCGGCTCGGATCAGAACACGCTGCGAGCGCTGCGTCGCGGCGCGGAATCAGCCGATCGCTTCCCCGAAGACGTCCTCGAGCTTCAGGGGTACCTCACAGGGAAGACGCGGATTCCGGGAGTGGATGCGACGCCGGGCAAGGGCACGAACGTTCCGCTCTACATCCTCGGCTCGTCGATGTTCGGCGCCGGCCTTGCCGCTGCGCTGGGACTCCCCTATGCCTTTGCCTCGCACTTCGCGCCGGACCTGCTGCAGCAGGCTGTCGAGAGCTACCGTCGCGATTTTCGTCCGTCCGCGCAGCTGGATCGGCCCTACGTCATCGCCGGCGTCAACGTCGTCGTCGCGGATACGGCCGACGACGCCCAAGAGCAGTTCCGTGCGGCCATGCGCAGCCGCGTGACGTTCTTGCTCGGCCGCGGGCAGACGTTCTCCGACGCTGAGGCGGACGCGATCCTCGCCTCGCCCGCCGGTCAGCATGTTCGGCAGATGGTGACGTACGCGGCCGTCGGGACACCGACCGAAGTCGGCGATTATCTCGAGGACTTCGCCAAGCACGCCGACGCAGATGAGCTCATCACCGCGCACCAGTCGCCGACTGCGGCCGGCCGTTTGCGTTCGGTTGAACTCTTGATGAGCGCCGGTTAGTGTCCGTGCCGGTGGCGGCCGCCGGGCATTCCGTAGCTGGAGTTGCGCCTGAGACCTTGGACGCGGAGGCGCCGGTCGAGATCTTGCCGGTCAAGGCGCTGCCAGTCGTTGCGGTGATCGTCGCCGCCGTGATCGCCGCGATCGCGACGAACTCGCGTTGGGCTCTCGACTTCTTCCATGTCGCCGGCGGCGGGATCTGGACGGCTCTCGACCTCTTCCTCGGATTTGTGCTCGGCCCGATCCTCGGCCGGCTGTCCATCCCCGCGCGGGTCGAGTTGACCAAGAGGCTGATGCCGAAGCTCGTACTGATCATTCCCGTGCTCGTCACGATGACGCTCGCGGCCGGATTCCAGCTCGCGCGCTACAACGGCATGCTCGATACCTCCTTCCCGCGCATGCCTGGGTCGTCGCGTCGTTCGCGGTCGTGGGCGTGATGGCTGTGATCGCGATCGGTCTGCTGGAGCCGGCGAACATCGCCGTCCTGTTCGAGCTGCGAAAGCCGCAACCGAACCCCGCGGTGATCGAGAAGCTCATGCGCCGGTTCATCTTCACGGCGGGGATCACCGGAGCAATGCAGATCGGGACGTTGATCATCATGACGAGGCTTGCGAGCTGATGATCGTGCCGGAACAAAAGGCATGGGCCGACCGGAAGGTGCCGCCGGTGACTGCGCTCTGGATGCTCTCGCTCGCGCTGATCGCCGGTGGAGTGAGCTACCTCGCCGCCTACCTTCCGAAGCGCGCGCCGCTCGGCCCCGCCGTCGGTTTGCTGGCGGCGTCCGGAATCGTGCTTGCCGTCGGTGTCATCCTCCTGGCGCGCCAGCGTGAGTTCGCATGGCAGCGGTTCCGTCAGGTGGCCGGATGGACATTCCTTGCCTACATCGTGATCGCGGGGATGATCGAGTACGCGTTCATCTACGACCATACGCGCGGGGCGGTGCTCATCGTGATGACACTGATGCTCGTCGTTTTCATGCTCGCCCCGCCGCTCCTCGTCGGCTTCACCGTCGCTCGCTTCCAGCAGACCTCCTAGCACGGGGGCGGTCCAGGCGTACTTGTGCTTGCGCCTGACCGATATTTCGGTCAGGGTTGCAACATTGTGAACCGGATCGAGGTGGCGGTCGTGGGTGCGGGCGTGACCGGACTTGCGGTCGCGCGTGAGCTCGAGTCGCGGGGGATCGTCGTCGCCGTCGTCGAGCGTGAGGGAATCGGCGCAGGGGCATCGGGCGTGCAGCCGGGCGGTGTGCGCCAGCAGTGGGGCACGCGCGTCGCGTGTCGACTCGCGCGTGAGTCCGTCGAGTTCTGGCGCGAGGTCGACACGCGGCTCGACGCGCGCGTGACGCTCTCGTTCAGCTCGTGCGGCTACCTCTTCGCTGCTCAGAAGGAGGCGACGCTCGCGCGTCTCGCCGCCAACGTCGCCTTGCAGAACGAGGAGGGCATCCCGTCGCGGATCGTCCGCTCCGAAGACGTCGCGGAGCTCGTTCCGGGGCTCGACCCCGAGGCGGTGGTGGGCGGAGCGTGGTGTGGGGAGGACGGCTATTTCGACCGTCCTCAGGCAGTCGTCGAGGCGTTCGCCGCCGGCTTGGAAGTCGAGCACGCGACCGTCGATGCGATCGTCCGCGACGGCGCCGGCTGGACGGTCGGTCCGTTCACTGCCGACGCAGTCGTGGTCGCCGCCGGCGTCGACACTGCACGGCTCGTCGCGCAGCTCGGCGCCGAGCTCCCCATCGCGGCCGAGGAGCGCTACCTGTTCTACAGCGATCCCATCCGCGAGCGACTGCTCGAGCCCCTTGTCGTCGTGCCCGAGCGCGGATTTGCCGCGAAGCAGCTCGCCGACGGGCGCGTGCTCGCGAGCGACCTGACGGCGCGCGGCGATGAGCGCGAGGGACGTGAGCGCTGGCGGGCGACGATCCGGAGCGCGAGTGACGCGCTGCTGCCGCAGCTCGAGCATGTGTCGTATCCGTTGCTCGTGCGGGGCATCTACGACGTGACGCCGGATCACCAGCCGATCCTCGGGGAGATCGGCGACGGGATCTTCGTCGCGGCCGGCTTCAGCGGGCACGGATTCATGATCGCGCCGGCGGTAGCGCGTATCATCGCCGACGCGGTGGCAGGTCTCGACGACCCGGTGCTGGACGTCCTCGGAGTCGAGCGCTTCGCGGCGGGGAGGCTCGTGCCGGAGCCGCAGCTCGTCTGACGTGTTCCTGCAGCTCGTCGCCAACGGACTCGTCACCGGCTCGGTGTACGCCATCGCAGCCGTGGGCGTCTCGCTCGTGTACGGGCTCCTCCGGCTCGTCAACTTCGCATACGGAGACTTCATGGCCTTCGGCGCGTTCGTCGCCTTCGCCGTGAACGGGCCGCTGCACCAGTCGATGATCGTCGCCGCGCTCGCGGGCATGGCGGCGACCGCCGCGCTCTCGCTCGTGCTCGACGTGGTCCTGTGGAAGCCGATGCGCGCGCGGCGGGCGGGCTTCATGAGCCTTTTCCTCGCGTCGATCGGCCTCGCGCTCGTACTTCGCCAGTCGCTGCTGCTCGCCGCCGGCTCCGCGCCGCGGAGCTACACCGTGAACCCGTACCGCGTCATCGTCCTCGGCAGTGTTCGCCTGTCGGAAGCGCAGGTGATCGCCATCGCAACGGCCGCAGTGACGATCGTGCTCGTCGGGCTGTTCCTCGCGCTGACGACGTGGGGGCGCGTGCTGCGGGCGATGGCGGACGACCGCGCGCTCGCGGCGGTCGCGGGGATCGACGTCGCGGGCGCGACGCGAGTGGCGTGGCTGATCTCCGGGCTCCTCGCCGGGCTGGCGGGTGTGCTCGCCGCGATGGTCGAGTATTCGTTCGACCCGAACTTCGGCTTCCAGCTCCTGCTGCCGGTGTTCGCCGCCGTCGTGCTCGGCGGTATCGGCAGCGCCTACGGCGCGCTTCTCGGCGGCCTCGCGCTCGGGCTCGCGCAGGAGGTGTCGACGTGGTCCGGCTTCGCCGGCGGCGTCAATCCCGTGTACAAGCCCGTGGTCGCGTTCGGCGTGCTCGCACTCGCGCTCCTCATCCGCCCGCAGGGCTTCTTCGGACAGGCGAGGGCCGGATGAGCGTCCTCTTCAGCGGCGGCTTCTGGGCATTCGTCTGTGTCGTCGCCGGCATCTACACGATTCTCGCGCTCGGTCTCCAGGTGCAGTTCGGCTTCGCCGGGCTCCTCAACTTCGGCCAGGTCGGATTCATGGCAATCGGGGCGTACACGATGGCGATCCTCGTCGTGAAGGAAGGCTGGAGCACGTGGCTCGCCGCGCCGCTCGGCATCGCGGCCGCCGCCGCCGGCGGGCTCCTCCTCGGGCTGCCGACGCTGCGTCTCCGCGCGGACTACTTCGCGATCGTGACGATCGCCTTCAGCGAGATCATCCGATACGTCGCGACGAACGACACGTCGCTGACGGGAGGGTCGCAGGGCACGATCGCGCTCGGCGCCGTCGGGACCGCGAGCGAGTACAACAGCGGCTGGAGCAGCTTCCAGACGCACGTCGGGCATGCGCTCGGCATCTCGACCGGCGACACGACGATGCTCGTCATCGTCTGGGTGGTCGCCATCGTCCTGCTGACGCTCTGCTGGCTCGCGTTGCGGACGCCGTGGGGGCGAGTGCTGCGCGCGATTCGCGACGACGAGGACGCGGCCGCCTCGCTCGGCAAGAACGTCTTCGCGTACAAGTTGCAGGCGCTCGCGCTCGGCGCAGCGCTCGCGGGCATCGCCGGGCTGTTCTACGCGTGGGAGTTCTCGTTCTTCAGCCCCGACGACTTCCAGCCGCTGCTGACCTTCTTCGCCTGGATGATCCTGCTGCTCGGCGGGCTCGGGCGAGTCTGGTCGGTTCCGGTCGGGGCTCTCGTCTTCGGCTTCATCTTCGCCGGGACGCGTTTCCTGAACTTCCCCCCGTTCACATGGGTCGCGTCGGACGAGCGCGCCTACATCCGCCTGATCATCATCGGCCTCATCATCATCGTGCTCGTCGTCCTGCGCCCGCAGGGGCTTCTCGGCAAGCGGCGGGAGATGGTGCTCGAGTGAGCGCGCTGCTCGAGGTCGAGGACGTCGTGCGCACCTTCGGCGCCGTGCGCGCGGTCGACGGCGCCACGTTCGCCGTGGAAGAGCATTCCATCACCGGTCTCATCGGTCCGAACGGCGCCGGCAAGTCGACGTTGTTCGCGACGATCGCGGGCTCGCTGAAGCCGACCTCCGGGCGAATCGTGTTCGCCGGTACGCGGATCGAAGGCCGGCCGGCACATCGCGTCGCGCGCGCCGGCGTTGTTCGCACCTACCAGGCTGCGCGGGTGCTCACTCGCATGAGCGTGCTGGAGAACTTGCTCCTCGCGACGACGGCGCATCCTGGAGAGCGGCTGACGGGCGTTCTGTTCCGGCCGCGTGCTGCACGCGCGCATGAGCAACGGGGACTCGAACGTGCGCAGGAGCTGCTCGCGCTCGTCGGCCTCGAGTCGTACATGCACGAGTACGCCGGCACGCTCTCCGGCGGCCAGCGCAAGCTGCTCGACCTGGCGCGGGTGCTCATGCTCGAGCCGACCCTCGTGCTCCTCGACGAGCCGATGGCGGGCGTCGCGCCGATCCTGCGTGTGCAGCTGCTCGAGCACATCCTCGCCGTGCGCCGTGACCGCGGCCTCACGTTCCTGATCGTCGAGCACGACCTCGACTTCGTCATGCAGGCCCGCCGACCGTGTCGTCGTCATGAATCAGGGCCGCGTCCTCACCGTCGGGACGCCTGACGAGGTGCGCGCGAACGATCAGGTGGTCGATGCCTATCTCGGGACGACGCGGTGAGCGCGCCGCTGCTCGAGGTGGCCTCGCTCGAGGCCGGCTACGACGACGCGCTCATCGTGCGAGGCATCGACCTGGTCGCTGCCGCGGACCAGATCGTCGCGGTCGTCGGCCCGAACGGTGCAGGGAAGTCGACGCTGCTCAAGGCCGTGTACGGCATGCTGCGCCCGCGGGGCGGGTCGGTGCACTTCGAGGGAGAGGACGTCACCGGCGAGCGTTCCGACAAGCTGACGCGCCGCGGGATGAACTTCGTCCCGCAGGTCGAGAACGTCTTCCCGACGCTGACGATCGCGGAGAACCTCCACGTCGGCGCGCTCGTGCTGCCGCGCGGCGAGCGGCAGCGTGAGATCGACCGTGTGCTCGACGTCTTCCCGCTCCTCGTCGACCGGCGCCGGCAGCGGGCCGGATCGCTTTCGGGCGGCGAGCGGAAGCTCGTCGCGCTGGCCCGCGCGCTCGTCACGCGTCCGCGGCTTCTGCTGCTCGACGAGCCGTCGGCCGGTCTCTCGCCGATCGCGATCGACCTCGTGTTCGACAAGCTCGTGCAGATCCGATCGCTCGGAATCGCCATCGTCATGGTCGAGCAGAACGCGCGCCGCGCCCTCGCGCTCGCCGATACGGGCTACGTCCTCGACACGGGCAAGAACGCCTACACCGGCCCCGGTCGGCAGCTGCTCGACGATCCCCGCGGTGGTCGAGCTCTATCTCGGTGGGTCGGGCACGATCGCGTCGAGCTCGAACTCGACGAGCACACCTTCCGGGATGAACCCGGCGACGTAGTACGAGGTGTTCGCTGGATCGATGCCGGCGAATGCCTCGCGGTGCGCCCGCACCGCGGCTTGCCAGTCGCAGCCCGCAGCGAGCAGTATGCGCGTCCGGATCACGTCTTCCGGCGTCGCCCCGAGCTCGGCCGCGGCGGCGAGCGCCTTCTCGATCGCGACCCGCGTCTGTGCGTAAGCGTCGCCCGCGTGGAGGACCGCACCGTCGTCCCATCGGCGCCGTACCGCTGACTGCGACGTGCTTGCCCGATGCGGACGGCGCGGGAGTAGGCGGCGGCTTCCTCGAAGCCGCCGCCGTCCCGCAGGGTCACGCGTGTCACTTGCCCTTGAACGTGAATGTCTTCAGGGTGCTGAATTTGCTGTTCCCGTCGTAACGCCAGATCTCGTACACGGCCGAGCTTATGTCGCCGTCGGCGGCGAAGTCGACCGGGCTGAAGGCACCCTCGTAGTTGACGTCCTTGTGCTTGCTCAGCAGCGAGATCGCAGTGCCGAGCTGCTTGAACGTCACCTTTGGCACCGGGAGGCCCCGAGACGGAGACGAGATTCGCCCCGATCTTCGCCGGCGACGCGGAGCACGCCTTCATCGCGGCCAGGAACGCGACGTTCGCGGCGTCGAAGGCGGTGCCTTCGAAGCCGGTGTACGGCTGCGCGCCCTTGACGTCGGCGTTCCACAGGGAGTGGAATGCCGCGCCTGCCGGCCCGCCTGCCGCGCTGGCCGCGGTGCCGGAGAGGCCGAGCACGGGCTGGCCGATCTTGTCCAGCGTCGGCGCGTCCTTGAGCGCCTCGGTCATGAGCGTCTTCGTCGGGTCCCACGTACCGGTGCGGATGAGCGCCGGCGCGAACTTCAGGAACGTCTCCGGGAAGTCGATGATGACCCAACCGGCGGGATTCCCCGAAACGAGCTGTCCGGCCTCGGTGTCGAACGTCGGCTGGTCGGGGTTCCAGGAGATGTTGACGCCGACCTTCCCGCCGAGCGACTTCCACTGTGCGACGAAGAGCTGCTCGAGTGCGGTGCCGAACGCGTCGTTGCGCGCGCCGACGTTGACGGTCGCGCCCTTGCCGAACTTCTGCAGTGCGGCCTCTGCGAGCACCCTTCCCTGCAGGTTGTCCGACGGATACGTGCGGAAAACCCAGCCCTTGCCGCCCTTGAGCGCGGTCAGCTGCGGTGCGCTGGCCGTCGGTGAGATGAGGACGATGTGATCCGGGATCGTCACGGACTGCGCCATCGGGATCGTGGCGCCCGACGCCATCTCCCCGATGATCACGTCGACGTGCTCACCGACTTCCTTCTTCGCGGCCTCGACCGCCGCGGCCGCCTGCGTTTGCCCGTCCTGTGAGTCGACGAGCACGACCTTGATCTGCTTCGACAGGCCTGCCTTCTTCAGCGCCGCGTTCTGGAGCGTGATCGCGAGCTTGACGGCTTTTTCCATGTTTCCGCCGTAGGCGGAAAGGCCGCCCGTGAACGGCAGGACGTCGCCGATTCGCAAGGTGAACGAGCAGCTCGACTTCGCGGCGTTCGCCGTCGACGCCGACATGGCCACTCCGCCGGCGATCCCGGCAACGAGGAGCGTGGCTGCTGCCCGCCTGGCCCTTCTCGACGTGAGCACTGGGACTCCCTCCTCTCGCTCGTGCGGCCCCCGCTGCGGGCGGCGGCCAGAATGTTGCAACACTGACCGATATTTCGCGCAAAGGCAAGGACCGGGTTATGCTCGGCCGATGGAGGTCAAGCCGGCAGTCGCGGCTCCCGACGTGGGCGCCGTAATCAGGCGGCTGCGGACGCAGCGAGGCATTTCCGTACGGGCGCTCGCCGCCGCCGCCGGGCTCTCACCCTCCTTCCTCGGGGCGGTCGAGCGGGGAAGCTCCGACATCGCGCTCGGACGGCTGGCCCTCGTTGCGCAGGCCCTCGACCACGACGTCGCCTCGCTGCTCGGATACTCGCTCCGGCAGGCGACTCCGCGCTTTGTCGCGCCGGCCCGGGAAGGCGCCCGCGGCGACGGCGTCCGGTTCTCCGCCTTCCGGATCCCCGGCTCGCAGCTCGAGCTCCTCGTTGCGTCGTTCGCGCCGCACTCCGGCTTCGACGACTCGATCACGCACGCAGGCATCGACGTCGCCTACGTCGCGCAGGGCGAGCTCGTACTCGTGGTCAACGACGCCGAGTACGAGCTGCGGGAGGGCCAGTGCGTCGTCTGGCCGTCGTCCCACCCGCACACGATGCGAAACGATTCCGACGCGACGGCCATCGTCGTTGGCTTTGCGACCGAGATCGTCCATTGACGACCCAGCCCGACGTTGTTGTCATCGGCGGTGGATTGATCGGGCTCCTGACCGCCGTCGAATTGGCGGAACGCGGCACGCGCGTTGCAGTCCTGGAGAAGGACGACCTCGGCTTCGAGCAGTCCGGGCGCTCGGTTGCCGCAATCAATCTTCCCGGCGGGGAGCCGAATCCTGCATCGTCGCTGCTTCGTGTCTCCGCAGAGCAATGGTCGACGTTTGAGGAACGGTGGGGACACGGCATCGATCTCAATGCAGAGGGCTGGTACATCGTGATCGCGGACGACCGCGATCGCGAATGGCTCGAGGTCGAGCGAGCGACATGGCAGGCAACTGCCGGGTACCCGGGCAGCGAACTGCTGGACGCTACCGCGGCGCGCGAACGCTTCCCACAGTTCGAAGGAGAGTTTGTCGCCGTCGACGTGCGTCACGGTGGGCACGTCGACGCGTTGATGGTCATAAACGCTCTCCGGCAGATCGCGCAGCAGCGCGACATCGAGATCCGGTGCGGCGAAATGGTGACAGGCTTCGAGATGGCGAGCGACCGCATCACCGCCGTCAAGACGCGGGGCGGCCTGCTCCATCCCCAAGACGTGGTGATCGCTGCAGGCCTCTGGTCACCGGATCTTTGCCGCCAGCTTGGCTTCCACATCCCGATGCAGCGCGTTCGCGCTCCGGCCGTGGAGACCGGGCCGATGCCTCCGGCACGATCCCCGGCTTCGTTCGCGGTTCCACGTTCGGTGCGAAGCAGAACCGCAACGGCACGATCCGGATCACCGGCGGGTATCGGTACTCGGCGATGCTGCACGACCTCAGCCTGCATGACTTCCGAGACGTCAGGATCTGGGCGCCTGCACTGTGGCAGAACCGAAAGGACGTCTCCTTCCGACTCGACCCGAAGGGCTTGAAGCTCGAGCTCGCGGCGAAGGTTGCAACGATGCGCGCCCAGAACGGCGAAGTTGTGTTCCCGCAGCGATACGAACCGCCCGCCGATCCGCGCGACCGGCTCTACCAACTCGCCCAGTTGGCACGGCTCGTCCCGCAGCTCAAGGCTGCCCGAGTCCACGGTCCTCCTCCGGCGTCATGGACCTGCTTCCGGACCTGCAGCCCGTGCTCGGGCGCGTCCCCGGCGCGGCGAACGCGTACGTCGCGAGCGGCTTCAGCGGTCACGGCTATATGAACGGCCCTGGGGCATGTCAGGCCATCGCCGAGCTGATCACGACCGGCGCCAGTTCGATCGATCTCCACGACTACAGGCCGGAGCGGCTCCAAGGCCCGTTGAAGATGCGCGAGCAGATCTTCTAATGAGTGACGGCATGGTCTACGCCAGGAGCACTGACCCGAAGCGGGCGATCCTGCTCGGCGCGATGACCTCCGCGTACTACGACATCGTCGCCGACGACGAACGCGAGCGGGTCATCGGCCGCTTCCGGAGACTCATGGAGGAGTGGCTAGAGCTCGGCGCGCGTATGGTTGCGACCCTCGACGACGACCTCTTCATGGTCGGCGAGCCGGGGTCATCGCGATTCACGTTCTATTTGATGTTCGAGGTCGACGACCCCCAAGTCGTCGTCGAGATGATCCAGCGAACTCGAGAGTCCGCCGACGGAATACGGATGGACAGGTACGTCCGCTTCGAGGCGCACGTCGGCCGACCGTTCTTCCTCCTGGAAGATCCAGGGGCCGAGAAAGGCGGTTGACGGCAAGGGCGGGCAGATCCGTGGACAGAGAACCGCCGGCTCGCGGGCCTCGAACGGGACGACGGGACTCGAACCAGCGGCCGCCGGCCTCGCGGACGCCTCTGCGCCTCATGCAGCCGGCGGCAGATGCCTGTCGTCGCCGACGCTCTTCAGAGACGGTGACGTGACGCCCGTCCCGCGGCCTCAGGTTGCGCGTTCGGTGATCGATCCAGCGTGCGGAGATTCCGTTGTCTGGGGTGTGCCGCGGACGACGAGGACACCGCACGGTGCGTGGTGGAGCACGCCGGTTGAGACGCTTCCGAAACCAGTCGCTTGAATGTGCCCCAGCCGTGCGCCCCTAGGACGATCAGCGCCGCGTCGGCATCCGTTGCAGCGGCGCAGATCTCCTCGACCGGATCGCCATGCCGAACTTCTGCCTGCGCGACGAGTCCGAGCGCCTGCGCCTGATCAACCGCCGCGGCGGCCGCGTCCGAAGCGTGTTGGCGCTCCGTTTCGAGCAGATCGGGCGAGTACTCCGCCGGAATGGCATACCCGAAGTAGCTACCCGCGAGTATCGGTGTTTGCCAAGCCGACACGACTCGAAGGGGCCAGCCGGTCGCGTGCGCGAGCTCGACCGCCTTCTCGGCTGCATGCTGCGCCGAAGGCGAGCCATCGGTAGCGAGAATCAGCGTGTTCATGGTCACTCCCTCTTGACTGTAGGACCGCATCGTCGCCGAGATTCGCGGCCGTCGCATCAGCGTGCTGCCGGACGTGGCTGGTGGTTTCCCCACCGCGCCTGCATCGCGCCACGAGCTTGAGGACATATGCCTTACCCGGCAGGAGAATGAAGGAGCCCTCGTGCGCGGCCTCCTTCATTGACCTTCGTCGAGTCGGTATCGCTGTCGTCCGCTTCACTGGGGAGGCGTTCGGCTGGTTCTTCCTGCCGCCCTCCGGGTGAAGGTTCGACCTACTCGCGACGGGTTCTCCGGCTCGATATCAGGACTGGTGGCGTTCGAGCCAGGCCAGGAGGGCCGCCAGGCTCGCGGTGGCGACGCAGACGGAGCTGTCGGCGGCGCCGTAGTAGACGCGCAGCGTGTCGCCGTCGTCGTCGAGCACCCAGCCGCAGGGGAAGACGACGTCGCTGACGTCGCCGGAGCGCTCGTAGGGGCGTCGGGGCCGAAGATCCACTCGCTCGACCGTGCGAGTATGCGCTCTGGATGATCGGTGTCGAGCAAGGCGAGTCCGAGCCGGTAGAGGGAGCCGGCGGCGGTGACGCGAACGCCGTGGTAGAGCAGCAGCCAGCCCCGTTCGGTAAGCAGCGGCGGCGGGCAGAGGCCGACCTTGTGTGCGTCCCACCAGCCGCCCTCGCGGGCGGGGAGGAGGATCGTGTGGTCGCCCCAATGGCGTAGGTCGGGGCTCCACGACAGCCAGATGTGCGCTGCGTGTCTCGGCTTCGATCGCGACCGGCCGGTGGATGAGCGCCCAGCGGCCGCCGAAGGTGCACGGGAAGAGCGCCGCATCCTTGTCCTCGGGCGGCATCAGTGTTCCGCGTCGCTCGAACGACTCGAAGTCGCGGGTCGAGGCGAGGCAGACGAGCGGCCCGGCGTTCGAGTAGCCGGTGTAGACGATCATGTACTCGTCGCCGCAGAGGTGATGCGCGCGTCCTCGATCCCGAAACGCTCGGGCTCCGAGTCGAGGTCGGGTAGCAGGCGCCGGTCGGCGTCGATCGTCCAGTCCGCGAGCCCGTCGGGGCTGCGGGCGACGCAGAGATGGGAGAGGCCCGCTGCGGTCCTCGACGCGCACGAGCAGGAGCGTTTCGGAGCCGAGACGGGTGACGCCGGGATTGAAGACCGCGTTGACGGTGTACGGCCAGTCGGCGGCGCTCAGGATCGGGTTCCCCTGGTAGCGTTGGAAGAGTTCCGAGGGCATCAACTCGTCACCTCCTCCACGTAGCCGATTCCTTCTATAGACCGTTGCGATGATGACGGACCTGGCCGGACGTCGTCCGGGCGCCGTTGCCGTGGCGTGTGGGTGACGCGCCGATGGTCGAGTCCGGCTCGGTGCCCGGCTACGGGCCGATCTTCAACGCGGGCGTGATCCTCACGTCGGCCGTCTTCCATCTCTTCGCCCGCGGCGTGCGGGATGGCTACCGCCGCAACCCGGGCTCCGGGCCGCGGTTTCTCGATTACGTCTCCGACGTGCTCGTGTTCACCTCGAGCGACGGTTTCGACTACGATTCCAGCAGGTGCTCGCGGCGCGGCTCGCCGCGACGGGTGCACTGCCTCGAGGATCCCCGGGTGCAGCGCGTCGAAGCGGCGGCACCGAGCACGTGGTGATGACCTATACGCATCTGCCTCACGCCCGAGTCCGGGCTGCCCTGGCAGGTGGGCATGCACCGGCTCGTCTACGCGGACGGCCGCTTCGAGCTCAACCACAACTCGGGCCGCGTGATCGGGCCGGACGGGCTGCCGGACAAGGACGCGGTCATCTTCAACCTCCGCGACGGCCGCATCGCATTGGTCCACCGCATCCACCCGGACATGCAGCTCGCGCTCTTCGACTCGCTCGACGATCTCTACGAGCCGAGACCGACTACTGGGACGAGCACCTGCGCGAGCTCGAGCGGCACACGCTGATCCTTCCCGCGCACGGCGCGCTCGGCGTCGGCGCGGGCGCACCGCCGGTCGCAGACCGACGCCGGGCTGCTGCTCTTCTACCACGAGCGCGACGCCGACTCGCAGTACACGATCAAGGTCGCGCTGCTCGACGACGAGACCGGCCGCGTCGCAGGCCTCGCTGCCCGACCCGATCATGAAGCCGGAGCTTCCGTGGGAGCGCAGCGGCGACGTCGACGACGTCGTCTTCGTCCAGGGCGCGGTCCGCGGCCCGACGGCACGATCTACCTCACCTACGGCGCAGCCGACCGCTGCGTCGGCGCGGCCAGCGTCGAGCACATCGGCGCTCGTCGTCGCGCTGCGCGCGGCCGCCTGAAGCCGGCGCGCCTGCTGGAGCGCCGTGATCAGAGCGAGCGTCGACTCGGCGCCCTCGTTTTCGTTCACTCCGTCCGGCTCGAGCCCGTCGCGGCCGCCCCCGCTGACCGCGTCGAGGAGCGATGCGCCGACGTCGTTGGCGCCGAGGAACCAGGCGGCCGCGCGCAGCGCGGTCTCCGCCCATGTCTTGTCGTCGGTGACGTCGAATGCCCGGGCGCATGCGTCCGTCATTGTCGCGGCCTCGATCGGTTGTTGATCGAATCCCGGTCGCGGCTCCCCTGGTGCCCAGCCGCCGACCGGCGTGAAGCTGAAATGGTCGCCTCGGGTTTCAATTCGGACGAGCCACGCGAGCAGGTCAAGCCCCTCTACCAGGAGGCGATCGTCGCCGAGCACTGCGCCGTAGGCAATCCGTGCTTCGGCGAGCACGGCGTTGGCATAGGCGAGCCGAGTCTCCGGCCACGGCCATTCCGGGTCGGGCAGCACGCGTCCCAGCCCGGCGGTTGCTCGTTCGAGCAGCGCATAGGCCGCGGCGGGGGGTGCGGCGGTCGCGAGGAGTGCGGCCGCGCCGAGCGCCGCGAACGCGTTAGCGCGCGGCGACGAGGTGCGGAACTCCGCACCGGCCTCGAAGAGGGCGAGCGCCCGCTCGCGCTGCGCGGAGCTGCGCGCCAGTGCAGCGGTCGTACCGGCGGCCCAGAGCGCACGCCCTGTCGTGTCGTCGAAGCCGACAGCGTCCAGCCACTGGCCCTCGACCGAGAGCCGATTGCGGAAGCGGCCGTCGGAACATTGAGCTCGCTCGAGGAAGGCGAGGCAGATTGCGGCGAGGCGTTCGAGCTGCGCCGGCCGCGTCGGCTCTCGCATCAGCGCGACCAGGGCGCGGGCAACGTCATCGGTGCAGTAGCCGTGCTCGAGGCGCGGCGCCGTCAACTTGGCGTGCTCGAAAACGCCGACGCCGTCACTCATTTCGAGCAGATGCTCAAACCGGGGAGCCGGAAGCTGCGGCGCGCGAGCCTTGGTCGCCGACCGTGTGAGCTCTGCTGCCAGCGCGAGATACCGCTCGCCGACCTTCTCCCAGAAGAACGTGCGTGCTTGGCGGCGGGCGACTGCCGCGGTGCGGGATAGACGCTCCGGCTCGACCAACAGGCTGCGTATCGCGTCCGCGATCGCCTCGGGATCCTCGTGTGGCACGACGATGCCCGATCCCACCGCGAGCAGCTCTTGGGCGTGCGGGAAGGCCGTGGCGACGACCGGCTTCCCCGACGCGATCGCCTCGACGAGCACACCCGAGACGACCTGTTCACGCGAGCTGTACGGCAGGAGCACGATGTCGGCTCGGCGAACGCGCTCGAGGAGCGACGCCGTGTCGTAGTAGGCGTTGTCGAACTCGACCAAGTCTCCCACGCCGCGCGCGGCCGCACGCGCGACGAGCGTATCGCGGTATTCCTCCCCTTGCGTCTCCAGTACCCGCGGATGTGTCTGCCCTACAACCACGTACCGCGGCGGCGGCTTCATGTCGGCGAGCTGCGCGATCGCGTCGATGCCCCACTCGATCCCCTTGTCGGGACCGAACAGGCCCCAGGTCATGACAACCGGTGAGCGGCAGCCGTCACGCGTCGGCGGCGGCGCGGAGCGATCGTCGTGTGCTCCGTGCGGAATCGTTCGCAGCTTCGCGGCATCGACGACATACTGCTCGAGCAGACGGGTGCGGGCGGCTGCGCTCTGCACGACGACTCGGTCGGCCAGGACAGCGAGTTCCTCGAGGACCCGCGCTGGCCGAGCGTCGGACGCCGGGGGACCGTGTGCAGCACGGCGATCACCGGCACGCGCACCTCACGGACCAGATCGAGCACCTCACCGCCGTCCTCGCCGCCGTAGATCCCGAACTCGTGCTGAACGACGACGACGTCGAACTCGTTCAGACGCTCAACGGCGGCCGCGCGAGAAGCGGCCGAACCGCGCACGAGCTGAGCGACAACCTCACTCGAACCAAACGTGCCCGAATGTGGGTCGACGCAGACGACGACTCCGAACCGACAATACGGATTCACCGACACGATCGCCCGAGCCAAAGAGGCCGTGAACGTCGCGATCCCGCACCGAGTAGGCGGGTATGTCCCAACGAAACCGACCGCGAGCGATCGGAGGCGTTCGACCATTGGACACCCCCTCTTGCTTGCCGTGTCCAAAGACAGGCTCGCACATAGCCGGGCCGGGGCCATCCGTACTTCCCGGTATCCGCGCCTCGAGCTCTCGGGCTAGAGGATGAGGACGCAGCCACAGCGCGGCAAAGCAGAACCGAGCCCCGATCGGGGCGTACCCCGATGCGCCCGGCCGCTCCCGGCGTCACCCTGTGAATCGTGGTCTGAAAGGAGGCGGACGTGACCGTTACGCGGCAGGTCGGAGCCACCGTCGGCGACGTCGTTGAGGTAAGCGGACGTCGCGTCGGCGACCCGGGCCGACTAGGAGAGATCGTCGAAGTGCTCGGCATGGCCGGCCATCCCCATTACCTCGTGCGCTGGGAAGACGAGCACGAGAGCATCTTCTACCCCGGCGAGGGCACGACGATCCACACCGGGCGAAAGCATCGGCGACGGCGAAAGCCGAAGAACGATCTCGCCACGGCGACCGTCGAGCTCGTCGAGGTTCTCAAAGACGCCGGAATCGAATTCGAGCTGCTGTCCCACCGGCGAACGATGACCGCGACGAGCGAGGCGCGCGCTCTTGGCGTGCTCGGTCAGACCGTGGCGAAAACCGTGATCGCCCGTGACGACGAAGGCGCCTGTGTGCGCGCTGTCGTCCCGGCGTCGATGCGCCTCGATCTGGCGGCGCTCGCGAAAGAGCTGGGCGCGAAGCGTGCGACGCTCGTGAGCGAGCCCGAGCTCGTCAGTGCCTATCCGCAGTTCGAGCTCGGCGCGGTGCCGCCGTTCGGCGGCCCCGCGGGCGACCGCGTCGTTGTCGACCGTCGACTGGTCGAGCACGAACACGTCGTGCTGGAGGCGGGAGTGCACGACACGTCGTTGCGGCTGCGGACGGTGGACCTGCTCACTGCCGCCGACGCCGAGCTGGTCGACATCGCAGTCGACTGAGCGTCATCCCGAGCTGCATCGATAGGGACTCGGATGTCCCTGTCGGTGCGGCACCCCGGGGAGGGGGCTCCGTCGGCCCAATGAGAGGGAAGGGCACTCCGGCCGCCGGGTCCGGCTGCGGCCCGGCGGGCGGCGTTCGATTCACGAACGCGCGAGCAGCCCGGCCGGCAAGCCGCTGAGCTGGAGTCGGCGGAGATGGCTACCGCAGAGGATCCGTCGAGTCGGAAGCCTGCAATTCCCGTACGGTCGCTCACGATCTTGAGCACGGCGTGTGTCGCCGGTCGCCTGCACCCCTCCACTGAGCAGACGATCCGACTCATCGGAGGATGCGGAATGCGGTGTCGGGTGACAGCCGTGTCGGAGCAGACGGACGGCGGTATGCACGTCGACGTCACGGCGGCCGCTGAGGAGGAGTGCCTGAGACGGGAAATATCCTGCGCGCACGAGCTCCGGAAGCCGCCACTGTCGGATGCGACCGGTTTCGGTGGCTCCGGCGACGAGAGCGGTGCACGTGCATGGATCCTTCCGGATCCCGAAACATGCTCTACGACTGCTCCGAACTGGCGATCCCCACCGACGAGGTCGACGAGGAGCTGCTTGCGCCGCCACCTACCTCGCGCTCGCCGAACTCCGCAACGTCGTACTTCTACCGGCGCTCAAGCGTCTGAACCGAGACCGCAGCTCCTGCACCAGCGCCGGTCACGCGGCGGCTCACCCGCGTCCGTGACTGCCGCGACCGCGGGCGGTCACCGTGAAGATCCGCGATTTCCACCGATGCGGAGAGCGTTGAAGGCGGTGCAGTCTGGTGCAGAGAGAAACGGAAGGCGGACATGATGCCCATCCATGCGCGCGTCGCCGAGTTTCCGACGGGATCAACCCCGTTGGAAAGCAGGTCCGCGGACGTGTCGGCCTCATCGGAAACCGTGGCGGATACGCTGATCGAGCGAGTGGACACGCTGATCCAAGCTGGCAAGGTGCCGCTTGTATGGGGAAGCCCGCTGGTGTTGACGACGCCGACTTCCCTAGCAATCCACCAACTCGCAGTGCAGGCCGAGGCGCTCGAGAAGGCTATCCGGGAGATCGCACGTGTAGTACAGAAGCTTTCGGACGTGGGCTAACGGCTACGTCGGAATCTGGGTTGCCGTTGGCTTTGATCTGGAGACCTTCCCCGTGGAGAGGGGTCAAGATGGTCCATCCATCGGTTCGGTTGTTGCGTTTGCCGGCAGATGCTGAGTGTGTGGCTCTTCCGTTGTGTTCTGGTCTGCGGCCGGCCACGGCGCGAGCACCAAGAGCAGCCGCGCATCCTTGAGCCCGCGGACCGCGTGGCGCTCGCCGGGGTCGAACGTCACGAGTGTTCCGGCCTCGCACTCGACGGTCTCGCCGGAGGCGTCGATCGCGACGCGGCCGGAGATCACCTGCACGACTGCACGCTCGCGCACGTGGTGGTCGGATAGCTCTTCCCCGGCGCCCAAGTCGAGTGCGATGAGCCGGCACTGCGGTGAGGAGAACAGAACGCGAGGTTTTTGCGCGCCGACGGATGGGACGCGCGGCGCGTCGGCGCCGGGCTCGCGGGCGGTGCGCTTGTCGGATGACGCCTCGAGCGTCGGTAGATGCCAGCGCTTCACCGCGTTCCCTCCCTGCTTCTCCTAGATGGACTGTCGGTAGCCGAAGAACTCGTGGTCTTGGTTGTAGCCGCCGTGGCCGCTTCCGAGTTCGGAGTAGTTGGCGACGAATTCGATGCCGTTGACCCATTTAACCTGTTTGAATCCGAGTTCGATCTCGTTGCGGAGCCGCAGTGGAGCGCCGTGTCCGAATGACAGGGGTTGGTCGTTCATGTCGTAGGCGAGCATCGTCAGGTGGTGGCGCATGTGCTCGATCGGGTGGGCGTCGTAGTAGATGCCTTTGTCGGCTCCTTCGCCGAGGGAGTAGAAGACGACCCATCGCGCGTCCGGCCGCGGCTCGACTAGATCGACGATCGTCTGCATCGAGACGCCGCCCCATTTCGCGATCCCGGACCAGCCCTGGATGCAGAAGTGCTGTGTGATCTGCTCATGATGGGGTAGCGCCCGCAGCTGCGCGAGGTCGAGCTCGACGGGATTGCCGACGAGGCCGTCGATGCGCAGCCGATAGTCGATGAAGTGGCCGTCGAAGAGCGCCTTGTATTCGTCGGAGTGCGGATACTGGCCGTTGTGCCAGAAGTACGGGGAGATGTCTGCTTCACCGTACTGACCCGGCTTGGGATCGAGATGCTCGAAGAGGTGCTGAACCGGTCCGACGATCGCCTGCCCGACGCGCTGCACGATTCGCGGGTGTCGCAGCGTGAACGGCGTCGCGGCCGCCCAGCCGGCGACGAAGATCACCATTGACGCGAGAAAGAGCCAGAGCCCGAGCCAGCCGTGGTCGTTGCGTCCTGGGTACATGTGGTTGAGGTTGGTCAGCAGGCCGGTCGTGAACACCATCGCCGTGTGGATCACGATGAAGACCAGGAACCAGACGAGCACGAGGAAGTGCAGCGAGCGCGCGGTCTGGATGCTGAAGGTCTTGCTGATCCGCTTGAACCGCGTCGTCACCAGAATCACGACGGCGAGTGCGGCGCGACGCCACCGAGCCGTGCGTTCCGTTAATCGCGTTGGCAAGCGGCGTCATGGGGTCCCGACGGGGCCTCTGGACCGCAGAAGACAGGAATCGCGGCTATGGTGCCCACCAGCGCGTTGGTTCTAGCGTTGAAGCCGTCAAGGCTCTCAAACCTGGCCTGTGCGTCGCAGGGAGTTCGATTCGGGCTTCTCTGCCCTGAAGGATGAAGTTAGGAGCAACATGTTTGCGACCATTCGCCGTTACGAAGGCGTGGACCAGAATCGCGCGACCGAGCTGACCGGCAAGGTCAACGAGACCCTCGTCCCCGAGCTGCGCAAGCTGCCCGGTTTCAAGGGCTACTACCTGATCGAGGCCAGCAATGGCGTCTTCAGCTCGCTCGGTCTCTTCGAGACTCCTGAGCAGGCTGAGGAGTCGACGAAGACAGTCAGCACGTGGATCCGCGACGAGAAGTTCGAGTCGCTCATCCCGAACCAGCCCAAGATCACGAGCGGCAAGGTCGTCGCTCATACGAACGGCATCGCGGTCGCGTAACTCGACCCATGCAGGACTTCGGAGAGGGCTCGGCTTCGGCCGGGCCCTCTTTGTTTGTCAATACCGGTCGAGCTCGACCTGCCGCAGGTCGCTGATGCCGAACTGATGTGCCACCTCGTGCAGCACGACCGGTTCGTCTGCCGGAGCAGCAGCTCGGGATCGTGACCGTAAGAGGCGCTCGACTCAGCAGGCGGGCGTACTCTCGACTTGCCAATCGACTTGCCAATCCGAGTCCTGGCAGTTCCCGTGCCAACGCTATGAACGAAGAAACCCGCTGTACAAGTGGGTTCCTAGAGCGGGAGCGACGGGACTCGAACCCGCGACCTCCGGCGTGACAGGCCGGCGTTCTAACCAGCTGAACTACGCCCCCGGGGACGGCGCATTGTAGCCAGGCCCCGTCCAGCCCGTCCGCGAGACTGGCTCGGTGAAGCCGAACGTCGTCGACTGGATCGCGCTCGCGCTCGTCGTCGTGACCGCGCTCGGCGGCATGCGCCGCGGGCTCGTCGTGACGGCGCTCTCGCTCGCCGGGCTCGTCGCCGGCGCGTACGGCGGCTCCCGGGTCGCGCCGCACCTCCTCCACGGCGGCGCCGGCTCGGCCTGGACGCCGGTTGCGGGGCTCATCGGCGCGGTGCTCGGCGCGGTGCTCCTCCAGACGCTCGCCGGCATCGCGGGCTCGTTCGTGCGCGGCGGTCTGCGCCTCACGCCGTTCCGCTTCCTCGACTCGTTCGGCGGCCTCGTGCTCGGCGCGGTCGAGCGGCGTCGTCTTCGTCTGGGTGCTGAGTGCGACCGCGCTGCTCGTTCCCGGCCAGTCGAGCCTGCGCCGCGACGTGCAGCGGTCGGCGGTCGTCCGCCGGCTCGACCAGGCGGTTCCGCCGCGACGGCTGCTGAACCTGCTCGCGCGTATCGACCCGTTCCCCTCGATTGCGGGGCCGACGCCGCCGAGCACGCCGCCGACGGGACAGATCGCCGGCAACGCCAACGTCCAGCGCGCCTCGCACGACGTCGTGCGCGTGCTCGGCACCGCGTGCGGCGTCGGCATCGAGGGCAGCGGCTGGTTCGCCACCCGCGACCTCGTCGTCACGGCGGCCCACGTCGTCGCGGGCGAGCACGACACCGGCATCCAGATCCCCGGCTCCGCGGTTCTCCACGCGGTCGACGTCGTCGGCTTCGACTCGCACAACGACGTCGCCATCCTGAGCGTGCGCGGACTGGGATCGCAGTCGCCGCTGCCGCTCGCCGACCCGCAGCCCGGCGCCGCGGTCGAGATCGTCGGCTACCCGGAGGACGGGCCGCTGCAGGGAACGCCCGGACGGATCGGCAAGACCGCCGTCGCGCTGACGCAGGACGCGTACGGGAACGGGCCGGTCGCGCGGACGATCACCGCTGTCGCCGGCGACATCAAGCACGGCGACTCGGGCGGCCCGGCGATCGATGCGAACGGCGCGGTGGAGTCGACGATCTTCGCCGCCCGCCTCGGCGCGCCCGGCGGCTACGGCGTGCCGGCCTCCGTCGTGCGGCGCGTGCTCGACTCGGCCGGGACGACGTCCGTGTCGACCGGATCCTGCGCCTCGGGCTGAAGCTCGGGCAGGAACTCGACGACGTTCATCGGCGACCGGAACGGCGCGATCACGTAGACGCCGTGCGCAAGCTCGCGCGCCGCGTCGATCAGCTCGCGGCCGATCTCCCCGCCGACTTCGCGCGCGTTCGCGCCGGCCCGGCGGTACCGCTCCTGCACGTGCTCGGGGACGATCGCGCCCGGGACCTCGTTGTGCACGCGGACGAGCAGCTCCATCGTTCTGATCGGCCAGACGCCGACGAGGACCGGGATCGGCCAGCCGCCGATCCGATCCCGAAACGCCGACAGCGGCTCGAGGTCGAAGAGGAACTGCGTCATCGCGAAGCGCGCGCCCGCCGCTACCTTGCGGTGGAAGCGCTCCACCTCGAGCCCGAGGTCGTCCGCGGTCGGGTTGACGGCGACGCCCGGGAAGAACGACGTCGGCGCGTCGATGGCGCGGCCGTGGTGATCCTCGCCGCGGTTCAAGCACGCCAGCAGCTCGACGAGCCCGATCGAGTCGACCTCGTACACGCCGCCGCGGCCCGGATAGTCGCCCGCCTCGGGCGGGTCGCCGGTGACGGCGAGGATGTTGCGCACCCCTTCCGCATGCGCGCCGAGCAGGATCGATTCGAGCCCGGTGACCGTCATGTCGCGCGGCGTCAGGTGCGGGATCGTCTCGACGCCGGTGAAGCGCTCGATCGCGACCGACGCCATGATCCCGCTCATCCGCGCACGCGCGCGCGGGTTGTCGTTGACGTCGACGAACTGCGCCTTGTTCGAGTCGCGCACGGCGCGCGCCGTCTCGATCAGCGCCTCGGGATTTGCGCCGAGCGGCGGGTCGAGCTGGACGGAGACGACGAACGTGCCCTCGTCGAGGAGCCGCCCGAGCTCGGTGCGCCCGCTCGTCGTCGACGGGCGGGTCGCCTGCGCCCGCTCGCGCACGAGCAGAGGCGCAGCAGGTGCGAGGTTGTCGTCCACGGCGGCGCGGATGGCGGCGATCTGCGCGGGCGTCGTCCCGCAGCAGCCGCCGATGATGCCCGCGCCGAGCGCGCGCGCCTGCGCCGCGAACTCGCCGAAGTACGCCGGCGTCGCGTGCGGGAACACGATCCGCTGTCCGGACATGCTCGCGAGCCCGACGTTCGGGAGCGCAGCGAGCACGCCGCCCTCGCCGGCCATGTCGCCGAGCGCGCGCAGCGCAGCCGAGGGCCCGGCGCCGTGATTCGCGCCGAACGCCGCCAGGCCGAGCGCGCGCAGCCGCTCGCCGGCGACGCGGGCGGAGACGCCGGCGAGCGTCTCGCCTTCCGCGTCGAAGGACATCAGTCCGACGATCGGCAGGCTCGACACGCTGCGGATGGCTGCGACCGCAGCCTCGAGATCGTCGAGATCGAGGAACGTCTCGACCATGAACAGGTCGGCGCCGCGGCCCTCGAGCAGGCGCGCCTGCTCTGCGTAGTGCGCGCTCCGGGATCCGGGCCGATGGAGCCGGCGATGAAGACGTCGCGGCCGGAGACCTCGCGCGCCTCGCGCGCGAGGCGCACGCCGGCGCTGTTGATGGAGTCGAACTCGTCCTCGAGGAAGTGCTGCGCGAGCTTCGACCGGTTGGCGCCGAACGTGTTCGTCTCGATCAGCTCCGCGCCGGCGCGGATGTAGCCGAGGTGGACGTCGAGGACGCTCTCCGGCGCGCGCAGGTTCGCCTCCTCGGGGCAGCGCAGCCGCGGCACCGCGCTCGCGAGGAGGGCGCCCATGCCGCCGTCGGCGACGATCGGCGGCCCGCCGCCAGCCGCTCGAGAAACCGGCTCATCCAAGCCAAGTCTAGGGGCTCAAGGAGACCGCCCTTCCTGCCGATACGGGGGGAACTCCTCCCGGGGACTGACGGCAATCATCTCTGCGGCAGGGGGACGCGGCGGCGCTTCGAGCGCCGCTTCGTTTTCTCAGGGAGTGAAGCGTCCGGCCTTCCATGCCGCCGGCGACCGTGACCAGCTCGCCGGTGATGTGGCCGGAGAGCTCGTCGGAGGCGAGGACGACCACGGCGCGGGCGATGTCCTCGGCCACCGCCACCTTGCGCAGCGGCATCGTGCGCGTCAGCCGGTCGACCATCTCGGGGTCGAGCGCACCGCGCGTCATCGGCGAGTACGTCCAGCCCGGCGCGACGGCGTTCACGCGCCCGAGCGGCGCGATCCGGACGATCTCGTTCTTCAGGCTCAGGAGCAGCCCGACCTGGATGGCGGACTTCGCGGCGGCGTAGTCGGCGTGCCCCGCCTCGCCGAAGCGGCCTGCGGTGGAGCCGACGAGGACGAGGTTGCCGTGGCCGGTGCGCTCCACCTCGCGCAGGAACCACTTCGCGGTGAGGAACGTCGCGGTCAGGTTCGCGCGCAGCACCTCCTCCCAGCGGTCGAGCGGGAGCTTCCACACCGGCTCGTCGTCGCGCGGCCAGACGCCGGCGACCGCGGCGCAGACGTCCACGCCGCCGAGCTCCTCGCGCGCGCGCGTGAACAGAGACTCCACCGCCGCCTCGTCGGTGAGGTCGGCGCCGATCGCGATGCCGCCGATCTCCGTGGCGAGCGCCTCCGCCCGCTCGCGGCTCGTGTTGTAGTGGACGACGACACGCGCGCCCTCGGCCGCGAACGCGCGCACGCACTCGGAGCCGATGCCGCCGGCGCCGCCGGTGACGAGCACGACCTTTCCCGCGAGACCCGTGTCCATCGCCGCAGAGTAGTCTCCCGCCGTGCGCGTCCACGTCATCAGCGACATCGAAGGCGTCGCCGGCATCGTCAAGTGGGGCCAGGCCGGGCGGCGACCTGCCGCTCTACCAGGAGGGCGCGCAAGCTCTACACCGAGGAGATCAACGCCGCCGTTCGCGGCGCGAAGGCTGCGGGCGCGACCGAGATCGTCGTCATGGACTGCCACGGCGCGGGCGGCGACTACACGTTCAACTCGCTCGTCGCCGACCTGCTCGATCCCGACTGCGAGTTCGTCGTCCAGAGCGAGTGGACGGAGTACACGGCTTTCCTCGAGGAGGGTTGCGACGCCGCGCTCTTCGTCGGCATGCACGCGATGGCGGGAACGCCGGACGGCGTCCTCTCGCACACGGTCTCGGGTCAGGCGTGGCAGAGCCTCCGGTTCAACGGGACGCTCGTCGGCGAGACGGGCATCAACGCTGCGCTGTGCGGCCACTGGGGCTGCCCGGTCGTGCTCGTCACCGGCGACCGCGCCGTCTGCCGCGAGTCGGTCGAGCTGCTCGGCGACGGGCTGACGACGGTCGAGGTGAAGGAGGGGCTCGGCCGCTTCAGCGCGCGCTCGAAGACGCCGCGTCGAGGCGCGCGCGCCTGATCGAGGACGGCGCGAAGCAGTGCGTTGAAGGATCTGAAGGCGGTGCGGCCGTACGTCCCTGCCCGCCCGTGCGAGATCGAAGTCGTCTTCACGACGCCCGACCGGCTGGAGGAGTACCGCCACCGGCGCGGCGTCGAAGTGACCGGGCCCGCCTCGCTCGTCTCCCGCGGAGACGACTGGTGGCAGGCCTGGTCGGCGTTCTATTTCTAGCATGGCGCCGCGCGTCGTCCGCATCTCGCTCGCACCGGTCAAGTCGCTCGGCCTCGTGCATCCGGAAGAGGTGATGCTCGAGCCCGGCGGGGTCGTCGGCAACCGCCGCTTCTGGCTGCGCGACGAGCACGGCGCGCTGTACGCGGGCAAGCGCGACGGCTCGTTGCTGCAGATCCGTCCCGAGTGGGACGAGGCGACGCGACGCCTCGCGCTCACGTTTCCCGACGGCGCGCGCGTCGAGGGCGTCGTCGAGCTCGGCGACGAGATCGAGGCGAATCTGTATTCGTGGCACCGCGTACGGTCGCGCAAGGTCCTCGGGCCGTGGGAGGCGGCGATCTCGGAGTACGTCGGCCGGCCGCTGGAGTTCCTCTGGGCAGACGAGGGCGCGGTCGACCGGACGCCGAGGGGCGGGACGGTGTCGCTCGTCTCGCGCGGATCGCTCGACCGGCTGCGCGAGGAGGCGGGCGTCGACGACGCGATCGACGGGCGCCGCTTCCGGATGCTCTTCGAGATCGACGGGGTGGACGCGCACGAGGAGGACTCGTGGATCGGAGCCGAGGTGCGGATCGGCGAGGCGACGGTGGTCTTCAACGGCGACATCGGACGCTGCGTCATCACGTCGCGCGATCCCGACACCGGCGTCGTCGATCTGCCGACGCTCGTGACGCTCGCGTCGTACCGGCGGGACGGCGTCTCGGAGCCGCTTCCGTTCGGCGTCTACGGAGCGGTGCTCGTCCCGGGCCGCGTCCGCGTGGGAGACATAGCACAACCGCTATACTCGCCTGAATGGCAGCAGCCCGCAGCCGCACCGAGCTGAAGCGGCCGCTCGACCGCCTGCGCGAGCGGATCGTCACCGGCGACCGCGGATATTTCTTCGCCGCGATCGCGGAGAAGGTGGCCGAGCGGCGTGTGCAGATGAACATGTCGCAGCGCGAGCTCGCGGAGCTGTGCGGCACGACGCAGTCGGCGATCGCGCGGCTCGAGCGCGGCGGCCGCCCGCCACGGATCGACACGCTGCTGCGCATCGCCGAGGCGCTCGACTGCGACCTCGTCGTCGAGCTGCATCCGCGCGCGTAGATGGCCATCGTGGTCGCCGTCGTCGGCGACTCGATCAGCGCCGGCTCGCCGCTCTGGGATCCTGACCCCACCGTGCGGGCGGCGATCGCGCATCCCGACGAGCGCAGTCAGTGGCAATGGTGGGCGGCGGCCCGCGATCCGCGGCTCGATTTCCGCACACGCGCCGCGTACGGGAAGCGCACGGACGAGATCGCAGCATTCGTCGAAGACGTCGTCACCGACGCGAACGTCCTCGTCGTGCAGGGCGGCATCAACGACGTCGCGCAGCGGCGGCCGGTCGAGGACGCGGCGCGGAATCTCGCCGCCATGGTCGAGCACGGTCGCCGGCTCGGGCTCCACGTCGCGCTCGCCGACGTGCTGCCGTGGCCGAACGGCGACGAGCGCGCCGCGCGCGAGATCGCACGCCTCAACGAGCTGATTCACGCGTTCGAAGGCGTGACGCTGCTTCCGTTCCACGACACGCTCGCACCGCTGGACGGGTGGAGCGACGACGGCGACCATCCGTCCGTCGAGGGCCACCGGCTCCTCGGCGAGCGCGCGGCGCGCGCTTCTCTCAGAGATCTAGCTCGAGTCCGTCGTACGCGCGCTCGAGCTTCTCGTCGAGCGGCAGCTCGTCCGGGCGGTGGATGACGACGAGCCGCAGCGCGCCGGACGCCTCGAAGGCGTCGGACGCTTCGCCGGCGGTGAGGTGGCCGCGCTCGGCCGGCTCGGGGTCGGCGAGCGTCGCCTCGCACAGGAACACGTCCGCGTCGCGGGCGAGGTCGGTGAGCCTCGGCGTCGGCGCAGTGTCGCCGGAGTACGCCACCGTGCGCTTGCCGTCGCTCACGCGCAGGCCGAACGTCAGCTCCTCGTAGTGCGCGAGCTGCACCGGCGTCACCTCGAACCCGGCGGCCGTGAACGGCTCCTCGGCGCGGTACTCCCGCAGCTCGAACGCCTGCTCGATCTGCTCCGTGAACGAGAGCTGCCCGCCGAGCGCGCGCAGGCGGCCGCTGCCGCCGGGCGGCAGCCACAGCTCGGGTTTCGGAGACCGGCGGCCCGGCCCGAAGGCGGCGCCGAACGTCCATGGGACGAGGTCGCCCCAGTGGTCGAGGTGGAAATGCGTGATCGCAATCGCGTCCACCTCGGGCCAGCCGCCGTTGCCGTTGCGCAGCCGGGCGAGCACACCGGGCCCGCAGTCGAGCAGCAACCGGCCGGCCGCGCCCTCGACGAGATACCCCGACTGGGCGCCGCCGGCGTTGGGCCAGGCGGGGGAGCAGCCGATGACGATCACCTTCACCTGCACATCCTCGCGGATCGCCGCGACTCCGCGGCGGCTAAGGCGCCGCTTGCGGCGCCGACCATAGAGGCCGCCCGGCTTTGCCGGGTGGCCGCTGTGTATAACTCCGCCGTGGCCGGCGCCTCCACCGACATGCTGAAGAAGGTCCCGCTCTTCTCCGGGCTCGACAAGCGCGAGCTCGAGCAGATCGCCGCGTCGATGCGCGAGCGCAGTGTCGCCGCCGGCGACGTCGTCCTCGAGCAGGGAGCCGGCGGCGCCGGGTTCTTCGTCGTCGAGTCCGGCGAGGGGGACGTGACCGTGGACGGGAACGCGGTGGGCTCGGTCGGCCCGGGCGACTACTTCGGCGAGATCGCCCTCCTGACCGGCTCGGATCGCACCGCCACCGTCACCGCCCGCACGGACATGGTCTGTTACGGCATGACGCCGTGGGAGTTCAAGCCGCTGGTCGAGTCGAACTCGGCCATCGCCTGGAAGCTCCTCACGGCGATGGCGCAGAAGCTCCGCTAGCAGCTAGCCGACCGACTTTCCACCGAGCTTGCCGCGGAGCCCAGTGGCGTCGAGCTGGAGCGTGCCGGCAGAGGCCGAGCGCCCGCCCACCTTCAGCGCGCCCTGGAACTTCAGCGTCACCCCGCCGCGCTCGCCGAGCCTGACGGTGCCGCTCAGGGTCACGCCGGGGACGAGCCCGTAGGCCGCGAGCCGGAACCCGTCCGAGCCGGCGAGCGTGAGCGTCCCGCTCGTGAGGCCAGGAATGGCGTCGGCGGACCCCGAGTCGGACGCAAGGAGCCACGCTGCCTCGGCCTCCGCGATCGTCTTCGACGCGACGCCAAAGGTCGCGAGGGGCGTCGCGCGTCGGGCCGATTTCGCCAGGTGCGGGAATGCGCCGATCGGTGCGACCTGGAACGGCGGCCGCGGGCACGAGTCGTTGCTCGTCGGGTCGAGCATCCAGTCGTGGACGGCCAGCGCCGCGCAGCCGGATGGATCGGCCGAGGTGACGCTGTGCCCGATGCCGGGGACGACGAGCAGCTTGCCCTGCGGGAACTGCGCGATCACCGACTGTGCGCCCGCGGTCGGCGTTCGCATGTCGAAGCCGCCGCTGAGCGCGAGCACAGGCACGTTCGGAAGCGGGCCGGGCGTGAGGTTCACGCCGCCGGACGGGCCTGGCCACGTATCGCAGAGGACTCGCGTTGCCGAGGTCGGAGGCCCAGTTCCCGAACGGCCCGAACGTTCCGGGCGGGAGCGCGGCGATCGCGTTGCGCAGGAGCGCCGGCCGCGTCGACGGGTCGGAGTTCGCGGGCCACGGGAAGGGACCGTCGCGGCAGTCGGTGGCGGCATAGAGGCCGAAGCTGAGATCCGGCGCCGCCTCCACAGAGCCGACGGTGTCGAGGACGTGCAGGCGTAGGAGCGGGCCGATGTTCCCGAGCCGCGCGGCGTGCACCGCCGCCGGGAGCTCGGCGGCGAGACCCGGATTGAGATCCGAGTCGACGACGACCGAGAGCAGGTCGACCCCGGACATCGTGTCCTTCTTCATCCGCCCGTTCGGGAGCAGGACGTTCCCGGTCGCGGGCTTCGCCGCCAGCCGGTTGGCGACCGTGACGACGTCGCCGGCGAAGTCCGGCGTTGCGTTGCGGCACGCGTTGGCGCAGTACGCGGCCAGCGTCGCCGGCATCGCGCGCGCAACGTTCGCGCTGTACGGGTCGGGGAGGTCGGTGGGGAGGACCGAGTCGAGCACCAGGCGGTCGATGTTGCCGGGATGCGCGTACGCGTACGCGAGCGCGAGCTTCGTCCCGTAGGACACGCCGAAGAGCGCGATCTTGTCCAGGCCGAGCGAGGCACGGACGGCGTCGAGATCCTCGACGTGGTCGGCTGTGCCATAGAACGGCGCCTGCTGGCCGAGCGACGACGCGCACGCCGCCGCGAGTAGATCTTGGCCGGTCTCAGAGGTCGAGACCTGGAGCGCCGGGCAGTTGAGGAGGCCGGAGTCGCCGGTGCCGCGGTCGTCATACGCGACGAGCGTGTAGCCCGGGAACAGGAAGCGGTAGACGAGCGCGTTCTCCGGCGTGCCGAGATCGAACGTGTGAGCAGAGCCCTGGCCGGGGCCGCCCGCGATGAGGAAGAGCGCGCCGCGCGGCGTGCCCGTGGCCGGCAGCTCCTCGACGTGCCAGGCTGATCGTGCCCGGCACCGTCCCGGTGCGGTCCAGCGGGACGACGACCGTCGAGCACAAGAGACCCTGGGTCGTGCCGCACGGCGTGCCGGCTGCAGCCGCGTCGCCGGCTCCCGAGGACGCCGTCAGCGCGAACGCCACCCCCAGCGCGAGCGCGAACGCCCGCACGCTGCCGCTCAGACCCACGGCCCGATGGTAGCCCGAATCAGGAGTTGGCCAAGAGACGGCGAGCGCCGTCGAAGCGGCTGGCGTACCAGCCCGACATGGTCGAGATGCGGACGACCGTGCCGGTGTGCGGGGCGTGGATGAAGCGGCCGTGGCCGACGTAGATGCCGACGTGGCCCTCTCCATCGAAGAAGACGAGGTCGCCCGGCTTCATCGCCCAGCGGCCGACCTGCCGGCCGCGCCAGTAGTCGGCGAAGCTCGAATGCGCGAGCGAGATCCCGAAGTGCCCGTAGACGTAGCGGACGAAGCCGGAGCAGTCGAAGCCGGTGCGCGGGGACGAGCCGCCCCACGAGTAGCGCACGCCGATCAGGTGCTTGGCGAAGCCCACGACGCGCTCCCCGAGCGCGGGCGGCGCCTCACGCTTGCTCCGCAGGTGCTTCCGAACCGCGGCGGGCGTCCGCAGGAGCGGAACCGGGTTCCGCCGCCGGCGCCGGCACGGGCGGTTCGGGTCGAGCGCCGTGCCCTGCTGGTCGCCGTTGTCGGCCCGGCCCGAGATCGGCCAGACGAGCGACACCGCCAGCGCGAGCGTGACGAGAAGCAACAGGAGTAGGAGGCGTGATGTCCGCAAGATGAGAGTCCCTTCGGCACGGGTGCGGCCACTCACCTGGCGGCCGCCTGTCGTTGGGCGGCCCTATTGAATCCCGGTTGCTCCCGAGCGTCACTCCCCCGTACGGGGGGTTCGCCACAAGATTCCACACAGAGATGGATCCAAGATCCGGCGACGCCGGGGTCGAACGGCCATTCACGCCTATTCTGGGATCCAAGTTTGTTATTGGCCTGTTTTGGCTCGCCATCCGAGGAGGGGGATCCGTAGGGGTCCCCCCTTCGCTTCTGCGCAGGCGAGCTACAGCAGGACGATCATGAACGGAACGTCGATCTGGGACTGCCACGGGCCGGCCACCCCTGAGTTGGAGCCGCCCATCGTGACGCGGAAAGAGCCGCCGGGCATCCGGCTCACCGAGCCCGCGTCGGGGACCCCGAGCGCGACCGACGAGACGACGGCATTCACCGACGGGTTGCCTATGAACTTGATTTCGACGCCTGGAAAGTCGGTCGGCTTCCTCACCATGATCTTGCCGCCGCCGCAGCTCCAGTGATACCCGAACAGGCCCGGCGCGCTCGAGTAGGTGGCCGTCAGGGTGTCGAGGCCCGTCGGGCCGGCGTTCAGGACCGCGATGCCGCGGATCGCACCCGTGGAGCACCGCGGTTGCGCGGCGAGTTCTTTGGAGCCGACTGCGAACGCCGTGCCGCCGAGTGCGAAGAACAGGGCGACCAGGGAAACGAAGAGTGCCGGCGACGGTCTGGGCAAGCGATGCATCCGAGTCTCCTTTCAGCTGTTGGCCGTAGTGACGAGAAGTACGAGCCGTCGCATGCCGGATTCCCTTCTCCAGGGCGCGGTAATCGATCGGGAATCAGAAGTCGCCGCAGGTGCCGATCTTGATCTCGACGATGCGGCTCGACGGCGGCTCTGGGTCGCGCATCGCGTCGTCGTAGAACACGAGGCCGTTCGGCGCCCGCCAGCGATCGGTTCCCACGAAGCCGAGCTTCCCGTACGCCGCGCGCACCTGGGCGAGCGTGTTCCCCAGCGAGATGCCGGCCGCCGTCGCGAGCTTCGGCGTCGGGCTCTTCGGCGGATGCGCTTCGTGGGGAGAGCCCGGCGTCGTTATCGGATAGCCGCCCTTCATGTACCGGTAGCCGGAGAAGATGCTCGACCGAAACTCGACGGCGAGGTCGCCCCACACGACCTCGGTGTAGCGGGCGCTGCAACCGGTGTTCACTCCGCGAGCGTCGGGTGGCCCGAACATCGCGCTCAGTTCGGTGACCGTCGAGGCTTTCGTAAGCCCGAAGTGCGTCTTGCCGATTCCGTGCGGGCCGAGCGCGACCGCGAACGCCGTGAGCAAGGCGGCGACGAGGCGACCGATCTAGCAGCCCACCGTATGGACGTCGCGCTTGCCGATACCTGCCGGGCGCGCGCCCGGATAGACGATGGTGAGGCGCGCGTAGAAGTGGGCGCTGCCGCATTTCGTCAGCCGGTCGGCGGTGACGGTCACGCGATAGGAGTGGAAGTGGCCGGCGGCGCAGTACGGCTTGCAGTCGTTCGCATCGGCGACGCCCGTTGCGGACGCCGCCGGCTTGCCCCAGCCGCGCCACCGCAACGCACCGAGCGAGTAGTTCGCGTCGGCGCACGTGATGACGAGCGTCTTGGGCGCGTGCACGAGCGGACCGCAGTCGTTGATCCAGGCTGCGCTGCCGTCGGGCGGCGTACAGCCGACAGCGAGATCCGCGAGCACCGACGTCGGCGCGGTGTTGCAGTCGAGGGACGAGCCGAAGCCGACCACCCACCAGCCGGGCCCGCTGCGGTGGAAGACCATGTCGGACGGTCCGGCGCTCGGGGACTCGAGGCGGGCGGCCGCGTAGCGGGGATCGACGGACGAGATCGCGAGGGAAACGATGCGGTTGTCGGCCGCCGCCGGCGAGTTCGGCATGTGCACGTACGCGTGGAAGGCGGACTCGACACCCGACTTCTGCGCGGCCGAGGGCGCGTGCTTCGCGGACGCCGGGCCAGCGGCGACGAGCGCGACCGCGGCGGCGAGGGCGAACGTGCGCAGCACGGCCGTGAGCCTAGCGCGAGCAGGAGGCGGGACGAACCCCGCCTCCTGCTCGAGGTGCTCGTCTATCCGTGCGTGAGGGTGCGTCGCGCGGGCAGGCTCGTCAGGCCCGACTTATCCGTCGCACGCAGCGTCACGGTGTAACGGCCGGTCCCGCGGAAGCGGGCGACCGGGAGCCAGTGCCGCGTGTAGACGCCGCACGGCCGCGGTGGGGAGAACGTGGCGAAGTGCCGGTTGTACGCGAGCTTCCCGGGCCGCGAGTCGGTCTCGCGAATCGTGAGGTTCGTCGCCGAGTCGTCGCAGATACGGAAGTGCACGTAGATCGTCGACCCGATGAACTGGACGCCGACGATCGCCATGGTGGGACGGTGGTTGGTGATCGGCGTCACCGGTGCCACGATCAGCGTGATCTCAGAGGTGGCGCTGGTGGAGCCTCCCGCGTTCTTCGCGGCAACGACCACACGGAGGCGGTAGCCGAGGTCGGCGGCCGGCACGGCGTACGTGGTCCCGGTGGCACCAGCGACGTCCGTGCAGGCAGCGACGTCGGCGTCACAGCGCTGCCACTGATACGCGTACGAGGTCGGGCTCCCACTCCACGAGCCGGGAGCGGCCGTCAACGTCTCGCCGACCTTCGCCGTCCCGGAGATCGTCGGTACCGCCGTGTTCTTGGGCGCCGGGGTGGTTGTTGTTGCGGCCGCAACCGCGGCCGTCTGGGCGGACTCCGAAGAGGTGGATCCGTCCGCGTTGGTCGCAGTCACGCGAACACGCATCGTGTGGCCGGCGTCTGCTTCGACGAGCGTGTACGTCTTCAGCGTTCCGTTCGGGACGGTGATGCAGCTGCCGCCGCTGGCGTTACAACGATTCCACTGATACGCATACGACGTCGGAGCGTTGCTCCACGTCCCGTTGCTCGCCGTCAGCGTGTGGCCGACCTTCGGCGTTCCGGAGATCGCCGGCGGTGCCGTGTTGACCGGAACGGCATTCCGCATGGCCTGGGCGCCCGCTACCGCGAACAGCGCCGCCAGCGCGACGAACGCCGACACCGCCATTCTCGTCCTCCAAGATGTGCGAATCATCGTCGTCTCCTAGCGCTCGACGACGCGTTCGCGGACCGTCGTCTCGCGTCCGCCGAATCCGCCCCAGCTCGACCAGAAGAAACACGATGTGATGAAGCCGATGACGCCGACGATCAAGAGGATCACGCCGACTGCCTGGACGTTCAGACCGGACACCGTTGCGCTAACGGCCCACGTCAACACCGCACCCGCAGCGGCAAGCATGAGACTTACGCTGATACCCATGGGACTCCCTCAGCTCGAGTTCAATGCCGACGAGACAAACCGTCTGCCGGCTTGCTCCGACCTGCTGTGCTGAGGGCGGACCTGGAAGATCGTCGCGCCACTTCAATGAGGCGCAACAGGACGGATCGTAGCACGAAATGTGCGAAAGGGCACTATGGCATAGCGGGCTCGAGCTGTTCCCGCCGCGCAGCTTCGACGATCGAGCCGAACGTGCCGTCGTCGTAGACGACAACCGCGTCGGACACGATCGCGAACGCCATCTCGTCACCGCGGCGCAGACTCTCCAGGAGCGCGCCGGACCGTGCGCCGAACACATGCGCCCGCGCGTCCGGGTCCGTCTCCTCGAGCTCGACCGCCTCGTCGCGCGTCTCGTAGTAGACGTCGAGGTCGGAATCGGCACGTTGCTCGCCGCGGCTCACCGACCCGTACACGACGAGGAAGGCCAGCTGGCCGCCCTCGGCTGCATCGTCGAGGATGCGGCCGATGTCCGCATCCTGCGCTGGGTTCCACGCCGTCGTGTGGGGAGGCTAGCAACGCGGTGTTATGCTCGCGGCTGCTGCGCTGCAGACAAGCGGCGCCAGCGAGAAGGTCCGCCCCCAGCAGAGCGGGTTGGAGCAACACCTTGCAGGTGACGCTTCGATTCGGGAGGACCCGATGGTGGAAATCAGTGTCGCAGTCGTCGATCCGACGACGGTGCACGGACTCGTGCAGCGCCTGACAGGGCTGTTCGACGGGCCATCGGTCTCGTTCGACCCGGCGCGCGGCGAAGTGCGTGTCCGCTCGGAGTGGGAGTCGCGGTCGGTCGTCCAGGTGATCGATCTGGTCGAGTCGTGGCTCGCGACGGACGGCCCGGAGTGGGTGACACTGTCCGTCGGCGACCGTTCGTACACGATGCGCGGTCCGACGTGCTCCGCGACCCCGGACCGGCCTGCAGCGGCGTGACACACTAGGAGTCGATGGCGGAAGCGCCGGATTCGAAGCGCCTGCACGCGGCAGTGCTTGAGGCGCGTGACGACGCGTCGCCGTTCGCGCTTGGAGCTGCCGCACTCCTCATTGCTCTTGGGGGAGTCGGCAATGCACGCACACTGGCGCTTGCTCGGCCACGATTCGTGGTGGATGTGGTTCGCCCTTGCGGTTCCTTACGTCCTGCTCTCCGCGACGCTGCTCTTCGGCATGGCACGACTCGTTCGGCATGACCGTCGACGGGAGATCGTCATCGGGCTCCTCACGTTCGTCTGGATCGGCAACGTCCTCGGCGTCGTCGTCCTCGTCATCTCGCTGGTTGCCCATTCCGGAGGTCAGATCACCGGGCGGCAGCTGTTGTTCAGCGGCGGCGTCGTGTGGTTTACGGACGCAATCGCGTTCGGGCTCGCATTCTGGGAGCTGGACTGCGGCGGTCCCGTCGCGCGTGCGCTCGATGCCACGCCGCGCAAGCCCGACTTTCAGTTTCCTCAGGACGAGAACCCGCAGCTGGCACGCGCAGGCTGGTCGCCGCGACTCTGGGACTACTTCTACGTGGCGCTGACGAATGCGACCGCGTTCAGCCCGACCGACGCGATGCCGCTCACGCGCCGGGCCAAGGCGCTCATGGCGGCGGAATCCACGCTCTCCGCACTCACCGTACTGCTCGTCGCTGCGCGCGCGGTTAATATCCTCACCTAGGGAGAAGTGAGCGTGGACACGAGCGAAATCTTCTCGCGCATCGTCGCGGTCGCTGAAGATGGGGGCGTCGTACCGATCTGCGCCTGGTGTGGGCGCGTGCGGATCGACGACACGTGGATCGTGCCGCCGCCGGCCGCGCTGGACGCCATCGACGCGCGCAACACGCTCTCGCATTCCATGTGCGACGCGTGCGCGGCGGGGGGCTCCGCCTAGAGGATCGCGACTTCGCCGGCCGGGGTCGGCAGCGGTGCCGGTTGGGCGAGCGGGGGAAGCAGGAGGAGGTGGCTCTCGACGATGGCGGCGGCGACGTCGCTGAGCTTGCGGCCGTTGTGCTGGGAGTGGTCGCGCAACATCTCGAACGCCCGGTCGGCGGTGGTGGCGTGGCGGGCCATGAGGATGCCCTTCGCCTGTTCGATGAGCGCGCGCCGCCCGAATGCTCCCTGGAGGCTCTGATACTCGGCGAAGCGCTGAAGCGTGATGTCGATCGCGCTCTGCAGCTCGTCGGGGCTGCCGTCGATGATGTACGCGAAGACTCCGCGTTTCGCGGCCTCGTGGATGTAGGCGGGATCGTCGGCGTGGAGGATCGCGATCACCGGGCAGGAGGCCTCACGCACGATCTCGGAGATCAGCTCCAGGGCATGCTCGGAACTCGATCCGAGACCGACGAGGGCGACGTCCGGGTGTTCCCTGGCTGTCGCGCTTCCGACCTCCTTCACGTAGATCTCGCGCGCGATCACGTCATGGCCGAGGCCGATGACGACGTTGGCAAGCAGCTCGAGCCGGTCGCGCTTTTCGTTCGCGATCAGGACGCGCAGGTGCTGGAGCTCGGAGTCGGGCATGAGGCGGACCAAAATGCTAGCGTCCTCGCCGTAGCGTCGTAAAGGTCGGCGCAACGCCAGTACTCGCCGGGCCTCAAGGATGTGTGGCCCGGCGACATGGCCCTCCCACAGGTGACGCGGGCGGACGATCACGCCCCGACCACCGGAGGGAACATGACCGCATCACCTGCATCGGCGTCTCGCGAACGGGGCCGTTTCCGCGCCCGTTCCGGCGCGATCGGCCCACGCTCGGCTTTTGCCGTGCGGAACGCGCGGCGAGCGGGAAACCTCGGGGACGGCGCGTTCCTCGACGACCTTCGCTGCGAGTGCGCCCGGCCCGATTGCGAGGCCAGCTTTCCCGCCGGAGCCGAAGCGCACCGGCGCTACCCCGAGCGGTTCATCATCACGCCGGACCATCTGGCCGGAGAGACGGTCGTCGCAGCGGCTGACCGGTTCTTCGTCGTCGAGCACGGCAACCCGTTACGGGGTCGCCATCGCACATCGAGAGTAGGAGTTCACATGTACGCGACAATTCGCCGCTACGAGGGCATCGACAAGGTGCGCTCGGAAGAGATCACTCGCAAGGCCAAGGAGAGCTTGCTCCCGAGCATCAGCAAGCTTCCCGGTTTCGCCGGCTACTTCATGATCGACGCCGGTGAAGGCGTGCTCACCTCGGTCAGCCTGTTCGAGACGTCGGACCAGGCGCACGCGTCGACGCGTCTTGCCGCCACCTGGGTGCGCGAGAACGACCTCGTTGGGGCGCTTCCGAACACGCCGAAGATCACGGCAGGGCCGCTCATCGTGCAGGGACGGCCTGCCGCCGCCCCCACGAACGGAGCGCTCGTCACCGCGTGACGCGGTCCCGCGGAGAGGAGACGGCCCTGGCGGTCTCCTCTCCGTTAGCTCACTGCCAGAGCTGGCCGATCAGGAGCCCGCACATGAGCCCGAACAGCGGCGCCGTCAAGAAGATGGGCATGAACAACGTCAGCTCGGGAGCCAGGTAGCGCACTGCTTTCACTGCGATCCCCCCTCAGTCGATGAGAACCCGACCCGGTTGCTGAGGGTGGACCTGCAAGCGTGAGCCGATGTATACGGCTCTCGGCGGGAGCGTAGCGCAAGTCTTCGTGCTACGCTTTCGTGGGTCAGCGCCTCAATAACTGGTGCTGCGATCTCGCAGCGATGGCCGTCGAAAGTGGCCACCGCGAAGGATCCGCCCTCATGAGAACAGGTCGGAGCAAGCCGACTGACGCGACGTCTGGTCGGCGTTGCAGTTCACAGAGGGGATTCACACATGAAGCTTTCCATCTCGACACGCGTGAGTCGTTCGCGCGCCGCCGTGGCAGCAGCGAGCCTGTCCGCGCTCGTGGTGCTGGGAGCGATCCTGGTGCTCGCGGGCAGCAGCGCCGCTGCGACACCCACGACCGTAGGGCTCGGCATCGCCAACAGCTTCGCGGTCCTGGCCGGCACGGGCGTCAGCGACGTCCCGACGTCCTCCATCTCGGGCAACGTCGGGCTCGACCCGCATCCCGGCAGCGACATCACCGGGCTCACCTGCGGCGAAGTCAACGGCACGATCTACACGAACAACGCCGCCGGCCCGCTCTGCCGCAACGTCAACGGCAGTGTGCTCACGACGGCGAAGCACGACCTGAGCAACGCGTACGGTGACGCCAACGGGCGGACACCGACGACGACATTCCTCACGGGCGACGACCAGCTCGGCGGCGGGCAGACGCTGGTCGCTGGTGTGTACAGGTTCGGGAGCGCCACGACCGCCAACCTGACCGGTCCGCTGACCCTGAGCGGGAGCGCGAGCGCGGTCTGGATCTTTCAGGCCACGTCCGACCTCGTGTTCGCGAGTGGGAGCAGCGTGCAGATGACCGGCGGCGCGTCGGCCTGCAACGTCTTCTGGGTGGTCAACAGCTCGGCGACGCTCGGCACGAGCTCGACTATCAGCGGGACGATCCTCGCCCTGTCGAGCATCACCGCCAATCACGGCGCCAGCATCACCGGCCGTCTGCTCGCAGAGAACGGTCTCGTGAGCCTCGACATCCAACACGGTCAACGCGTCCGCCTGCGCAGCACCAGCAGCGTCGTCGCCGACGCAGCAGCCGCCCGGGCGCGCGATCTACTGTGCCCCGAACGGCCAGACATACGACCTGGTCGCCGGCGAGGACAAGCAGGCCCCGTACGACACGCTCAATCTCGTACCGGCCTACGTCAACCCGGTGACGGGCTCCGAGTCGTGCAACTTCCCGAAGGCCGTGACCACGACGGCGGCGGCCACGACCACGACGGCGGCGGCCACAACCACGACGACGGCCGCGACACCGCCACCCCCGCCGGTCGCACCTACGCCGAAGAAGGCGTCTACACCGAAGGCGAAGGCCGGCGTCAAGGCTGCGACGGCCGTGCGCATCAAGCACGTCGCTCCGAAGCCCGCGCAGAACACGAGCGGCTTCACCGGTTGAGTTGAACATCCGGTCCGGAATCGCGGGCAGGCGCCAATGGCGCCTGCCCGCGCTGCTCCTCGCACTGACGTTGGCCTGCAGCGCAGCGCCGGCCGGCGCCGCGGTTGCATCCGTCAAACCGAGCCAGGCCCTCGTCACGCTCCTCCGTGCGCACGAGGCTCGTTCAGGCCCCGGCGTCAGGACGGCGTCGATCAGTCTGGTGCCGGCGACGACGCCGATCACCGGAGAACGAACGACGCTTCCCGTGCTCGCACGACGCGGGCACTGGCTGAAGGTCATGCTCCCCGGCCGCCCGAACGGACATGAAGGGTGGATCTTGAAAGGGGCGACGAGAAGCAGCGTCACTCGACTGGCACATCGTCGTCGACACGTCGCAGCGACACGTGACGCTGTACCTGGCCGGCAAGCGCGTGCGCGTCCTCGAGGCCGTAGTGGGCAAGCCGTCGACGCCGACGCCGACCGGCGAGTTCTTCGTCGAGGAATCGGTCGCGCTGCGGCCGACCGACGTCGGGGCGCCATTCGCGCTCGCGCTGAGCGCCCGTTCGAACGTCCTGCAGGAGTTCGACGGTGGCCCGGGCCAGATCGCCCTGCACGGGCTCGATAACGTCGGCGGTATACCCGGCACGGCCGTCTCGCACGGCTGCGTGCGCCTCCCCGACCAGGCGATGCGCTGGCTCGTCGCGCGCGTCGGCCCAGGAGTGCCCGTCACGATCACGCGCTGAGCGGTATCAGGCAGTCTTCCCTGCCGTGGATCTCCCCGAGCTTCGTATCGTCGACTGGCGCCCGACGAAGGACACGCTGCACCTGTATGCGCAGATCGTCGGGAAGGTGCGGCTCGCGACGACGCCGCCGCGCAACCACTGGTGGCACGTCCCGCTGTACGTCGACGTGCGCGGGCTGACGACCGGCCCGCTCCACCACGACGATACGACGTTCGACATCGCCTTCGATCTCGTCGACCACGAGCTCGTCGTGCGGACCATCGGCGGGAACACCCGCGCGTTTCCGCTCACGGACGGTCTCTCCGTCGCCGACTTCGATGCGCGTCTGCACGCCGCGCTCGCCGACCTCGGTGTCGATGTCGCGATTCGGGAGCAGCCGTTCGGCGTGCCGATGACGACGCCGTTCCGCGAGGACACCGAGCATGCGTCGTGGGACCGCGACGCGGTCGAGCGCTTCCACCGCGCCCTCGACTGGTCGAGCTCGGTCTTCGAGGAGTTCAGCGGCTGGTTCGTCGGCAAGACGAGCCCCGTCCAGCTCTTCTGGCACAGCTTCGACCTTTCGCTGACGCGCTTCTCCGGCCGCCCGGGCGTTGTGATCGAGAGCGATATCGTCAATCGCGAGGCGTACACGCACGAGGTGATGCTCTTCGGCTTCTGGATGGGCGACGAGCAGACGTTCCCCGACGCGTCGTTCTACGCCTTCATGTCTCCGGAGCCCGCGGGATGGCGAGATGTGTCGGTGGTCGGCGGCGAGTGGACGAAGATCGGGCTGACCGTGCTCCCATGGGAGACGGTGCGCAACGCGCGCGACCCACGAACGTTGGTGCTCGCCTTTCTCCAATCGGCATACGAGGCTGCTGCGGACCTTGCAGGCTGGGACGTCGCCGCGTTCGCGTCTGCCTGGTGCCCGACGGCTGAGCAACTACAGCAGCTGCGGTCTAGCCGAACGTGAACGCGTACGCGTCGACGCCGGGCGAGAACCGAAGTTCGAGCTGAGCGTCGCGAGCAGCGGAGCCCGAGACAAGGGTGTACAGACGATCGGAGTTCACTCGGATCGTTCGTGCGGGCTTGTCGTTCAGCAACGTCTGCACCGTTCCCTTGCCGGCGAGCACGACGTAGACGTACTGCGCCACGAAGTGGAGCCGGATGCGCGCTCCCAGGCCCGCGACGATCTGTTGCGGGCCGATCGTCCAGTTGCCGGCGTAGGTCAGATCGTTCTGGGGGAGCGTCGACGCGAACGTGTAGTTCGCAGAAACGTTCGGGTGGATCGGCGAGCCCACGTAACGCGCGAGACGCGCCGTACCGAGGTAGGACTCCGGCGTCTGAATCTCGGTCGGCGTCTTGTCCGGCACCGGCGCCGCCTGCGTCGACGCGCCCGCCTCGCCGAGCAGCGAACGGATCGCCTGCTCGGTCTGGCCGTAGGCGCCCTCGCCGAAGTGGTAGTCGCGTATGCGGCCGGATTTGTCGATGAGGTAGTCGGCCGGCCAGTACTGGTTTCCGTACGCCGTCCACGTCGCGTAGGAATTGTCCAGCGCGACCGGCCAGGTGACGTGCAGGTCGTGCACAGCGCTCCGCACGTTGCCGAGCACATGCTCGAATGCAAACTCCGGCGTGTGCACACCGACGATCACGAAACCGTCCTTTCGGTAGGCGGCGTACCACGCGCGCAGATGCGGCAGCGTGCGGATGCAGTTGATGCACGAGTACGTCCAGAAGTCGACGAGCACGACCTTCCCGCGGAGAGACGCGAGCGAGAGCGGCCGGTCGCCGGGCGTGTTCAGCCAGTCCGCGATGCCGGCGAAGCCGGGGGCCGTTGCGAGGACGGGCAGCCTGGAGGTCCGGCCTTTGGCCTTCGCAGCGGCCGCTGCCGCCGCGATCTTGCTGCTGCTCCCCGTGAGCGAATCGAGGTGCTTCGTCGCGAGCGACGTCTCCTCGACGTGCTTCTGGATCGAAGTCGTGTAGCCGCCGAGCGCGGTCTGAAGGCTTTGCGAGACGTTGAAGATGATCGCGAATGCGGCACCGGCGAGCAGCACTCCCATGGCACGCCGGAAGTTCACGCTCTGCGCGCGCATGTGCCGCGAGATGCGCTCGCCGCCGAGCGCGACAAGGAGCATCGGCACGGCCGCGCCGATCGCATAGGCGAGCGTCAAGAGCACGGCGTCGAAGCCGATCCGGTGCTGTGCCGAGAGCGCGGTGATCGTCGCCAGCACCGGGCCTGCGCAGGGGACGAAGACGAGGCCGAGGCTCACGCCGAGCACGAAGCCGCCGCCGACGTCGTTCGCGCGCCGCCGAGTCATGAACGCGAGCGGACGCTCGAGCAGGTGGCCGATCTGCGGGACGAGGAGCGTCGCGGCGAGGACGAAGAGAAGTGCGATCGCGAGGTTCCGGAGGAAGTCCTGCGGCAGCCCGAGCGCCGAGAGGATCGATGAGGCCGCGAGCGTGAAGAGCGTGAAGCTGGCAACGAGCCCCGCGATGATCGCGAAGGGGCGGCGTCTGCTGCCGGTCGCGCCACCGGCCAGGATGATCGGGAGGACCGGAAGGACGCACGGGGATATGGCCGTGATCACGCCGGCAAGGAAGCCGATCCCGAGCAGGACGACCATCGTCTCCAAACTACGGCGTGACTTAAGAGTCGGCTATGCCAGGAGCCCGTAATTAATCGTTTTGTTACACGCGCGCGCGGAGCAGTTCGGAGTTCAGGCCGAGGCTAAGCTTTCCGGGATGCTGATCGTGGCGGCGCTGCTCCTGCTTGTCTTTCACGTTGGACCTCGACCTTGGGTATTGGCGTTGCTCGTCGCCGCGATCGTGTTCGAGTTTGTGGAGAAGGGGCTCCTGGTCCGTTCTACGCGGCGGATCCCGGTCGCCGCCGGCGCTGAGGCGATGATTGGACGACCGGTTACCGTCGTCTCCGCGTGCCGCCCAGCCGGTCGGGTGCGTTTCGGAGGCGAGTCCTGGAAGGCGAGCTGCGCCGAGGGGGCCGGGGTCGGCGACCGCCTTGTCATCGACGCGGTGGAGAGCGTGACGCTCGTCGTCAGCACGCCCGACTCGTAGCGCGGTAGGAGGGGTGGAGCCCGTAGGTGCGGGCTCCACCCCTTCAACACTGCGTCGTCTAGCAGAATGGTGCGACGACCTTGCCCGTCCCGGCGTGCCCGACGGATGGCGCATAGCCCGCGTTCGTCTGCACGACCACGATATGCGCGGTGTCGCCGGAGATCTGCGAGCCGGATTGGCTTACAGAGCTCGTGACGATGACGCCCATGTATGCGGGCAGCGGTCCCGCCGGCGGCGGGGCGCTGTTACCCGGGTCGGTACTCCAGCCGACGTGGCAGCTGGGCGTTGCCGGGTTGAGCGCGTAGCCCTTGAAGGCTGCCGGCGCCGCTCCGGCGCTGGGGGTGTTCGTCTTCCACCACTGCGGTCCCCAGAAGTTGACCGACGTTCCGACGGCGCTGTTTCCGTCCCCGATGACGAACGCGCCGGCACCCGGCGCAAACGCGAAGATCAGCGTCTGACACACAGCTGTGGTCGTCGCCGCGTGGTCGGTGATCGTCGTCGTGATCGTGAACGGGCCGGTCGAGGCGTAGGTGTGGCTTCCGCTTGCGGTGAACGGTCCGCCGTCCGGGCCGCTCGCTGCGCCGGCGGTGATCGCACCGTCGCCCCAGCTGATCGAGACCGTGTAGTCCGTCACCGTCCCGTTCGGGTCGGCGTCGGTGAACGTCGCGGTGCTGCCGCTGAACGCCTGTGGCGAGACAGAAGCGGCGGAGCAGACCGACGAGAGCGGTGCGTCTGCGACCGTCACGCCGCCCGTCCCCGAAGTCGTGCTGCCGCCGTCGTCGGTCACACTGACCGTGACGGTGTAGCTGCCTTCCTCGGCGTAGACGTGGCTCGCACACGAGACGGTGTACGGCCCGCCGCCGGAGCCCGTGACGGTGCCGGTCGTCGTCGATGCGTCGCCCCAATCGCAGCTCGCAGTGAAGTCGCTTGCCGTTGCAATTGGATTGCCGTCCGTGAACGTCATCGACGCGTCGGCTGGGGTTACGCCCTCTACCCCTCCGGTCGTGGTCACCGGTCCGGCGGTGAGCGGTGCGTCAGCGACCGTCACAGGACTCACCACCTTCGTGGTGTTGCCGTTGCTCGTGTCGGTGATCGTGATCGTCGCCTGCGTCGCGACGCCTTCGTCCGCGTACGTGTGTGTGCCGGTGACGGCGAAGCTGCCGCTGCTGCCCGTGACCGTGCCGGAGGTCGCAGCTGTTCCGTCACCCCAGTCGATCGACGCCGAGAACTCCGACGCCGGGGCTGACGTGTTGGTCGAGTGGAAGTTCGCCACCGTCCCGGTGAACGGGTTGCCCTCGACGGCGTTGATCACCGAGGCCGTCGCCGTCACGACGTTGATGTCCGCGCCGCTGATCGAACCCTCGAGCGAGAAGAACGTCGACTGGCCCGGTGCGAGCGGCGTGATGAAATTGACGGTGCCCGATGTCTTAGCACCGTTGATGTTCGTGAAGTATGAGTCGGGGCCGCCGTAGCCGCCGTCGCTCGTATCCATTGTGTTGCCGGCGCATGGCCCCATGCCCGGGTTCGCGCCTGGCGGTCCGGGCGAGAACGGCGTCGTGCCGTTGTGCGGGTCACACACGCCGTCGCCGTCGAAGCCGAACACGTCCGAGCTGCCCGACAGCGGAATGCTCGAGATCGTCGTTGTGGTTGTGTCGTTGAGGACGCCGATCAGCGTGTCCTCGACGCCGTCGTACACGTGCTGGCTCGGGTCGGTGAGGATTTGAGCTCCGCTGTCCGAGATGTAGATCAGGATCGCGCAACTCGTGTCCGCTCCAACGGCCGGACACTCGTGGAAAGGCGGACTCGGCGGCGCCGCCATTGCGCCTGCAGCGAAACAGAGCATGAGCGCTGCCACGACGCCTGCCACGACGCCGAGCCGGACTTTGGTCCTACCTACCGGTGGGTTCATGACCCCTCCAATAGACGATGGTTGGATAGCACGCGTCTAAGTCCCAACCCTGACTGGGGCCGCGAAGCCGCATAGCCAATCCCCACCGCAGCTAATCACGAGTGTCACGGAGGATCACCTCCATCCGTGTGGACTAGCGCCTGAGGGACGACTCTACGCCGGTGCCGGTGCGGGTGTCAACGGCGCCAGTCTTGGATGGGCCGGGCAGGGATCGAACCTGCGACCTTGGGATTAAAAGTCCCCTGCTCTACCAACTGAGCTACCGGCCCGTGGGGCCGAGTGTACGTTCCCACGCGTCGAGGAGCTGATCGACGTTTCGCCGCTGCGCGTCGCTGAACTCGAAGCGCCGGACGAGGCGCCGCGCCTCTGCGGGGTCGTCGTTCTCGACCGCGGCCTCGAGGTGCTCGCGGAGCGGCGTCGGCTGTTGGAGCTGGCGGCGGAGCCAGCGCAGCAGGCTGACCTGAGCGGCGTCCACATGGGCGGTGACGGGATCGAACCGCCGACCCCCTGCCTGTAAGGAATGGGCGGCCCGCAGCGTTGGGGCCGCTCATTCCCGCTTACCAAGCCGGATACGCCCTGTCGGCAAGGCTACACCGTCCTTCCCGGATTAGGCGCGTTTCCGGGCGTTTCTTCGCGGTTTGGGTACTAGCTCGCTCTTTGTGCCCATACTCGCGTCATGGCCGAGGTCGAACTTAGGACGCTCGCGCTGGGGTATCTGCGCGCATACCACCGCTACCACGAAGTCTCGGTCGCGGCGGGAACCGCAGCTTCGTCGTGTCCCTGTAGAACGCTCGGAGCTGGGAGGGAGCGGTTCGAGAACCGCTCCCTCCCAGCTGGCTGCGAGCGTTAGCGACGCGAGGGGAAGACTCCCTCGTCGCAGATGGAGTAGGTCATGTTGTTCGGCGCGAGGCCGCGGAGGTCGGGCAGCGCGAACGTACTGGTGCCGTTGCCTCCGTAGGTCGTCCCGAGGAGCGAGAACAGCGCCGTGTACTGACTGATCGGCAGAAGCTGCCCATTGGCCGGCACACCTCCCGCCGTGACCGACGGCGACGCGGTCAGCAGGATCTGTCCGAGCGTGCAGGTCGCGCCGTTGCCGGCAGCGGCCGCGTTCGTGTTCTGACCGAAGAGCCCGACGAAGGCCTCGGCGGTCGGATCAGGCCCGGCCGGTCCCTGCGGCCCCGCCGGCCCTGCAGGACCTGCCGGCCCGGTTCCGCCGGTCGGGCCGGTCGGCCCGGCCGGTCCCTGCGGGCCCGCCGGCCCCGCCGGCCCGATTCCGCCGGTGTCGCCCTTCGGTCCTGCGGCCCCGGACGGCCCGGCGGGACCTGCAGGGCCGGGCGGCCCCGCTGGACCAGTCTGTCCCGCGACGTTCCACGAGAGCGGGCTCTCGTCGTGCTTGCAAGCCGCGGCCGAGCTGACGATGCGAATTTGACCGCTCTGCTTCTCACATGCCTGGATGACGCTCGTTGCCGTTCGCGTCAGCGCCGTCGTCGCGGCCGCGATCCCTGCCGCTCCCGCCATCGCTCCCACGGCAATCGCGCCGACATAGATCGCGCGGCGTCCGAATCTCTTCCTCATGTCCCCTCCCGGTCGTCTGGCTGTTTGCCAGGACACGGAGCGTTTCGCTCGGCCGCGTTGTAGTCAAGCGACACCCGCGCGCTTGAAGCCGGATCTGCGTTGTTTGTTGAGGAGACGGCCGGGAGCGCAGTGCCGCTCCAGTAGCGGCTTCCGGTGATGGGCGGTGACGGGATCGAACCGCCGACCCCCTGCTTGTAAGGCAGGTGCTCTCCCAGCTGAGCTAACCGCCCTGGCGTGATACACGGTACAGATGGTCGATCGCAGACGACGTCCTCGCACGTCTGCGCGAGATCTGCCTCGCCCTCCCGGAGACGAGCGAGCGCCTGAGCCACGGCGCGCCGAGTTTCTTCGTCCGCGGGAAGACGTGCTTCCTCATGGTCCTCGACGACCACCACGGAGACGGGCGCTTCGCCATCTGGTGCGCGGCGCCGGCCGGCGACCAGCAGCTCCTGGTCGACGCCGACCCGGAGAAGTTCTTCGTGCCCCCGTACGTCGGTCATCGCGGCTGGCTCGGCGTCCGCCTCGACCGCGATCTCGACTGGGACGAGCTGCGCGGGATCGTCGAGGACGCGTTCTGCACCGTCGCCCCGAAGCGGCTCGTCGAGCAGCTGAGCGGCTGATGCCCCCAGCGGGATTCGAACCCGCGCTACGGCCTTGAAAGGGCCGCGACCTGGACCGCTAGTCGATGGGGGCTGCGACCCAGGTTAGAGGAACATCATCCAGCGAGCGGTCGCGCCGCAGCCGCAGTCCTTGTGCTTCGTGGAGCAGTGGCGGCAGTCCCAGTACTCCCACCAGATCCACTTGAGGTGGTTCACCTCGAGCACGAAGAGGGCGACGATCCAGAGGAGGATCTCGGTGCGCGACACGCCGCCCACGGTAGGGGCGGTCCGGTCCAGCGGCAATGGGCCGGGCGGCCCAAATGAGCCGCCCGACGGTCCCAGTCAGCCCGGCGTGTCTACCAGCGGCGCATGGGGCGCCCGATGCCTCCGGTGAAGAGGCTGATGAGCCACACGAGCGCGACGACCGCGGCCACGATGAACAGCCAGTGAATGACGAAGCCTGCCCCGAAGGCGGCGATCGCGAGAATTGCGAGGACGAGTAAGAGCACCATGCAAGTACAACGCCCGGGGCGGTGCCCGGGTTACGCCGGCAGCGGCGTCAGCACCAGGACCGCGTCGCCAAGCTGGCGCCTGCGACAGGCCGAACTTGTACACGCGCGGCTCGGTCGACGCGTCGATCGCGTGGACTCTCCCGCGCCGGAATCGCGCCGGGAGCGGCACCTTCGCCCCGAGTGTCTCCGGCGAGCGGCGTCTTCAGCTCTGCCGTCACGTCGGCTCTTCTGCAGGTAGATCGACGTACTGCGGCTGCGTGTCGCCGGACGGCCGGCGGCATGAACGCGATGATGTTGTTGACCCCGCCGACGTACTTGAACGTGTACAGCGCGAGCTCGAGGATCTCGCGGCGGACGAGCGTCCCGCGTGCGACGCTCGCCTTGCCGGTCGCGATCGAGCACGACGGCGCCGAGCCCGCAGAGCGAGTACATCATGCTGTTGGACGACGAGACGAGGACGTCCTGTCGGCCTTTCCGCCTGTCCCGCTGACGGCGACGTAGTGGATCGGGATCGGCGTCGTGCTCGCCGGAGACACTTGACGGCGCCTTCGCGATCACGTCGACGAGCTGGTCGCCGTTCGGCAGCCGGTACGACTTCCCGACGTCGTCGGCGATCTGCTTCGCCGCGCCGAGCCCGCCGCCGCTCGGATGCCACGTCGACCACTTCGGCGCGGGCTGATCGACCGGCCCGCGTAGATGACGACGACCACGAGCGCCGCCGCGAGCACACCGCCGAGCACGCCGTACACGAAGAGGAAACGCGGCCGGTGCGGATACTGCGCAGCCGGCGTCGGCTCCGGCTGCGGCGCGGCCGGCGCGAGCTCGGTGCCGGTCACATCTCCGGCCACGTTTCCTCCTTCGTCCAGTCGATGGTCGGCTTCACGAGCCCGACCGAGTCGAGCAGGCGGTTGAGGTCGTCCCCGAAAATCTCCTTCTTCTCCTCCACCGCAGTCGCCACCTGCGCCACCTTGTCCTTGTTTTCGAGGACGAAGACGTAGGCGATGACGAACGCCTGGCCGAGGAACTGCGCGGCGACGTGCAGCTTGAAGCGATCCTGGAGAACGGACGCGACCGGGTCGGAGTGGAAGTCGGCCGAGCCGCGCGTGCGGTTCATGAGGCGCATCCCGATGTCCTGCAGTCGCTTCTCGATCTTCTCGCGCTCCTCGTCGCTCCCGCCCGTTCAGCTCGAGCGGCTTCGGCGCCATGCCCCAGACGCCGACCATCGTCGCCGCGCGCGCCGTCGCCTGGCCGAGGTCGCCGCTCACGCCGACCGAGTTCTCGCCGTAGAAGACGTGCTCGGCGGCCATCGAGCCGACGGTATGGATGAGGTCGCCCGCCTCCTCGCTCTGCCAGCTGCTGAAGCGCTCCTCGCGGTCGAAGAACTGGTGGTGGCCGAGCGAGCCTCCGCGCATGCGGATGGAGAGGCGGCTCGACTCGATCTCGGGACGGTACGCGTGCGCGGTCGTCGCGTGGCCGGCCTCGTGAATGGCGACCGCGCGGGTCTCGTTCGGCGTGTATTTCACACCGATGGCCGTGCCCGACTCGACCACCGTCATCGCGTCGACGAGGTGCTGCCACGTGAACGCGGTCTGGCCCTCGTGGTGCGCATTCGTGAGCGCCATCGAGCAGATCTGCTCGATCATCGCCGGCGAGTAGCCGTTCGTGATCCGCGCGATCTCATCGCGTCGCTCGGGCGAGTCGAGGTCGGGATCGTGCGAGACCTTGTCGAGATACAGGTTGAAGATGTCCTTGCGATCGTCCTTCGTCGGGGTGCGGAACCAGACGTGGCGGCCCATGCGACCCGGGCGCGTGAGCGCCGGGTCGAGTCGCTCGAACGGGACGTTCGTCGCGCCGATGAAGTAGATCTGCGCGCCGAGCGGGCGCGGCTTCGGCAGCCGCAGGCTGACGCGGCCGATGCGCCGCGGGACGATGTAGATCGAGTCGAGGAACGTGTTGATGCGGTTCGTGAAGAACCGCTTGAAGAACGGCGGGTTGTCGATGCCGTCCATCGTCACGAGCAGCTGGTTGAGGGCGAGCTGCCCCTGGCCGCCCATCATCCCGGGCATGATCCCCTGGTTGACGATGTTCACCATCTTGTGCATCCACGACGGATACGGGGACTGACGCTCCGGCGCGCGCAAGTTGAACATGTGCTCGCGCCACGCCGGAGTCTCGTGGATGAGGTCGCCGCTCGAGTTGATCGCGCCGTACCGGCCGTAGAACGTCGGCTCGGCGATGTCGATCGGATTCATGTTGTTGCCCTGCAGGGCCTGACGCCGCAATCCGACCGCGTCGATCTCGTCGATGAAGACGATGCACTGGCCGCCCCACTTGCGCGCGAGGCGCTTCGCCTTGCGCGCGAGGAAGCGAACGATGAGCGCGTCGATGCCGATGAACGTCTGCGCGAAGCCTGAGCCCGGGATGGACACGAACGGCGAGTTGAAGCCGGTCGCGATCGCCTTCGCGAGCATCGTTTTGCCGGTGCCCGGCGCGCCCAGGAAGAGGAGCCCTCGCTCGCGTTTACCACCCGCCGCTTCGAACGCCTCGCCCGACTGCCACAGGGTGACGATCCGCCGCACCTCTTCCTTCGCCTCGACCTGGCCGCGCACGTCCTCGAGCTTCACGCCCCACTCGGCGTCGCCGGGCTCGTAGCCGCGGATTTGCGAGATGCCCATGAGCATCATCGGGCCCATGAAGATGAAGAAGTTGGCGAAGAAGAGAAAGAAGACGAAGACGAGCTGCAGCAGGAGGGTTCTGTTGCGCAGCAGGTGGCCGATGCCGACGAGCGTGTGCAGCGCGGTGCCGGGCCACGTCCGGTGGGTCGCGTCGAACATGACCTGCCAGAGGAAGACGATCGTGACGAGGCCGGCGATCCAGATCCCGACGCGGTAGTAGAACCGCCACGTCCAGGCGCGGCGCCGGTTGACCACGTCCTCCTCGCGCAGCCGCGCTTCCTCGGTGCCGAAGAGGCTCGGCCACGGGATGATCCGCCGGATGATGAGGTCGACGAGGCCCCGGAAGCCGACGACGACGAGGACGGTGAGGATGAGCGACGCGAGGACGCTGTGGTGCGCCGCGTGCCGGAACCAGAAGAACGCGGCGGGGCTCGTGAGCACCGCGATGAAGGTCGCGATGCGGGCGAGTTTCCGCAGCTGCCCGGCGAGGGCGACGGACTCCTCGCTCGACCGAAGGGTCGTCCCTGCTACGTCCGCAGTCGCCATGGATCTGCCAGTGTAGACGTCAAGATCATCGCGTAGTTACGCCGTATTGAGCCTTTTAGATTTCTCTCAGGAAGACCACGACCGGGCCGCCCGGTACCACCGGCCCCTGTATGCCGCGGCCGCGATTCGGATGCTCGTCGTCGTCGCCGTCTTCGGGGCATTCACCCGTCTTTCGCTCGGTGGGCTCGGTCGGTTCGGCGACGCGGCCGTCTGGCCCGTCGTCGTCCTCGCTGGCGTCGGCGTCGCGTGTCTGCCGCTCGACCTGTGGCGCGGCCTCGTGCGCGAACGGCGCTTCGGCCTGTCGACGCAGACCGTCCGCGGGTGGCTTGCCGACTGGGCGAAGGGCGAGGCGATCGAGCTCGTGCTTGCGGCCGCCGTCTGGGTCGCCGCCGTCGGGCTGGTCGCGGGCGTTCCCGCGCTGGTGGCCGCTGCCGGCGGCCGCGGCGCTGGCGTTGTTCGTTTTGCTGATGTCGTTCGTCGCGCCGGTCGTGCTCGAGCCCCTCTTCAACCGCTTCCGCCCGCTCGAGGACGAGCGCCTCGCGGGCGAGCTGCGGGCGCTCGCGGAGCGCGCGGGCGTCCCGGTGCGCGACGTGCTCGTCGCCGATGCGAGCAGGCGCACGACGCGGACGAACGCGTACGTCTCCGGGCTCGGCCCGACGCGGCGCGTCGTCGTCTGGGACACGCTGCTCGCGGACGCGTCGGAGCCGGAGCTGAAGCTGATCGTCGCGCACGAGCTCGGACACCGCCGCGACCGCCACGTGCTCAAGGGCACGCTGCTCGGAATGGGCGGCACGATCGTGGTCGTCCTCGTCCTCTGGGCCGTCCTCGGCTCGCTGCAGCCGAGCGACTTCCCGGATGCCGCGTTGCTCGTGACCGGAATAGAGATCGCCGGCCTGCCGGCGATCTCGTGGATCTCTCGCCGGTGGGAGCGAGCGGCAGACCGCCGCTCGCTCGAGCTGACGAGCGACCTCGACGCGTTCGTGGGTGCGCACGTCGCCCTCGCGCGGAAGAATCTCAGCGACCTGGATCCGCCACGCCTCGCCTACCTGATGCTCTTCACGCACCCAACTCCTCCAGAACGGCTGGCCCTTGCACGCGCATGACCGTTCCGCAGACCGGCGCCGCCTGGCGATCGCGCTTGCGCTGATCGTGGCGCTCATGGGGGTCGAGGTCGCGGGTGGCATCCTCGCCCACTCGGTCGCGCTGCTCGCCGACGCCGGCCACATGCTCACCGACGCGGCCGCGCTCGCCGCCGCGCTCGCCGCCGCTGCGCTTGCAGCGCGTCCCGCGCGCGGGCCGTGGACGTTCGGTCTCGGCCGCGCCGAGATCCTCGCCGCGCAGGGGAACGGCCTCGTCCTGCTCCTCGTCACGCTCGGCATCGTGTACTCGGCCGCGCGTCGGCTCGTGTCGCCACCGCACGTGCACGGCGGCATCGTCGTCGGGGTCGCGCTCGTCGGCGTCGCCGTCAATCTCGTCGCCACGGTCGTCCTCTCCGGCGCCGACCGGACGAGCCTGAACGTCCGTGGTGCGTTCCTGCACGTCGCCACCGATCTCGCCGCCTTCGTCGGCACCGCGATCGCCGGAGCGCTCGTGCTCGTCACCGGCTGGAGCCGGTTCGACCCGATCGCCGGGCTCCTCGTCGCGGCACTGATGCTGCGCTCGAGCTGGTCGCTCCTGCGCGACTCCGGTCGGATCTTCCTCGAAGCCGCGCCGGCGGGCATCGATCCGGACGCGGTCGCGGCCACGCTCGCCGCCGACCCCGACGTCGTCGAGGTGCACGACCTCCACGTCTGGACGGTGACGAGCGGCTTCCCTGCGCTCGCGGCGCACGTCCTCGTCTCGCCCGACGCCGATTGCCATGCCGCGCGGAGGCGTCTCGAGCAGCTCCTGACGGAGCGCTTCGGGCTCCGGCACACGACCCTGCAGGTCGACCACGTCGCTCGACGCTCCCAGGTCGTTAGCATCGAGCGCCGTGGACCTGACCGGTAAGACCGCGATCGTCACCGGCGCCTCGTCCGGCTTTGGCCGGTCGACAGCGCGGATGCTGAAGGACGCCGGCGTGCGCGTCGCCGGCGGCGCACGCCGTACGGAACGGCTCGAGACGGAGGTCGCGCTCGAGCTCGACGTCACCGATCCGGAGAGCTCCGAGCGCTTCGTCGCCGCCGCGGTCGAGCAGCTCGGCGGCATCGACATCCTGATCAACAACGCCGGCCTCGCACTCGGTCGCGCGCCGTTCGACGAGTCGAGCGAGGAGGACGAGCGCACGGTCTTCGAGACCGACGTGCGTGGGCTCGTGCGCATGACACGCCTCTGCCTGCCGCACATCCGCGACGAGGGTCACATCGTCAACCTCGGCTCGATCGCCGGGCGACAGGCGTACGAAGGCGCCGCGACATACGTCGCTGCGAAATTCGCGGTGCGCGGCTTCACGTACGCGCTGCGCGAAGACCTGCTCGGCCGTCCGATCCGCATCACGACCGTCGACCCCGGTCTCGCGGAAACGGAGTTCTCCGTCGTTCGCTTCAAGGGCGACCAGGCGAAGGCGGATGCGGTCTACAAGGGCGTCGACCCGCTCACGCCCGACGACATCGCCGACTGCATCATGTTCGCGCTCACGCGCCCCTTCCACGTGAACATCGACGAGATCGTCGTCAAGGCGCAGGCGCAATCGTCCGGGGGACGCATCATCCGCGAGACATGAGCTGGCGCGTCGTCATCGTGACGCGGATCCTGCCCGTGGCGCTCGGCTTCCATGCGGTGCTGCGCGCCGCCGGTCACGAGCCGGTCGGGCTGCTCACGGTCCGCGACACGGCGAACCGCTACGGCCCGGAGTTCACGCTCGACACGCTTCTGAGCGGTCTGCCGCCCGACCTCGACATCGTCGATGCCTGCGCGCCGGTCCGCGATCGCGCCGTTGCTTGCGTCGCTACGCCCCGATCTCGTCATCTGCACGGGCTTCCCGTGGAAGATCCCCACCGACGCGCTCGCCGTGCCGCCGCTCGGGTGGCTCAACGGCCATCCCTCGCTCCTGCCGCGGCATCGCGGCCCGGTGCCGGTCGCGTGGTCGATCCGGAACGGCGACGAGGAGGTCGGCGTCACCGTCCACCGCATGGACGCAGAGCTCGACACAGGCCCGATCTTCGCGCAGGTTTCCATGCCGATCGGCGACTACACCGTCCCGGACGACTTCTACGCACGCATGGGGCCGGTGTTGATGGGCGCGATGGGAGAAGCGCTCGAGCGGTTGGCCGCCGGCGAAGAGGGGACTGCGCAGGCGGAGGGCGGCGAGTACGAGAGCTTCCTGCCGGACGACGAGGCGTGGCTCGACCCGGCACGGCCGGCGGTGGAGATGCACAGGCGCGTGTGGGCCTGGCGGTTCACGATCCCGGTCAGCGAGCGCGGGGCGCTCCTCGATCTGGACGGCGAGACGGTCCGGGTGCTCGCGTCGTCGCTGACGGTGGTCGACGGTGCACGGCGGCTCGACTGCGCGGACGGGCCGCTGTGGCTCGTCGAAGTCGAGCCCGCTCAGGCGGTGGAGACGACGGGCTCCGCGACCTCGTCGTCGTAGGCGAAGTCCCGGATCGCCGGCGACCGGGTGAGAACGAGCGTGCTCGCCACCAGCCACGCCGCCCCGAAGAGCAGGTAGCCGCGCATGCCGACGACGGACGCGATCGGGCCTGCGAGCGCGTAGCCGGCCGGAAGGAAGACCATCGCCGACATCCAGCCAGTATGCGCCGACGCGCGCGAGCTTGTCCGGCGGAATCGTCCGTTGCATCGCCGTGTCCCAGACGACGGAGCCGCACGCGAAGCCGAAGCCTGCGAGCGCCGCCGCGGGCGCGAGCGCGAACACGGGAGCGTGGAATGCGAGCAGCACGCTCTGCACGGCCGTGGGCACGAAGATGTAGCCCACGACGAGCAGCGGCCTGTTCACGCGTATGCGAAGCCCGGCGAGGCTGCCGAGCAGCGCGCCGATGCCCTCGCCCGTGACGACCGCCGCCCACGTGCTCGCTCCGCCCATCGAGTGCTTGGCGATGTACGGCCCCAGCACGAAGAACGGCGCGTACGTGATCACGAAATAGAGCGAGATCCACAGGCACGTGATCCAGACCCACCGGGTCTCGACGAACGCGCTCCAGCCTTCGCGCAGCTCGCGCAACACGCTCGAGGTTGCGCGGGCGATCGACTCGACGCGCACGAGCGAGAGCAGCAGCGCGCTGGTCGCATAGGTGGCGCCGTCGAAGAGCAGCGCCGTGCCCGGGCCGACGGTGGCGACGATCGTTCCGCCCGTGGCAGCGCCGAGCGGGAAGGCGGCGTAGCGCGCGATCGCGAGGTAGCCGTTCGCTTGCTGCAGCGACTCGGTGGGAACGATCTCGCGCACGAGCCCGTAGAAGGCCGGGTTGTAGAACGCGACCGACGCGCCGCCGGCACCCTGCAGCGCGATCAGCTCCCACACCTGCGCGTGGCCGGTGACGAGCAGCACGCCCATCGTCGCGCGCACGGCCGTGCTGCAGACGTCGGAGCCGATCATCACCGTGCGTCGCGGGAACCGGTCGCCGAGCGACGCCGCCGAGCGAGAGCATCGACACCTGCGCGAGCGTCCACGCCGCAAAGGAGAGGCCGACCGCCGTCGCGCTGCCGTGCAGGTCGAGGATCGCGAACGCGACCGCGATCGGCGCGAGATACGTGCCGATGTACGAGGCAGCGCGGCCGGCAAACAGCAGCTTGAAGTTCCGCCCGAGGCTCATCGCGTCTCCGCCCAGCGCGCGAGCCCACGGTAGGACTGCCACAACGGCATCGCGACGTCGTACACCGCGACGTCCTCGCCGGCATTCGCGAGCTCGGCGCGGCCGTACGCGATGAACTCCTCCTCGGACGCGCCGCCCTGGACGAACTCCGCCCAGTCGAACAGCTCCAGCCGCAGGTCGGCGAGGTGGCGCGGCGGATCGTCCGCGACGCCGAAGTGGATGAGCGCGAGCCGCTCGGGCGCGCGCCGGTCCATCTCGTCGATCGAGCGCTGCCAGGCGTCGAGGTCGAAGTCGGGCGGCGGCGTCGGCGGCATCACGTACCGGCCGGGCTGGATGCGCACCCCAGCGGCGTCGCCGGCGTAGAGCGTGCCGTCGTCGTCGAGGTACGAGACGTGATGCGACGCGTGACCCGGCGTCGGGAAGCACGCAAGGCCGACCACCTCGTCGCCGACGACGTGAACGTTCGTCGCGGGGACGGGCGTGAGCTCGCCCCAGAGTGTGTCGAACGATTCGCCGTACAGGCGCCGCGCGCTGCGCTCGAGCCGGGACGGGTCGACGAGATGCGGCGCGCCGATCTCGGAGACGTGGACCTGCAACGCCGGGTGCTCGCGGACGAGAGCCCCGGCCGCGCCGGCATGGTCGAGGTGGATGTGGCTGAGCAGCAGGTGGCGGATGTCCACGAGCCGGAGGCCTTCGGCAGCGAGCCCGACCTTCAGCGCAGCGATCGTCGTGCTTGGGCCGCAGTCGAAGAGCGCCGGGCCGTCGTCCGTGTCGAGCAGGTAGCAGCCGATCGAGCGCTCGACGCCCTGATGGTGAAGTTCGATCGGCTCCGGCACGGGGATATCCTCACGGATGATCATGACGCTGCGCGGAGGGCTTGATCTGGGCGGGACCAAGATCGAGGCGATCGTGGTCGACGACGCCAACGAGATCCGCGGGCAGTCGCGCGTTCCGACGCCGACCGAGGGCGGGCCTGCGGCGGTGGTGCGCGAGCTCGCCGTCGCCATGCGCGCGGCGGCGTCGGCGGCGGGGGCGGAGATATCGGCGCTCGCCGGCGTGGGCGTCGGTGCGCCCGGCGAGGTCGACGCGGCCGCGGGCACGCTCGCGCGCGCCGGCAACCTCCCCGACTGGGAGGCGGTCTACCCGCTCGCGTCCGAGCTCAGCGGCGAGCTCGGCATTCCCGTGCGCATCGGCAACGACGTCCGCGTCGCGGTCGAGGCGGAGCGCGTGCTCGGCGCCGGACGCACGTATCGCTCCTTCCTCGGCGTCTGGTGGGGAACCGGCGTCGGCGGTGCGCTCGTGCTGGACGGAAAGCTCTGGCTCGGTCGCGGCTCCGCGGGCGAGTTCGGCCATGTCGTGGTCAAGCTCGGCGGGCGCCGCTGCCCGTGCGGGCGGCGCGGCTGTCTCGAGGCCTACGCGGGCCGCGCGGCGATGGAGCGCACCGCGCGCAAGGCCGAGGACGCAGGCACGAAGACGAAGCTGTTCAAGATCATGGAGAAGCGTCAACGCACACGGCTGACGAGCGGTGTCTGGGCAGTCGCCCTCGAGGAGGAGGACAAGCTCGCGCGGAACCTCATCGACGAGGCGGTCGAGGCGCTCGGCGCCGGCGTCGGTTCCATCCAGAACATGGTCGACGTCGACGCGGTCGTTGTCGGCGGCGGGCTCGGGACCCGGCTCGGGGCGCCTTACGTCGAGCGCATCGCCGACGCGGCGCAGCCGCACCTGTTCGTCGACGACCGCCCGCCGGCGTTCGTGCTCACCGAGCTCGGCGACAACGGCGGCGGGCTCGGCGCCGCACTGCTCGTCTCAGCCTGAAGCGCGCTCGCGCGCGTCGGCGACGATCTTCTCGGCCTCGGCCCGGTTCCCCCAGCCGCGTGTCTCCGTCTTCTTCGACGGCTCGAGGTCCTTGTAGCGCTGGAAGAAATGCTCGATCTCGTCGCGCAGCTCGGCGTTGACGTCGTGGACGTCGCGCACGCGCTCGAACGACGGATCGCCGAGCGGCACGCACAGCACCTTCTCGTCCGGGCCCTTCTCGTCGCTCATGTGGAAGACGCCGATCACCCGCACGCGGATGCGGCAGCCCGGGAACGTCGGCTCCGCGACGAGCACGAGCGCGTCGAGCGGGTCGCCGTCATCGGCGAGCGTTCCCTCGATGTAGCCGTAGTCGGCGGGATACGTCATCGAGGTGAACAGCCGGCGGTCGAGGACGATTCCGCCGAGCTCCTCGTCCCACTCGTACTTGTTGCGAGACCCGGATGGGATCTCGACGAAGACGACGGCTTCGGTCGTCACGCGCGGACGGCGGCGGGCTTCAAGGCGTGCTCGAGATCGAGGATGAGATCCTCGGCCGACTCGATCCCGACGGAGAGGCGCACGAGATTCGGCGGAGCGGCGAACGGCGCGTTCGCCGTGGACGCGTGCGTCATACGCGAAGGCACCTCGATCAGGCTCTCGACGCCGCCGAGCGACTCCGCCAGCTGGAAGAGCTTCGTCCGCGTCACCAGCTCCGCGGCCTCCTCGGGCGACTCGGCGAGGAACGAGACCATGCCGCCGAAGTCGCGCATCTGGCGCGCCGCGATCGCATGTCCGGGATGAGTGGGCAGGCCCGGGTAGTAGACGTGCTCGACACCGGCGCGGCGCTCGAGCCAGAGCGCGATCGCCATGGCGTTCTCGCAGTGCTTCTCCATCCGCAGCGCGAGCGTCTTGATGCCGCGCAGCACGAGCCAGCAGTCGAACGGCCCGGGAACCGCGCCGAGCGACTTCTGCAGGAAGTAGAGACGCTCAGCGATGGTCGGGTCGTTCGTCGCTGCGAAGCCGCCGATGACGTCGGAGTGGCCGCCGAGATACTTCGTCGTCGAGTGGACGACGATGTCGGCGCCGAGCTCGAGCGGGCGCTGGAGATACGGCGTCGCGAACGTGTTGTCGACGACGAGAATTGCACCGGCGGCATGCGCGGCATCGGCCGCCGCGCGGATGTCGATGATGTTCAGCAGCGGATTGGACGGCGACTCGACCCAGACGATGCGCGTGGTGTCGTCGAGATGGTCCCCGAGGTTCGCGAACTCGGCCGCGGGGAGGTAGTCGAAGCGGTAGCCCTTCGGCTCGTACACCTGCGACGTCATCCGGTAGACGCCGCCGTACACGTCGGCGATGAGGACGACGCGCTCGCCCGGATCGACGAGGTGCATGATCGTCGTCGTCGCGCCGAGACCGGACGAGAACGCGATCCCGTGCTCGGCCGACTCCAGAGACGCGAGGCAGCGCTGGAGCGCCGTTCGCGTCGGGTTGTTCACGCGCGCGTAGTCGAAGCCCTTGTGCTCGCCGACCGCGTCCTGGACGAACGTCGAGGTCTGGTAGATCGGCGTGATGATCGCGCCCGTGGCCGGATCGGGCTCCTGGCCTTCGTGGATGGCACGGGTCTCGAAATCCATCAAGTCGATGCTAACCACCGTTCGAGGTCCCGTAGCGGCCTGGCCACCGAAACCGGCTTGCCCTCCCACCAGGCGCCGTTGACGGTCAGCTCGCGGGTCTTGCGGTTCCACACCGGCTCGATCCGGCCGACGATCTCGTCGCCGCGGAGGACGGGGAGGACGTAGTAGCCGTACTCGCGCTTCGCCTTCGGGACGTACATCTCGAGGCGGTAGTAGAAGTCCCACAGCGCCTCCGTGCGCGCGCGGTCGTGGATCAGCCGGTCGAAAGGGGAGAGGAACGTGACGCGCTTCGGCACGGGGGCGTCGACCGCGTCGGGGTGCGCGAGCCACCGTCCCTTCTCGAGCTTCACGCCGAGCGCGCGGAAGCGCTTCTCCGCGAAGTGCGCCTCGGCTTCGCGCAGCGAGACTCGCTCGGTCTCCGGATACCAGCGCTCGGCGATGTCCCAGACCCGCTGCCCGCCGCGGCGGCCGACGATCGCGACCTCGCCGCGCGCGCCGAGGACCTCGAGCATCAACCCCATCTGGCGCGAGCCCCACCAATCGTGGCGCTCCGCACCCTTCCTGCTCGTGTGCGTCTCGATCTCGCGTGAGAGCAGGGGGCCGCGCTCCCTGAGCTCGCGCAGCACGTAGCGGCGGAACGCGGCGTTCTCTTTCACGAAGTCGGTGCGCGGCCGGCTCACCGACAAGCGCATGCGTGCCAGCAGGAACGGGAGATCCTCGATTGGGCCAGATGAACGCGCGCCACTCGACGAGCTTCCGCTCCTCCCACAGCAGCCGGTCGAGCTCGGCGCGGTCGTACGCGCCGAGGCGGCTCCAGAGCACGAGGTACTGCGGCGGCGCGACGCTCGAGATCGGGTCGATCTGCAAGAAGCCGAGACGGCGCACCGTGTCGAGCACGTTGTCGCGGACGCCGTCGAGCAGCTGCGAGCGCACCGCGATGCGGCGCGCTTCTGCAAGGCTCACCTCGATGGGCTTCACGGCGTTCGTTCTACATCACCTGCCGCCCGCTCCGGCGCGGGTGCTCGAGGTCGGTTGCGGCGATCGCGGCGGTGTCGTCCCGGCGCTCGTCGAGGCGGGCTACGACGCGATCGGCGTCGACCCGCGCGCGCCGTCGGGCGAGCGCTTCCGGCAGACCGACTTCCGCGAGGTGGACGGCGAGTTCGACGCCGTCGTCGCGGGCCGCGTCGTCCACCATCTCGATCCGCTCGGCGAGGCCGTCGACCGGCTCGCGTCGCTGGCGCCGCTCTTGATCGTCGACGAGTTCGCGTGGGATCTCATCGATCCCGAGCTGCAGGCGTGGTACGAGGCGGAGTACCGCGTGCGGCCCGACGCGAGCGGGCCGCCGACGGTCGACGAGTGGCGGTGGCGCCATCCGGGGTTGCATCCGCACGACGTCCTGCTCGAGGCGCTGCGCGCGCGGTACGACGAGCGCGTGCTCGAGTGGGTGCCGTACTTCCACCACTGGCTCGGCGACGTCGAGTCGCCGGACCGAATCGGCTACAGGTGGGTGGGGAATGCCGGCGTCTGAGTCCGCAAGAGCAGACGGACGCGCGGGAACCCGCGCGTCCTGAGGACGGCGCCGCAAGCGGCGTCTCACGCTGGGCTGGCGTCAGAACATCCACGACGCGCACCTCTGCGTCGTCGCGGTAGCCCGCGCCGAGCTTCGCCTCGAGGATCTTGGTCAGCTCGCCGGACTCGGCCAGCTCCTGCGCGATGTCGGCGCCGCCGATCAGCTCGCCGCCGACGAAGACCTGCGGGATCGTCGGCCAGCCCGAGAGCGCGGACAGCTCCTGCCGGATGGCCGGATCGGGGAGCACGTCGACGGTGGTGACGGGCGCGCCCGCCTCGCGGAGCGCGCGCAGCGCGCGGTCGGAGTTGCCGCACATGATCATCTGCGGCGTCCCCTTCATGAACAACGTGACCGGCTCCTGCGCGATCACGTCCTTGATCCGGTCCGACAGCTCGCTCATCCTGCAGCCTCCCTCGTCTTGATCCGAAGCTCGTGAATAGTGCCGTCGCGCAGCGGCTCGGCCAGCGCCTCGTTGACGAGGCGGTGCTGCTCGAGCAGCGGCAGCCCGGCGAAGCGGGTGCTCGCCACGGTCACCTGGAAATGGTCGCCGCCGCCGGTGCGGTCCTCGACGGACAGCTCGTTCGCCTCCGGGAAGGCGTCGCGAAGCAGGGTCTCGAGACGATCGGCGGCCACGCACCCATGGTATGTCGCGGGTGCGTACCCTGTGGCGCCATGGAGCTCGGCCTCTTCCCGCTCGGCATCGTCCTCCTGCCGACGGAGCGCGTTCCGCTCCACATCTTCGAGCCGCAGTACCGGGAGCTGATCGGCGAGTGCATCGCCGAGGAGCTCGAGTTCGGGCTCGTCTTCGCGGACGAGGACGGCGTGCGCGAGCTGGGGACGCTGGCGCGCGTGGACGAGGTCCTGGAGCAGTTCGACGACGGGCGCATGAACATCGTCGTCGAGGGCGGCGAGCGCTTCGTGGTCGAGAGGCTGACGCACGGCCGCTCGTTCATGACCGCCGAGGTGGTGCCGGTCGACGACGACGGCGAGGAGCCGCTGCCCGGCGCAGTCGCGCGCGCGGCAGCGTCGTTCCGGGCGCTCGCAGCCGCCGCAGAGGCGGAGGCCGGCGACCTGGACGAGGATGCGGAGCAGCTGTCGTTCCTGCTCGCGGCGCAGGTCGAGCTCGCGCCGGAGTCGAAGCAGGAGCTGCTCGAGCTCGCGCTCGGAGCAGCGGCGGCTGGAGCTGGTCGCGGAGCTGCTGGACGGCGTCCGCGCGGTGCTTGATCGCGACGCGCGAGCTCGGCGAGCGCGCGAAGAAGAACGGGAGCCGGCTGAGCTAGCGCCGGTGCGCGAGGAATTCCGAGCAGGTCGCTGCGCGTCGAGCACGCCGACCGGCTTGCCGTCGCGGGCGACGACGACGGCGTTCGTCCCGCCCTGCATCGTCCCGAAGACCTCTTCCATCGTCGCCGACGCGTCGATCGCCGCCAGCGGCGGCTGCATCGCGGACGCGACGTCCTCGTGCAGGACGTCGGGATTGACGAAGACGCGCTCGAGCAGCGCGCGATCCTGGAGCGAGCCGATCACGTCGGCGAGCGACTCGCACTCGCCGTCGCGCACGACCGGCAGCTGGGAGATGCTGTAGCGCTGCATCGTGTCGATGCCTTCGCCGACCTTCTGGTGCGCTGAGATCGTGATGAGCGCGGGAAGCTCGCCGCCGTGCTTCGCGAGCAGCACCTCCTCGACCTTCGGCAGCGGCGCCTGCCGTTCGAGGAATCCGTGCTCGAGCATCCAGTTGTCGTCGTAGAACTTCGACAGGTAGTTGCGGCCCGAGTCCGGGATGAGCATCAGCACGCGCTTGCCGGGACCGAGCCGGCGCGCTATCGCGTCTGCCGCAACGAGCGTCGTGCCGGCGGAGCCGCCGGCGAGAATGCCTTCCTCGCGCGCGAGCCGCCGCGCCCACACGAACGAGTCGCGGTCGCCGACGCGGATCCACTCGTCGACGACTGTCGGGTCCATCGTCTCCGGCCACGTGTCCTTGCCGATGCCTTCGACGAGATACGGATGGACGTCGCGCTCGTCCTTCGCCGTGTACACCGATCCCTCCGGGTCGGCGCCGACGATCAGCACCTCCGGCTTGCGCTCCTTGAAGTAGCGGCCGACGCCGCTGATCGTTCCGCCGGTCCCGACGGAGATGACGAGTGCGTCGATGTCGCCGCCGGTCTGCTCCCAGATCTCGGGCCCGGTGACGCGATAGTGCGCCTCCGGGTTGTTCATGTTCGAGTACTGGTCGGGCTTGTAGCCGCCGGGGATCTCCTCCGCCAGCCGGTCGGAGACGGAGTAGTAGCTCTCCGGCGAGTCGTGGTCGACCGCGGTCGGCGTGATCACGACCTCGGCGCCGTACGCGCGCAAGAGCGCGATCTTCTCCTGGCTCATCTTGTCGGGCATGACGAAGATGCACCGGTAGCCCTTGATCGCGGCGGCGATGGCGAGGCCGACGCCGGTGTTGCCCGATGTCGGCTCGACGATCGTGCCGCCCGGCTTCAGCTTCCCTTCGCGCTCGGCCGCCTCGATCATCGGCAGTCCGATGCGGTCCTTCACGGAGCCGCCCGGGTTCAGGTACTCGAGCTTCGCGAGCAGCTGGGCGCCGCCGCTCGGGCTGAGCTTGTCCAGCCGCACGATGGGCGTCGCGCCGACGAGCTCCAGGATGGTTGGATACCGCTCCGGCATCGGGCGAAAGGGTATTCCATGCAGATCACGGTTATCGGCCGCGGGAGCGTGGGCGGCGGCCTGGCCAAGCGTTGGCGCGCGGCTGGGCACGACGTACAGGAGATTGGCCAGGACGGCGGCGACGCCTCGGGCGCGGACGTGATCCTCGTGGCCGTGCCGTGGCGCGCCATTCCAGAGGCGCTCGGCAAGGTGCGCGGCATCGAGGGCAAGCTCACGATCGACGCGACGAATGCGTACGGAGGTCGTCCTGAGGGCTTCGACTCGCTTGCCCACCAAGTCAAGTCGATCGTCGGCGGTCAGACGGCGAAGTCGTTCAGCCTCAACTTCGCGTCGCTCTACGACCAGATCGACGAACAGCGCGTACGGCCGAGCAATCTGTACGCGGCGGAGGACGGCGCGCGCGACGTCGCCGAGCAGCTCATCCGCGACGCGGGCTACGACCCGGTCTCCGTCGGCGGCCTCGACCAGGCTCGGGCACTCGAAGACGGTCTCGGTCTCATCTTCGCCGCCGCGCAGGGCGGTCTCGGCCAGTACTTCTATCGCTTCGCCAAGCCCGGCGAGCTCTAGGAGAAGGCGCGGCGACGACGCCCGATCAACGGCGTGGATCCGGTTCCAGCACGGGCGGCGGCCGTGAGGCCGCCGCCCGGTGGAAGTGCGTTACGAGCCGGCGAGCCCGCTGACGTACGCGGGCGCGTTCGGCGTGCCGAGACCGGTGGTCATGTCGTAGCCACTCAGCACCGGCCAGCCGGGAACCGCGTCAGGCGTCACGACGTTGCCGTCGCCGTTGTAGTCCCACTCGCGGTTGTTCACGAGCTTGCCGCTCTGTGCCGTTCCCTCCGTCACCGGCTGCACGTCGGTGAACCACTGCGGGTTGGCGTAGATGAGCGGGTCGATGTTCCCGAGCGGCTGCTTGTGCGCGGCCGTGCGCTCCTGCTCGGCGAGCGCCGTGAGCGCCGCGACCTGCGGCGAGGCCGCGCTCGTCCCGCCGTACACGTGCCATCCCTGCCGCTGGACCTGCGGGAAGGCCGTGATGTAGACGAGCACGCCGCCGTTCACGGCCGCGTTCCAAGCAACGTCCGGCACTCCGCGGGCGTTGCCGCCGATGACGCCGGCCACGCCGTTCTGCCACGTCGGCCGGGAGTAGAGCACGCTCGGGCCACCGCCGGATGCGGCCGGCAGCCAGCTCTCGTTCCACACGGCGTTCAGGTTGCCGCCGGACGTGTACGCGAAGTAGTTCGGGTTCAGGCTGCCGTCGGCGTTGAACGGGATGTCGCTCGTCGGGTTCCACGCCCAGCCGTACTGCAGTTGCGTGCCACCAACGGCGGTGACGTACGGGCTCGACGCCGGCCAGCCGTCCGTCGGGTACGCGTACGTCGCGCTCTCGCGATGCTGCTTCGACACGCCCTGCGATCCGCTGTCACCGGACGAGGCGAAGAACGTGTCGCCTTTGGCGATGCCCTTCTGGAAGACGGCGTCGAACTTCGCCGTCTGCGACTGCGCCGCGCCGCCGAACGTCTGCTCGGTGATGCCGAAGCTCATCGAGAAGACCGTGCCGCCGGGCGTGGCGTCGATCTCGTCGGAGATCGCCTTGAACAGGTTCGGGAGTCCCTGCACGCCCTCCGTCTCCGCGGGCGGGACGGCGATCAGGATGATGTGCGCGAGCGGCGCGATCGCATACGACCACTCGATGTCGAGCGTCGCCTCTCCCGACCAGCCCGCGGCTCCGCTGGAGCCGGACTGGCCGTTGCCGACGTTCTTGTAGTCGGGCTGTCCGTTCGGGAACACCTGCTCGAAGGTCGGGCTCGGGAGCGTGGGATAGAACGTGTCGTGGAAGTACTGCAGATCGCTCGCCGCCGTCGGGCTGCCATACGCGTCGACGAGGACGATCGTCTGCCCCTGTCCGCGCACGCCTTGCGATTGCACCGCGTTCACGCCGTACGCGGACGTAATGTCGCTGGGCGTGTAGCAGTGGTACCAGGCGTACGTCACGACGGGCGCCGGTGACGTGCACGCCGGCGCGGTGGTGTCGTTCGCGCCCGACGTCGTGTCGGGTGCTTCATACGCGGCCGTCGCCGCGGTGGCGGCGAGCAGCGCAACGGTCGCGGCGGCGAGCGTCGCGACGACGGTCCTGCGATACGGCATCGAATCCCCCTAGATGGCTGACAGGTCGGCCGCAGTTCCCTGGCCTTATACCAAGGGCAGCTTCTCGTCGGGCGCAGTGCGGAGGACCTGCTCGATGTACGACTTCTTCGCCTGTTCGAGCCCGACGTCCTTGCCGGCCCGCTCGGACAGGAACCAGCGGTGCTCGAGGATCTCGTGGAAGATCTCAGCGGCCGCACGCTTGCCGCGCAGCTCGCGGGGGATCGACGCGATCGTCGGCTCGAAGATCTCGCTCAGCCAGCGGCCGGCCGCCGCCGCGTCGGACACGGGCGCGTCGCCGGTGCGCTCGAGGTAGGTCTTGTAGCGCGTCAGGTCGTTCAGCAGCACGCGTGCCTGGTTCTCCTGCGCGTCGAGCCCGGTCAGCCGGAGGAGGCGACGGCGGTGATGCCCGGGCTCCACCACCTTCGAGTGCAGCCGCAGCCGCACCTGGTCCCCCTCGCGCACGAGCTCGACCTCCTCGACGTCGAACCCGAGCTCGTTGAGGCGGCGCAGGCGCTCCTCGAGCTTCTGCCCCTCGCCCGGCGCGAAGACCTGCTCCTCGGTGAGCTCCGCCCACAGCTGCTCGTAGCGCTTGCGCACGTCCTCGGCGAACTCCCACGGATCGTCGACGACGTCGCGCTCGAGCTCGGCCGCGAGGTCGTACAGCTCGCCGCTGAGGTTCTCCTCTGCGATGTCGATGTCGTGCAAGCGCTGGCCGTCGGACAGCCGGTCGTGCAGCTCTCCCGTCTCGGCGTCGACGAGATACGCGGCGAGCGCGCCCGCATCCCGGCGGAAGAGCGCGTTCGACAGCGAGCAGTCGCCCCAGAAGAAGCCGGCGAGATGGAGCCGGACGAGCAGCTCGGCGAGCGCCGAGCGGATCGTCGCCTCCGGCGCGGGCAGCATTCGCCGCCCGAGGATCAGGCGATACGGCAGCGCGAACTCGAGCTGGCGCGTGATGAGGATCGCGTCGAGCTCCTCGCCGTCCGCCGTCGTGCGCTCGGCAACGATGCCGATCGGCTCGACTACCGGCATGCTGCGGTCGCGGAGCTCGCCCAGCAATCGGTACTCGCGCTCTGCCGGACGTTGTGGCAGTTCCTTCAGCGCGTAGTACGTGCCGTTCAGGTCGACGAAGCGGACGACGTGGCGGCTGATGCCGCGCGCGAGGTCGACGTGCAGCTCCGCCGGCCAATCCTCGAGCGGCAGGTTCCAGGGGAGATCGAGGAAGGCGCGCTGGTCGGCGCGGGCGACGAGACGGAAGTGTGCGGGGCTAGTGGCGGAAATGGCGGCGACCCGTGAACACCATTGTCGCGCCTGCGTCGGCGACGGCGGCGATCACGAGGTCGTCGCGCTTCGAGCCGCCCGGCTGGACGATCGCGCGCACGCCCCGCTCGAGCGCGAGCGCGGGCCCGTCGGGGAAGGGGAAGAACGCATCCGAGGCGAGGACGGCGCCGCGGGTGTCGTGGCCGAACTCGGCCGCCTTGTCGAGCGCGATGCGGACGGCGTCCACGCGGCTCATCTGGCCCGCGCCGACGCCGATGGTCGCGAGATCGGTCGCGATCACGATCGCGTTCGAGAGGACGTGCTTGCACACGCGCCAGGCGAAGACGAGGTCACCCCACTGCTGCTCGTCGGGCGTGCCGGCCACGACCGTCCAGCCGTCGCGGTCCTCGATCTCGCTATCTGCGTCCTGCACCAAAATGCCGCCGAGCACGCGCTTCAGCCCGCGGTGTTGCGCGGTGGGCCGGCGGCGCTCGCGGTCGACGAGGATGCGCGTCCCCTTCCGTCGCCGCAGCGCCTCGATCGCCCCCTCGTCGTAGTCCGGTGCAAAGAGGACTTCGACGAACTGCTCGGCGAGCTTCTCGCCCAGGGACGCGTCGACGTCTCGGTTGAGGACGACGATGCCGCCGTACGCCGATACCGGGTCGGACGCGAGCGCCTTGTCGTACGCCTCCTCGATGGTTGCGCCGAGCGCGACGCCGCACGGGTTGGCGTGCTTGACGATGACGCATGCCGGCAACGTGAACTCGCGTCCGATCGCGCGCCCGGCGGACAGGTCGTTGAGGTTGTTGAACGAGAGCGCCTTGCCGTGCAGCTGCTCCACGCGGGAGAGCAGGTGCGCGCGGGCGCCGCGGTCGGCGTAGTAGGCGCCGCGCTGGTGCGGGTTCTCTCCGTAGGAGAGGTCGAGCACCTTGTCGAGCGCGAGCACGAGCGTGTCCGGGAACGACTCGCGCTCGGAGAACCAGTTCGCGATCGCCGCTTCGTAGACCGCCGTCGTGGCGAACGCCTCGGCCGCGAGCTCCCTCCTGGTCTCGAGCGAGATCTCGCCGTGCTCGCGGAGCTCGTCGAGGACGAAGCCGTAGCGCTCCGGACGGCAGACAGCCGTGACGTGGGCGAAGTTCTTCGCCGCGCCGCGCAGCATCGACGGGCCGCCGACGTCGATCATCTCAACCGCTTCCGCCTCCGTGACGCCCTGCTTCGCCGCCACCCGTTCGAACGGATAGAGGTTGATGCAGACGATGTCGAACGGCTCGATCTGGTGCTCTGCGAGCGTGGCGACGTCCTCGGGGTTGTCGCGGCGCGCGAGGATGCCGGCGTGGATGCGCGGATGCAGCGTCTTCACCCGGCCGCCGAGCATCTGCGGCACGTCGATCACCGTCGGCTCGAGCCCGAGCTCGCGCAGGAAGGCGTCGGTCCTGCCGCCGGTGGTCACGAGCTCGACGCCCAGCTCGGCGAGCCCGCGCGCGAACACATCGAGCCCCGTCGTGTCGTACGTGGAGATCAGCGCGCGCACAGCTCGGCCACCACCTTGGGGAGGAGACGGTGCTCGGCGCTCCTGGATGCGCTCGTGCAGTGTCGACGGCGTGTCGTCCGGCAGCACCGGGACGCGCTCCTGCGCGAGCACCGGGCCGCTGTCGACTCCTTCGTCGACGATGTGCACGGTCGCGCCCGATTCGCTGACTCCGGCGGCGAGCTGCTCTTCGACCGCGTGCATGCCGGGGAAGTCGGGGAGGAGCGAGGGATGGACGTTCACGACCGCTTCCGGGAAGCGGTCGAGGAAGGCAGAGGTCAGGACGTGCATGTAGCCCGCGAGCACGACGAGCTCCACGCCTTGCTCCTCGAGCCAGTCCGCCATCGCCGCGTCGCGCGCGTTGCGGTCGTCGTAATCGGCGAGCTCGAACACAGCAGTTGCAGCCTCGGGGACGCGGCGCAGCGCGGGCGCGTCGCGGCGGTTGGAGGCGACGGCGGACGATCGGCAGACCCGCGTCGAGCAGCGCCTGCAGGTTCGTGCCCTGGCCCGAGACGAGGACGCCGATCACTCCAGGACTCCGATCACGATCGCGCCGGCGGGCGCTTCCGGCACGACGGCGCACATGCCGATGCCGAGGTTGAAGACGCGCCGCGCCTCCTCCTCGGCGACGCCGCGGTCCGCGATCCATTCGAACACCTGCGGACGCTCCCATGCGTCCCAGTCGATACGGGCTTGCACTCCGTCTGGGAGCACGCGCGAGAGGTTGCCGAGGATCCCGCCTCCCGTGACGTGCGCGAGCGCCTTCACGTCCGAGTGCGCGCGCAGCTCGTGCACGTCGTCGAGGTAGAGGCGGTGCGGTGCGAGGAACGCGGGATCGACCTCTCCGAGAGTGCGGACGAGTGAGAAGCCGTTCGTGTGCAGGCCGCTGGATGGGAAGCCGACCACGACGTCGCCCGGTGCGCAACGCGACCCGTCGATCACGCGGTCGCGCTCGACGATGCCGACGCACGTGCCGGCGAAGTCGAGCTCCTGGTCGCGGTAGACGCCGGGCAGCTCTGCGGTCTCGCCGCCGATGAGTGCACAGCCTGCGTCTCGGCAGACTTCCGCGGCGCCCTCGACGAGCTCGGCCACCTGCTCGAGGTCGACGTGTGCCGCCGCGACGTAGTCGAGCAGGAAGAGCGGCTCGGCCCCGGAGCAGAGGACGTCGTCGATGCAGTGGGCGGCGAGATCCATCCCGCCCCAGCGCAACGTTCCCGCGCGACGGTGGAGCATGAGCTTCGACCCGACGCTGTCGGTGGAGGCGGCGAGGAAGCGGTGCTCGTCGAGCGGGAAGAGCCCGGCGAAGCGGCCGAAGCCCGTGGCGCCGGTCGACTCCACCGCCGCGCGCAGGCGCTCGACGACGGCGTCGGCGGTGCTGAGGGAGACGCCGGCGGCCTCGTACGTGCGCGTGTCCTTCGTCAAGAAGTCGAGTCTAGGCTTGATCTCAGACGAACATCTCCGCTTCCAGCTCCGGCCGCCCTTGCGGGCCGCCCGGGGTGAAGCGGACGAGCGTCTCGCCGACCTCGACGTCGGCGCCGATCCGCTCGCAGTCGAGCAACTGCGCCATCGCCTCCGCCTTCCCCTCGGGGTCGTCCGACCTCAAGTGCAGCTCCGAGAGCCGAAGCCGGTCGGACTGGCCGAGCAGGTCGTCGATCCAGTCGCGCGGCGGATGGAGCTCGAGCCGGTAACCGGCGTTCGTCGAGACGAACGTGCGCCGGCCGCCGTGCTCCTGCACGCGGAGCTGCGCGTCCTCGGCGCGGGCGATCGCGCGCTCGAACTCGTCGTCGTCGAGGGCGAGGCCGAGATGGTCGACGCGCGGTATCGGCCACTGTCCCGGCTGCACCACGACGTTGACGGCGCCGAGCTCGAGCTCGGAGAGACGGAGCTTGAATCCGAGCGCGTCCAGCTCCGCCCACGAGATCCCCGCCTCGTACGACTGGAGGTCTTCGCCGATCCGCCCGTGGCGCGCGACGAGGTCGAATCCGAGCTTGCCGATGTAGCGCGCCTCGACCTCGCGAACCCGGCTCGTGACGAGGTGGTAGTGGAACAGATGCACCGGCACGGGATGGTACGAGGAGTCATGCATCCGGCGACGAAGTCGGGTCGGATCGCATGCGCTCCGAGGGCGTCCATCACGTCGACCTGGTCGTCTCCTCGATCGAGCGGAGCCTGCCCTTCTACCGCGATCTGCTCGGTCCCCTCGGCTGGCACGTCATCAGCGAGGTGGAGGGAGAGCGCGGCGAGACGATCTGGTACCTGAGCGGCCGAGGGACGTCGATCGGTCTGCGCGAGGCGCAGAGCGAGGCGGCCCCGGTCGACCGCTATGCGGTCGGGCTGCACCATCTCGCCATCGAGGTCGCGTCGCGGGCCGCGGTGGACGAGCGCGCCGAGTGGGTGGTCGAAGCGGGCGGGACGCTCGAGAGCGAGCCGCAGGAGTACGGCTACATGCCCGGCTACTACGCGGTGTTCTTCTACGACCCGGACGGGCTCAAGCTCGAGCTCCTGCACGTCGCGGATCTGGCCGCGTAGAAGTCGCGACGCTTTCGTACGGGTACTAGGTACCGGTCTGAACGTCTGAGCAGGTGTATCCACCAGGCACCGACTACGGCCGGTACCAGGTACCCCGGCGTTCGGTGTGACGACTTATGCGCGCGCGGGTTCGAAGCGGAGCTTCGCGTACTCGGCCGGCACCTCGGTCGGGTACTGACGCGTCAGGCAGGCGCGGCAGAGATCCGACTCCGGCCTGCGCGTCGCCTCGACGAGCCCCTCGTGCGACAGGTACGCGAGCGAGGTCGCGCCGATGTACTCGCGCACCTCGTCGACCGTCTTCCCGGCCGCGACCATCTCCTGCGGATCCGCGAGGTCGATGCCGTAGAAGCACTGCCCGATCACCGGCGGCGAGGAGATGCGCACGTGCACCTCGGTCGCGCCCGCGTCGAAGAGCATCTGCACGATCGCGCGCGTCGTGTTGCCGCGCACGATCGAGTCGTCGACGACGACGACCCGCTTGCCCGCCACTTCGGCGAGCGGGTTGAACTTCAGCCGGACGCCGAGGCGCCGCAGCTCCTGGTCGGGCTGGATGAACGTGCGCCCGATGTACCGGTTCTTGATCAGGCCTTCGCTGAACGGGATGCCGAGCGCGCGCGAGAAGCCGATCGCGGCCGGCGTCCCGGAGTCCGGGATGGGAAGCACGAGCTCGGCGTCCGCGGGGGCTTCCTGCGCCAGCCGCTCGCCCATCCGGACGCGTGCGCCGTGCACCTCGATGCCGTCGAGCCGCGTGTCCGGCCGGGCGAGATAGAAGAACTCGAAGACGCAGAGCGCGCCGTTGGTCGGCGGCTCGACCGCCTGCACCGATCGCATGCCGTCGGCGTCGACGAGCACGATCTCGCCGCGCTCGACCTCGCGCACGTGCTCCGCGCCGACGAGGTCGAACGCGCACGTCTCCGACGCGACCACCCAGTCGTCGTTCACGCGGCCGAGCACGAGCGGGCGGAAGCCGAGCGGGTCGCGGAACGCGATCAGCGTCCCTTCCGACAGCGCGACGACCGAGTACGCGCCCTGCAGCTTGCGCATCGCGCCGGCGACGGCCTCGTCGAGCGGCGCGTCGGCGTTCGCGATCAGCGCCGCGATCACCTCGCTGTCGGACGTCCCGCGCAGCGTCGCGCCCTCGGCGCGGAGCTCCTCGCGCAGCACGTCCGCGTTGACGAGGTTGCCGTTGTGCCCGAGCGCGACCGTACGGTTGCGCCCGTGCTGCACGAGCGGCTGCGCGTTCGCCCATCCCGACGAGCCGGTCGTCGAGTAGCGCGTGTGCCCGATCGCCACCTGCCCCTGCAGCGCATGCAGCTTCTGCTCGTCGAAGACCTGCGTGACGAGGCCGAGGTCGCGGAGCGCGGTCAGCCGGCCGTTCTCCGACACCGCGATTCCCGCCGACTCCTGGCCGCGGTGCTGGAGCGAGAAGAGCCCGAAGTACGTGAGCCGCGCGACGTCGCGCTCGGGGGCGTACACGCCGAAGACGCCGCACATGTCAGCGCACCTCGCCGATCTGGACGAAGCCCTTCGTGCCGAGCCGCGCGACAGTTTCCGGCGCGCACGCGAGGATCGCGGCTCCGGCCTCGGGCTCGGCCGGAAGCTGCACGTCGGCCTCGCGGCCGCTCCAGCGGGTCGCCTCGGCGAGCGCCGCTTCGATCCCGCCGCTGCCGACGTCGTGGCAGAGCGTCAGGAGCGGCGCCGCCTTGCGCAGGAAGCGGATGAGCGACACCTCTGCGGCGATGCTCTCCTCCGGCACGGTCGCGAGCAGCACCACGTCGCCGCGCTGCCATCCGGCGGGAACGAGCCGCACGTCGTGGACGAGCCCGACGCAGCCGACGACGGGCGTCGGGGGGATCGGCCTGCCGTCGGTCTCGTTGTACAGCGAGACGTTGCCGGAGACGACCGGGACGCCGAGCGCCTCGGCGGCCTGCGAGATGCCCTCGATCGCCCGCGCGAGCTCGTAGCCGATCTCGGCTTTCTCGGGATTGCCGAAGTTGAGACAGTCGGTGAGGCCGATCGGCTCGCCGCCCGTACAGGCGACGTTGCGCGCAGCGCCGAGCACGGCCTGCACGCCCGCGGCGAACGGATCCGTCTCTCCGGGGCGCGGGCCCTGCAGCGAGACGGCGAGCCCGCGCAGCGACGGCCGCAGCCGCAGCACGGCCGCGTCGAGGCCCGGGCGCCGCACCGTGCGGGAGCCGACGAGCTGGTCGTACTGCTCGTACACGCCCGCTACGTCCGCCGGCCGGCGACGCGCCTTCGGCGCGGGCGTCACCCACGTGTCCGGTTTCCGCTGCTCGACCTCGTAGCGAGGACATTCGTCTGTCAGGAACCGCGCGGGCATCGTCGCCGACACGGCGCCCTCATAGAGAGCGCGCAACAACACCGGTGTCGGTCACCTCACCAATTGCCGCGCTCTCCAGCTCCCACTTCGCGCACAGCGCATGGAGCGCGTCGAGCATCTGCGGCCGCACGATCGCGACCATCCGCTCCTGCGACTCCGAGATCATGATCTCCCACGGCTCCATCCCCGACTCGCGCTGCGGCACGCGGTCGAGATGGACGTCGATGCCTGCGCCGTCGCTCGCCATCTCGCTGAGCGCGGACGCGAGCCCGGCGGCGCCGCAGTCCTGCAGCGACTCGACGAGCCCCGACTCGACGAGCTCGACGGAGACCTCGATGAGCTTCTTGCCGGTGAACGGGTCGCCGACCTGGACCGACGGCCGCTTGTCGGGATCGTCCTCGCCCAGCTCCTGGCTCGCGAGCACGGACGCGCCGCCGATGCCGTCGCGGCCCGTCGTCGCGCCGAACAGGACGACGACGTTGCCGGGACCGTGCGCCTTCGCCGTCTGCAGCCGGTGCGCGTCGAGCAGGCCGACGCACATCGCGTTCACGAGGCAGTTGCCGCGATAGGCCTCGTCCCACACCGTCTGGCCGCCGACCGTGGGGACGCCGACGCAGTTGCCGTAATGGCCGATGCCGGCGACGGCGCGGTCGAAGTCATGACCGGGCGCGCCGAACCACAGCCCGTCGAGGAGCGCGATCGGCCGCGCGCCCATGGCGACGATGTCGCGCAGGATCCCGCCCACGCCCGTGGCGGCGCCCTGGAACGGCTCGACCGCCGAGGGATGGTTGTGCGACTCGACCTTGAAGGCGACCGCGAGGCCGTCGCCGAGGTCGAGCACGCCTGCGTTCTCGCCCGGCCCCTGCAGCACGCGCTCACCGGAGGACGGCAGTCGCCGGAGGAGCGGTGCAGAGTGCTTGTAGCCGCAGTGCTCCGACCAGAGGACGGAGAAGACGGCGAGCTCGAAGTGGTTCGGATCGCGGCCGAGAAGCTCCCGGATTCGGTCCGCCTCCCCGTCCGTGAGGCCGAGTGCGCGGTGGAGCGGCTGTTCCGCGACCTGCGTCAGGTGATTCAGTCTAGCCTCCCTTTCAGATGGGCTCGTGAGGCGCCGGTACGTCTTCCTCCTGGTCGTTCTCGGGGCGATCTGGGGGTCGTCGTACCTGTTCATCAAGATCGGTATCCGCGACCTCTCGCCGGCTGTGCTGATCGAGGTGCGCCTGCTCTGCGCCGCTCCGATCCTCGTCGCGTTCGCGTGGCGCCGGTACGGCGGCGCAGCTCTCCTGCGCGCGTGGCGCCCGGGCCTCGTGCTCGCGGTCCTCAACGCGGCCGTGCCGTTCACGCTGATCGCGTGGGGCGAGCGGTGGGTCGACTCGGGAACGGCCGCGGTCGCGAACTCGTCCGTGCCGATCTTCGTCGCCATCTTGGCCGTGTGCTTCGTGCCGACCGAGCGCTCGACCGGCTGGCGGCTCGTCGGTGTCCTGCTCGGGCTCGTCGGCGTCGGCATCCTCGCGGGCGTGCACCCGCAGGGCGGCTGGCACGGGACGATCGGCATCGCCGCGATCGTCGTCGCGTCGGTGTCGTACGCGGCCGCGAACCTGTACGCGGGCAGGCGGATGAGCGTCGGCGGTCCCGTTCTCGCCGCCGTCTCGATGACGGGCGCGTCCGTGCTGCTGCTGCCGCTCGCGCTCGCGACGCTCCCGGCGCACGCGCCCGGATGGAAGTCGGTCGGCTCCGGGGCGGCGCTCGGCCTGCTCGGGACGGCGCTCGCGCAGATCCTGTCCTACCGGATGATCCGCGATCTACGGCTCGTCCCGCTCGGCGCTCGTCGCGTACATGCTGCCCGCGTTCGCGCTCTTCTACGGCGCCGTCTTCCTCGGCGAGGGAGTGTCGTACCAGAAGCTCGCGGGGCTCGTGCTCATCTGTGGCGGCGTCGCGCTCGGCACCGGAGCGGTTCGGGTAGCGTCGCGGCGTGTCCGTCGAGCTCCGGCGCGCTGAACGCTCCGACGCCGAGTTCCTGCTCGAGCTCGTCACCGGTGAGGAGACCCGCGAGTTCCTCGGGCGTCCGCCGGAATCGCTGGACGAGGTGCTCGCCGACATCGAGCGCTCGGAGCGCGAGCCGGAGGCGTTTGGGTGGCTCGTCGCCGAGGCGGGCGGCGAGCGCGTCGGCAGCGCGTCGTACCGTGTCGTGAACGAGCGTCACCGCATCGTCGAGGGCGGCCGGCTCGCGGTCGATCCGCGCTTTCGCGGCCGCAAGCTCGGCGACGAGATCGCGCGCGCCTTCCAGCGCCTGGTGCTCGGCGAGCTCGGCTTCCACCGGCTGGAGATCCAGATCTACGGCTTCAACGAGCGCGCCGTCGCCCATGCCGAGCGGGTCGGCTACGTGCGCGAGGGCGTGAAGCGGAAGGCGTACGAGAAGCTCGGCGAGTGGCAGGACGCGGTGCTCTTCTCGATGCTGCAGGACGAGCTCCCGCCCGAGTAGCCTCCCGCCATGGCCCAATTCCTGCACACGATGGTCCGGATCACCGATCCGGCGAAGAGCCGCGCGTTCTACGAAGCGCTCGGCTTCGAGTTCGAGCGCGACATGGACATCGTCCGCAACGGCGAGCTCGAGGCGACCAACTACTTCTTCGGCGTCGGCGACCAGAAGGCGGTGCTGGAGCTGACGTACAACCACGACGGCCGCACGTATGACGCTCGGCACCGGCTACGGCCACATCGCGCTCGCGGTCGACGACCTCGGCGAGACGCTGGAGCAGCTCGCCGCGCAGGGGATCGAGCCGGAACGGGAGCCGTACCGCGTCCGCGAAGGCGGGTCGCTGCTCTGCTTCGTCCGGGATCCCGACGACTACCGCATCGAACTGATCGACCGCTCCGGGAAATAGGCACACAACCGGCACACCGTCGTGACGAAGTGCCGCCTAGCGTGGTCTCCATGGCATCCAAGACGGCAACACCCTGGGGCGCGGCGGACCTCGTCGAGGAGGTGGTCGTGCGCCAGCAGGCAGGCGACCGCCGGTTCGCGTCGGTCGTCCAGCTGCTCGAGACGCAGCGCGGCGAACGGCTCGTCCGCTTCGCCTACACGACCGACGACACGGCGCGGCGCGGGCCGGTGACGTTCCGGGCGCGCGACCTCGCGCGGCTGCGCACGCAGCTCGCGCGACCATCCGGCGCTGGCGGAGGAGCTCGGCCTCTAGGAGCTCAGGACGTCGAGCAACGCGTCGACGACGCGCGGATCGAACTGTGTGCCGGAGCACACCCGCAGCTCGAGCGTCGCCTCTTCGTCGGAGAGGCGAGACCGGTACGCGCGGTCGGTCGTCATCGCGCTCCACGCGTCGCAAGCCGAGACGATGCGGGCCGCAATCGGGATGTCCTCGCCGGCGAGACCGTCGGGATAGCCGGCTCCGTCCCAGCGCTCGTGCGACGAGCGGACGACGTGGCCGACGTTGCCGAGCAGCCCGCCGACCTGGCCGAGCATCTCCTCGCCGAGCAGCGTGTGCGTGTTGATGAGCGCGCGCTCGTCATCGTCGAGCGGGCCCGGCTTGTTGATGATCTCCGCCGGGATCTTCACCTTGCCGACGTCATGCAACAGCGCGGCGAACTCCGCCTGCCTGCGCGCGCGCGGGTCGAGCCCGAGGCGGTCTGCCACCGCGAGGACGAGCTCGACGACGTCGCGGCTGTGACTGCCGGTGTACTCGTCGTCAGCCTCGATCATCTCGCCGAGGAGCATCGCGGTGCCGCGATACGCGTTCGAGAGCTCGAGCGCATGGTCGAGCCGGCCCTGCCGCTCGCGCGCGAACACCTGCAAGAGGCCGACGAGCGGCAGGACGACGAGCAGGCCCCACGACCGGCCGACGGTCGCCATCGCGACGACAAGCCCGACCGGGCTGAGCGCGGCGTCGACGAGCGCGGTCTCGCGCATCGAGCGAGCTGATCCTGCACGCGGACGCCGTATGCGATGCGCGACCAGATCGCGGTGGTGCCGAAGTCGACGGCGAACTGCGCCGCGAAGGCGGCCGACGTAGACCGCCGAATGGCTCCAGGCGGGCCGGGCGGTCTCGCCGAGCGGCCAGCACGATCGCGGGCCCCAGCGAGTACCACGCGTTGGCGACGTCGATCGGCCTGTGGCTGAGGGGATGTGTTGCGGCGGTGGCAGCTGGCCGGCGATGTAGCCCGCGGCGACGAGCAGCGGCACGTCGCGCGGAGGAAGCACGAACAGCATCGGCACGAGGACGAGCTGCGTCGGCGCCGCGAAGTTGTTCCGGACCTCGAACTGGACGCGGGACGCGACGGCGTAGGCGGCGACGGCCAGAACGGCCGCGACGGGCGAGAACGGCCGCAGCCGCCGGCAAGAAGACGGCTCGCTGCTGCGGCGGCGGCGAGGAACGTGCCGGCCATCGCGACGGCCACGCTCTCTTCGAGCGTGCCCATGCGGCGGCGTGCGCGCTCTCGGGCGCGCTCTACGAGATCGGCAGCAAGCGGATCGCCGGCCGCAACGGCTTCCACGACGAATTGTCCATGTCTCGAAGTCTCGGTGTGTACCTCGGTCGAGGGACTCCGGCCAAGATCCCCAGGAAGGGGGATCGCGGCAAACGGGGGCGGGACGAGGGTGCGGCTCTGCTTCCGTTCCTGCGGCGATGTGGAGGTGGTCGGGGTGGCGACCATGATCAAGCGGTCGTCACTCGTGCTGTGCGACAGGCGGCTTCTGCGGCGATCGTCGCGGCACCGGCCGGCAAGGCAGCGCTCATGTGCGGCGGCTCACTCCAGCCCTTCGCGCAGTTCGGCGACAACAACGACTACTTCGCTTTCGCGAACAACGGCTTCGAGAGCGGCACGACCGGCTGGAAGGTCTCCAACGCCGCCGTCGGTGACGGCAACGAGCCGTGGTCGGTCAACGGAGGCGGCAGCTCGTCGCTCAGCATCGGCCCGGGCGGCAGCGCTCCGAGCCCGACGCGTCTGCACGGCGCTGAACGCGCCCGGCTGGCGGATGTTCGCGCACTCGGACAACGCGAACGGCCCGCTGCAGGCGCAGATCGTCTTCTACGGCCTCCTCGGGAACGTCACCGGCATCCTCAACTTCACGAGCTTCGGCCCGTCGGGCTACGGAAGCTGGGAGCCGAGCGCCAGCGTCCCGTCGATCCTCTCGCTTCCGATCCTGACCGTTTCCGCGCAGCTGCAGCTGACGTCGACGGCGACGAGCGGCACCTGGCAGGTCGACGACGTCTTCGTCGATCCCTGCGGAATGCGCGGCTAGACCGCGGCGAGCGCGCGGTCGCGCGCGGCCTCGACGAGCGAAGCCAAGATCAGAGCACCGTCCGCCGACCCCAGCAAGGGGTCGACGGCGTGCTCGGGATGCGGCATGAGCCCGAGCACGTTGCCGGCCTCGTTGCAGACGCCCGCGATGTCGTCCACCGAGCCGTTCGGGTTGTCGCGGTAGCGGAAGACGACCTGCGCCGGATCGAGATCGGGCGGCGGCATGTAGCGCCCGTCGCCGTGCTTGACCGGGATGACGAGCGTCTGGCCCGCCTCGCAGCGCGCGGTGAACGGCGTGTCGGCGCGCTCGACCCGCAGCGGGACGTCGCGGCACACGAACCGCAGCGACTCGTTCCGCAGCAGCGCTCCAGGCAGTAGGCCGGCTTCGCACAGCACCTGGAAGCCGTTGCAGATGCCGAGCACGAGCCCGCCCTGCGTCGGCGAACGCGCACACCGCTGAGGTCGCGGGCGAGAAACGCGCGATCGCGCCGCAGCGCAGGTAGTCGCCGTACGAGAAGCCGCCCGGCAGCACGACCGCGTCGAGCGACGGGAGCTCGCGCTCCTCGTGCCACACCGGCACCGCCTCCGCGTCGAGCGCGCCGAGCGCCCACAGGGCGTCGCGGTCGTCCTGCGACCCCGGATACGTGACGACGCCGATCCGCGGCTGCGGACTAGCCATGCAGCTCGATCTCGTACGACTCGATGAGTGGGTTCGCGAGCAGCTGCTCGCACATGCGCTCCACCTGCTCGCGCGCGCCCGCCTCGTCGTCGGCGGTCACCTCGAGGTCGACGACCTTGCCCACCCGCGCACCCGAGACGGCGAAGCCGAGGTGCTCGAGCGCGCGCTCGACCGCCTCGCCCTGCGGATCGAGGATCCCCGCTTTCGGTCGAACGAGGACCGTCGCCTTCATCCGAGCACGACCGACGGGTTTTCGAGATACGCCGGGAACGGGATGGTCGTCAGCCGCTCGAACGCCTCGACGTACTTCGCGCGCGTCGCCTGCACGACCTCGGCCGGGAGCTCCGGCCCCGGATACGTCTTGTCCCAGCCCGTCGACTCGCAGTAGTCGCGGACGAACTGCTTGTCGAAGCTGTCCTGCGCGCGGCCGGGCTCGTACGCATCGCCGGGCCAGAAGCGGGACGAGTCGGGCGTCAACGCCTCGTCGCCGAGCACGAGATGGCCGTGCTGGTCGAGCCCGAACTCGAACTTCGTGTCGGCGATGATGATCCCGGCGCCGAGCGCGTGCTCGGCGGCGACTCTGTACACCTCGATCGCGGCCGCCTCGACGTCGCGCAGCCGCCCCTCGCCGACGAGCTCGGCCGCCTGGTCGCGCGTGATGTTCTCGTCGTGCCCTGTCGTCGCCTTCGTCGCCGGCGTGAAGATCGGCGACGGCAGCTTGTCCGACTCGCGCAGCCCCTCCGGCAGCGCGTGGCCCGACGTCGAGCCGGTCGCCTTGTAGTCCTTCCAGCCGGAGCCGGCGAGGTAGCCGCGCACGACGCACTCGATCGGCAGCATCTCGAGCTTGCGGCACTCCATCGACCGGCCGTCGTCGCGGATCGCGAGCATGTGGTTCGGGACGAGCGTCGCGCAGGAGGCTGAACCAGAAGCCGGAGAGCCCGGTGAGCACGCGTCCCTTGTCGGGGATCTCGGTCGGGAGGACGACGTCGAAGGTCGAGATGCGGTCGTGGCGACGAGGAGCAGACGCTCGTCGTCGAGCGCGTAGAGCTCGCGGATCTTTCCCGATCCGACGTGGACGGCTTCAGGCATGGACTGGCTCCTTCAGGCGGTTGAACACGGTGTCGACATGCTTCGTATACGCATCGAGGTCGAAGACGGCATCGAGATCGATGTGCGACGCGATCTCGTCGTCGGCGCGGACGAGCTCCCGGAAGTCGAGCTCCTCGTCCCACGCGCGCATCGCGTCTCGCTGCACGAGGCGATACGCCTCGTCGCGCTCCAGCCCCGACTCGACGAGGGCGAGCAGCACGCGCTGGCTGAAGAAGAGATAGTGGCTCGCCTCGAGGTTGCGCCTCATTCGCTCCGCCCGGACGACGAGGCCGTCGACGAGCCACGTGAAGCGGTCGAGCATGTAGTCGAGGGCGAGGAACGCGTCCGGGATCACGACGCGCTCCGCGGACGAGTGCGAGATGTCGCGCTCGTGCCAGAGCGCGACGTTCTCGAGCCCGACGAGCGCCGTGCCGCGGACGACGCGCGCGAGGCCGCAGATGCGCTCCGCGACGACGGGGTTGCGCTTGTGCGGCATCGACGACGAGCCCTTCTGCCCTTTGCCGAACGGCTCCTGCACCTCGGCCACCTCGGTGCGCGCCAGGTGGCGGATCTCGAGCGCGAACGTGTCGAGCGACGACGCGACGACGGCGAGCGCGCACAGGAGCTCGGCGTGCCGGTCGCGCTGGATGATCTGGGTGGAGGTCGGCGCCGGCTCGAGCCCGAGCCGCTCGCATGCGATGCGCTCCAGCTCCGGGTCGGTTGCCGCATACGTGCCGACGGCGCCGCTCAACTTGCCGACGCGCATGCCCTCGAGCGCGCGCGCGATCCGTACGCGTCCCCGGTCGAGCTCGAACGCCCAGCCCACGAGCTTGAGGCCGAACGTCGTCGGCTCGGCGTGCACGCCGTGCGTCCGGCCCATCTGCAACGTGAACTTGTGCTCCTCGGCACGCGCGACGACGGCTGTAAAGGCGCGGTCGAGGCCTTCGAGCAGGAGCCGGCCGGCCTCGCGAATCTGAAGCGCGAGCGCCGTGTCGACGACGTCGGACGAGGTCAGCCCGTAGTGGAACCAGCGCCCTTCGGGCCCCAGCTGCTCGGCCACGGCGTCCACGAAGGCCGCGATGTCGTGGTGGAGCGTCTGCTCGAGCTCCGAGACTCGTTCAGGGGCGGGCGTACGGGCCTGAGAGATCAACTCAGCCGCCTCTGGCGGCACCGTCCCGAGCTCGGCCCAGGCCAGCGTCGCGGCCTTCTCGACCTCGAGAAGTGCTGAGAACTTGCCCTCCTCCGACCAGATCCTGGCCATGGCCGGTCGGGAGTAGCGGGCGATCACTGGCACCAGTCTAGAGGGAGCACCTGACTCCCTCTCTCGGGGGAGGGCGGCCAGCCGAAGGCCTCGGTAGGTTGGTGCACAGATGTCGGTTGAAAACTGTACAAATCTCCTTTACAAGCGAGGCCCGGCGTTTCTCGGTGTCTGCATCTCCGGCCTCCTCTGCCTGATCGTCACGCTGCTCCTGATCGGCCCTCCGGAGAAGGCCCGCGCGGCCGTCGCGCCGGTTCAGCCGTTCCCGTTTCTTCCCGGTCTCGTCTCGCTCCCGCACGCCGTTCTAGCCGTGCGCCGCACACCAGACCCGAAGCCGAAGGCGCCCACACGCGCGACCATCTCGCTGTACGAGCGCACGACGTCGCCACGCCTCTTCCGCCGGCAGGGCTGCGGCGCAGCGCAGCGAGGCGCCATCGGTGTCGTCATCCTCGATTTCGGCAAGCCGTCGTACAACGGCCACACGTACGGGACGATCCTCTTCTCCGGCGCGTTCGCCGGGAACAAGAAGATCACCCGGCGCGATGCTCGACTACGCGCGCGGCTACGCCGCCTGCCTGCCGCGCGGCTCGAGCGACCGCATCGCCCTCGCGCGCGGCACGAGCAACTATCACCCGAGCGTCCCGAGCGTCTACAAGGCGGGCCGCAAGTGGGCGCGCGAGACGATGACGCTCCAGCGCGCGCTCCGCGCCGGCAGCCTCGACGCGCACGTCACGGCCGCCGCCGCGGACGACGTCGAGCCGGCGTGGGATCCCTCGTTCTGGCGGACGCGCGACTTCTATCGCGGCTACGCGGACTCACGCGTCGGCCATGCGCTCTACAACTACGGCTCGCTCGACGGCGGCATCGTCAGCGGCGTTTGGAACGCGCATCAGGCGTTCTACGTCACCGGCGGCATGCGCTACGCGCACGCGATCCCGGAGATCTACAACCGGACGATGGCGCGCGAATGGGCCGCGCTCGCACAGGTCGCGCAGCACCGGTACCACCGCTCGGTCAAATTCGCCGGCGTCATGACGGAGCGCACTGCGTCGAACCACGGGGTCAAGCCTCGCGATGCCCACCGCATGCTCGTGCGCGAGTTGACGGTGCAGGGTCGCGGCAACGCGCCCGCGCGGGTTCCGGCCGCGTACACGAACATCCGCTAGCGGTTCAGGATGCGCAGCGCGAGCGCTGCGGCGTTCTTCGCGTTGTCCACGCCCACCGCCGCCACGGGAACGCCGGGCGGCATCTGGGCGATCGCGAGGAGCGCGTCCAGTCCGTCGAGGACGCTCATGCTGGAGCGAAACGGCACGCCGATCACGGGGAGATCGCTGTGCGCTGCGACCGCGCCCGGCAGCGCGGCCGACAGTCCGGCGCCGCAGATGAGGACCTTCAGGCCGCGCGTCGCGCGCGGTGCGGGCGTACTCGGCGACGGCGTCGGGCGTGCGGTGCGCAGAGCGCACCTCGAACTCATAGGCGACGCCGGCCTCGTCGAGCACGTCGAGCGCGGGCTGCATCCGCTCGCGGTCCGACTCCGACCCGACGAGGATCCCGATCTCAGCCAGCGATATCACTCCGGAACTGCATCCCGGCGAAATCTATGCGCGCGACGCTCGCGTACGCGGCAGAACGTGCCTCGGCGATCGATGCGCCGGTCCCCACGACATTGAGGATGCGCCCGCCGTTGGTGACGAGGCGGCCCTCCTGGAGGGCCGTGCCCGCGTGGAAGACGAGCGCTTCCGTCGCCTCCATGTCGATCGGCGTGCCCGATTCGCCGCGCTCGGGATAGTCCCGAGATGCGATGACGACGGTGACGGCCGCGAGGTCGTTCGTCGGAAGCTCGATGCCGCCGAGATCGCCTGCCGCCGTCGCCGCGAGCGCCTCGAGGAGGCCTCCCTCGAGCAGCGGCAGCACCGATTGCGTCTCGGGGTCGCCGAAGCGGCAGTTGAACTCGATCACCTGCGGCCCCTGCTCCGTGAGCATCAGCCCGCCGTACAGGAGGCCGAAGAACGGCGCGCCCCGGCGCGCGAGCTCGCGCAGCACGGGCCGGTGGATCGTCTCCACGATCTCCTCCACGTCGGGAGCGTCGGCCACCGGGCTGTACGAGCCCATCCCGCCGGTGTTCGGCCCGGTGTCGCCGTCGCCGATGCGCTTGAAATCGCGTGACGCCGGTAATGCGACCGCTTGCTCGCCGGCAGCGATCGCGAAGACGGAGAGCTCCGGGCCTTCGAGCAGCTCCTCGACGTGGAAGGGCTGGCCGAGCGCCTGCGCCGCGCGCAGCGCCGCGTCGAGCGCCGCCTGGTCGCGGCACACCCAGACGCCTTTGCCGGCGGCGAGCCCGTCCGCCTTGACGACGCACGGCGGCCGCGCGACCGCGAGCGTCCGCGCCGTGGGGACGCCGGCCGCCTCCATCACGTCCTTCGCGAACGCCTTCGAGCCTTCGATCTGCGCCGCCGCCGCGCTCGGGCCGAAGACGGGGATGCCGCGGCGGCGCAGTGCATCGGCGAGGCCGATGACGAGCGGCGCCTCGGGCCCGACGACGACGAGGTCGACCTCCAGCTCGGCTGCGAGCGGGACGACCGAGGCCGGATCTTCCGCGCGCACGGGATGGCAGTGCGCGAGCGCCGCGATTCCGGGGTTCCCGGGCGCGGCGTGCAGCTCGACTCCGCTCGCGGGCAAGCGCCCACGCGAGCGCATGCTCGCGACCGCCCGACCCGACCACGAGCACCTTCACCGCGCGATCGTAACCCGGCCTCATAGCATCTCCGTCATGGACGTTCCGCCGTACGCGGCGGCCGAGGTCGAGGTCGTGCGCCTGCCCGGCGGCGCGACCGAGCGCGACCGCGTCGCCGTCGAGGAGCCGCTGGAGATCCGCATCGGCGGGATGCCGGTCGCCGTCACGATGCGTACGCCGGGGCACGACGAGGAGCTGGCGCTCGGCTTCTGCCTCTCCGAGGGCCTGCGGCCGGAGAGCGCGCGCGTGCCGGACGACCTCGCCGCCAACACGATCGACGTCGACGCCGGAGACTTCGACGCGTCGCGCCTGCAGCGAAGCTTCTACACCTCGTCCTCGTGCGGCGTCTGCGGCAAGGGCGCGCTCGAGGCGGTCGCCGTCGAGGCCCCGCATGTCGATTCGCAGCTGCGCGTGCCGGTTGCGCTGATCGCCTCGCTGCCCGACCGGCTGCGCGAGGAGCAGGCGACGTTCGCCGCCACCGGCGGGCTGCACGCAACCGGTCTCTTCTCTGCCGACGGCACCCTGCTCTGCTCGCGCGAGGACGTCGGGCGGCACAACGCGTTCGACAAGGTCGTCGGCCGGGCCTTCCTCGACGGACTGCTGCCGCTCACGGAGCACGTGCTCTGCGTCAGCGGCAGGCTCTCGTTCGAGCTCGTGCAGAAGGCTGCAGTCGCAGGCTGCCCGATCCTCGTCGCGGTCGGTGCGCCTTCGAGCCTCGCGGTCGAGCTTGCCGGAGATCGCGGCGTGACGCTGTGCGGCTTCGTCCGCGGCGGCTCGGTCAACGTCTACACCGAGCCGTGGCGGATCCTCCCGTAACGGGAATCCTGCTGGTCGGCGGGGCGAGCACGCGGTTCGGCTCGCCGAAGGCGCTCGCGCGCATCGAGGGCGAGACGCTCGCCGAGCGTGCGTGGCGGACGCTCGGGGAGGCGTGCGACGAGCGCATCGCGGTCGGCAAGGGCGACGAGGAGCTTCCGTTCCCGGTGCTCGCGGACGGCGTCGAGGAGCGCGCCGCGATCCATGGGCTCGTCGCCGGACTACGCGCCGCGCGCACCGACGTGTGCGTCGTCGCTCCCGGTGGACATGCCGCACGTCACGGCCGACGCGCTGCGCGCGCTCGCGGCGGCGTGTCGCGACGCCGCCGTCCCGCAGACAGGCCCGCTCCCCGGCGCGTACCGCAAGTCGGCACTCCCGGCGCTCACGTCGGGCGAGCTCTCGATCCGCCGCGCGATCGCCGGTCTCGACGTCGCTGTCGTCGATCTGGACGAGTCGCTGCTCGGAAACGTGAATACTCCGCAGGATCTGGAGCTCTGACCAGGCATACGACAAGTTCATGGGCCGCTTTTCGACGCGGCTCGCGCCCGTGTTCGCGGACTTCGCCGGCGTCGAGGCCGGGGATGCGCTCGCTCGACGTCGGCGCCGGAACGGGTGCGCTGACCGCAGAGCTCGTGCGCCGCGGCGGAGAGGTGGCCGCGGCGGAGCCATCGGCCTGCGTTCGCGGCCGCCCTGCGTTCGCGATTCCCCGGCCTGGATGTGCGTCAGACAGGCGCGGAGGAGCTGCCCTGGCCGGACGACTCGTTCGACGTCGCGCTCGCGCAGCTGGTAGTCGCGTTCATGAGCGACGCAGCGGCCGGCGTGCGCGAGATGCAACGCGTGGCCGGAACCGTCGCCGTGTGCATGTGGGACCGCGAAGGCATGGAGATGCTCGCCGCGATCGACCGGACGCGGGACGCACTCGGCGTTTCGCGATGGGACTCGCCCTATCGCTCGCGCGAGGAGATCGAGCAGCTCGTCGGAGACGGAGCGGAGTCGGAGCTGCTCGAGGTCGACGCCGACTACGTCGACTTCGAGGACTTCTGGTCGGCCCTCGCCGGTGGTGTCGGCCCCGCGGGCATATGGGTGGTGGCGCTCGACGACGAGCAGCGCGCGACCGCGCGCGCGGAGCTCTTCCGCCAGCTCGGCGAGCCCGAGGGGCCGTTCACGCTCACGGGTCGTGCCTGGGCCGCCAATGCTACGCGCGCGTGAGAACGCTCTCGCGCTCGGCGCCCGTGCCGACGAGCGTGACTGCGACGTCGAGCTCGCGCTCGACGAAGTCGACGTAGGCGCGGGCCGTATCCGGCAGCTCCGCGACCGACGCACAGCCGTCGAGGTCGTCGTCCCAGCCGGCGAGCGTCTCGTACACGGGCCGCGCGGCGTGGAAGTCGCTCTGGTGCGCGGGGAAGTGCTCGGTCTCGGTTCCGTCCGGCAGCCGGTAGCGCACGCAGACGGGAATCTCGGCGAAGTGTGAGAGCACGTCGAGCTTCGTCAGCGCCAGCCGGTCGATCCCGTTGACGCGCACGGCGTACCGGAGCGCGACGAGGTCGAGCCAGCCGCAGCGGCGGCCGCGCCCGGTGACGGTGCCGTACTCGCCGCCGAGCTCGCGCACGCGGTCGTGCTCGGGCCCCTCGATCTCGGACGGGAACGGGCCTTCGCCGACGCGCGTCACGTACGCCTTGGCGACGCCGATCACCGTGTCGATTCGCGTCGGCCCGATGCCGGTGCCGATCGCGGCGCCCGCCGCGGTCGGGTTGGAGGACGTGACGAACGGATACGTGCCGTGGTCGAGATCGAGCAGCGTCGCCTGCGCGCCTTCGAAGAGCACGTCGCGCCCGGCGCGCAGCGCTTCGTCGACGATGAGCGACGTGTCGCCGATGTACGGCCGCAGCCGCTGCGCGTATTCCTCGTAGCGGCTTGCGACCTCCTCGAGGTCGAACGGCTCGACCTCGTAGATGCGCTCGAGCCAGACGTTCTTCTCGGCGAGCGCCACCTCGATCTTCTGGCGCAGGATCTTCGGGTCGAGCACGTCCTGCACGCGGATGCCGATCCGCGACGCCTTGTCGGCGTACGCGGGGCCGACGCCGCGCTTCGTCGTCCCGATCTGCAGCTTGCCGAGCCGCCGCTCGCTCGCCTGGTCGATGGCGACGTGCCACGGCATGATCAGGTGCGCGTTCCCGGACACGTGCACCTCGTCGGTGGGATAGCCCAGCGCCTCGAAGCGGTCGAGCTCCTCGATCAGCACCTCGGGGTCGATGACGCAGCCGTTGCCGATGACGCACGGCTTGCGGTTCAGGATGCCGGTCGGGATCTGCCGGATCTTGAACGTCTCGTCGCCGACGACGATCGTGTGCCCCGCGTTCGGACCGCCCTGGTAGCGGCAGACGAGATCCGACTGCTGGGCGAGCAGGTCGACGATCTTCCCCTTGCCTTCGTCGCCCCACTGCGCTCCGACGACGACGGTCGCGGGCACGACCCGAAGTGTGCCCTACGTTGCGGCCGACCCGGCGATGAGGGTATAGAGGCCCCAGACGGCGAGGCCCGAGGCGAAGGCGGCCGCCGCGATCGCGGGCAGGCTGCGGCGAAAGCGCGGGAAGACGAGGAACACGAGGAGCTGGGAGACGAAGAGCGCGCCGAGCGACGGCTTCAGGAGATCGTCGTAGAAGCGGTCGGGGGAGGCGATCGAGATCGCGTCCAGCGCGATGAACGGGACGGCGATCCAGGCGTACGACGTCCGCAGCGGGATGTCGTGCAGCCAGCGAAGGAGGCGCGCGAGCGCGAGGTACTCCGCGACGACGAGCGCGAGCGTTCCGCCCGCCGTGAGGATGCCGACCGTGACCGCGAGGCCGCGCCCGGAGTACGCCTGGGCGATCGCGGCGCCAGGTACGGCGGTGTCGCGGCAGGGAGTCGGGCACCCCGCCGAGCGGGATGGCGGCGACGAGGAACGCGGCGCCGACGATCGCCACGGCGGCAACGAGCGTGCGCCGCATCGTGCGGCTTCCGCCGCGGATCTCGCTCCCGAAGTAGAGCGGCAGGCTCGCGCAGACGAAGAGGAGCGCGGCGCCTCCGGTCGCGCGCCCGGTCGTGGCCACGCCCGGATGCGAGGCGAAGTGGGCGCCGGCGTGCGAGAACTCCCCGCCGGCGACGACGAGGAGCACGACGAGCTGTGCGACCGCCAGCACGCCGAGCGAGGCGAGCACGGCGCGGATCGGCAGGAAGACGAAGGCGACGATCGCGACCGGCAGCACGAGCTCGAGCGCTGCGCGGTACGCGTGCACGCCGGGAAAAACGGGCGGGAGCAGGTCGTACACGACGAACGTGATCGTGTACGGGATGTAGAGGAAGTACGCGAAGGCCCAGATCCACGCATGCGCGACCGCTGCGGGGCGGCCTGCCGCGGCTTCGACGAACGCGCTCAGCCCGCCCGGCGAGACGACGCGGCGGGAGTAGACGACCCAGATGCCGAGCGGGACCGCGAAGACCGCGAGGGCGAGCGCGACGACGAGGCCGGCGGAGCGGACACCGTCACCGGCCGTTCCCGGCAGAAAGCTGAGCAGCGCGAGCGGTCCGCCGATCGAGGCGAGCGCGAACCCGAGAAGGAGGTGAGCCGGGAGGCCTGTGGAAGCACCTCCCGGCTCGTTGGGGCGCGCCCCCGCGATGGGTCAGCCCCAGGTGCTTCCGGAGGCGCTGCCGCCGGAAACCTTCAGTGAGCGCATGTGCACCACTACGCCGTTCCCGGCGGACCGGTTTTCTAGGCGGCGGCGCTGTCGGCGGCTGCCGCCGGGAGATCGGCGGCCCGCACGATGCTGACCTGGTGGCCCCGGCGGCACAGGAAGACGGCTTCTTCCAGGTCGACCTCGAGCCGGCCCGCGAACGTCGAGGCCGACAGTCCGACGGCGGTGTCGATGCCGAGACAGACCTCGCAGACGGCGGTGAACGCAGTCGCGGTGCGCCCGATGACCAGCACCTGGACCGGTTCGGTCATCCCGCGGCGGCCAGGTCGGAGAACTTCGCGTACCGCTTGAGGAAGGAGAGCTTGACCGAGTCGGTCGGACCGTTGCGGTGCTTCGCGAGAATCACCTCCGCGAGCCCCTGCTGGTCTGACTCCTCGTTGTAGTACTCGTCGCGGTAGACGAAGGCGACGAGGTCGGCGTCCTGCTCGATCGAGCCGCTCTCGCGCAGGTCGGAGAGGATCGGGCGCTTGTCGGTGCGCTGTTCGACAGCGCGCGAGAGCTGCGAGAGGGCGACGATCGGAACATCGAGATCGCGGGCCAAGATCTTCAGGCTTCGCGACATCTCCGACACCTCCTGCACGCGCCCGTCGCTGTCGCGCCGGTGCGACGGGGTCAGGAGCTGGAGATAGTCGACGATGATCAGCCCGAGATTGGGGTGGCGGGCCTTCAGCCGCCGCGCCTTCGAGCGGATCTCCATCATGTTGAGCAGGCCGGTGTCGTCGACGTAGATCGGGGCCTTCGCGAGCTTGTCGCACGCCGCGGTGAGCCGCGGCCAGTCGTCCGGCGCGAGCTTGCCGTTGCGCAGGCGCTGCGACTCGACCTTCGCCTCGCTGCACATCAGCCGCTGCGTCACCTCGGCCTTCGACATCTCCAGCGTGAACAGGCCGACCGGGATGTTGTGCCGCACGCCCATGTTCGCGGCCATGCAGAGCGCGAGCGCCGACTTTCCCATCGACGGGCGCGCGGCCACGATGATGAGGTTGCCCGGCTGGAAGCCGGACGTGAGCCGGTCGAGATCGCGGAAGCCCGACGGCGTGCCGGTGAGGTCGACGCCCGACTCGTACAGCTGGGTGATGCGCTCGAAGCTCTCCTTGAGCAGCTCCTCGATCTCCGACCACTCGCCCGTGACGCGCTGCTGCGAGAGGTCGTAGAGGATCTGCTCGGCCTGGTCGACGAGGTCGCCGGTCTCGCCCGGCCGCTCCCAGCCGAGACGCGCGATCTCGCCGCCGGCGCGGATGAGCCCGCGCAGCGTCGCGGTCTCGTGGACGATGCGCGCGTAGTGCGCCGCGTTCGCGCTCGCGGGGACGAGCGCTGCGAGCTCGTGCAGGCGCACGCGCCCGCCGACGGCCTCGAGCTCCCCGCGCTCCTCGAGCTCGTCGGTGAGCGTGATCGCGTCGACCGGCTCGCCCTTCGCGTACAGCGCGAGCGAGGCGCGGTAGACCTTCGCGTGCGACTCGCGGTAGAAGTCGCCCGCGTCGAGGATCTCGCTGACCGCCCCGATCGCGCCGGGGGAGATCATCATCGCGCCGAGGACCGACTCTTCCGCCTCGAGATTTTGCGGGGGAACGGGGGCCGACGAAGCGACCGGAGCCAGCGAAGCCATGCGTCCCGATTCCAGCACGGAAACAGGCCTGTCGCCAGGTGGTGAAGGGTCCGTTGTGAACATGTCTTTTCTTGCCATTTGCAGGGGAATCGACCATGGTTGCACCAGGGTCGGACGGTGCGGCTGTGGACGGATTCGCCGCAGGGAGCGGGAACTTCACCGCGCTAGTCCACAGGCCTGTTGGCAAACGCGGACGGTGTCGGACACCGTTTCCGGTGTCCGACACCTGCACGAGGCGCGTCTCCTACAGTTCGTTCGTGCTTCGGCCGCGGCTTCGACGGTCTCGTCGAAGTCGTCGGAGGCGGACTCGGCCGCGATGTCCTCGGGGCCGGCGTCGATCTCCTCGGCGAGGAGCTCGAACTCCTCGGCCGGGCCGGACTCCGGCGGCGCAGCCGCCTGCTGCGCGGCGAGCTCCGCGGCGGCCATCGCCTCGAGCTCCTCGTCGGAGGGCAGCTCCCCGCCCTCGGGGACGACGAGCGTCTTCACCTCGACGCGGACGTCCTGGAACACGTCGATCGGCACGTCATAGCGGCCGATGCGCTTGATGTTCTCCAGGTCGATCTTGCGCCGGTCGATGCGGACCTTGCGCGTGCGCCAGATCTCGTCGGCGATGTTCGTCGGCGTCACGGAGCCGAACAGCGCGCCGGTGGGGCCGGCCTTCACCTCGAAGGTGAGCACGGTCTCGCGCAGCGTCTTCGCGATCGCCTCCGCCTGCTCGGCGGTCGACGCCTCGTGCCGTGCCTGCTGTGCGTCCCGCTTGCGCAGCTCGGCGACGCGCGCGTCGGTCGCCTCCTCGGCGAGCTTGCGCGGAAGCAGGAAGTTGCGTGCGTACCCGCGCGCAACGGAGACCACGTCGCCGCGCAGCCCGATCTTGTCGACGTCCTTCAGGAGGATCACGTTCATCAGCGATCCCTATCCCTGTCGCCTCTATCGCGGCGGCCGCCGCCGCGCTCGCGGTCGTCGGCACCCTCCGCGACGTACGGCAGCAGTGCCATCTCGCGTGCTCGCTTCACCGCCTGCGCGACCTGCACTTGGTGGCGCCGGCACGCGCCGGTGATGCGCCGGCTGCGGATCTTGCCCTTCTCCGAGATGTAGCGGCGGAGCTGGTTGACGTTCTTGTAGTCGATCTCCGCGACCTTGTCCTTGCAGAAGTAACAGTTCCTCCGCTTGATCGCGGTCGCCGGCCCGCCGGGCCGCTTCCGCTGCTGCTGTTGTGTTCTCTCTCTCGCCACGTCTGCTCCTAGAAGGGGATGTCGTCGTCGGCCGTCTGCGGGAAGTCGGCCGATTCCGCGGCCGCCCCGGCGGGGACGAACTGGTTGCCGCCGCCGCCGCCGCCCTCGGGCGCGTCGCCTTTGCTGCCGAGGAACTGGACGCTCTCGGCGATGATCTGCACCGCCTGGCGCTTCGACCCGTCCTGCGCATCCCACTCGCGCCAGTCGAGCCGGCCGTCGATGCCGACGGGGCGGCCCTTGCTCAGGTACTGCGCGCTCGACTCGGCCTGGTTGCCGAAGATCGACACGTCGAAGTAGTTGGGCTTGTCGACCCACTGGCCGGCCTCGTCGCGGCGCCGGCTGTTGACGGCGATGCGCAGGGCGCAGACCGCCGTGCCGCTGGGCGTGTGCTTGAGCTCGGGATCCTTCGTCAGGTTCCCCACCAGCACGACGCGATTGATGTTCGCCATGCTCTACTCCTCCTCGTCCGAACGTATGTTCGCTTCCGGGGCCTCAGCGTACTCGGCGCTCGGGACGACGGCCGCGGGCTCAGGTGCCGATGCGGGCGCCGCCGCCGGCGGCGGTGTGTCCTCGCGGGGCGCGCGCGTGCTCGAGCCCTCGATGTGCCGGGTCGCCATCTGGCGCAGGACGGCGTCGTCGATCTTGAGCACGCGGACGATCTCGTCCAGCGTCGCCGGGTCGCTCTCGAAGACGACGAGGTGGTACACGCCCTCGCTCTTCTTGGCGATCTCGTACGTGAGGCGGCGCCTGCCCCATGCGTCGTGGCTGCGCCACGTGCCGCCGGAGCCCTCGACGAGCGCGCGCAGGCGCGCGACGAGCTCCTCCTGATGGGCCTCGGCCTGCTCGGGGTCGAGCAGCAACAAAATTTCGTATGTCGTCACTGTCCCGATGTCTCCTTCCCACGGTCTTAGTCGGCCCCGACTGCCTGTGCCGCTCGGGACCGAACGACACGCTGACGGGGCAGGAAGCAGCGCCCAATGTAGCATCGGGCCGTGCGACGGCTGTTCACGTGGGTTGCCGGTGCCGCTGGAGGAGTTGCCGCGTATCGGGCGGCCACGCGCCGGAAGCCGGCGCCCGAGGCTGTTCCCGCCGAGGTCGATCCGGTGCAGGAGCTCCGCGCAAAGCTCGCCGAGGCGCGGTCCGAGCCGGAGCCTGTGGCCGCCGAGCCTGCAGGGCCGGACGACCCCGACGCTCGCCGCCGGGACGTGCACGAGCAGGCTCGCGCCGCGCTCGACGAGATGCGCGACGAAACGTAAAGGCTCGGTAGGGTCCCGCGCGGGGTGCCGAGGACGTGGCAGGGAAGCCGCAGCCTTTGCCTGCCTCGGCGCCCCTTTACTGTTACTGCGGTGGGCCGCTCGCGAGCGTGATCGTCGCCGTGTGCATTTCCCCGGAAGCGTCGCTCCACGTGAGCGTGACCGTGTCGCCGGGATGGTGCACGAGCAGCGCTGACACGAGCTTGGCCGGCGACGCGATCGAGCGTCCGTCGAGGGCGGTGAGCACATCACCGGCGACGAGGCCGGCTCGCGCGACGGGGCCGCCCGCGATGACGCTTCCGACGAGGACGCCGCCGGAGTCGAATGCGCCCGCCGGCTGAGCCTGCACGCCGAGGAACGCCGTGCCGCCGACATGCACCTGCGTCGAGCCGCTGTCCTGCCACGATCTGTCTCGCGAGGGAGACGGCGCGGTTGATCGGGATCGCGTACGCGTCGTTGGATCCCCGGAACGAGAAGCTCGCCGAGGCGGCGCTGTCCATCCCGACCACGCGGCGTGCGCTGTCGAGCAGCGGGCCGCCGGAGTCGCCCGGCTGGAGGGAAGCGTCCGTCTCGAGGAGGTCGACGAGCTGCACCGCGCCGCCCTGATCGTCGTTCACGGTGATCGTGCGTCCGAGCCCGGTGATCCGTCCTGTCGTCACCGTGAGCGATCCCGTCCCGCCCGCATTGCCGACGGCGGTGACCGATTGCCCGCGGCGGAGCGTCGACGAGTTGCCGATCGAAGCGGTCGCGAGCCCCGATGCATGCTGGAGCTGGAGGAGTGCGACGTCCGCGGTCACGTCGTACCCGAGCACGCGCGCCGTATAGCTGCGCTTCGTCTGCGGGAGGACGACGTGGATCGTCGTCGCTCCCCGGATGACGTGGTTGTTCGTCAGCACCTCGCCGTTCGACGTGAGGACGATGCCGGTGCCGGCCGCCTCGCCGTTCTCGTACGCGAGGTTCGTGTTCACGACGACGACGCCGGTCTGGACGGCTGTGCGCGACGGGTGCGCGAGCGCGGCGTGCACGCCGACGACGAGGCCGGCGGCTGCGAGCAGGAGGGCGAATGCGCGTCTCATCTCTCCACCGGTATACCCACGATGGCTGAGAGCGCACTAAGAGTGGAGGAACGGAGCGGCGCCAGAGTCGAACTGACCTAGCGGTGGGTTACACCGCCGTACCGGTTTTGAAGACCAGCTGGGCCACCGGGCCCGGCCGCTCCGGCGCGAAACCTAGCTTTCCAGGTACCCGGTGTCCCAGCCGCCCTCGTAGGCGCCGCCGGGCTTGCTGCCGATCGAGAGCACGACCGTGTCCGGTTCCTGCGCCACTGCGACGCGCTCGGCGCCCGTGTCGCTGATGCAGATGCACGTTCCCGTGGGCGCGTCGAGCTCGTCGCCGCCGACGGTGAACGTCGCGTGCCCGCTGAGCACGAGGTAGAGCTCCTCGTGGCCGTTCTCGCTCTCGTTGTGCCGCTTGATCACCTCGTCGCCGGGGCCGCCTCGCCACGCGTTGACGCCGAAGGCGCTGATGCCGAAGTGATGGCGGATCGGGGCCCAGTACGGCCACTGCTCCGCCGCGATGTCGTCGATGTGGGTCGACTGCCAGCCGCTCACGGAGCGATCTTCGCTCACGGGAAGCGCGCGAGCAAGTCGGCCGGGGGGAGATCCGCCAGCGAGTCGAGCACGAGGTCGGCCTCGTCGAGGCCGAGGCTGCGCGTCACGTCGTTCGGGATGCCGACGCAGAAGATCCCCGCCGCCCGCGCGGCCCGGACGCCGTTCGGCGAGTCCTCGAAGGCGATCGCCTCCGCCGGCGGGACGCCGATCAGATCGCACGCTTCGAGGTAGAGATCCGGCCTCGGCTTCGCGCGCGCGACGTCGTGGTTCGCGGCGACGATCGCGTCCCAGCCGACCGCGCGCTCGAGGCGGGCGAGGTGCATGTCGATCCAGCGGTTGCTCGAGCTGGAGACGATCGCCCGCTTCAGACCGCGACGCTCCGCCTCGGCGAGGTAGTCGGAGATTCCGGGCCGGAGCTCCTCCGTCTCGAGCAGCGTGAGCTCGTGCGCACGGCGCAGCTCGTTCAGCTCCTCCTGCTCGAGTGGCGCACCGACGAGCTCCTCCAGGTGCCGCATCGGCTCCCACGGCGCGCCGATCGTGCCGATGAGCGTCGCCCACTGCTCCTCCGGCAGCTCGAAACCGTGCTTCCGGTACAGCCACGCCCAGCCCTCGCGCGACGCCGACTCGGTGTCGATGATGAGGCCGTCGAAGTCGAAGAGAAAGGCGCGGATCGGCACGGCGATGCAGAGTACGCGCGTGGCGATCCTGGGCGTCGACGTGGGTGGGACGTTCACGGATGCGGTGCTTCTCGACGGCGGCCGCGTGCGCACGGCGAAGGTTCCGACCGCGGAACGCCAGGAGGAATCCGTGCTCGCCGCCGCGCGTGCGGTCGGCGCACGGGACGTCGAGCGCTTCGCGCACGGGACGACGACGGCGACGAACGCGCTCCTCGAACGGCGCGGCGGCCGCACGGCGTTCGTCGGCAACGCGGGCTTCGAGCATCTCCTGCACCTGCGGCGGCAGACGCGCGCGCATCTGTACCGGCTGTGTGCGCAGCATCCCGAGCCGCTCGTCCCGCTCGAGCGCTGCCACGGTGTGCGCGGCCGGCTCGGCCCGGCGGGCGAGCTCGAGCCGCTCGACCTCGACATGCTCCCCGACCTCGGCGACGTCGACGCGGTCGCGGTGTGCCTCCTCTTCTCGTTCCGCGACGCGCGGCACGAGGTTGCGGTCGCGGACGAGCTGCGCCGGCGGCACCCCGGCGTGCACGTCGTCGCGTCGCACGAGCTGGCGCCGGAGTTCCGCGAGTACGAGCGCGCGTCGACCGTGGCCGCGGACGCGTATCTCGCGCCCGTCGCGGCGCGCTACCTCTCTGCGCTTGCGGACGCTGCTGGAGCAGCAGGCCTTCCGGAGCCGCTCGTGATGCTCTCGTCCGGCGGCGTGGCCGCGCTCGCGGATGCGGCCGCGCACCCGGCGACGATCCTCGTCTCCGGTCCCGCAGCCGGTGTCGTCGGCGCCGGCCTCGTCGCGCGCCGCGCCGGCTTTCCCGACGCGATCGCGTTCGACATGGGCGGGACCTCGACCGACGTCTGCCTCCTGCCCGGCGGCCGCGCGGCCCGCGTGGCGGAGCGGGACGTCGGCGGCCTGCCGATCCGCCTGCCTTCGGTCGACCTGCACACGGTGGGCGCCGGGGGAGGGTCGCTCGTGCGCGTCGACGCCGGCGGCGCCATCCACGTCGGGCCGGAGAGCGCGGGCGCACATCCCGGGCCTGCGTGTTACGGCGCCGGCGGCGGCGCGACCGTCACCGACGCGAACCTCCTGCTCGGCCGCCTTCCGGCCGAGCTGCCCGGCGGTCTCGTCCTCGACCGCGACGCAGCCGCGGCCGCGCTCGCCGGCATCGATCCCGGCGGCGGTCGTCGAGGTCGTGAACGCGGAGATGCTGCGCGCGCTGCGCGTCGTCTCCGTCGAGCGCGGCCACGATCCGCGCGATTTCGCGCTCGTCGCATTCGGCGGCGCCGGGCCGATGCATGCCTGCGCGCTCGCCGAGGAGCTCGGGATCGCGACCGTGCTCGTGCCCGAGGCGGCCGGTGTGCTGTCCGCGCTCGGTCTCGTCGCCGGCGACGAGCGCCGCGACCGCGTCGTCTCGCACGTGCGGCCGCTCGCGGAGGTGTCGGACCTCCCGCAGGACGGCGAGGCGGACCTGCGCTACCGCGGCCAGTCGTTCGAGCTGACCGTCGCCGTTGCAGCCCGACCTCGCGGGCGCGTTCCATCGCGCGCACGCGGACCGGTATGGGTACAGCGACGCGTCGCGGGAGATCGAGCTCGTCGCCGTGCGCACCGCGGACATCGTCCCCGGCCCCGCGATCGACCTGCACGCAGCCACGCGCGGCACGGTCTCGGGGCCGGAGCTCGTCGAGCTGCCCGGCGCCACGTGCTGGGTGCCGGACGGCTGGAGCGGCGAGACGAACGACGACGGGACGTTGGTGCTGAGCCGGTGAACGTCGAGCTGCAGGTGATCGGGAGCTCGCTCCGCGCGGTGGCGGAGGAGATGGGCGCGGTCCTCATCCGCTCCGCGTTCTCGGCGAACATCAAGGAGCGGCGCGACTGCTCGACGGCGCTCTTCGATGAGCGGGGACGCATGGTCGTCCAGGCCGAGCACATCCCCGTCCACCTCGGCGCGATGCCGGACGCGGTCGCCGCCGTCATGGCGCTGCCCGGCGAGTTCTGGATCCTCAACGACCCGTACACGGGCGGCACGCACCTGCCCGACGTCACGCTCGTGTCGCGCACCGCGCTCGGCTATGCGGTCTCGCGCGCGCATCACGCCGACGTCGGCGGGATGGAGCCCGCGAGCCTGCCCGCGTTCTCGCGCGAGCTGTACCAGGAGGGGCTGATCATTCCGCCGACGCCGCTCACCGACGAGGTGATCGACCTCTTCGTCGCCAACGCGCGCAATCCCGACGAGCGGCGCGGCGACCTGCGCGCGCAGATCGCCGCGCATCGCCTGGCGGAGGCGCGCATCGACGAGCTCTGCGCCCGGCGCGGGCGCGAGCGCGTGGCTGCCGCGATGGACGAGCTGTACGCGTACTCGGAGCGCATGGTGCGCGCCGCGATCGCGCGCCTCCCGGACGGGACGCGCTCCGCCGAGGACGTCGTCGAGGCGGTCGACGGCGAGCTGACCATCCGCGCGACGGTCGAGATCGACGGCGAGGAGATCCGCATCGACTTCACCGGGACGAGCGCCGCAGGACGTCGTACAACCTCAACTGCCCGCTCGCGGTGACGAAGTCGGCGTGCTACTTCGTCGTCCGCTGCCTCACCGAGCCCGACCTACCGGCATCCGGCGGCGCGTTCGCCCCTGTGACGGTGACCGCGCCGGAAGGCTGTCTCGTCAATGCGCGGCGTCCTGCGGCCGTCGTCGCCGGCAACACCGAGACGTCGTCGCGCATCGTCGACGTCGTGTTCGCGGCGTTCGGCGACTACGCGCAGGGGCAGGGGACGATGAACAACGTCGCGCTCGGCAACGACCGCTTCACGTACTACGAGACGATCGGCGGCGGCCAGGGCGCGTGCGCGGACGCGGACGGGCCGAGCGGCGTGCACGTCGCCATGTCGAACACGCTCATCACGCCGGTCGAGGCGCTCGAGCTGTCGTATCCGCTGCGCGTGGAGCGCTGGCACCTGCGCGAGGGCTCCGGCGGCGCGGGCGCGCACCGCGGCGGAGACGGCGTCGTGCGCGAGCTGCGCGTGCTCGAGGATTGCCGTCTCTCGGTGCTCGCAGAGCGACGGGCGCACGGGCCGCGCGGCGCGGCGGGAGGAGGCGACGGCGCGCCCGGGCCGCACGCTCGTCAACGGGGAGGAGCAGCCGGCGAAGGTGACGACGGCGCTGCGGCAGGCGATCTCGTTCGGATCGAGACGCCGGGCGGCGGAGGCTTCGGAACCCGGCGCACTAGGGTTCACGTATGGAGCGCGCCGTCACCGTCGCCTGCGTGCAGGCGGAGCCGGTCATCCTCGATCGCGAGCGCACGCTCGACAAGCTCGAAGGGCTCGCGGCCGAGGCCGCCGGCAAGGGCGCCGAGCTCGTCGTCTTCCCGGAGACGTTCGTCCCGGTGTACCCGTCGTCGCGCTGGGCGAAGGCGTTCGCCGGCTGGGAGAACGACGGCGCGAAGGAGACGTTCGCGCGCATCGCGCAGAACTCGATCGCCGTCGGCTCGCCGTCCGAGCAGCGGCTCGCCGCCGTGCGCGCGCGAGCTCGGCATCTGGCTCGTCACCGGCGTGAACGAGGTCGAGACGGAGCGACCGGGAACGATCTACAACGCGCTGCTCTACCACGCGCCCGACGGCTCGCTCGCGCTCCATCACCGCAAGCTCGTCCCGACGAACCACGAGCGGCTCATCTGGGGACAGGGCGACGGGCGCGGGCTGAACGCGGTCGAGACCGGCTTCGGCCGGGTCGGCGGGCTCATCTGCTGGGAGAACTACATGCCGCTCGCGCGGTTCGCGCTGTACGAGTCAGGCGTCGAGATCTACGTCGCGTCCACCGCCGACGACGGCGACGCGTGGCAGTCGACGCTCGTGCACATCGCGCGCGAGAGCCGGTCGTACGTCGTCTCGCCGTGCCGCGTTCCAGCGCGCGTCCTCGTATCCCGACGACTTCCCGCTGCGGGCGGAGCTCGACGGCGCGGGCGTGCTCGGCCGCGGCGGCAGCGCGATCCTCGCGCCGGACGGCTCGTATCTCGCCGGGCCGCTGTACGACGAGGAGGGGATCCTGTACGCCGAGCTCGACCCGGCCGGCTGCTCGCGGAGCGGCAGCGCTTCGACCCGGTCGGCCACTACCACCGGCCGGACGTGCTCCGGCTCGGCGTCAGTCCTTCGGCGCGCGCGGCCGATGTGACGCCGAGTACACGTCCTTCCGCGCTGATCAGCCCGTCCTCGATCGGGAACACGTCGACGCCGTCCCACTCGACGCCGCCGCGCGCTCGCCGTCCATTCGCACACGGCGAAGTCGTCGCCGACGCGCAGGCTGAGCCGTCGAGAAGCGGAGGTCGGGGTTGTTGCGGAAGATCGCCGCGATGTGCTCGCGCACGGCGTCGGCGCCTTCGGCGCGCTCGTCGGCGGTGTGGTTGTGGAACACGACGTCGGGATGGTGCATGGACGAGATCGTGTCGATGTCCTGGCGTTCCAGGCGTTGTTGTAGCGCTCGATCAGCTGACTCTTCGGACGTTCATCGGCGATTGTTCCACGTCGCGCAGGACGCGCTCATCTCCGACGCGCCGTGTCACGCCGTCGGCGTCGAAGCGCTCGAGCAGCAGCTGCGCCGTCTTGCGGCCGACGCCGAGCAGCGTCGCGGAAGCGCGCGAGCGTGATCGGCCCGCCGCCTCGCACTCGGCGACGAGCGCGCCCGCGCGCGCTCGTACGCCGCCGGCGAGACCGCGAAGCCGTCGCCGACGCGGACGAGGCGGCCCTGCTCCTCGAGGAAGCGGCGCGAGCGCGGCGTCGTCGACCTTCACCGGCTCGAGCCCGAGCTGCGCCTCGAGCTCGGCGGCGGCGTCGGCGCGCCCGCCGAGCTCGGCGGCGCGCCGGGCCGGTAGAGCTTCGCGCCGCGCCGCTCGAGGCCGAGCAGCGGCACGACCGCCGCCGCCCACGGCTCGGCCGGCGGCGCGACGCCGGGGTCGAGCGGATCGGCGCGCGTCGAGCGCGCGCTCGAGCGTCCGCGCGCAGCTCGTCGAGCCACGCCTGCGAAGACCCAGCCGTCCGCGCGCTCGACGCCGTCGAGCTCGCCGAGGTGGCGAGCGCCTCGGCACGCACAGGCGCGTGCACGGTCGCGCGATCTCGCCGCGCTCGACCGCTCCATCCGCTCGACGCTCGCGTGCCGCGGCGGCGCGCGGGTCGAGCACGACTGCCGCCGCCGACCGTCGTGCCGGCGCGCAGGACGACGCGGTCGCCGCGCGCGGCGACGATCGGCTCGCGCGAGCCGCAGCTGCGCGCAGCGGTCGCCGACGCGCACGACGCGCGCCGAGCACGTCGCGCGGTGCCGTGGTGGACGTGGACGCGCGGCGGGATCTCCGCGAGCGCCTCGAGCGCGACGTCGAGCCGGTAGCTCGACGGGGTACGCGCCGGGCGCGACGAGCGCGTCGCCGCGGCGCAGCTCGCGCGCGCTCGACGCCGGGCAGCGCGACGGCGACGCGCTGGCCCGCCTCGGCGCGCGCGACCGGCCGGTCGTGCACCTGCACGCTGCGCACGCGGACGCTCGCGCCCGCTCGGCTCGACGCGCAGCTCGTCGCCGTCGCCGATCGAGCCCGACCAGAGCGTGCCGGTGACGACGGTGCCGATGCCGCGCAGCGTGAAGACGCGGTCGACGTAGAGGCGCGTCGGCGCGTCGTCGCGCGCGTGCGCGCTCGCGGCGCGACCGCGGCGAGCGCAGCGCGCAGCTCGTCGAGCCCGGCGCCCGTGCGTGCGCTCACCGCGACGACCGCCGCGCCGGGGACGAGCTCCTCCGCCTCGGCGCGCGCGAGCTCGAGCGTCTCCTCGTCGACGAGGTCGGCCTTCGTCAGCGCGACGACGCCGCGCTCGATCGCCGAGCAGGCGCAGGATCGCGAGGTGCTCGTGCGTCTGCGGCCGCGCGCCCTCGTTCGCGTCGATCACGAGCAGGAAGAGGTCGATGCCGGTCGCGCCCGCGACCATCGTGCGCACGAACCGCTCGTGGCCGGGAACGTCGACGACCGAGAGCTGCGTGCCGTCCGGCAGCTCGAGCGGCGCGTAGCCGAGGTCGATCGAGATGCCGCGCGCCTGCTCCTCCGGCAGCCGGTCGGTGTTCTTGCCCGTGAGCGCCTCGACGAGCGTCGTCTTGCCGTGGTCGATGTGGCCGGCGGTGCCGACCGTCAGCGGCATCGGTGCACTGCGGCGGCGACCTCGTCGACCTCGTCGTCGGCGAGCGTGCGGCAGTCGAGCAGGAGCTTCCCGTCGCGGACGATGCCGACCACCGGCGGCTCGCCGGCGCGCAGCGGCGCGGCGAGCGCCTCGTCGACGCGCGCAGGCGAAGCTCGGCAGCTCGGCGAGCGGCAGCGCGCCGCCGCCGACGCGGGCGACGGTCTCCTCGACCGTGCCGCCGGCGAGCGCCGCGAGCCGCTCGGCCCGCGCGCGGACGCGCTCGCGTCCTCGCCGCAGCATGCGCAGCACCGGGATCCGCTCGCGGCGCGTCGAGGTAGCAGCCGCAGCGTCCCCTCGAGCGCGGCGAGCGTCAGCTTGTCGGCGCGCAGCGCGCGCTGGAGCGGGTGGCGCCGCAGCCGCTCGACGAGCTCGGCGCGGCCGGCGACGATGCCCGCCTGCGGGCCGCCGAGCAGCTTGTCGCCGGAGAAGCAGACGAGGTCGGCGCCGCGCGGCGAGCGACTCCGCGCGCCGACGGCTCGTCCGGCGCATGTCGCCGAGCGCGCCGGAGCCGAGGTCGTCGACGAGCGGCAGGCTCGTGCCGGCGCGCGACCGCGGCGAGCTCGGCGAGCCGCGGCAGCTCGGTGAAGCCGACGACGCGGAAGTTCGACTGGTGCACGCGCAGGAGCAGCGCCGTCTCCGGGCCGATCGCGCGCTCGTAGTCGGCGGCGCGCGTCCGGTTCGTCGTCCCGACCTCGACGAGCCGCGCGCCGGAGCGCGCGAGCACGTCCGGGATGCGGAAGCCGTCGCCGATCTCGATCAGCTCGCCGCGCGAGACGACGACCTCGCGGCCCTCGGCGAGCGCGGCGAGCGCGAGCAGCACCGCGGCGGCGTTGTTGTTGACGACGAGCGCCGCCTCGGCGCCGGTCAGGCGGCGCAGGATCGCGGCGACGTGATCCTGGCGCGAGCCGCGCTCGCCGTCGTCGCAGGTCGAGCTCGAGGTTCGAGTAGCCGCGCGCGCGTCTCGACGACGCGCGCGAGCGCCTCCGCCGCGAGCGGCGCGCGGCCGAGGTTCGTGTGCACGATCACGCCGGTCGCGTTGAGCACGCGCCGCAGGCTCGGCGCGCGCGCGGCCGTCGAGCTCGTCGCGCAAGCGCTCCTGGCGAGGTCGCCCGGGCTCGGCTCCGGCCCGGATCTCTTCGCGCGCGCGCGCGAGCACCGCACGCGCCGCGTCGACCGCGAGCGGGTCGTCGACGTCCGCGCGCGAGCTCGTCGACCGACGGCAGATCGCGCAGCTCCATGCCGTCGAACGGCTACTGCGGCGCGTGCGGCGAGGCGGTGCTCGTACCGCTCGAGCACGCATGCGGACGGCTTCGGCCGGCTCGTCGGTCACCGTCAGCAGGTCGAGGTCGCCCGGGCGAGATCAGTCCCCTCGGGCAGCAGCGCGGTCGCGCACCCAGTCGAGCAGCGGCGCCCAGTACGCCGAGTCGAAGAGCACGACGGGGAAGTGCGAGCACCTTGCCGGTCTGGATCAGCGTCAGCGACTCGAACAGCTCGTCGGCGGTGCCGAAGCCGCCGGGGAAGACGACGAAGCCCTCCGCCGCCTTCACGAACATCGTCTTGCGCGCGTAGAAGTGGCGGAACGTCAGCGCGATGTCGAGGTACGGATTCGAGCCCTGCTCGTGCGGCAGCTCGATGTTGAAGCCGACCGACAGGCCGCCGCCTTCGCGGCAGCCGCGGTTCGCCGCCTCCATCACGCCGGGCCCGCCGCCGGTGACGACCGCCCAGCCGGCTTCGCCGAAGCAGCCGTCCGGTCGCGCGCGCCGTCGTCGTACGCGAGCGAGCCCTTCGTGGACGCGCGCCGAGCCGAAGATCGAGACGGCCGGACGGTCGATCTTGTCGACCGCCTCGAAGCCCGCGAGGAACTCGTCGCGCGATCGACTGCGCGTGCTCGGCGCCGCTCCTCGGGCGTCTCGTGCGTCTGGAGCATCCGGCGGTCTTCGGGCTCACAGCAAGCTCCGTTCGGCCGCGTCGCGAGCAGGCCGAGCACGAGCGCGCCGGCCAGCCGGCGTAGAGCGCGAACGAGCTGCACGGCGCGCGCGTGCGGTCCGGCGCGAACGCCTGCATCGGCACGCCGCCCTCGAAGCGGATCACCGGCATGCGCCACGCCTCGCCGATCGAGCGCGCGACGTGGCCGCCGTCGAGGAAGCCGATCGGCAGCAGGTTGAACGCGTTGAGCAGGAAGCCGATGTTCGCGAGCACCTCGAGCATGCGCCGAGCCGCGGTGGGCGCCGACCGCCCAGACGACCGCCGCGCCGATCGCCGCCGACGAACGGGCCGGCGAGCGAGATGAGCCCGTTGCGCCACGGCGTCAGCCCCGCGTGCTGGATGGTCACGTACGCGCCGAAGAACGGGATGAACGTCGGCCAGCGAGACGTGCAGCCCCTGGCGGCGCGCCTCGATCACGTGGCCGAGCTCGTGCACGAGGATCAGCACGCACGAAGCCGACGCGAACGTCCAGCTGTGGAACCAGAACGAGTACGCGGCGGCCGAGATGAAGAAGCCGAAGAACTTCGCGAAGATGAAGCCCCACTTCAGCGCGGTGCCGCCGATGACGACGGCGAGGCCGCCGCTCCGCCCGAGCGAGCGCGTTCGCAGGCGTTCGTTGCTCACGCATCACGACCCCGGCCGATCCACTCCTCGCCGCCCTCGTAGAACTCCTTCTTCCACAGCGGGATCGTCTCCTTCAGCGTGTCGATCGCCTCGCGGCACGCGTCGAGCGCGGCGGCGCGGTGCGGCGCGGAGACGGCGATGACGACGCTCGGCTCGCCGATCTCGACGCGGCCGACGCGGTGGTGGATCGCGACCTCGCACAGCCCGTGCTTCGCCTTCAGCTCGTCCGCGAGCCCGCGCAGCATCGGCTCCGCCATCTCCTCGAACGCCTCGTACTCGAGGTGGACGCACCGTCGCGCCCGCGCGAGTTGCGCCGCACGGTGCCGACGAAGGTCGCGACCGCGCCCGCGTCCGTCGCTCGCCGACCTCCGCGACCGCCGCGCGCCGAGATCGAGCGGCTCCGCGCTGAGCAGGAACGCGCCGCCGGAGACGGGCGGGATCAGCGCGACCTCGTCGCCGTCGGCGAGCGCGGCGTCGCGCTCGACGTACGCGCGGTTGACCGCGTAGAGGAGGCCGCCGGGCTCGTCGCCGAGGCCGAGGCGCGACCAGACGTCGGCGACGCGCTCGACGCCGTCGAGCTCGAGGCGCGCGGTCCCGGCGCGCTCGCGCAGGCCGGCGAAGAGGCGACGGTGACGCGCACGTCCTCGATCTTGCCTCACGGCGTACCCTGAGCGCGATGGGCATGTTCTTCCACTCGTCCGAGCCCGGCGCCGAGCGGCCCGGCGGATCCGGCCGTCCGCCGGGCGAACCTGCGCCGGATCGGCCCGCTCTTCAAGCCCTACAAGCTGCGGCTCGTCCGGTCTGCTCGGGCTGATCGTCGTCTCGCGCCGCGCTCGGCGTCGTCCCGGCCTTCCTGCTGCGGCGCGTCCTCGAACGCGATCTACGCGCCACGACACGCGGCGCTCTCGTGCAACGCCGGCGGCGATGATCGCGATCGCGGTCGTCGACGGGCGTCCTCGGCGTCATCCAGACGCTGCTCTCGAACCAGGTCGGCCAGCGCGTCATGCACGACCTGCGCGCGGCCGTCTTCCGCCACCTGCAGCGGCTGTCGCTCGCGTTCTTCACGCGGACGCGCACGGGCGAGGTGCAGTCGCGGATCTCGAACGACATCGGCGGCGTGCAGAACGTCGTCACGAACACGGCGACGTCGATCGCGTCGAGCGTGACGACGGTGATCGCGACGATGGTCGGCATGCTGCTGCTCAGCTGGGAGCTCGCGCTGTTCGCGTTCGCGCTGATCCCGTTCTTCGTGCTCCTCACGCGCCGCGTCGGCAACGAGCGGCGGCGGATCGCGAAGACGACGCAGGAGACGCTCGCCGACATCTCGAGCCTCGTGCAGGAGTCGCTCTCGGTCTCGCGGGATCCTGCTCGGCAAGACGATGGGCCGCACGAGCGAGCTCGCCGACCGCTTCGAGTCGGACTCGCAGCGGCTCGCCGACCTCGAGGTGCGCCAGCGGATGGCGGGGCGCTGGGTGATGGCGTCGATCCAGACGAGCTTCTCGATCATGCCCGCCGCCGTGTACTGGTTCGGCGGGCTCGCCTCGCAGTCGCACGTCGTCTCGATCCCGACGCTCGTCTCGTTCACGACGCTGCAGACGCGGCTCTTCTTCCCGGTCGGCTCGCTGCTCGGCGTCAGCCTCGACGTGCAGACGTCGCTCGCGCTCTTCGACCGGATCTTCGAGTACCTCGACCAGCCGGTCGACATCGAGGAGAAGCCGGACGCGGTCGACGGTCGCGTCGCGCCGGCGACGTCGTCTTCGACGCGTGTCTGGTTCAGCTACGGCGACGACTGGACGCTCGAGGACGTCTCGTTCACCGTCCCCGCCGGGACGACGACGGCGATCGTCGGCGAGACGGGCTCGGGGAAGACGACGCTCGGCTACCTCGCCGCGCGGCTGTACGACGTCGGCGCGCGGCGCGCATCACGATCGGCGGCGTCGACGTCCGCGACCTCAGCTTCCAGGCGCTCTCCGATCTCGTCGGCGTCGTCTCGCAGGAGACGTATCTCTTCCACGCGTCGCGTGCGCGAGAACCTCCGCTTCGCGAAGCCGGACGCGACCGACGACGAGGTCGAGGCGGCCGCCGAGGCGGCGCGCATCCACCACGTGATCGCCGCGCTGCCCGAGGGCTACGACACGGTCGTCGGCGAGCGCGGCTACCGCTTCTCCGGCGGCGAGAAGCAGCGGATCGCGATCGCGCGGACGATCCTGCGCAACCCGCCGATCCTCGTCCTCGACGAGGCGACGAGCTCGCTCGACACCGAGACCGAGCGGCTCGTGCAGGAGGCGCTCGACCGGCTCTCCGAGGGGCGGACGACGATCGCGATCGCGCACCGGCTCTCGACGATCCGCGACGCCGACCAGATCGTCGTGCTCGACCAGCGGCCGCGTCGTCGAGATCGGCCGCCACGAGGAGCTCATCCGCGCCGGCGGCCGCTACGCGGCGCTCGCAGCGCGCGACGCGGAGCTCGAGCTCAGCGCGTGACGGTGTACGGCCACGCCGTGTGGCCGTAGTAGCCCGGCGGTCGGCGGGAGCTGAAGCAGCGGGCCGACGAGCGACCGTCGCGCAGCGCGTAGAGCAGCCAGCCGCGACCGGACGAAGTAGACGACCGACGCCGGCGACGCTGCGGCGACTCGTCGCGAGACGCCCGGCGGCGGAGTCGTCAGGCGCGTCGCGGGAGCCGTCGAGACCGACGTGCCAGAGCGACCAGTGCGCGTGGGACGTCGTCGTTCACGCCGCTCGCGGGCGGCGGATTGGACGACGATGCCGTCGCGGTTGCCGTCGCAGGCGAGCGAGCCGAACGCGCAGGTGCGCGTCCTTTACGAGGATGCGGGTCTGCCAGTCAGGCGGCCCGGTCGACGATGAGCCATTTGTGTGTGCGTCGAGATCGCGATCGCCGCCCGCGGTCATCACGAGTCGTGCCGCCGCACCACGCGCGGTAGTCGTCGTCGAGCGAGGCCGGCCGCGACGACGCGTACGAGCGGCCGGTCGGCGACGGAGATCTGCGCGGAGCGTCAGGCCGTCGGCTGCGAGCGACGCCGACCCCTGCGGGTCGATCGCGTACAGGATCCACGTGCGATCGGGCGTGGTCCCTCCAGGAGGATCGGGCCCGGCGAGCCGGCGGGAAAGCCCTTGTGGTTCTCGTGGATCGTCAGCACGACCTTGCCCTTGAAGAGGATCGGACTGGCTGTCCTTCGTGACGCGGACCGTTGGAGCTCCACCGGCGGACGGCGGCGAGTACGGGGCCGTCTTGCAGGTGGCGAGGTCGACCTGAACGTGCCGGACGACGACGGTCCCGAGACCCGGATGCGGGGTGCAGTGGAACAACTCGTACGATTCTGCCGATGGCGGCAACCGACGACCGGAGACCGAGTCCGGCATCCCGGTGAAGCCGGTCTACACGGCCGCCGACGCACCGGCCTCGCTCGAGCCGCCGGGCGACGTATCCGTTCACGCGCGGGCCGTATCCGGACATGTACCGCGGCCGGCCGTGGACGATCCGGCAGTACGCCGGCTTCGCGTCGGCGGAGGAGTCGAACGCGCGCTACCGCTACCTGCTCGAGCGCGGGCAGACGGGCCTCTCGATCGCGTTCGACCTGCCGACGCAGCTCGGCTACGACTCCGACGACCCGCGCTCGCTCGGGCGAGGTCGGCCGCACGGGCGTCGCGATCGACTCGATCGCCGACATGGAGATCCTGCTCGGCGGCATCCCGCTCGGCGAGGTGTCGACGTCGATGACGATCAACGCGCCGGCGTCGCTGCTGCTGCTGCTGTACGAGCTCGTCGCCGAGGAGCAGGGCGTCGCCGCCGACGGCGCTGCGCGGGACGGTGCAGAACGACATCCTCAAGGAGTACGTCGCGCGCGGGAACTACATCTTCCCGCCGAAGCCGTCGATGCGGCTGACAACGGATCTGTTCGCGTACTGCGCGGAGCGGATCCCGCGCTGGAACACGATCTCGATCTCCGGGTACCACATCCGCGAGGCGGGGGCGACGGCGGTGCAGGAGCTCGCGTTCACGCTCGCCAACGGGATCGCGTATTGCCGCGCCGCGGTCGACGCGGGGCTCTCACCGGACGAGTTCGGCGAGCGGCTCTCGTTCTTCTTCAACGCGCACAACGACTTCTTCCAGGAGGTGGCGAAGTTCCGCGCCGCGCGCCGCCTGTGGGCGCGGATCATGAAGGAGCGCTTCGGCGCGACGAACCCGAAGGCGCAGGCGCTGCGCTTCCACGCGCAGACCGGCGGCTCGACGCTGACCGCGCAGCAGCCGGAGAACAACATCGTGCGCGTCGCGATCCAGGCGCTGTCGGCGGTCGCCGGCGGCGCGCAGTCGCTGCACACGAACGCGTTCGACGAAGCGCTCGCGCTGCCGACCGAGCACTCGGCGCGGATCGCGCTGCGGACGCAGCAGATCCTCGCCGCGGAGGGCGGCACGCTCGACACGGCCGATCCGCTCGGCGGCTCCTACTACATCGAGGCGCTCACCGACGAGCTCGAGGCGCGCGCCTGGGAGCTGATCGAGCGCGTCGACGAGCTCGGCGGCGCGGTCGACGCGATCGAGCAGGGCTTCGTCCAGGTCGAGATCGAGCAGGCCGCGTTCGAATGGCAGCAGCAGGTCGAGCGCGGCGAGCGCGTGATCGTCGGCGTCAACCGCTACGAGGAGGACGAGCCGGAGCGCGTCGAGCTGCACCGCATCGACCCGGAGGCCGAGCGGCGCCAGCTCGAGCGCACGGCGCGCGTCCGCGCGGAGCGGAACGCCGACGAGGCGGCGCGCACGCTCGAGGCCGTGCGCGAGGCCGCCCGCGGCGACGCGAACCTGCTCCCGGTCATGCGCGAGGCGCTGCGCGCGCGCTGCACGTCGGCGAGATCTGCGAGACGCTCCGCGAGGAGTGGGGGATGTACGACGCGGTTCGCGTCCCGGCCCTAGCCGGGTAGAGCCTCGCCCAGTCAACGACAGGGGGGAGACCCATGAAGAACGTCGCCCGCGGCGCGCTCATCGTTGCCGCGCTTCTGCTCGTGCGTCGTCATCGGCGGCGGGTGCGAAGCCGAAGCCGAAGCACAAGCCGAAGCCGAAGCCGACGGTCCACCGGCGGCGCACATCTTCGTCATCATGCTCGAGAATCACTCGAAGTCGAGCGTGCTCGGCGACCCGAATGCGCCGTACATCAACTCGCTCGCGCAGCTCGTACGCGGTCGCCGACGAACTACTACGGCGTCACGCACCCGAGCGAGCCGAACTACGTCGCCGCGATCTCCGGGTCGAACTGGTTCGTCAACAATGACAATCCGGCGAACCGGTTCAACCACACGAACATCGTCGACCAGCTCGAGGCGAAGAAGCTCGACCTGGGGCGCGTACATGGAGTCGATGCCGTCCGTCGGCTACCCCGGCGACTTCTATCCGAGCATCGGGCAACGCCGCTGTACGCGTCGAAGCACAACCCGTTCGTCCTCTTCGACGACATCCGCTCGAACCCGGCACGGCTCGCGCAGATCAAGCCGTACACGGACGCTCGCGACCGACCTCCAGAAGGTGTCGACGACGCCGAACTTCGTCTGGATCACGCCGAACCAGTGCCACGACATGCACGGCGGCGTCTACGCCGCGGTCGCGCCGGACGGCTCCGACGGCACGCCGTGCCCGTACGGCTCGACGAAGGACGACGCGAACGACGTCGCGTTCAAGCAGAAGGCGGATGCGTTCGTGAAGGGCGCCGTCACCGACGATCATGGCGAGCCCTGCGTGGAAGACCGGTCTCGCCGGCGATCTTCATCGCTCACCGACGAGAACGACTTCACGGAACAACACGGCGACGGACGGCTGGGAGACCGCGGACGGGCTGCTGCGACTCGCCGATCCTGCCCGCCGGGCTACCAGTTCCACGGCTCGAACGGCCAGCCGGACGGGAACATCTGGGCCGGCGGCATGTACGGCGGCGGGCTCATCCCGGCGATCATCGTCACGAACAAGGGGAAGACCGCCGGCTTCCACGAGCCAGACGCCGTACAACCACTACTCGCTGCTCGCGACCGTCGAGGCAGCAGTTCGGTCTCGGTTACCTCGCGCAACGCGTCCGATCGGCAGCAGGTGCACGCCGATGACGGAGTTCCTGACGACAGTAGCTCGCTCTGCGCGTCCGGCGCGTCGGTCAGGCTACGGACGCGCCGGAGTAGCGGCGCAGGCCGAACCGCCAGAACCATCGCGTGCCCAGCACCGCCGCGACGGTGAATCCCAGCGCGACGGCCGCGGTCGTCCAGTGCAGCCGATGCGTCAGCGCCTGTGCCGGCACCGTGACGGCGAAGCCGACCGGCACGAGGTACGTCATCGAGTAGCGGAGCCAGCCCGGGTAGACGCCGATCGGCCACCGCCCGGTCTGGTACATGCCCTCGAACAGCTCCGACAGGAACCACAAGTTGACGATCCAGAACGCGCCGGTCGCGAGGACGAGCCAGAAGCAGTAGAGAAGGACCGCGCCGAGGACGAGCAGCCCGAGGAACGCCGAGGCGTGCCCGACTCCGATCCCCCGGTGCAGCCGGGTGACGCCGACACCGATCACGATTGCGCCGGACACGACATCGACGGCCTGCCAGATGTTCAGCTGGCGGACAGAGACGATCAGCTGCGAGTCCTGCGGCTTCGTCAGCGCGAAGTCGAGCTTCCCGTCGCGCACTTCGTCGGCGATGCGCTCCATGTTCGGCTGGATCGTCGCGTGCACGACGCCGCCGAGGAGGATCTGGACGCCGACGATGATCGAGCAGCTCCGACTCCGTCCAGCCGTTCAGGCGTCGTCGTGTGCGCGTAGACGAGCGCCAGCACGGCGAGCCCGACGGCGACCGCGAGCAGCGACTGGAACGCTGCGATGAAGAAGTTCGCTCGGTACTGCATCTCGTTCATCACGCCGAGCCGGAAGAACACGGCGATGAGCCGCAGCATCAGTTCCCCACCGCCGTGTACTGCCGCAATGCGAACCGCCATGCGCCGACGACGATCGAGCCCATGATCGCCGTCCAGAGCAGCTGCATCCCGAGGCCCGTCAGCAGCGAGGTGGTCGACATGTTCCCGACGAGCGCCTCGATCGGGAAGTAGAAGGTCCACTTGAACGGCAGCCAGGCGGCGAGCGTCTGCGCCCAGTGCGGCATGAGCGGGAGCGGCAGCAGCCGGCCGGAGAGCAGGAGCTCGGCGAGGAACCAGACCTGGAAGATCGCGCCGACGCGCGTCGTCCAGAACGTCACCATCCCGAGCGCGAACGAGTTCATCGAGCGGATGACGTACGCGCCCCAGATGGCGACGAGGAAGACGACGACCTCGAGCGGGCTCGGGTGGATCGTCGGATGGAAGACGAGCGAGAGGGCCACCGCGATCGGCAGATAGAGGATGCAGCCACGGGACCTTCTGGCCGGCGAACGTGGACAGGTCGTAGTGGATGGGGTGGATCGGCCTCAGGAGCCAGCCCGAGAACTGGCCCTCGCGGACGCGCCATTCCCAGCCGAACGGCGTGAAGACGATGTTCATCATGCGGACGAGCGTCCAGACGATGTAGTACGCCGCGAACGCGCCGGTGTCGATGCCGTCGATCGAGCCGCCGTGCGTGCGCGCGATCGTCGTCCAGACGACGAGGTAGATCGTCGGCTCGGCGACCATCCCGAGCGTGTACATCCACATCGCAGCGCGGTACTGGAACTGCGTCTGGACCTGCACGCGCATGTTCGTGCGTAGAAGTCGAGCATCGACCGCACGCGCGGCGCCTGCTGCGGTGACGGTGCTCACGAGGAGAAGACCTGCTCGATCACGTCCTCGATCGGGGGATCCTCGACGGTGAGGTCGTGCACGTCGTGCTCGGCGAGGAGCTGCAGCGGTCACCCGCGAGACCTCCTCGCGCGGAACCTGCCGCGAGATGCGCTCGCCGTCGGCGAGCACCGCTTCGATCGTCTTCACGCCGCCGAACTGCTGCGTGAGCGCGGAGAGCTGCCCGTCGAACAGGATCGTGCCGTGGTGGATGACGATCACGCGCTTGCACAGCGCCTCGACGTCGGCCATGTAGTGGCTCGTCAGCAGGACGGTCGCGTCGTACCGCGCGTTGTACTCGGCGACGAACGTGCGGATCCGCTTCTGCATCGTCACGTCGAGGCCGATCGTCGGCTCGTCGAGGAAGAGCACCTGCGGGAGGTGGAGCAGCGAGCCGACGACCTCGACCTTCATCCGCTCGCCGAGCGAGAGCTGCCGGACGGGCTTGCGCACGAGGTCGCCGACGTCGAGCAGCTCGATCAGCTCGTCGCGGGTGCGCTGGAAGTCCTCGCGCGGGAGCCGGTAGATGGCGCGGTTGAGCTCGAACGAGTCGAGGGCGGGGAGATCCCACTGCAGCTGGTTGCGGTTCCCCATGACGAGCGTCATGCGCCGCAGGTAGTCGCGTTCCCGCTGCCACGGCACGTGCCCGAGCACGCGCGCCTCGCCGCCGCTCGGATGGAGCAGGCCCGAAAGCATCTTCAGGGTCGTCGTCTTGCCGGCGCCGTTCGGGCCGAGGAAGCCGACGATCTCGCCCGCGCCGATCTCGAACGAGATGCCGTCGACCGCGCGCACCTCCCGCCATCTGCGCGCGACGAGGCTGCGCAGGGACGCGCGCAGGCCGGCCTCACGCTCTGCGACGCGGAAGACCTTCGTGAGACCGTCCACCTGCACGACCCCTGCCACGGGGCCTGAGCATACGCTCCGCCCGTGCGCATCCTGCTCGTCTCGCAGATGTATCCCGGCCCGGACGCGCCCGACCTCGGGCCGTTCGTCGCGCAGCTCGAGCACGAGCTCGTCGCGCGCGGGAACGAGGTCGACCGCGCGGTGCTCGACACGCGCGCGGGCGGCAAGCTCCGTTACCTGACGCTTGCGCAGCGGACGCTGCGCGCGCGTCGTCCCGACGTCGTGTACGCGCACTTCCTCGTTCCGAGCGGACTGATCGCCGCCGTCGCCGGCCGCGCGCCGCTCGTCGTCACCGCGCACGGCCGCGACGTGCGCAACGTCGACGCCATTCCGGGCGTCGCCGCCGCAACGCGCTTCGTCGTGCGCCGCGCGGCCACGGTCGTGTGCGTGTCGGAGTACCTGCGCCGCGAGCTTGAGGCGAAGATCCCCGAGGCGCACGGCAAGACGGAGGTCGTCTCGAGCGGCGTCGACCTCGACCGGTTCGCCGTCGCGCCGGAGCCGGACGGGCCGCCGCGCTTCCTCTGCGCCGGCGCGCTCGACGGAGCGGAAGAACGTCGTGCGTCTCGCCGACGCGTTCGCGCTCGTCGGCGAAGGGACGCTCACGTTCGCCGGCGACGGACCGCTGCGCGCGCAGCTCGAGGGCCGCGAGCGCGTGCAGCTCCTCGGCCGCGTCCCGCACGACGAGGTCCCGCGTCTGCTCGCCGACAGCCACGTGCTCTGCCAGCCGAGCCTGATCGAGCCGCTCGGCCAGGCGCTGCTCGAGGCGATGGCGTGCGGCCGCTCGGTCGTCGCCACGCGGATCGGCGGCCCGCCCGAGTTCGTGCCGCCGGAGGCGGGCATCCTCGTCGACCCGCTCGACGTCGAGGCGATCGCGGCCGCGATGCGCCGGGCGGCGGCGTTCCCGCGCCCGAACGTGGCCGCGCGCGAAGCCGCGGCCGCGCACGACGTCCGCCGTCAGGCGGAGCGGATCGAAGCGATTCTCATACGAGCCGCCTCCGGCGCGAAGCCTTCAGTCGTCCGGCCGCGCTGGACGACGCGATGCGTGCGTCCTCAGTCGCGGCCATAGCTGCAGCTATGGCCGCTCCCTGCGTCCTTCGCCTCCCGCCGCCATCGCGACCGGACGACGAAGCTCCGCACCGGAGGCGGCTCAGCGCGGCGGCAGGTCGGCGAGCCTGACCTCGACGAGGGGCCGGATCGTCTCCTCGAGGCCGGCCTCGCGGGCGAGCGCGAGCGCCTGCTCCCAGCTCTCGCGCGCCTTCTCCGGATCGACTCCCTGCTTGAGCCGGTTGTCGCCGGTCACGAGCAGCTTCTGGATGCGGCGCGTGCGCGTCCTCGCTCTTCACAAAGGGACCGTAACAACGCAGAGTGTGGGCCATGGGGGTCTCGCGTGCTCATCGCCGACGATCATCGGCTCTTCGCCGAGGCGCTCGAGGCGATCCTCGCCGGGCGACGACCGCATCGAGCTCGTCGGCCTCGCGGGCGACGGCGAGGAGGCGGTGCGGCTCGCCGGGGAGCGGCGCCCCGACGTCGATCCTCATGGACATCAGCATGCCGCTCATGGACGGGATCGAGGCCGCGAAGGCGATCAAGGCCGGCCGACGGCGACGTGAGCATCCTCATGCTCACGGGCTCGAACGCGCGCACCGACGTCGACCGGGCGCGCCAGGCGGGCGCGGCCGGCTACGTGACGAAGGACCGGATCGCCGCGGAGCTGGTGGAGGCGATCCTCGAGGTCGCAGACCGCTAGCTAGCTACCCTGTCCGGGTGACCAGCTTCCTCGCCGTCGCCCAGGTGCTGCTCGTCTTCGTGCTCATCTCGCTCGTGCTCATGCACAGCGGCCGCGACGCGGGGATGGGCGGGATGGGCTTCACGCCGGCCTCGCAGGGCGGCACGCACATCGTCGAGCGCAACCTCACCCGCCTGACGATCGTGGTGGCGGTGCTGTTCTTCGTGAACAGCGTCGCGCTCTTCCACTTCCTGAAGTAGGCCGGGCTACACTACGGCCGCCCTTGCGCTGGTGGCGGAATTGGTAGACGCGCTAGGTTGAGGGCCTAGTGGCCGAATAGGCCGTGGAGGTTCAAGTCCTCTCCAGCGCATACCTCAGGGGCCGTCCTTCGGGACGGCCCTTTGTCGTTGCGGGAATACCCTCATGCCACGGCGGCCGCCGGCTTCTAGGCTCGACTGGAGATGGCGTACGCGATCGTCGGACAGACGGCCGAGGGCGTCGCTCAGCGGCTTCGCCGCCGCGCTTCGCCTCGCGCTAGAGCGGCACGGCTTCGCACCGGCCCCTCCGAGGACGCGGCGCTCGTCCTGAACATCGTCGACCGCGCGCGCCCGCGGCCGTTCCGCCGCCGCTCGCGGGGAACGTTCGTCGCCGCGCTGCATGCGCTCGAGGAATCTCCTCCCGACCCCCTGCGGGAGGGCTATCCCGTGCTCGTCCGCGCGCTCGCGAACCTCTCGCTTGCCTACGTGCCCGGCACGGGCGTCTGGTTCACGACGCTCGAGCGCGGCAGCTACCTCGTCCGCTGCGACGACGGCTTGCACACGCTCGCCCGCAAGGTGGTGGATCGGCTGGAGCCGCTCGCGCGCTCGCGCCTCGTCATCGACAACGAGTTCCGCCCCGATCTCGAGCCGGAGCTGTGGGGAGGCGACGCCATCACGCGAGTCGATCGCGGACGCCGGCCGGCGGCTCGACACGCTGGGCCTGCTGCCGGCGCCGTTCCCGGTCGAGGATCTCGTCGACGCGAACGACCTGCGGCACATCAAGCGGCTGTACGGGATCGGCGGCCTCTCGTACGGCAACCTGTCCGCGCGCAAGGACGAGACGCGCTTCTGGATGAGCGCGAGCGGGGTCGACAAGGCGAAGCTCGAGATTCCCGGCCGTGACATCCTGCTCGTCTCCGGCTACGACGCGGAGGCGGCTCGCATCGTGCTCAGCGTGCCGCCCGGAATCGAGCCGCGCCGCGTCTCGGTGGATGCGATCGAGCATTGGCGCATCTACCAGGAGCACCCCGACGTCGATGCGATCCTCCACGTGCACGCATGGCTGGAGGGCATCCCGGCGACCGAGGTGAACTACCCGTGCGGGACGGAGGAGCTGGCCGCGAACGTCGCCGAGCTGCTCGCCGCCGAGCCCGATCCCGCCCATGCGGTCATCGGCCTGCGCAACCACGGCATCACCGCCACCGGCGCGAGCCTCGAGGAGATCCTCGACCGCGTGGCTCCGCGCCTCCTGGCGCAAGTGCCCATGAGTTGACGCCGTCCGGAGGAGTCTCTACCCTCCTGTCGAACACACGTTCGACCCGACCCCTCGCCAGGAGGCCTTGAAGTGGAGCTCACCGGACGCCAACAGGAGATCTGGACCTTTCTCGTCGACTACGTCGACCGGCACGGCTACCCGCCGACCGTGCGCGAGATCGGCGAGGCCGTCGGGCTCGCCTCGCCGTCCACCGTGCACGCCCACCTGGCGAACCTCGAGCGGGCGGGACTGCTGCGCCGCGACCCGACGAAGCCGCGGGCGCTCGAGCTCATGGGCCGCGAGATGCAGGCGGCGGCGACGCTGCCGAAGCTGCCGCTCCTCGGCCAGATCGCGGCCGGCGCGCCGCTGCTCGCCGACGAGAACGTCGAGGACGCGATCGCCGTGCCCGAGACGCTGCGCGGCGACTTCCTCCTGCGCGTGAAGGGCGAGTCGATGATCGAGGCCGGCATCCTCGACGGCGACATCGTCGTCGTGCAGCGTGCGCAGGACGCACGCAACGGCGAGATCGTCGTGGCGCTCGCCGGCGACGACGAGTCGGCCGACGAGGCGACGGTGAAGACGTTCTACCGCGAGCGCGGCCGGATCCGGCTCCAGCCGGAGAACAGTGCGCTCGAGCCGATCTACGCCGACTACGTGCAGATCCTGGGCAAGGTCGTGGGGGTGTTCCGCGAGCTATGAGCGTCGCTCCGCTGCATCGGACGCTGGAGCAGGAGCTCTTCGCGCTGCTGCGCGGAGCCTCGCTCGAGTGCCCGGTGTGCGGGGAGTTCGTCCTGCACGAGGGGGCGTCCATCCGCTGCCCGGAGTGCGAGACGATCCTGCACGGACGCCTCGATTCCGCGGCTGTCCAGGTAGAATTCGGGACGCAGGCCGGGTGACCGCGGGCCCTTCGGGGCTCGAGGAAAGTCCGGACACCGAAGGGCAGGACGCTCCCGAGAGGGAGGCGGCGAAAGCCGACGGACAGTGGCACAGAAAACAGACCGCCGGCAGCGCATCTCCGGAGACGCTGACGGTAAGGGTGAAACGGTGGGGTAAGAGCCCACCAGCGGCCGTGGCGACACGGCCGGCTCGCCAAACCCCGTCCGGTGCAAGGCGAACAGGCTCCGCTGAGGCGGCCCGCCGAGGAGCCGGGTAGCCGCATAGATGGATGGTCACCCTCGACAAAATCCGGCTTACAGGCCTGCTACGGAAAAAGCCCCGGCAACGGGGCTTTTTCTACGATGACGCCCATGGCTGACGAGACCCTCGACGCCGATGCCCATGCCCATGCGGTGGCTCGTGCCGCCGGCGAGTTGGCATGCGGACGGCAAGACGCTCTCGCTCGTCGCCGGAGGCCGCACCGATTGGTTCGTCGATCCGTCCGGGGAGCGGGAGCCTGCGCTGAACGGCGCGGCGCTCGTCGGCGACGCGGCCGGCGACTATCTCTTCAGCGCGCGCGTTCGCGTCGGCTTTGAGGCGACGTTCGACGCAGGCGTCCTGATCCTTCACGCCGACGACCGGACCTGG
>CAVOMK010000010.1:0-133257 GCA_963697005.1 uncultured Actinomycetes bacterium | reverse complement strand
GCGACCGCGTCGTAGTTCAGTTCCGAGGCAGGGCGCCGGGTGTTGCCTCCAGCGGCATCCGGCGCCATGCTTAGCCGACCTTGGGGCGGCGATTCTCTCCCATCCCGCTCTCCGTCGCCTACATCGGCGTCGGATCTCTGTTCGTCCTCGCGTACTACCGCGCCCCAGGGTTGTCCCCGACCGCGAGGCTTCCGTTCTACCTCGCAGTCAGCCTCTCCGCCGCGGTCGCGATCGTCGTCGGCATCCTGCGATACCGGCCGGCACGCTGGCTCCCGTGGGCCTTCTTCGCCGTCAGCCAGTGCGTCTACTTCGCGGCCGACGTCGTCTTCTACTCGTACCACGACATCCTCAAGAACTCGAGCTATCCGGCGCCGGCCGATGCGCTGTACCTGGCGCACTACCCGTTCCTCGTCGCTGGACTGCTCCTGCTGAGCGACCGCCGTCCGCGCCAGCGCGGGCCGCTCATCGACACGTTGATCATCGGGACGGCGTTCGCGCTGCTCGTCTGGATCCTCCTGATGGCGCCGTACACGCACGCCGACGCAGGCAGCCTTCTCCTGCGCATCACGTCGCTTGCCTATCCAGTGATGGACCTGATGGTGCTCGTCGCCGCATTCCGCCTCATCGGCGCCGGCGTGCGCGTCCCGGCGATGGCCTACCTCGCGACCGCGCTCCTCTTCATGCTCTTCTCGGACTTCGTCTATGGCTGGCTCCAGGTGAAGGGCCGCTACACCGGCCCGGGCGATTTCCTCGACGCAACATGGATGACGTACTACCTCGCCCTCGGCGCAGCAGCACTGTCGCCGTCCATGCGCCGGCTGTCCGACGCGCTCCCGGCGCCGCTGCTCCGGCTCGGCCCGACGCGGATCGCCCTGCTCACGGCCGCCTCGGTGACGGCGCCGGCGGTCTTGATCGTCGAACGAGCCTCGCACAAGCCCGTGCACGTGTTCGCAAGCGGCTGCGCGTCGATCATCCTCTTCGTGCTCGTCGTCGCCCGGCTGGCCGGGGTGTCGAGCGCGCAGCGGAAGGAGCAGGCGGAGAAGGAGCGCCTGCTGGGCCGGGTCGTCGAGGTGGCGGAGCAGGAGCGCAAGCGTGTCGCGGCCGACCTGTACGACGGGCCGATCCAGAAGCTCTCTGCGCTGGGCCTGCGACTCGAGCTCCTGGCCGGCCAAGTGCTGCGCGGTGAAAGCGACGAAGCGGCCGCTTCGGTGCACCGGATCCGCGAGGAGCTCGCCGCCGAGATGCAGTCGCTGCGCCGGTTGATGACCAACCTGCGGCCGCCGGTGCTCGACGAGCGGGGGATCGAGTACGCCCTGCGCGAGTGCGCCCGCCAGATCCTCGACCCGGTGGTCGTCGTCCATCTCGAGAGCTCACTCGACTCGGCGCTCCGGCCGGAGCTCGAGACCATCCTCTATCGCATCGCGCGCGAGGCGCTCCTGAACGTCAACGCACACGCGCAGGCCCGCCGCGTAGACATGACGCTCACGCAGCGCGATGACGAGGTCGTGCTCTCCGTGCGCGACGACGGCCGCGGCTTCGACGCGACGGGGTACGCGAGGAGCCCGGACGCATACCTCGGGCTCACGAGCATGTACGACCTCGCGCAGAGCCTCGCCGGGACGCTGCGCGTCACGAGCGGTCGCGGCGCCGGCGCCGAGGTGCGCGCCGTGATCCCGACCGTGCAGCCGCCTGCCTATGGCAGGCAGCTCAACCAGGTCACATCGATCGGCTGATAGCGCGACTCCTCCGAGAAGCGGATCGCGAGCGGCCCCCGCTCTTGCCCGTGCGAAGCGAGCCACGGATCGTCACCCGGCTCGAGCACGACCGCGCAGTGATGGCCCGGGTACTCGCCCCAGACGACGATGTCGCCGGCGAGCACCGCTTGCCGATCGATGTTCTCCATCGCCTCCAGCAGCGTCCCCGTCCAGCCGCTTCCGTCGTAGCGGCGCCCGTTCGGGTCCGGCGCGCCGGCGAGGAAATAACAGAGGGTCGCGAAGCCGGAGCAGTCGGTCGTGAGGGGCAGCGCCCGCGCGAGCGGGATCGGCCGGACGGCCCCGTAGTGGATCCGGGGCTCGTTCCGGATCCCCCACCGTGCCGCAGCGACAATCCCTCTTCGGATCTCGCTCACTAGACTCGACCCGGAACGATGGCATTTCGGATCGCCCTCGTCACCCCCTTTTCCTGGTCGCAGCCGCACGACGTGAACGAGCACGTCGCTGGGCTCGCGGCGGGCTCCGCGCGCGCGGCCACCGGGCGACCGTGCTGGGGCCGTCCAACCGGGCACGTGACCTCGCGGCCGGGAGGCGCGCCCTGGCCACGGGCCTCGACGCCGACTTCGTGGCGCTCGGCCCCGCGGTGCCGATCTCGCGCCGCAGCCGGATGGGCGTGCCGGTCGGCGTGCGTGCGAACCTCGCGGTCGCGCTCGCCGGCGGACGCTTCGACGTCGTCCACGGCTTCGAGCCGGGCCTTCCCAGCCTCTCGTACCTTGCGCTCCGGCACGCGGACGCGCTCACGGTGGCGACGTTCTTCTCCCCTGAGCGGCTCTCGTACCCGCCCGGCCGGGCGCAGCGCGAGCGGCTCCTCGGCCGCCTCGACGCCTTGCTGGCGACGAGCGAGGAGACGGCGCGGGCGGCCACGCTCCGCTTCCCGGGGACGTACGAGCTCGTGCCGCTCGGCGTCGATCTCGAGCGGCATGCGCCGGGCCGAAAGGGGAAGACCGTCGTCGTCGAGTGGCGGCAGCTCGAGCGGCCGCTCCTGCGTGCGATCGTGCGAGAGGTTGCCGTGTTGCCCGACTGGGAGGTCGTGCTTTTGCGCACCCGGCCGCTGAGCGGACGCCCGCCGCTGCCGCGCGCACTGCGCGGACGGCTGCGTGTTCGCACCGGGTTCGACGGCGAGAGCCGGGCCGAGATCTTCCGGACCGCGTCCGTGTTCGTCCCCGCGCTCGACGGCCTGCCGCGTGCAATCGTCGAGGCGCAGGCGGCCGGCGTCGCCATCGCCGACCCGCCGGGGCGCGAGCTCCAACCGGAGCTCGCCGCCGCCGAGACGGCGCGCCTGCTCGAGGACGACGCCTTCCGGGTTCGGCGGAGCGATGAGGCGGCCGCCGCCGCGGCCGGTCAGAGCTTCGGCGCACTCGCCGACCGCGTGGAAGAGGTCTACGGCCGCATTACGCGCCGCCGCCGCGCGCAGGCGCCGCGCTCCGCGAGCGAGCGCGACTGGATCGTCGCCGACCTCCACCTGCACACGAACTGGTCGCACGACTGCTCGATCGAGGTCGACGACCTGCTCGACTACGCCGAGGCGGAAGGGCTCGGCGCGATCGCGGTCACCGACCACAACGTCTTCGGCGGAGCGCTCGAAGCGGTCGAGCGCGCGCGCGGGCGCCGGCTCGTCGTCATCCCCGGCGAGGAGATCAAGACCGCGGGGCAGGGCGAGGTGATCGGCCTCTTCCTGCGCGAGGAGATCCCGCGCGGGATGTCGTTCGCAGAGACGGTGGCGGCCATCCGCGCCCAGGGCGGCCTCGTCTACGTGCCGCACCCGTTCGACCGCATGCACGCCATCCCGGACCCGGCGACGCTGCACCGCCACCTCGCCGAGATCGACGTGTTCGAGGTCTACAACGCGCGCCTGCTCTTCGAGGCGTACAACGAGGAGGCACTGCGCTTCGCGCGCAAGTACAACCTCACGGCGGGCGCCGGCTCCGACGCGCACGTGCTCCCGGGGATCGGAACCGGCGCCGTGCAGATGCGCCGCTTCAGCGGGCCGGAGGACTTTCTCGTCTCGTTGCGAAGCGCAGAGATTTTGCGCCGCCCGAAGTCGCTCGCGTACCTGCAGGGACTCAAATGGGTGGCCCAAGCCAAGGAGAGGGTGCGCTGAGCGCGAACCTTCGTTGGGGGCTTATGTGACCGTGGCGACCGACGAAATCTACGAGAAATACCTGCAAAAGGCGATCACCGAGATCAATACGCTCGGTGACGAAGTCACGCAGGCAGGCGGCGGCACGCGCGTGCCCGTCGTCGGCTCCGGTCACCCCCTCGCCGACGTGATGCTCCTCAAGTACGCGCCGCGCGCGTCGGAGCTGCAGGAAGGCGTCGCGTTCTTCGGCCGCTCGGGCAACGCGATCCTGAAGTCGCTCCAGCGGCTCCACGTCGATCCCATGGCGATCTACGGCACGAACTGCCTCAAGTTCGCGGACGGCACGGAGGACGAGTCCCGCCCCTTTCTGCTCCGCGAGCTGCACATCGTCCAGCCGAAGCTCGTCGTCGTCATGGGCGAGCAGGCGCTCGCCTTCCTGAACGGCCTCGGCTTCCCGCTCGCGCGGACGCTCGAGCCGACCGAGGGCGACCGGCAGACGTTCACGCCGACGATCGAGGCGCTCTATACGCCCGACATCGACGAGTCGCTCGACGAGCAGGCGCAGAAGACGCGCTTCTGGAACGCGTTCAAGCCGCTCGGCGTGTGGTGGGAATCTCTCCCGCCGTATTAGCGGGTGGAGCCGTGAGTCAGGTCGAGCTCCGCCGCGCGAAAACCGAGCAGCGCAAGGACGCAGGGAGCGGCCATACCTAAAGGTATGGACGCGACTGAGGACGAAGCGATGCGACGGTTTGCAGCCGGCGGAGACGATCGCGACTCGCGGTTTCACCCGCTTAGGTTCGGCGCGGTCGCGGCCGCGGTCCTCGCGTGGTTCATCGCCGCGCCGCACGCGCCCAACCTCTCGCTGTGGACCGACGTCATCCTCGTCAGCTTCGTGATCCTGCCGGCGACGCTGCTGCTCGTCCCGCTGGCGCTGCCGCTGTACACGCGGCGCTGGCTGCCGGCCGCGACGGTCGTGCTTGCGCTCGCCGCGTTCGGCTTCTCGGAAGCGGGCTGGGGGCTGCCGGCGAACTTTGCGAAGCTCTTCGCCGCGATGTTCGCCGGCTGGTCGTTCCTGCTGCTCTTCGAGCAGCTGTCGTGGGTCGTCATCGTCGCGTGCATCGTCCCGTTCGTGGATGCGCTCTCCGTGTGGCGCGGGCCGACGCACTCGATCACGACACACCACTTCCACGTGTACCTCGACGTCGCCGTCGCGTTCCTCGTACCACACGGGACGGCCGCGTATCTCGGGCCGCCCGACATCATGTTCTACGCGCTTTTCCTCGCGGCGACGGCGCGCTGGGGCCTGCGCGTGTGGCGGACGTGGTTCGCGACGACGCTCATGTACGGAATCACGATCGTCATCGCGACAGCCGCCCACGTCGGCGGCTTGCCGGCACTGCCCTTCCTCTCGTTCGGCTTCCTGCTCGCCAACGCCGACCTGCTGTGGGCGAAGCTCAGGAAGCCGGCGGATGCTTCCCAGGAGCGCTACTGATCGCGGACTCGCCGAACGTGAACGGCGCACGAAACGATGCGATCACCGCGAAGATGATCCCGATCGCAACGGCGAACCAGCCGCCGCCGGAGTCGTAGCCGGTCGCCACCATGGTGAAGCCGAGCGCGACCATCGTGAAGCACAGCGCCCACGCCGGCCCTTGCACCCACACGTGGAACTTCTTCACCGGAGCGCCGACCTGCACGTGCAAGTTCGCGTCCGTCTGGAGCTCTGCCGCATCGATCCGGGCCGCAACCGGAGGAGCAGAATCGGTCATTGCCTGCCTCCGTGTTCCCGATTTGACCGGACGACCCTATACCGTGGCAGCAGTGATCGCCAGCCTCCATTCGATCGTCCACTGGCCCGTCCACGGCGGCTACAACTTCGTCAGCGGGCCGCTGGCCGACATCACGCTCGCGACGGCGTTCTTCGGGTGGCTCTATCTGTTCCTCCGCCATCACAACTGCCACGTGGACCGTTGCCCGCGGCTGTCCTGGCACCCCCATCCCGACAACGGCCACCCGGTGTGCAAGAAGCACCACCCGGACGGCCACAAGATCACGGCCTAAGCCCGCTGGAGCAACGCGACCGACTCGACGTGCGGCGTGTGCGGGAACATGTCGACCGGCGTGACGTTCAGCAGCTCGTAGCCATACTCGCCGCGCAGCGTCTTCACGTCGCCGGCGAGCGTCGTCGGGTTGCACGAGACGTACACGAGGCGTGGGGCGCCGAGACGGCCGAGGTGCCGGAGCGCCTTGCCCGCGAGGCCGGCCCGCGGCGGGTCGACGACGACGACGTCCGGCGCGCCGGAGCGCTCGACGAGCTCCTCGACCACCTGGCCGACGTTGCCGGCGAAGAACGCCGCGTTCGTGATCCCGTTGACTTCGGCGTTCTCGAGCGCGCACGCGACCGACTCCTCCGACACCTCGATGCCCCATACCGTCAGCGACTTGCTCGCCAGCGTCAGGCCGATGGTGCCGATGCCGCAGTAGAGATCCCAGACGGTCTCGCTGCCGGTGAGCCCGGCCGCGTCCGCGGCGAGGCCGTACAGCTTCTCCGCCATCGCCGTGTTCGTCTGCAGGAACGCGTTCGGTCGCACGCGGAAGCGCAGGCCTCCGATCTCCTCCTCGATCCACTCCTCGCCCCACAGGAGCTTCGTCGGCAGGTTCGTCACCTCGGCGGGCCGGTCGTTGATCGACCAGTGCACGGAGCGAACCTGCGGGAAGCGGCGTACGACGTCGACGAAGTAGCCAGGCTCGAAGTGCTCGCCCGGCGCAGTGACGAGCTGGATGAGCGCCTGGCCGGTGTTGCGTCCCTCACGCACGACGAGATGGCGGAGGTAGCCGCTGTTGTCGGCCTGCGAGTACGGCGCCAGCCCTTCTTCGCGTGCCCAGTCCCGCACTGCGTCGCGGACGCCGTTGCCGAGGTCGGTCGTCAGCCAGCACTTCTCGAGGTTCAGCACCTCGTCCCAGCGGCCCGCCTTGTGGAAGCCGAGCGCCGGGCCTTCGGGCGTCTGCGTGAACGAGTACTCGACCTTGTTGCGGTAGTGGAAGATCTCCGGCTCGCACGGGACGATCGCCTGCAGCGGCGGTTCGGCGACGCCGCCAAGGCGCTGCAGCGCGTCGTACACCTGCGAGTGCTTCTGCTCCAGCTGCGTCTCGTACGCGAGATCCTGGAACCGGCAACCGCCGCAGGCGGGGAAATGGACGCACGGCGCCTCGACTCTGTGCGGGCCGGCGCGGAGCACATCGGTGGCGAGCGCCTCAGCGTGGCTGCGCTTCACCTTGGTGACGCGCGCGCGCACGCGGTCACCGGGGAGCCCGCGGCGGACGAAGACGACGTAGCCGTCGAGGCGCGCGACGCCGTTGCCGCCGTACGCGAGCGACTCGATCTCGAGCTCGAGCTCCTCGTCTCTCGTCACCGGGGCGGCCATGCGCCCACACTAGTCAGAGCCCGGGATGCGGCGGTGCGACGTAGAGCGCGTGCAGCCGTGGTCGCAGCGACTGGAGCACGCCCCGGTACGCCGGGTCGGCAACGACGTTGTCGAGCTCCCACGGGTCCTTGCGGAGGTCGTACAGCTCCTGCCAGTGCCGGTACCGGTACTCGACGTAGAGATATCGCGCGGTATGGATCGCCACGTAGGGCGGCGGCCCGCCGTTCTCGAGCGCGTTCCGGCCGAGGTATTCGATCAGGTACTCCTTGCGCCACGGAATCCGCCGTCCGTAGAGGAGCGGCGCGAAGCTGTCGCCGTCCTGCCGGATCGCCGGCGTGACGCCGGTGATCTGCGCGATCGTCGAGGCGAAGTCGATGTTGAGGACGGGCTCGTGGTCGACGGTGCCGTTCGCGGTCGTCCACGGCGTTCGCACGACGAGCGGCACGTGCGTCGACTCCTCGTACGGCCAGAGCTTTCCGCCGAGGCGGTGCTCGCCCCAAAGGAAGCCGTTGTCGCTCGTGTAGAAGATGACCGTCCGGTCGAGGAGGTGCCGCTTCGCGAGCGTGCCGACGATCCTCCCGACGGCGCGGTCCACCGCCTGCAGCGACTCGAGCTGATGCCGCCGCACGGTGTTTATGTACGAGAGACCCGCCGGCGTGAGCGCCCGCGCGTGCCACGCGGCCCACGGCTTGTCGCCGACGTTCTCGTTCACCGACGGCGACGCGAACGGCGCCAGCTTGTCGAAGCGGCCGACGTCCTCGGGCGCAGGCACGGCCGGAAGATGCGGCGCGACCGGTGCGTAGTAGAGGAAGAACGGCTTCTTCGCGCTGCGCAGGAACGAGATCGCCTTCTGCGTCAGCACCGTCGTCGAGTAGTCCCCGGGCTTCGTCCCGTAGTGGACGAGCCGTCCGTTCTCGTCGACGGTGTAGTTGTAGTACTTCTCGAGCGGGACGCTGTCCATCGCCTGCCAGTCATCCCACCCGGGCGGCGTGGCGTTGTGCCCGTCGAGGCTGTAGTCGTTGAGGTATTTGCCGACGAGCGCCGTCTCGTACCCCGCGTCGTGGAGCCAGACGGGCAGGTCGGTCTCCGGGTCGAACGCCGGGTATCCGTGCGGGCCGAAGTTGTCGGTGACGCCGGTGTGGTGCGAGTACTGGCCGGTGAGGATCGACGCGCGCGACGGCCCGCACTCCGAGGTCGTCACGCGGAAGTTGTCGAACGTCACGCCGTGGCGGGCGATCAGCCGCTGCACGTCCCCCATGACGGCGTTGCCGCTGACGTTCTCGTCGTCGCTGACGATGAAGACGACGTTCATCCGGCTCGTGGCCGCTCGCGCTTGCGCGCGGGCGGCCAGCCCGGCCGCGGCGAGCGCCGCTACGAGAAAGACGAACGTAGCCCGCCGCACACGTCGAACCTACGGCGGCTTTGTTGAGCTGGCGTTGAGCCGCGGTTACTGCAAGGTAGTGACGTACACCTTGCGCTGGCGCGGTCCGTCGAACTCGCAGAAGAAGATGCCCTGGTAGGTGCCGAGACCGAGGCCGCCCTCCCGCAACGGGATCAGCACCTGCGGGCTCGACGCGAGCGACGCGCGCGCGTGCGACGGCGCGTTTGGCCCGTCGGCGTCGTCGTGCTTCCACTCCCATTCGTCGGAGACGACGTGGTGGAACGCGTTCTCGAGGTCGTCCACGAGCTCGGGATCGATGCGCTCGTTGATGGTTACGCCCGCGGTCGTGTGCGGCACGTAGACGAGCGCCGCCGCCGCCCCGTTCGTCTCGCCGAGCGCGGCCCGGACGAGATCGGTGATCTCGATGAGCTGCGTCTTCCGGTCGGTCTGGAGGGTGATCTCCTGCACGGCGTAACTATCCTAGAACTCCCGTGGCGGAACCGCTGAGCCAACGTCAGCTCGACGATCTGAGCGCCGACGCCGACCGCTTCATCGCCGAGCTCGACGAGGAGACGTACCTCCATTTCGCCGGCCTGAAGGACGGGTACGAGCTGACGCCGATCTACGAGCGGCACGAGGAGCTGACGAAGCTCGAGACCGCGCTCTCGGTCGGCGCGTCGGTGGACGGAAACCGCAACACGCGCGAGCTGTGGCGGTTCGCGTGCGAGGGCTATCTCGGCAACTTCGTCCGCGACGAGGCGGAGCGCGCCGCCGAGCTCGAGGCGACGCTGACGGCGGAGGTCGACGGCGAGGAGATCCCCTACCGGAACCTGCGCTCATCGATCATGAACGAGCCCGACCGCGCGCGCCGTGAGCGCCTCGAGCGCGCGCGCAACGAGCTCACCGAGGAGCACCTGAACCCGCTGCACCTGCGCGCGGCCGAAGTCGTCCATCGCGAGACCACGCGACTGGGAGCGTCGAACTACGTCGACCTGTATCGCGGCTTCGGCTTCAAGCTCGACGCGCTCGCGGAGCAGTGCCGCGACTTCCTCGAGTCGACCGAGCGCCTGTGGGAGGAGGCGGGCGACCGCTTCTTCCGCGGGCGAGTCGGGCTCGGCATCGGCGAGGCGGAGCGCTGGGACGTCGCCCGTGTCTGGCGCGGCGCCGGCTGGGACGCCGCATTCCCCGCAGCGCGCATGGTGCCGGCGCTCGAGGCGAGCCTCGCCGACCTCGGCGTCGACCTGCGCGCGCAGCGGAACGTCGAGCTCGACCTCGAGGACCGGCCGAAGAAGTCGCCGCGCGCGTTCTGCGTCCCGATCGAGATCCCCGGCCGCGTTGTGCTCGTGATCAAGCCTGCCGGCGGCCCCGAGGACTGGGGGGCGCTCTTCCACGAGGCCGGGCACACGGAGCACTACGCCCACACGTCGCCGTCGCTCACGGTCGAGGAGAAGCGCCTCGGCGACAACGCGGTCACCGAGGGCTGGGCGATGCTGCTCGAGCATCTGACCATCGACCCGGTGTGGCTCGAGCGGCGGCTCGACTTCCCTCGGCCGCGCGAGTACGCGGCCGAGGGCGCGGTGCAGCTCCTGTGGATGCTCCGCCGGTACTGCGCGAAGCTCCTGTACGAGCTCGAGCTCCAGTCGGCGACCGACGTCGCCGCGCTCCGTCCGCGGTACGTCGAGCTGTTGAGCGACGCGCTGAAGGTGACGCCGAGCGACACCGACTACCTCGACGACGTCGACCAGGGCTTCTACTCGTCCGAGTACCTGCGCGCGTGGGCGTTCGAGGCGCAACTGCGTGGCTACCTGCGCGAGCGGTGGGGCAACGCGTGGTTCACCCGGCGGGAGGCCGGCTCGCTCCTGCGCGAGCTGTGGAACGAGGGCCAGAAGCCGACGGCGGACGAGATCCTGTCGGAGACGAGCGGCGACAGCCTCGAACTGCAGGCCGTTGCTGAGAGGATCCGCGAAGCGCTCTAGTGCTTCCGCTCAAGGACAACGTCCCGACCCGCTCGACGCCGTTCGTCACGATCGGCCTGATCGTCGTTTGCTTCATCGTCTGGTTCTGGGAGCTGTCGAACCCGGGCGTCGACGTGCACGTCTTCCGGGACGGCTTCTACCCGTGCGCGGTGCAAGGGCCGTGCCACCTGCCGGCGGGGTTCCACGCGCTGCCGTGGTACGAGGGCGTGTTCACCGGGATGTTCATGCACGCGAGCTGGGAGCACATCCTCGGGAACATGCTCTTCCTCTGGATCTTCGGGAACAACGTCGAGGACGCGATCGGCTCGATCGGGTTCCTCTTCTGGTACCTCGGAGCCGGCATCGTCGCGATGGCCATCCAGACGGCGGTCACGCTCGCCTTCACCGGCACGAGCGGCGCGAGCATCCCGAACATCGGCGCGAGCGGCGCGATCGCCGGCGTGCTCGGCGCGTACTTCGTCCTCTTCCCCCGCGCCAAGGTCCTGACCTGATCTTCATCATCATCCGCGAGATCCCGGCCTTCTGGTTCCTGCTCATCTGGTTCGGGCTTCAGGCGTGGTCGGGCGGGCTCGCGATCCTGCAGCCGCAGTACGGTGGCGGAGTCGCGTTCTTCGCCCATATCGGCGGGTTCGCCTTCGGCGCCGCGACCATCCTCCTCGTGGCCCGGAACCGGGCGCCTGGCGCCCGCGTGAGGTTCGAAGACCACGTGGCGCGGGCGGTCGCCTCTCTCCCGCCGGAGCTGCGGGCGGCGCTCCAGAACATCGAGATCTCGGTCGAGGACGAGCATCCCGACGATCCCGACGTCTTCGGCCTGTACGAGGGCGTCCCGCTCCCGGAGCGGGGCGACTGGGCCGGCGCGCTCCCCGACCGGATCCGGATCTTCCGGCTCCCGCTCGTGGAGTCGTTCCCCGACCCGGCCGAGCTGGAGGAGGAGATCCGGGTGACCGTTCTCCACGAGCTGGCCCACTACTTCGGGATCGACGAGGACCGCCTGGACGAGCTCGGATACGGCTGAGAGCGTCTCTCCGTTTCCTGCGGAATGCTCCGGGTACGTCATGCGTTTCACAGAGTCATGAGAACGTTCCAGGAGATACACCAGGAGATCGATCGCCTCAGCGCGGAGCGCGTTGGCTTGTACCAGCAGCTCTCCGCTGAGTACGACGCGGCCATCGTGGCTGACATCCACCGCCTCGACGCGGAGCTCGACCGGCTTTGGGACGAGCACCGCGCCCTGCGCGCCCGGGTGCGCTTCGGTGACCGGAACAAGATCGTCGCCCGCGCGCGGGTCGAAGAGCGGCTCGAGCGCGCGGCCTGATTCCCTCCGGCAGGCGCGTCCCTGCTCCCCCTTTTTCGGGGTTGACAGGGGCGCGCCGGCGTCGGACGCTGTTTGTTGGTCTGCGGCACAGATCGAAATTCGAGGAGCTCGCCGCGTGACCGTTTTCCCGCTGCCGGACCAGGCACCCTCCGAGACGGAGCTGGCGCGGCGTCTGCGTGCGGTGGAGCGGCGCGAGCGGCAGCTCGACCAGGCGCTCGCGGCCGTCGCCGCGCAGCGGGAGCAGCTGGCCGCGATCCAGGCCGAGTACGAGCGGCGCAGGGAGGGCCTCATCGCCCGGACGCGCGAAGTGGAAGTGGAGCGCGACCGGCTCCGCGCCGAGCGGGCCGAGGTCGTGGCGCACAGCCTCTCGCAGGACCGCGCTCTACACTGAGCCGCAGCACGGGGCGTTAGCTCAGCTGGGAGAGCGCCGGCTTTGCAAGCCGGAGGTCATCGGTTCGATCCCGATACGCTCCATCATCTGAGAACCCGCCGGTAACGGCGGGTTCGCATTCCGAGAGTAACGCACGCCCGCGCGTCGCCGGTTCTTTGGAAACGATTGGAAACGCCGGGACGGTATTCGCTCGTTTCGCGTACAGCGGCCTTCCCGATGCACCAGAGGCGCCGCCCGATCGTTCTTGCGTCCGACCGAAATATCGGTCAGTGTCGCAACATCGTGAACCGGGTCCACCGAGTTCCGTGCATGATCGTCGCCGCCGGCTTCGCAGCGGTCACGGCTTCATACGATCGCCGAGCCGCAGCTCGTCTGACATGTTCCTCCAGCTCCTCGCGAACGGGCTCGTGACCGGCTCGGTGATGCGATCGCTGCGGTCGGCGTGTCGGTCGTCTACGGGATCCTGCGCCTCGTCAACTTCGCCTACGGCGACATGATGGCGTTCGGCGCCTTCATCGCCTTCCTCTTCAACGTGCACGCTGGCACCTGCCGATGGTCGTCGCGCGCTGCTCGCGATGGCCGTGACCGCGGCGGCGAGCGCCTGCTCGACTTCGTCCTCTGGCGGCCGCTCCGCCGGCGGCACGCCGGCTTCATGAGCCTGTTTCTCGCGGCGATCGGGCTCGCGCTCGTCCTCCGGCAAGCCTCTTCCTCGCCTGGGGCCCCCAGCCGCGCGAGCTACCGGATCGACCCCTACAAGGTCTACGTGATCGGATCGGTGCGGCTCTCCGGCGCACAGGGCATCGCGATCGTCGTCGCCGCGGTCTCGATCCTGCTCGTCGCGCTGCTCCTCGGGCGCACCGACCTCGGTCGCGCGATGCGGGCGATGGCCGACGACCGCTCGCTCGCCGCGGTCGCGGGCCTCGACACGCGGCGGATCTCATGCGCCGACCTGGCTGATCGCCGGTGCGCTCGCCGCGCTCGCAGGCGTGCTCGACGGCATCGTGGAGTTCTCGTTCGACCCGAACTTCGGCTTCCAGCAGCTCCTGCCGATCTTCGCCGCGGTCGTCCTCGGTGGCATCGGCAGCGCCTACGGCGCGCTCGTCGGCGGGTTCGCGCTCGGGATCGCGATGGAGGTCTCGACCTGGAGCGGCTTCGCAGGCGGCGTCAACCCCGTCTACAAGCCTGTGGTCGCGTTCGGCCTCCTGATCGTCGCGCTGCTCATCCGCCCGCAGGGCCTCTTCGGGAAGGCGCGCACCGCATGAGTACCATCGTCAGCGGCGACTTCTGGGCGTTCGTCGGCGTCGTCGCCGGCATCTACACGATCTTCGCGCTCGGCCTGCAGATCCAGTTCGGTTTCACCGGCCTGCTCAACTTCGGGCACGTCGGGTTCATGGCGATCGGCGCCTACACGATGGCGATCCTGACCGTGAAGGAGGGGATGTCGATGTGGCTTGCCGCCGTCCTCGGCGTGTCGCCGCCGGCGCTCGCGGAGTGCTCGTCGGCCTGCCGACGCTGCGCCTGCGAGCCGACTACTTCGCGATCGTCACGATCGCCTTCGGCGAGATCGTCCGCTACGTCGCGACGAACCAGGACAACCTGACGGGCGGCTCGCAGGGCACGATCGCCCTCGGCGGGATCGACCAGGCGACCGAGTACGACGGCGACTGGATGCGCTTCTCGACTGGCTCGGCGGCGCGCTCGGGATCTCGGACAAGGACGTCGTGATGCTGCTCGTCGTCTGGCCGGTGCCCTCGTCCTCTCGCGCTCGACCGCGCTCGTGCGGACGCCCGTGGGGCCGCCTGCTCAAGTCGATCCGCGACGACGAGGACGCCGCGGCCTCGCTCGGCAAGAACCCGTTCGCGGTCAAGCTCCAGAGCCTCGCGCTCGGCGCCGCGCTCGCCGGCCTCGCGGGCTGCTTCTACGCGTGGCAGTTCTCGTTCTTCAGCCCCGACGACTTCCAGCCGCTGCTGACGTTCTTCGCCTGGATGATCGTGATCCTCGGCGGCCCCGGCCGGTCTGGTCGGTGCCGGTCGGCGCGTGGCTCTTCGGGGTCATCTTCGCGGGCACGCGCTTCTTCAACTTCGCGCCGTTCTCGTGGTTCGCCTCCGACGACCGCGCCTACCTGCGGCTGATATCATCGGCCTCGATCCTGATCGGCGCTGATCCTCTTCCGCCCGCAGGGGATGCTCGGACGGCGGGAGGAATGGTGCTCGAGTGACGCCGCATGCTCGAGGTACGGGACGTCAGTCCGCTACCTTCGGCGGCGTCCGCGCCGTCGACGGCGCGTCCTTCGCCGTCGAGGCGCGGTCGATCACCGGCGCTGATCGGCCCGAACGGCGCCGGCAAGTCGACGCTGTTCACATCGATCGCCGGGCTCCCTGCACAGCCGACTCCGGCCGCGTCGTCCTCGACGAGCGGCGGATCGACCGGCTACCGCCGCACCGCGTCGCGCGCTCGGGCTCGTCCGCACCTTCCAGACCGCGCGGGCGCTCGGACGCGCATGACGGTGCTCGAGAACCTCGTGCTCGCGCCCCGCGCCATCCCGGCGAACGGCTCGGCGGCGTCCCGCTGCGGCCGCCGCGCGAGCCGCGCAGTCGAGCGGCGCGCCCGCGACCGCGCGCGGGAGCTGCTCGCGCTCGTCCGTCTCGACGCGCACACGCCGACGAGTACGCCGGCACGCTCTCCGGCGGACAGCGCAAGCTGCTCGACTTCGCACGCGTCCTGATGATCGAGCCGCCGCTCCTGCTCCTCGACGAGCCGATGGCCGGTGTGAGCCCGGCGCTTCGCGAGCAGCTACTCGGGCACATCCTCGACCTCCGCCGCGACCGGAGATCACGTTCCTCTCGTCGAGCACGACATCGACTCATCATGCAGGCGGCCGACCGCGTGGTCTGCTCACGAACGAGGCCGCGTGATCTGCCGCGGGCACGCCGGACGAGGTCCGAACGAATGAGCAGGTCGTCGACGCGTACCTCGGGGCTGCACCGATTGACCGCACCGCTCCTCGAGGCGAACGGGCTCGAGGCCGGCTACGACGACGCGCTCATCCTGCGCGGCGTGGACCTCACTGCCGACGCAGAGCAGATAGTCGCGATCGTCGGGCCGAACGGCGCCGGGAAGTCGACCCTGCTCAAGGCCGTCTACGGCCTCGTGCGCCCGAGCAGCGGCTCGGTCCGCTCTCCGCGGCGTGGACGTGACCGGCCAGCGTCCCGACCTGCCACCCGGCGCGGCATGAACTTCGTACCGCAGATCGAGAACGTCTTCCCGTGCTTGACGATCGCCGAGAACCTGCACGTCGGCGTGCTCGGGCTGCCGCACGCAGAGCGCCGCAGTCGGCGATCGCACGAGTGCTGGAGCTGTTCCCGCTCCTCGCCGAGCGCCGCCGCCAACGCGCGGGCACGCTCTCGGGCGGCCAGCGCAAGCTCGTCGCGCTTGCGCGCGCACTCGTCGCGCGGCCCGCGAGCTGCTCCTCCTCGACGAGCCCTCCGCGGGCCTTTCGCCGACCGCAATGGACCTCGTCTTCGAGCAGCTCGCTCGAGATCAGCCGCTCGGGATCGCGATCCTGATGGTCGAACAGAACGCACGCCGTGCGCTGGCGATCTCCGACACCGGCGACGTCCTCGACACCGGGCGCAACGCCTACGAGGGGCTCAGGCCGACGCTGCTCGCACGACCCGCGGTCGTCGAGCTCTACCTCGGAGGGCTCCGTTCGAGCAGGATCGCCTCGAGCTCGACCTCGACGAGCGCTCCCGGCGGGATCAGCCCGCGCGCAGTAATACGTCGTGTTCGCCGGATTCGACTCCGGCGAACGCCTCGCGGTGTGCGCGCACGACCGCCGCGCCAGTCGGCAGCCGACCGCGAGCATGATCCGTGTCCGGATCGACGTCCTCGGGCCGCGCGCCGAGCTCCGCCGGCTGCGGCGAGCGCCGTCGCGAGCGCCGTCGACGTCTGTCCGTACGCATCACCCGGGTGAAGCGCGGACGCCGTCCGGTCCGATCGCCGCCGTGCCGCTGACGGCGACCCATGCGACCCGACGCGGACGGCGCGGGAGTAGGCGGCGGCTTCCTCGAAGCCGCCGCCGTCCCGCCAGGTCAGGCGAGTCACCTGCCTTTGAACGTGAACGTCTTCAGCGTCGTGACTGGCCGTTGCCGTTGTAGCTGCCAGATCTCGTACACGGCCGAGCCGATGTCCCCGTTCCGGTCGAAGTCGACCGGGCTGAACGCACCTTCGTAGTCGATCTCCTTGCCGCGCGAGCAGCAACTAGATCGCCTTCCGCGAGTCTCTGGAAGGTGACCTTCGTCGCCGGGCGGGCCGGAGACCGGGACAGGTTCGCTCTTGAGCTTCGCGGCGACGCCGAGCAGCCCTTGACCGCCGCCAGGAACGCCACCTTGGCGGCATCGAAGGCCGTGCCCTCGAACCCCGTGTACGGCTTCGCGCCCTTGACGTCCTGCGCCTTCCAGAGCGCGGCGAACGCCTTGCCCGCCGGGCCGCCGGCCGGCGCTTGCGGCGGTGCCGCGAGAGACCGAGCGCCGGCTGTCCGATCGCCGTCGAGCGTCGGGCCGTCCTGCAGCGCTTCGGTCATGAGCGTCTTCGTGGCGTCCCACTTGCCGGTGCGCACGAGCGACGGGGCGAACTTCAGGAACGTCTCGGGGAAGTCGATGATCACCCAGCCGGCCGGGTTGCCGCGAGACGAGCTGACCGGCTTCGGTGTCGAACGTTCGGCTGATCGGGGTTCCACGAGCACTGTCGTCGCCGACCTTGCCGCCGAGCGCCTTCCACTTGAGCGACGAAGAGCTGCTCGAGCGCCGTACCGAACGCGTCGTTCCGCGCGCCGACGTTGATGGTCGCGCCCTTGCCGAACGCCTACAGCGCCGCCTCGCGAGCACCCTGCCCTGCAGATTGTCTGACGGGTATGCGCCGCCAGACCCAGCCCTTGTGGTCCTTGGAGCTGGACCAGCTGCGGCGCGCTCGCGGTCGGTGAGATGAGGATGATGTGGTTCGGGGATCGTCACCGACTGGGCCATCGGGATCGTCGCCCCGGATGCCATCTCGCCGATGATCACGTTGACCCTGCTCCCGATCAGCTTCTTCGCGGCCTCGACGGACGCGCCGCCTGCGTCTGCCCGTCCTCGCGAGCCGACGAGCACGACCTTCGCATCTCTTCGATCAGGCCGGCCGCGTCGAGCGACTTGTTCTCGAGGCCGACCGCGAGCTTGACGGCGCGTCCATGTTGCCGCCGTACGCGGCGAGGCCGCCCGTGAACGGCAGGACGTCGCCGATCCGCAGCGTGAACGAGCAGTTCGCCTTCTGCACGGTCGCCGTCGATGCGGTCGCCACTGATGCACTCGCCGCGAGCGCGGCAAGGATCCCCGCGACTGCGGCTACCACGGCTGCCCGCCGAGCCTCCTCGACCTGAGCACTGAACTCCCTCCTCTTCGTCGTGCGGCGTGCCGCCGGCGTGCAGCGGCGCACAATGTTGCAACACTGACCGATATTTCGCTCAAAGGCAAGGACCGGGATATGCTCGCCGCGTGGACGTGAGGGCTCCCGCCGGCGCACCGCAGGTCGGCGCTGTCATTAGGCGATTGTGGTCCCAGCGCGGCATCTCCGTGCGTGCGCTCGCGGAAGCGTCCGGGATCTCCGCGTCGTTCCTTGGCGCGGTCGAGCGGGGCGATTCCGACATCGCGCTCGGGCGCCTGGCGCTGATCGCGGAGGCGCTCGACCACGACGTCGCCTCCCTACTCGGCTACTCGCTGCGCCAGTCGGACCCGCGCTTCGTCGAGCCTGCGCGCAAGGGAGCGCGCGGCGACGGCGTCGAGTTCTCCGCGTTCAGGATTCCCGGATCGCACCTCGAGTTGCTGGTCGCGTCGTTCGCACCCCACTCCGGGTTCGACGACTCGATCACCCACGCCGGTATCGACGTCGCCTACGTCGCGCAGGGTGAGCTCGTGCTCGTCGTCGACAGCGTCGAGTACGTCCTGCACGAGGGTGAGTGCGTGGTGTGGCCCTCGTCGCATCCGCACACGATGCGAAACGCCTCCGACGCGCCCGCGATCGTCGTCGGCTTCGCGACCGAGATCGTTCACTGACGACGGACATGCGCATCTACGACCTGCGCGTCACTGTCGAGCGCAGCGAGGGCCGGTCGGTCTGCGGGCTCGAGGTGGGCGGCTCCTTCGAGGTGACGGAATCAGTCAGGCCTGGATAGGCGTCGGCGTGGCGGCGCGCAGCTGCTTCCCATGCGCGTCCAGCGCAACGACCGCCACGTAGCCGCTCGTCACCGGAAGCGCGATCGCCGTCTCGAAGCCGGTCCGCCGAAGCCGTCTTGACCGGCTTCATCGCCGACGGCGCTCGGCCCCGCCACCAGCTGCCACTTCGCCACCTGCGTCGCGCCGTTCCAGCTCACGTACAGGGTCAACGATCCGTCCGCGTTGCGCACGACCATGGTCGCAGGCCGCCCCTTCGGCTGCGCATCGAGCTCGAAGCGGAACGCGCGATAGCTGACGCTCCCGTCGGCGAAGCGCGCATCGAGGCGAACGCTCCCATCCGGGCCGAGCTCGGTGAACGAGCCGTCCGTGCCCCAGCCGATGAAGACGCCGCCGTCCTCGAGCTGCTGGACGTCCCCCATCGCCCACGTCGTCCGCGCCGTCGGCGCGAGATACTCCGCGACGAATGACGCGCGCATCTTCTTCATGTCGAGCTTGATCCGCAGGCCGCGCGACAGCGTCTGCGCGCCCGGCACGGCGGCGTTGTTGTCGAAGATCGTGATCGTTCCGTCTGGCCGGCGGCGCACGTCGTGCTGGTAGGCGAACGACGCGGCCGCGTCGACGGCGAAGTCGCTCTTCATCCCGCCGAGGCGCCACAGGACTGCGCCGCTCTTGCGGTCGACCTTGTAAATCGTCGAGGTGTTGCGGGCCGAGAGGAGCAGATTCCCATCCGTGTCGACGTCGATCGAGTTCAGATGGAAGTAGTCGACGTTCCCGGCTGGCGCCACCTGCGGCATGTAGGACTCGTCGATGCCGACGTGCTCGTTGCTGCGCCACTCGAAGAGCACGCGCCCGCTCGCGACGTCCACCTCCTGGACGATTCCAGTCACGAGGCGCGGCACGGCCGGCGTCGCGATCTCGCGGTAGATGGTGATGAGCGCGGTGCCCTCCGGCGTGAGCTGGAGGTCGTGCAGGTCGCCGTGGCGTCCCTTCCCCGCCTGCACCCGCGCCACCTCGTGATAGGTCGGGTCGAAGATCACCCAGCTTCCGCCTTCGGCGCCGAGGACGGTGCCCTCGTACCAGGTGAGGACGGGCCGGCCCTGGTAGGTCTGCACGCGCACGTCCATCGCCGTCGTCGAGCCGAGGGGCAGGAACCACACAGGCTCGCCCCGGTCGTCGACGACGAGCGGGCCGGAGTGGCTCTGGCTGTTCGGCGTCGACTGGTAGGCGCCCGACGCCGCCGTGATGTCGAACGGAGCGAGGAAGATCGATCCTGCGGCGGTTCCGTCAGCCGGGAAGTCGAACGCGATCGCCGGCGGGTTCAGATCGGGCCGGCTGACATACCCGTTGACCGTCGCCGCCTCACGGGCTGCCTTCGCCCCGGTAGGCGCACACCGGCGAGCGCGGCACAGACCGCACCGCTCAGCGCGATGAAGCCGCGCCTCGTGACCCGAACGCCCTCGACCACCGGGCGATTCTACGCCGCTGAGACGCCTCTCCTGGCGCATTAGGGCGCTAGATCAGCGCAGCCAGGGGGCGAGCCCGGCCTCGAGCTCGCGGCAACCGCTCGGCGCCACGATCCGCTTCTGCACCTTGCGGTCCTCGACGACGAGCAAGGTGGGCACCTCGTCCACGCGAAAACGCGTCGCCAGGTCGGGCCGCCGGTCGACAGGGATCTTGACCAGGTCGAAGGTGTCGTGGTTCCGACGGCGCTGAAGCACCTGCGCCAGGAACCCCTCCGTGCGCCGGCAACGGCCGGACACGGACGAGTAGAAGAGAATCAGGCGCGGACGCTCGGCGGCGAGTGAGTCCACCGCGGCGGGGAGCGGCGAAACGGCCACGTGGCGGTTATGTCCACCGCCACGTGGCCTCAAACGTCGCCCCTCTAGACAACTAGCCGATCGGCTCCTGGACGAGCCGCCGGGCGGAGACGCCGGCAAGCAGGTTGTCGCCCGGCTTGCGCGCGCGGACGAACATCACCAGGTCGCCGCGCCGAAGCGGCATGTGCGCCGTCGGCCGGATCTGGATCGTCGCCCAGCCGCTGCCGTCCGTCGGAGTCTCCGGCGAGCCGTACACCCAGCCGTACGGCAGACCGACCACGTACACGAGCGCCCCCGAGATGGAGAAGCCGCGCGTGTCGGACACGTGGAACCGAGCAGTGATCACACCACGGGTCGTCGCAGGCGTCGGCGAGAACTTCACGCCGTCAATGATCAGCTGGTTCGGGAGGCTGACCTGCGCGACCGGGATGGCTGTGCCTCCGCCCTGGATCCCTTGGCCGGGGCGATGAGGTCGGTCTCCACCGTGTTCGCGGTGCTCGAACCGGCCGCGTTCTTCGCCGTCACCTGCGCGAGGATCGTGTGCGCCACGTCAGCGGACGCGAGCACGTAGGTCGTGCCGGTGGCGCCGGAGATGGCCGCGCAGCCGCCGCCGGTCCCGACGCATCGCTCCCACTGGTACGAGAAGCTCGGCGCCGGCGTTCCACTCCACGAGCCAGGACTGACCGTGAGGGTGCTCCCCGCCTGGGTCGTCCCGGAGATGGTGGGCGGCGCCGTGTTCTTCGGCGCTGCGCCGGTTGGCTTCACGACCTCCGTCGGGCCTGGAGACGGCCATGCCGGACCCGCTGGCGTTCGACGCCGTGACCTGCACGCGTAGGCGATGGGCGACGTCCGCGGTCTGGACGGTGTAGTGGTCGCTGGTCGCCGCAGCGATCGAGGCGCAGTTGCCGGCCTGGGCGTCACAGCGTTCCCACTGGTACGCGTAGCTCGTCGGGCTTCCGGTCCACGACCCGTGCGAAGCCTGCAGAAGCGACCCGTCACGGGCGGAGCCGGAGATCGACGGCAGCGAGGTGTTCGATGGAGCTGCGGAAGCCTGGCCCAGCGAGGTGGCCGCGACGATCAACGTCGGCACGGCCGCGGCGCAGGCCAGAACGATCAAGCGTCTGAAATGCATCGTGCCTCTCCCCCTTCTCGTAGTTGAGACAAAGGCAGGATTCCCGCCTGGCGCGAAACCATGTGTCCCAGTGTCAGGCGGACGTAAGGAAAGGCCCGGGGGCTGTAAAGGTTCTGCGGCTTTCGCCTTGGGCGCGGCCGTGCGACACTTTTGTCCATGGACAAGCAGCGCCCCTGGGAATGTCCGGCCCGATCTCGAGGAGATCCGCCGCCTCGCGCGCGAGCTCGCCTCGCGGCGCGACTCCGCGTACGCCGAGATGCAGGGCGAGATGGAGCAGATGAAGGCGTCGCTCCGCGAGCGGGCGGCGGCAATCGCCCAGCGCGAGCACCGGCTCGCCGAGCTGGAGCACCGTGTGGACGCCAACGGGCTGGCGGAGGAGCTGGCCACAGCTCAGCGCGCAGCCGCGGAGGCCGAGGCCGAGCGCCGCCTGGCCGCGGCCGAGCGCGACCGTCTGGATGAGCGCGAGCAGCAGATCCGGGCGGTCGAGAAGGAGCTCGCGGCGCTGCGCATCGAGCTCGGCCAGAAGCCCCCTCCTACTCGGCGCGCAACCGCGTCCGCGCGGCAGAAAGAGCTCGACGCACGCGAGGCCGCCCTGGACGAGCGCGAGGCCGCGCTCGAGGCGCGCGAAGCCGCGCTGCGCGGCGACACGATGTCGATGCCGTCGCTCGGTTCGCCGACGGCCTCGCGGCACTCACCCGTCCTGACGCCGGTTAGTTAGTCTCGAAGGGAGCCGTGGCCGCAGGGGCCTGCGGCCGCTTCCCATGCCCGAGCAAGTGAACACCGTCGATCCGCCCGACCTCGGCCTGCTGCCGACGTTCCGCAGGCTGCTCCGCCTCTGGTGGGGCGAGCGGCGCCTGGGCGCGCTCGGGTTGTCCTTCGCCCTCGCCTACACGCTGATCTCGATCGCGATCCCGCTGCTCATGCAGCGCGCGATCGACAACGCGATCGTCGCGCACACGCAGCGGCTCTGGCCGTACGTCGCTCGCGATCGTCGCGCTCGGAGCGGTGCGCTTCGGCGATCAACTTCTCGCGCCGCTACGCGACGGCGCGCATCGGCATCCGGATCGAGGCGCGGATGCGCGAGCTGCTCTACCACGCGTATCTGCGCTACCCGCGCGCGTTCTACGACCGGCACGCGACCGGGCAGGTGCTGTCGCGCGCGACCAACGACCTCTACCCGATCCGCTACTTCATCGGCTGGGGCGTCGTGCAGGGCGCGCAGAGCCTGCTGATGATCGTCGGCGCCGGCGATCGTGCTCGTGCTCGTCAACGCGCGGCTCGCGCTCTACGCGGCGGTCGCGATGCCGCCGATCACGGTGCTCGCGCTGCGCTTCGCGCGGCGGGTGTCGCCGATCTCGCGCCAGGTGCAGGCGCGCAAGGGCGACGTCACCGAGGCGGCCGACGAGGCGGTCGTCGGGATCGAGATGGTGCAGGCGTTCGGCCGCGAGGACGACGTCCGCGGCCGCTTCGGCGAGCGCGCCGAGGCCGTCCGCGACACCGTGCTCGAGCAGGCCGGCGTCGAGGCGCACCACCTCCCGGGCCTCTACTACCTGCCGTCGCTCTCGATCGCCGCGGTCGTCTTCTTCGGCGGACGCCAGGTGATCGGCGGCCACCTCTCGATCGGCCAGTTCGTGCTGTTCGAGACGCTGCTGCTCCAGCTCGTCTGGCCGCTGGAGGCGCTCGGCTGGATCACCAACCTCGCGCAGCGCGCGCTCGCCTCGGCCGGCCGCAGCTTCGCCTGGCTCGAGGGGATCGAGCCGCTGCCGGAGCCGGCGAGCCCGCGGCCGCTGCCCGCCGGGCCGCTCGTCGGTCCGCTTCGAGGCGGTGCGCTTCGCCTACGACGGACGAGCACGACGTGCTGCGCGACGTCGACCTCGCGCTCGCGCCGGGCGAGATCGTCGCCGTCTGCGGCGCCGACCGGCTCGGGCAAGACGACGCTGCTGAGCCTGCTGCCGCGCTTCTACGACGCGACGGGCGGGCGCGTGCTCATCGGCGGCGTCGACATGCGCGAGCTCGCGATCGCCGAGCTGCGCGCGTCGGTCGCCGCTCGTCACGCAGCGCCCGGTGCTGTTCTCGGTCCCGCTGCGGGAGAACCTCACCGCCGGCCGCGTGGACGCCGACTGGGACGAGGTGCTCGCGGCCTGCGAGGCGGCGGGCGTCGACGCGTTCGTGGACGAGCTGCCGGACGGCTACGACACGCTGATCGGCGAGCGCGGCATCAACCTCTCCGGCGGCCAGCGCCAGCGCGTCGCGCTCGCGCGCGCGCTGATCACCGACGCGCGCGTCGTCGTCCTCGACGATCCGCTGTCGGCGGTCGACACGCTGACCGAGCGGCGGCTCGTGCGGCGGCTGCGGCCCGGCGCTCGCCGGGCGGACCGTGCTGGTCGCGACGCAGCGGCTCTCGACCGTCGAGCTCGCCGACCGCGCCGTCGTGCTGCGAGACGGGCGGATCGCCGAGTCGGGCACGCCGCGCGAGCTGCTGCGCGCAGGCGGCGCCGTTCGCCGAGCTGTTCGGCGACGAGGTGGCGGCGCTGAGACGGCTGCTCGCGCTACCTCGAGGGACGGTGGCTCGCGCGCGTCCGCTGATGGTGCTGATCGCGGCCGGCAACGCCGCCTGCCAGACCGGCGGCTGGCTGCTCGTGCGCGACGCGATCGACAACGGCATCCGCGCGGCGACAAGCGCCTACCTGACGGTCATCGTCGTCGCTCTACCTCGTCGTCGCGGCGGCCGGCTGGGTCCTGCAGCCGTGCGCTGATCCGCGGGCTGGCGCGGATCGGCCAGGCGTCGTGCTCGGCGCTGCGCCGCGACCTCTTCGACCACCTGACCGGGCTCTCGCTGCGCTACTTCTCGGAGCAGAAGGCGGGCTGGATCATCGCCCGCCTGACGAGCGACGTCGACGCCGTCTCCGACGTGCTCTCGCAGGGGATGCCGACGCTGGTCTCGAACGCCGTGCTGCTGCCGGCCGCGATCGCCGCGCTGCTCATCGCCGACTGGCGGCTCGGCCTCGTCGTGTTCGCGATCGTGCCGCCGGCGCTCGTCCTGACGCGCTGGTTCCAGCGGACCTCGCACGTCGCGCTCGTCGAGACGCGCAACCGGATCGCCGCCGTGACCGCGCAGATCGCCGAGTCGGTCTCCGGGATGGCGGTCGTGCAGGCGTTCAACCGCGAGCGCGCGTTCCAGGCGCAGTTCGACGAGCTGAACGGCGCGAACCGCGCAGCAGAGCGTCTACGCGCAGAAGATCTTCTCGATCTTCTTCCCGTCGATCGAGTTCCTCGGCGTCGTCGCGACCGGCGCCGTGCCTGTACGCCGGCGAGAAGCTGCTCGCGCACCACTCGCTGACGATCGGCACGCTGATCACCGCGCTGTACCTGCTCCAGCTCGTGTTCCAGCCGCTCCAGGAGCTCTCGGACGTCTACGGCCAGCTCCAGGCGGGCAGCGGCGGCGATGGTGAAGATCGCGACGATCCTCGACGAGGAGCCGGAGATCCGCGACCGCGCCGGACGCCGCCGAGCTGCCGCCGATCGAGGGCGACCTCGAGATCGACCACGTCGTGTTCGCGTACGGCGCCGAGCCCGTGCTGCGCGGGATCGACCTCCGCGTCCCGGCCGGGCGGCTGCCTCGCGCTCGTCGGCGAGTCCGGTCGGCGGCAAGTCGACGCTGGCGCGGCTGATCGGCCGCTTCTTCGACCCCGACTAGGGCGCGGTGCGCGTCGACGGCATCGACCTGCGCGACGTGAAGCTGCGCTCCTACCGCCGCCAGCTCGGCGTCGTGCTGCAGGACCCGTTCCTGTTCAGCGGCACGATCGCCGTCAACATCCGCTTCGCGAAGCCGGACGCGACCGACGAGGAGGTCGCGGCCGTCGCCGCGGCCGTCGGCGTCGACCGGGTCGCCGCGCGGCTTGCGGGCGGCCTCGACCACGCGGTGCGCGAGGGCGGCGTCGGGCCTGTCGGCCGGCGAGCGTCAGCTGATCTCGATCGCCCGCGCGCTGCTCGCCGACCCGCGGATCCTGATCCTCGACGAGGCGACCTCGAACATCGACCGGCCGACCGAGGTCGCTGATCGAGCGCGCACTCGACCGGCTGCTGCGCGGCCGCACCTCGATGATCGTCGCCCACCGGCTGTCGACCGTCCGCCGCGCCGACGAGATCCTCGTCGTCGAGCACGGCCGGGTCGTCCAGCGCGGGCGCGAGCGCGAGCTGCTGGCGGAGGACGGCCCGTTCCGGCGGCTCGCGCACGCCCTCGACGGCGGGCCGGAAGCGCTGGCGGCGGCAGGCTAGGAGCGTTCGCGCTCGAGCAGCGGGGTGACTAAACCGGCGGGCGGTGCGCAGCACCGCCCGCCGAAAGAGTTAGTCGCCCCAGTCGAAGTCGCGCGCGCGATCGACCGACCAGAAGCCGTTGGACTCCGAGTCGTCGACGTCTGTCGTCGCAACCGCGTTCTCCGCGGTCTCTTCGCCGGGCCAGGGCAGGCTCTGGTGGGCGACGAACGCGGGCTCGCCGTCGATCGTCTCCTCGAGTCGCGCCTGCTCCTCGGTCTTGAACAGCGGGTGGTTGTCGAACGGATCGTCCGCCTTGTACCGATCGATCGGCATGTGCTCGAGCGCGGAGTTCCGCTCCTTCAGTTCCAGGTGATCCTTGATGACTTGCGCGAAATACGACGGTGTCTCAACCGGCATTCGTTCCTCCCGTTCGGGGCCCCCGTACTGGGTCAGTCTAACCCGATTTCAGGCTGATTTCCGGGTCGAGACTACTAAAAGGCCCGGATCCTTGCGTTTCTTTCGACCCGATCCTTCCCGAGCCTCTTTGCCTCGTACAGGGCCCGGTCGGCCTGGGCAAAGAGCCTCCGCTCGTCCTCTCCAGGCCGGTGCTGAGCCGCCCCGAAGCTGCAGGTGACGCCGAAAACGGCCCCGTCGCGGCCATGGAAGGAGCGCTCCCGCAGGGCTGCGCGGACGCGCTCGGCGAGCTGGGCCCCGCCCTCCTCGTCCGTCCCCGGGAGGAGGAGGACGAACTCCTCGCCGCCCCAGCGGCCGGCGAGGTCGGACTCGCGCAGCGTCAGGCGGAGGACGTTCGCGAGCTCTCGGAGAACGTCGTCGCCGGCGTCGTGGCCGTACAGGTCGTTGATCCGCTTGAAGTCGTCGAGGTCGGCGACGACGAGCGTGAACGGGGCACCCATGCGGTCGGAGCGGGCGATCTCGTGCACGAGCGCGTCCTCGCACCCGCGCCGGTTGGCGATGCCGGTGAGCCCGTCGACGAGCGCCTGCCGCTCGACGATCGCGTGCAGGCGCGCGTTCTCGAGCGCGACCGCCGCGTGCGCAGCGAGCGACGCGGCCGTCATCCGGTCCTCGGCGTCGAAGGATCCGATCAGGACGAGCCGGCCGAGCCGTTCCCCGCCGACGGTGAGTGGATGCTCGAGCCGGTCGCCGGGGGCATGCTGGTTGCCGGCGGCGGCGGCGAGGCCGCCGCTCTGGATCGTCGCGCCGACGGCGCCCGTCGCCTCGACGGCGGTCTCGACGACGACGCGCAGGAGCTGCTCGACGTCGTTCGTCACCGCGAGCGCCTCGCCGATGCGGGCGACGGCGATCCGCAACCGCCCGCGTTCGGTGTCCAGCTCCCCGAGACGAGCCTGCAGCTGATCTGCCATGGCGTTGAACGCGGCGCCGAGCGTCGCGAGCTCGTCCCGGCCCTTCACGGGGACGCGCCGCCCGAGATGGCCCTGCGCGATGCCGCGTGCGGCCTCCGCGAGCGCGCGCAACGCACGCACGATCGAGCGGCCCTCGAGGAACGCGACGATCCCGACCAGCACGACCGCGCCGAGCAGCGCGAGGAGCAGCCGGTCGCGCGCCGAAGCGTCGGCGGCGTCGACCGCCGACTGCGGCGTGAGCACCGCGAGAGAGACGCCCGGGAGCGGCGGAGCGACGAGCGTGCGGTAGCGCGTGCCGTCGACGCGCACGACGGCGATGCGGCCGGCCGCGAGGGGGACCTTCCCGGCGAGCGGCGGGCTCGCGGCCAGGATGCGATCGCCCGCGAGGAGGACGAGGCGATCGCTCTGCGCGAGATCCGCGTGCACGTGGAGCGCCGCGACAAAGGCGGCATCGAGCCGGACGGATGCGACGACGACGCCGGCGAGACCCTTGCTCGTGATCACGTCGGCCTGGCGATGCACCGCGAGCGCCGGCGCATTGCCGACGCGGAAGCTCCCCGCATGGACGGAGAGCTGCGGGGTCGTCTTCAGCATCGCCTCGAGCGCCGCGCGATCCCGTCGCTGGAGCGCGACCTGGAACGTCCGGTCGCGCGCGAGCCGTATCGCCGTGGTCTGGGCCGCGTCGGCCCGCTCCTGGTAGGCGGCGAGCGCCAGCCGGAGGTCGGCCTGCAGCCGTGCGTCCACCTTGCGGGCCTCGCTCTGCGCCGAGGCGGAGGAGAAGCCCCAGACGGCCGCGCCGGCGGGCACGAGCGTCAAGAGGATGAAATAGAGCGCGAGCTTGAGTTTGAAGCTGCCCAAAACGGCCCCCTCAGTATTCAAGCCCTCGTCCCGACCTGCCGATACCTTGTTCGAGTGATGCCATCGGCATCGGGGGTCGGAACCATGATTGCTATCACGCGAGGGGTCGCCGTAACAGTGTTGCTCGCCGGTGCGGTGGCGGGCACGGCGGCGTTCCCGCGATTCTTCGCCGGGCCCGGCGGAGGGGAAACGCCCTCCTTCGCCCTACCAGCCGGCTGCGGCGCAGCCGGCCATCGTTCGCGCGCTCGCGCTGCCGGCGCCGATCGTCGTCACGCCACTCGCGCTGCGCCCGGTCACGGCCGTCGCGTCCCTGCAGCCGACGCCGCGGCCGATCGTGATCCGTCGCGTGACGCTACCCGCTGCCGCGAAGCCTGCCGCGCCCGCCCCCGCGCCCGCCCCGCGCCGGCGCCGCGCCGCCGCGCCGGCGCCTGCGACCGCAACGGCGTCCTCCGCCCCCGTCGTCATCGCGGCCCCGGCGGCTCCCGCCACGCGCACGGTCTCGGCCGCCACGACCGCGCCTCCGGCGCCTGTCACGCCTCCGGCGCCTGACACCAACGGCAAGGCACAGGGCCACCACAAGCAGCCCGACCGAGTCACCGCCGCAGCGCAGCCGCCGCCGCAGCCGGTCGCGACCCCTCCACTAGGATCCGATCATGGCCCGCCTGCGCAGCAAGCTCCGCCCCGGCCCGGTCGCGGTGACAGTGGCCCTGTTCGACCTGTGGAAGCGCCTGACACCGCAGCAGCGCCGCCAGCTCATGGCCATGGCCCGCCGCCATGGGCCAACGGTGGCGGCCAAGGTCACTAAGCTCAGCCGCCGCCGGCGCCCGTAACTACGGTAACTACAGACCGAGCGCAGCGCGCACGATGCGATCCTGCTCGCGCAGGTGCGCGGTGGGATATCCCTCGCTCGGGCTCGCGCGCCACGGGCGCCCGGCGTACACGAGCGGCACGCCCTCCGGCTTCGCCTCCTCGAGACGATGGCGGATGGCGCGGAACGGCCCCATGTTCTGCGGCTCCTCCTGCACCCACACGAGCTCGCGCAGGTTCGGGTAGCCGCGCAGCAGCTCCGCCGCCTGCTTGACCGGGAACGGATAGAGCTGCTCGAGCCGCGCGACCGCGACGCCTTCCGCCTCCCCGCGCCGCTCGTGCCCGGCGATGTCGTAGTAGACCTTGCCCGAGCAGAGGATGAGTCGCGTCGTCCGCTCACGGTCCGCCGTCGGGTCGTCGAGCAGCGGCCGGAACTCGCCGGCGGCGAGGTCGTCGAGCGTCGACGACGCCTGCTTCATGCGGAGGAGCCCCTTCGGCGTCATCACGACGAGCGGCCGCGCCGTTGCGTCGAGCGCTTGCCGGCGAAGCAGGTGGAAGGACTGCGCCGACGTCGTGCAGTTGACGATGCGGATGTTCTCCTGCGCGGCGAGCTGGAGGAACCGTTCGAGACGCGCGCTCGAATGCTCGGGCCCGTTGCCTTCGTAGCCGTGCGGGAGCAGCAGCGTGAGCCGCGACGTCTCGCCCCACTTCGACAGACCTGCGGAGATGAACTGGTCGATGATGATCTGCGCGCCGTTGACGAAGTCGCCGAACTGCGCCTCCCACAGCACGAGCGCTTCCGGCGCGGCGGCCGAGTAGCCGTACTCGAAGCCGAGGCATGCGTACTCGGACAGCGGCGAGTTGTGGATCTCGAAGGATGCGACCGCCTCGTCCAGGTGCTGCATCGGCGTGAACGTCGCGCCCGTGTGCACGTCGTGCAGGACGGCGTGGCGATGTGCGAAGGTGCCGCGCTCGGTGTCCTGGCCGGTGAGCCGGACCGGGATGCCGTCCACGAGGAGCGACGCATATGCGAGCGCCTCGGCCTGCCCCCAGTCGATCCCGCCCTGGTCGAGCGTCTCGCGGCGGCGCTCGAGTTGTTTCATCAGCTTCGGATGCGGCGTGAACCAGTCGGGGACGCGCAGCAGCTGCTCGTTGAGGCTGCGCAGGCGCTCGGCAGGGACGGCCGTGTGCACGATCGAACTGCTCGTCGCCGGAAGGCGGTGCTCGACAGGCGCGATCTCGGGCTCGATGCCGAAGGTGCGCTTCAGCTCCTCGTGCGCGGCCTTCAGCTCGGCCTGCACCTCGCCGACGAGCTCGTCCGCGCGCTCCTGCGGGACGACGCCCTCCGCGACGAGGCGCGCCGCGTACAGCTCGCGCACGGTGGGATGCTCGGCGATGGCCGCGGCCAGGAGCGGCTGCGTGTACGCCGGCTCGTCCTGCTCGTTGTGGCCGTGGCGCCGGTAGCCGACGAGGTCGACGACGACGTCGTGGCCGAAGCGCCAGCGGTACGCGTTCGCGAGCCGGATGGCGGAGATGGCCGCCTCCGGGTCGTCGGCGTTGACGTGGACGATCGGGATGTCGAAGCCCTTGGCGAGGTCGCTCGAGTAGCGCGTCGAGCGGGAGTCCTCGGGGTCGGTGGTGAAGCCGACCTGGTTGTTCGAGATCAGGTGCAGCGTTCCGCCGGTCGAGTAGCCGGCCAGCCCTTGCAGGTTGAGCGTCTCCGCCACTTCGCCCTGGCCGGTGAACGCCGCGTCGCCGTGGATGAGGATCGGGAGCGCGACGGTCGGGTCGTGGTAGCCGTCGCGGGTGGAGCGGTCCGTCTGCTCGGCGCGCGCGCGTCCTTCTACGACGGGGTCGACCGCCTCGAGGTGGCTCGGATTGGAGGCGAGCGTGACGGTGATCTCGCCCGCCTCGGTCTTGCGCGTTCCTTCCGCACCGAGGTGATACTTCACGTCGCCGGTGCCGCCCTCCTCACTCGAGACGACCGCCTCGATCGTCCGCTCGCCCTCGAACTCGCGCAGGATGACCTCGTACGGACGGCCGACGACGTGCGCGAGCACGTTCAGGCGGCCGCGGTGCGCCATGCCGATGACGACCTCGTGCGCGCCGCCGGCGGAGGCGAGCTCGATCGCCTCGTCCAGCATCGGCACCATCACGTCGACGCCTTCGATGGAGAACTGCTTCTGCCCGAGGAACGCGCGGCGCAGGTACTGCTCCATCCCTTCGACGCGCGCGAGGCGCGCGAGCAGTGCGGTGCGCTCGGCGCCGTCGAGCGGCTGCCGGTACCGGCCCGACTCGATCGCCTGGCGCAGCCAGACGCGCTCCTCGTGGTCGGAGATGTGCTCGATCTCGTACGCCATCGTCCCGCAGTACGTCTCGCGCAGGTGCGGAAGCGCCTCGGCGAGCGTCTCGCCCGGCACGTGCAGTCGCAGCAGCGAGGCGGGGATGCGCGCCTGCAGCTCCGGCGTCAGCTTCGGCACGAGGCGTTCCGGCTCGAGCGCCGGGTCGCCCGGCGGCTCGCTGCCGAGCGGGTCGAGGTGGGCGGCGAGGTGGCCGTGCATGCGGAAAGCCTTCACGAGCGCCATCGCGGCGGCGACGCCGCCGACGAGCTCCTCGTCGACGACTGCGCTACGCGCCTGAGTTACAGGAGGCGCGGCAACCGGCGCCGGCGGCGCAACGACGGCGACGGCGGCGTGGCCGTTCCCGAAGCGCTCGAGCAGCGTGGCGAGGCCCCGGCTGCGCGCGCAGGAGCTCGGGCGGCGCGCTCTCGAAGAGCTCGCGCCACTCCGGCGGCACGGCGGTGGGATTGTCGAGGTACTGCTCGAGCAGCAGGGCCGCGTACCCGGTGTTCAGCCCATCCATCACCTTCGTTGTAGCAGCCGCCTGTGTCGACACGCGAAGCTGTCACACCGTTCATCGGCCTCAACTATCGCTACCAGAGCGCGCGCCCGGTGATGACGGTGATCATCATCCCGAGGAAGAAGCAGACGGCAACGGTGAGCACCGCGACGAACGGCAGGCGCTTGCCGCGGCCGGTCATGCCGGCGCTGATGAGCGCGAGCAGCATCGCCGGGGCGAGGAGGCGGATCGGGTGCCAGGCGAGCGAGATGAGGCTCGCGAAGATCGCGAGGGAGGCGAGGTACCCGGCGACGGCCTCGGTGTGGCTCCGGTCCGGCTCGGCCTCGATGCTCGTGAATGGCTCGGTGCTCATCGACGTTCAGCGTACGCGCGCGCGGCCTGCGCGGTGCGGGGGTACGTGCGCGCCGGTCCGCCGTGCGGCCGCCGCGGACGAGCTCTCCTGCGCCGCCCGCCGCCGGGGCCGGAGTCGTCCGGCCCGATCCGGGCGGTCACGGCCGCGCCTTCCCCGGGCTTCGGCTCGGCCTTGATGGCGTAGTAGACGACCGAACAGAGGTAAACGATGGGGATCTTCAGGATCACCATCAGGAACACGATCTCCCAGATCGAGTCCGGCCCATGCACCGGAGGTGAGTTTACCCGGGTTAGAGGCCTCCAACCTTGGGGAGAACAAGAACATGAGCCAAGAACAGCTCCAGTCCCTGCTGGACCACGGCGAGGAAGCCGGGTCGGTCAGCCTGGCCGCGTTCAACGAGCTCGTCGCCGACCTCGAGCTCGACGGCGACGACCTCGCGGCGGTGTACGAGCAGCTCGACCAGCGCGGGATCGACCTCACCGACGACGGCCACGAGGCAGACCGAGGCGCCGCACTACGCGAACGACGAGGTCGCCGCGATGACGACCGATTCGCTGCAGCTCTTCCTCAACGAGGCGGGGCGCTATCCGTTGCTGAGCGCGGCGGAGGAGGTCGGGCTCGCGAAGAAGATCGAGCGCGGCGACCAGCAGGCGAAGGACAAGATGATCAACTCCAACCTGCGCCTCGTCGTGTCGATCGCGAAGAAGTACCAGGGGCACGGACTGTCACTGCTCGACCTCATCCAGGAAGGGATCATCGGGCTCATCCGCGCGGTGGAGAAGTTCGACTGGCGGCGCGGCTACAAGTTCTCGACGTACGCGACGTGGTGGATCCGACAAGCGGTGCAGCGCGGCGTCGCGAACAAGTCGCGCACGATCCGCATCCCGGTGCACATCGTCGAGCGCGAGCAGAAGATCGCGCGCGCAGAGCGGGAGCTGACGTCGCAGCTCGAGCGGCCGCCGACCGACGAGGAGGTCGGGAAGAAGGCCGGGCTCGCGCTCAAGCATGTGCGCGAGGTGCGCCATGCCGCGCGCACCGTGGCGAGCCTCGACAAGCCGCTCGGCAACGAGAGCGAGACCGCCTTCGGCGACCTCGTCGCGCAAGACGCCGGCGACGTCGAGGCGGAGGTCGTGCTCGGTCTGAGCGAGCAGACGCTGCGCACCGCGATCGAGAAGCTGCCCGACCGCGAGAAGCAGGTGATCAAGCTCCGCTACGGCATGGACGGCGACCCCGACCCGAAGTCGCTCGAGCAGATCGGCCGCGAGATGGGCATCACGCGCGAGCGCGTGCGGCAGATCGAGCTGCAGGCGTTGCAGCGCTTGGCGGGGCAGCGCGAGATCGCTGCGCTTTCGCCGGCCGCTTAAGCCTTAGACGCGGTCGCAGCGCTGCCACGAAAGGCCAGGACGCGGGCTTCGCCCGCGGCCCCTCTCGCGAAGCGGGAACCTTATCGGGTTAGCCCATTTCGATCTCGACCGGCATGCCGATCCGGCCGAGAGCGCGCACGTGGCGGTGGTGCGAGCGGAGCGCTCTCCACAGCGACGGCTGCACGGTGTAACGGACGCCGTGCTGCGCGGCGTTGCGCCTGACGATCTCCGCGATGCGCGGATAGTGCACGTGCGCGACCCGCGGGAAGAGGTGATGCTCGATCTGGTAGTTGAGTCCGCCGAGCAGCCAGGTCAGCACCGGGTTGCGCGGGCAGAAGTCGACCGTCGTCTCCACCTCGTGCACCGCCCACACGCGCGGGTTGGCGCTCAGTTCCTCCGCTGAGGTGAAGTCGGCCTCCTCGACGCAGTGCGCGAGCTGGAACGTCGTCGCCGTGATGAGGCTCGTCATCGCCGTGAAGCCCACGTATCCGAGGACCACCACCCACCACGGGTAGACGAAGAGCGGGACGACGATCGCCCAGCCGACGAACAGGAGCTTGCCGCCGATGAGTCCCGTCAGGTCCCACCGCTTCGGCGGATGGAGGGCGCTGTTCGCGATCCGGCCGCGGATGATCGCGGCGGCGTCGGCGCCGATCTGCCACCGGATCACCATCACGCAGTAGAGCGGCCAGATGTAGAGGTGCTGCAGCCGGTACCAGCTCCGCGGCTGCTGCGACGGCATCAAGCGGGCGAACGGCGTCTGGTTGATGTCGTCGTCGTAGCCGTCGACGTTCGTGTACGTGTGGTGCGCGACGTTGTGCTTGACGCGCCACGCGTAGCTGCTGATGCCGAGCAGCGCGTCCGCGCTCCAGCCCATCAGGTGATTCGCGCGCCGCGTCCGGAAGTACGCACCGTGGTTCGCGTCGTGCTGGATGCAGAAGCCGACGAGGATCGCCCCGAGGCTGAGGCCCACGAGCGCGACGAGTCCGAGCGCGATGCCCGGATGAAGGAAGATGAGCGAGGCCCAGGAGGCGGCGAGCACGCCGAACGCGACGACCGACTTCACGTATAGCTGGATGTTCCCGCGCAGCCGCGTCCGTCGCCCGTCGAGGTAGAGGTCGACCTCGCGCCGGATGTCGCGGATGAAGTCGCCGCCGTTCTCGAACGACACCTTGGCCGGCAGAGCACTCATGCGGCGAGCTCCTCTCGAAAGACAAGAACGGCGTTGTGGCCGCCGAAGCCGAAGCTGTTGCTCAACGCGACGCGCACCGGAAGGTGGCGCGCTTCGTTCGGGACGTAGTCGAGATCGCAGGCGGGATCGGGCGTCTCGTAGTTGATCGTCGGCGGCACGACGTCGTCGCGCAGCGCCAGGACGGTTGCGGCCGCCTCGACCGCGCCCGCGGCGCCCGAGGCAGTGCCCGGTCGCGCCCTTGATCGACGAGATGGGAATCGACCGCGCCTTCTCCTCGCCCAGCGCGAGCTTGATCGCGGCAGTCTCCGTCGCATCGCCGAGGCCGGTCGAGCTGGCGTGCGCGTTCACGTAGTCGACCTCGTCCGTCCGGAGGCCGGCATCGGCGAGCGCAGCGGCGACCGCACGCGCCTGCCCGACGCCTTCGGGATCGGGCTCGGTCATGTGGAACGCGTCCGAGCTCATCCCGTAGCCCGCGAGCTCGGCGTAAATCGTTGCGCCGCGCCCGCGCGCGTGCTCGAGCTCCTCGAGCACGAGGACGGCCGCTCCCTCGCCCATGACGAACCCATCGCGGTCGGCGTCGAAGGGCCGGCTCGCGCGGGCAGGGTCGTCGTTCCGGCGCGACAGCGCGCGCATCGCAGCGAAGCCGGCGATCGCAATCGGCGTGATGCCCGCCTCGCTCCCACCGCAGAACATGACCTCGGCGCGTCCGAGCCGGATCGCGTCGTAGCCCTCGCCGATCGCCATCGCCGATGCCGCGCACGCCGTGCACGGGGCGCCAACGGGACCGCGCGCGCCGAGCTCCATCGACACCCAGCCCGCCGCCATGTTCGGCATGAACGCCGTCACGAGGCGCGGGTGGATGCGCGCGGAGTCCGCGCCGGCGCAGCACTCGGCGAGGCTCGCCACTCCTCCCTGGGCGGTCGCGATCGACGCGCCGACACGGTCCGGTGCGGCTGCGACGTCGACCCGTGCGTCGGCCTCCGCCATGCGCGCGGCCGCCACTGCGAACTGCGCGAACCGATCCGTCCGCTGCAACGTTCGTCGATCCAGCCACTGCCCGGGCTCGAACTCGCGCGCCTCGCAGCCGATCCGCACGGGATGGCCGTCGGTCTCGAACGCGGTGACGGCGGCGCCGCTGCCTTCACCTGCGATCAGGCGGCTCCAGGTCGTCTCGATGTCCGGACCGAGCGGGGTCACCGCCCCAAGGCCGGTCACCACGACTCGACGACGCTCTGACACTGCCACTCACGGTAGCTTGCCTCAGGCCGTGAGGCGGAGCCGCGCAGCCTCGCGCCGCACGGCTCCGACGATCTGGGCCGGGTCGCACGGCTTGCGCAGGACCTCCGAGGCGCCGGCCGCGAGTGCGTCGCCGCGCGCTCCCTCGACGCCGGTCACCACGATGACCGTACTGGACGGATCGAGCGCGTGGAGGTACCGGCACACCGACAGTCCGTCGACGAACGGCATTTCGATGTCGAGGAGCACCGCGTCCGGGAGCGGGCGCCGCTCGAGCCCCGCCAGCGCGGCGCGTCCGTCGGCCACCGCGGTCACCTCGAAGCCGCCGGACTCGAGCCAGATCGAGTACAGCAGCCTAAGGGCGCTGTTGTCCTCGGCGACGAGGATCCGATCCATCACCCCGATGAAACCGGGCGACGCTAAGAACGGGGTGTGCTTGGTGTTAAGCGGAGAGCAAACCGGCCGCGACCTTGCCGACGCGGCGGCCGAGCTCCGTCAGCCGGTACTCGACGCGCGGCGGGCGCGTGTCGAGCACGCGCCGCTCGAGGATCCCGGCCTCCTCCAGCTCCATCAGGCGCGCCGCGAGCGTGCGCGGCGGAATCGTCTCCAGCGCCTGCTTGAACTCGTTGAAGCGGACGGCGCCCGCCTCCGAGGATGCCCACAGGATCGCGAGCACCCAGCGTCGCCCGAGGAGGTCGGCCGCACGGGCGACCCCCTCGGGCAGCGGCTGGCAGTTCCTACACCGCATGGAGCTTCGTGGCTCTTGGGCTCGAGCGCGAGGTCGAGCACCTCGCCGAGCGTCATCACCGGGTGGAACCTCATCGCCTCGCGCACGTCCGCGGGGACGTCGTCGAGGTCGGCGCGGTTCCGCTCCGGGATGATCACGTCGGTCAGCCCTGCGGCGTGCGCAGCGAGCACCTTCTGCTTCAGCCCGCCGATCGGCAGCACGCGTCCCTGCAGCGTGACCTCACCGGTCATGCCGACGGTGTGCTTCACCGGACGCTCCGACAGGAGCGACGCGAGCGCGGTGGCCATCGTGATGCCGGCGCTCGGGCCGTCCTTCGGGATCGCGCCCGCGGGCACGTGCACGTGGAACGAGCGGTCGGTGAACGCGGACTGGTCGACGCCGATCTCCTCGGCGTGCGAGCGGATGAACGAGAGCGCGATGCGCGCCGACTCCTTCATCACGTCGCCGAGCTGGCCGGTGAGCAACAGCTCGTTGCCGCCTTCCATCGACGTCGCCTCGACGAAGAGCACATCGCCGCCGGTGCCCGTCACTGCGAGGCCGGTGGCCACGCCGGGCACTGCGGTCCGCTCCGCCGCCTCCTGGAAGAACCGCTGGCGGCCGAGCGCGTCGCGGACGACGTCGATGCCGACCTCGACGGGCGGCTCGACCTCGGCGGACGCGATCTTCGTCGCGGTCTTGCGCAGGATCTTCCCGAGCTCACGCTCGAGCTGGCGGACGCCGGCCTCGCGCGTGTACTCGGAGACGACCAGCTCGATCGTCTTGTCGCCGATCGAGACCTCGTCCTCGAGCAGCCCGTTCCGCTCACGCTGCCGCGGCCACAGGTAGCCGCGTGCGATCGCCGTCTTCTCGTCCACCGTGTAGCCGTCGAAGCGGATGACTTCCATCCGGTCGAGCAGCGCGGTCGGAATCGTGTCGGCGATGTTCGCCGTCGCGATGAAGAAGACGTCGGACAGATCGAGCTCGACGTCGAGGTAGTGATCGCGGAACGAGTGGTTCTGCGCGGGGTCGAGGACCTCGAGCAGCGCCGCGGACGGGTCGCCGCGCCAGTCGGCGCCGACCTTGTCCACCTCGTCCAGCAGGATCACCGGGTTCATCGTCTCCGCGTCGCGCAGCGCGCGCACGAGCCGGCCCGGAAGCGAGCCGATGTACGTACGGCGATGGCCGCGGATCTCCGCCTCGTCGCGGATGCCGCCGAGCGACATGCGCACGAACTCGCGGTTGAGCGCACGCGCGACCGACTCGCCGATCGAGGTCTTGCCCGTGCCGGGCGGCCCGATCAGCGTCAGGATGGCGCCGCTCTTCTTGTCGTTCGGGATGCCGCGCTCCTGCCGCAGCTTGCGCACGGCCAGGTACTCGACGATGCGGTCCTTCACGTCGTCGAGGCCGGCGTGGTCGTTGTCGAGAACCTCACGCGCGTTGACGGGATCGAGACGCTCCTCGGAGCGCTTCGACCACGGCACGGACGTGAGCCACTCGAGGTACGTGCGGATCATGGACGCCTCGCCGGAGCCCTCGCCCATCGTCTCCAGGCGTCGCAGCTCGCGCTCGGCCTGTGCGCGGACGTCGTCCGGCATGCCGGCTTCCTCGATCTTCGTGCGGTACTCCTCGACGACGGACCCTTCGTCCTCGCCGAGCTCCTTGCGGATCGAGTTGAGCTGCTGGCGCAGGAACCACTCGCGCTGCTGCTTCTGCGCACCGGACTCCACGTCCTCGCGGATGCGGGCGCGCACCTGCAGCTCGGCGAGCCGCTCGCGCTGCAGCTTCACGGCGAACTCGAGGCGCTCGACGACGTCGACCGTCTCGAGCAGCTCGACGCGCTGTGCGAAGGAGATGTCGGGCGCGTACGCGCACGTGTCTGCGAGCGCGCCGGCCTCGGTGATGGAACGCAGGAACTGGCCGATGCGCTCGTCCGCGTCGCGCACCTCGAGGATCTCCTCGACGATGGCGCGGTACTCGCGCTCCAGCTCGCGCGTCTTGACGGGAGCCGGGTTCTCGTCCTCGATCTCCTCGACCTCGACGCGCAGGTTGCCCTGGGGGTCGGTGCGGGCGGCGCCGATGACGCCGCGGTGCAGGCCGGTCAGGACGACGGCCGTGCCGGCGCCGCGCGGCAGGCGGACGCGCTCGTCCACCCGGGCGACGGTGCCGACCTTCGCGTACTCCTGCCCGTGCTGGGGCACGAGCAGCACTTCGGTCTCGTCGCCGGTCTCGACCGTCAGCGTGACGGTCATGCCCGGGAAGACGACCGTGTCCTCCAACGGGACGAGAAGCAGGTCACTCACGATTCGGTCACTCTCCATTCGGTGTACTAGGTATCCGGATTGTACCGATGGAGAACGACCTTCGCCTGCCGGGTAATCCCGGGCCCGGAGACGGCTTAGGAGAGCGCCGGGGCCGCCGCACAGGCGACGACGATCTCGCCGGCCCGCACCAGCAGGCCAATCGGCATGTCTTCCGGGACGTGGACGAAGCCGCCCGTCGTCCCCGGACGGTCCTCGAGGAGGCCCATGAGCACGTAGAAGACGCGGTTGCAGAGGAAGCCGCCGGCGGTGCGCGAGGCCTCGGCCGGGATGTCCTCGGCGCGGAGCGCGGCCACGATCTCGTCCACCGGCAGCGTGGAGCGGTACGCGACCGGGCCATTGGGGTCGATCTCGGCGGAGGAGACGACGCCGTCGTTGTCCTCCGACTCGGAGCCGTCGAGGTTGTGCGCGAACCGCTCCACCGAGATGACCTCGCGGTCGGCCTGGCCGAAGCAGATGACGACGTCGGGATCGGCCGCGCGAACGGCGTCGCGACAGCACGTCTGCCGCGCGCGCGTACGAGACGGGCAGCACGACGCCGCCGAGCGCCTCCGCGATCAGCTGCGACGTGTTCACGTCGGAGCCGCCGAAGGGCTCGAAACCGGTGACGAGGACGCCGCTCACGCCACCTCGTCCTCGAGGCCGACCGCCGCGAGCGCGGCGACCAGATGCGGATGCTCCTCGACGCGCGCGACGCGGCCCTCGTGCGTCGTCACCACCGCCGCGTAGCGGCCGACGAGGTAGAAGCGCCGCGACTGCAGCGGCCGCTCGTCGGTCTCGTCCGGCTCGATGCGCGAGAAACGCATGCTGATGACGACGCGGTCGCCGACGCCGATGCAGCGATCGACGGTGACGTGGTACCCCTCGGCGACGCGCTCGGCGAGGATGGCGAGCACATCGTCGCGATCGAACGCGCCTTCCGCCTCCGCGCCGACCCATTCCACCTCCGGGTCGAGCATCGCCTCGATCGCGTCGAGGTCGCCGGCGACGAAGGCGCGGTAGCCGCTGCAGCAGAAGGTCGACCCCTTCCTGGCTCACAAGCCTACGGCTCCTAGTTACGTGCCAGGCGAGCTTGACCAAGGTACACGGCAGTCATCCGCGGAGGGTAGCCAGCGGGAACTCCACCTGCGCGTGCTCGATGAGCACCGGGTCGTGCGTCGCGCACACGATCGCGGTGCCGGTCGTGCGCGCGAGCTCGGCGAAGAGCGCGCCGACCGCGCGCGCGTTCGCCTCGTCGAGCCGCGCGGTCGGCTCGTCCGCGAGCAGCAGCGCCGGCTTCGCCGCGAGCGCACGGGCGATGGCGACGCGTTGCCGCTCCCCCATCGACAGCCGCGCGACGCGCTGGTCGGCGAGCTCGCCGAGACCGACGGCGGCGAGTGCCGGAAGCCGCGCCGCCGGCGTCGGCGCCGCGCAAGGCGAGCGCGAGCTCCACCGTCTCGCGCGCGGTGAGGAACGGGACGAGATCCGTTCCCTGCGTGACGAGGCCGATGCTGCTGCGCCGCAACAACGCGAGCCCGGTCTCGTCGAGGCCGGAGAGCGCGGTGCCGAGCACGCGCACGTCGCCGGCGGTCGGCCGGTCGAGGCCCGCGAGCAGGTGCAGCAGCGTCGACTTCCCCGTGCCGGAAGGCCCTGTGATCGCCGAGAACGCACCTCCGGCGAACGCGAGCGAGAGATCGTGGAAGACCTCGGTCGCGCGCGGGCCGCGCCCATGCACCTTCGTCAAGGCCACCGCCTCGGCGACGACTGCGCCCGGCCGCGCCTCCGCCGGAGCGGCGCTCTCCACCGCCTCCACGGCGACGGTGTGCACGAAGACGCCGCCGGGCCTCGGCTCCAGGCGCGCTCGCGTTGTCCTGCCGAGCAGCTCCTCGGGGATGCGGATCCAGCCGCCGCGGTTCACGACCGCGTCGTCGTCGCACCGCGCTCTCCCGCTGACGCGGCCGTCGCGGATCTGCACGACGCGGTCGGCGACGGCGGCGGACTCCGGATCGTGGCTGACGATGAGCGTCGTCACGCCCGCCTCGCGCGCAAGCTCGCGGATGAGCGCGTAGATCTCGGCGGCGTTCGCGGCGTCGAGCTCGCCGGTGGGCTCGTCCGCGATGAAGAGCCGCGGGCCGTGCGAGAGCGCGGCGCACAGCGCGACGCGCTGCTGCTGGCCGCCGGACAGCTCGCCCGGCCGCGCATCGCGCTTGCCGGCGAGGCCGACGCGCTCGAGCAGCCGGTCGGCGGTGCGCCCGCTCTCGGCGCGATCGACGCCGAGCAGGTCGAGTCGCAGCGCCACGAGCTGGCGCGCGGTCAGCTCGGGCGCGAGCGCACGCTCGTAGTGCTGGTCTGCGTAGCCGAGCGTGCGCGAGCGGTAACCGGCGAGCGCGCGGCCGCGCAGCGTGCGCAGATCGTGCTCGAACACGCGCACCGTTCCGGCGGACGGGCGGTCGAGGCCGGCGAGGATGCGCAGGAGCGTGCTCTTGCCCGATCCGCTCGGCCCGAAGACGACGACGAGCTCGCCCTCCTCGATGTCGAGCGACAGACCTTGGAGCGCGGCGGCCGCGCCTTCCGCGGACGGATAGATGCGGAAGAGGTCGGTGGCCTCGACGGCGGTCATCGCAGCCTCCTCACGGCGACGCCCGCGGCAGCCGTCGAGCCGGCGACGAGACACGCGAGCGCGATGCCGACGAGCGGCCAGTCGAACACGAGCACGAGCGGCGGCAGCGGCGTTCCGGCTCCCGCGGTGACGGAGACGACGGCGACGACGAGCGCGCTCACCACCGCGCCGGCGGCGACCCCGCCGCCGATGCCCACCGCCGCGACCGCCTCGGCACGCAGCACCAGGTGCCGGCGCAGCTCGGCCGGCGTGACACCCTGCGCAGAGAGATCGAAGAGCTCGCCCGTCTCGTCGCCGCGGTCGCCGACGACGCCGAGCAGCACGCCGACGGCGGCGAGCACGAGGCCGACGATCGCGGCCACGAGCAGCAGCGCGAGCGAACCGCGCGCGAGCGGATCGCTGCGCAGAACTTCTTCGGTCGCGCGTTGCGAGACGATCGAGAGCGAGGGGATGCGCGGCCGCTTGGACGCGTCGAGCCAGATCTCGCTCGCAGTCGCCGTTCCCGGCTCGATCGTGTTCGCCGCCGTCAGCCACGTCGGCAGGTCGGCGACGACGAGATCGCCGTCGACGGAGGGGAAGTTCCGCGCGACTGCGACAACGCGGCCCTCGATCGTCTCGTCCTCGACGTGCAGCGGCAGGATGCCGCCCGCGCCCGCGGCGCGCGCGAGGTCGGGCGACACGACGACGGGGACGGGCACGCCCTCGAGTGGCTCGGTCGGCCGCAGGATCGAGTCGGACGCCCGGTTGACGACGTAGCGCAGCGTCGTTCCGTGCACGCGCACCCCGTTCGTCCCGATCCAGCCGGCAAAGCGCCGGTCGAACCGAAGCGTGCCGACCGATGTGTCGTTGACGCTGAGCGCGGTCCCGCTCTCGCGATGCCCGGCCACGAACGCGGCCGTCTGCGGGAACGAGAGCCGCATCGCGATGACTCGCCCACCGCGCGCCTCGGGCGGCAGCCGCACGCTCGGCGTATGCGTGCCGCGGCCGAGCTCGCCGAGCGAGAGGAGCGTGAAGTCACCGCGCGGGTCGAGCACGTTGAGCTGGATGCCGACGCGGTCGCCGGTGATCGTCAGCGGCACCGCCAGGCGCGTCGCGCCGGGCGGCAAGTCGAAGCCGCGCAGGCGCGGCGTGACCGGCGGGGCGAGCGCGTGCGCGAGTGCGCGCGGCGACAGCGACGAGAAGTCGGAGCGCCACCCGTCGGCGCGCGGAATCTCAGCCGCCGGCAGCGCCAGGAGCGTGAAGTCGATGCCGCGGTTCGCGGTGATGTATCCGCTGTCGCGCAACACGGGCGTGCCGAGGTGCGGCGCAGCTTGCTGCACGGTGACCAGCTTGGAGAAGTCCTCCTGCAGGACGAACGGCGCAGGGACCGCATAGCGGGCCTGCTCCGTCTCGCCGCGTTGGAGCGTCGCGCGATACGAGAACGCGAACAGCGCGACGCCGACGCTGAGGACGAAGAACACGACGGACAGCAGCACCCGGCCAGGTGAACGTGCGAGCGACAGCAGTGCGAGGCGTACGGGCGGCGGCCCGCGCCGTCCCGCCCATTCGAGCGCGCGCAGCAGCGGCGCGAGCACGCGTGCGGCCGCGACGGCGAGCACGAACAGCACGAGGCCCGGCAGCAGGAGCAGCACGACGCCGGTGCCGCCGCCGGACGCGAGCGTCGACGTGTCCGTCTTCCCGCGCGCGAGTGCAAGAAGGATCGCGGCGAGCGCGCCGAGCGCGGCGACGTCGGCCGCGGTCAGCGTGACGCCGCCGAACGAGATCTTCTCGAGGCGCAGCGCGGCGAGCATCACGAGCGCCGTCAGCGCAGCGAGCGCGACCGCGATCCCGAACGCGCGCAGCGTGAAGAGCGAGTGGTCGACCGCGAGCCATCCGGGAGCGCCGAGATGACGCGCGAGCAGCGCGCCGGCGCCGCTGCCGGCGATCCAGCCGGCGATGCTGGAGACGATCGTGATCGCCGCCACCTCGGCCGCGGCGACGAGCAGCACCTGGCCGCGGCTCGCGCCGAACCAGGTCAGCCGCCGGCGCGTCGCGTCGTAGTCGCGGCGGAGCCTCGTCGACGCGAGCACGGCGAAGCCGAGGAGAAGCACGGCGGCGTCGCCGCCGAGCACGAGCAGCCGCTCGCCGGCGACACGGCTCGTCGCGCGCACCGCCGCGATCGTGTCGAGCGGCGCGGAGATGGAGAAGATGTCGCTCTTCTCCTCTAGCTGCGACTGCGCACGGTCGATGCGCGTGCCGAGGCTCGCGAGATCCCAGTCGTGGATCGAACCGGGCGCGAGCGGCACGACCCAGCCGTACGTGCGCGCGATGAGCGGCGCGTCCGGGCAGCGGCGTGCGCGTGAACGCGCTCACGCCGTCGGCGAGCAGGATCGGCGGGCGGTTCGCTCCCGCGGCGGCGAAGTACGCCGAGAGCGGCGCGCCGCTGCGGAACGTCGCGCGGCCGACGACGTGCAGGAACGGCAGCTTCGGCGCCGCCGGTGCTCCGCCGATCTGGATCAGCTCGCAGTCGGACGGCGTGCACGCGTGCGGGAGCCGCCCGCTGCGGAGGACGAGCCAGCGCGAGAGCCCATCCACGGCGCCGAGGTTGACGAACGCGCCGCCCCACGTCGCCTGGCGGAAGACCTCGACCGCGAATGCCGGGTGATGCAGCACGGGCTCGAGCGCGCCGCGGGCGAGCCGGTCGAGCTGCGGGTAGCTGAGGTTCGACTGCGCCGGGACGCCGCTCCACACCGCCTGCACGGCGCGGTCGGACGGCTGCAGGCCGGCGAGGGCGCGCTGCACGGCGCGGTCCTGGACGGCGACCGCACCGACCGCCGTCATGGCGAGGACGCCGGCGCCGACGGCGATCCCGATCGCCGCCAGCAGATTCCGCTGCGCATGGGCGCGCAGCCGGACGACGGCCAGCCGGATGGGCACCACCAGCCGCCTCCCACGCACCGAGGGGACGATAGCCCGGCCCGGCTTCGGGTACCAATGGAGGGATGCGCGTCCTCGTCGCCGACGACAGCCCCCACCTCGTCCTCCTGTACAGAGCCGTTCTGGAGGACGCCGGCTTCGAGGTGGTGAGCGTCAGCAACGGCATGGCCGCGATCGCCGCGGTCGAGAGCGGCAACGTGGACGCGGCCGTTCTGGACGTGCTGATGCCCGGCGTGAGCGGCGACGCGATCGCGGAGCGGCTGCGCCGGACGAATCCCGGGCTGCCGGTGCTGCTCATGACCGGCGACTACGGCGAGCAGTTCGTCGTCGACGTCGGCACGCCGGTGCTGCGCAAGCCGTTCCCGCCGGAAGAGCTCGTCCGCGCAGTGCGCGAGCTCGCCGGCTAGCTCCGTCCGGGCGTCACGGTACTTTGTTTACCGTGTTGACAACAAATCAGAAAGGCGCGATTGCGGAGACCGCGATCGCGCTCGAGGCGATCAGGGTTGGGATCGGCGTTCTGCGACCGCTCGCCGATCTCCGTTACGACTTCGTGTTCGATACCGGCGACGAGCTTCTCCGCGTGCAGTGCAAATGGGCGTCTCTCCAAGGCGACTTCGTCGCGATTCGCCTCTATTCAGCCCGCCGATCGGCGGCGGGAGTGGTGACGCGGAAATACACGGCCAACGAGATCGACGCGTTCGCTGCGTACTGCCCGGAAACCGACCGTTGTTACTTCCTCCGTATGCACGAGTTCGCGGCCCGGAGACAGATCCACCTTCGCGTCGGCACCCCGAAGAACAACCAAAGGATAGGCATCAAGTGGGAGAAGGACTTCGAATTCGCCGCTAGACTGGGTGGCTCTGGGCCCGTAGCTCAGCTGGGAGAGCGTCTGGCTGGCAGCCAGAAGGCCAGGGGTTCGAGCCCCCTCGGGTCCATCATCGCTCGTGCATCACGTGTTATTTCGGCTTGCCCGCGACGATGGTGACCGTCGACCGCGTCGAGGTGGTCGATCCGCCTGCATCGGCAATCTGGACCGAGACGACATATGTCCCGCGATGCGGATAGGAGTGACGGCCCACCACGGCGAAACGGCCGTCGCCGAGTGCTTCGACCGCTCCCACGCCGGCCTGTTTGTCGCCCCAGTCGATTGTTGCGGTGAAGTCGCTCGCGCCCGCATTCGTATTTGCGTCGGAGAGTGTCGCCACCATCTCCGCGAACGGCCGCCCTTCCTGGAGCGTGAGCACGACCGGCGAGGCACTGAGCGACGCATCGGCGACGGTGGCGACGCCCTCGATCGTCGTCGTTCCGTCGAGGTCGTCGACTGTGACCGTGACCTTGTACGAGCCCTCTTCCGCGTACGTGTGCGTGCCGGTGATCGAGTAGGTGTCTGCGGCCACAGCCGTGGGCGAGATCGTCCCCGGCGAGGGGGCGGCTCCGTCACCCCAGTCGATCGTCGCGGTGGCGGTCGCCGGCGGCTGCAGCCGGAGGTAGTACTCATCCGAGCCCACGATCGCCGCGATCACGTCCTCGTCTGTGCCGCCGCCCGCGAGGACGTTGGAGAAGTAGGCCTGCGACGTCGTATCTGCATGGCGATGGAGGAAGCGCACGTACCAGCCGTCTACGAGCTGGTATTCCGCTTCCTGCGTGGTGAGGACTTGCTCTGCGACTTGCGTTCGCGTGAGGGGTCCTGCGAGTTCGGCGCCGTAAAACGCCACCCCGACGGAGTCGATGGGCCGGCCGAGCACGTCCTCGAAGAGCGCGTTGAGGAAGCCTGGGATCGTTCCGCCGCCTTGCCCGAAGTAGTACTCGTCGCTCCCGAGAAGTGCCGCCTCGAGGTCTTCGTCCGTGCCGCCGCCGCCGAGAAGGGCGAGTCCGTAGCTGAGATCGACAGCGCCGGGGGCGCGACGGAGCAAACGTTCGTACAGCGCGCTGACGAGGTCATCTCTGTACTCGGCGCTCGACAAGATCTCGAGCGCGACGTCCGTCCGCGTCGCTCCGAGTGAGAGCTGAGTTCCAAAGAACGAGAGTGAGGTGGGGTCGGCCGCGTGCCCGAGCAGATCCGGGAAGACCTGCTCGATCCACCGCTCGTCCCCGCCGACCGAGCTCTGATAGGTCGCGACCTGGCCGCTGAATGGAGCGCCCTCGACCGCGGCAACCGATGCCGGTACACCGCTTCCGGCGAATGCAGCGGCGGCAAGACAAAGAGCAAGTGCTCCCGCTGCCGTCATTCCGGCAAGGACTCGCCTCACGGCCGCCGAGCATACTCCCGTCCTCCTCGCGAAGCCAGCCCGGCGGCAACGCGGCCTCCGGTGCTCGCCGGCCCCGGCTGGGCGATGGTCGCGTTGGGTTCCCACGGGAGTGCTTGCACAGGAGCGCCTCAACGCGTCATGCTGGTCGAAATGGCCGGACGCTTTCCGACGCCCGACCTGCTGCACGAAGCGCTGCTCGGCGAAGCGGCCGAGAGCGCGTTCTTCGCCATCACGGTCTACGACGACGACGGCCGCCTCGTTGCCGCCAACCGCCGCGCCTCCGAGCTGCTCGGGTACTCGCGTGAGGAGCTGCTCGCGTACGACGTGGGGGCCTATACCCAGGGCGGCTTCGACCGGTCGCGGCTCTTCAGCCAAGAGATGCGCGAGGGCGTCCGCCTTGTCCGCTGCAAGAACGGGACGCAGGTGCCGGTCGCGTTCGTCGTCGCGCCGTCGCAGCTCGCCGGCCTGCCGTACTTCGTCGCCGTCTGGTGGCAGCTGGCCGAGGACGATCCTCGGGCTGCAACGGCGTCCTAAGCATCTTCACCCCCGTATCCACAGTGTTTCCAACACTGCCCTGGCGCTTTTCCACAGTGTTGGCCACAATTCACACAACGTGTTCCAGATCGGCGACAGCCTCCGGGAAGCCCGGATCACGCGCGGCTTCAGCCCAGCCGACGTCCACAAGGCGATTCGCATCCGCGAGCGGTACCTGACGGCGCTCGAGGAGGAGCGCTGGGACATGCTCCCCGGCGAGGCCTACACGAAGGGCTTTCTCCGCACGTACTCGGAACACCTCGGCCTCAACAGCCAGCTTTACATCGACGAGTACAACGCGCGCATCGCCCGCCACGACGAGGACGCGCCGCCGTTCGTGCCGCATGCGTCGGTGGACGCCCGCCACCTCCAGCGCGGCGTGCTCGTGACGCTCGCCGCCATCCTCGTCGTCGGCGCCACCGTCGCCGGGCTCGCCGCCTGGCGGCTCGCCGGATCGTCGACGCCGTCGCAGGCACAGCCGCCGTCGGGCGCCGGAAGCGTTGCCGCCGCCGCGCCGCCGCCGACAGTGACGCCGAAGACGACCGCCGTGACGGTGCCGGCCGTCTCGACGGCGCCCATGTTCACGAGCATCAGCGCCGCACGCGGCCGCTGCTGGCTGCTCGTCCGCGCCGGCGGCCCGAACGGGAAGCTGCTCTTCGAAGGCGTCCTCGAGCAGGGCCAGGCGAAGCGGTTCCAGCTGCAGTCGCGACTATGGGTGCGCATGGGCCGCCCGTCAGCCCTCGACATCACGCTGGCCGGGAAGCTCGTGAACGGGCTCCCCAGCTCGCCCTCGAACGTGCTCCTCACGCGCTCAGGCGCGGTCTCCGCCTAGGCAGTCGCTGCGGCGTCGAGCTCGATCGCGGGCACGTCGCCCCACAGGTCCTCGAGCTTGTAATACGCGCGCGCCTCCGGCGTGAAGACATGGAGGACGACGTCGAGGTAGTCGGCGAGGATCCACGTTCCCTCCTGCACACCGTCGACGCTGCGCGGCAGGAGCTCCGCCTCGCTCTTCATGCGGCCGTGCACCTCGTCCCAGATCGCGGCGGTCTGGCGCGCGTTGCGTCCGGTGCAGATGACGAAGAAATCGGTGAACGTACAGACGGGCCGCATGTCGAGGATGACCACGTCCTCCGCCAGCTTCTCCTGGGCGAGAGCGGCGATGCGGCGTGCGTGTTCGAGCGGCGTCAACTGCATTCAGTCTATCCAGGCCTTGCGGACGTCAATCGCCGGCATAGAGGCCGCGCTCGAGGATGAGCCGCTCCACGGCGCCGGGAACGAGGCCATCGAGGGGCTCGCCGAGCGCGGCGCGTGCCCGGATCTCGCTCGAAGCGGTCGGATTCGGCTCGATATCGAAGAAGACCACGCGGTCGGGACGCTCGAGCGACCGGAGGACGATGTCCAAGAGGCCGCGGTCGAAGCCGGGCCGCGTGGCCACCCCGAGGCGTGTCAGCTCGAGCACCGCCTCCGGCTCCTTCCAGGTGAGGAAGTCGACGAACTGGTCGGCGCCGACGACGAAGACGGGATCGTCGAACTGCTCGCCGCGGAGCAGGTCGATCGTGCGCGGATATGGGTCGAGCCTCACGTCGTCGTCCGGAAACGCCGCTTGCGCGAGCTCGAGACGAACGTCAGCCGGCAGCTCGACGTCCTTATGACCCGGCCGCTCGGCGACGAGCACGGTCAAGCGCGGCACCTCGAACCGCTCCTTCGCGGCCTGCGCCAGCGCGACGTGCCCGTCGTGGGGCGGGTCGAACGCGCCGCCGAACAGGACTACTGCCATTCCATCTTCTCCTCGCCCATTTCCACCTCATCGCCCTCGCGCGCGCCGGCCGCCTTCAGGATCGCCTCCAGCTCCGCCGCGGCGGGCGGGCGGCCGGTGACGCGGAAGCCGTCCTCCGTTCTGAAGACTCGGTAAGAGCGCCGCGCCGGTTGCGGCCGGTAGACGAGGTAGTCGACGAGCTCGGCGGCTTCCGGCGCCGGCGTAACCGGGGCGCGTAGCGCAGGGACGAGCTCGAAGAGCGTGCGCTTCAGCTCATCGATGCCGGCGCCGGTCGCCGCCGACACGCGGAGAACTCGAACGATGCGCTCGTCCTCGATGTCGAATTCCGGGGGATCCGGCATGAGGTCGGTCTTGTTCAGGACGACGACCTGCGGACGCGTGTCGAGGCCGGCGCCGTATGCAGCGAGCTCCGTGTCGATCGTGTGCCAGCGCTCGTCCGCGTCGCCCTCGGACGAGTCGATCACGTGCAGCAACAGCCGCGCACGCTCGAGATGCGCGAGGAACTCGTGGCCGAGGCCGATTCCTTCGCTCGCGCCCTCGATCAGTCCCGGGACGTCGGCAACGGTGAGCTGGCTCCCGTCCATCTCCACCGTGCCGAGGACCGGCGCGAGCGTCGTGAATGGGTAGTCGGCGATCTTCGGTCGCGCGTTCGAGATGCGTGCGAGCAGCGAGGACTTGCCGGCGTTCGGGAGACCGACAAGCGCGGCGTCGGCGAGCAGCTTCAGCCGCAGCTCGATGTCGCCCTCCTCGCCCGGAAGCCCGACCTCGGCGAAGCGCGGCGTCTGCCGCGTCGGCGTTGCGAAATGCTTGTTGCCGCGGCCGCCGGTCCCGCCCTTCGCGACAACGACGCGCGCGTTGGCGTGCGCGAGATCGGCGACGAGCCGGCCCTCGCCGTCGAACACCTGCGTGCCCACGGGCACGTTCAGCACTGCGTCCTCACCGTCGGCGCCGTGCGACAGTCGCCCGCCGCCGCCGCCCCCGCGACCGGCGCGCAGCTTCTGGTTCGGACGGACGCCGGACAAGTCGCGCCGGCGCGAATCCGCGATCAGCACGACGTCGCCGCCGGCGCCGCCGTCACCGCCGTCCGGTCCACCCTTCGGCACGAACTTCTCGCGCCGGAAATGGAACGACCCGTCGCCGCCGCGGCCGCCCTGCACCCATAGCCGGGCGCGATCGTGGAACACGGAAGCCCTTAGTCGACGACGCTGACGAAGCGGCGTTCGCCGCTCGTGCGGAAGGCGACCTTGCCTTCGCGCGTCGCAAAGATCGTGTCGTCCTTGCCGATGCCCGTGCCGGGGCCGGGGCGGAAGCGCGTGCCGCGCTGGCGAACGAGGATCATCCCCGCCGTCACGTCCTGGCCGGCGAAGAGCTTGACGCCGAGCATTTGCGGGTTCGAGTCACGGCCGTTCCGCGACGAGCCTAGACCTTTTTTGTGTGCCATCTAGTGCTCCTCCTTCGCGGCGAGCGCAGACTCGAGCGTCGCGATCGCGCCCTTGCGGTTCGCGTTCGCCTTCTCGTACTCGAGGGCAGCCTCGATGTTGGGGCGCCGCCAGGTCGAGACGTGCTCCTTGATCTCCGCGATCGACATGTCCTCGTAACCCTTCGGCGGATGCACGGTGCGCGCCGGCGTAGCTGCCGGGGCCGCCGCCTTGGGCGCAGCTGCGGCCTTCGGCGCAGCCTTGGGGACCGCTGCTGCCTTGGGCTCAACGCTACGCACCTTGGTTACGGGCGCCTTCGTCGCGCCGATGGCCTCGATCTCGATCCGCGTCAGCCGGCTGCGATAGCCGTTGTGGCGGCGGTACCCGGTCCGCTTCTTGTACTTGCCGATCCGGATCTTCTCGCCGAGCACGTGGCCCACGACGCGTGCAGTCACCGTCGTCGTCGGCGAGAGGTCGGTCTTGCCGTCGCCGCCCACAAGCAGGACGCGCGGGGTGAACGTCTTCCCCTCGTCCTCCTTCAGGCGATCGACGAGCAGCCGCTCGCCCGGGCGAACGCGGTACTGCTTGCCGCCGAGTGTGATGATCGCGTAGCTCATTGCTTTAGGCGCTGAAACGCGGGCCAGAGGCCCGCGAAGGCAGCAGTGTAGCCGAACTCAGGGCGCTAACCATCGATCTCGTCGCCCCACTCGGACATGGGGACGTAGCCCCATTCCTCCTCCTGGGTGGCCGTGACCTCCGCCGCCGCCTTCGGCTGGAGCACAGGCTCGTGCACCTCCGGCTCGGCCTCGTGCTCCGCCGCCGGTTCCGGTTCGGAGCCGTTCTCGGAGACCGTCGTCGGGGCGCCGGCCGGCTTCTTGCGCCGGTTCTTGCCCCCGCGCGAGCCGCGCCGCGTCTTCTTCTTCCTCGGCTCGGCGCCGTTCTCGGACGGCGCCTCGGGCGTTTCCGACGCCTCTGGCGCCGCGGTGTCGGACACCGGCTCCGCTTCGGCGACGGCCGGCTGCGGTTCCTCGGCCGCCTTCGGCGCGCCGAGCTCGTCGGGCGGAAGATGGATCGTGGTCGGCTTCTTGCGGTTGCGGCCGCCGCGAGATCCGCGCCGCGTCTTCTTCTTCGCGGCTACGGCCGGCGTGTCAGAGGCGACCGCTTCGTCGTCCTCCTCGTCCTCCGCCTCGACGTCTTCAACGTCCTCGGCCTCGTCGGCTCGTCGGTCTCTTCGATCTCGAGCTCCTCGCCCTCGGTGTCAGACACCGAAGCTCCGGCCTCTGCGTCCTTCCGGACCGGCGGCTTGCGCGTCGGCTTCTCCGCCTCGGCCTCGGCGGTCAGCGGCTCGGCCACCTTCACGCGCCGTGTCAGCGACGCGTACGCGGTTCCGTCGAGCACGCGCTCGACGCGCACCTTCACGCGCTTGCCGACGAGCTGCGCCGCGTCGCCGACGCAGACGTCGATGCCGTCCAGCTTCCCGACGGCGGCCGTCGCGTCGTGCCGGTCGACCTCGACCAGCTCGACCTGAAGCTCTGCACCCTCCGCCACCGGAGAGGGCGGCGTCAGGTCGGCGAGCTTGCCCTCGGCGAGGACGACGAAATGGTCGAGGTGCATGTCGGGCTTGCCCTCGAGGAAGAAGCGCCGCTTCGTCAGCGCCTCGAGCTCGATGAGCCGCCGCGCTCCCGGTCCGACGAGCGCACTCGCGATCGGCGCGGCGAGCTCGACCTTGAACGCCTGCGAGCGCGAGCCCGCAGTCAGCGCACGGAGGCGCCGCTCGACGTCGATCGCCGCGGACGCCTCGGAGAGCACGATGCCGTCGCCGCCGCACGTCGGGCACTTGCGCGTCATGACTTCGCGCGGCCCTTCCGTCACGTTCTGCCGCGTCATCTCGACGAGGCCGAGCGGCGAGATCTCGACGACGTACGTCTTCGTCCGGTCGCGCTCGAGCTCTTCGCGCAGGGCGTCCTCGACCGTCTTCCGGTTCTTCGGGTTCGCCATGTCGATGAAGTCGATGACGATGATCCCGCCGACGTCGCGCAGGCGCAGCTGGCGGACGACTTCCTTCACCGCTTCGAGGTTGTTCTTCGTGATCGTGTCCTCGAGCCGGCCGCCGGCGCTCTTGCCGCGCGAGCCGACGAAGCGGCCGGTGTTCACGTCGATGACGGTGAACGCCTCCGCGTAGTCGAAGATGAGATAGCCGCCGGAGGGAAGGTCGACGCGCCGGTTCAACGTCGACCTGATCTCGGCGTCGACGCCGAACGCCTCCATCAGCGGCGTCTTCTCCCTGTACCGGATGACGCGCTCGACCATGTGCGGCGACGTCTTCTTCAGGTACCCGGTGATGCGCTTGAACGCCTGGTCGTTGTCGACGAGCGCGCGCTCGAAGTCGCCGGTGAAGAGGTCGCGCGTGACGCGCAGCGGCAGCTCCGCTTCCTGGTAGATGAGCTCCGGCGCCTTGGCGGTCTTCGCCTGCGCCTGGATCGACTTCCAGAGCCGCTGCAAGAAGACGAGGTCGCGCTCGATGTCCTCCTCGGACGCGCCTTCGGCGGCGGTGCGGACGATGACGCCGCCCTCCTTGACGTTCAGCTTCTTGAGGATGTCCTTCAGGCGTCCGCGCTCGTCGTCGTCGAGCCGGCGCGACACGCCGAGCCCCTCGCCTTGCGGGACGAAGACGACGAACCGGCCGGGAAGCGAGATCTGCGTCGTCAGGCGGGCGCCCTTCGTCTTCATCGGGTCCTTCACCGCCTGGACGAGGATCGTCTGGCCGCGGCTGATCAGGTCCTGGATGCGGCGGCCGTGGCCGCGCTCGAGCTCCGGGCCGACGATCTCGTCGACGTAGAGGAAGCCGTTCTTCTCCAGGCCGATCTCGACGAACGCCGCCTCCATTCCGGGGAGGACGTTGTCGACCGTGCCGAGGTAGATGTTCCCCGCGATCGAGCGCCGCTCCGGACGCTCGAGATAGACCTCGGCGACGCGGTCGTCCTCGAGGACGGCGACGCGCTGTTCGCCGACGTCGACGGAGACGATCAGCTCGCGCTTCGCTGCCGGCAGCGGCGCACGGCGGGGCGCCTGGCGGCGGCGGCTGCCGCTCTCCTGGCGGCGCCGCTCCTGGCGCTGCGACATCTGTTGTTGCGGCTGCTTGCGCTCCGGCTGTTTCCGGTCGCCGCTCCGCGGCTTCGGTTCGGGCTTCGCTTCGCCCGGCTTGTCGCCGGCTGTCGCAGTCCCGGGCTTCTTGCGCCCGCGTCCTCCGCGGCTACCGCGGCGGCGCTTGGGCTTGGTGGGATCGGTTGTACCGGCCGCCGGCTCGGCGGCCGATTCGATTACTTCAGGCTCGCGAGGAGCCTCGGGTGCGGCCGGCTGAGCGGCCGCTGCGTCGGATTCGTTCTTCCGTCGTCGGAACCAGGGCAAGAAAAAACTCCTTCGTTGAAGCGCGCGACAGCGACGCCCGAGGTCTCGGGGCGGCGCGCGCGCTGTGGGTCAGGCATGAAAACCATGTGCACGCAGGGTAGCAGGGGCGTCGTCCGACCCCGGACCTACGATCCGGCAATCACGACCCTGGAGGTTCGACCGTGACCAGGTTGCAGAGCACCGAGGCCGAGGAGCTCCTGCTCATCGAGGAGGCGGACGCCTGGTTCGAGTATGGCGAGGCCATACGGGGCCAGACCGAGGCTCGCTACCTCGAGATCGAGCCCTGGGCCTGGGCCCGCTTGCAGCAGCGCCTCCGCGCCATCAAGGCCGCGGCGCGCGAAGCTGCGCCCCGCCGCCGCCTAGATGGACCAGCTCGAGGCGCCGGATCGCGGCCTCGCCGAGGGCGCGCGTGCCTGCATACGCAATGCCGCCCTTTACGGCCCACCCCGCTACAGGAACGACGTCGAGCAACTCACGGGCGACCGCGCGCAGGCCGAGGCCCGGCGCCGACGACGGCGAGGACCTCCGGCAGCCGCTCGCGCGGGTCCAGCTCCAGCCCGTACGCCTGGTCGAGCAGGAGCAGCATCCGCACCTGGTTGAGCGCGAGGACGGGCAGATCGGCGCCGGGGACGAACACCGCCACGCCCACGATCCCGTTCTTGCGCGCGAACGACGCGACGATCCGGTCGCAGACCGCGCCGCGTAGCACCGGCAGCCGTCCGGCGAGCGGCGCTCCGGCCTCCCCCAGTCGCGCGGCGACCGCGGCTGCGATCCGGTCGACGGGAAGGCGTTCGCCTGGCCCGACCCGGACGATGTCCGTCGCGAGCACGTACGGCAGCGGTTCGTCGTCGAACGCGACGGCGACGATCGGCACGCGGGCACGCCGCGCGGCTCGCAGCGCTCCTTCGTCGTCGCCGGTCGCGATGTGGACGTAGACGGCCGCTCCTTGGGGCGCGCCGACGCGCACCGCGGACGGATCCCCGCCGCGCGTCAGCTCCCGCTCGAGCGTGCGCGCGATCTCGGCCGGCGCCGCCGAGCGCGACCGGCTTCCGGTCCTTGCCGGCCGCCTGCAGCTCCTTCATCAGCTTCCGCAGCGCGCCGACGGAAACCGGCGTCTTCATCAGCCTACGGCTCCGTTTCGGCGAGGCGAGGCCCGCAGGGCACTACCGCCGCCTCCTGGGCGCGGCCGCGCGCGTAGATCGCGAGCAGCACGCCCATGGCGGCGAGGTTCGCGATCATCGACGAGCCGCCAACGCTGACGAACGGAAGCGGGATGCCGGTGATCGGCGCGATCCCCATCGTCATCCCGATGTTGACGAAGATCTGGAACAGCAGCGCGACGACGATGCCGCCCGCGACGATCGCCGAGTAGTAGTCCCGCGCGATCGACACGATGCGAAGCGCCCGCCAGAGCACGAGCAGGTAGAGGGCGAGCAGGAGCGCGGCGCCGACGAACCCGCGCTGCTCGCTGTACGACGCGAACACGAAGTCGGTGCCGTGCTCGGGCAGGAACTGCAGCCGCGTCTGCGTCGCGTTGTTGACGCCGCGTCCGTACACCTGGCCGGCGCCGACCGCGACGATCGACTGCTCGAGGTTGTAGCGCGTGTCCGCCGACGAGCACTTCGACGGATGCACGAAGCATGTGAGCCGAGACTGCTGATAGCCCTTGAGGAAGTTCACGCCGACGGCCGGCCCCGCCCACAGGACGCCGACGACGAGGAGCACTCCGATCGAGCCGAGCACCGTGAGCTGGCGCCACGATGTGCCGCCGACGAAGAGCATCGCCGTGAGCGCCGCGAGGTAGACGAGCGCGGTGCCGAGGTCGGGCTGCGCGAACACGAGCACGATCGGGAATAACGCCGAGGCCGAGGACACGGAGCGTCGTGTCGAACGTTCCGACCGCGCGCCCGCGATCGGAGACGAAGCCGGCCAGCGCGAGCACGAACGCGAGCTTCCCGAACTCGGACGGCTGGAAGGTGAAGAAGCCGAGCGAGATCCACCGCGTCGATCCGCGCGCCGCGTGTCCGACGACGAGGACGAAGGCGATCAGCAGCACGGTGCCGATGAAGATCGGCTTCCAGTAGCGGCGGTAGACGTCCGGGTCGACGAACAGGGCGAGCACGAGCGCGACCGCCGCCGACGCCGACGTAGATCATCTGCCGGTCGAGGTAGTAGCTCGGGTTGCCGACCACGGCGAAGCGGGTGACGCCCGAGACGGCCCACAGGCCGACGGCACACGAGCCCCGCGACGCCTGCCAGCAGCACCCAGTCGAGCGAACGGAGCACGCCGACGATCGCGAGCCCGTCGTCGCGGTCGGTCCGATGCCCGGCGTGTTGCGATCCCGCGTACTCGAGCATCAGCGGAGTGTGCCCATCCTTCCATAGTCGCTGTGGATGGGGCCGAGGATGTGGAACGCCACGTGGAAGTAGGCGGCGAACACCTTGGCGGCCGCCGGTGCCGCCACGTCGCCGCCGTACCCGCCGTTCTCGATGAGCGCGCACACGACGAGCTTCGGAGAGTTGTACGGGCCGTATCCGCACCACCACGCCTGGTTCTGGAGGCCGAGATACCCCGGGAGCGAGACCACCTTCTGGGCCGTACCGGTCTTGCCTGCGATGGAGACCGGGAACTTGCCGAACACCGAGTACGAGGTGCCGAACGGCAGGTGCGTTGCCTCCCACAGCCCCTTCTGAACGGCATGGAGCGCTGCCGGGATCGATTCCCACCTCGCGGGGCGCGGGGATCGCCGGCACCGGGACGCGCGCCCCGTTCGGGCTCTCGACGTCGTCGAGCACGTGCGGGGTCACGAGCTTGCCACCGTTCGCAAGCGCCGCGTACAGGCGCGCCATCTGCAACGGCGTGACGAGGAGGTCGCCCTGTCCCACCGCGAGCTCGATCGAGTCGCCCGGCTTCCAGAGCTTGTCGACTGCGCTCGTGAAGTGCTGCTGCCGCCATCCGATCGTCGGCACGAGACCGATCGCCTCGGGCCCGACGTCGACGCCCGTCGACTGTCCAAAGCCGAATGCGTTGGCCAGCTTCTGGATCGGCTGCCCGCGGTCGGAAGGGAGGTTGTAGAACTCGTTGCCGACTCGGTAGAAGTACGTGTCGCACGAGTACGCGAGCGCGGTCGGCAGATCCATCGCCTGATTCACGTTCGGGTCCCAGTTGTGGAACGTGCGATGCGACCGGTCCTGCGGCGAGCTGTACGTGCCCGTGCACGGCAGATACGCGTACGGCGAGAGCAGGTGCTCCTGCATCGCGGCGAGCGCGGTCACGGGCTTGAACGTCGACCCCGGCGGATACAGGCCCGAAACGGCGCGGTTCAGCGATGGGATGTTCTTCGCCGGCGCCGTCTTCGGCGTCAGGCCCGCACGCGCGAGCTCCCCCAAGGTCACGTGGCCGGCGTACACGGACGGGTCGTACGTCGGCGCGGACGCCATCGCGAGGATCGAGCCGTCGTTCGGGTCGAGGGCGACGATCGCGCCGCCGCGCGCCGCCCACTTCCCGTTCGCCTGCGCGAGATGGATTCCGTACTGCAGCGCCTTCTCGGCCGCCTGCTGCAGCTTCACGTCGATCGTCAGCCGGACGTCGTTGCCGGGCTTCGCGATCGTCGTCGTCGTCAGGCCGCTGCGCGGCCGCCCGAACGCGTCGATGTGCATCCGCGCGCTGCCGGCGACACCGCGGAGATAGCTGTCGTATGACGACTCCACCCCGCTCTGGCCGATCACGTCGCCGGACTGGTATCCCTGCTTCGAAAGGCCCTTCAGCTGAGCCGGCGAGATCTCCCCGACGTAGCCGAGCACCTGCGCCGCGAGCGAGTGGTACGGGTAGTGGCGGATGAACGTCCGCCACGTCGTCACGCCCGGGAACTGCGCTGCGTTCTCGTACAGGTAGGCGATCATCGGCTCGCCGGCGGCCTCGCGCACCGTCACCGGCGTTACGAGGTCATTGGCCGCGCGTCGCGCCTTGATCCCGGCCGCGATCTGATACAGCGGGACGCTCGTCAGCCGGGAAAGCGCGCGCAACTCCGCGTAGCGCGTCGTGTAGACCTTCGGCAGGTCGGCCGGCCACAGAAGAATCGAGGTCGCCGGCGCATTCGTCACGAGCGGCACGCCGTTGCGGTCGAGGATCTGGCCCCGCGGCGCCTGTACGCGAACGGTGCGGAACGAGTTCGCCGCCGCCTGGTTCACGTACTTCGTCCCGGCGAGCACCTGGAGCGCCCAGAGCCGCAGCACAAGGACGGCGAAGATGACAAGCATCGCGACGCCGAGCACGCTCACCCGGCGGAGCACCCGTGCGCTCGGCCGGTACGGCTCGGCGACGCCCTTGCTCGGCGGCATGAACCGCTTCGAGCGGGGGCGTTCGCCTGCGGTAGTGCTAGCCAAGCAGCTGCACCTCGGTGGCGTAGTCGGCACGCTCGCGCGGGCGGAGCAGGATGCGCACGAGCGCGTACACAGGAGCCGTCAGGACGAGGTTCATGACGATCGTCGGCAGCAGGCTCCGCATCTCCGGTCCTGCGGGCGCACGCTCGCCGAGCATGAAGGTGACGAGCAGGATGCCGAACGCATAGAGGAACGTCACCACCGCGATCGACAGGAACGGCGCATGCCCGCGGTCGCGTCCGGTCGTCTCGCCGTAGCGGCCGATCCAGTAGCCGGACACGGTGAGCACGAGCGAGGTCAGGCCGAGCTGGCCGAGCGTCGCCGTGTCGACGACGAGGCCGGCGAAGAATCCAGCGATCGCTCCGGCGACCGCCCCGCGCAGCAGCGCGACGCTGACGAGCGTGACGAGGACGACCTGCGGGACGCCGCCGTACACGCGCAGTTGCGAGAAGATCGACACCTGGGCGATCGCCGCGACGAAGAGCAGCGCCGCGGCCTTGAAGCCGTCGGCGATGGTCACGGTTTCGCGCGCGGATGCTTGGGGACGAGCGCGGCGACGGCGTCGATCGAGTCGAGGTTCGCGAGCGGCTGCACCTGCACGGTGAGGAAGCTCGCGATGTCGCTCGTCCCGACGGCGACGACGCGTCCGATCGGGATGCCGTACGGGTACTCGTCCGGATACCTGCGGTCGACGGTGCCGCGCGTGATGATCCAGTCGCCCTTGTTGACGACCTGATCCTTCGACACGCGGTCGAGGATGAGCGTCCCGCCTTGCCCGTGCCGGATGAGCCCGCTCACGTGCGTCTTCAGATCGCGCGCCGGCACGGCGCTGTCGGGATCGGTGAGGAGCGTCACGACGGAGGTCGTGTGGCCGAGCTGCGTCACCTTGCCGACGAGCCCGTCGGCGCTGACGACGGGCGTGTTCAGATGGATGCCCTGGTTCGACCCGGCGTCGATGACGATCTGCTGCGTGAACGATCCGGACGGGAACGAGATGACGGACGTGTTCACGGCGCGGAAGTCCTGCGGATAGGTCGGACCCTCCTCGAACTGGAGCAGCTTCTTGAGGTCGTTGTTCTGCTGGACCGCCGAGGCGTTGAGCAGCGCCTGACCGCGGTAGTCGCGCACCATCTGCTCGAGCTTCGCGTTGCGCGACTTCGCGCGCGCGAGGCTGTCGACGTAGTTGTAGGCGTCGCGGAACGGCCGCGCGACGCGCACCGCGGCGACCTGGAACGGCCGCAGCGCGTCGGAGCCGTAGCTCTGCGCGTCGTGGAGGTACCCGGAGGTCGGGGAGCGGAAGGAGATGGTCAGCAGCGCGAGCGCGAGGATCACGAGGACCGCGAGCACGATGCGCCGGACCAGTGCGCTACGGACCCGGGACGGACGCGGGCTGGGATTGGAGCGCTGGAGCGAGGAGCCCAGCACCGCCACGCGTGCGGAGCGGTTCGGAGGCGCCACCGCGCCCTAGGTTACAGTCGTGCCCGGCGCGACGAGGCCCATCCGGGCGCCGTGCGGGTCCTAGTAGCGGCGGCCGTTGCGCCCGCGGGCGCGGGCACGGTTCGAGCGGTGGATGGCCTCGAACTCCTCGAGGCTGCGGCCCGAGCCGACGGCCACACAGGTGAGCGGGCTCTCGGCCAGGTGCACCGGCATCTGCGTCTCGTGGCGCAGCCGCTCGTCGAGCCCGGTGAGGAGCGCGCCGCCACCGGCGAGGACGATGCCGCGATCCATGATGTCCGCGGCCAGCTCCGGCGGCGTCTTGTCGAGCGTCGACTTGATCGCCTCGATGATCTGCGTCACCGGCTCGTCGAGCGCGCGACGGATCTCCTCCGAGGTGAGGATCACCGTCTTCGGCAGCCCGGTGAGCATGTCGCGGCCGCGTACCTCCGCCTGCAGCTCTTCCTTCTGGTCCCACGCAGAGCCGATCTCGAGCTTGATCTCCTCCGCCGTCTGCTGGCCGATCAGAAGCTTGTAGTCGCGCTTGATGTGATTGATGATCGCTTCGTCCATCTCGTCGCCGCCGACGCGCAGCGACTGCGAGACGACGATGCCGCCGAGCGAGATGACTGCGACCTCGGTCGTGCCTCCGCCGATGTCGACGATCATGTTCCCCGTCGGCTCGGCGACCGGAAGGCCCGCGCCGATCGCGGCCGCCATCGGCTCCTCGATCAGATACGCCTGACGCGCGCCCGCGGAGAGTGTTGCCTCCTCGACCGCGCGCTTCTCGACGCCGGTGACGCCGGACGGGACGCACACGACGACGCGCGGATGCGCGAAGCGATGCTGGTGCACCTTCTGGATGAAGTGCCGCAGCATCTGCTCGGTGACGTCGAAGTCGGCGATGACGCCGTCCTTCAGCGGCCGGATGGCCTGGATCGTGCCCGGCGTGCGGCCGAGCATCCGCTTCGCCTCGACGCCGACGGCGTGCACCTCGCCCGTGCGGGAGTCGATCGCCACAACGGACGGCTCGGAGAGGACGATCCCGCGCCCGCGTACGTAGACGAGCGTGTTCGCCGTGCCGAGGTCGACCGCCATGTCGCGGCCGCCGAATCCGGTCATCGAGGTGAAGAGTCCCATGGGCGATCGAGTCTATCTGCGAAAAGTGATAAAGCTGAGCACCTTTCGTGACAAGTGACGATCTACCTTCACCGCATGAACACGGTGAACCTGATCGGCAACCTCGCTTCCGACGTCGAGCTACGCGAGGTGGGCGAGGACAAGAAGGTGGCGAGCTTCCTGCTCGCGGTCGGCCGCGGCGCGCGAGACGCGGGGGCCGACTTCGTCGGCGTGTCGGTCTGGGACCGGCAGGCGGAGCTCTGCGCCGAGTACCTGAGCAAAGGCCGGCGAGTCGGCCTCGAGGGCTACCTGCGCAGCCGCAACTGGGAGGAGGAGGGGAAACGGCGCCGCGTCGTCGAGGTCGTCGCGAAACGCGTCGACTTCCTCGGCGGGCCGCGTCGAGAGAACGAGGAGGGAGCGGAGGTGATTCCGTTCGAGACGGCGGCGAGCGCCTAGAGGCCTGCGAGGAACTCCTCGATCGCGCGGAGCACGGCTTCCGGCCGTTCGCCAATCAGCAGGTGCCCGCAGTCGGCGATCGTGCGCAGCGGCGCGCGCAATCGCCGCGCGTACTCGATGCCGTCCGCGAGCGGGACCCAGTTGTCGTTCGCACCCCAGAGGCAGAGAACCGGGCACGTCACGTGGTGGAGGTCGCGTCGAGGATCGGAGACGACGAGCGCCTTCCCGGCGGTGAGCGTGTCCGTGTGTCGCGTCGGCCCCGCGAGGAATGCCTCCGCCATCTCGGGGTCGAGGCCCGCCGGATCGGCGACGCCCCACCACCCGAAGGCGAGCGTGCGTCCGGCACGCGAGCGCGACACCGTCCGCCGCCGCCGCCCGAGCAGCTTGCCCGGCCGCGCGATCCCGATGAGCGTCACCGTCACCCGCCCGATCCAGCTGGCCGACGTGATCCCGGCGGCCGCGGCGAGGACGATGCCGGTGACGGCCTCCGGTCGCAGCGCCGCGGCGCGGAGCGCGACGAGGCCGCCGAGCGAGTGCCCGACCCAGGGGGCCGGCAGCGCGCCCTCCGCCTCGGCGACGGCCAGCACCGCCTGGGCGAAGGGGTCGATCGAGTCCGCGCCGCCGAGCGGAGCGGAACCGCCGTGGCCGGGCAGCTCGGGCACGAGCACCCGCCGCCCCGCGGCGAGGGCAGGCGCGATCAGCCGCCAGTTCGCGGCCCCTCCGCCCAGGCCGTGGACGAGCACGAGCGGGGGCCCGTCGCCGCCCACGAGGTAGCGGATCCGCGTCCCCTCGTGGATCAGGGTGCGCTCGTCGAACCCTTCGATATCGGGTTTGCCATCCGTCGGCACCGGGGCATATTCTGTGCTCAATGGATGTCTTTCTGGGACGGGCCGAGTGAAGCCCGTCACGTCGACAAGCAAGGGTCACGCAAAACCCGTCTGAGCGCTCGGCGCCGGCGGGTTTTTTCGTGCCCGAGGAAGGAGCAGGCCGAATGGCGAATCACCTCACGCCCGAGGAGCTGTCGGAAGAGTTGAAGATCGACCGGCAGGAGGTGATCAGGCTCTGCATGCAGGAAGGCGTGCCGATCTACCAGGGCAAGATCGACAAGCACCTTTTCCAGGTGCAGCTCGAAGCGGTGGGAGCGTTCCCGAAGGCGAGCTAGGAGACTTTTCGCGCAGGCGCTTTTCGGCGAGAGCCGCCCGACGAGGCGGCTTTCGTCTTTTCGGGCGCCTTTCCGTCTCCGCGACGCTGCTGCACATCGACGACGCTCTGGCGCAGTGCCTCCATGAGGTCGATGACCGGTGCTTCGGGCGCAGGCTCGGGCCGCGTGATCTCCTGGCCGGCGAGCTTCGCGTCGAGCATCGCCTTCAGATCGCGCCGGTACTCGTTCTCGAAGTCGGCCGCGTTCCACTCGCCGACGAGGCTCTCGATCACCTGTCCCGCCAGCGCGAGCTCGGCCTTCTTCACCTCGGTCGCCTCGACCGCCTCCTCGATCTCCGCCTTCGAGCGGACGTCGTCGGCGAAGAAGAGCGTCTCGAGGGCGAGCGAGTCACCCTGCGGACGGATCAGGCAAAGGTTCTCCTTGCCCCACAGCACGAACTTCCCAACCGCCGCCATCCCCGACTCCTCCATCGCGCGCAGGAGGAGGACGTACGGACGCCGCTGCGCCTCGGAGGCCGCCGGCGCGAGGTAGTACGTCCGGTCGAAGTAGACCGGGTCGACCTGTTCGAGCTTGACGAAGCGGAGGATCTCGATCGACTGCGAGCGCTGAAGCGCGACGGCCTCGAGATCGGACTCCTCGACGATGACGAACTCGCCCTTGGCGACCTCCCAGCCCTTGACCAGCTCGTCCGCCTCGACGTCGCGCTCGTGGAACGGGCACCACCGCTTCTGCTTGATCGGCGTGCCGCACTCCCGGTGCAGCGTCCGGAAGGAGACGTCGTCCCGCTGGGTCGCCAGCGCGAGACCGATGGGGATGTTGACCAGCCCGAAGCTGATCGATCCGTTCCAGATCGTCCTCATGGGATCAACCGAATTCTAGTCAGGTGGCATATCTCCTTTGGCTTACCATGCCCGTGTGCCGCTCGAAACTCGCACTGCGCCTGCCCTCTGGCGCTACGTGCAGGAGCAGCACCAGTCGATGCCCGCGTACCTGGAGGAGCAGCCGGATGGCTGGCGCGACGTCTCCTGGGAGGAGGCCGGCCGCCGGGTCGACGCCCTGGCGCGGGGACTCCTCGCCCGCGGAGTCCGGCGCGGGGACGCGGTCGCCGTGCTCTCCCGGACGCGCCTCGAGTGGATCCTCCTCGACTGGGCGATCATGTCCATCGGCGCGGTCGTCGTCGGGCTCTACCCGACGAACACTGCGAGCGAGTGCGGGTACATCCTCGGCCACTCCGGGGCGGTGCTCGCCTTCGTCGAGGACGACGAGCAGGCCGCCAAGCTCGCCTCCGTCTACAACGGGCCGATCGTGCGGTTCGACGAGCTCGAGGCGCTCGAAGCGAGCGCCGGAGATTCCGAGCGGGAGCCGATCGGCGAAGAGGACCTCGCGACGCTCATCTACACGTCAGGGACGACCGGCCCGCCGAAGGGCTGCATGCTCACCCACAAGAACCTCGTCACAGCAGCCATGGGCGTGCGCAACGAGCTCCAGGACGAGACCGACGTCGTCCTGCTGTTCCTGCCGATGGCGCACAGCTTCGCCCGCATCGTCCACGGGGGCGCTGCGTACCACGGCTCCACACTCGCGATCGTGTCCGACGTGGCGCGGCTACCGGAAGCGCTCGCGCGCACGCGGCCGACGATCCTCCCTGCAGTCCCGCGCGTGTACGAGAAGATCCACGCCAACGTTGTCGGCGAGATCGAGCGGTCGAGCCCCGTGAAGCGCGCGATCGGCCGCTGGGCGCTCCGCGTCGGCGCGACCAACAAGCCGGCCAGCGTGCAGGGACGGGTCGCGGACGCACTCGTGTTCAAGAAGATCCGCGACCGCCTCGGCGGACGCATCCGCATCGGCATCTCCGGCGCCGCGCCGCTCGGCATCGACGTCCTCGAGTTCTTCCGGTCGCTGAACATGCTCGTGATCGAGGGCTACGGGCTGACCGAGACGTCGAGCTCGCTCAGCGTCAACGACCCGGATGACTACCGCTTCGGCACCGTCGGCCGGGTCGTCGACGGCTCCGAGGTGAAGCTGGACGAGGACGGCGAGATCCTCGTGCGGAGCGACAGCGTCTTCAAGGGCTACTTCAAGGATCCCGAGGCCACCGCGGCCGCCTTCACCGAGGACGGCTTCTTCCGCACCGGCGACATCGGCGAGATCGACGCCGACGGCTTCGTGAAGATCACCGACCGCAAGAAGGACATCATCATCACCGCGGGCGGCAAGAACATCGCGCCGCAGAACCTCGAGAACGCGCTCAAGGCGTCGCGCTTCGTCTCGCAGGCGCTCGTGGTCGGCGACCGGCGCCCCTACGTGACGGCGCTGATCACGCTCGACCCGGACGAGGTCAACGGCTCGGGGCGCGACCCGGAGCAGCTCGTGCAGGAGGTCGTCGACAGCGTCAACCGCGATCGCGTCCGCGTCGAGCAGATCAAGCGGTTCACCATCCTGCCGCGGGATTTCTCGCAGGAAGCCGGCGAGCTCACGCCGACGATGAAGCTCCGCCGCCGGATCGTGCACGAGCACTTCGGCGACGAGATCGAAGCGCTGTACTCGGTCTAGCCGCTGGTGATCCTGCGCGCGCCGTCGTACGTGGCGGCGTACCAGGCCTCGGAGAGGCTGTCGATCCGGACGACGTCACCGGTGTGCGGAGAGTGGATGAACTCGCCGCCGCCGATGTAGATCCCGACGTGGCCGAGCCCGTCGAAGAAGACGAGGTCGCCGGGTTGAAGGTCGCTGTATGCGACGGGGATGCCCATGCCCCACTGCGCGCCCGTGTAGTGCGGCAGCGACACGCCGACCTGCGCGTACACGTACATGACAAAACCGGAGCAGTCGAATCCGCTCGGGCTCGCGCCGCCCCAGACGTACGGGACGCCGAGGTACTGCATCGCGATCCCGACGACGCCCGAGTACTGCGTCGGCGGATCCGTGAAGCCGGTGCTCAGATCGAGTGCCGGATTCTGTCCCTGCGCCTGGAAGGCAGCGACCCGCTGCTGCGCCTGGCGCTCGAGTGCGAGCTGCCGCGCGTGCTGCATCGCGACGAGATGCGCGATCTCGCCCTTGATCGAGTTGTACAGGCGCTGCTGCCGACCGAGCTGCGACGCGATCCGCGCCTTGGCGGCCGCGCGTTGGGCCACGAGCGCGGTCTGCGCGTGACGATCGTGGACGAGCGTGTGCTGGCGGACCGTCACCTCGCGTTTGAACGAGATGACCTGGTGCACGACTGCGACGTCTTGCGTCGACAGCGACTGGACGGACTCGATGCGGTTGACGAGATCGTCGATGCTCGTCGCGCCGAGGACGACTGCGAGCGTCGACTGGTTGTCGCGCGTCGTGTAGATCGAGACGAGCCGCTGCGACAGGTCATGCTGCGCGATGACGAGGTTCGACCGAGCGACGTGCAGCCCGATGCGATTGATCGCGAGGCTGTGCTCGATCGCGTGCAGCTTGACGTTCGCGGAGTCGTAGCTGTTGCGTGCGCGCTCGAGGTTCGAGTCGAGCTGCTGGATCTGCATCATCACCTGCTGCGCCTGCGCCTGCTTCGCGCTGATCGACGGGTCGGCAGTGGCTACACCGGCCGCAACGCAAGCCGCGGCGAGGGCGATGACGAGGACCGGAGCGTGTCGCTTCAGTGTCTGGATGACGTTTCCCGACGTTCACCCGGCGCGTCCGCACCGGGCCCTCCCATACGTCACAAGGTCGGGACGCTACCAGGGCTTTCGGATGCTGGCAACCGGTAAAAGCCGTGAAAGTTGCCGCAAATTGCCACTAGCCCCACGCCAGGATCCGGCAAAAGACCCTGCACAAACTGGCCGAAATCACCGGATTCGTATGGTACGGTCCCGCCCTCGTGAGCGCCCGAAGGACACGATCCGCGGCGCTGCTGGTCGGCGTCTCTGCGGTGCTCGTCTTCGCCGCCGGCTCGCCCGCAGCCGCCGGCCCCGGGTCGCATGTGAGCAGCCTGCAGGCGGAAGAGAACGTGCTCGCGGGACGACTTCACAGTGCGTCGCTCGACCTCTACGCGCTCGACTCGAGTCTCGCGGCCGCGCATTCGAAGTTGACGAGTCTGCGTTCTGAGGCCGCGCACCTTCGTCTCCAGCAGGTGCAACTCGCGCAACAGATCGGCGCGACCCAACGCACGCTCACGATCTCGCAGCAGCATCTCGGTGCCAACCTGCGTTTCATGTACGAGCAAGGCGACACCGATCCCGTCGCCGTCATCCTCGGCGCAGAGTCGCTCGACGAAGCGGTGTCGACGCTCGACGGGTTGAAGCGCGTTACCGACCAGAGCAGCCAATTCGTGGTCGCGTCCGCCCTCGCGAAGCATCGACTACAGCGACTGCGCGCAGCGCTGTCGACGCATCGCGCACGCATCGCAAGCGCGGTTCGCGCTGCCGCCGGCACGACGAGGACGCTCGCGTCGGCGCGCGCCGACCGGCTCTCCTTCATCTCCGGCCTGCGTACGCAGCAGCAGTTGAAGGCGTCGCAGATTCAGCAGCTCGAAGCGTCGGTGCAGCGCGCAGAGGTCAAGTCGACGACGCTGACGGCGGCGGTGGCCGCGAGCGGGCCGGTGCCTGCGGTGGTCGGAGACCCAAGCCCTGCTCCGGCGTCGGCCCAGAGCAGCGGCGGCCGCACGCTCGTCGTGTCCGCCACCGGCTATTCGCTTCCGGGGCACACCGCGACGGGGCTCCCCGTCGGCTGGGGGATCGTCGCCGTCGATCCCACGGTCATCCCGCTCGGCACGCGCATGACGGTCCCGGGGTACGGCGAGGCCGTGGCGGCCGACGTCGGCAGCGGAGTCCGCGGCGATTCCATCGATCTCTGGTTCCCCACCGTCGCACAGGCGTTCGCCTGGGGGCGGCGAACGGTCACCATCACCCTGCACTAGACTTGGCCGCGTAAGGGGGGTGTGAAGACCTGACTGAGCCGCTTTCGGCCAGCGATGAGCGTGGGCTCGAGACGCTTCGCGTCTTGATCGTCGACGACCACGACCTGTTCCGGACGGGACTGCGCAACCTGCTCGAGGAGCAGGGCGTCCAGGTCTCGGGCGAAGCTGCATCGGGCACGGAGGCTGTCCGATCCGTTCGGGAGAACGCGCCCGACGTCGTCGTCATGGATCTCAACATGCCCGGCATGGGCGGCGTCGAGGCGACGCGGCACATCGCGGCGATCGCTCCGCTCACCCGCGTCGTCATGCTGACCATCTCCGACGAGGACGCCGACGTGCTGGACGCAATCCTCGCCGGCGCGTGCGGCTACCTGTTGAAGGACGCGTCGATCGACGAGCTGCTGGCCGGCATCCGCGCCGCATCGCGCGGCGAGTCACTGATCTCCCCCGGCATCGCGGCGAAGGTTCTGCAGCGCGTGCGTGCGACGAGCGCGCAGCCGGAGATCGCCGACGCGATCCGGTCCGAGCTGTCCGACCGCGAGATCGAGGTACTCAAGCTGATCGCGAACGGCAAGGACAACGCGGTGATCGCCGGCGAGCTGCACATCAGTCCGAAGACGGTGAAGAACCACATCTCCAACATCCTCATGAAGCTGCAGATCGACAACCGCATCCAAGCGGCGGTCTACGCCGTGCGCAGCGGAATCGTCTAGCCGAGGCGCCGCTTGTCGGCGCCGACCTCAGGACGCGCGGCTTCGCCGCGTGTCCGTCTGCTCTGCCTGACTCCAACGCTTGAGGCCGAGCAACCGCTCTAAGACGCGTGCCGCAGCGCGCGCGTGCGCGCCTGCAGCCGCCGCAGCATCGTCCGCAGACGTCCCAGCTCGAGGTCGGCGTGCGTGAGCCGCCGGCCGAGCGCGACGATCTCGTCCGTGATGTGCTTCCCGACGGGCTCCTCCACCGTCCGTGCCACCTCGCCGATCCTGCGCTCGATGCGCGACCGCTCGGCCTCGAGGGCGAGCGCCTCGGCGTAGCCGTCGGTCAGGGTCTCCTCCATGCTCGCGAGCGTCGGCGCAGCCTCCCCGCTTGCAGGGGCCTCGAGCAGCTCTTCGATCCGCTGCAGCACGGCGTCGTCGTTTCCACCCACGACCGTCGATTATCGAGGCCCTTTCGCCGGTCCAACAGGGCCTGGCGACCCATCTTCGCCGTCCGTACGACCCATCGCCCTTGACGATCCCTGTACCGGCCCAAACAATGAAACGGCACGTGCTCGCCCGCACCGTCGCAGCCCTCGGGGTCGTCTCCGCCGTCCTCGCCGTTCCGGGCGGCGCTGCGAACGGGTCGCTGCCGTCCCTGCTCTCCCGGGCGCTGCACGCGCCGTTCGTCGACTTCGCCACCTCCGGCGCCGTCGCGGTCGACCTCTCCACCGGCCGGGTCGTCTTCGCGCACAACGCGACGCTGCCCCTCCGGCCCGCCTCGAACGAGAAGCTCGCGGTCACCTACGCGGCGCTGACCGCGCTCGGCCCCGCCTTCCGCATCGAGACGGACGTCCTCGGCGAAGGCGAGCAGGACGGATCGACGTGGCACGGCAACCTCGTCCTGAAGGGCTACGGCGATCCAACGCTCTCGTCGCAGGACCTCGTAGCGCTTGCGCACCAGATCCGCGCCGACGGGATCACGGCGGTCAGCGGCGAGGTGCTCGGCGACGAGACGTGGTTCGATGCGCACCGCACGGCGCCGGGCTGGAAGGCGGCGTTCTACATCAAGGAGTCGCCGCCGCTGTCGGCACTCATCGTCGACCGCGGCGCCGTCGGCCGTTTCACGTCGCACAACCCGGCACTGTCGGCCGCTCAGAAGTTCGCGAAGCTGCTCGCCCGCGCAGGCGTGACAGTCGCCGGCGGAGCCACGCTCGGCGCCGCGGACGACGCGGGCGTCGAGCTCGCGTCCGTCGACTCGCCGACGCTCGCCGCCATGGTGCACTGGATGGACAAGGTGAGCGACAACTTCACCGCAGAGATGCTTGTGAAGGAGCTCGGCGCCGTGCAGGCCGGCGCGGGGACGACCGCGGCCGGCATCGGTGTCGTCCGCGCGCAGCTCGCCGCCGCGGGCGTGCCGCTCGCCGGCGTAACGATGGCCGACGGCTCAGGCCTCTCGCTGATCGACCGGATGACGGCGTCGACGCTCGTCTCGCTCCTGCGTGTGATGTGGAGCGACCCGTCGATGCAGCCGGAGCTGCTTGCGTCGCTGCCGGTCGCGGGTCGCAGCGGGACGCTGGCACGACCGCATGCGCGGCACCGTTGCCGCCGGTGTCGTGCGAGCAAAGACGGGTACGACGGACAACTCCACCGCGCTCTCCGGCTTCGTCGGCGACAGCTACGTCTTCTCGGTGCTCGTCAACGGCGCGCCGGTTTCGTGGACGTGCGTCGCGCCTCGCCGAGGACAAGTTCGCGATCGGCGTTAGCCGCGCAGCAACTGCACTAGGTCGTCTTCCGAGAGAATCGGCACGCCGAACTTCTCGGCCTTCGTGAGCTTCGACTTGCCCGGCTCCTCGCCGACGATCAGGCCGGTCGTCTTCGAAGACACGGAGTCGGACACCTTCGCGCCGCGCGCCTCGAGCGCCGCCTCGGCCTCCTCGCGCGTGAAGCGCTCGAGCGTGCCCGTGACGACGTAGCGCTCGCCGGTGAGCGGCCCCTCGACGGGACGCTCCTCCTCCCCCGCTTCGAATCGCAGCCCCAGGTCACGCAGCTCCTCGACGAGCCGGCGGTTGTCGTCGTCGCGGAACCACTCCGCGATCGCCTCCGCGCGCTCCGGGACCGATGCCTTCCGCCTCGACCAGCTCCTCCTGCGTCGCGTTCATGAGCGCGTCGACGGTGCCGAAGTGGCGGGCGAGCGTCTGCCCGGTCACCCAGCCCACGTCGGGGATGTTCAACCCGAAGAGGACGCGCGAGAACGGAATCGCCTTCGAGGCTTGCGATTGCTTCGATCGCGTTGCCGGCGCTGATCTCCGCGTAGCCGTCGACCTCCATCAGTTGCTCGCGCGTCAACCGGTACAGCTCGGGGACGGAACGCACGATGCCGAGATCCCACAGCCGCCGCACCGACTGCTCGCCGACGCCGTCGATGTCGGCCGCCGCCATCACCCAGTTGATCAGCGCCTCGAGCCCGCGCGACGGGCAGGCCCGGTTCGGGCAGCGGTGCATCGCCTCGCCTTCGGGCTTCACCACCTCGGTGCCGCACAGCGGGCAGTGCGTCGGCATGCGGAACCGCTTCGTCCCCTTCCGGTGCGCGCCCGCCGGACCGACGATCTGCGGGATGACGTCGCCCGCGCGCTGGACGATGACGTCGTCGCCCTCGCGGATCTCCTTGCGGTTGATGTCCTCCTCGTTGTGCAGCGTCGCGCGCGAGATGGTGACGCCGCCCACCTCGACCGGCTCGAGCACGGCCCATGGGTTGAGCGCGCCGGTGCGACCGACGCGGATGAGGATCTTGTTCAGCCGCGTGACCGCGGTCATCGGCGCCCACTTGAACGCGCGCGCCCAGCGTGGGCGCTCGTGCAGCGAGCCGAGCCGGGCCTGCTGGTCGAACGAGTCGACCTTGATGACGATGCCGTCGATCTCGTAGTCGAGGTCGGCGCGCCGCAGCTCCCACGCACGCACGCGCTCTGCGATCTCCTCGATCGACTCCACGCGCTCCGCGAACGGGTTCGTGCGGAATCCGTGCGCGCGCAGCCACTGCAGCGTCTCCCAGTGCGTCGTCAGCTCGTCGAGGCCCTCGCGAAGACCGGTCCCGTACACCCAGATCGAGAGCGGCCGCTGCGCGGTGATGGACGAGTCCTTCTGCCGGAGCGATCCCGCCGAGGCGTTGCGCGGGTTCGGCGTGGTCGGCTTCCCCTCGGCGACGAGGCGCTCGTTGAACGCGCGGAAGCCGGAGAGCGGCATGTACACCTCGCCGCGAACCTCGACGAGCGGCGGCGCGTCGCCCTGCATCTGCAGCGGGATGGCGCCGATCGTGCGCAGGTTGGGCGTGACGTCCTCGCCCTGCACGCCGTCGCCGCGCGTGGCGCCGCGCACGAACATCCCGTTCTCGTACACGAGGTTGATGGCGGAGCCGTCGATCTTCGGCTCGAGGACGTAGGCCACCGGCTCGTCGGTGCCGAGCCGCTTGCGGACGTCGTCCGCCCATTTGGCGATCGCCTCGTCGGTGGTCACCTTCTCCAGCGAGCCCATCGGCGACAGGTGCCGGACCTTCTGGAACTGCCCCGAGAGCGGGGCACCGACGCGCTGCGTCGGCGAGTCGGGCGTGACGATCTCGGGGTGCTCCATCTCGATCGCTGCCAGCTCGTCGTAGAGGACGTCGTACGCGGCGTCCTCCATGATCGGGTCGTCGTCGACGTGGTAGGCGATGAGCGCGCGATTGAGGAGCTCGCGCAGCTCGGCAGCGCGAACGACCGGATCAGATGACGGCAAGCAGCTGCTCCGCCGTGTCGACGACCGCGTCCGGGTGCTCGTTCTCGAGCCGCGAGCGGTCGTGGATGCGGCCCCACGTGACCGCCACCGATGCCATCCCCGCCGCCTTGGCGGCCCGGACGTCGAAGGGGGAGTCGCCGATGTAGACCGCCTCCTCGGGACTGGCGCCGAGGCGCTCGGCCGCGAGGAGCAGCGGCTCGGGATCGGGCTTGTGGCGCTCGGTCTCGTCGCCCCCGACGATCACCTCGAACAGGTGGCCGAGAGGCACGTGCGCGAACGCAAGCTCGACGGTCGAGCGCCGCTTCGCGGTGACAACCGCCAGCCGGCGTCCCTCAGCATGGAGCCGTTCGAGGGCGTCCTCCATGCCGGCGCAACAGAGGAGCTCCTCGTGCAACGGCTCGTTGTGGGCGCGGTAGACGGTGACGAGCTCGTCCACCCGTTCCGAGTCGAAGGCCTGCATCTGGGCCTCGAGGCCCGGGCCCCCGACCGCCCGCATCAGCTCCTCGTCCGAGTATTCGCGGCCCAGCACCTCGCGGGTGGCATGGCGCATCGAGGCGAGGATGATCCCGCCGGAGTCGATCACCGTGCCGTCGAGGTCGAACAAGACGACCGGAAAGTGCGGCATTTGCCGATCGTAGCTAGGCCTTAGCGACTAAATCCCCCGTTCGGGGGGCGCTTTCATCACTCCTCAAAAGGGAGGATGGGCACTGCAGGACTGCGGCTATCCACTTGGAGGTGAACCTGCATGGTTCGTTGGCATTCCTCGACAATCAAGGCTGTGATTGCGATCGGCGCTCTTTCCTCGCTTCTCGTTTCCTCGGGTGCGGGACTCCGCTGGGGCGATCTCCTGTCCGCACTGACCGGCCTGTTCTAGAAGGGTTTCCGCGGCGGGGCCGGTGCGATTACCGGCTCCCCCGCGCTTCCCTGCGACGATGATCTCGACCGACAAGACAATCTGCGGCCTTCCCCCACGGCTCGTGGCCTACATCGGGGCCGTCGTGGTCCTCGCAGCCGGCGCCCTCGGCGTCTCCGCCGCGCGCCTGGCCGCGAATCCGCCCCGCCTGTACGACTGGCTGGGAATCGGCCTCTTCCTCGGGCTCGCCCTCATCGCGGATCTCCACCCGGTCCCGCTCGATGACAAGGGCAGCCAGGTTTCGCTCGCATTCGTCTTCCTCATCGCCGTCCTCGTGATCTTCGGTTGGGCGGCGGCGATCCCGGTTGCGGCGCTCAGCATCCTCCTGCCCATGCTCTGGCAGGGCAACCCGGTGCTGCGCGCTGGGTTCAACAGCGGCGCGTACGCCCTCGCGGCGGCGGGCGCCGGCGCGACCAACTTCTTCGGCACGGTTGGCCAAAACGACGTCGGCAGGATGTGCATCTACGCGCTCGTCGGCGGCCTGATCTTCGTTCTCATCAACGCCGGCTTCGTCTCGGGCGCCGTCGCGCTCGCGGAAGGGCTCGCGTACCGCGCGACGGTCGTGTCGATGCTGCGGTATTCGGGCCCGGCGTTCGCGATCATGGCGTTCCTCGCCGCGCTCGCCGCGAACCTTTGGGCGATCAGGCCGGCCCTGCTCATCCTCCTCGCCGGGCCGCTGTTCGCGCTTTCCCTCTACCAGCACACGGCTCTCCGCTCGCGGCTTGCTCTGCACGATGCGCTGACGGACAACCTCACAGGTCTCGGCAACCATCGCTCGTACCAGGCGACCCTGCGCGAGCGAATCGCGTCGGCGGTGCACGACCACACCGAGTTCTCCCTCTGCATCGTGGACGTGGACGACTTCAAGCGGATCAACGACACCTACGGCCACCAGGTCGGCGACGACGTGCTCGTCGCACTCGCTGCGATCCTCAGCAACGCCCGCGACGGGGCCGCGTTCCGCTGCGGCGGCGACGAGTTCGCCCTCCTGTTCGACGGGGACGGGACGATCGCGTTCGAGCGGGTCACCGAGGTCCAGGACGCGGTCGCCGCGCTCGGCTTCACCCCGGTCACGATCAGTGTCGGCATTGCCAGCTACCCGAGCCAGGCGAGCGACGCCGACGGCTTGCAGCGCATGGCCGACGGCGCGCTGTACTGGTCGAAGCACCACGGCAAAAACCGCTCCTTCGTCTATAGCCCCAAGGTCGTCCGCATCCACTCCGCCAAGGACCTCGAGTGGGAGACCGAGCGGATGGCGCGGCTGCGCGCCGCGAAGAACATCGTGCGCTTCGTCGACGCCAAAGACCCGATGACAGCCGACCATTCGGAGACCGTCGCCACGCTCGCCGCGGCCATCGGCGCCGAGATAGGCCTGGACGAGAGCACCGTCGACCAGCTCGCCCTCGCCGGCCTCCTGCACGACATCGGCAAGATCGGCATCGCCGACAGCCTGCTCCAGGCTGCGCGACCGCTCACCCCGGCCGAGTTCGAGACGGTCAAGACCCACTCGACCCTCGGCTACTCCCTGCTCGAGGGTCTCGGAATCGCGCCGATCGACGAGTGGATCCTCCACCATCACGAGGACTGGGACGGCAGCGGCTACCCGGACCGGCTCGCGGCGGATGAGATCCCGCTCGGCGCCCGCATCGTCCGCGTGGCCGATGCGTTCGAGGCCATGACCGCCAACCGGCCCTATCGCTCCGCCCAGTCCGTCGAGTACGCGCTCGAGCAGCTCCGCGCCAACGTGGGCGTCCAGTTCGACGCCGCCGCCGTTGCGGCCGTCGAGGCGTACCTCGCCCGGGAGCCGCGCGTCGAGACGCGGCCGGCCGGGCTGTCCATCGCGTTCGCGTAGGACGGTGTACTGGTGGTTCTCGCCCTCCCGTTCCTGATCGGCGTCGTCGTCGCGCTGCCGCTGGGTGGCCGGCTGCGCGCGCTCGCCGCCGTTCGGCTGCGCTGGCTCGGGCTGGCCTACGTCGCGCTCGCGATCCAGATCGCCGCCTTCCCGGGAGCTCGATGCCGTGGCATACGCCGGACGGAGTCGCCGTCGGGCTGTGGATCGCGTCCGACGTCCTGCTCGTTGCGGTGGTGGCGCGAAACGTGCGCATGCCGGGCGTCGCCCTGGTCGCCGCCGGGCTCGGCTCCAACCTTCTCGCCGTCTTGGCCAACGGGGGGCACATGCCCGTGCTTCCGCGCGCGCTCGCCGCCGCGGGGCTGCACTACCACGTGGACATGAACAGCGAGGCGATGGCGCACCCCGCGCTCCCGTGGCTCGTCGACCGCTGGGCCGCGCCCCACTGGATCCCGCTCGCGAACATCTTCTCGGTCGGAGACGTCGCCATCGCCGTCGGCGGCTTCGTCCTCGCGCTCGCAGTGACGGGCGCACGCGTTCCCGGTCGCAAGCCGCGGCCGGCAACGACCTAATCCGCGGAAAGTGCTGCGCACTTCCCGCGGTTGAGGTTCCCGCTTCGCGGGAGCGGACGCGAGCAAAGCCCGCGTCCTCTGACGAGTGCGAGCGACGGTTTCGTTCTGCGCGCACGGTGGCGGCTACCGCCGTCCCCGCGCGCTACTGCGGCCTCCGCTAACGCTCCGCGTTAGCTCCGGCCCTGGATGAAATGCCGGGCGAGGCGTTGAGAGCTCCTTTGCTCTGAGAAGCTACGCAGATGGCGGCACCGTCCGACGTCTCCTATCTCGTCGTTCCGCACACCCATTGGGACCGGGAGTGGTACGTCCCGTTCGAGGTCTTCCGGCTGCGCCTCGGCGCCGTCGTCGACGGCGTCCTCGACACGCTCGAGCGCGACGAGTCCTTCAGCTCGTTCACGCTTGACGGCCAGGGCATCGTCCTCGAGGACTACGCCGACGTGCGGCCCGACAACGTCGACCGCCTGCGCGCGCTGCTTGCGGCGGGGCGGCTCGAGGCCGGCCCGTGGTACGTGCTGCCGGACGAGATCCTCGTCGGGAGTGAGTCGCTCGTACGGAACCTCCTCCTCGGCCGGCGGGTCTGCCGCCGGTTCGGCGTCGAGCCGACCGGCGCGGGCTACGAGCCGGACAGCTTCGGTCACCCGGCGCAGCTGCCGCAGATCCTCGCCGGGTTCGGCCTCCCGACGTTCCTCTTCTCACGCGGGCTCGGCGACCAGCTGGACGACGTCGGCGTCGTGTTCCGCTGGCGCTCAGCCGGCGCGGAGGTGATCGCGTGCCAGTTCCTGCCGCACTACGACAACTTCGCACGGCTCACGACCGCGGAGGAGGCGGCGGAGCGCGTCGCGCAGATCTTCGAGCGCTTCGGCCTGCTCCTCGAGCAGGCCGGGCAGAGCACGATCCTGCTTGCGAACGGCTCCGACCACCTGCCCATCCAGCCGCACCTGCCGGAGATCTGCCGCGAGCTCGGCCCGTCGTTCCGAATCGGCCGCTACTCGGACTTCCGGCCGGAGACCGACGGCCTCCCCGTGTACGAGGGAGAGCTCGTGGGCAGCCAGCTGCAGAACATCCTGCGCGGCGTCAACTCCGCGCGCATGTACCTGAAGCAGGCGAACGAGCGCGCCGAACGCCGCCTCCTGGGCACGGAGACGGTGGCCGCGCTGCGGACGCTGCGGGACGGCTCCCGGTTCCCGCACGAGGACATCCGGCTCGCGTGGCGCGACCTGCTCCGCAACCATCCGCACGACTCCATCTGCGGCTGCTCGTGCGACGAGGTGCACCGCGACATGCTCGTCCGGTACGAGCAGCTCGACCGCACGCTGGAGATCGTGGAGCGTGAGGCGCTGGGCGTCGGCGGCGCTCTGGTCAACCCCCTCCCATACCGGCGGACCCGGATCGTCGGCGACGAGCTCGTCGAGCTCGAGGGCTTCGAGGGTCGTCGCGCCGAGCGGCGCCCGGCAGAACTCCTGCCGGTCGAGCTCGACATCGCATTCGAGGATGAGCCGGACATCGGCGACCTGTACACGTTCTGCCCGGGCGGCCCCGTCCGGCGCGCGGAGCTCGTCGGATCGAGCGTCCACCCCGACGGCGCTCTGCTGCTCGAGCACGAGCTGCCGGGAATCCGCATCTCGACGGTCGCGCGGGCCATGTCCGACCGGATCGAGCTCCGGACGACGGTCGAGAACGAGGCCGACGACCACCGCCTTCGCGTCCACTTCCCGGTGTCGGAGGCGGGCGAGTGGGTACGCGCGGAGAGCCAGTTCGCCGTCGTACGCCGCCCGGTCGAGCCCGTTCCGGCCAGGGCCGAGTGGGTGGAGCCACCGATCGCCGCCGCACACACCCTGGGAGCCGTTGCCCTCGGCCCGCTCGCCCTCCTCACCAAGGGCCTGCCGGAGTACGAGGCCGGCCGGGACGGGCTCCGCCTGACCCTCCTGCGCTGCGTGGGGACGATCTCACAGCCGAAAGGCCTGCCCGCCCGCCCCGTGGACGCCGGGCCGGACATCGCCACACCGGACGGGCAGTGCCGCGGCCGCCACGTCTTCGAATACGCCGTTCGATTCGACGCCGACCGCCTCTCGAACGCCGCCCTCATCCGGGCCGGCCAGGATTACCGCACGGATTTCCTCACCGGCGATCCGTTCGCGCCCCCGTTCACCCTGGATGGGGACGTGGTCTTCTCTTGTCTCAAGGGCGCCGAGGACGGCGACGGCGCGATCCTGCGGGTCTTCAACCCGAACCTGCACCCGGAGGCCGTGAGGATCGAGGGGGTACCGGCTGTGCGTGTCCGGCTCGACGAGGGGGCAGAGGCCGGCGAAGAGCTCGTGCTCGCCCCGGGCGAGATCGCGACGTTCCGGCTGGATGGAATCTCACGCTAAATGGGGATGCGCCAACGCTCCTCGCCAAGAGGATGAGCATGCACCACGAGACCAACTGCGGCCATCTCTTGGAGGTGAAAGATCTCGTGATTCGGTGGTATGCCCGTGCGACCACGGCTCTGGTAGCCGTCGCCGTGCTCGTCGTTGGCGTCGGCGCCGGTTGGCGCTGGCACTGAGCCAGTCCTGCGGCTGCTCCGGCCGTTTCGGCGTCCGGAGCAGTTCACTCCTTCCCGCTCGCCCGAAATCCTTCGGAATGAAGCCGGTATGAGCGCATTTCGCAGGATCGGAGCTTCACCCTTCCTGGGGATGCATCCGTCACCGGATAGAGGACGATGCGTCAAGCGAAACGGGACTTATCTGCGGACATCTCCTGGGAGGTGAAGATCTCGTGATTCGGTGGTATGCACGCGCGTGGGATGCGGCAACGCTCCTCAAGGGGGCTATGGCCCTCGCCGCCCTCGTCGCGCTCGTCGTTGGTGCCGGCGCCGACTGGCGCTGGGACTGACATCCAGCTCGACTGCAACGGGATCGGCCGCTGCGGCGACCGATCCCGTTTCGGCTCATCGCGTCAATCCAATCCATGAACGAACACCTGATTTGCGGCCTGCCTTCCCGTCTCTTCGCCTACGTCACGGCGACGACGGCGATCGCCGCACCCGCTGATCGTCCTCTCTTTCGTCAAGATCGCCGTCGATCTCCCGACGATCGGCAAGGCGGCAAGCGTGGCGCTCTTCTTCGTGCTCGCGCTGCTCGCCGACCTCCAGCCGATGCCGATGGGCGAGGGCGGCAAAACGGACGTCTCGATCACGCACGGTGTTCATCGTGACTGCCGCCGATCCTCTTCGGCTGGCATTACGCCGTCCCGATGGCCGGGCTCAGCATCGCGGATCACGATGGTCGTGACTCGGCGACCGTATCGAGCGGATCGCGTTCAACGTCGCCAGCTACTCGCTCGCAGCGTTCGCAGCGAGCGTGCCGGTGATCGTCTTCGGCTCCTCCGACACGGTCGGCGCCGGCCGTCTCACGGGCTACATCCTCGCCGGCGCGGCGCTGCACGTGATCGCCAACACGCTCGTTCGTCGCGGGCGCCGTCACGCTCTCGCAGAACATTCGCTACCGCGAGGTCGTCCGCTACCGACCTCGGGCGCAACGGCCTGTCTTCATCATGATGGCGGTGCTCGCCGCGCTGGCGGCCAACCTCTGGGCGACGCACCCATGGATGCTCCTTCTGCTCGCAGGCCCCCTCTTCACGCTGACGCTCTACCAGCGGAGCCTCTACCACTCCCACCAGGCCGCGAAGGATGCGCGGACGGACAACCTCACGGGCCTCGGCAACCACCGCGCCTACCAGGCTGCTCTGCGCAACGCCATCGGCGACGCCGAGCGCGAGAGCACGGAGTTCTCGCTCTGCATCGTGGACGTGGACGACTTCAAGCGGATCAACGACACCTACGGCCACCAGGTCGGTGACGACGTGCTCGTCGCCCTCGCCGCGATCCTGAGCGACGCGCGCGACGGAGCCGCGTTCCGCTGCGGCGGCGACGAGTTCGCGGTGCTGTTCCAGACGGACGGAACGGCCGCCTTCGAGCGCATCACCGAGATCCAGGAAGCTGTCGCCGGCCTCGGCCTCACGCCGGTCACGATCAGCGTCGGCATCGCCAGCTACCCGGGCCAGGCAGACGACGCCGACGGCCTGCAGCGCATGGCCGACGGCGCGCTGTACTGGTCGAAGCATCACGGCAAAAACCGCTCGTTCGTGTACAGCCCGAAGGTCGTGCGCATCCACTCGGCCAAGGAGCTGGAGTGGGAGACGGAACGCGTCGCGCGCCTGCGCGCCGCCAAGAACATCGTGCGCTTCGTCGACGCCAAGGACCCCTCGACGGCGAACCACTCGGAGACGGTGTCGGCGCTGGCTGCGGCCATCGGCGCAGAGCTGGGCCTGGACGAGCACACGGTCGACCAGCTCGCGCTCGCCGGCCTCTTGCACGACATCGGCAAGATCGGCATCCCCGACAGCCTCCTGCAGGCGCCGCGAGCCCTCACGCCCGTCGAGTTCGAGGCCATCAAGGCGCATCCCGGCGCTCGGCTTCTCGCTGCTCGAGGGTCTCGGCATCGCCCCGATCGACGACTGGATCCTCCACCACCACGAGAACTGGGACGGCAGCGGCTATCCCGACGGCCTGGCGGGCGAGGACATCCCGCTCGGCGCGCGCATCATCCGCGTCGCCGACGCCTTCGAGGCCATGACCGCGAACCGCCCCTACCGCGCTGCGCAGTCGGTCGAATACGCGCTCAACGAGCTTCGCGCAAACGCGGGAACGCAGTTCGAGTCGCACCGCGGTCACCGCCGTCGAAGCGTGCGTCGCCGAATGCATCGCCGAACGACGGCGCCCGGCGCCGATCCTGGCGTTCGCGTAGCCCAATGGCACTCGCGCTTCCCCTTCTCGCGGGCTTCGTGCTCGCGCCGCTCTTCGGAGGACGGTGGAGCCGGCATCGGCACGTTGCGCATGCGGGCCGTCTGGCTCTTCTACGTCGCGATTGCGCTCCAGCTCGTCGCGTTCCCGGTCAAGGTGATTCCCTGGCACACGTCCGACCGAATCGGCGTCGTCCTCTGGCTCATGCTCCTACGGCCTCTTCGCCTTCGCGGTCGCGTGCAACGCCGCACGCCCGGGATCCCGCTGATTGCGGCCGGGCTCGTGTCGAACCTCGCCGCGATTCTCACGAACGGCGGCCACATGCCGGCGCTTCCCGTCGGCGCTGCGAGGAGCAGGCCTGCACTTCACCAAGAGCCGTAACAGCGCCGAGCTCGCCTCGCCGCATCTCGTCTTGGCTCGTCGACCGCTGGGCGGCGCCGAGCTGGATCCCTTGGGCGAACGTCTTCTCCGTCGGCGACGTCCTCATCGCCCGGGTGGGCTGCTGTTCGCGCTCGGCGCGACCGGCGCGCTGCGGCTTCCGCCGCCGGCGCTCCCCCAGCCCCAGCCCTCTAGTACCTGACCGACGACGAGGTAGAGGCCCCACGGCGGGGCGGTCGCGCCGGCGTCGGCACGCTCGGCACCCTCGAGCAGCGGGGCGAGGTCGATCCCGTCGAGCATCGTCCCGACCAGCGTCCGCACCATGTGGCGGAGATAGCTGCCCGCGGTGATCTCGAAGTCGAGGTGCTCGCCGCGGTCGATCCACTCGGCCGACTCGACCGTGCGCACGAAGTCCTCGTGCCGCGTCACGGTCGGTGTGAAGGCGCGGAAGTCGTGCTTGCCCGGAAGCTGAGCCGCGGCCGTGGCGAGCTGCTCGAGGTCGAGCAGGCGAGGCACCCACAAGCTCCGGCGCAGCTCGAACGGCGAGGGCGTCGAACGGGTGAAGAGGCGGTAGCGGTACGAACGGGCGACGGCGGAGTGCCGCGCGTGGAAGTCGGGCGCCGCGCTCTCGGCGGAGACGACCGAGATCTCGTCGGGCAGGCGCGTGTTCAGCGCAGCCGCCGCGCGCTCGAGCGGAGGCCCTCCCTCGACGTCGGCGGAGGCGACGTTCCCGAGCGCGTGGACGCCGGTGTCGGTGCGGCCGGCGACGGCGAGGCGGTCGACGGTGGCGAACGTGGCGGCCAGGGCATCGCGGAGCTCGGCCTCCACCGTCGAGTGGCCGGGCTGCGCGGCCCAGCCGCGGAAGGGCGTGCCGTCGTACTCGATCGTCAGTCTGAGCCGCACGTCAGGCGTGCCTGACGTCGCTTGTCAGGACTTCCTTATGCTCTACTGACTTGCACACCGATTGATACACTCTAACTGATGACCGAAGAGCACACGTTCCTCCTCCAGCGGGTGCAGCCCGCGATGGTCGGCCTGATCGACGGGTCGCTGTCCACGCTGGCGCCGATCTTCGCAGTCGTGCTCGCCTCGCACGACACCCGCTACGCGTTCATCGCCGGCCTCGCGACCTCGCTCGGCGCAGGGATCAGCATGGGCTTCTCGGAGGGGCTCTCCGACACCGGGGAACTGACCGGGCGCGGCAGCCCCTGGGCGCGCGGGTCGATCACCGGCGGCGGGACGTTCCTCGGCGGCATCCTCCACTCGCTGCCGTTCCTCATCTCCAACTACCACGTCGCGCTCATCTTCGCGATCGGGGTCGTGGCGTTCGAGCTGCTGATGCTCGCCTACTTCCGCTGGCGCTTCTTCTCGGACACGTTCGTCGCGCGCGCTCGGCATCGTGACGTTCGCCGGCATCCTGATCGCAGCGATCAGCGCGCGGGAGCTCGGGCGAGCACTGTTGGGCGCGCCGGTCGGAACAGCTGCACACCGGCCGCTAGCGGCGCGTGGTAGTCGACGAGCCAGGAGGTAGACCATCTCGGCGGCGTCGCCTTGACGGTGTCCGAGCTTGACGATGCGCGAGTAACCGCCCGGCCGGTCGGCCATGCGCGGGCCGACGTCGGCGAAGAGCTTGTGCACGATCTCCTGCGAGCGGAGCTCGGCGAGCGCCTGCCGGCGCGCGTGCAGGTCGCCGCGGCGGCCGAGCGTGATCATCTGCTCGGCGAACGGCTTCACCGCCTTCGCCTTCGCCTCGGTCGTCTTGATGCGCCCGTGCTCGATCAGGGAGCACGCGAGATTCGCGTACAGCGCCTTCCGATGCGACGGGTCGCGCCCGAGCTTCTTGCCGGTCCGCGCGTGACGCATGGCGTTACTCGAGGCTCTCCGCTGCTGAAGCCGATGCCGCTGTCGCCGCGCAGCGTGAGACCGTGCTGCGAGAGCGTCTCCTTGACCTCTTCGATCGACTTCTTGCCGAAGTTCGGGATCGCCGCGAGCTCGTTCTCCGTCTTCATGACGAGATCGCCGATGGTCTCGATGCCGACGCGCTTCAGGCAGTTGTACGACCGGACGCCGAGCTCGAGCTCCTCGATCGGGAAGTTCTCCATCCCGCGGGCGAGGCCCGTCTCGGGGCTGACGCCGTCGCCGGCGACGACCGCCTGCTCGCCGAAGCCCTCCATCTTGTCGATGTCGGTGAAGATCGCGAGCTGGCGGATGAGGATCTCGGCCGCCTCGCCGAGCGCGTCCTTCGGATCGACGGAGCCGTCGGTCGTGATGTCGAGCATGAGCTTGTCGTAGTCCGTCCGCTGTCCGACGCGCGCGGCCTCGACCGCGAACGAGACGCGGCGGACGGGCGAGAAGATCGAGTCGATCGGAATGACGCCGATCGTGTGCTGCGGCCCGCGATTGAGCTCGGCCGGGTTGTAGCCGCGGCCGCGCCCGATCGTGAGCGTCAGCTCCAGGCGGCCGCGATCCGAGAGGTTCGCGATCTCGAGCTCCGGGTTGAGGATCTCGAGCTCCGCAGGCGCCTCGATGTCGGCGGCGGTGACGATGCCCGGGCCCTTCTTCGCGATGTGCACCTCGACCTCGGGCGAATCGCCGTGCAGGCGGGCGACGAGGTTCTTGAGGTTGAGGACGATGTCGGTGACGTCCTCGCGGACGCCCGGCAGCGTCGTGAACTCGTGCGCGGTGCCCTCGACCTTGACCGAGGTGACCGCAGCGCCCTCGAGCGACGAGAGCAGCACGCGGCGCAGCGAGTTGCCGAACGTGTGACCGAAACCGCGGTCGAGCGGCTCGATCTGGAACACCCCGCGGTGCTCGTCCACTTCCTCGTGGACGATGCGCGGAATCTGAAAGTCCATAGCGCGTGTGGCCAAAACGGTGTCCTTACCTTTCGTTGGTCATCAAACTAGGGCGCGTAGCGCGGCTACTTGTTACTTGGAGTAGAGCTCGACGATGAGCGATTCTTGGACCGGCGTGTCGATCTCGCCGCGCTCGGGCTGCTTCAGCACCTTGCCGGTGAGGCCGTCGTGGTCGGCCTGCAGCCACGGAGCGACGGTGGACACGAGGTCGGTGGCGTCCCGAATCACCTGCTTCGCCGACGAGTTCTGCGCGACGGTGATGATGTCGTCCGGCCGAACCTGGTAGCTCGGGATGTTCACCCGGCGCCCGTTCACCTGGAAGTGACCGTGGCGCACGAGCTGGCGCGCCTGCGCGCGCGAGGCGGCGAAGCCGAGGCGGTAGACGACGTTGTCGAGCCGCGTCTCGAGCATCCGCAGCAGCTCCTCGCCGGTGACGCCGGAGCGCTTGGACGCCTTCTCGTAATACGTGCGGAACTGCTGCTCGAGCAGCCCGTAGTACCGGCGCGCCTTCTGCTTCTCACGCAGCTGAAGCAGGTACTCGCTCTGCTTGATGCGGCCGCGGCCGTGCTCGCCCGGCGGATACGAGCGGCGCTCGATCGCGCACTTCTCCGTCAGGCAGCGCTCCCCCTTGAGGAAGAGCTTCAGGCCCTCGCGGCGGCAGATGCGGCACTTCGGTCCGACGTCGCGGGCCACTAGACGCGCCTCCGCTTGCGCTGGCGCACGCCGTTGTGGGCCTGCGGGGTGACGTCCTTGACGCCGAGGATCTCGAGGCCGGCGGCCTGGAGCGAGCGGATGGCGGTCTCACGGCCGGAGCCGGGGCCTTTCACGAAGACCTCGACCTTCTGCAGCCCGTGCTCCATGCCCTTCCGCGCGCACGCGTCGGCGGTGACCTGCGCGGCGAACGGCGTCGACTTGCGCGAGCCCTTGAAGCCCGCGGAGCCGGCCGACTCCCACGCGATCACGTTGCCCTCCTTGTCGGTGAGGGCGACGATGGTGTTGTTGAAGCTCGTCTTGATGTGCGCCTGCCCGATGGCGATGTTCTTGCGGACGCGGCGACGGGTGCGGCCTCGTCGTGGCCGCTGCTCTCCGGGGTGGCGCCATTTACTTGGCCGCCTTGCTCTTGCCGCGCCCGACGGTCTTCTTCGGGCCCTTGCGCGTGCGGGCGTTCGTCTTCGTGCGCTGGCCGTTGACCGGCAGCCCGCGGCGATGCCGGACGCCGCGGTAGGCGCCGATCTCGGACAGGCGCTTGATCGCCTGCTGGCGCTCGCGGCGCAGGTCGCCCTCGACTTCGAGCTCGCCGTCGATGTAGGTGCGGAGCTTCGTCACCTCGTCGTCGGTGAGGTCCTTGATCTTCGTGTCGGGCGAGAGGCCGAGCTGGGCTGCGACCTTGCGCGCCGTCGGCTGGCCGATGCCGTAGATGTAGGTCAGCCCGATCTCGAGCCGCTTCTGGTTCGGGAGGTTGACCCCGGCGATGCGCGCCATTACCCCTGCCTCTGCTTGTGACGGGGGTTGGTGCAGATGACCATGGTCGTGCCGTGCCGCTTGATGATGCGGCAGCGTTCACACATTGTCTTGACGGATGGGCGTACTTTCATATCAGCGGTGCCGGAAGGTGATTCGACCGCGGTTCAGGTCGTACGGGCTCAGCTCCACCTTGACCTTGTCCCCCGGCAAGATGCGGATGTAGTGCTTGCGCATCTTCCCGGAGATGGTCGCCAGGATGGCGTGGCCGCCGTCGATTTGCACCCGGAACATCGTGCTCGGGAGCGCCTCCACGACTTCGCCCTCAACCTCGATCTTCTCTTCCTTGGTCGGCATTTCCTTTCTAGTCCAGAGGGATGCGCGCGCACGGCAAAGCCGGTGCGCGGCGAGGGATTATCGTAGCAGAGCCGCCCCGGCTTTCGTGAGCACCCGAGGGCCCTCGGCGGTGATCGCGACGGTGTGCTCGAAGTGGGCCGCGAGCGAGGAATCGACCGAGGAAATCGACCAGTCGTCGTCGTGGACGTAGACGTCCGCCGAGCCGGCGGTGATCATCGGCTCGATCGCGAGCGTCATCCCCGACTGGAGGACGGGGCCGCGCCCGGGCGGGCCGTAGTTCGGGATCTGCGGGTCCTCGTGGTAGCTGCGGCCGACGCCGTGCCCGACGAGGCTGCGGACGACCGAGAAGCCGGCCTCCTCGACGACCGTCTGGACGGCGTGGGAGATGTCGGACAGATGGTTGTCGACCTGCGCCTGCTCGATGCCGGCGGCGAGCGCCTCCTGGCAGACGTCGAGGAGCCGCTGCGCCTCGGGGTCGATCTCCCCCACCGGCAGCGTGACCGCGCTGTCGGCGACGAGGCCGTTCAGCGTCACGCCGAGGTCGACCGAGATGAGGTCGCCCTCGCGGGCGCGGTACTCGGTCGGGATGCCGTGCACGACCATCGAGTTGGGCGAGATGCACAGCGCGGCGGGGAAGCCCTTGTAGCCCTTCGAGGTCGGGTACCCGCCCTTCGCGGCGATGTGCTCGTCGGCGATGCGGTCGAGCTCGAGCATCGAGACGCCGGGCTCGAGGTGCTCGGCGACGAGCTGCAGCGTCTCGTAGACGAGCTCGCCGGCACGCGCCATGCCCTCGATCTCGGCAGCGGACTTGCGGATGATCACGCTCGTGCCTCCACCGCGCTCAACGCCTCCGAGATCTCCTGGAAGACGTCCTGGACGCTGCGGTCGGCGTGGATGCCGACGACGTTGCCGAGGCGCGTCCGGTAGTGCTCCCCGAGCGGCGCGGTCTCGCGCTCGTACGTCGCGAGCCGTCGCTCGATCGCCTCAGGCGTGTCGTCGGGGCGATTCTCCTCCTGCGCACGCTTGAGCAAGCGCTCGATGAGCTGCTGCCGGTCGGGAACGTAGAACACGAAGACGATCTCGATCGTCCGGCCGACGTCCTCGAGCATCTCGTCGAGCGCATCGGCCTGCGCGAGGTTGCGGGGATAGCCGTCGAGGACGAAGCCCGGTGTGGTGTCGCCGCGCGAGAGCCGGTCCCGGATGAGCGGGATCGTGATCTCGTCGGGAACGAGCTCCCCCGCTGCGAGGATCGGCTCGACCTGCTTTCCGAGCTCGGTGCCCCGTGCGATCGCCTCGCGGTACAGGTCGCCGCTCGAGATGTGCGGGACGCCGTAGGTCGCGGAGATCTTCTTTGCCTGGGTCCCCTTGCCGGACCCCTGCGGACCGAGCAGCAGGATGTTCATGCCGGCTATCTCAGGAAGCCTTCGTAGTGGCGCATCATCATCTGCGACTCCATCTGTCGCATCGTGTCGAGTGCGACACCGACGACGATGAGCACCGACGTGCCGCCGAGCGCACGTGCGGTCGCCTGCGAGAACCCGAAGTAGTGGATGAACACGCTCGGCGCCACCGCCACGGTCGCCAGGAAGAGCGAGCCCGGCAGCGTCAGGCGCTGCAGCACGCGGTCGAGATAGGCCGCCGTCGGCGGCCCTGGCCGGATACCGGGGATGTAGCCGCCGTACTTGCGCAAGTTGTCGGCCTGGTCGACCGGGTTGAACTGGACCGACGTGTAGAAGTACGTGAAGACGATGATCAGCACCGCCTCGGTGGCGAGGTAGTACCAGCTCGTGTACTGGAAGTTCGCGTTCACCCAGTTCGACCACGCGGGCACGAAGCCGGCGACGGTCTGCGGGAGCGCGAGCAGCGCGGCGGCGAAAATGACCGGGATGACGCCGGCCATGTTCACGCGCAGCGGCATGTAGGTCGAGCCGCCGGTCGTCTGCCGGTTCCCCAGCTGTCGCCTGGCGTACTGCACGGGGATTCTCCGCTGCCCCTCCTGCACGAACACGACGGCGACGACGACGGCGATGGCGACGATCGGGAAGAACAGCCGCTCGGTCGTCCCGCCGTTGATCCAGGCGCTGATGCCGGTCGGCGCGTACGCGAGGATCGACGCGAAGATCAGGAGCGAGATGCCGTTGCCGACGCCGCGCTTCGTGATCAGCTCGCCCATCCACATGAGCAGGACGCAGCCGGCGGTGAGCGTCAGGACGATGATCACGAGCCGGCCGGCGTTCACGCCCGGGAGCGCGCCCTGCCGCTTGAACAGGAAGGCGTAGCCCGTCGACTGCGCCGCCGCGAGGGCGACCGTCAGGTAGCGCGTGTACTGCGTGATCTTGGCGTAGCCGGCTTCACCCTCCTTCTGCAGCCGCTCGAGCGTCGGCACGACGGCCGTGAGCAGCTGGAGGATGATCGACGCCGTGACGTACGGCATGATCCCGAGCGCGAAGAGCGAGAAGCGCGACAGCGCCGAGCCCGAGAAGAGGTTCAGCAGCGTGAGGATGCCGCCGCCCGCGCCGTTGAAGTACTGCTGGATGGCCTGCTGATCGATGCCCGGCGCGGGCACCCAGGAGCCGAGCCGGTAGCAGGCAAGGACCGCCGCAGTGAAAAGCACGCGCTTGCGCAGCTCGGGAACCCGCCACGCATTTGCGAGCCAGGAGAACACTAGGCCTGCTCTTCCTCCGCTGCTGCTTCCTCCGCTGCGCTACGCGCCTGAGGTTCATCAGCCTCTGTCGCCTCCGGCTCTTCCTGCGCCGCAGGCTTCACCGCGTGGTGGCGGGCCTTCTTCACCTTCGGCTCGCGCAGCAGCTCGACGGTGCCGCCGGCCTTCTCGATCTTCTCGCGTGCCGTCGCGGAGATCTTGTGCACGCGAACGGTGAGCTTCTTCGAGATCTCGCCGGTGCCGAGCAGCTTGATGTCGATCTTCGTGTTCTTGATCAGACGCTTCTCGACGAGCGACTCGGGCGTGACCTCCGCGCCCGCGTCGAAGCGGTCGAGGTCGCGGATGTTGACCGGCACCGTCTCGGTGCGGAACGGCCCGACCGGCATCGCGTCCTTCGACGTCGAGCCGCGCAGCTTGCCGATGCGCATGTAGATCGGCATCTGGCCGCCCTCGAAGCCGGCGCGCATCTTGTGCGAGCCCGCGCGCGACTTCTGGCCCTTGTTGCCGCGACCCGCATACTTGCCCGTGCCCGAGCCGGGGCCGCGGCCGACGCGCTTGCGGTCGACGCGCTCCTGCGCGGGCTGGAGATTGGAGAGATTCATCGACTTGGCCATCAGCTCTGGTCCACCTTCACGAGATGCGCCACCTTCCGGAGCATGCCTGCAAGCACCGGGCTCTCGTCGTGCTCGCGGGTGTTGCCGATCCGGCCCAGGCCGAGCGCACGCAGCGTGCCGCGGTGGCGCTCGCTCTGGCCGATCTGGGACTTGATCTGCGTGATCCTGACCTTGGCCACTACTTGTCGTCCTTCTTCTTCCGGATCGAACGGCGCTTCGGCTTCTCCTCCACGACGGGCGCAGGCGCCTCGGCGACCGGCTCGGGCGCTTCCACGACCTCGGGCTCGGGCTCGGGCTCCGGCGCCGCGACCGCGACGGGCTCCTCCACGACGACTGCCACGGGCGCCGCAGGCGGAGGCGTCACAGCGACAACGGGCTCCTTCGGCCGCTTCGCCGATGGCCGGCAACGGGAGCACCTCGCTGATCTGCTTGCCGCGGATCCGCGCCACGTCCTCCGGACGGCGGAGCTCCTTGAGCGCCACGATCGTCGCCTTCGCCATGTTGATCGGGTTCGTCGTGCCGAGGCTCTTGGCGAGCACGTTGCGCACGCCGGCGAGCTCGAGCACCGCGCGGACACCGCCGCCGGCGATGACGCCGGTACCGTCGGAGGCCGGGCGGAGCATGACGCGGGCGGCGTCGAAGCGGCCGAGCACCTCGTGGGTGATCGTCGAGCCGTGCTTCGGCACCGTGAACAGATTCTTCTTCGCGTCCTCGACCGCCTTCGTGATCGCGAGCGGCACCTCGCGCGCCTTGCCGTAGCCGACGCCGACGCGGTCGACCTCGTCCCCGACGACGACGAGCGCGGTGAACGAGAACCGGCGTCCGCCCTTGACCACCTTGGCGACGCGGTTGATCTCGACCACGCGCTCCTTGAGCTCGCGGGTCTCCGAAAAGTCGACAGACATCAGAAGTTCAGTCCTCCCTTGCGCGCGCCGTCGGCGAGCGCCTTGACGCGTCCGTGGTACAGGTAGCCGGCGCGGTCGAAGACGCACGCCTCGATGCCGGCCTTCTTCGCGGCCGCGGCGAGCTGCTTGCCGACCTCGGCCGCCTGCTCGCTCTTGTCGCCCTTGAACGACTTCTTCAGCGCGATCCAGGACGCGGCCGCGAGCGTCTTGCCGGTGAGATCGTCGACGAGCTGCGCCTCGATGCCCCGGTTCGACCGGAAGACCACGAGACGCGGCCGCTGCGGCGAGCCGTTCACCCTGCCGCGCACGCGCTTGTGGCGGCGAAGCCGTCCTTCTCTGACCGTCAAGCTAGGCACGCTTGCCCACCTTCCTGCGCACGTACTCGCCCTCGTAGCGAATGCCCTTGCCCTTGTAGGGCTCCGGCGGGCGGACCTTGCGAATCTCGGCGGCCGTCTGGCCGACCTGTTGCTTGTCGGTGCCCTTGACGACGACCTGCGTCGGCACCGGCACCTCGAAGCGTGATGCCCGTCCGCGGCTTGATCGTGACGGGATGCGAGTAGCCGACCTGGAGCTCGAGGTCGGTGCCCTTGAGTGCGGCGCGATAGCCGACGCCCTGAATCTCGAGGCGCTTCTCGAAGCCCTTCGTGACGCCCTCGACCATGTTCGCGATGAGCGTGCGCGTCAGACCGTGCAGCGACCGGTCCTCGCCGCGCTCGGTCGGCCGCGTGACGAGGACGGTGCCTTCCTCCTGCGCGATCGCCATGCGCAGCGGAACCTGCTGCTGCAGGGTTCCGAGCGGGCCGGCGACCTGAACGCGGCCAGGCTCGACCGTGACGGTCGACGCCGCGCGGGATCTCGATGGGCTTTTTTCCGATTCGGCTCATTCGCTCACCAGATGAAGCAGACGACCTCGCCACCGATCCCGCGCTCCTGCGCGGTCCGGCTCGTGACGAGCCCGGAGGACGTGGACAGGATTGCGACACCCATCCCGCCCAGCACGCGCGGGAGACGATCCTTCCGCGCGTAGACCCGGCGGCCCGGCTTGGAGATGCGCTTCAGGCCAGAGATGACCCGCTCGCGATTCCGGCCGAACTTGAGGTCGACGACCAGGGTATCGAAGGATTCGCCCTTCTCGACGTGATAGTCCCGGATGTAGCCCTCCTCCTTCAGGAGGCGGGCGATCTCCACCTTCATGCGCGAGCTCGGCATCACGGCCTTGTCGTGGAGCGCCTTGTTCGCGTTCCGGATGCGGGTGAGCATGTCGGCGATCGGATCGGTCAGCATCGGGTCACCAGCTCGATTTCGTCATGCCGGGGATCGCGCCCTGATGCGCGAGGTCGCGCAGGCAGATGCGGCAGAGCCCGAACTTGCGGAACACCGCGCGCGGCCGGCCGCACTTGTTGCAGCGCGAGTAGTTGCGCACCCGGTACTTCTGCGGACGCTTCTGCTTGACGACGAGGCTCGTTTTTGCCACTTAGTCCCTCCTTGGCCCTTCGCCGAACGGCAGGCCGAGGGCCTGCAGAAGGGCGCGAGCGTGTTCATCGGTCTCGGCGCTGGTCGTGATCGTCACGTCGAGGCCGCGTACCTGCTGGATGTCGTCGTAGTTGATCTCGGGGAAGATGATCTGCTCGCGCACGCCGAGCGAGTAGTTGCCGCGCCCGTCGAACGAGCCCGGGTTGAGGCCGCGGAAGTCGCGGATGCGCGGCAGCGCGATGGAGACCAGCCGGTCGAGGAACTCGTACATGCGCGCGCCGCGGAGCGTCACCTTCGCGCCGACCGGCATGCCCTCGCGCACCTTGAACTGCGCGATCGACTTCCGCGCTTTGCGCACCTGGGCGCGCTGGCCGGCGATCGTCGTCAGCTCCTCGATGGCGGAGTCCATCTGCTTCGCGTCGGTCTTCGCCTCGCCCACGCCCATGTTGAGCGTGATCTTCTCGAGGCGCGGGACCTGCATGACCGAGTCGAGGCCGAGCTCGTCCTTGAGCTGCGGGCGGATCTCGCCTCTCGTACCGCACCTTCAGGCGCGGCGTATAGGTGTCGGTCGCTGCTGCGCTCATGTCTTGTCGATCTCCTGGCCGCAGCCGTCGTTCTTGCACACGCGGATGCGGACCGTCTTGTCCTTCACGGTCTTCAGCACGGTGCCGACGCGCGTCGGCTTCTTGCACGTCGGGCAGACGATCATCACGTTCGACACCGGGAGCGGCGCCGACTTCTCGATGATCCCGCCGGGGATGATCGACGGCCCGCCCATGCGGCTCGAGTTCTGAATCGGGCGCGGGCGCTGATGCCGCTTGACCATGTTGACGTTCTCGACGAGCACGCGGCCGTCCTTCGGCATGGAGGCGATGACGCGGCCTTCCTTGCCACGGTCCTTGCCGCGAATCACGTGGACGATGTCGCCCTGGCGGATCTTCATCGTCTGGGCCATCTACAACACCTCCGGGGCGAGCGAAACGATCTTCATGAAGTTCTTCTCGCGCAGCTCGCGGGCGACCGGCCCGAAGATGCGCGTGCCGCGCGGGTTGCGCTGCGCGTCGATGATCACGGCGGCGTTCTCGTCGAACGCGATCGTGGTGCCGTCGACACGGCCGAACGGCTTACGCGTCCGGACGACGACGGCGCGAACGACTTCGCCCTTCTTGACGGCACCCTGCGGCGTCGCCGTCTTGACGGTGCCGACGATGATGTCGCCCACCCGCGCGTAGCGGCGGTGGTGACCGCCCATCACACGGATGCACAGGAGCTCGCGGGCGCCGGTGTTGTCGGCCACCTTCAGGCGGGATTCCTGCTGGATCACTTCGCAGCCTCGACGATCTCGGCGAGCCGCCAGCGCTTCGTCGCCGACAGCGGGCGCGTCTCGACGATGCGCACGACGTCGCCGACGTTGGCGGAGTTCTGCTCGTCGTGGGCATGGAACTTGACGGAGCGCCGCACGACCTTCTTGTACCGCGGGTGCTGCTTGATCACGTCGACCTTGACGACGATGGTCTTGTCCATCGCGCTCGAGACGACGACGCCGCGACGCTCCTGGCTGCGCCCGCGATCGTGCTCGGGCTTCGGGAGGCGGACGATCGGCTTGCGCTCGGCGGCGGGCACGTGGACGCGCCGCCCCTTCTTGGGGCGCTCGGCGCGCGGAACATGCTTGCGCTTCTTCTTCGGCTGCGACTGCGCAGGCGGAGCCGCAGGCTCCTCAGCCGCAGGTGCTTCGGTAGCCGGCGCCTCTTCAGCCGCAGGCGCCTCTTCAGTCGCCGGCGTTTCCGCCGCAGGTGCCTCGGCCTCCGCGGTCTCCACACCCGACTCCGGCGCAGCCGGAGTCTCCTCGATCTTCAGTCTTTTCGGTCTCTTCGCTCATGCACGTCCCTTTTCAGTTTCACGTTCATTCACAACGGTCAAAATTCGCGCGATCTCGCGCTTCGTCAGCTTCAGCCGCGCGTTGTTCTCGAGCGCGCCGGTGACCGACTGGAAGCGGAGGTTGAACAGCTCCTGACGCCGCTCGACGAGGCGATGCTCCAGCTCGTCGTCGGTCAGGTCTCTCAATTCGCTCGGCCTAGTCAAAGAGCTCGGCCTCCCGTTTCACGATCTTCGACTTGATGGACAACTTCTGGCCCGCGAGCTTCAGCGCGTCCTTCGCCAGGGGCTCCGGGACGCCGGCCAGCTCGAACATGACGCGGCCGGGCTTGATCACGGCCACCCAGCCCTCGGGCGAGCCCTTGCCCGAGCCCATGCGGGTCTCGGCCGGCTTCTTCGTGTACGACTTGTCCGGGAAGACGTTGATCCAGACCTTGCCGCCGCGCTTGATCTTGCGCGTCATGGCGATACGAGCCGCCTCGATCTGGCGGTTCGTGATCCAGCCCCGCTCGATCGCCTTGAGCCCGTAGTCGCCGAACTGCACGGTCGACTGACCCTTCGTCTCGCCGCGCCGGCGGCCGCGATGGACCTTGCGGAACTTCGTCTTCTTCGGCATCAACATGGCTTACGACTCCTTCGGCTTTCTCGGCGCCCGCTTCGGGCTTCGGAGCGCGTCTCACGCCGCTCCGGTGTCGGGAGGAGCGGCCGGCGTCTCCGGCGGCAGCGGCCGGCGTCTCCGCGCTGCCTTCAGCAGGCTTCCTGAGCGGCCGCATTCTCTGCGCTACGCGCCTCAGTCTCGGGTCTCCGGAGCAGCAGCGCGGAGCGTCCGTCTGCGGGTCGCGACGCGGGCGACCTCCGCCGCCACCGCCGGCCGGGCGTGCACCCGCGCCGGGGCCGCGACGCTGGCCGGGCCGTCCGCCGCCGGCGCCGCCGGGACCGCCGCCCGCGCCGCGCCGCCGACCGGGGCGCACGGGGCCGAGGCCCTCGCGGTCCGGACCGCGACCGCGGCCGCTCTCGCGCGACGCGCCGAGGCCTTCGACGGCACCGCCGCGGCGGCGCTTCGTGTCCTGGTCGCCGAGGCGCTGGTCGCCGACCGAGATGCCCTCGTAGCCCTCGGGCATGATCTCGCCCTTGTTGATCCAGACCTTCACGCCGATGCGGCCGTAGGTCGTCTTGGCCTCGACGAAGCCGTAGTCGATGTCGGCGCGAATCGTGTGCAGCGGCACGCGTCCCTCGCTGTAGGTCTCGCGCCGGCTCATCTCGCCGCCGCCGAGACGCCCGGAGCACTGGATCTTCACGCCGGCCGCGCCGGAGCGGATCGCGGATGCGAGCGCGCGCTTCATCGCGCGCCGGAAGGCGACGCGGTTCGACAGCTGCTCGGCGATCGACTGCGCGACGAGCTTCGCGTCCAGCTCGGGCCGCTTGATCTCGTTGATGTTGATGTGGACGTTCTTCTGCGTCAGCGCGTGCAGCTCACGGCGCAGCGCGTCGACCTCGACTCCGGACTTGCCGATGACGATGCCGGGGCGCGCCGTGAAGATGTCCACGGTGATCCGCTGCTTGTCCTTCTGAATGAGGATGTCCGACAGGCCCGCGTGCGCGAGCTTCTTGTAGATGTGCTCGCGGATCTTGACGTCCTCGAGCAGGTACGCCGGGAACTCCTTCTTGCCCGTGTACCAGTTCGACTTCCAGCGGTGGATGATCCCCACACGCAGGCCGCCGGGATGGATCTTCTGTCCCACTAGTTCCCCGTCCTCTCGATGTCCGCCGGCGCGAGGACGACGGTGATGTGGCACGTCCGCTTGAAGATCTTGGCCGCGCGGCCGCGGGCGCGGGCACGCCAGCGCTTCAGCGTCGGCCCCTCGTCGGCGTACGCGGTGACGACGACGAGGTCGTCGCCGTTCCAGAGCAGGTCCGGCCGCGACTCCGCGTTCGCGACGGCGGAGCGCAGCACCTTCTCGACGTCCTTCGCGACCGCGCGCTGCGAGAACGCGAGGATCGTGCGCGCCTCGGGCACGGAGCGCCCGCGGATGAGGTCGGTGACGAGCCGCGCCTTGCGCGCGCTCGAGTGCACCCACTTCGCCTGGGCCCGAACTTCCTGTGCCTGTGTCTTCGTAGCTGGACTTGCTTAGACCTCGATTCCTCTCTCGAACCACAGGGATTACCTCTTCACCTTCGCCGCGCGGTCGCCGGAGTGGCCGCGGAACGTCCGCGTCGGCGCGAACTCGCCCAGCTTGTGGCCGACCATCTGCTCGGAGATGAAGACGGGCACGTGCTTGCGGCCGTCGTGGACCGCGATCGTGTGCCCGACCATGTCCGGGAAGATCGTCGACGTCCGCGACCAGGTGCGGATCATCGTCTTCTGGCCGCCGTCGTTCATCTTCGTGATGCGGTCGAGCAGGCGCTGCTCGACGAACGGCCCCTTCTTGCTTGATCTACTCACTAGCGACGACCCTCCTTGCCGCGCCGCCTGGCGCGCACGATCAACTTGTCCGATTCCTTGTGCTTGCGGCGCGTGCGCTTGCCGAGCGTCGGCACGCCCCACGGGGTGACCGGATGCCGGCCGCCCTTGGACTTGCCCTCGCCGCCGCCGTGCGGATGGTCGACCGGGTTCATGGCCGAGCCGCGCACGGTCGGGCGCTTGCCGCGCCAGCGGCTGCGACCGGCCTTGCCGCCGGTGATGTTCTGGTGGTCGACGTTGCCGACCTGGCCGACGGTCGCGCGGCACGCGAGCGGGACGCGGCGCATCTCGCCCGACGGGAGGCGCAGGACGGCGAAGCCCTGATCCTTCGCGACGAGCTGGATGCCCGAGCCCGCCGAGCGCGCCATCTTGGCGCCCTGGCCGGGCTGGAGCTCGACGTTGTGCACGAGCGTGCCGGTCGGGATGTTCTCGAGCGGAAGCGCGTTGCCGACCTTGATGTCGGCGGCCGCGCCGGACTCGACCGTCGCGCCGACGCGCAGCTGCGCGGGCGCGAGGATGTAGCTCTTCGCGCCGTCGGCGTAGTGGAGCAGCGCGATGCGGGCCGACCGGTTGGGGTCGTACTCGATCGAGGCCACCTTCGCCGGCACGCCGTCCTTCTGGCGCTTGAAGTCGATGACGCGGTAGAGCCGCTTGTGGCCGCCGCCCTGGTGGCGCGTCGTGATGCGGCCGTTGTTGTTGCGGCCGCCCTTCTTCGGCACCGGCGTCGTCAGGCTCTTCTCCGGCTCGGTCTTCGTGATCTCCTCGAACGTGGACACCGACATGAAGCGGCGGCCCGGCGAGGTCGGCTTGTAGCGACGGATCGGCATCAGAGTTGCGCTCCTTGGAAGATCTCGATCGAGTCGCCGGCCTTGAGCTCGACGATCGCCTTTTTCCAGCCGGGGCGCGTGCCCTTGTAGATGCCGCGCCGCTTCGGCTTCGCCTGCACCTTGACCATGTTCACGGCCACGACCTTGACGTCGAAGAGCTCCTCGACCGCCTGCCGGACCTGCGTCTTGTGCGCGTCCTGGTGCACCTTGAACGTGTACTTGTTCTGGGTGATCTGCTCGTAGCTCTTCTCGGAGATCACCGGGCGGAGCAGGACCTGAGCGGGGTGCAGGCTCATGACGCCCTCCCCTCGATGAGCGGGAGCGCAGCCTGGCTGACGAGCAGCGAGCGCGCCCACACGACTTCGGCCACTTCCAGCTCGGACGGGATGGTGACGATGACGCGGTGGAGATTGCGGAACGACTTCGCAATCCCGATCTCGTCCTCGGTGACGACGACGACGGCCGGCGTCTCGCCGCCCCATTTCGTGAACAGCTCCAGCGCGGCCTTCGTCGAGGGCGTCTCGAACGACGCGCCGTCGAGGAGCGCGAGCGAGCCCGCCTGAACGTGGTCGCTGAGCGCGGCGCGCAGCGCAGCTCGTCGCTGCCTTCTTGTTCACCTTGACCGAGAAGTCGCGCGGGCTCGGCGGGAACACGACACCGCCGCCCGTGAACTGCGCGGCGCGGATGGTGCCGGCGCGGGCGCGGCCGGTGCCCTTCTGGCGCCACGGCTTCGAGCGGCCGCCGGAGACGAGCCCGCGGCTCTTCGCCGCGCGCGTGCCCTGACGGCGGTCGTTCATCTCCGCGCGCACGACCTCGTGCACGAGGTGCGGCTTGATCTCGGCGCTGAAGATCGACGCCTCGAGCGAGACGTCCTTGGCGGCCTTGCCGCCGAGCAGGGGTGCCTTCGGCGCGCCAGGCCATTGGTGCACTATGCGCGACGATCTCCCGGACCACTTCGACGATGCCGTTCTTCGGTCCCGGAACGGCGCCCTTGACGAGCAGCAGGTTCCGCTCCACGTCGATCGAGTGCACGGTCAGGCCGGTCTGCGTGACGCGCTTGCCGCCCATGCGGCCGGCCATCTTGATGCCCTTGAACACGCGCGACGGCGTCGCCGACGCGCCGATCGAGCCCGGCTTGCGGATGTTGTGCGAGCCGTGCGTGACCGGGCCGCGGCTGAACCGGTGCCGCTTGATCGTGCCCTGGAAGCCCTTGCCGATCGAGATCCCGGCCACCTTGATCGCGTCGCCGGGCTGGAAGATCTCCACCGTCACGTTCTCGCCCTGCACCGCGTCGGCGAAGTGCCCGCGGAACTCGACCAGGTGCCGGTACGCGCCGGCGACCCCGTTCTTCGCGAGGTGCCCGCGCTCGGGCTTGGAGATCTTGCGGTCGGCCACCGGCTCCCACGCGAGCTGCACGGCCTCGTAGCCGTCCGCGGCGGGCGTGCGCACGGCGACGACCGGGCACGGGCCCGCCTCGATGACGGTCACCGAGGTCACGCCGCCGCTCTCCTCGTCGAAGAGCTGCGTCATGCCGAGCTTCTTGCCGATGATTCCGCGCATCGCTAGAGCTTGATCTCGATGTCGACGCCGGCCGGGAGGTCGAGCCGCATGAGCGAGTCGACCGTCTTCGGGGTCGGCGAGTGGATGTCGATCAACCGCTTGTGCGTGCGCACCTCGAAGTGCTCCCGCGAGTCCTTGTCCTTGAACGGCGACCGGATCACGCAGTACACGTTCTTCTCGGTGGGCAGCGGAACGGGACCGGTGATGGTGGCGCCGGTGCGCTGAGCCGTGTCCACGATGTCCTTCGCGGACTTGTCCACCTGCTGGTGGTCGTAGCCCTTGAGGCGGATGCGGATTTTTTGCTGAGGCACCGCGCGTCTACCTGTCTTTTCTCTACTTGGGTCGCGTGTCACTAGGGGCCGGAGGCCTTAGGCGATGATCTCGGTGACGGCGCCTGCACCGACGGTGCGGCCACCCTCACGGATTGCGAACCGGAGACCCTGATCCATCGCGATCGGCTGGATCATCTCGATCTCCATGTTCGTGTTGTCGCCCGGCATGACCATCTCCTGGCCCTCCGGGAGCTTGATCGACCCGGTCACGTCCGTCGTGCGGAAGTAGAACTGGGGCCGGTAGCCGTTGAAGAACGGCGTGTGCCGGCCGCCCTCTTCCTTCGAGAGGACGTACACCTCGGCCTTGAAGTGCGTGTGCGGCGTGATCGAGCCCGGCTTCGCGACGACCTGGCCGCGCTCGACCTCCTCGCGCTTGATGCCGCGGAGGAGCGCACCGGCGTTGTCGCCGGCCTGCGCGAAGTCGAGCGTCTTCTGGAACATCTCCAGCCCGGTGACGACCGTCTTCGTCGTCTGGGGATGGATGCCGATGAGCTCGACCTCGTCGCCGACCTTGCACTTGCCCTGCTCGATGCGCCCGGTCACGACGGTGCCGCGGCCGGTGATCGTGAACACGTCCTCGATCGGCATGAGGAACGGCTTGTCGACGTCGCGGACCGGCTCCGGGATGTAGGAGTCGACCGCGGCCATCAGCTCGAGGACCTTCGGCGTCCACTCCGCGTCGCCCTCGAGCGCCTTCAGCGCCGAGACCTGCACGACGGGGATGTCGTCGCCGGGGAACTCGTACCGCGTGAGGAGCTCGCGCACCTCCAGCTCGACGAGCTCGAGCAGCTCGGGGTCGTCGACCATGTCGGCCTTGTTCAGCGCGACGACGATCGCCGGCACCTGCACCTGGCGGGCGAGCAGGATGTGCTCGCGCGTCTGCGGCATCGGGCCGTCGGCCGCGGAGACGACGAGGATCGCGCCGTCCATCTGGGCGGCGCCCGTGATCATGTTCTTGATGTAGTCGGCGTGCCCCGGGCAGTCGACGTGCGCGTAGTGGCGGTTCGCCGTCTCGTACTCGACGTGCGCGGTGTTGATCGTGATGCCGCGCTGCCGCTCCTCCGGCGCCTTGTCGATGTCGTCGAAGCTGGTCGCGGCCGTGCCCGTCCCGCTCTCGGCGAGGACCTTGGTGATGGCGGCGGTCAGCGTCGTCTTGCCATGGTCGATGTGACCGATGGTGCCGACGTTGACGTGCGGCTTGTTGCGCTCGAACTTCTGCTTTGCCATGAGTGGCTCCTGGTCTCCTTGTTGCCTAGTTGGCCCCGGAGTCGACGAGCTCGCTCGCGATCGACTGGGGGACTTCCTCGTAGTGGTCGAACTCCATGTGGAACGTCGCTCGACCCTGACTCATTGAACGAATGTCTGTTGCGTAGCCGAACATCTCGGCGAGCGGGACGATCGCCCGGATCACCTGTGCGTTGCCGACGGGCTCCATCCCCTCGACACGGCCGCGCCGGCCGTTGAGGTTGCCCATGACGTCGCCGAGGTAGTCCTCGGGCGTCGTCACCTCGACGAGCATGACGGGCTCGAGCAGCTTCGGCTTCGCACGCTTCAGCGCCTCCTTGAAGGCCATCGAGCCCGCGATCTTGAACGCGCGCTCGCTCGAGTCGACCTCGTGGTACGACCCGTCGATGAGCTCGACCTTGACGTCGACCACCGGGTAGCCCGCGAGGATGCCCGAGTCCATCGCCTCGCGGATGCCCGCGTCGACGGCCGGGATGTACTCCTTCGGAATCTTGCCGCCGACGATCTTGTCGGAGAACTCGTAGCCGTCGCCCGGCTGCTGCGGGTACAGGTTGATGACCACGTCGCCGTACTGGCCGGAGCCGCCCGTCTGCCGGACGAACTTGCCCTGGACCTTCTCCGCCGGCTTCGACACCGTCTCGCGGTACGCGACCTGCGGGCGGCCGACGTTGGCGTCGACGTTGAACTCGCGCTTCAGGCGGTCGACGATGATCTCGAGGTGCAGCTCGCCCATCCCGGAGATGAGCGTCTGCCCGGTCTCCTCGTCGGTCGTGACGCGGAAGGTCGGATCCTCCTCGGCGAGGCGCTGGAGGCCCGCACCGAGCTTGTCCTGGTCGGCCTTCGACTTCGGCTCCACCGCGACCGAGATGACCGGGTCGGGGAAGCTCATCGACTCGAGCACGATCGGCGCGTTGTCGGCGGAGAGCGTGTCGCCCGTCGTCGTGAACTTCAGGCCGACGCCGGCGGCGATCTCGCCCGCGTGATCTCGTCGCGCTCCTCGCGATGGTTCGCGTGCATCTGGAGGATGCGGCTGATCCGCTCCGTCTTGCCGTTGGTCGTGTTCAGGACGCGGTCGCCGGACTTGATACGGCCGGAGTAGACGCGGAAGTACGTCAGCTTGCCGACGTACGGATCGGACATGACCTTGAAGGCGAGAGCGGAGAACGGCTCGTCCTGCGACGCGGCGCGCTCCACCTCGGCGCCCGTCTTCGGGTCGAGCCCGATCATCGGCGGCACGTCGAGCGGGCTCGGCAGATAGTCGATGACGGCGTCGAGCAGCGGCTGGATGCCCTTGTTCTTGAAGGCGGAGCCGAGCAGCACCGGCGTGATCTCGTCGGCGAGCGTCGCCGCGCGGACGGCGCGGCGGATCATGTCCGGCGTCACCGAGGACTCGTCCTCGATGTAGGCCTCGAGCACCTCGTCGTCGAAGTGCGAGATCGCGTCGATGAGCTGATGGTGGTACTCGTGCGCCTGCTCGCGCAGGCCCTCGGGAATCTCCGTGACGTCGAACTCCTGGCCGAGCTCGTCCTTGTAGACGATCGCCTGCATCTCGACGAGGTCGACGACGCCGGTGAACTGGTCCTCCTGGCCGATCGGGATCTGCACCGGCACCGGGTTGGCGCCGAGGCGGTCCTTCATGGACTGCACGGCTGCGAAGAAGTTCGCGCCGGTGCGATCCATCTTGTTGATGAACGCGATCCGCGGGACCTTGTACTTGTCGGCCTGACGCCAGACCGTCTCGGACTGCGGCTGGACGCCCGCGACGGAGTCGAAAACGGCGATGGCGCCGTCGAGGACGCGCAGGCTCCGCTCCACCTCCACGGTAAAGTCCACGTGCCCGGGCGTATCGATGATGTTGATGCGATGATCGCGCCAGAACGCAGTCGTCGCCGCGGACGTGATCGTGATGCCCCGCTCCTGCTCCTGGGCCATCCAGTCCATCGTCGCGGCGCCCTCGTGGACCTCACCCATTTTGTGGGTGCGGCCGGTGTAGTAGAGGATCCGCTCGGTCGTCGTGGTCTTGCCCGCATCGATGTGGGCCATGATCCCGATGTTCCGGACGCGATCCAGCGCGACGTTCGTCTCTGCAACCTTGGTGCTCAAATCGTCCTTTCTGCCGCCTACCAGCGGTAGTGCGCGAAGGCCTTGTTGGCCTGCGCCATCCGGTAGACGTCGTCCTTTCGCTTGAACGCGCCGCCCTGCTGGTTGAGCGCGTCCAGAATCTCGTTGGCGAGCTTGTCGCTCATGCCCTTCTCGCGCCGGTCGCGCGCGAAGGTGACGAGCCAGCGCACGGCGAGCGTGCGGGCTCGGCGCTGCGGGACTTCGACCGGCACCTGGTAGTTGGCGCCGCCGACGCGGCGGCCCTTGACCTCGAGCACCGGGGTGACCGTCTTGACCGCCTGCTCGAGCACCTCGACCGGCGGGCGGCCGGTCTTCGTGCCCACGTTCTCGAGCGCGGTGTAGACGATGTCCTCGGCGACCGACTTCTTGCCGTCGAGCATCACCTTGTTGATCACCTGCGTGACGAGCGGCGACCCGTAGACGGAGTCCGGTGTGACCGAACGGACCTGAGTTTCACCACGGCGAGGCATCAGCTGCCTCGCTTGGCGCCGTAGCGGGAGCGGGCCTGCTTGCGATCGGCCACGCCGGAGGTGTCGAGCGCGGCACGGATGATCTTGTACCGGAACCCCGGCAGGTCGGCGGTGCGTCCACCGCGGATGAGCACGACCGAGTGCTCCTGCAGGTTGTGGCCCTCGCCGGGGATGTAGGCCCCGACTTCCATGCCGTTCGTCAGCCTGACGCGAGCGACCTTCCGCAGCGCCGAGTTCGGCTTGCGCGGGGTGGTCGTATACACGCGCGTGCAGACGCCCCGCTTCTGCGGGGAGCCGGCCAGCGCAGGCGCCTTGGTCTTCGCCTTGGCGGCTTTGCGGCCCTTGCGCACGAGTTGATTGACAGTCGGCATGAGTCCTTCGTCTAGTCCCTTCACACAAAGAGACGGTCGGCTTGGGGCGGAGGCCCCTGCCAACCGGCCCGCGGAATGGTAGCGAAGGCGCGTCGATACCGTCAAACGCGCGAAAGATGCCGCTTTCAGGGGCTGGCGCGCGTCCGGCGCCGGTGACTAGAGTCTCCCCGCCTCCGTGAGCCACCTCTTGATTGCGGCGCTCGGCGCCGGCCTGATCCTGCTCGTCGGGGTGCTTCTGGGCCTGCTGCGCCGGTCGGGCGGCCGGGTGGCGGAGGTCGAGCGGCGGCTGGATGCGCTCGCGGCCGACCTCGGCGGCGCTGTCGAACGGGCCGAGGAGGAAGGCCGCCGGAGCCGGCTCCTGGGCGACATCACCGGGACGATCGACCTGGACGAGGTGCTCTCGCGCGCGCTCGAGGCGATCACGACCGTGCCCGGTGTGGACGCGGCGCTCATTCGAGTCGAGGGCGAGAACGCCCCGATCATCGCGGCGCACGGGCTCGCCGACGAGGAAGCCGCACGGCAGTCAGCGGCGGTGCCGCCGGGCCACCGCGACCTGCGGGCGGTCGAGCTCACGTACCGCTACGCAGAGGGTGCCCGCGACGACGCGCTGCGCGGCGGCCTGGCGCTGCCGCTCGCCGACGAGAGCGGCCCGGTCGGGACGCTCCTCGTTCTGACGAGGACTCCCGGGCAACGGTTCGAGGACGACGAGTTGCTGCGCCTGGAGGAGATCGCGAACCGCACGGCGCCGGCGATCGAGAACGCGCGCCGATTCCGGGAAGCCCGTCAGCTCGCCGACCTCGACGCCCTGACGGAGCTGCACAACCGCCGCTACTTCCACGAGACGCTCGCCCGCGAGACCGTGCGCGCTCGCCGCTACGCGCGCAAGCTCGCGCTCATCGTGTTCGACCTCGACGACTTCAAGGAAGTGAACGACCGCATCGGCCACCTCGCCGGCGACGCCGTCCTCGCCGAGGCGGCCGCGCGGATGCGCGAAGTCGTCCGTACCGCAGACGTCCCGTGCCGCGTCGGCGGCGACGAGTTCGCGGTGATCATGCCCGAGTCGTCGCTCGAGGACGCCGAGCAGCTCTTCCAGCGCATCCAGACGGTGATGTCGACGCGCGCACTCGGTCAAGCCGGGCGCCTCCATCTTTCCGCCGGGCTCGCCGAGTTGACTCCCGAGGACGACTCCGTCTCGCTCTTCGAGCGAGGCGATCGCGCGCTGTACGCGGCCAAGCAGGCCGGCAAGGGCCGGTCCATGGCGGCTTCAGCTTGAAGTGCTGCGCACTTCAAGCTGAATGAGGTTCTGCTCCGCAGAGCGGACGCGGGCAACGCCCGCGTCCTCTTACGGGACCCGAGCGATGCGTCGTGCCGCGCGGACTCCGGCCTCCGCGTAAGCCGGCTCCGCCTGGGCTTACGCTCCGGCCTTTGGCGTTGCGTGTCGGTTCCAGCGCCCGAACCCACAACGACATCTCGGGGCGACGCTAACGCGCAGCGTTAGCGGAGACCGAACGAGCGCGTGGGGATGGCGTAGCCACCACCACGCGCGCAGAACCACGCTTCGCCGACACTCATAAGAGCTCGCGGGCTTCGCCCGCGAGCGCTCCGCGAAGCGGAACCTTCAGCGGATGAAAGTGCGCAGCACTTTCATCCGAGGCGCAGGAAGGGCAGGTACTGCACGAGATCGACCGCGGCCGGTTGCGGCAGGTCGTCCTTCGCGCACGTCGCCGTCGTGAGCGCGGCACGCTGCTTGCCGACCGTCCACTTCTCGAACACGACGCCCTGCGCGAACGTTCGCAGCGCCGCCGCGATCGCCGGGCGCGCGCGGCCGAGCGGCACCGCGCCGAGCGGCGACGCGTCCTGCAACGCCTTGACCGAGAACGTGCCGGTGCTCGTCAAGAGCGACTCCGACTTCCCCGTCGCGAGCGCGAACAGCCGGTCGGGCGCGACGTCCTGCAGCGCGAGCCCCTTCGCCTGGCGTCCGAGCCAAGGTGGCGACGGTCTCGCCTGCACGAGGCGCACTTCCAGGTCGGGATACGACGTGTAGAACGTGCTCACGTCGGCAGCGGACGGAGACGCAGCCGGCAGCAACGGCTCGACCCGCGCGCGCCGGAGTTGGTCGGCGAGAATCGCTCGCGCCTCCGGCACAGTCGCATGCGCGCGCGACAACGCGGCGACGTACAGCGCGCGACTGCCGCGGAACTCCTGACGGATCACCGCGCGTTCCGCCGCGAGCACGTCGGCGGTCGCGACCGGCTGCGCCGCGCTCTCGACGAGCCGCTCGTACAGCGCGCTGTACGCCGTCTCGCGATCGCCGGTCACCTGTGCGAGCTGGTCGATCGCCGCGGTCGAGAGCATCTGCTTGCCGACGACGCACTGCGCGCCCGCGGCGAGGACGCTCAGCTGGCCTTCGGTGCGCGACGCGTCGAATCCCTGGATCGCGTTCGGCGCGTCACAGAGCGCAGGCGACCGCGCCCACAGCCACGCGCACAGCGCGAACGGCTTGTCCGGATCCTGCTCGGCGGCGTTCCACTCGCCCCACCCCCACGACCACACTGACGCAATCCCGGTCTCGGCCGCAACCTGCTGAGCGGCGAGCGACTGCCACTTCGCCACCTGATACCACGCCGACGCCGGCTGCAGATTGTTTCGCCCACCGAATCCGGGCGTCGTCGCGAAGCTCATCATCAGCCCGACGCGGTTCGCGGGGATGCCGATGGAGGTGAAGTCCAACACGGCCTGTCGGTAGTCCATGCGCAGCGTCCGGTTCCCGAGCACCGGCCCGAGCTTCCACGTCGACGGCGCAGGCACGTAGATCTCGCGCACGAGCTCGGCCGACTGCGCCGCCTGCTGCCACCACACGCCGGCGTCGCCGCCGGTGTACGGCTTCGAAGGAAGGAGCAGCACGGGGTGCGCGCCGAGCCCCGCCAGCCCCTGCACGAACGCGAGGATGTCCGCCCGGTACTGCGCGTTGTTGTCCGACCACGGCGTGACGAGCCCCGGCCCCGAGAGCTCGTTGAGCACGATCACGGGCGTCGCGCATCCGGTCTGCTGCTGCGCGAACGCAAAGAACGTCTTCACGCGACCCGGGAATGAGTGACGGATTCGCGGGCGCCGTCGTCGTCCCCACGCGGTTCTTGAGATTGAGGTCGAAGTACACCGTCGCCGCGCCGGCAGTGCGCATCTGCGCCGGATACGTTCCGCTCGACACGCCGACGACGATTCCGGGCTTGCCGAGGATCGCGTTGAACTGGGTGGTCTGCCACCCGAACTCCGCCCAGACCGGCTGTGTCGCGGGGATGCCGCACTGGCCTGCGTACGGCGCAGGCGTGGCGGCATGCGCAGCCGCCGGCCACGCGAGGACGAGCACGAGTGAGACGAACGCCTTCTTCACGACCCCGACCCTTGATACCAGACGGACCGCCCGGAGGCGGCCCGTCTTACGCTTCATTTACTTGCCCCGGCTGCCGACCGGCGGCGAAAAGAGACCGGTACCTGCTTCCTTAGCCCTCCGAATCCAGCGGGGTATCGACCTCGGGGATCTCCGTCGCCTCGATCTCCTCGTGGGACGGGCCACCGTTGCCGCCGGGCTCGCCGCCGAAGTCGAGGCCGAGGTCGGCGAGGCTGTCGTCGCCGTCGGAGCCGATCTCCTCGAGCGCCGCGAGCAGCTGCTCCTCCGTCTGCGGCCGCGTGTACGCGCTGACCGGCACGGCCGACGAGGGGCCGATCTCGATCGTGCGGTACCGCTTCAGGCCGGTCGCAGCTGGGATCAGTTTGCCGATGATGACGTTCTCCTTCAGGCCGAGCAGGCGGTCGACCTTGCCCTCGATCGAGGCGTCGGTCAGCACCTTGGTCGTCTCCTGGAAGGAGGCCGCCGAGAGGAAGGACTCGGTCGCGAGCGATGCCTTCGTGATCCCGAGGATCAGCGGCTCGGACGTCGCCTGTTCCTTCTTCTCCTTCTTGACGCGCGCGTTCTCACGGTCGAGCACGAGCTTGTCCACGAGCTGACCCGGAAGAAGATCGGTGCCGCCGTTGTTCTCGATGCGCACCTTCTTCAGCATCTGCCGGACGATGAGCTCGATGTGCTTGTCGTGGATGTCGACGCCCTGCGACTTGTAGACCTTCTGCACCTGGTCGACGAGATACAGCTCGATCGCCGTGTAGCCCTTCAGGCGCAGCAGATCGGCCGGGCTGATCGAGCCCTCGTGCAGCGCGTCACCGGCCTCGACCTGCTCGCCGTGCGTAACGAGCAGCCGTGTGCGGCGCGGGACGGTGTACGAGCGCTCGTCCTCCTCCTTGCCGCTGTCGGCGAGGATGGTGAGCTTCACCTGCCGCTCGGTCTCCTCGATCGCGATCGTGCCGTCGATCTCCGCGAGCTGGGCGGCGCCCTTCGGGTTCCGCGCCTCGAAGATCTCCACGACGCGCGGGAGGCCGTGCGTGATGTCCGCGCCGGCGACACCGCCGGTGTGGAACGTCCGCATCGTGAGCTGCGTGCCCGGCTCGCCGATCGACTGCGCGGCGATGATGCCGACCGCGTCGCCGATCTCCGACATCTCGCCGGTGGCGAGGAATGTGCCATAGCACGCCTGGCACACGCCGGTCTCAGCCTTGCACTTGAGCACCGAGCGCACCGGCATGACGAACGCCTCCGCTGCGTCGCCGAGCTCCTCGACGATCTCGCGCAGGCGCGGCATGGTGATCTCCTCGCCCTGCTCGGCGATCACCGTCTTGCCGGGCCGGCCCGATGCGAGCGGCTTGTGGATGTCGGAGGCGAGGATCCTGGCAGCGACGCTCTTGTTGAGGCCCTCCGCGTTGAAGAGCGGCAGCTCGACGAAGTCCTTCGTCTTGCAGTCCGCCTCGCGGATGATCACGTCCTGCGAGACGTCGACGAGACGCCGCGTCAGGTAGCCCGAGTCGGCGGTACGAAGCGCCGTGTCGGCCAGACCCTTGCGCGCGCCGTGCGTCGAGATGAAGTACTCGAGGACGGACAGCCCCTCCATGAAGTTCGCCTTGATCGGGCGCTCGATGATCTCGCCCTTCGGATTCGCCATGAGCCCGCGCATGCCGGCCAGCTGGCGGAGCTGCGCGAACGATCCGCGGGCGCCGGAGTTGGCCATCATGTACAGCGGGTTCAGCTCGTCGAGGTTCGCGAGCATCGCGTCGGAGACGACGTCGGTCGCCTCTGTCCAGATGTTCACGATCGACTCGTGCCGCTCGGACTCGGTGATGAGCCCGTGCTCGTACGCCTGCTCGACCTTGTCGACACGCTCCTCGTACTCGGCGAGCAGCGCTTCCTTCTCCGGCGGGATGACGACGTCGTTCTTCGAGATCGTCACGCCGGCGCGGGTCGCGTACTGGAAGCCGAGATCCTTGATCGTGTCCAGCACCGACGCCACCGTGTGGGCGCCGTACTCCTCGACGAGGTCGAGATGAAGTCGTCGAGGGTCCTTCTTCGAGAGCGTGCTGTTCAGGTAGTCGTGGTACTGCGTGTACTCGCCCTCGAGCGGGCCGACGGCCTCGCGCAGCGCCCGGTCGATCTCCGCGTTGAAAATGACGCGGCCCGCGGTGGTGAGCACGAGCTCGCCCTCCCACAGGTACTCGATCGGTGCCTGCAGGGTCATCTGCTTCGCGTCGAGCGCGAACTGGACGTCCTCCTCGGTGCGGAAGCGCTGCGGCCGCGGGTCGAGGCCCTCGACCGTCAGATCCTCGAACTTCAGATCCGAGTAGGTGAGGTAGTACGAGCCGAGCACCATGTCCTGCGTCGGCGTCGCGAGCGCGCGGCCGGATGCCGGCGAGAGGATGTTGTTCGCCGAGAGCATCAGGATCCGCGCCTCGGCCTGCGCCTCCGCCGACAGCGGCACGTGCACCGCCATCTGGTCGCCGTCGAAGTCGGCGTTGAACGCGTGGCAGACGAGCGGGTGCACCTGGATCGCCTTGCCCTCGACGAGGACCGGCTCGAACGCCTGGATGCCGAGGCGGTGAAGCGTCGGGGCGCGGTTCAGCAGCACCGGGTGCTCCTGGATGACCTCCTCGAGGATGTCCCAGACCTCGGCCTGCATCTGGTCGACGTGCCGCTTGGCCGCCTTGATGTTCTGGACGATCTTCCGCTCGACGAGCCGGCTCATGATGAACGGCTTGAAGAGCTCGAGCGCCATCAGCTTCGGCAGGCCGCACTGGTGCAGCTTCAGGTACGGCCCGGCGACGATCACCGAGCGGCCCGAGTAGTCGACGCGCTTGCCGAGCAGGTTCTGGCGGAACCGGCCCTGCTTGCCCTTGAGCATGTCGGACAGCGACTTCAGCGGGCGATTTCCCGGCCCGGTCACCGCGCGGCCGCGGCGGCCGTTGTCGAACAGTGCGTCGACGGCCTCCTGCAGCATGCGCTTCTCGTTGTTGACGATGATCTCGGGCGCGCCGAGGTCGAGCAGCCGCTTGAGGCGGTTGTTCCGGTTGATCACGCGCCGGTAGAGGTCGTTGAGGTCGGAGGTGGCGAAGCGTCCGCCGTCGAGCTGGACCATCGGCCGCAGCTCCGGCGGAATCACCGGGACGGCCTCGAGGATCATCCACTCGGGCTTGTTCTCCGAGGTGAGGAACGCCGAGACGACCTTCAGGCGCTTGATCGCGCGCTGCTGCTTCTGCCCCTTGCCGGTGCGGATCTGCTCGCGCAGGATCGCGGCCTCGGCGTTGAGGTCGAGGTCCTTGAGCAGGTCGCGGATCGCTTCCGCTCCCATGCCGCCGCGGAAGTAGACGCCGAATCCGTACGGCGATCCGAAGCGGTCCTTGAGCTCGCGGAAGATCTGCTCGTCGTTGACGATGAGCTTCGGCTCGAGCTCGCGGAACAGCGTCCACGTCTGCTCGAGGCGGCGCACGGAGTCGACGGCGGCCTCGCGCGCGTCCTCGCGGCGAGACTCGATGTCGAGGTACATCTCGCGCACCTTCAGTGCCCACTGGATGATCGCGTCCAGGTCCTCCTTCTGGATGCGGCCGTCCGTGCGCAGGCACAGGTCGTTCGTCAGCTCGCGGATGTCGCTGTCGGGCTCCGCCGAGTCGAGCACGTCGGCCAGCAGGCCCTTGCCGAGCTCGCGCGCCTTCTCGAGGTTCTTGGCGTCGACGCCCGACGCGATGCCGGCGTCCTCCTCGTTCAGCTCCTCGCCTGCGAGCAGGCCGTCGACGATGCGATGGAGGTGCTTCGTGATCGCACCCTTCTTCGCACCCGTCGCCTTGTCGAGCTGCTTCTCGAGCGGGGCGATCGCGGCGAGGATCTGCTCCGCCGCCGTCGACACCTGCTCGAGCTCGCGCGGCGCCAGCCGGCGGTCGTCGCGAATGGCGGCGTTGCGGACGAGCTCGCGGATCTTCTTCGAGTCCTCCGTCGTGATCTGCCCGACGAGCTCGACGAAGAGGCCGCCGACGAGGCCGCGCACGTCCTCGAGCGTCGGGAGCGCCTGCTCCTCGGCCCAGTTCGACAGGCCGCGGCCCCAGAAGTCGTCGTCCTCGTCGAAGTTCCGCTCGCGGCCCTTCGCGAAGTACTCGCGACGGCGTGCGAGCCGGTCCTCGAGCGCGGCGAGCGCCTCGTCGCGGTCGACGTAGATCCGCTCGGACTCCGCTTTGACCTGGTCCTCGAGCGCGTTCACGTCGGACGCGCGCTTCTCGACGTCGACCGCGGTGACGATCGACGCTGCGAAGTACAGGACCTTCTCGAGCTCGCGCGGGGCGATGTCGAGCAGGTAGCCGATGCGGCTCGGGACGCCCTTGAAGAACCAGATGTGCGAGACCGGCGCGGCGAGGTCGATGTGACCCATGCGCTCGCGGCGCACCTTCTGCCGCGTCACCTCGACGCCGCAGCGCTCGCAGATGATGCCCTTGTACCGGACGCGCTTGTACTTGCCGCAGTAGCACTCCCAGTCGCGCGTCGGACCGAAGATGCGCTCGCAGAAGAGGCCGTCGCGCTCCGGCTTCAGCGTGCGGTAGTTGATCGTCTCGGGCTTGGTGACCTCGCCCGAGGACCAGTCGCGGATCTGCTTGCTGGAGGCGAGCCCGATCCGGATCGCGTCGAAATCGTTGATATCGATCAAAGTGCCCTTTCTGGTATCCCGTGCCAGGCACCTGCCGGTGCCTGGCACGGTGAACTAATCGTCCTGATCAGTCTTCGAGTTCCAGATCAACAAGGTCCGGCTCGCCCAAGGGCCCTACCTCGGCGTCCGCTTCCTCCTCAGCCTCTGCGCCCGTCGACACCTCGACGTCGTCGAGGTCTCCGAGGGTCTCGTCGGCCGGCAGCACCAGGTCCTGGTCGACCCGCTCCTGCCCCTCCTCGAGCTCCTCGGTCGTCGGCTGCTGGCCGACGGCGCGGAGCGAGCCGGGCGAGAGGTCGATGCCCAGCTCCTCGGCGGCGCGCAGGAGCTCGTCCTCCTCTTCGCGCACCTCCACCTCGCGCCCCTCGTCCGAGAGCACGTGCACGTCGAGCGCGAGCGACTGCATCTCCTTCAGCAGCACCTTGAACGACTCGGGGATCGACGGCTCGGCGATGTTCTCGCCTTTGACGATCGCCTCGTACGCCTTGACGCGCCCGACCGTGTCGTCGGACTTGATGGTGAGCATCTCCTGCAGCGTGTACGCGGCGCCGTAGGCCTCGAGCGCCCAGACCTCCATCTCGCCGAAGCGCTGGCCGCCGAACTGCGCCTTGCCGCCGAGCGGCTGCTGCGTGACGAGCGAGTACGGGCCCGTGCTCCGCGCGTGGATCTTGTCGTCCACGAGGTGGAGCAGCTTGAGGATGTACATGTAGCCGACGGTGATCTTCTGATCGAAGGGCTCGCCGGTCCGGCCGTTGTACAGCTGCACCTTGCCGGAGCACTGACGCCCGGCCGGCCGCTTCTCGTCGATGACGAACTGCACCGGCGAGTCGGGGTTCTGCCGCACGTACTCGATCAGCGCCTCGTCGACGTCGGCCGGCGTCGCACCGTCGAAGACGGGGGACGCAACTGCGTGCGGGTTCGGCGCCGCGATGATCTGCCGGCGGTGCTTCCAGTCGAAGTCGCCGTTCCTGTCCTCCTCCGGCGCGAACACGCCGTGCGCCGCCGCCCAGCCGAGGTGCGTCTCGAGCACCTGGCCGATGTTCATGCGGCTCGGCACGCCGAGCGGGTTGAGGATGATGTCGACGGGCCGCCCGTCCGGGAGGAACGGCATGTCCTCCTCGGGGACGATCTTCGAGATGACGCCCTTGTTGCCGTGGCGGCCGGCGAGCTTGTCGCCCTCGGCGATCTTGCGCTTCTTCGCCACGTAGACGCGGACGAGCTCGTTCACGCCCGGGCTGAGGTCGTCGCCGCCGTCGCGCGAGAACGTCTTCACGTCGATGACGACGCCGCCCTCGCCGTGCGGGACCTTGAGCGACGTGTCGCGCACCTCGCGCGCCTTCTCCTTGAAGATCGCGCGGATCAGCTTCTCCTCCGCCGTCAGCTCGGTCTCGCCCTTCGGCGTCACCTTGCCGACGAGCAGGTCGCCGGAGTTGACCTCCGCACCGATCCGGACGACGCCGCGCTCGTCCAGCTGCGCGAGCGACTCCTCCGAGCGGTTCGGGATGTCGCGCGTGATCTCCTCGTCGCCGAGCTTCGTCGAGCGCGCATCCACTTCGTACTCGTGGATGTGGATCGACGAGAGGATGTCGTCCTTGACGAGGCGCTCGGAGAGGACGATGGAGTCCTCGAAGTTGTAGCCCTCGTACGACATGAACGCGACGAGCAGGTTGGCGCCGAGCGCGAGCTCGCCGTCGTCGGTCGAGCTGCCGTCCGCGAGGACCTGGCCCGCCGTCACCTTGTCGCCCAGGCGCACCACCGGCTTGTGGTGGATGAGCGTGCCCTGGTTCGAGCGCATGAACTTCGTCAGCGTGTACTCGTCGCGGCCGTCCTTCGACTCGACGACGATCTTGTCGGCGTCGACGTCGACGATGTTGCCGGCCTTCTCCGAGATGACGACGTCGCCGGAGTCGACCGCGGCGCGGTACTCGAGGCCGGTGCCGACGAGCGGCGCCTGGCGCACGAGCAGCGGCACGGCCTGGCGCTGCATGTTCGCGCCCATGAGGGCGCGGTTCGCGTCGTCGTGCTCGAGGAACGGGATGAGCGCGGTCGACACGGACACGATCTGCGCCGGCGCGACGTCCATGAACTCGACGTCCTTCGGCGCGGCCGTGACCGCCTCGCCCTCGGCCGAGCGGCAGAGCACCGCCGACTCGAGGAGCTTTCCGTTCTTGTCCGTGGACGCGGTCGCCTGCGCGATCGTGTACCGGGACTCCTCGACGGCGTCGAGGTAGACGATCTCGTCCGTCACCTTGCCGCCGACGACGCGCCGGTACGGCGTCTGGATGAAGCCGAACTCGGACACCGTCGCGTACGAGGCGAGGTAGCCGATGAGGCCGATGTTCGGGCCTTCCGGCGTCTCGATCGGGCACATGCGGCCGTAGTGCGTCGGGTGGACGTCGCGCACCTCGATCGGCGCGCGCTCGCGAGTGAGGCCGCCGGCGCCGAGCGCCGACAGGCGCCGCCGGTGCGTGAGCCCGGCGAGCGAGTTCGTCTGGTCCATGAACTGCGACAGCTGCGACGAGCCGAAGAACTCCTTGAGCGCGGCCACAACTGGACGGATGTTGATGATCGTCTGCGGCGTGATGGTGTCGACGTCCTCCGTCGTCATCCGCTCGCGGACGACGCGCTCCATGCGGTAGAGGCCGACCCGGAACGCTTCCTGGATCAGCTCGCCGACGGTGCGCAGGCGGCGGTTGCCGAAGTGCTCGTACTCGTCGAGCTCGGCCGCGATCGGCGCGCGCGGCAGGCGCGATCGCCTCGGCGGCGAAGTCCTTCGAGTCCTCGGGGACGCCGAGCTTGACCGGCAGGTCGATGAGCTTGCGGACGAGCGCGACGATGTCCTCGGTGGTGAGGACGCGGACGTCCTCGGGCACGTTGACGCCGAGGCGCTGGTTCAGCTTGTAGCGGCCGACCTTCGTCAGGTCGTAGCGCTTGGGGTCGAAGAACAGCGCACGCAGGAGGTTCCGCGCGTTGTCGAGCGTCGGCGGCTCGCCGGGGCGCTGCTTCTTGAAGACCTCGATGAGGGCCTCCTCCTCGCGGGTGGAGGGATCCTTCTCGAGCGTGTTGACGATGTACGGCGAGTTGTCGAACAGGGCGAGGATCGCCTCGTTCGTCGACGTGTCCAGCGCGAAGCCGGTGGACGGGTCCTCGGCGGGGAGAGCGCGGAGGAGCGTCGTGATCGGCAGCTTGCGCTTCCGGTCGATGCGCGCGTACGCGATGCCCTTCTTGTCGATCTCGAGCTCGAGCCACGAGCCGCGGCTCGGCATGAGGTTGGCCGTGAAGACCTGCTTCGTCGGGTCCTTCGGCTCCATCAGGTAGGCGCCCGGCGAGCGGACGAGCTGCGTGACGATGACGCGCTCGGTGCCGTTGATGATGAACGTGCCGACCTCGGTCATCATCGGGAAGTCGCCCATGAAGACCGTCTGCTCGCGGATCTCGCCCGTGTCCTTGTTGACGAACCGGACGGTCATCGAGAGCGGGGCCTGGTAGGTCAGGTCCTTCTCGCGGCACTCCTTGATGGTGAACTGGGGCTCACCGAACAGGTACTCGCCGAACTCGACGGCGAGGGTGCCGGTGTAGTCCTCGATCGGCGAGATGTCGTCGATCGTCTCCCTGAGGCCCTCGTCCAGGAACCACTGGAACGAGGCCTTCTGGATGTCGATGAGGTTGGGGAGGTCGAGGACGTGCTCGATCTTGGAAAAAGATTTACGCGCGCGGGGCGAAGCGACCGTGGTGGTCAAAGAAGAAGCCTCCCTTGGGGACGTGCGAGCTCAGGCGAATTCAGGCGTGCGAAGGTGCAGACGGACCGGAACGTCGGCGCAACCCGTCAGGGTACCGAAACTGACCCCCTTACCGCAAGCGTGGCCAACGGCCGTCGCCGGAATGTGCGCCTCAATGTAGCTCGGAGCCCGGCGCCGCGCAAGCGGCGCCGGGCCCTGGCCGTTGTCCTCGCAGGTTCCGGGCCTACTTCATCTCGACGGACGCGCCGCCTCCTCCAGCTGCGCCTTGACCGAGTCGGCCTCGTCCTGGGTGACGCCCTCCTTGACCGGCTTGGGAGCCGAGTCGACGAGGTCCTTCGCCTCCTTGAGGCCGAGGCCCGTGACGGCGCGGACGACCTTGATCACCTGGATCTTCTGCTGGCCGGCGCCGGTGAGGACGACGTCGAACGACGTCTTCTCCTCGGCCTCGGCCGGAGCAGCGCCACCGGCGGCCGCGACGGCGACCGGAGCGGCGGCGGTGATGCCCCACTCGTCCTCGATCTTCTTCTTGAGCTCGACGAGCTCGAGCACCGACATCTTTCCGAGCGACTCGAAAACGCTGTCTACACCGGCCATTACTCGCTCTCCTCTTCTGCAGTAGTCGTTTCTTCATCGGCGGCGACCGCTGTGGCGGTCGCCTCTGTGCTTCCTCGGCCGCGGGCTCTCCTCGGCGACCGGCTCTGGCGCGTCCGCCGCCGGTAGGCCTCGGCCGCCGTCTTCGCCGCCCAGCTGCTCGATGCGCGCCTCGATCAGGCCGTACAGGTTCTGCACCGGCGCGGTCACGAGGCCCAGCAGGGCGGTCAGCGGGGCGATGATCGCGCCCAGCACCTGGCCCCGCAGGATCTCGACCGGCGGCAGCGCCGCGAGGCTCTCGACCTCTTCGGCCGTCAGCACCCGGCCCTCGAGCACGCCGCCGCGGATCGCGAGGACCTTCGACTCGCGCGCCATGTCGGCGAGCGCCTTCGCGGCGGCGAGCATGTCGCCGTCCGCCTCGAGGAACGCGATCGCCGTCGGGCCCTCGAGCAGCGTCAGGAGCGCATCCGCACCCGCCGCCTCGGCCGCCCGCCGCGTGAGCGTGTTCTTCACCACGGTGAACCGCGCGCCGCTCTCGAGCAGCCGGGTCCGCAGGGCGTCGATCTGCGGCATCGTGAGGCCGCGGTAGTCGGCGACGAGCAGCGTGTCCGCCGCCTTCAGGCGGTCGGCCAGCTCGTCGACGATCGTCTGCTTCTGCTCCTTCTTCATGTCATTTTCCTTCGGAAATGACTAGGGCCCGCCGAAGCGGGCCCAAGAGAAGAGCAACCGCTCCTCACGGACCCACCTCGGCTGGGCTTCTGCCTTGCGGGCTGCCAGCTGTCTTTGGCGAGTCGACTAGTCGATTAGGCGGTAACTGTAGCTTCCTCGAGCTCCTCGGTGATCCCGCGGGTCTTGGCCGGGTCGACGTGGATGCCGGGGCCCATCGTGCTCGTGAGCGTGATCTGCCGGATGTAGCGGCCCTTCGCCGCCGCCGGCTTGGCCCGGACGATCTCGTCGACGACCGCCGCGTAGTTCTCGACGAGCGCCCGCTCGTCGAAGCTCTTCTTCCCGATCGAGACGTGGACGTTCGCGCCGCGGTCGGTCCGGTACTCGAGCTTGCCCGCCTTCGCCTCGCGGACGGCCTTGCCGACCTCGAAGGTGACGGTGCCCGTCTTCGGGTTCGGCATGAGGCCGCGGGGGCCGAGGATCCGGCCGAGCTTGCCGACGTTGCCCATCTGGTCGGGCGTCGCGACGGCGACGTCGAAGTCGGTGAAGCCCTCCTCGATGCGCTTCGCGAGATCGGCCGAGCCGACGATGTCCGCCCCGGCCTCCTCCGCCTCGCGGGCCTTGTCGCCCTCGGCGAACACGGCGACGCGGACGTCCTTGCCGGTCCCGTTCGGGAGCATGAGCGTCCCGCGCAGCTGCTCGTCCGCGTGGCGGACGTTCAGGCCGAGCCGGAAGTGCACCTCGACGGTCTCGTCGAACTTCGCGCCCGGCGCGTCCTTCAGCATCCGGACCGCCTCGACCGGCGTGTACACGCGCTCGCGGTCGATGGCGCCGCGCGCCTCGATGTAGCGCTTCCCGTGCTGTGCCACTAGAGATCCACCTCCACGCCCATCGAGCGGGCGGTCCCGGCGATGATCTTCGCCGCCTGGTCGACGTCGCGTGCGTTCAGGTCGACGAGCTTCGTCTCCGCGATCTGGCGCACCTGCGCGCGGCTGAGGCGCCCGACCTTGTCGCGGTTCGGCTCCGCCGAGCCCTTCTCGAGCCGCAGGGCCTCCTTGATGAGGACGGCCGCCGGCGGCGTCTTCGTGATGAAGGTGAACGAGCGGTCCTCGAAGACCGTGATCTCGACCGGCGTGATCCGGCCGTTCTGGTCGGCCGTCTGGGCGTTGAACGCCTTGCAGAACTCCATGATGTTGACCCCGTGCTGGCCGAGCGCAGGCCCGACCGGCGGCGCAGGGTTCGCCTGCCCGCCCGGGATCTGGAGCTTGATGAGTGTCAGAACTTTCTTCGCCATCTGATCAGTCCAGTTTCTTGACGTTGTCGAATCCGACTTCGACCGGCACCTGCCGCTCGAAGATGTTCACCATGACCTGGAGCTTCTGCCCGTCGGCGTTCACGTCGGTGATCTCGCCGTCGAAGTCTGCCAGCGGGCCGGAGGTGATCTTCACCGACTCGCCGAGCTGGAACTCCACCTGGGCGCGCGCCGCGATCGCGGTGCCGGCGCCGGTATGGAGGATCCGGTCGACCTCGGGCTGGGAGAGCGGCACCGGCTTCGAGCCGGCGCCGACGAAGCCCGTCACGCCCGGGGTGTTCTTCACGACCATCCAGGCGTCGTCGTCGAGGTCCATGTTCACCAGCACGTAGCCGGGGAGCACGCGCTTCTCCGTCTGCACCTTCTGGCCGTCCTTCGTCTCGATGACTTGCTCGGTCGGGACGACGACGCGACGGAAGCGGGGGCGCTGCCCCATCGACTCGATCCGGTGCTCGAGATTGGCTTTCACCTTGTTCTCGTGCCCGGAGTAGGTGTTGATCACGTACCAGCGAAACATCTCGTCCTCTCTATCGCAGCAGCACGTGCTGCACGACGTATTTCCAGAGCTCGTCGTTCAGCCACAGGTAGAAGCCGACGATGATGCAGGCGACGAGGACGACCGCGGTGCCGCTGATGACGGCGTGCTGGTTCGGCCACTCGACCTTCTTCAGCTCGCCGTACGACTCCTGGAAGAAGTGGAAGAGGCCCGACCCGGGCGCGTGACGCTCCGGACGCTCCTCGGCGCGCGGCTGCCGGCGCGCGGGCTCGTCGCCGCCGTTCGCGGTCGGACGCGCGGGCGGCCGGACGGGCGGGCCGCCGGCGAGGGCCGGCTGCGTCTGCCTGCGGGCACGCCGCTGCTGACGGGTCGAGCGGGCCATCGCGCTAGCGCGTCTCCCGGTGCACGGTGTGCCGGCCGCACCAGCGGCAGTACTTCTTGAACTCGACCCGGTCGGGCGAGTTCCGCTTCGACTTGTTCGTCTGGTAGTTGCGGCGCTTGCACTCGGTGCAGGCGAGCGTTATCGCGACTCGTACTCCGGTTGCCATTACCTGTCCCTAATCTGGTTGTGAACGCGTTGAAAGTAGCGCCGGGTGGGCTCGAACCACCGACCTCTGCATTATGAGTGCAGCGCTCTAACCAGCTGAGCTACGGCGCCCCGCGCGCGGCCCGGAGTGTAGCGGAAGTCCCGAAACCGGACCTGCCCGGCGGGCCGGGATAGGGTCGCCGCAGCGATGCGCGTCTTCGTCACGGGCGGCACCGGCTTCATCCGCGACCACGTCGTGCGCGTGCTCCGCGAGCGCGGCGCCGAGATCGACGACGAGTACGTCGACCTCCTCGACGGCCCGCGGCTCGAGCAGGCGATGCGCGGCTGCGACGCGCTCGTCCACGTCGCCGCGCTGTACAGCTACGACCCGGCCGACGAGGCCGCCCTCGCGCGCGTCAACATAGAAGGGACCCGGACCGTGCTCGCCGCCGCGGCCCGGGCGGACGTGCGGCGGATCGTCCACACGAGCACGTGCGCGACGTGCGGGCCGGTCGCCGGGCGCCCGGCGACCGAGGCCGACGGGCCGCCGGCCTGGGAGCTCGCCATCCCGTACAAGCGGACGAAGCTCGAGGCGGAGAAGCTCGCGCTCGCGGCCGGTGCGGTGGTCGTCAACCCGACGACGCCCGTCGGCGACGGCGATCGCCGGCCGACGCCGACGGGCGCGATGGTCGCCGGCGTCGCGCGCGGACGGTTCCGCGGCTACATCCCGACGACGGGCGTGAACGTCGTCGACGTGCGCGACGTCGCCGAAGGGCATGCGCTCGCGCTCGAGCGCGGGCGTCCCGGCGAGCGCTACCTCCTCGGCGGCACGGACATGTGGCTCGGCGACCTCTTCGCCCTCATCGCGAAGCTGGCCGGGCGGCCGCGGCCGCGCATCCGCGTGCCCTACGGCGTCGCCCGCGCCGCCGCCGTGCTCGGGCTCGTCAACCGGAACGAGGTCGCGCTCGCGCGGCTGCCGATGTTCTTCAGCTGCGCGAAGGCGGAAGCCGAGCTCGGGTACCGGCCAGGCCCGGTCGAGCCCGCGCTCGCCCGCGCGGTCGCCGAACTCGGTCGAAGAGCCGACGCTCTTCGACCGAAGTGAGGTTCCCGCTTCGCGGAAAACGCCCACGGGCAAAGCCCGTGGGCTCTTAGAGGTGTGGACGCCGGTTTCGTTCCGCGCGTGCGGTCGCGCCTGCGGCGGGACCACACGCTCAGTCCGGACGGCCGCGAGCGAACGCTGAAGGCGGCTCAGGCGTGCTTCTCGAGAAAGGCGAGGGTCCGCCGCCACGCGTCCGCCGAGGCGTCGGCGAACTCGTCCTGCTTGCGGTCGAAGAAGCTGTGCGGCGCGCCCTCGTAGGCGACCACCTCGTGCTCGACGCCGGCCTCGGTCAGGGCGGCGTCGAAGGCGGCGTTGTCGTCGGCGGAGATGTGCCCGTCGGCGCCGGCCTGAAGCGCGAGGATCGGCGCGGCGATGTCCCGCGCCCGCTCGATCGCCTCCGGATTCGGCTGGCCGTAGAAGCCGACCGCGCCGGCGAGCCCGTGCCCGGCCGCGGCCGCGAGCCACGAGTGCTTGCCGCCGAAGCAGAAGCCGACGGTGACGATGGACCGGACGCCCCGGTCGCGGAGATACGCGACGCATGCGGCGACGTCCGCCTGCACTCCCTCGGGCGTCGTCTGCTGCCGGTGCGGCGCGTAGTCGAAGTCGTCGGGACGCTTCGCCACGCCGGCGGTGCGGCCGTAGAAGTCGAAGGCGACGGCGGCGTAGCCGCGCTCGGCGAAGCGAAGGGCGAGCTCCTCGTAGAAGCGGTACAGGCCCCGGACGTCCGGGAGGATGACGATCCCCGTCGCCGCGGGCTCGTCGGGCGCGGCCGCGAAGGCGGCGAGCCGGTTTCCGTCCGCCGCCTCGAGCACGAGATCGTCATGGGAGACGGCGGCCCCCGAGATGACCGGGATCGGCGGGGCGGAATCGAGGTCGAAGCACATCCGGGCAGGATCCTAGACGCCGACGGCGTACGAATGGCGGATGGCGGAGCAGTCGCACCGCGAGGAGATGAACGCAGCCATCCGCGCCCAGCGTGAGCGCCAGGCCGTCCCGCGCTCGATCGCCCCCGACGAGGCCGAGCCCGTCGTCGCCCCTGAGCCGGAGCCGCCAAAGCCGCTGCTCACGCGGCTCGCTTCACGTCTGCGCGGCAAGTAGATTCTCCCCGGATGAGACGGAGCGCCGCCTGGCTCGTCGCCGTGCCGCTGATGCTCGCCGGCACGCAGCTCGCGCACACGGTCGCGTACCGGCTCGTGTACCCGCAGGCGCACGCCCGGCTGCTGCACCTCCTCGCGACGGGCCACGCATACGCGGCGTGGCTCCCGCTCGCGCTCGGAATCGCCGCCGCGTGCGTGCTCGTCTCGCTCGTCCTGGCGGCGGCGGACGCGGCGCGGGGACGCGCGTCGAGGCCGCTGCCGGCGTGGGCGTTCGGGGCGCTCCCACCGCTCGCGTTCGCCGTGCAGGAGCTGCTCGAGCTCTCGCTCCACACCGGCACGTTCGCCTGGCAGGCCGTGCTGGCACCGACGTTCCTGCCCGGCCTGCTGCTCCAGCTCCCGGTCGGACTGCTCGCGTACCTCGCGGCGCGGCTGCTCCTCCGCGCCGCAGCGCGGATCGGCCGCGCGTTCGCACGGCCGGTGCCGCGCGAACGGCCACACGTCGCCGTGCCGGCCGCGCCCACCGCTCTTCGCACTCGTCTCGCCGCTGCCTCGCGGCTCGCACGCGGGCCTCCTCGCGTCGTCCTGGCCTAGCCAAGACGATCAATCCCGCGAAGGAGGAGACATGAAGCATCGGCTCGCGCTCGGCGCGCTCGTCGCGCTCGCAGCGCTCGCAACGGCCGCGGCCGCATCCGCGCACGCGATCGTCAGCCCGGCGGTCGCGCTCGACAAGAAGCTCCAGCAGTTCACGCTCTCCGTGCCGACGGAGAAGGACAAGCTCACGACGACCGAGATCGAGCTCACCGTTCCCGCCGGCTTCGCGATCGACTCGTTCGAGCCGCCGCCCGCCGGCTGGAAGATGCAGGTGCAGGCGACCGGGTCGGGCGAGAGCGCCGTCGTCCAGAAGGTGACCTGGACCGGCGGGCACGTCCCCACCGACGAGGACGCGGTCTTCCGCTTCAACGCGTCCACGAACGGCGCGAAGACGTACACGTTCGACGTGCAGCAGACCTATTCCGACGGGTCTGTCGTCGACTGGACCGGCCCCGAGTCGTCCGACACGCCGGCGCCGACGATCGAGGCGCTCTCGTCCATCGGCGGCGGCGGTACCTCGACGCTGACGATCGTCGCGCTCGCGCTCGGCGCGCTCGCGCTGCTCGTCTCCGTCGGCTCGCTCGCCGCGCGGGGAGGCCGGTCGCTGACGTGAGGATCGCGCTCGTGACGACGGTCGCGGGGCTCGCGGCGGCGGCGATGCCGCAGGTCGCGTCGGCCCACGTCGGCAAGACGCTGCCCGTGGCGACGAACTTCACCGCGCGCGTCACGGGCTTCACGCCGGCGGCTCCGGCGTTCGACGCGAAGGTCGTCGACGGTGATCAGACGTTGTGGCTGCGCGTGCCCGGGACGGTCGTCGTGACCGTGCCGGGCACGCTCGGCGAGCCGCTGCTCCGCTTCGACCGCCGCGGTGTGTGGCTGAACCTCCGCTCGCTCACGGCCCAGGCCGACCGGATCGACCGGTTCGACCTGCGCCCCTCGGCGAATCCGAACGCGCCGCCGCTCTGGCACCGGGTGACGAGCGGCCACGCGTACGCCTGGCACGAGCACCGCCTGCACGTGCTCGAGCCGCTTGCCCGCGGCCGGAGCTCGGCCGGCACCGTGGGGCCATGGTCGGTGCCGCTCATCGCCGACGGACGCCGCCTCCGGGTCCACGGCGTTCTCGACTTCCAGCCGCCCGGCCGCACGTGGGCGTGGATCGGGCTGGCGGTGGCCGCCGCACTCGCGGCCGGCCTCGTCGCGGCGCGCTCGAGCGCGATCCTCGTGGCGCTCGGCTTCACGGTCACCGCGCTCACCTGGGCGCTGCGCGTCGGACGCGAGCTCTACGGCCGGCCGGACGTCCCGATCGTCGGCGACGTCGAGATCGCGCTCACCTGCGCGGTCGGCGTCGCTCTCGCTCTACGGCCTCACGCGCCGCTCCGAGAGCGCACGTGTGTTCACCGCGTTCCTCGTCGGCTTCGGCGGCCTCTACGAGGGGCTGGCGATGCTGCCCCTGCTGACGCACTCGGTCGCGCTCAGCGTCCTTCCGAGCCTCTTCGCCCGGACGTCCGCAGCCCTCGTCCTCGGAGCCGGCGGCGGCGTGCTCGCCGCCTCGACGCTCGGGCATCTGCGCAGGCCGTCCCTGGAGGCGGCGTGAACGCGCGTCTGCTCGCGGCCGTCCTCGCACTCGCCGCGGGGATCGCCGCGGTCGTCCTCGTCGTCGTCCTGCTGCACGGAACTCCGGGGCCTCAGTGAGGAACGAAGCGATAGCTCCGGTGCGGCGGCACGTAGCCGCCGATCTCGACGCACCACCTCGTCACCGTCGCGGAGCGTCGAGCGAGGCTCGGATCGCCGCGCACGCGCACGCCATTCCGAAAGAGGGAGACAGCGCCGTGGAAGCCCAGCAGTCGCCGCCGCCCGAGCGGCTGACCCCAGATCGCGAACAGCCTGCCGAGCGTGGCGGGCGCGTCGAGCTCGACGACGCCGGTCGGGTCGCGCGTCCAGACATGAGCACGGCAGCGCGGGCTGCGAATGCCGATGCGCGCCGGGACGATGACCGCGAAGCCGTTCGCGAAGAGCTCGAGGTGCATGCGCCGCGCAGTGCTCGTCGCAGGGGCGCACGGCGCGTGCATCGCCGGGCGCGGGTGGTACTCCGGTCCCGGGCCGATGGGCGTCGGTACCAGCACCTGCTGGAGGCTATCGCGCTCGTCGCGCCGTGCTCGCGCCGGCTGCGGCGGCGGGTCGTCCGCGCCGACGATCACCGTCGGCGCCGCGCGCACCTACACGCTCTCCGGCTTCGCCCCGGCCGCACCCGTGAAAGCGGGAGTGCCGACGCGCGTCTCGTTCACGATCCTCCAGCCGGACGGGAAGCCGCTCACGCGGTTCAAGCACGGCCCCGGGCCGCACACGGGTGTGCACCTCATCATCGTGCGCCGCGATCTCGCCACGATCGTGCACCAGCACCCGCCGGTCGGCCCGAACGGACGCATCAGCGACACGATCACGTTCACGCGAGCCGGGCCCGTACCGCGTCGTCATCGACGTCTATCCGCAGACGAGCGGCCCGGTGCCGAACTTCCAGCTCTTCTCGTCGCTCCGCGTCGCGGGGACGTACCGGCCGCAGCCGCTGCCGAAGTTCCAGGCGAGCGAGACGGTGGACGGCTACCGGTTCACGCTGCACGGCACGCCGCATCTGCGGGCGGTGCAGCCGAACTTCCTCGACTTCACGGTGACGACGCCGAGCGGCGCGCCCGCGCAGTTCACCACGTGGTACGGCGCGCTCGCGCACGCGATCTTCTTCCGCCGCGGCAGCCTCGACTACTTCCACACGCACGTGTGCGCGCCGGGCACGACCGGGTGCACGAGCGTCTTCGGTGCGGCCAAGGTCACCGGGACGTCCGCGACGCCGGGGCACCTCAAGGTCGGCGTGCTCGTGCCCATCGCCGGAACGTGGCGACTGTTCCTGCAATGCAAGCTCGACGGCGTCGTGCTCACCGCGCCGTTCACGCTGCAGGTGCGGTGAGGCGCGCACTCGTCACCGCCGGCGTCGCCGCAGCGGCGCTTGCGCTGCCGTCGGCCGCGTGGGCGCACGCCGCGCTGCTCAAGACGTTCCCGGCCGCGAGCGCGGAGGTCGACACTCCGCCGGCGTCGGTGCGCCTCGTCTACGACGAGGTGGTCGAGCCGCGCTTCGCTGATCGTGTCTGTCACCGACGCCGCCGGCCACCAGCAGGTCGACGGCGCCTTGCACCGCTCGGCCGCGAATCCGTACGAGCTCGACGCGCCGCTCCGGCACCTCGCCGAGGGCTGGTACCTCGTGTTCTGGCGGGCGATCTCGGCCGACGGACATCCCGTCCGCGGCGCGTTCACCTTCCGCGTCGGGCCGAACCCCGGCCCGCCGCCGCAGTTCGTCATCCCATCGCTGTCCGAGACCGCCGTGACGCCGCGGGCTCATCACGTTGCGATGGCTCATGTTCGTGTCGCTGTTTGCCGCGATCGGCCTGTTCGTGCTCCGGGCCGTCGTCGCCAGGCCGGTCGTCGCCCGCGTCGAGGGAACGCGGCTGCGCGCCCTCACGCTCTCGTTCGCGCTCGCCCTCGCGGTCGCCCTCGTCTCGACGCCGCTCTACGTCCTGACGGCGACGGCGCAGTTTGCGCTGCGCTCGTTCTGGTCGTTCGGCGCGCTCGTGCCGCTCATGAGCGTGTCGGCGTTCGGGCGCGGCTATCTCCGGCTCGAGCTGCTCCTCGCCCTCTTCGCGGCGGCGGGCGCGGTAGCGATCTGGCTCGACCGCCCGGAGCTGCCGAAGCGGTCGGTGGCCGGCCTGCTCTCCCTGTGGGGCGCTCTGCTCGCCGCGGGAGCGGCGCTGCTCGTCCCCGGCGCGGCCGGGCACGCGGCGCAGACGTCTCCGCGCGCGCTCGCGCTCGCCTTCGACTGGCTCCACCTCGCCGCCGGCTCGCTCTGGCTCGGCGGCCTCGCCGGGCTCCTCGTCCTCTGGAAGAGCCTGCCGGCCGCGCGGCGCACCGCCGGACTCGCCGTCTGCGTGCCCCGCTTCTCGAACATGGCATTCGTCTCCGTCATGGTGCTGCTCGGCTCCGGCGATCGGCGCCTCCGTCCTCCACCTCCCGACGCTCGCCTCGCTCTGGCAGACGTCGTACGGCACGGCGATCATCGCCAAGGCCGCCATCCTCCTCACGGCGATGCTCGTCGCCGCCGTCAACCTCCTGCGCACGAAGCCCGCGCTCGCGCGCGCCGAGACGGCGCCGGCGGCGGCCGTTGCTCCTCCGCCGGCTCGTGGGCGTCGAGGTCGTGCTCGTCGCGGGCGCCGTCCTCGCGGCGGCGATCCTCTCGAGCCTGCCGCCGCCGCCGAAGGCGCTCGCGAGCCTCGGCGCGGTGACCGCGCACACCGGCCCGGGACCGGTGACGACCGTCGCCGAGCACGGCGGCTACCGGCTCGAGATCCGCGTGACGCCGAACAAGGTCGCTGTGCCGGACGACTTCGCCGTGAAGATCACGCGCAACGGCGCCCCCGTGCGCGGCGCGACCGTGATCGCGACGTTCGCGATGCTCGACATGGAGATGCCGAACCAGGCCTACCGGCTGGCCGAGCGCTCGCCCGGGCTGTACGAGCACTCGACGGCGGCGCTCGTGATGGTCGGACGCTGGGGACTGACCTTCGACGTCGCAGCCGCCGGGCGCGCAGCCGTTTACCGTTGTGCTCGTGGACCGGGCGAACGGATGAAGCGGCTCGTCGCGCTCGCGCTGCTCGCCGCGTGCGTCGCCGCTCCCGCCGCGCGCGCGGACGGCGACCCCGCGAGCGACTACCTCTACGCCGCCAAGGTGTTCCTCCCGTACGACGCGAAGTTCCCGAAAGCGCAGGCGGCGGAGTTCACGTCGCTCGTGACCGCGGCGAACAAGGCGGGCTACCGCATCCGCGTCGCCGTCATCTGGAGCAGCTACGACATGGGCTCCGTCACCGCGCTCTGGCGCAAGCCGCAGACATACGCGAAGTTCCTCGGGCTCGAGCTCAGCTTCCTGTACAAGCAGCGACTGCTCATCGTCATGCCGAACGGCTTCGGCTTCAACTGGCCGAAGCACTCGACCGCCGCCGAGTACGCGGCGCTCTCCAAGATCCGCATCGCGCCGGGCGCCGCCGGTCTCCTCGCCGCGGCGAAGGAGGGCGTGACGGTGCTCGCTGCGGCGGACGGCTTGAAGCTCAAGCCCGCGTCGGCGTCCGCGAAGCCGAGCACGAATCACGACCGCGAGATCATCCTCGCCGCCGTTCTCGGCGCGCTCGCCCTCGGAGTCCTGGCGCGGTACCTCGTTCGCCGGAGGCGCTAGGCCAGAGGCTTGATGGGAAATTCGGCCGCAGTCGGAGGCGCTCCAGGCCAAGCGGGGCAGTGCGGGCGGTCGCGGCGCGTAGCAGAGCTACGCGTCGTGGCCGAACGTGCTGATCCCGCGCCGCGCCTGGGGCGTCATCCGGCCCGGCCGAATTTCGCTTCAAGCCTCAGCTAGAGAGGCCGGTTCTTCTCGGCCGCGCGCTTGTCGGCGCGCTTCTCTTTCAGCGACTTCTGCGGCGCCTTCTTGACGCCCTTCTTCTGCTTGTCGGCACCCTTCATGGGACAGAGCTTACGTGGGGGCCAGGTCGGCGGCCAGTGGACGCGTTTTACCTCCGCCTGACACGACGTTGAAGGACTCCACGCACGGGCAGGCTAGACATATCGGAGTACGACTAGCTCTCGCCCAGGCGACAAGGGGGAACAAGCCATGCCAGAGAACACACGCCGCCGGCGCTGGCCGGCGGCGATCGTCATCGCCGTCGCAGCGCTCGCGATCGGTGCCGTCTTCGGCGTACCGAAGGACAGCCACGCCGCCGCCCAGGCGGCGCCGGCGAACACGGCCACACCGACCGTCTCCGGGACGCCGCAGGAAGGATCCACGCTCACCGCCACCACCGGGACGTGGACCGGCAGCCCGACGGGCTACGCGTATGCGTGGAGCCGGTGCGACGCGAACGGCGACGGCTGCGCCGCGATCGCAGGCGCGACCGCGAGCTCGTACACCGCCGCCGCGGCCGACGTCGGACACGCAATCCGCGTGACCGTCACCGCGACGAACGCGGACGGCTCCGCCCAGTCGACGTCGGCACCGACCGCAACCGTCTCGAGCGCGTCGGCGCCGGCGAACACGCAGGTACCGGCCGTCTCCGGCACGACGCAGGTCGGCTCGACGCTCACCGTCTCGAACGGCTCGTGGAACGGCAGCCCCACCGGCTACGCGTACACGTGGAGCCGGTGCGACCAGACGGGCAGCAACTGCGCGGCGATCGGCGGCGCGACGGCCGCCACGTACAAGCTCGTGCAGGTGGACGCGGGGGCGACGCTGCGCGCCACCGTCACGGCGACGAACAGCGCCGGGTCGACGAGCTCGACCTCGGTGCCGACGGCGGCTGTCCAGGCACCGGCCCCGACCGTCACGAACGGCTGCCCGACGTCGGGCTCGGGGACGATCCAGGTCAACGACGTCGCGCCGCCCGCGCGGCTCGTCATCGACCAGCAGTCGCTCACCCCGGGCATCGTCACCCCGGACGCGCGGACGCTCCAGCTGCGCGTGCGCGTGACGGCCTGCAACGGCCGCCCGGTCCAGGGCGCCCTCGTCTACGGCGCGGGCATCCCGTACAACCAGTACTCGATCCCGCCCGAGGCGACGACGGGCACGGACGGATACGCGACGCTGGCGATGAACCAGCTGAGCGGATTCCCCGCGGCCCGCCATCAGGAGCTGCTCGTCCTGTTCCTGCGTGCGCGCAAGTCCGGCGATCCGCTGGCGGGCGGCATCTCGACCCGCCTGCTCGTCTCCTTCCGGGTCGCGCTCCGGTGAGGACCGTGCGGCGCCGGGCCCGCGAAGCGCGGGTCCGGCGCCGCAAGTAGGCGGCGAACGATCAGACTCAGAGCCCCATGCAGGAACGACGGGTGCTCGCGAGTCTCGCCTCGCTCGCGTCGGCCGCCGCCGGCGCGGCCTCCGACGCACTCACCGACGTGCTCGGCGGCAAGGAGCGGCGCCGGGTCATCGTCGTCCTCGCCTGCGTCCTCGGCCTGAGCGGCGCGGACACGGCAACCGTCGGAGCGTCGGCCACGGAGCTGCGGCACGCCCTCCACGTCAGCAACACCGACATCGGCCTCCTCGTCACCGCGACGGCGCTCGTCGGCGCGGTCGCCACCCTCCCGTTCGGCGTCCTCGCAGACCGTGTCCGCCGGACGACGATCCTCGGCCTCGCCATCGTGCTCTGGGCCGGGGCGATGTTCTGGAGCGCCTCCGTCAGCGGCTTCCACGACCTGCTCATCGCGCGGCTCTTCCTCGGCGCCGTCACGGCAGCCGCGGGCCCGCTCGTCGCCTCGCTCGTCGGCGACTACTTCGGCAGCCACGAGCGCGGCAAGATCTACGGCTTCATCCTCACCGGCGAGCTGCTCGGAGCCGGGTTCGGCTTCGCCGTCACCGGCGACATCGCCGCCCTCTCGTGGCGCGCCGCCTTCGTCATCCTCGGCCTGCCCGCGCTCGCGCTCGCGTGGTTCGTCATGCGCCTGCCCGAGCCGCGGCGCGGCGGCAAGGGCGCGCTCGTGCACGAGACGGCGCCTCCGCCGGAGGCCGACCCGGACGCGCCGCACGAGACCGACGCCCAGCGCCTCGCACGCGAGAGCGCGCTCGAGCCCGACCCCGAGCTCGTCCTCGAGCGCGACCCGCGGGAGCTGAACATCGTCGCCGCGACCCGCTACGTGCTGCGCATCAAGACGAACATCATCCTCGTGGCCGCGAGCGCGTGCGGCTACTACTTCCTCGCCGGCCTCCAGACCTTCGGCGCCGAGTTCGCGAAGGAGCAGTACGGGATCGGCCAGGCGCTCGCGAACCTGTTGCTCATCGTCGTCGGTGCCGGCGCCGTGCTCGGTGTCCTCGCGGGCGGAGCCATCGGCGACCGGATCCTGCGCCGCGGGCACCTGAACGGGCGCATCCTCACCGCCGCCGTCACGGCGTCGCTCACGGTCGTCTTCTTCATCCCAGCGATCGCGACCCGCGGGGTGGCGACTGCGCTTCCCTACCTCACCGCGGCAGCCTTCCTGCTCTCCGCGCAGAACCCGCCCCTCGACGCCGCGCGCCTCGACATCATGCCGCCGCTCCTGTGGGGACGCGCGGAGGCGGTGCGGACGCTCCTGCGCTCCCTCGCCCAGGCGCTCGCGCCGCTCCTCTTCGGCGCCGTCTCGGACCACGTCTTCGGCGGCGGACGCGGCGGCCTCCAGTGGACGTTCTTCGTCATGCTCGTGCCGCTCGCCGCCAGCGCCGTCCTCCTGTGGCGCGCGCGGCTGACGTATCCGCAGGACGTCGCCACGGCCGCAGCCGCACCCCTGTACCGCCGTCGGGCAGGTGAGAGAGAATGAGCGCCGTGCTGCGCTCGCAACGATCGATCTTCTGGCTCGTCGTCGTGCTGCTGCTGCTGCTCGGCCTGGCGCTGCTCGTGCGCTACGCCGCCGTGCCGACGAGCTGAGGGTCTAGCCGCCGGTGGTGCCGCTGTCGGTGCCGGTACCGCTGACGAGGTGCAGCATCTTGAACATCGGCAGGTACATCGAGATGAGGATGACCCCGACCATGATGCCGACGCCGATCATCATGAGCGGCTCGATGATCGACGTGAGCGACGCAACGGCGGCGTCGACCTCTTCCTCGTAGAAGTCGGCGATCTTCGTCAGCATCTTCTCGAGCTCTCCCGTCTCCTCGCCGATCTTCACCATCTGGCTGACCATCGGTGGGAACACGTCGTTCTCGAGCAGCGGCTGTGCGATCGGAACGCCCTCGTGCACCTTCACGCGGACATCGGCGAGCGCTTCCTCCACCACCCAGTTGCCGGCCGTCTGCCCGGTGATCTCGAGCGCCTTGATGATGTCCACGCCGGCGGCGACGAGCGTCGACAGCGTCCGCGAGAACCGCGCCATCGTTATCTTGCGCACCGTGTCGCCGATCTTCATCGGCAGGCTTCAGCTTGAAGGTGTCCCAGATCTGGCGGCCGCGCTCGGTCCGCTTCCAGCGGAAGAACGACCACAGTCCGCCCGGGATGATGAGGAGGACGTACGGCGCGCTCTTCAGCATGTGCGACGCGCTGACGACGTATAGGGTCAGCGTCGGCAGCTGGCCGTTGAGTGTCTTGAAGATGCCCTCGAAGATCGGGACGAGGAACATGAGCATGCCGATGAGGACGAGCGTCGCGAAGATGAGCACCATCGTCGGGTAGGTCATTGCGCTCTTGATCCGGCGCCGGATCTGCTCCTGCTTCTCGATCTGGAACGCGACGCGGTCGAGGACGATGTCGAGGATGCCGGCGGCCTCGCCGGCCTCGACCATCGCGACGTAGAGGCGGCTGAAGACGCGCGGGTGCTTCGCCATCGCCTCCGACAGGAGAAGGCCGCCTTCGACGTCGCCGCGCAGGTCCTTGACGACGGCGGCGAGCGCGGGGTCGTCCGTCTGCTGCTCGAGGATGACGAGCGACGCCGACGACGTTGAGTCCGGCCTCGATCATCGTCGCGAACTGGCGGGAGAAGATCTGGAGCGACTTCGACTTGACCTTGTGGTAGCGGGAGTCGATCCTGCCTTCGGCGCTGTGCCGCCGCCCACCTCGCGCAGGGACTCCGCGAGCAGGCCCTTCAGGCGCAGCTGCTCGCGCGCGCCGGCGAGGTCGGGCGCGCTGATCTCGCCCGCGAGCTCCATGCCCTGGGCGTTGATCGCCGAATAGGCGTACGAGGCCATACGAAGGGGCTATCGGCAGCCGCGCCGGGGTCTTGAGAACGCGAGGAGGATCGCGCCCGCGCGGCCGCGAACGTCGCGGCCATGTACAGGAAGCTCACCGACCCTCAGCGCGACGTCGACGCCGAGCTCGGGCATATCCAGGGCCTCGTCCTCATCCGCCGGCTGCTCGCCGAGCGCGGCGCCAGCCGGACGGAGCTGCGCGAGTACGACGCCGTGATCGCCGAGTCCCGCCGCCAGCTCGCCGACCTCGCGATGCTCGCGGGCGCGTACTCCTCCGCCGCAGCGTAGGAGCGTCAGCCGCTCGGGGACGACGGCACGACCGACGGCGTCGTCGACGTCGGGGTCGTCGACGCCGGCGTGGTCGACGTCGGCACCGGTGTGCCCTGCGGCTCGAGGATGAGCGTGTAGCGCGTCCCGTCGGCCGTGTTCTGGAGCGTGACCGGCTTGCCGACCGTGAGCGTCAGCGCGGGCGCACCGTCGGCGTACGAGCCGCCGACGATCGAGACCTTCGCCGTCGTCTTCGTCAGCGAGTCGAGCAGGAAGAGCGACCCGGCGTGGTGAACGTCACACCGGCAGTCGGGAACGGACCGCCGACCGACACGCTCGTGAGCTCGCCGTTGAGCGAGATCGACCGCCGTCGTGGGCGGCGGCGCCGGCGGGGTCGGGGTCTTCGGAGCCGTCGGCTGTCTTCGGCCCCAGACGCCGGGCTGGAGCCGCCGGACGCAGCGGTCGCCGTGCTGGGCGTCTTCTGGACCGACTGCGAGAACGGGTCCTTGCTCGCGAAGCGCTCGAACTGGGTCAGCTGCCCCGGATCCGGAGTCACCTGAACCGCCGCGACGAGGCCGCTGTCGCCCGATGACGACGAGGTGGCCGCCGGGAGCTGTGTGACCGCGGGCGGCGACGACGCAGAGGTAGTCGAAGACGGCGTCGCCGCGGGGCTCGTCCCCGTTGCGGCCGGGGGCGCCGTGGCGGACGACGTGACGATCGGTGCCTTCGCCGTCTTGTTCATGAGCTTCATCGTGTGCGGAACCTCGTACACGAGGACGAGCACGAGGAAGACACCGAGCAGGGCGGCCATGCGCTTCTGCTTCCGCGCCTTCTCCTGCGCGCGGTCGAGCTGCTTCGTGACCTTCGGCTTCTTGGTCTTGGCCATCAGGGAGTCACTCCTGCCGCCGACGGCCCCGTGGAGGAGCCAGGCGTGGTGGACGTGGTCGAGGTCGTCTCGGGCGCCGCCGGCGCGACCGCCGTCGTCGCCGCCGGCCCGTAGACGTACGTCGTGAGCGTGATCGCAGCCGTGACCACCTTCTCCGAGGGCGTCAGGGTGATGCTGTCGACGGTGAAGATGCGCCCGTTCGCCTGGAGCGCTCCGCTCGCGCACGTACACGAGATTGCGCAGCCGGTACAGGAGGTCGGTGAGCGAGTAGAAGTTCCCGGTCGCGTTGAGAGCGACCTTGACCGTCGAGTAGCCCGCTGGGTCCGTCGCCGGGGCGGTAGGCGCGATCGAGGTGAGGCTGACGCCGGCTGCGCTCGCGGTCTGGTCGAGCTCGAGCAGAAGGTCGGGCATGTCGAGAATCGACGGCATCGCCGTCGTGAGCTTGTAGACGTCCGCGACCTTGAGCGTCGGCGCGCTCCCGGCCCCTCGGCGGTGGACGCGCGCGTGAGATCGTCGGCGATCTGCTGGTTCACGGCCGCGGTCTGCGAGTTGAGGTTCGAGATCTCCTTCTGCTTCGGCCCGAGCAGCACCATCCAGCCCAGGAGCAGAACGACAGGGCCGCCCGACGCCGACGAGCGCGAACTGCGCCGGCTTCGGGAAGCTCAGGTGGAGGCTCACGTTCTTCTTCATGACGAGGGCTCCCGGTCGTCGTGGTGGTCGGCAGGATGGGCGCGACCGCCGCCGGCGCCGCTCCCTTCACGACCGCGCTCACCGAGAAGGACACGATCCGGTCCGTGGACGGTCGTGTGCCGAGCGTCACGCCCGTCAGATCGGGGATGAGCGCCATCCGGGCAAGGAGGCGGGCGACGCTGCCGTACGAGAACGTGACGCCGGAGAGCTGGAGACTGCTGGCGGAAGCGCCCGCTCCCGCAGCGGTCAGCTGGAGCGTTGTCAGCTGGACGTCGCTCGGCAGGACGAGCGAGAACTCGCGCAGGATCCGGTCCCACGCGATGCGGGTGGACAGCGCGGTCGACACGGCCGGCAGGCGCGGCTGCATCTGAGCGGCGACGACGGGCGGCGGAGGCGTGACGTGCGGCGTCGCCGGCGGGAGCGGCGTTCCGGCGAGCTGGAGCTTCGCCGCGTTCAGCACGTTCTGCGTGCTCGCCACCCGCGAGGACTCGAGCAGGTTGCCGCCGCCGATGACGGCGACGACGACCACGCCGGCGACCGCGGCCGCAAGGACCACGTGATTCGGCGCGCTGCGAGACGCGGCGCCGCGCTTCGCTCGGGAGGAGGTTGACGGCACGCATCGCTAGTCCTCGATCCCGAGCCCGATGGCGATGGCGAAGGAGCCGACCTCATCCTCGACCGCAAGCTTCTTCGGCACCTTCATCCGTGCGAGCGGGTCGCCGATACGAACGCGCACGCCGATCAGGCGCTCGAGCTCGCCTGCGAGACCGGCGAGCGCAGCCGTTCCGCCGGTGATGACGATCTCGCCGATGCCGAGCGACCCGGGCTGATGCTGGTAGAACTGGAGAGACGAGACGAGCTCGCGTGCGAAGGCCTGCACCTGCTTGCGCACTGCTTCGACGGCGAGCGCGTAACGCTCCTCCTCCATCCCTTCCGGCACGTCCTCGGTGTCGAGCGACACGAGGCGCTTGACGAACTCGACCTCCGACGGCGCCGAGTCCAGCGCACGGGCGATCGCGACGTTGAGCGTCGATCCACCCCACTCGATGACGCGCGTGAACTCGCAGATGCGGCCGTCGGAGACGGCGAACGTCGAACGATCGTGCCCGATCGCGACCGCCACGACCGCGGCGTCGGCCTGCGCCTCCTCGGCTCGCGGAGCGCCGAGCGCGCGTAGGAGCGCGAACGCCTCGAGGTCGACGCCGGCGAGCGAGATGCCGGCTTTCCTGCATGCCGAGACGTAGCGATCGACGAGCTCGCGGTATGCGACGACGAGCAGGACGCGCTGGAGCTTCGTGCCGTCTTCGTCGATCGTCTCGCCGAGGACGTGATAGTCGAGGACGGCCTCGTCGATCGGAATCGGCAACGCCTCCTGCGCACGGAATCGGATCGCGTTCTCCATCTGCTTCTCGTCGTCGATGCCGACGAGATCGAAGACGCGCACGCCGATGCGGTTGCTGGCGATGCCGAGCCGCACGTTCTTCTTCGGCAGCTTGTTCTTCGCGAAGAACTGCTTGAGCGCGACCGCGAGCGCTTCGGGGTCGCGGACCTCGCCGCCGACGACGACGCCAGGCTCGAGCGGCTGGCGCGCGACCTGGAGGAGCTCCGCGGCGCCGTTGTTCGACACGCGCGCGGCGGCGAGCTGCGACGCACCGATCTTCAGGCCGACGAGGCGCTTGACCTGGTGGCCGCTGCGTCACGTGGCTGCGCGGCGCCGGCTTCGGCATTGACATCTTGGGAAGCGACAGCTGCTTCCAGTCGCGCTTCGCCTTCGGCTCGAC
>CAVOMK010000009.1:0-51004 GCA_963697005.1 uncultured Actinomycetes bacterium | reverse complement strand
GGGGCCGATGACGACCGTTCTAGACGGCGACTGGACGACTGTCTGCACGTGTCTCCCTCGTCGGAATGTTGAGTCGTTGGCAGAGGCGGGCGATGCCGGCCTCGCGGCGGAAGCTGATGAGGTGCAGGCCGGCGACGCCTGGCAGCGAGCGAGCGTGCTCGGCGAGCTCGCACGCGACCTCGAAGCACTCGGCCTCGGGGTCGGCGGCGCGCTCGCAGCGCTCGATGATCGCGGCCGGGACTTCGATCCCGGGCACGTTCGCGTCGATGTAGCGCAGGGCTTTCGGCGAGCGGACGAGGCAGATGGACGGGAGGAGCGCGCACTGGTCGGCGAGTTCCTTCTCCACCGCTTCGCGCATGAACGCCTCGATCTGCTCCGGCCGGAAGCCGACCTGGAGCTGGAGGAAGCGCGCGCCCGCGCGCACCTTCTTCAGCGCGCGGTCGACGCGGTAGTCGAACGGCGGCGCGCCGGAGTTCTCGACCGCGCCGAGGAAGAGGTGCGGCGCCGGGTCGATCTTGCGCCCGGAGAGATACGTGCCGTTCGCCATGGCGGTGCCGAGCGCAAGCAGCTGGATGGAGTCGAGGTCGAAGACGCGGCGCGCCTCGGGCTCGTCGCCGGCGGTGACGTCGTCGCCGGTGAGGCAGCAGATGTTCTCGATGCCGTGCAGCGCGGCGCCGGCGATCTCGGCCTCGAGCGCGATGCGGTTGCGGTCGCGGCACGTGAGCTGCATGACGGGCTCCATGCCGAGCTGCTTGAGCGCGATCGCGACGGCGAGCGGCGACGCGTGCGCGTGCGCGGAGGTGTTGTCGGTCGCGTTCGTCGCGTCGACGTAGTCCGCGTACGGGCGAAGCGCTCCTGCACGGCGTCGAGCCCGCCGGCGTCGACGGTGAGGAGCTCCGCGGTGACGGCGAAGCGTCCGGCGGCGAGTGCGTCCTCAAGCCTCGACATGCCATCCCTTCGGCGTCTGCTTGTCGCGGCCGGTGTAGAGGTTGACCCACGAGGAGGTTCCCTCGAGGCGGTTGTCGACGGGCGGGCGGATGTCGTGGATCTCGTGCGCCCACGGGAGGCGGCGCGAGCGTTCGACGGCTTTCACCCAGACGCAGCGCATCTCGGGCTTCACCTCGCACTGCCCGTCGGGGCGGACGCCGCCGCATGGCCCGTTGCGGAGCGTCTTCGGGCATTCCATCGGGCAGGTGAGGCCGGTCGAGTGCAGCACGCACTGGCCGCACATGTGGCAGCCGAAGATCGGCTTCTTGACCGCGGCCTCGACGAGCTCGATCACGCGGGGACGGCGCTCCGGCGGCGTGCGATGAGATCCTTGGCGAGGCGGACGGCAGTAGAAGCATCGGCCGCGTAGCCGTCGGCGCCGACGCGGTCGGCGTACTCCTGCGTGACGGGCGCGCCGCCGACCATGACGATGACGTTGTCGCGGATGCCGGCCTTCTCGAGCGCGTTGATGTTCGCCTTGAACATCGGCATCGTCGTGGTGAGGAAGGCGGAGAAGCCGACGATGTCGGGCTTGTGCTCGTTGATCGCGTCGATGAACTTCTCGGGCGCGACGTTGACGCCGAGGTCGTGGACGGTGAAGCCGGCGCCCTCGAGCATGATGTTGACGAGGTTCTTGCCGATGTCGTGCACGTCGCCCTTGACGGTGCCCATGACGTAGGTGCCGACCTGTTGCGCGCCGGTCTCGGCGAGCAGTGGGCGGAGGATGTCGAGCGCGCCCTGCATCGCGCGTGCGGCGATGAGCATCTCGGGGACGAAGAAGTCGCCGCGCTCGAAGCGCGCGCCGACCTCCTCGAGCGAGGGGATGAGCGCGTCGTAGAGCATCGACTCCGGCTCGAGCCCTTCCGCGAGGCCGGCGTTCGTCAAGTCCTTCACCTCGGGCGCGTTGCCGATGAGCGTGTTGTCGTACAGGCCTTTGAGGATCTCTTCGTGGGTCATGCGGCACCTCGCATCAGTAGGGAGAGCGTTTGGGCTTCGCTTTTGAGGAGCGGTGCAAGTTCTTCGATGCGCTGCTTTCAGTCGTGATGTGGGACCGGAAATCGACAGCGCTGCGATCGCGACGCCGTTCGCGCCGAGCACGGGCGCGGCCATGGCGGTGAGCCCGACCTCGAGCTCGTCGATCGAGGTCGCGTAGCCGTTCGCGCGGATCGCCTTCGATTGCGCGTGGCCCGCGCCGCCGAAGGTCGAGGAAGCACTTGCCGTTCGCGGCGAGCTCGAACGGCACGCGGCGGCCGACCCAGTCGGTGACGCCGACGAAATGCGCGGTGTCCTCCTGCGCGAGGTGCTCGACCCCGTCGGGGCCGGGAACGGCGAGGTTGATCGTCTCGCCGGAGGCGTCCGCGAGGCGGCGAAGGCTCGGCGCCGCGAGCTCGACGAGCGTCTGGCTCGCGTCGCGGCTCGCGTACCGGAGGAGGACCGGGCCGGGTCGGAGGCGGCCGCGTTCGCCGAGGCGCTGGACAAGGCCCTGGCGCTCTAGCGCGGAGACAAGGCGCGAGGTCGTGCTCTTCGGGAGACCGGAGTCGGTCGGAGAGCTCGCCGATCGACGGCGGCTCGGAGGACTCGACGACGCGCACGAGCAGCTGCGCCGCGCGGTCGATCGCCTGGGTGCCGGACGGTTCGGTCGCCATCTCAGATCGTGGAACGAGTGTTCCAGACACCCGCGACGACCGCAAGCGCGGTCGTGGCTGAAATGACCCGGGCGAAAGGTGCCTCAGCCACTCTCTGCCGCTTCGTCGCCCGCCAATCGCGGTCTCGACGCCAGCCGGCGAGATCCGCTATTGCGCCTGCGACCTCGACCTGTCCGCCAGCCCATCCTCCGTCCTGCTATAGTGCTAGCTTAGTCAGCGAACATAAGTTCGACTGATTTGCAGCGATTTACTATAAAATCTCGCTATGATTATTACCACTCAAGTGGAGGATCGTGGAATGGCAGTCAAGTCGAAGTCGCAGGAGCAACAGCGGATCTCGCCGGAGGCGGCGATGTTGGGCGTGCTCGCGCTGCTGATCGACGAGCGTGAGCACCGCACCGCGAGCGACAAAGGGGCGGAACGGACGGAGGTCTTGCTGGCGCGCGTGGGCCTGTCGGTGGACGACATCGCCATTGCCACCGGAAAGAAGCGCGACGCGGTCCGGATGATGCTCACACGCTGGAAGGCGACGTGATGGATCCCCAGGAGGAGGTCATCCGCCTGATGGCGACGCAGATCCGTCTTCACCTCAACAACCAGAGCACCGCCATCCAGGAGCTGAGCAAGTCCGGCTTTGGGCCGTCGAGGATCGCGGAGCTGCTGGGTACGACGCCCGGGACGGTGAACGTCACTCTCGCGAAGGCGAAGCGGCGCAAAACGAAAAAGGCGACAACCGAGGAGCAGGAATGACGAACGATGACATCGGACGGAAGTTGGACATGCTCATCACGATCAGCAAGCTCGCGCATCACGATTCGCTCGAGCGAGTGGCGACGACGATTCGCGAGGACAAGCTGAACGTTGCGATTTTGAGTGCCACGAAGAAGTGGGCGTCGCCAGCACAGATCCAGGCGGCCGTCCTGAAGAAGAGTCAACCCTCAAAGCGGACGATCGCGAGGCGGATCGAGGAGCTCCTCGCAATCGGCATCTTGGAGAGACAGGGCGCGGGTCCGAAGATCGAATACAGGGCAACCGGGCTGATCTAGCCCGAGTCCGCAACGGAAGGGATGAACCCCATGACTGCTGAAGACGAGATCGTGCAGCGGCTCGACAAGGTCATCGCGATTCTCCAGCTCGCGCATGGAGACGCGATCGAGGAGAGTCGCCTGAAGATTCGAAGCGACACGACTTACCGAGCCATCCTGGATGCAACTAGGCAATGGGCCGGCGCCGCCAGGGTGCAGGCTGCGGCAACGAAGGCTGGGGCGGCCCGGAGCACGACGTCCAGGAAAATCGCCGAGCTGATCGAGCTCGGGATGCTGGAGAAGAAGGGCGGCGGGAAAGCAATCGAGTACAGATCGACAGGCTTGATCTGACGTGGCGACGAACCGGGCGATCAAGAAGGCCCTGCTCAAGAAGCTCGGCGTCACGCCGCAGCGCCTGAGCCAGCTCGCGACCTCGAGGAAGCGGGAGCTTCCGATGAGCACGGAGCACGCCGTGTACACGATCGCCTTCGAGAACGGGATCGACATCTCGAAGGAGTTGGGTGCCGACGAGACCGCCGATGTAAGGCGCCCCGTCTCGGATCTACGCTCGAATGGCGTGTCTAGCCCCAGGCCGAGCCCGACCAAAGCGGCGAAGGCGGGTAGCTCGACGAGAACGGTGAAGGTGACGATCGCGGGCGTCGATGTGGGCACGATCCCGGCGTTGAAGGCTTCCCACGCGAACGACGCGAAGATGATGGCGGAGAAGGTCTACCCCACCGTGTACATCTTCGAGAACTCCGTCCGCGATCTAATCGAGCGTGTCTTGATGGCGGAGTTCGGGCCGACCTGGTGGACGACAGCGATCCCTGGACTGGTTCAGGCGACGGCGTCGAAACACATGGCGGACGAGAAGAAGGACCCCTGGCACGGAAAGCGTGGTGCGCGGGAGATCGACTACATCTACCTCAACGAACTCTGGGCGATCATTAAGCACCAGTGGAAGCACTTTAAGACGCTGTTCCCGAATCAGGCGTGGGTCGAGGCGTTGATCACGAGCGACATGAATGTCTCGCGCCGCGTTCTTGGGCACATGAACCCCTTAGCCGGCGACGATGTGAAAAACATCGAAACGGCGTTTCGTAAGTGGGTCCGGCAGCTTCAGGCAGTGGAGTCTCGCATGCCGTAGAAGGCGCTTGCGTTCCGACTACTTGAGGATGTTCACGGCCCGCGCCACCACCATCACGGCGAGGCTCAGGCTGATCGCCGACTGCACGAGCATGAGCATTTTCGCCCAGCGGCTGAGCGGCAGCGCGTCCGTCGGGCTGAACGCCGACGAGTTCGTGAACGACACGAACAGGTAGTCGAGGAACTTCGCCTCCCAGCCGCCGACGAGCAGCGCCGGCTCAGTCTGTTGTGGGAAGAGGAAGTCGCGCTCGTGCGGCGGCGTCGTCGGCCGCGCGAGCGGGCCGCCGCCGTCGAGCTGCCAGAACCACAACGCGAAGAGCAGCACGTTCACGACCCACATGTGCACCGCCGCGCGCAGCAGCGACGGGCGCATTCGCCGACGCGCCGTTCACGAGCAGATGGACGAGGAGGATGATCGACGCGCCGTTCGCCGCGCTGAGGATCCCGATCACCCCGATCGTCAGCCAGCGCCGCGTCACCCGCAGCTTCTGTCCGCCCCACTCGAGGCTCCGCATCAGCGGGCCTTTCGGCACGCTGAGCACGAGCGCCGCGAGCAGCACCGCCGTCAGCGCCGGCACGACCCAGCGCACGACCGAGAACGCGCCCGCCGAGTTCCCGGCGATGAACCGGCTCGGCAGATCCGCGTACAGCACCGCCGCCGCGATGATCGCGGCGGTCGGCCACAGCGGCGACTCCCCGAGCGAGGCCTCCGCCTCTGCCAGCCGCGTCTCCACTGAGGAGAGTGTGACTAGGGCTTAGGCCGAGCACGAGCTCTAGACGGGCATCGCCGGAGGCTGGCTCGAGTCGTACGAGTCGGATCCGTCACCGGTGGTCGAACCGCCGCCGTCGCCGACCTTCTCGTTCAGGGCCTTGATCTTGGCGGCCGCCGCGTCGAAGCGCGGATTCGAGATCTCCCCGCTTCCGATCAGCTCGTACGTCGCTCTTGCCGAGATCGTTGTACGCCTGGCTCAGCTCACGCTTCGTCTGGACGTCTTCGACGCCCTCCTTCGCCTTCGTGGCAGCCTGCTCGGCCGCTTGCTTCGCTTTGTCGAGAAGTCCCATCGCGTAACGCTCCTACTCGAGGATTGACCCCAGAAGACCACCCACGCCACCCTCGTCCCTGCCGCCGCCCGCCGCCGCCAGAACGCGACGCGCGGTGCGTGAGAACGGCAACGTCTGCAGCGTGACGTGACCCGGGCCGGTCATGTGGACGAGGAACAGCCCCTCGCCGCCGAACAAGCTCTTCGCAACACCGCCCTGCAGCTTCACTTCGTACTTCACGGTCGGCTCGATCATCACCATGCAGCCGGTGTCGATGATCAGCCGCTGGCCGGGAACGAGATCGAAGTCGAGGAAGTCGCCGCCGGCGTGCAGCCAGACGGTGCCCTTGCCCACCAAGCGCTGCAGGAAGAAACCCTCGCCGCCGCCGTGCAAGCCCATCCCGAGCTTCTGCGCAAACGCGCTCTCGATCTCGACGTCGCCGAAGTGGCCGAGGTACGCGTGCCTCTCGCAGATGATCTCCCCGTCGAGCTCGTGCTGGCGAATCGAGCCAGGGAACGGCCCCGTGATCCCGACCGCGCCGGCGCTCTTCGCCTCGTAGCGGGTCAGGAAGAGGCTCTCGCCTGCGAGCACCTTCCGCTTCAGCCCGCCGACCAGTCCTCCGGGCATCTCGACGTCCATCGAGATGTCACCGGTGACGAACATCATCGCGCCCGCCTCCGCCGTCATCCGCTCGCCCGGCTGAAGAGCCACGACGACCGCCGGAGCCTGCCCCTCACGAACCGTTGCCTCCATGACGGACAATGTTATTCCTCATCGCGCGTCCCGGCTCGTTGCCACCTCGAGCCGGAAGCCGTCCGGATCGAGGAAGAACGTCGCGTAGTACTCCGGGTGGTACTGCGGCCAGAGCCGCGGCGCCTGCAGCACCTCCGCCCCGGCCTCGACTGCCGCGGCGTGCGCGGCATCGACGTCCGTCCGGCGAGTCGACCGCGAGCGCAAGGTGGTGGAACCCAGGCGCGTACAGCTCGAACTGCCTGCTCCTCGACGGCCTGCCGGAGTCCGATCGACCCCGAGCCGGCCGCGGGGAACCGGAGGTAGTGGATCTGCTCGCCGCGCTCGCCCTCGACGAGGAACGGCGCCTCCAGCCCGAGCGGCCCGAACACCGCCGCGTAGAACGCGAGTGAGCGCTCGAGGTCGCGACACACGAGGTCGACGTGACCCAGGCCGACGAGCACGACCGGAGCGTACGCCGGGAGCTTCCCGCCGCGTAGACCTGTTCTAGGCTCTCGCTCGTGAGCGACTGCACGAGCTGCGGAGCGTCGAACCGCGAAGGCCTGAGTTTCTGCACGAACTGCGGCGCCTCGATCGCGGCCGGCTGCCCGAGCTGCGGCGCGCCGCACGACCCGGGCCAGCGCTTCTGCGGCGAGTGCGGGACACCCCTGACCGCCGTCGAGACCGCGACGGCCGCGCCGGCGCCCGACGTCGAGCGGCGGGTCGTCACCATCCTCTTCGCCGACCTCGTCGGCTTCACCCCGCTCTCCGAGTCGCGCGACGCGGAGGACGTCCGCAGCCTGCTCACCCGCTACTTCGACACCGCGCGCCTCGTCATTGGCCGCTACGGCGGCACCGTGGAGAAGTTCATCGGCGACGCGGTGATGGCGGTGTGGGGCGCGCCGACCGCGCGCGAGGACGATGCCGAGCGCGCAGTCCGCGCAGCGCTCGATCTCGTCGAGGCGGTCGCGGCGCTCGACGCCGGGCTGCAGGCACGCGCGGGCGTGCTCACCGGCGAGGCCGCTGTCACGCTTGGCGCCTCCGGCCAAGGGCTCGTCGCCGGCGACCTCGTCAACACTGCTTCACGCGTCCAGTCGGCGGCAGAGCCGGGAACGATCCTCGTCGGCGAGTCGACGCGACGCGCGAGCGAAGCCGCCGTCGTATACGAGGACGCGGGCACGTTCGAGCTGAAGGGCAAGTCGGAGCAAATCCCGCTCTGGCGCGCGCTGCGCGTCACCGCCGGGGTCGGCGGGCGCCGCCGCTCGGAAGGGCTCGAGCCGCCGTTCGTCGGCCGTGAGCGCGAGCTCCGCCTCATCAAGGACCTCTACCACTCGTCCGCGGAGCAGGGCCGCTCGCATCTCGTCTCCGTCCTCGGCATCGCGGGCATCGGCAAGTCGCGCCTCGCGTGGGAGCTCTTCAAGTACCTCGACGGCCTCACCGAGCTCGCGTACTGGCACCGCGGCCGCTGCCTCTCCTACGGCGACGGCGTCACCTACTGGGCGCTCGCGGAGATGGCGCGCGAACGCTTCCACATCGCCGAAGGCGAGGACGCAGACTCCGCGCGCGAGAAGCTCACGACCGGACTCGCCGAGTTTGTCCTCGACGACGAGGAGCGGCAGTGGATCGAGCCGCGCCTCGCGCACCTGCTCGGGCTCGAGGACGAGCGGCAGACGCGGGAAAAGGAAGACCTCTTCGGCGCGTGGCGCCTCTTCTTCGAGCGGCTGTCGGAGAGCGCGCCGGTCGTGCTCGTGTTCGAGGACGTGCAATGGGCGGACGCGGCGTTGCTCGAGTTCGTCGAGTACCTGCTCGAGTGGTCGCGCAACCACAAGATCTTCGTCGTCGCGCTCGCGCGCCCCGACGTCCACGACCGCCATCCCGATTGGCCGTCATCGCGCAACACGACGACGCTCGCGCTCGAGCCGCTGAGCGACGAGGCGATCGCGCAGCTGCTCGAGGGACTCGTCCCCGGACTGCCGGACGATGCGCGCGACCGCATCCTCGCGCGCGCCGAAGGCGTGCCCCTGTACGCGGTCGAGATCGTGCGCATGCTGCTCGACAAGGGACTCCTGCGCCGCGAGGGCGACGTCTACGTTCCCGCCGGCGAGCTCGGCGAGCTCGCCGTGCCGGAGACGCTGCATGCGCTCGCCGCCGCGCGCCTCGACGGGCTCGGTGCGGACGAACGCCGCGCGCTGCAGGACGCCGCGGTCCTCGGAAAGACGTTCACGAAGGCGGGACTCGCCGAGGTCAGCGGGCGCAGTGAGCCGGACCTCGAGCCACTGCTCGCGCTCCTCGTGAAGCGCGAGATCCTCGGCGTGCAGAACGATCCGCGATCGCCGGAGCTCGGCCAATACGGCTTCCTCCAGGACCTCCTGCGACAGGTCGCGTACGAGACGCTCGCACGCCCGGAGCGGAAGGCCCGGCATCTCGCTGCCGCCGACTACCTCACGCGGAGCGGCGACGAGACGGTCGAGGTGGTCGCGTCGCATCTTCTCGCGGCATACGACACTGACCCCGACGCGGCCGATGCGACGGAAATCCGCTCCAACGCACGGATCGCGCTCGTGCACGCCGGACAGCGCGCGGGCGCGCTCGCCGCCTCGGCCGATGCGCTGCGCTACTACGAGCAGGCGCTCGCGCTCGGGGAGGACGCCGAGCTGCACGAGCGAGCGGGACGCGCCGCGCATCTTGCGGCCCGGTTACCTACCGCCCGCGAGCACTACGAGCGCGCCATCGCCCTCGCCGAGAGCGACGACGACGCGCGCGCCGCCGCTCGGCTGCGATCACGCCTCGGCGCCGTCCTCTGGCTCGAGGACATGACCCCGCAGGCATTCGACGCGCTGCACCGAGCGGTCGACGTTCTCTCGAGCGAGCAGGACGCGGATCTCGCGTTCGCGCTCGCAGAGCTTTCCCGCTTCCTGACGCTCGCCGGCCGCCACGACGAGGCAGGGCCGCTGATCGAGCGTTCGCTCGAGCTCGCCGAGGCGCTCGATCTGACCGAGACGTTCGCGAACGGCCTCCTGACCAGGGGTATCTTCCTGAACTGGCAAGGGCGCATGCGCGAGTCGCGGCTGCTGACAGGACATGCGCTCGAGGTCGCGCTCGCGAACGACCTGAACAGCGTCGCGCTGCGCGCGTTCAACAACCACATCATCGACTATGCCCTCCGTGGTGACGTGCACGGCGGGCAGGAAATCGCCGAGCGCATGTTCGAGCTCGCGACGCGTGTCGGCGACCGGCAAAACGAGCAGCGCGCACGCCTCAGCCTCTCCTGGGGGTGCTACTACCTCGGCGACTGGGACCGGGCAGAGGCCGAGGCGAACGTTTCGGCGGACCCGCACTCGAGCGCGCTCGCCCCGATGCGACTCGCCCGCGGCGAGGTCGCGCTCGCGCGCGAGGAACTGGAGAAGGAGATTGCGGGTCGCCCGGAAGGATGGGAGGAGCAAACGCAGCCGCGAGCATTTGCAGCCGCATATGACGCGGAGATCCTGCTCGCGGAGGGAAGGACTGCGGAGGCGCTCGCGCGGGCAGAGGAATCGCTCGTGGATGCCGTGACGCTAGGCCTCCATTATTTCTCCGGCGTCATCGACACGGTCGCAGACGCTGCCGCGCAGCTCGGAAACGAAGCAAAGCTGCTCGAGGCGCGCGCTCTCGTCGAGGAGCTGCCGACTGGACACCGGACGCCGGAGATGACCGGGATCGGCGCACTGGTCAGGGCGCGGCTCGCCGTGGTTCGCGGCGAGGATGCCGGGGCCGACTTCTTCGACGCGACCGAGGTCATGCGGAAGCTCGGGTTCCCGTTCTCCGTGGCACGGATCCTCGTCGAGCACGGCGAGTGGCTCGTGTCGGCGGGGAAGTACGCGGAGGCGGAGCCGCTGCTGGAAGAGGCGGAGCAGCTTCTCACGCCGCTGCGCGCGACCGTGTGGCTCGAGCGCGTCAGCCGCTGCCGCACGAGTGCTGGCGCAGCGGTCGCGTAAGCCTGTGGACCGCCGCGGCTTCCTCGGGCTCGCCGCCGCCTCGGCGCTGCGCCCCGCGGCCGACGGTCCCGTCCAGGCGCTCGCGCACGAGCTCGATGGCCACGTCGTCGCACAGGGAGCTTCGGGCTACGCGGCTGCGCTCCGGCTCTGGGACACCCGCTTCGACGACCTGCGGCCGCGCGCGATCGCGTATTGCGCGAACGCCGCCGACGTGCAGCGGACGGTGCGCTGGGGTCGCGCGAACGGCGTCCGGATCGTCCCGCGCTCTGGGGGTCACAGCTACGGCGGTTACTCGAGCGGCGACGGCGTCGTCGTCGCCGACGTGTCGCTCTTGCACGGCGTCTCCGTCGGGGCCGGAAACGCCGCCGTCGGCGCAGGCGCGACGCTCATCGCCGTCTACGCCGAGCTCGCGAGCCACGGCGTCACCATCCCGGGCGGCTCATGCCCCACCGTCGGGATCGCTGGACTCGCCCTCGGCGGAGGTTATGGCTACGCGTCCAGGCTCTATGGACTCACGGCGGACAACGTCAGGAGCATGCGCATCGTCACCGCCGACGGCAGCCTCCTCACGTGCGACCCCTCGACGCATCCCGACCTCTTCTGGGCGTGCCGCGGCGGAGGCGGCGGCAACTTCGGCATCGCCACGTCGTTCACGTTCGCCACGCATCCCGCTCCGACGGTGTCGACGTACGAGATCCAGTGGCCGTGGAAGCAGGCTGTCTCAGCGGTCGCGGCATGGCAGGCGTTCGCACCTCATGCACCCGACGCACTCACGTCCGGGCTCGATCTCATCGCGGACACAACCGGCCCGCACGTCGTCGCGGCAGGCCAGTACGTCGGCGCCAAGAGCGCGCTCAGGAAGCTCATCGCGCCACTCGCGTCGACCGGGACGCCGACGATCGTGAAGACGACGACCCTCACGTATCTCGAGGCGATGCTCCACTGGGCCGGCTGCCGCGACGCCTCCTCGTGCACGTCGGGCAGGACGACGTTCGACGCGCGCTCCGATTACGTCGACGCGCCGCTCTCGCGCGCGGCCATCTCGCTCCTCACCGAGGCGATCGGGAAACACGAAGGGAGCACGGCGGCGATCTATCTCGACGCATACGGCGGGGCGATCAACCGCGTGGCGAAGTCCGCAACCGCCTTCGTCCACCGCGACGCGCTCTTCTCCATCCAGTACACCGCGAAGGCGAGCTTCGGCTGGCTGGACGCGCTCTACGCCGCGATGCGCCCGCATGTGTCGGGCTACGCCTACCAGAACTACATCGATCCCAAGCTCGCGAGCTGGCAGCACGCCTACTACGGGGCCAACCTCGCGCGGCTGCAGGCGGTGAAGCGGACGTACGACCCGCACGACGCCTTCCGCTTCGCGCAGAGCATCCCTAGCTGAGCGCGAGGGACTCCGCGAGCAGCGTCGCCACATCCGCGACGCGCATCCCCGTCCCCACCTCGCGCACGCCGTCGTCGAGCATCACCGTGCAGAACGGGCACGCGACCGCGAGCGTCTCCGCGCCCGTCTCCGCCGCTTCGCGCGCGCGCTCGACGTTGATCTGGCTCCCCCGCTCCTCCATCCACATGTGCGCGCCGCCGGCGCCGCAGCAGAACGTGTTCTTCCCATTTCTCTTCATCTCCACCGGCTGGCCGATGACGTTCAGGAGCTTCCTCGGCTCCATGCGCACGTCGTTGTGGCGCGCGAGATAACACGAGTCGTGGTACGTGATCGACCCCGCGCCGGCAGCCGGCAGCGAGCCGCCCTCGTCGACGAGCTCCGCCAGCAGCTCCGTGTGATGCAGCACCTCGTAGCTCCCGCCGAAGTCGCCGTACTCGTTCGCGAGCGTGTTGAAGCAGTGCGGACAGCTCGCGACGATCTTCGTCACGCCCTGCTCGTTCAGCGTCGCGACGTTCTGCTCCGCCGCCGCCTGGAAGACGTACTCGTTCCCCATCCGCCGCGCCGGATCGCCCGTGCACCCTTCCCGCGGCCCGAGGATGGCGAAGTCGACGCCCGCCTTCTGCAGCAGCTTCGCCGTCGACTCCGCCCACTTCTTCGCCCGCTCGTCGAACGACGCCGCGCAGCCGACCCAGTACAGGTACTCCGGCGCCGGATCGCCCGGCTCGAGCACGCGCACTCCGAGCTCGGCCGCCCACGCCGCCCGCTCCGTCTGCGGCTTCCCCCACGGATTGGACGCGCGCTCGACGTCGCGCAGCATCGGCTCCGCCTCCGCGGGGAACGACGAATCCACCATCAGCCGGCTCCGGCGCAGGTCGACGATGTGGTCGACGTGCTCGATCGACACCGGGCACGCCTCCACGCACGCGCCGCACGTCACGCAGTCCCAGATCATCTCCTCCGGCACGCCGTTGCCGACGATCGGCTCCGCGCTCTGCGCGAACAGCTGATCCCGCACACCCATGATCAGCAACTTCGGCGACAGCAGCTTCCCCGTCGCATGCGCCGGACACACGTCCTGGCAGCGCCCGCACTCCGTGCACGAGAACGCGTCCACGACCTCCTTGCGCGTCAGGTCGGCGATCGTCGCCACGCCGAAGCGCAGCTCGTCGTCGGGCACGTCGAAGCGCAGCGGCTCGAGCCGCCCGCGCTTGCGCGTGCGCGCCATCCACACGTTCACCGCCGCCGTCGCGATGTGCAGATGCTTCGAATACGGCAGGTACGCGAGGAACACGCCGATCACGACCAGGTGCGCCCACGCGAGCCACGTGCCGCCGACGCTGTGCCAGAGGAGGAGCGTGATCACGACGAGCGCGATCAGCCCGAGGATGAAATAGCCCTCGCCGACATGCGAGCCCACGAACCGCGCCGGCCGCACGACCGTGCGGATGACGAGCGCGGTCGCGACGCCGACGAGCACGAGCACCGCGAACACGTCGGAGAGCACGCGATACCAGCTCGGCGTGTGGTCGCCACCGCCGGCGACGTCGATCGCCGCGAGGATGATCGTCGGGAAGAGAACGATGAAGCCCCAGAAGATGAACGCGTGCATCAGCCCCGGCACGAGCCGCTGCAGGAGCTTCTTCTGGCCGAGGACGATCTCCGCCTCGGCGACGACGCGCTCCGGCACGTCGCCCGGCCGGTCGCTCGGCTTCGCGTCGACGACGAGCCGCGTCAGGAACACCGCACGGCGCGCGAAGATGCCGCCGCACACGAGTACGAGCGCCGCGAGGGCGATCGCGCCTATCCGCGCACCCGCTTCAGCTCTGCGCTGATCGCCGGCACGACCTCGTGCAGGTCGCCGATCACCGCGTAGTCGGCGCTCGCGAAGATCGGCGCCTCCGGATCGGTGTTGATGGCGAGGATCTTCTTCGCGCCCTTCGCGCCCGCGATGTGCTGCGTCGCGCCGCTGATCCCGCACGCGACGTACAGGTCGGCGGAGATCTTCGTCCCCGTCTGCCCCACCTGGTCGGCGTGCGGACGCCAGCCCGCGCTCGTGACGACGCGCGAGCACCCGACCGCCGCGCCGAGCAGGCCGGCGAGCTCCTCGATGATCGCGAAGCCCTCCGCCGAGCCGACGCCGCGGCCGCCGCTGACGACGACCTTCGCGTCGCGCAGCGAGACGCCGCCGGACGACTCCTCGACGCGCTCGAGCACCTTCGGCGAGCCGTCGTCGGGCGCGTCGAGCGTCTCGACGTCGCCGATCTCCGCCGCGGGCTGCGTGTGCGGCGCGACGGTGAGGAGCTTCGGCGCGCCGTGCAGCCGCGCCTCCTCGAGCAGGCTGCCGCCCCAGCGGACGCGCGTGACCGTGTCGCCGTCGAGCGCGATGACGTTCGCGGCGAACGGCTGGTCGAGGATGGCGCCGACGTGCGCGAGCAGTTCGTTGCCGCGGTCGGAGCCGGCGGCGACGATCGCGTCCGCGTCCTGCGCGGCGAGCGCCTTCGCCCACGCAGCCGGCTGGTACGCGCCTGCGAACGTCACCGCGCGCACGTCGCCGAGCCCGCGCGCGAAGCCGACCGCCTGCGCGGAGAGCTCGTCCTCCTCGACGAAGCAAAGGACGTTCACTGGTCGAGCTCACGCTGGTTGCGAATCACCTGGCTGATCGACCCGCGCTCCGCCGTCCGCCACACGTCGATCCCGGCGAACAGCCCGAACGTGTACACGCGGACAAGCGGCGTGCCGGGCAGCGGCGGCAGGTCCTTGCCGCGCGCGTTCTTGTGCCCGAACACCGTCAGCCCGTGCAGGTCTACCTCGACGCCCTCCGGGACGTAGACGTCGAGCGCGCTGAACAGCGCGAGGCCGATGACGGTGACGACGTCGCCTTCGAGGGACGCCTGCCGCAGGTCGAGGTCGATGTTTCCGAAGCCGACGAGGCAGAGGACGCGCCGCCGGACGCGCATACGGCCGTCGCGCCTCGTCGACGAGAACAGGGCAGGCACGAAGCGCGTCGGCTTGCGGCGCGTTCCGGCTGTCGCGGGCAGGTTGCGAAGCGTCGAGTCGATGTCCCGCGTGTCGGACGGCGGCGAGCGCGGCGCTCATGCGCTCGGTGAACTCCTCGAGGGTGAGCCGTCCCGCGGCGAGATGGTCGCGCAGCGCGACGACCGCTCGGTCGCGGTCGCTGTCGGAGGCGCGGACGAGATCGCCACTCATGCCACCCCCAAAGACTGCATCACCGCGACGACGGCGGCTGCATCCTCGAGGATCTCCGCCTGCTTGCCCTGCCCCTCCGGCACGACGAGGCGCAGCTTCTCGAGCTTCTGCTCCGGGGCGCGCCGGCTCGACGACCGCGAGCGGCTTCGACTTCGCGCGCAGCCGCCCCGGCACGGACGGATAGCGCGGCAGATTCAGTCCTTCCAAGCACCGTCAGCACCGCCGGCAGCGGCGCCTCGTACACGTCGCGCGCGCCGCCGACGTCGCGCTCGCAGCGCACGCGCGCCCTCGCCCACCTCGATCTTCTTCAGCCCGGTGACGACCGGCAGCCCGAGCGCGTGCGCGACGCGGATCCCGACCTGGAAGCCGGCCGCGTCCGCCGACTCGTTCCCGAACAGGATCAGGTCGAACGGCTCCTCGCCGCGGATCGCGTCCACGATCGCGGCCGCCGTCGACTGCGCGTCCCACTCCTCGCTCGTCTTCAGCAGGATGCCGCGGTCGGCGCCGATCGCCATGCAGTCGCGCAGCTGCTCCTCCGCCTCGGCCGGGCCGAGCGTGAGCACGACCACTTCGCCGCCGATGCGCACCGCCTCCTCGACCGCGCACTCCTCGTGCGGCGAGATGGTGAAGCCGAGGTGCTTCGTCTCCAGCGCCTGCCCGTCGGCGGTGAGCACCATCTTCCCGCCCGTCATCGGGACGCGCTTGACGCAAACCAGAGTTCTCACGAGCGGATCCGCTCGTTGTCGGGATCGAACGGCGGGCGCGAGCCGACGACGTCGACGGTGACCGGATAGAGCTGCTCCATGTACTGGACGTAGAGCTTCCCGTGGTCGCCGGGCGGGAGATACGACATGAGGATGTACTTGCCGAGCGACGGCCCCATGCCGGCGGAGGTGACGTACGAGCGGCGGCCCTTCGCGTCGACGAGCGGCGAGCCGTCCGCGCGCACGATCGGCTCGCGGCCGAGCGGCGTGCGCGACAGCTCGTCGATCGTCAGCGTGCACAGCGTCGCCGCCGGCTCGCGCTCGCGCGCCGCGACGTGCGCGGCCTTGCCGACGAAGTCCTCGTCCTTCACCTTCCACCACGCCATGTCGGCCTCGACGACGTCGTAGTCCTGGTCGAGCTCGGCGCCGAACGCGCGGTACGCCTTCTCGAGCCGGCCGGTCGTGCCGTACACGCCGATGCCGGCCGGGACGACGCCGTGCGGGCGGCCCGCCTCCCACAGCGCGTCCCACAGCTCGGCGCCGCGCTCCATCGGCGTGTACAGCTCCCAGCCGAGGTCGCCGACGTACGAGATGCGCGAGGCGATCACGCCGTTGTCCAGCTCCTGCCACGTCGAGAACGGGAACGCCTCGTTCGAGACGTCCGTGCCGGTGATCGAGGCGAGGATGTCGCGCGCGCGCGGGCCCCAGATGCCGACCGTGCACACCGACGAGGTGTGATCCTCGATGCGCGTGCCGTCGGGGCAATGGTCGCGGAACCACTTCATGTCCGCCATCCCGTGCGCGCCGCCGGTGACGACGCGGAAGCGGTCGTCCTCCATCTTCATGATCGTCAGGTCGGACTTGAACCCGCCGTGCGGCGCGAGGACCGGCGTGTAGATCACGCGCCCGTTCGCCACGTTCATCTGTCGCGCGGCCACCATCTGCACCGCGTCGAGCGCGTTTGGGCCGACGACGTCGAAGACGCAGAACGCGGTCAGGTCGAACATCGCGGCGCGCTCGCGCATGGCGAGATGCTCGGCGTTGATGATCGGCGACCACCAGCGCGCGTCCCACTCGTGCTCGCGGCCCTGCACGCCGTACTCCTCGACCAGCCCGGCGTTCGACTCGTACCAGTGCGGGCGCTCCCACGCCGCCGCCTCGTAGAAGACGGCGCCGAGATCCTTCTCCCGCTCGTAGAACGGCGACACGCGCACGCCGCGGTTCGACTCCCACTGCTCGGCCGGGTGGACGATCCCGTACGTCTTGTTGAAGCCCTCCGACGTGCGCCCCTTGATGTGCTCGGGCGTGCGCTGCTCGGGATAGAAGCGCGCGACGTCGGACGACTGCAGGTCGATCTCCGGCTCGCCGTGCACGAGCCACTCGGCCACCGACTTGCCGACGCCCGGGCCTTCCTTCACCCAGACGGCGGACGCGGCCCACAGGCCCTTCACCTCGGGCGTCTCGCCGAGCAGCGGCAGCCCGTCCGGCGTGAGCGAGAGCAGACCGTTGATCGCGTACTTGATCCCGACCGACTCGTCGCCGAGCACCTCCGGCACGAGCTGGAGCGCGTGCTCGAGCTGGAGCTCGAAGTCCTCCTGCGTGAACGGCAGCTCGGTCGGCGTCAGTCGCCGACTCCTCGATCGAGGGGATGTCGTCGGGCTCGTGGAGGATCGGCCGGTGCGCGTAGGAGCCGACCTCGAGGCCCTGCCCGTCCTGGCGCTCGTACATGTTCGTGTCCATGTCGCGCACGATCGGGTAGTCGACCGCCGTCTTCGAGGTGAGGAAGCGCGGCACCGGGCCGACGTCGATCATCTGGTGCACCGCCGGCGTCAGCGGGATGGACGCGCCCGCCATGCGCGCGATCCGCGGCGACCACACGCCGCACGCGATCACGACGACGTCGGCCTCGAAGTCGCCGCGCGTCGTGCGCACGCGGCGCACGCGACCGTCCTCGACGTCGATGCCGGTCACCTCGGTGTTCGCGAAGACCTGCGCGCCTTTCGCCTGCGCCTGCTCGCGCATGAGCGTCCCGAAGCGGAGCGAGTCGACGACTGCGACGGTCGGCGAGTAGAAGCCGCCGAGGAGGATCGACTCGTCCACGAACGGGACGAGCTCCTTGATCTCCGCCGGCGTGACGAGTCGGCAGCCGTCGATGCCCCACGACTTCGCAGACGCCATCCGGCGGCGCAGTTCCTCCATCCGCTCCTCCGTGCGCGCGACCTCGATCCCGCCGCACTCGTGCAGCGTGCCGGCGTCGCGGTACTGGCGCATCGACTCGAGCGTGAGCTGCGTCATCTCCTTCGAGTGGTCGACCGGGAAGATGAAGTTGGACGCGTGGCCGGTCGAGCCGCCCGGGTTCGGAAACGGCCCCTTGTCGAGCTGGACGAGATCGGTGACGCCGAGCTCGGCGAGCCAGCCGGTGAGGCTGTTGCCGACGATGCCGCCGCCGATGACGACGACCTTCATACGGTGACCAGCACCTGGCGCATCGCCTGCTCGAAGCCCTGGACGTGCGCGCGCATCAGCGTCCGCGGCCCGGTCGCCGGAGCCGTTGACGATCGCGAGCACGAGGTTCCGGTGCGCCTCGACCGCCTCCTCGAGGGCCTCGTTGCGATCGAGGGCGATCATCCAGATGCGGTGCGCGAGCACGTAGTACTCGCCGAGCGTCTTCTCGAGCAGATCGTTGTGCGCGGCGGCGTAGATCGCACGATGGATGCGCTCGTCGATGTCCATCAGGTCGGCGCCCCGCACGATCGAGCTGCCGAGCTCGGCGAGCTCGTCGCGCTCGTCCTCGGTCGCGCGCTCGGCGGCGAGGCGCGCCGCCTCCGGCTCGAGCGCCTCGCGCACCTCGGAGATGCGCGCAAGGTCGCGTACGTCGACATTCGTGACGAACATGCCGCGGCGCGGAAACACCTCGACCAGCTGCTCGTGTGCCAGCCGGCGGAGCGCTTCGCGCACCGGCGTACGACCGATGCCGAGCCGCTCGATGAGCGCCCGCTCGTCGATCACGGCACCCGGCGCCAGCTCGAGTGACACGATGAGCGCCGCGGATGGCGATATACGCCTGATCTGCCAGCTGCATCCAACAGATATATTACTCATATCCGAGGTCGGGCTGTAGAAAGGAGTTCGGTGGCGACGAAGACACCTTCCTCTCTCGAGATCGCGCAGGAGGCGACGCTCCGGCCGATCGCGGAGATCGCCGCCGCCGCGGGCCTCGAGCCCGACGAGGTCGACCTGTACGGCAAGTACAAGGCGAAGATCTCGCTGTCCGTGCTCGAGCGGCTCGCCGACCGGCCGGACGCGAAGCTCGTCTGCGTCACCGCGATCACGCCGACGAAGTTCGGCGAGGGCAAGACGACGACATCGGTGTCGCTCACGCAGGGCCTCGGCGCGATCGGACGTAACCCGGTGCTCTGCCTGCGCGAGGCGTCGCTCGGTCCCGTGTTCGGGATCAAGGGCGGCGCGGCCGGCGCCGGCTACGCGCAGGTCGTCCCGATGGAGGACATGAACCTCCACTTCACGGGCGACATCCACGCGATCGGCGCCGCGAACAACCTGCTCGCCGCGATGCTCGAGGCGCACCTGCTGCACGGGAACGAGCTCGGCATCGATCCCCTCTCCATCTCGTGGCGGCGCTGCGTCGACATCAACGACCGCGCGCTGCGCGACACGGTCGTCGGCCTCGGCGGCCGCGCGAACGGCTATCCGCGCCAGACCGGCTGGGACATCACCGCCGCCTCCGAGGTGATGGCGATCGTCGCCGTCGCGCGCGACCTGTTCGACCTGCGCGCGCGGCTCGGCGCGATCACCGTCGGGTCGACGTACGAGGGCGAGCCCGTCACCGCCGAGCAGCTGAAGGCGGCCGGCGCGATGACCGTCCTCCTGAAGGAGACGATCAAGCCGAACCTCGTGCAGACGCTCGAGGGCCAGCCCGCCTTCGTGCACTGCGGCCCGTTCGCGAACATCGCGCACGGCAACAGCTCGCTCGTCGCCGACCGCATCGGTCTCAAGCTCGGCGACATCGTCGTCACCGAGTCCGGCTTCGGCGCCGACATGGGCATGGAGAAGTTCTTCGACATCGTGTGCCGCATCGGCGGGCTGACGCCGAGCGCGGTCGTCCTCGTCGCGACCGTGAAGGCGCTCAAGCACCACGGCGGCGACCCGGACGGCGGCGCGGAGGCGATCGAGGCCGGCTCGGCGAACATGATCCGCCACCTCTCGACGATCCGCGAGTTCGGGCTCAACGCCGTCGTCGCGGTCAACCGCTTCCCGAACGACACGGACGAGGAGATCGAGCAGATCCGCCGCATCGCGCTCGCGAACGGCGCGTTCGCCGCGGAGGCGAACGAGGCGGTCGTGAAGGGCGGCGAAGGTGCGGCCGCGCTCGCGGAGGCGGTCGTCGCTGCGACGGACGAGCCGTCCAACTTCGCCCCGGTGTATCCGCTCGACGACTCGATCGAGCGGAAGATCGAGGCGATCGCGACCCGCGTCTACGGCGCGGACGGGATCCTGCTGCAGCCGGCCGCCCGCAAGAAGATCGAGGAGTACGAGCGCGTCGGCTTCGACAAGCTCCCGATCTGCATGGCGAAGACGCACCTCTCGCTCTCGCACGACCCGACGCTCGCGAACGCGCCGACCGGCTTCACGGTCACCGTGCGCGACATCCGCGCGTACACGGGCGCCGGCTGGCTCGTCGCGCTGTGCGGCGACATGCAGACGATGCCCGGCTACGGCCGCACGCCGGCCGCCCAGAACGTCGACATCGACGACGAAGGGAGGACGATTGGCCTCTTCTGAGGAGGTCCAAGTCTCGTGCCGCGACGTCTGGAAGGTCTTCGGCCCGAACGCCGCGAAGGCGATCGAGAGCGGCGACGTCAACCTGCCACGCGCCGACCTGATGGCGAAGACGGGCTGCACCGTCGCCTCGCGCGAGATCACGTTCGACGTCCGCCGCGGTGAGGTCTTCGTCGTCATGGGCCTTTCGGGAAGCGGAAAGTCGACGCTCGTCCGCTGCATCACGCGCCTGATCGAGCCGACGTCCGGCGCGATCGACCTGTGCGGCCACGACGTGCTCGGCGCGCAGCCGAAGGAGCTGCGGGAGCTCCGCCGCACGAAGGTCGCGATGGTCTTCCAGCATTTCGGGCTGTTCCCGCATCGCAAGGTGATCGACAACGTCGCGTACGGCCTCGAGGTGCAGGGCATCGACAAGGAGAAGCGCTACGAGCGCGCGCGGGAGCTGCTCGCCGTCGTCGGGCTCGCCCCGGTCGAGGCGTCGTATCCCGATCAGCTGAGCGGCGGCATGCAGCAGCGCGTCGGCCTGGCGCGCGCGCTCGCGGTCGACCCCGAGGTGCTGATCTTCGACGAGGCGTTCTCGGCGCTCGACCCGCTGATCCGGCGCGAGATGCAGGACGAGGTGCTGCGCCTGCAGGAGCGCCTCCAGAAGACGGTCATCTTCGTCACGCACGACCTCGACGAGGCGCTGAAGCTCGGCGACCGGATCGCGATCATGAAGGACGGCCGCTTCGTCCAGGTCGGAACGCCTGCCGACATCGTCGGAGCGCCCGCGGACGACTACGTCCGCGAGTTCGTCCGCGACGTCCCCCGCGGCAAGGTGCTGACGGCCGCCTTCGCCACGCAGCCGCACGGCGGCGAGACGCCGGAGGAAGTCGTCCGGCACGACCAGCGGCTCGGCGAACTGCTCCCGGTCGTGTTCGGCGCCAAGGGGCCGATCGGCGTCGTGGACGGAAGCGGCGAGCTCGTCGGCATCCTCGACCGGCGCATGGTCATCCACGTCCTCGCCGGCCGCGAGGAGCCGTCGGTTCCCGAAGAGCTGCCCGCGTAAGCGTGTCCACGCCGACCGCGACGACGCTGCATCTCCCCGGCGCGGCTCGCATCCTCAGCGGACGCCTCGGTCGGTGGGCGCCGCCGCTCCTCGTCGCCGTCCCGCTCTGCATCGTCGCCGTCGCCGTCGAGGGATTCCACTCGGGCTTCCCCGCCAACTGGTACCTCGGTGTCCCGCGCTGGTTCGACAGCCTCAGCAACTGGGTGACGAACAACGACAGCACGAACTTCTTCCTGCACCACATCGTCACCGGCTTCGGCAACCTCCTGAACAGCGCGACGAACGACGTCGTCAACCTGCTCCACTGGATGACATGGGTCGGCGTCCTCGGCGCCGCAACGGTCTTCGCCTGGATCGTCGGCACGTGGCGCACCGCGCTCTTCTCCGCGCTCGTCATCAGCTCGTTCGGCGTCCTGCAGATCCCGAACGGCGGCCCGAACGGGATCTCGCAGATGTGGCCGAGCGCGATGACGACGCTCGCGTTGATGACCGTCGCGATCATCCTTTCGACGATCGTCGGCATCCCGCTCGGCATCGCCTCGGCGATCTGGCCGAGGGTGAGCCGGGCGCTCCGGCCGGTGCTCGACCTGATGCAGATCCTGCCCGCCTTCGCGTATCTCGTGCCGATCGTCGTGCTCTTCTCGATCGGCAACCCGGCCGGCATCATCGCGACGTTCATCTACGCGGTGCCTCCGCTCGTGCGCTTCACCGAGCTCGGCATCCGCTCCGTCAAGAAGGACGTGATCGAGGCGGCGGAATCCTTCGGCTCGACGCGCGGGCAGATCCTGCGCAACGTGCAGCTGCCGCTCGCCGCGCAGGCGATCATGCTCGGGCTGAACCAGGTGATCATGATGGCGCTGTCGATCGTCGTGATCGCCTCGCTGATCGGCGCCGGCGGGCTCGGCGACCCCGTGCTGAACGCGCTCCAGACGCAGCAGATCGGGGAGGGCGCCGTCGCCGGGCTGCTCATCGTCTTGATGGCGATGTGGCTCGACCGCAGCTCGGCCGCGTTCGGGCAGCGCGCCACGCGAGACCGCACGGCGTCGTTGCGCAACCTGACGCGGCGGCAGCACGTCGGCCTGTGGGGCGCGGTCCTCGTCGCGATCCTCGTCGCGCGGTACGGCCTCTCGCTCGGCGACTGGCCCGCCGGCTGGGGCTTCTCGTTCGTCGACCAGGCGACGACTGCGCTCAACTGGGTCACGAACGAGTTCACCGGCGTCGCCGGTCCCATCTCGAGCTTCCTGACACTCCACGTGCTCAACCCGCTGCAGCGCTGGTTCGGCGACGTGCCGTGGTTCTTGGTCGCTGCCTTTGTCGGGACGGTCGGCTGGGTGCGCGGCGGCTGGCGGCGCGGCATCCTCCTCGCCGGATGCGTCGTCCTCCTCGGCCTCATGCAGGCGCCGGCCGGCTACACGTTCCAGGGCACGACGTCGTACAACTTCGTCGCCTGGAACGACGCGATGGAGACGCTGAGCCTCGTCGTCGTCTCGCTGGTGCTCGACCTCGTCATCGGGATCCCCCTCGGCATCGCTGCCTACCGGTGGCGGACGGTCGACCGGATCTTGCGCCCGATCCTCGACTTCTTGCAGACGCTGCCGGCGTTCGTCTATCTGATCCCGGTGGTGACGCTCTTCGGTGTCGGGAACGTCGCGGGCGTGAGCGCCTCGTTCATCTACGCGCTCCCGGCAGCGGTGCGAGCGACGACGCTCGGCCTGCGGGCGGTCCAGCACGACGTCCTCGAAGCGGGGCAGTCGTTCGGATCGACGCGCTGGCAGCTCCTGTTCAAGGTCGAGCTGCCGATCGCGCGCCCGTACTTGATGTTGGCCGTCAATCAGACGATCCTTCTCGTCATGGCCGAAGTGGTCGTCGCAGGGCTCGTCGGCGCCGGTGGCCTCGGGCTCGACGTGGTCACGGGCTTCTCGCGGTCAGAGGTCGGGCTCGGCGCGGCCGCGGGGCTGGCGATGGTGTTGATGGGAATCGTGCTCGACCGGCTCAGCCAGTCGAATCCGGATCGTGGGCGGGTGGCAACGTCATGAGGGACACGAACGAGGAGGGTGCAATGAAGCAAGCCCGGAGGATTGCGGTCGTCGTCGCGGTGATCGGGTTGGTCGCCGTCGCGATCACCGCCGGCGCCGCGAACGGCAGCGGCCGCTCGAGCAAGCCGACGATCGTTCTCGCGAACAACTCGTGGGAGGGCTCCGTCGCGAACAACGTCGTGGCCCAGTACGTGATCGAGAAGAACCTCGGCTACAACGTCAACCTGCTCACGATCGACGAGATCCCCGCGTGGCCCGCAATGGTCCAGGGCAAAGTCTCGGCGGTCATGGAAGTGTGGGGCCACTCGCCGCTGTACGCCCAGTACGTCAAGGGCAACCACAAGGTCGTCGACGCGGGCCTCGAAGGGCCGAACGGCAACATCGGCTGGTATGTGCCGACGTACCTCGTGCAGCAGCACCCGGAGCTCAAGACGTGGCAGGGCGTGAAGAAGGACTGGAAGATGTTCGTCACGCCCCAGTCCTCGCCGCAGGGCCAGTTCCTCGACGGCTCGCCGAGCTACGTGACCAACGACCAGGCGCTCGTGAAGAACCTCGGGATCAATCTCAAGGTCGTCTTCGCCGGCACCGAGGCCGCCCAGCTGACGGAGATCGAGTCGGACTACAAGGCGAAGAAGCCGGTGCTCTTCTACTGGTACACGCCGCAGTATCAGAACGCGATCTACAAGTTCTCGCAGGTCGCGCTTCCGACATGGACTCCGGCGTGCGGCAAGTTGAAGCCGGCCGCGATCAACTGCGCGTATCCCCCGTACCACCTGTACAAGGTGATGGCGGCGGGCCTCGCGAAGCAGGCGCCGACCGTGGCGAAGTTCATCCAGCGGTTCAACTGGACGTCCGACGACCAGAACTCGGTGTCGTACAACCTCGCCGTGAAGCACATGAGCAACTCCGCTGCGGCGGCGCTGTTCGTGAACTCGCACCAGACGCTCGTCAAGTCCTGGCTCTCGGGTGCGTCGACCAAGGTGTCGCCGCCCGCTCCGGGAACCTAAGGCAGTTCCGTGCGTGGCCCCCGGTCTCGGGGGCCACGCGCCACTGCTGCGTACGCGACGAGGAGCAGGAGCGCGGCAGCGAGCGGGACGAGACCGATCGTCCGGAAGCCGAACGCCTGCGCGAGGCCGCCGCCGCCGAGCGGGCCGACGAGATATCCGATCAGCGCGAGCTGCGACCAGATCACCATGGCGGTGACGATGCGCTGGGGCTCGACCGTTGCGATCAGAACCCCGAGTGAGCCGGTGTAGGCGGCGCCGACCCCGATTCCGGCGAGCGCGAGCGCGAGCACCCAGATCGGCACGCTCGACGTCGCTCCAACGAGGCCGAGGCCGACCACGACGGGCACGGTCGAGGCGAGCAGGATCGGCACCGGCCGCAGTGACCCCGACGCTCCGGCGCTCACTGCGACGACGAGCGACATCCCGACGTAGAGGCCGCCGATCTCGGTCTGCGAGAGATGTGTCGCCAGATGCAAGGGAAGGACGCCCTCGACGACGCCGAGCGCGAGCATCGCGAAGACGATTCCGCCTGCGGCGAACCAGAATCCGCGCTCGCGGAGCGCGGCGAAGTCGCCCTCGAAACGGCGGTCGGTTCGTGCCGGCGAAACGGTCGCTACCGCGACGACGCCCAGGAGGGCGAGCACGAGGTAGGCCGCGAACGGCCCGTGGATGCCGCCGATCGCGCCGAGGGCCGGCCCGGCGAGGCCGCCCACCGAGTACGCGGCGAGCACTCGGCTCAGGCGCACGTACTCCTGCCCCGGCCACCGTTCGAGCGTCGCGAACGCGATTCCGATCCACAGACCACCGGAGGCGAAGCCCATCGCGGCGCGTGCGATCAGATACGCCGCCCACCCGGATGCCACGATGAAGCCGAGGGAACCGACGGCCATGACGAGGAGCGAGACCCCGAGGATGCGAAGGGTCGTCGTCCGGCGAACGAGCCTGCCCGCGACGGCGAAGCCGACGATCGACGCCGCGGCGAACGCTGCCGCGAGGATGCCGATCTTTCCGGGCGCGGCATGGAGCTGTCTCGAGATTTGCGGCAGCACCGGCGCGATCACGCTGTACGACGCCGCGTCGACGGCGGCGAGCGCGAGGAGCACGGCAAAGTCTCGGCGCTCGGCCACAGCGCCGATCATCTCCTACCCTCGTGTTGGAAATCGGACCCCTATCGATCTAACCTTCGATTCATGGCCGCCTGCCCGCACTGCGGCGCCGACAACCGGGAGGGCGCGAAGTTCTGCGCCGACTGCGGCACCCCCTCGGTGCTCCGCGGCCCGCCTGCGGGGCACCGGGCAGTCCGGGACAGAAGTTCGCGATGAGTGCGGCACACCATTTGGCGGAGCTTCGGCCGCCTCCTCCCAGCCGCGCGAGGCGCCGTCGGCGGAGCGCCGGATCCTCTCGATCCTCTTCGCCGACCTGGTCGGCTTCACGCCGCTGTCCGAGTCGCGCGACCCGGAGGAGGTGCGCGAGCTCCTCTCCCGCCTACTTCGAGACCTGCCCGCGACTTCGTGCAGCTCTACGGCGGCATCGTCGAGAAGTTCATCGGCGACGCCGTGCTGGCCGTCTGGGGCGCCCCGGTCGCGCAGGAGGACGACGCCGAGCGGGCGGTGCGCACCGCCCTCGACCTCGTCGCGGCCGTCGCCGGCGCTCGGCGATGAGGTCGGCACGCCGGAGCTGCGCGCGCGGGCAGGCGTCCTGACCGGCGAGGCGGCCGTCACGCTCGGCGCGGTCGGACAGGGCATGGTCGCCGGCGACCTCGTCAACACCGCCGCCCGGATCCAGGCGCGCGCCCAGCCGGGCGACCGTGCTCGTCGGCGAGGCGACGCGGCGGGCGACCGAGCCGGCGATCGCCTACGAGGACGCCGGCGAGCTTCGAGCTCAAGGGCAAGGCCGAGGCGGTCGCAGCTGTGGCGCGCCCTCCGCGTGATCGCCGGCGCGCCGCGGCGCGGTGCCGCTCCGCCGGGCTCGAGCCGCCGTTCGTCGGCCGAGAGCGCGAGCTATCGCTCGTGAAGCAGCTCTTCCACGCGACCGCCCAACGATCGGCGCGCGCACCTCGTGCCCGATCACCGGCATCGGCGGCATCGGCAAATCGCGGCTCGCCTGGGAGTTCTTCAAGTACCTCGACGGGCTCGGAGACGACCACCTGGTGGCACCGCGGCCGCTGCCTCGCCTACGGCGAAGGCGTCGCGTACTGGGCGCTCGCCGAGATCGTGCGCATGCGCTGCGCAGATCCTCGAGGACGAGGACCAGCGACACGGCGCCCGAGAAGCTCGCGCGACTGTCTCGAGCTAGCACGTTCCCGGATGCCGGAGGAGCGCGCCTCGATCGGGCCGCGACTCGCGCACCTGCTCGGTCTCGAGCGAGCGCGAGGACACCGACCGCAGGACCTCTTTCCCGCGTGGCGGCTCTTCTTCGAGCGGCTCGCGGACAACAGCCCGATGCGTGCTCGTGTTCGAGGATCTGCAGTGGGCCGACCAGGCGCTGCTCGACGTTCGTCGAGTACCTGCTCGAGTGGTCGCGTCGCACGCCGCTGTACGTGCTCGCGCTCGCGCGGCCGGAGCTCGCCGAGCACCATCCCGACTTCGGCCGGGCCGTCCGCGAACTCGACGACGCCTCGGCCTCGAACCGCTCTCCGCCGCGGCGATATGACGCGAGCTTCTCGACGGGCTACGTCCCCGGGCTGCCGGAGCATCTGGAGGGGCAGATCGCTCGACGCGGGCGCGAGGGTGTGCCGCTGTACGCGGTCGAGACGGTGCGAATGCTGCTCGACCGCGGCCTGCTCGCCCGCGACGGCGCCGTGTACAGGCCCGACCGGCGACCATCGGCACGCTCGAGATCCCGGACACGCTCCACGCGCTTGCCGCCGCGCGGCTTGACGGACTGCCGGCGGAGGAGCGTCAGCTCGTGCAGCAGGACGCTGCGTGCTCGGCAAGACGTTCACGCAAGCAGGCGCTCGCGGCGCGTTGACGGGCCTGGGCGTCGACGAGCTCGAGCCGCTGCTCGCCGCGCTCGTGCGCAAGGAGGTGCTCATCGTTGCAAGCCGATCCGCGCTCGCCGGAGCGCGGCCAGTACGCGTTCCTCCAGGAGCTCTTGCGGCAGGTCGCGTACGAGACGCTTTCCCGCCACGACCGCAAGGTGCGGCACCTCGCCGCGGTCGACGCACTCGAGCAGACGTTCCAGGGTGCCGACCAGGAGGTCCCGGAGGTCATCGCGGCACATCTGCTCGCCGCCGCCGACGCCCAACCCGACGCGCCCGACGTCCCCGAGATTCGGCTGCGGGCGCGGGCCGCGCTCCTGAACGCCGGCGAGCGTGCCGCGGCACTCGCCGCGCCGGAGGAGGCCATGCAGCATCTCGATCGCGCCGCCGAGCTCGCAGGCGACGATCCCGAGGCCGAGGCCGAACTGCTCAGCCGCGCTGGGGCGCTCGCCTACCTCGCCGGCAACACCGCGAACGCAACCGAGCGGCTGCAGCGCGCACTCGATCTCCACGACGCGCAGGGCAACACCGTCGCCGCGATGCGCGCGCGCGTCTCGCTCGCCGAGGTCGAGCAAGCCGAGGGCCGGTTCGAGGACGCGACGAGACGCTTCGAGGAGGTCATGCCGGTGCTCGAGGCGGGAGGCCCGAGCGCCGAGCTCGCTGCAGCGCTGGCCGGCCTCGGCGGCTTGTGGGCGCTGCGCGGCGACCTCGAGGCAGCCGGACCGCTGCTCGAGCGGGCTCTCCAGCTCGCCGAGTCGCTCTCGCTCGACGAAGTACTCATACGAGCTCTGACGCGGAAGGCCGTCGTCCTTCTCCACAGTGGCCGGCGCGCCGAGGCCCGCCTGCTGCTGGAGGGTGCGCAGGCACTCGCACGCGAGCGTGAGTTGCACAGCGCGTGGATGCGGGCGGGGAACAACCTCGGCGCCGTCCTCGAGACCGACGAGCTGCACGTCGAGGTGATCGCGTTGACGGAAGAGATGGCGGCGCAGGCGCGACAGCGCGGCGACCGCGAGCGGCTCGTCGCATCCATCCTCGGGCCGATCCCGTCGCTCCTCGCGCTCGGGCGCTGGGACGAAGCCCTGGAGCGCGGGGCCGAGGTGGAGCAGCTGCAGTCGAGCCCATGGGCGCGCGCGGAGCTCGTCAACCTCGCGTCGATCCTCTGCGAGCGTGGCGAGCTCCCGGCCGCCGAGGCCCTCCTCGCGGCAGAGAACCGGCTGCGCGAAGCCGACAATCCGGAGTTGCAGACGAGCTTCACGGCAGTCGACGCAAAGCTGCTGCTTGTGAGAGACCGGCCCGCGGAGGCGCTCGCCGCCGCGGAGAGCGGACTCGCCCACCGGGCCGAGCTCGGGATGTCCAAGGGCGTCAAGGCGTGCCTCATCATCGCGCTCGAAGCGGCGCTCGAGCTCGACGACCTCGCGCGCGCGGACGAGCTGCTCTCGCTCATCGACTCCCTCCGCCCGGCGACCTGACGCCGTCGCTCGAGGGCCAGCGCGCCCGCTTCCACGCGCGGGTGTACGCCCGCCGCGGAGAGCAAGAACGGGTCGAGCGCTCGTTCCGCATCGCCGCGAGGGTATTCGCGGAGCACAACCTCGTCTTCAATCATGCAGTCGTGCAGCTCGAGCACGCCGAGTGGCTCGTCGCGCTCGGTCGCGCCGACGACGCGCAAGGCATGTACACGCGCGCGCGAGAGACGTTCGAGGAGCTCGGCGCGGCGCCATGGCTCGCGCGGGTCGACCTGGCGCAGCCGGCGGCGCGCGCCGGCGTCCCGGCCTGACGCGTCAGCCGGTCTTGCGGTTCTGCTCGGCGCGCGACGCCTTCACGTGCTCGGCGGCCAGGCCCACGATCCCGGAATACCGCGTCAGACGCGCGATCTCCTCGTCGGGAAGCTGCCGGACGCGGTCGACCGCCGCGGTCATCGCGGCGTTGAATACCTGCATGTATGAGTCGCTGAGCGAGCGCCGCATCCAGACCCCGGCTGGAGGCTAGCGAGAAAGGAGATCGGTTGCCGAAATGATCGCCGGCACGAGCTCGCCCATGACGTCGACCTCGACCGCCTCGCCCTCGGCCAGATCTGACGGAATCTTCGCAAGTGCGACGTTCCGCCTCACCGTGAAACCGTAGGCGGCACTGCGGACTCGGCCGATCACCTCGCCGTCGCGGTGCACCGCCTCGCCGCCGTACAGCGTCAAGTAGTCCGTCCCCGCCGACGAGCAGCGTCCGCAGCATCGTGGCTGGATTGCGGTCGAGCTCGAGCCACTTGTCCTTCGCGACCGCGAAGCCGAGCCCGGAGTCGAACGGCGTATCGGACGTCGTCAGGTCGGTGCCGAAGTAGCGGTAGCCCTTCTCGATGCGCAGCGAGTCGAGCGCGACGTAGCCGACCGGCTCCGGATTCAGCGTCTCCATGAGGTGATCCCACACGCGTCCGGCGTCGTCGGGCCGCACGTACAGCTCGTAGCCGTACTCGCCGACGTACGCCATCCGCTGCGCGAGCACGCGCACGCCGCCGACGCCGATCTCCTTCGCGGTGCCGAAACGGGAAGTCGTCGAGGACGCCGCGCACCGCCGGCCCCCACAGCCCGATGACCGCGTAATCGTCGCTCACGTCGGTGACGCGCGCGCCGTGCAGCTCCAGGAAGCCCCGATCGCTGTCCACTGCCCCGGCGCCGGTGACGACGCGGAAGCGATCCTCCGCCAGCCGCGTCACCGTCACGTCGCCGACGATCCGCCCGCGATCGTCGAGCAGCTGCGTGTACGCGACCGACCCGACCGGCCGGTCGATGCGCGCGCCACACACGCGCTCCAGGACGTCGAGCTCGGACAGCTCGAGCTTCCCGAACGAGGTCATGTCGAGGATCCCCGCGCGCTCGCGGATGGCCGCGTGCTCGACCGCCACACGGTCGAACCAGATCGGCTTCGCCCACCCGACGAGCCGCTGGTCCTCCCCTGCGCGGCGTGCCGGCTCGCCGGGGCGGAACCAGTCCGGCCGCTCCCACCCGTTCTTCGTCCCGAAGACGGCGCCGAGCGCCTCCGTCTTTGCGTCCAGCGGCGACAGGCGCTTCGGCCTGCCCGCTTCGGACACGTCGTATGGGTACCTCAGCCGGTAGTAGTACTTGTAGACCTCGCGCGCGCCCGCGGCCGCGAATGACAAGTCCTGATATGGGCCGCCGAAGCGCCACGGCCGGTACGGCTGCACGTCCACCTCGGCGACGCCCTCGGTGACGAGCTCGGCGAGTGCTTTGCCGAGCCCGCCCGCGCCGCCGAAGCCGTTCAGCGACAGGCCCGCCGCCATCCAGAAGCCCTCGACGCCGGGCATCGGCCCGAGCAGCGGGTTCCCGTCCGGCGTCATCGCGTCGGGATGGCACACGAGCGCGAGCAGCCCCGCTTCGTCGAGGAACGGGAAGCGCCGCACGGCGCCCGCCATCAGCTGCGCGAAGCGCTCGTGGTCGGGCGGGAGCGCCTGCGCGCCGTGCTCCCACGGCACGCCGTCCTCCCAGCGCGACACCGGGTTCGGCTCGTAGCCGCCGAAGAGCACGCCGCCGCTCTCGGCCTTCCCGTACACGAGGTTGTCGGTGTCCCGGAAGCAGGGCGTGTCGCGCGGCAGCTCGTGCCCCTCGACCGCGAGCAGCGCGACGTGCTGGTGGTCGACGGGGATGGAGCAGACGAACGCGCCCACCATGTCGGCGACTCGCGGCGCCCACATACCGGCCGCGTTCACGACGAGCTCGGCCTCGATCGGCCCGTGCTCGGTCTCAACCGCGGTGACGCGTCCGTCGCGCACGTCGATCCCCGTCACGAGCGTGCGCGTGCGGATCTCCACGCCGAGCTCGCGCGCGGCGGCGGCGACTGCGTAGGTGGCGATGTGCGGATCGACGTAGCCGTCGCCCGGCATCCACACGGCGCCGTGCAGCGACGCAGGCGTGATCTCCGGAAGCAGTGCGCGCGCCTCCTCCGGGCCGACGAGCTCCGCGTCGAGGCCGATCGCGTGCGCGCGGCTCACCCCGCGGCGCAGCTCGAGGAAGCTCTCGGGACTGGACGCGATGCGCAGGCTCCCGACCGCCTCGAAGACGCCCAGCTGCTCGTACAACTGCACGCTGTAGCGGCGGAACCGCATCATCGTCGGCGACGGGTTGAACTGCGTCACGAGCCCGGCCGCGTGATGCGTCGAGCCGCTCGTCAGCTCGCCCTTCTCGACGAGCACGACGTCCTTCACGCCTGCCTTCGCGAGGTGGTACGCGCAGCTGACGCCCGCGATGCCGCCGCCGACGACGACGGTGCTCACGCGCGGACTCGTTCCCCCTTCGGGTCGTACAGCGGCTCGGTGCGCACTTCGCCTTCGACCCAGTCGCCGAAGATGTCGACCGCGACCTGCGTGCCCGGCGCCGAGTGTTCGACGGGGACGTACGCGAGGACGATGCTCGCGCGGACGGCGTAGCCGAAGCCGCCGCTCGTCACACGGCCGACGATCTCGTCGCCCGCCCGCACCGGCTCCGAGCCGAGCGCGACCGCGCGCGGATCGTCGAGCACGATGCACACGAGCTTCTGCTTCGGCTCGACGAGAGCGTCGCGCCCGATGAAGTCGCCCTTGTCCATCTTCACCGCGAAGCCGAGCCCGGCCTCGAGCGGCGTCGTCTCGGCGGTGAGGTCGCTCCCCCACGCGCGGTAGCCCTTCTCGAGCCGCAGCGACTCGATCGCGCGGTAGCCGCCCGGCGTGACGCCGTCGACGCAGAGCGTGTCCCACAGCGTCGCGCCGTACTCCGCCGGGCAGTACAGCTCCCAGCCGAGCTCGCCGACGTACGTGACGCGCGACGCGATGCACGGGACGTCGCCGACGGTGATCTCACGCGACGTCATGTACGGATGCGGAAGGTTAAGTACCTCGCGCACCTTCGGCCCCCACAGGCAGAGGCACGCGTACGCGGACGTGACGTCGTTCACGTATACAGACCCGTCGCGCGGCATGTTGCGCTCGAGCCACGCGCGGTCGTGCGTTCCGAACGCGGTGCCGGTGACCATGAGGAAGCGATCCTCGGCGCGCCGCAGCACGGAAAGATCGGCCTCGATCCCGCCGCGCGCGTTCAGGAGTTGCGTGTACACGATCGACCCGACCGGCCGGTCGATGCGGTTCGCGCACAGCCGCTCGAGGAACGCGAGCGCGCCCGGGCCGAGCACCTCGAGCTTCGAAAACGACGACTGATCGAACAGCGCGACACCCTCGCGCGCGGCGCGCGCCTCCACTTCGATCGCCGGAGACCAATTCTCGCCCGCCCAGCCGCGCGGCCGCAGCGACTCGTCGCCGCCCGCGGCGTTCGACTCGTACCAGTTGACGCGCTCCCAGCCGCCCTTCTCCCCGAAGGACGCGTCCAGCGCGATATGCCGTGTGATATGCCGGTGATATACGAAGCGGCCGTCCCGCCTGCCGCTCCTGTCCCGGGTACTTGATGTCGTAGTACTGCGAGAGCGCCTCGTACGAGCGTGCGAGCGTGTACGCGCGGCTGCGGTACTGGCGTCCGAAGCGGCGCCAGTCGAGCGGCCATACATCCCACTCGGGACGGCCGCCGACGATCCACTCGCTCATCACCTTGCCGATCCCGCCCGCGCCGGCGAGGCCGTGCGCGCAGCCGCCGGCGGCGATCCAGAAGCCCGGAACGTCCGTCTCGCCGAGCAGGAAGTCGGCGTCGGGCGTGAACGCCTCCGGCCCGTTGAAGAACATCTTCACCTCGGCGTCTTCCATCGCCGGCACGCGGTGGATCGCATTCGCGAACAGCTCCTCCATCCGCTCCCACTCCTGCGGGAGAAGCTTCGCCTCGAAGCCGTCGGGGATGCCGTCGAGCGCCCACGGCGCGGGCTTGCGCTCGTAGCCGCCCATGACAAGCCCGCCGACCTCGGTGCGGAAGTAGATGAGGTTGTCCGGGTCGCGCAGCGTCGGCAGCGGCTCCAGCGGCGGGTCGAGCGGCTCGGTGACGAGGTACTGGTGCCCGAACGGGATGATCGGCACGTCGACGTCGACGAGCGCCGCCACCTGCCGCGCGTACATGCCGGCCGCGTCAACGACGACCTCGCACTCGATACGGCCCTTGTCGGTCTCGACCGCGCACACGCGGCCGTCGCGCGTCTCGATTCCGGTGACGCGCGTGCGCACCTCGATCTGCGCACCGAGGCGACGCGCGCCGTCGGCGAGCGCGAACGTCAGCTGGCTCGGATCGAGGTAGCCGTCGTCCGGGATGAACGCGGCGGCGAGCACGTCCTCCGTGCTCATGGGCGGGAAGAGCGCTTGCGCCTCCTCCGCGGAGACGATCTCCATCGGCAGCCCGAACGTCTTCGCCCACGACGCCTGGCGGCGGATCTCCTCCAGCCGCGGCTGCGAGGATGCGAGTCGCAGCCCGCCGAGCTGGTGCCAGCCCGGGTCGTTGCCGGTCAGCTCCTTCAGCTCGGCGTACAGGCCGACCGAGTACTGCATCATCCGCGTCAGCGAGATCGACGAGCGCAGCTGGCCGACGAGGCCGGCCGAATGCCACGTCGACCCGTGCGTGAGCTGGAACTGCTCGACGAGGACGGAATCCGTCCATCCCTCCTTCGACAGGTGGTAGAGACACGAGCAGCCGATGACGCCGCCGCCGATGACGACGGCACGGGCACGTTCGGGAGGCATGGTGCGAGCCTAATAGGATCGCGCGGTGGCCATCGATCCCATCCTCGACGCGGTGCCGGAGCTGCGCAACGCGACCGCGATCGAGCCGCTCATGGGCGGCCTGACGAACACGAACTACAAGGTGACGGCGCCGTCGGGCTGCTATGTCGTCCGAATCTCGGGCAAGGACACGAGCCTCCTTGCGATCGACCGCGAGAACGAGGTGCACAACACGGTCGCGGCCGCGGAGACCGGTGTAGGCGCGCCGTTCGTCGCCGCGCTGCCCGAGCAAGACGCGCTCGTCCTCGGGTTCCTCGAGGGCGAGGTGATGGACGCGGACAAGCTGCGCCGCGGTGACCGCCTCGCCGCGGTTGCGGAGTCATGCCGGCGGTTGCACGCCGGCCGCCGCTTCCTGCAGGACTTCGACATGTTCGCGATCCAGCCGCGCTACCTCGAGATCGTCCGCGCTCGCGACTTCCGCCTCCCCGACCGCTACGAGGACTTCGAGCCACAGATCCGCGCGATCGAGGCCGCGATGCGCGTGCGCCCCGAGCCGACCGTGCCCTGCAACAACGACCTGCTCGCGGAGAACTTCATCGACGTCGGCGGCGAGATGCGGCTCATCGACTACGAGTACTCGGGCAACAACGAGCCATCCTTCGAGCTCGGCAACGTCTGGAGCGAGTCGAACCTCTCGCTCGGCCAGCTCGAGGAGCTCGTCGCCCACTACTACGGGCGGCCGCTGCGCAACAAGGTCGCGCGGGCGCGGCTCTGGGGTCTGATGTCGAAGTACGGGTGGACGCTGTGGGGGTCGATCCAGGTCGGCATCTCCGACCTCGACTTCGACTTCTGGGGCTGGGCGATGGAGAAATACGAGCGGGCCGCCGAGGAACTCGACGGCCCGCTCTTCGAGCAGTTGCTTTCAGACGTGCAGCGCGAGGACTAGCCCTACGCTCCTTGCAGCCCGGTGTCTGCCGGAAGCAGATAGTCCGACCGTGACTCGGCCGCCGCGACCTCTTCGTCGGTCATGCGCACCGGGCCCTTGAACCACTTCTTCGCCGACAGGACCCACCAGCCGCCGAACAGCACGAGCGCGCCGCCGATCGTGACCGGAGCGTAGTTGGCGGCGTTCCACGTCCACGCCTTGTTCCACGGGATGCCGGCCGGCGCCGTCGGAAGCATGAACACGACGGAGATGAACGCGACCCACAGCATCGCAATCGGGTTGATCCACTTGTAGTGCCTGCCGAGGCTCCAGGCGCCGTGCTCGAAGCTCTCGCCGGCCCGGTACCGGAGGATCACCGGCAGGATGAACGCGATGTAGAGCCCCGTCGTCCCCACGGACGTCCCGACGTAGTAGCCGGCGAGGTTGTTCCACCAGGTCGGAACGAGCAGCAGGAATCCCAGAGCGGAGACGGCGAAGACCGCCCAGACCGGGACGCGATGCCGCGAGATGCTGCGCCACATCTGGTGCCCGGGGATCGCACGGTCGCGGGAGAACGCGAACATCATCCGGGAGCCGGAAGTGATGCACGCAGTGAGGCAGTAGAACTGTGCCGCCACGACGATGAAGAGGAGCACCTCAGCCCAGTGCGTGCCCATCGAGTTCTGCCAGATGTACGTCGTGATGTAAGTGAACTGCCCCTGCACGCCCGTCCTGCTCGGGATCGCGAACGTGATCGCGGTCAGCAGAACGAAGCCTGCGATCACGGACCCGATGACCGACCAGATCATCCCGACGGCCGCCGAGCGGGATGCGCTGTGCGTCTCCTCGGCGAGATGGGCCGATGCGTCGTACCCGGTGAGGGTGTACTGCGCCATCCCGATCGAGCCGATCGCGAACACCATCCAGAACAGCCCGTGACTCCACCCGTGACCGGAGAACCCGGAGTTGTTGACCGTCTGGCCGAACACGTAGCCGAATGACTGGTGGTGATTCGGGACGATGATCAGCGCGAAGACGATGATCAGGACGCCGATCACGTGCCAGTAGGCCGACACGCCGTTGATCAGCGACGTGATCCGCACGTCCCAGACGTTCATCAGCGCCGCTGCAGCCATGAACGCCGCGAAGAGATAGAAGATGTGCGGCCGGTCGTTCGGGTAGCTCCAGAGCAGGTTGAACAACGCCGTCGCGTAGATCGCGAGGCCGTATGCCACTGCTCCGATGATCCCGATCAGCCCCAGCAGGTTGAACCAGCCGGTGAACCAGCCCCAGCCGGCGTGCCCGAGCTTCGACGACCAGTAGTACAGGCCGCCTGCGGTGGGATACGCCGATGCGATTTCGGCCATCGAGAGCGCGACGAACGTCGTGAAGACGCCCACGACGATCCAGCCCCATTCGACCGACACCGGCCCGCCCCACTGGAACGCGAGGTAGTACGACGTGAGACAGCCAGCGAGGATCGAGATGATCGTGAAGCTGATCGCGAAGTTCCTGAATGCGCCCATGGCGCGCATGAGCTCCTGCGCGTAACCGAGCTTGTGCAGGAGCTTCTCGTCCTCCGTCAACTGGCTCTGACTGGCAGCGGGTGTTTCGCTGCTCATGCTGCTGTCCTCCCTCGTGGATGGGAACCGGCTCGCCGACCCCTCGTGACCGGCGTTACGAATTGCGCGCATATTCACGCTTGCGCCGGACGTTCCTGTCAAGGAATCCGGCTCAGATACTTAGGAGTGCGATGCCTATCGCGACGGCGGCGGCCCCCGCAATGCGAGGCGCGCCGACCTTCTCGTTGAGCACCCGGCGCGCGAGAAGCGCCGCGATGACGACGCTCGTCTCCCGCACCGCTGCGACGGGAGCGGCCGCAGCCCGCTGCAGCGCGAGCAGGACGAGCGCATAGGCGCCGAACGTTGCCACCCCGGCGACGACCGTCGCCGGCCCCCACGCATTGCGCAGCGCTCGGAAGCCCTTCACCCGCGCCACCGCGCTCGTGTACACGAGGCACGGGCCGAGCATCGTCAACTCGAGGTACGGGACGGCGCCCGCGTGCTGCACGCCGTCCTTGTCGACGAGCGTGTACGCCGCGATGACGCAGGCGATGAGCAGGCCGAGCGGCACGCCGCTCCCCGGCGTCCTCCCCAGTCCCCGCACGAGCAGGATGCCGAGCCCGACGAGGCAGACGCCGATCACCTGTCCCGCCGAGGTCGTGTGCCCGAGTGCGACGACGCCGACGGCGAGGACGAGCACGGGCGCCGTCCCGCGCGCGATCGGGTAGACGACCGAGAGCTCTGCCAGCCGATATGCCATCGGAAGCAGCGTGAAGTAGAGGAGCTGCAACGCGGCGCTCGCGACCACGAAGGGCACGACCGCCCGGTGGGCATGCCAGAGGACGATCGCGACCGGCAGGAAGACGACCTCGGCGACGATGACGGCGACAGCGGTAGCCGCCTCGATGTCCTTCGCCCGGGCGAGCAGGATGTTCCAGAGCGCGTGGACGCACGCTGCCGCGAGAGCGAGCCCGAGCGCGGACGCAGGCATGCACCAACACTAAGGTTGTGACCCGGATGCCGCAGGCCGTCGTCTTCGACTTCAACGGAACCCTCTCCGACGACGAGCCGGTGCTCTGCGAGATCTTCATGCACCTCTTCGCGGAGCACGGAAAGCCGATGTCGGCGCAGGAGTACTTCGACCGGCTGGCGGGTCTCTCCGACCCCGAGATCGTCCGCACATGGCTCGGGAACGACCATCCGGACGTGGACGCCGTCATCGCGGAACGGATCGACCGCTATCGCGCCGCCGTCGCGGACGGCTCCTCCGTGCACGAGCACGTGCGCGAGGCGGTGCGCTACGCGGCCGAGCGCGTGCCCCTTGCGATCTGCTCCGGCGCCGCGCGGGCCGAAATCGAGCCCGTCGTCGAGGCGGCGGGCCTCGCACGCTGCTTCCCGACCATCGTTACCTCCGACGACGTCGTGCACGGCAAGCCCGACCCGGAGGGCTACCGCAGGCTCGGGCCTCCTCGGCGTCGACCCCGCCGACGCGGTCGTGTTCGAGGACACGGAGGCGGGCATCGCGTCCGCACGCGCGGCGGGCGTCGGGCGCGTCCTCGCGATGAAGACGACGCTCGAACCGCACCGGCTCGCGCAGGCGGACGAGCTGATCGACCGCATCGACATCGACGTCATGCGCCGTTGCTTGTCATAGCCCACCGCGGCGCCTCGTTCGAGCGGCCGGAGAACACGCTGGCCTCGTTCGAGCGCGCGATCGAGATCGGTGCCGACTTCGTTGAGCTGGACGTGCACGCCGATGCCTCCGGGCGCCTGCTCGTCACGCACGACAAGCCGGTCGCCAACCGCGCCTACCCGACGCTCGAGGAGGCGCTCGATCTCATGCACGGCCGCATCGGCGTCATGGTCGAGCTGAAGACGCCGAGCCGATACGCGCAGCACAGCGTCGTTCCGCGCACCGTGCGCCTCCTCGCCGAAGACGACGTGCTCATCTGCTTCCAGCGGTCGGCGCTCGTCGAGGCGCGCTCCATCCGCCCGTCCCTGCGAACGGTGCAGCACGTCGGCTTCGGTGTCTCCATCCGCTCGGCGCGCGACGCGTGGGCGGCCGGCTTCCACGACGCCCGCGTCACGAGCCGCGGCGTCGCGGCCGCACGACGGCTCGGGCTCGTTCCCCTCGTCTACACCGTCAACGCGCCGGCGCGGATGCGCGCGCTCGCGTCGATCGGCGTCGGCGGAATCTTCACTGACCGGCCGGACCTGGCTCTTCCGCTATTTGCGGAAGCGCCTCGTCCGTGAGGTCGAGCAGCCGCGCCTCCGTCGCCGGAAGCGCCGCGTCCACCTTCGAGCCGGGCGGCAGCGCCGCCGCGCGCGCGGTCGGCATGTCGGCGATGAGCACTCTACTTGCCGTTCACGATACCGGAGCCGCGTGACCGGGCCGAGGAACGTGTGCGTGAGCACCTCGCCCGTCATCCTGTTCGCGCCGGCACCGTTCGCCGCAGCGATCTCGACCGTCTCCGGCCGGATGAGGACGAGCACGCGCGTCGCCGCGCGGCTTCCCTTCGCCGCCTCGACCGTGAGCGTCACGCCGCCGGTCTCGATCGTGCCCGTGGACGGATCGACGACCGTCGCCTCGAGGCGGTTCATCGTGCCGACGAACTCCGCGACGAACGGCGTCGCCGGTGCGGTGTAGATCTCCTCCGGCGTGCCGAGCTGCTCGATGCGGCCGCGCGTACATGACGCCGACGCGGTCGGCCATCGACAGCGCCTCGGCCTGGTCGTGCGTGACGAACAGGGTCGTGATGCCGAGCTCGCGCTGGATGCGTCGGATCTCCGCGCGCAGCTGGTCGCGCACCTGCGCGTCGAGCGCCGACAGCGGCTCGTCGAGCAGCAGCACGCGCGGCTCGATCGCGAGCGCGCGCGCGAGCGCGACGCGCTGCTGCTGGCCGCCGGAGAGCTGGTGCGGGTAGCGGTCGGCGTCTCTGAGAGCCCACGAGCTCGAGCAGGTCTTCGGCGCGCTTGAAACGCGCCCGCTGCTCCTGACGCCGCATCCGCAGGCCGAACGCGACGTTCGTGCGCACGTCCATGTTCGGGAACAGGCTGTATGCCTGGAACACCATCCCCATGTCGCGCTTGTTCGGCGGGACGTTTGTGACGTCGCGGTCGCCGACGAGCACCGGCCTGCGTCCGGGCGGTCGAAGCCGCCGAGGAGCCGGAGCGCCGTCGTCTTGCCGCAGCCGGACGGGCCGAGCAGCGCGACCAGCTCGCCGTCCTCGATCTCGAGGTCGAGGCCGGCGAGCGCCGTCACCTCCGGGGAAGACGCGTTGCACGCTGTCGAAGCGGATCATCGAGACGACTCGAGCCGCGCCGCCGCACACGGCGACGCTGTGCGATGAAGGACAGGCTGAAGAGCACGAGGAACGTGAAAATGAGCGTGAGCATCGACAGTGCGACCGAGACGCCGGCCTGGCTCTGGTGGTACAGGACGACCATCTCGACCGGGAATGTGTCGTACAGCAGCAGCGTCGCGATCACGACCTCGCCGAGCACAGGGCGATCGTCAGGAACATCGCTCCGAGGACCGCGGTTTGAACGTTCGGCAGCACCACCCGCGCGAGCGTCGACGGCCATGACGCGCCGAGGCTGCGCGAGGCGTCGACCAGCGTATGCAGGTCGATCGCCCGCACGCCGGTGTCGATCGCGCGGTACGTGAACGGCATCGCCAGCATCACGTAGAAGGGAGTCAACGCGGTCAGCGGGTGATTGAACAAGAACTTGATGACCCACGGTGGGCTTGAGCTCGAGCTCCGCCAGCCCGGCGGCCATCACGATCGGCGGAATCACGATCGGCAGCACGTGACGATCTCCATGGCGGCCGTCGCCTTCGGCAGCTTCAGGCGCACCCACACGACCGTCGGGAGTATCAGCACGATCACGATCGCGGCGGTGATCGCGGCGATCTCGAGCGATGTCACGAGCGGCGAGCGGACGGCCGTGTTGTTGATGATCTGGCCGTAGTTGCCGAACCCGTAGCTGCCGTCGTTCTCCAGCAGGCTGAACTTGATGCAGCCGCCAGCGGGCCGAGGAAGAAGACCGCGGCCAGCACGAAGATCACGACCCGCCAGACGCGGGGCCGTCCGCGTCGCCGCGCGGACGACGTGACGGCGGAGGCCCGTCGATCATCTCGCGGGAAGGATCGACTCGCCGCTGTCCTGCCCGATGCGGCGCAGTCATCGCAGCCACCTCCGGGCGCGGCGCTGGACGAGCCAGTAGCCGACCATGACGATCAGGACGACGATGATCATCTCCGTCCCGAGCGCGAGGCCGCTCGGTCCGCGCCGACGAGCACGTTGCCGTTGAGCGCGTTGTCGATCTGCGCCGGGACGAACGAGAGCGTGCTGCCGACGAGCGCAAGCGCGGTCGCGTAGGCGGAGAAGGCGTTGCCGAACAGAATCAGCGTGGCGCCGACGAAGGAAGGGAGCAGCACCGGCACGGCCACGTGGCGCAGATACCCGAGCTTGCTGGCCCCCAGGCTCAGAGCGGCCTCCTGCCACTCGGAGCGGAGGCCCTCGAGCGCAGGCGTGATCAGGATCACCATCAGCGGGATCTGGAAGTAGACGTAGCAGAGGCCGACGCCGGTCATCGAGGTGATCGTGAAGCCGTGCGCGTACAGGTCAATGCCGAAGTGCTTGAGCAGCACCGTGACGACGCCCTGCAGGCCGAGCGCGGCGATGAAGGCGAAGGCCAGGGGTACGCCCGCGAAGTACGCGAGCACGCCGGAGCCACTCTGGACGACCCGGTGCAGCAGACCCCCGGGTCTCGCCGCGACGACCGCTGCCGCCAGCCAGGTCCCGAAGAAAGCGCCGACGATGGAAGTCCAGACAGACAGGATCAGGCTGTTCTTGAACGCAAGCCTGTACGCGGGAGACGACCACGTCTGCCTGAAGTTGTCGAACGTGAACTCATTGCTCTCGGTCGTCACCGCCCCGTGTACGACCACGTACAGCGGGATCCCGAGGAATACGACCACGAAGGCCGCGAAGGGCAAGATCCCGGCCCAGCCGCCGAGACCCGAGGCGACGCGAACGGCGATCCCGCGGCGCCGAGGCGCCGCGGGACCCGTTGCCACTGCGAGGGCTGCGTCCTGCGCGGCTATCGCTTACTGCCAGTTGTTCGTGACGTACGTGCTTGCCGCCGTGGCCTGCGCGGTGTTGGGAACGACCGCCTTGGAGAGGTTCGCGACCGCCGGCAGCGCCTTGTACGCGGCCTTGTTCTCCGTCCCGGCCTTCACCATCGCGGCGAGCTCGACCGGGCGGGCTCCACCCTCCAGCCAGATGTTCTGGCCCGTGGTCGAGTAGAGGAACTCCTCCCAGAGGCGGGCCGCCGCCGGGTGCGGCGCGTACTTGCTCATGGCCTGGTCGTAGAAGCCGCCGAACGGCGTGCCCGCTCGGGTCGACGACCTTCCACTTCGTGCTCCCGGGCAGACCCCAGGCCTTGGCCGTGTTGAGGTAGTCCCAGTTGATCATGATCGGGCACGACGTGCGCGATCACCGATGCCGCGTTGCAGTCGGTCGAGTTGAAGTTCCCGCTGCTCTTCAGTGCCTGAAGAAGTCGACGCCGGGCTTGATGTTGCTCGGCGGAGCCGCCGTTGTTGACGGCCGCGGCCCAGACGCCGGACAGCGCGGCGTTGCCGACAGCGGGCTGCCGTTGAGCGCAACGTCGCTCTTGTAGCTGGCGCTTCAGCGCCGACCATGTGGTCGGGCAGGCGTGGTCCGAGCAGGTTCAGGTTGCAGCCGAACGAGATGAATCCGCCGTAGTCCTGGTACCAGCTGCCGTTCGAGACCTTCTGGCTGGCCGGGATGCTCGTCCAGGTCGCGACCTTGTACGGCGCGAACAGATTCTGCGCGGCGCCCGCCGACGCGAACGCGCGGCCGACGTCGACGACGTCCGGCGCGCACGAGCGGCCGCGCGAGTCTTGATCGCCTGGATCTCCTGAGCGCCGACCCGCTCGGATTCTCGCTGTGATCTTGATGCCGTACTTCTTCGGAACGTCTACATGATCTCGCCGTAGTTCGCCCAGTCGGTGGGCAGCGCGATCATGTTCAGCGTGCCTTCCTTCTTCGCCGCAGCGATCAGCTCGCTCATTGCGACGCCCGTAGCGCCGATTGCGCGGTCGACCAGTTGGTCGACGTTGACGACGCGCCTGATGCGAGCGCCCCGGTTGCGAGCGCCCCGGCTACGACGAGGGCGCCGGCAACGAGGAGTACACGCCTGCGCTGGCGAGAAGCCGACTCGCGCGCAAGTTTGGACATACGAACCTTCAAACTCATCCTCCTATTGTCGGTGCCGGCCACCACACGCGAGCGGTCATTCGACTCATGGCCTCGCGCAAGAGAGCTGGATGAATTGTGAATGACTTGTAGCTAACACATATGGACCTAGCTATTCAATGGTTGCCCATGCCGTCACCTCCGTTCACGGGATAGGCTCGGCTTCGTGAGCCCATTCGACGAAGACGCGGCGTCTGGCTGCGGTGCGCGCTGCACGCCCACACGACCAACTCGGACGGCGACTTGCCTCCGGACAAGCTCGTCCGGCACTACGAATGGGCTGGATATGACGTCCTTGCGATCACGGATCACTGGGTCCGGACGGTCGAGCGCTCGACCCGGAAGCTGCTCGTCATCCCGTCCGTCGAGCTGAACGCGACCGCAGGTGGGCCGGAGCACGATGCACATGTGCTCGCCCTCGGGGTCGAAGCGGATCCGGTCATCCCCGAGAACGAGTTCGCGCCGCTGGCGGAGGTCGTGGCCTGGATCGCGGCCAACGGCGGCGTCCCCTATCTCGCGCACACGTACTGGAGCGGCCTGCGCACCGAGCAGTGGGAGACGTGCCCCGGGCTCCTCGGGATCGAGGTGTGGAACTCCGGCTGCGAGCTCGAGATCGCCCGCGGCGACTCGACCATCCACTGGGACGAGGCGCTCGAGGGCGGCCGCGGCTTCTTCGCGCTCGCGACCGACGACTCGCACCATCCCGGCTACGACAGCGGCTTCGCGTGGACGATGGTGCGCGCGGCGGAGAAGACGCAGGAGGCCGTGCTCGAGGCGCTGCGGACCGGCAGCTTCTACGGGTCGACCGGGCCTTCGATCGATTCCGTGACCGTCGACGACGCGACGGTCACGGTCGAGTGCAGCCCGGCCGCGAGCGTCACGCTCGTGTGTAGCCGCGCGCGCGGCGCGCGCGCGAACGCCGGCCGCCTCGGCTATCCGAAGGACTCGGAGATCCTCGCGCGCGACACGGCCGGGCTCATCACCGCCGTCCGCCTGGAGCGCCCGTACAACGTTCCCTACGGCCGGATCGAGGTCGCCGACGCCGACGGCCGCCGCGCCTGGACGAACCCGCTGTGGACCGCGGCGACGCCCTAGAGAAGCTGGCGTCGCGGCACTTCGACCTGCTCGTGATCGGGGGCGGGATCGTCGGCGCCGGAATCGCCGAGGCGGCGACGGCGCACGGCCTCGACGTCGCGCTCGTCGACAAGGGCGACTTCGGAGGCGCCACGTCGAGTGCGTCGTCGAAGCTCATCCACGGCGGCCTGCGCTACCTGAGCCTCGGCGACGTCGGCCTCGTGCGCGAGGCGCACCACGAGCGACGCCTGCTGATGCGCGTCGTCGCGCCGCACCTAGTCCGCCGGCTGCCGTTCCTCTTCCCGCTGTACGAGGACGGCCCGTACCGGCCGTGGTTCGTGCAGTCCGGGATCGTCGTCTATTCGACGCTCGCGCGCGCGAAGCTGAACGGCCTCGTCGAGCTCGGGCGCGCGGAGCGAATGGTCCCCCAGCTGCGCGGCCAGGGCCTGCGCTCGTGCGCGCTGTACGAGGACGCGTGGACGAACGACGGGCGGCTGACGCTTGCGAACGTGCGCGGCGGCCGCCGAGCGCGGCGCGACCGTGTTGAACTACGCGGAGCTCGTCGGCGTTGAAGCCGCTCGAGGTGCGGGCGGACGGCCGCACGATCGCCGTGCACGCGCGCAACGTCGTGAACGCCGCCGGGCCGTGGGTCGACCGGATCCGGCGGCTCGAGGACGCGGGCGCGAAGCCGTCGATGCGGCTGAGCAAGGGCGCGCACGTGCTCGTCGACGGGCGGCCAGGACTGGAGTGCGGCGCTGACCATCCCGCACGACAAGGTGCGCGTCAGCTTCGCCGTGCCGTGGGAGGGGATGCTCCTGCTCGGCACGACGGACACGCTGCACGACGGCGAGCCGGAGACGGTCGCGGTCACCGACGAGGACGTCGAGCAGATCCTCGCGGAGGCGGCGGTCGCGGTCGACGGCCTCGGCCCGGTCCGCGCAACGTACTGCGGGCTGCGCGTGCTGCCCGGCGGCGAAGGCGGGACGGCGAACGCGCGCCGCGAGACGGTGTTCTCGACCGGCCCCTCCGGGATGGTCAGCGTCGCCGGCGGCAAGCTGACGACGTACCGGCGCATCGCGCTCGACGCGCTCGACCACCTCGGTGTGAAACGGCTCTCGCGCCGTCCGCGTCCGCTCCCCGGCGCGACCGGCCTGGAGCGGATCGCGTGGCCGGTGGAGCTCGACGCAGCCACGCGCGCGCACCTGATCCATCTGTACGGCTCGCTCGCGCCCGAGGTGCTCGCGCCGGCCGTCGACGATCCGACGCTGCTCGAGCCGCTCGTCGCCGGGCGGCCCGACCTCAAGGCGCAGGCGCTGTATGCGCGGACGCACGAGTGGGCGCTGAGCGACGAGGACGTGCTGCGGCGCCGCACGCGACGGCCGGTAACAGTTACCCCGACGACTTCCAATCCCGCCGCACGGCTGAGCGCGCGAGGGTCTCGTGGCCCTCTCGTGACGGTAACTGTTACCGGTCTTCTGCCCGAGGGGCGCGTCTAGGCTCACGGCATGCCGATGAAGTACGCACGGCTGACGACGCCGCTCGTCCGAGACGGTGGAGAGCTGCGACCTGCGAGCTGGGACGAGGCGCTCGACCGCGCCGCGGCCGGCTTCCGCAAGGCGCTCGACGAAGGCGCCCTCACCGGCGTCTTCAGCTGCTCCAAGGCGACCAACGAGCTGAACTTCGCCACGCAGAAGTTCTCTCGGGTCGTGCTCGGATCGAACAACGTCGACAGCTGCAACAGAACCTGACACGCGCCCAGCGTCGTCGGTCTGGCGACGGTGTTCGGTGCAGGCGGCGGGACCAGCTCCTACGAGGAGACGAGAAGCGCGGACCTGATCGTCCTGTGGGGCTCGAACGCGCGCGAGGCGCACCCGATCTTCTTCCACCACGTGCTGAAGGCGATGCACCGCGGCGCGAAGCTCATGGTGGTCGACCCGCGGCGGACGCCGTCGGCGCAGTGGGCCGACCTGTGGCTCGGGCTCGACGTCGGCACCGACATCCCGCTCGCGAACGCGGTCGCGCGGGAGATCATCCATGCCGGGCTCGCGGACCTGGAGTTCGTCGGGCGCGCGACGTCGGGGTTCGAGGCGTTCCGCGAATCGGTCGAGCCGTGGACGCTCGAGGAGGCCGAGCGCGTCACCGGCGTGCCGGCCGACGCGATCCGCGAGCTCGCGCACGCGTACGGGAACGCCGAGAACGCGCAGCTGTGCTGGACGCTCGGCATCACCGAGCACCACAACGCGGTCGACAACGTGTTCGCGCTCATCAACCTCGCGCTGCTCACCGGCAAGGTCGGCAAGTGGGGCTCGGGGCTGCAGCCGCTGCGCGGCCAGAACAACGTGCAGGGCGGCGGTGACATGGGCGCCATCCCGAACCGGCTGCCCGGCTTCCAGGACATCCTCGACGACGAGGCGCGCGCGAAGTTCGAGTCCGCCTGGGGCGCGACGATCCCGCCCGAGTACGGGCTGCACCTGACCGGGATGTTCGAGGCGATGGAGCACGGCACGCTCAGCGCGGTCTACGTCGTCGGCGAGAACCCGGCGCAGGGCGAGGCCGACCAGGCGCGCGCCGAGCGGCTGCTGACCGGGCTCGACCATCTCGTCGTGCAGGACCTCTTCCTCACGCGGACGGCCCAGCTTGCCGACGTCGTGCTGCCCGCCGCGGCGACGCTCGGCGAGTCCGAGGGCACGGTCACCTCGAGCGAGCGCCGCGTGCAGCGCGTGCGCAAGGCCGTCGACGCGCCGGGCGAGGCGCGCGACGACATCGAGATCGTGTACGAGCTCGCGCGGCGGATGGGTCACGACCTCGGCTCGCCCCGCGCGGAGGACGTGTGGAACGAGCTGCGCTCGCTCTCGCCGATGCACGCGGGCATGACCTACGCGCGGCTCCAGGAGCTCGGCGGCATCCAGTGGCCGTGCATGGACGAGAACGATCCCGGCGCGCTCTTCCTGCACGGGCGCCTCTGGGACGACGTCGTCGAGGACCCGCGCGCCGTTCCAGGTGGTGGAACACGACCCGCCGGTGGACAAGCTCGACGACGACTTCCCGCTGCGCCTCACGACCGGCCGCCGGCTCGAGTCGTACAACACCGGCGTGCAGACCGGCGGCTACTCGTCCCCGCTGCACGTCGGCGGCGAGGCGATCCTGCTCGCGCCCGAGGACGGCGCGCGCTACGGAGTCGCCGACGGCGCGCGCGTGCGCATCGTCTCGCGGCGCGGCGCGGTCGAGACCTCGGCGCGCTACGACCCGACGCTGCGCGCCGGGCTCGCGTTCATGAACCTCCACTTCCCCGACGTGGTGGCGACCAACATGCTCACCATCGACGCGACGGATCCGAAGTCGGGCACGGCGGAGTTCAAGGCGACGGCGATCCGCCTGGAGCCCGTTGCCTGACCTGAAGCTCCTCGCCGACCGTGCCGACCGCGGACGAGCGCGCAGCGATCGACGTCGTCGTCGGTGGAGAAGCGGCGAGCGACGGCCGCGTCACGCGCAGCGACCGCACGCGCCGCCATCTCCTCCTCCCCGCGCTGCGCGCCGCCCAGCGGCGCGTCGGCTGGGTGACGCCGGGCGCGCTCGGCTATGCGTCGCGCCGGCTGGAGATCCCGCCCGCGGAGGCGTACGGCGTGGCGACGTTCTACGCGCTCATCGCGCTGGAAGAGCGACCCGCGGACGTGCTGCACGTCTGCACCGACCTGTCGTGTGCGCTCGCGGGCGCGACCGTGCCGGAGGGCGCGCACCCGTCGCCGTGCCTCGGCCTGTGCGAGCGCGCGCCGGCGTCGCTGCGCACGGTCGCCGGGCCGGAGCCGCGCGAGGAGCAGATCCCGGCGACCGGGCCGCCGCTGCCGCAGACGTCGGGGCTGAAGCTGCTGCGCCGCATCGCCGAGGGCGTCGACCCCGAGTCGCAGCCTGAATTCCGTTGCACTCGCGCGCGCGCGTGAGATGGGGCCGGACGCCGTCATCGCAGCGGTGAAGGCGTCGCCGCTCCTGGGCCGCGGCGGCGCGGCGTTCCCGACCGGGGTCAAGTGGGAGGCGGTCGCGCGCCAGCCCGCACAGCCGCACTACCTCGTGTGCAACGCAGACGAGTCGGAGCCGGGGACGTTCAAGGACCGCGTGATCATGGAGCAGGACCCGTTCGCGCTGATCGAGTCGATGGCGATCGCCATGTACGCGACGGGCTGCGAGAAGGGCTTCATCTACATCCGGGCCGAGTATCCGCTCGCACAGAAGCGGATTCAGCATGCGATCGACGCGAGCGGCTTCGACATCGAGCTGCGCATCGGCGCCGGCGCGTATGTGTGCGGCGAGGAGACGGCGCTCTTCCAGTCCATCGAGGGCTACCGCGGCGAGCCGCGCAACAAGCCGCCGTTCCCGGTCGAGGTCGGCCTCTTCGGCAAGCCGACGGTCGTGAACAACGTCGAGACGCTCGTGAACGTGCCGCACATCCTGCTCGGCGACGATGCGCGCGACACGAGGCTCTTCTGCCTCTCCGGCAACGTCGGGCGGCCGGGGCTGTACGAGGTCGAGCTCGGCACGTCTCTGCGCGATCTGCTCGAGCTCGCCGAGGCCGAGCCGGCGAAGGCAGTGCTGCTCGGCGGCGCGGCGGGCTCGTTCCTGCGTCCCGACCAGCTCGACCTGAAGCTCTCCTTCGAGGCCGCGCGCGAGGCCGGCGTCACGCTCGGCTCCGGCGTCGTCATCGTCTTCGGCGAGCAGGCAGACCTCGTCGTCCGCCGTCCTGCGCATCGCGGAGTTCTTCCGCGACGAGTCGTGCGGCCAGTGCGTCCCCTGCCGCGTCGGCACGGTGCGCCAGGAGGAGGCGCTGCACCGGCTCGCCTCGGGCAAGGCGAACGGGAACGAGCTCGCCGTGCTCGCCGACCTCGAGCAGGTGATGCGCGACGCGTCCATCTGCGGCCTCGGCCAGACGGCCGCGAGCGCCGTCACCTCGGCCGTGAAGAATCTCGGAGTGCTGGCGTGATCGAGCTGACCGTCGACGGCAATGCAGTGCAGGTCGAGGAGGGCTCGACCATCCTCGACGCCTGCCGGCGCGCGCAGATCGACACGCCGACGCTCTGTTACGCCGACACGCTGACGCCGGTGAACGTCTGCCGCGTCTGCGTCGTCGAGCTCGAGGGCGCGCGCACGCTCGTGCCGTCCTGCTCGCGCAAGGCGGAGGACGGCATGGTCGTGCACACCGACTCGGAGCGCGTACGCACGAGCCGCCGGCTCGTGCTCGAGCTGCTCGGCTCGTCGGTGAACCTGTCCACCGCGCCGGAGGCGCTCGCGTACATCGAGCAGTACGACGCGGAGCCCGACCGCTTCGGCGCCGACTCGCTCACGGTCGCGCAGGCGGTGAAGGTCGACAACGACCTGTACGTGCGCGACTACTCGAAGTGCATCCTCTGTTACAAGTGCGTCGAGGCCTGCGGCGTCGACCACCAGAACACGTTCGCGATCGCCGTCGCGGGGCGCGGCTTCGGCGCGCACATCTCGACCGAGCTCGACGTGCCGCTGCCGGAGTCGGCCTGCGTGTACTGCGGCAACTGCATCGCCGTGTGCCCGACCGGAGCGCTGATGGCGACGAGCGAGTTCGAGCTCCGCGAGGCCGGCACCTGGAAAGAAGAAGAGCAGGAGGAGGTCGACACCGTGTGCCCGTACTGCGGCGTCGGCTGCAACCTGACGATGCACGTCCAGGAAGGCGAGATCGTGAAGGTGACCTCGCCGGACGACCACGACGTCACGCTCGGGAACCTCTGCATCAAGGGCCGCTTCGGCTACCGCTACGTCCAGAACAAGTGACCGTCCAGGTTCTCTACTGGCAGGACGTGCCCTCGCTCGTGAAGGACGCCGGACGGCTCGAAGCGCCAGCTGCCGGAGTGGTTCCAGCAGGAGATCGACCGCCGTGCGATGGAGCAGGGCCTCGTCGGCAGCGACGCCTACCTCGAGCACTGGCACTGGGAAGAGGTCGAAGGAACGCTCGACGGAGTGGTCGCAGCATTCGAGCGCGAGATGCAGTGAGGTCGCTGCGCGCGATCACCGTGATCGGCTGCCACGCCGGAGGCGAGGTCGGCAACGTCGTCGTCGGCGGCGTGATCGCGCCGCCGGGCGGCTCGGTCTACGAGCGCATGCAGGCGTTGCGCGCGGACGACTCGCTGCGCCGGCTGCTCCTGCGCGAGCCGCGCGGGAGCGTGGCCATGCACGCGAACCTCATCGTCCCGTCGCTGCGCGAGGACTGCGACGCGGGCTTCATCATCATGGAGCCGACCGAGTATCCGGCGATGTCGGGCTCGAACACGATCTGCGTCGCGACCGTGCTCCTCGAGACCGGCATGGTCGAGATGCGCGAGCCCGAGACGACGCTGCGCCTCGAGGCGCCCGCGGGCGTCGTCGAGGTGACTGCGCGGTGCCGCGACGGGCGCTGCGAGAGCGTCGAGCTGACGAACGTGCCGTGCTTCGCCGACCGCCTCGACGCGCCGCTCGAGGTCGAAGGCGTCGGCACGATCCACGGTCGACGTCGCCTTCGGCGGCATGTGGTACGCGATCGCCGACGCGGAGGCTCTCGGTTTCGCGCTCGAGCCGTCCGAGGCGCGCGAGCTCTCGCGTGTCGGCGAGCTGATCCGCGTCGCGGCGCGCGAGCAGCTGCCGTGCGTTCATCCGGAGAACCCGGACATCGCCGGCGTGAGCATCGTCCAGATCGCGGAGCCCTGGCGCGGCGTCGGCGCGACCTCGAAGAACGCCGTCGTCGTCTCCCCCGGCCGGCTCGACCGGTCCGCTACCGGCACCGGACTGTCGGCGCGCATGGCCGCGCTGCACGCGC
>CAVOMK010000008.1:0-213091 GCA_963697005.1 uncultured Actinomycetes bacterium | reverse complement strand
TAGCTGTGCTTCCACAGGATCGCGCCGGTCGATGCGCTGATGGCCGCGAGGCCGCCCTTGCCCTTGGAAATGTCGAGGCCGCCGACGTAACCGTTCGACGACGTTCCCTTGAAGCAGAGGTCGACCCAGGGGCGAACACCGTCCCGCCGGTCAACGCCATCGGCGTCTCGACGCCGCCGAGGGCACCCGGGCAATAGGGACGCGCCTTCTTCGCCAGTTGCGGCCCGGTGTCGTTCGAGTGCACGCCGACATTCCGCGTCCACAAACGCTTGCCGTCGTCGGCGCGGAACGCGATCACCTTGCCGGCCTTGCCGGCGCCGATGACGACCTCGGTCTGCACGCCGCCGACGCTCTCATTCGTCAGGATCGGCGAGATCTGGAAGTCGTAGTCGCGCAGATCGTGCGGGGTCACCTGCTGGTACCAGAGCACCTTGCCCGTGTCGCCGTTCAGCGCGACGATCGAGTCGGTGTACAGGTTCGGCCCCGGCCGGCTCGAGCCGTTCGGGTATTTCACCGTGCCGGGCCACGGCGCCGGATTGGCGACGCCGAGGAACACGCGGCCCTGACTGTCGACCGCCGGCGGGTACCACAGGCCCCCACCGCTGTTCACCTTCGCGTTCCCCCAGAGCGTCTGGCCGCCCTTGACGGTGGAAAACATCCAGTCGACCTTCCCCGTCTTCGCGTCGAGCGCGTACACCTTGCCGTACGCGTCACCCGCGTAGAACGACGTCGAGCTCCCGGGAATGGTCGAGACGAGCACCTTGCCGCCGTACAGCTGCGGCGCCATGTCGATCCCCTCGGTCTTGCTCGTGGTCAGCTGGCGCGAGATCCACATCTGCTTCCCGGTCGTCGGATCGAGCGCGAACAGCTTGTTCTCGGTCGCCCCGTAGAGGAAGCCATAGCCGAGGGCGACGCCGTTCGGCCCGCCGGACGGCGTCACCGACTTGTACTTGTGCTCCCAGTTCAGCTTCCCCGTGCTCTCGTCGAGTGCGAAGACGTTGGAGTCCGGGTCCTCGAAGTAGACGACGTTGTTCTGCACGATCGGATTCGAGGTGAAGGCGCCGAACGCGCCGGAGTACGACAGCTTGAACGCCCACTTCTGTTTCAGCGTGGAGACATTCGACGCGTTGATGTCGGTCTGGAGATCCGCCCTCGAGTTCGAGAGGTCGTAGTTGTGCTCCGGCCAACCGGTGGCGGCGTTCTCGCCGATCTCCGGTGGCGGAGTTCCGTTCGCAAAACCGTGTGAGCTCGCTCCCCCGACCACCGCGACAGCAACGACGATCGCTGCCGCTACGGCGGTCACGCGAAACCTGGACATGTTCCTCTCCTAACGAGTCGTGACTCCTCAGCGCACGGTGAAGCTGCCTTCCATGCCGTTGGCAGCGTGGCCGGGAACCGTGCAGAGATACGTGAACTTTCCGGCCTTCTTGAAGACGACCTTGAGCGTCGCCGACTTTCCGGGCTGGATGAGCGCCGTCTTCTTGCCGGCGATCTTGAAATCGTGGGCGATATGCCCGACGTTCTTGACGGTGAACGCGACGGTGCCCGGCTTGGCGATCGAGGCCTTCGAGAGCTTGAAGAAGAACTCCCCAGCCTTGACCGTGACGGTCGTCGTGGCGCTCTGCTGCTGCGTCGCGGCTCCGGCACTCCCGGCGGACACGAGCCCGCCGAGGACGCACGCGGCCGCGAACAGCGCAATGGACTTTCTCATCGGCTCCTCCCCCTCGTCGAATTACATAACAACGCTATATGTTTCACTGTGGGTAACGTCGTGACCAAGCGTGTTAATCCCGAGACGCTGAGCGCCGAGCTCGCGAGCGCAGTCACCGAGGTCGCCAGGCTCCTGGTGCGCGAGGGCGTCCACGTCAATCGCACAGCTCTGTCCGTGCTCGCGACGCTGCGCACCGGGCCAAAGCGGATAACCGACCTGGCCGCCTCCGAATACGTGAGCCAGCCCGGGATGACGACGCTCGTCTCCCGGCTCGAGGACGAGGGCTGGGTCAAGCGTCAGCGGGACGCCGGCGACGGCCGCGTCGTCAACGTCGCGATCACAAAGGCCGGAATCGCAATGCTCGAGAAGGCGCTCGCGGCGCGCACCGAAGTGCTTCAGAAGCGGATCGAGCTGCTCGGGCCGAAGCAGCGGCGGGCGCTCGCGGATGCGGCAGACGCGCTGCGGACGCTCAGCGATGCCGCTGACTAGCGCCCTGCGTTCGCGACGGGCTCGTCGGCGTCCGCAGCGACCTCGACGCGGGGCGTCTCGACCATTTCGGCGACGAGGTAGAGCGGCCGCTGCTTCACCTCGTCGAATATCCGGGCGACGTACTGCCCGATGATGCCGAGGCTGAGAAGCTGGACGCCGCCGAGCAATAGGACGACGACAAGGAGCGACGTCCACCCCTGGGGTGCGGTGTGCGTGAAGAAGCGCGTGTAGAGCGTCCACCCGAGCACGACGAGACAGAACGCAACGAGCGCGAACCCGAGCCAAGCGACGAGCTTGATCGGGACGGTCGAGAACGAGACGATGCCGTCGAGCGCAAGGCGCAGAAGCTTGCGTGGCGGGTATTTCGACGAGCCTGCGTACCGTGGATCGCGCCGGTATTCGACGCCTGTCTGCGTAAAGCCGACCCAGCTCGTCATGCCACGCACGAAGCGGGCACGCTCCGGCATCGACCCAAGTGCGTCCACCACGCGCCGGGAGACGAGCCGGAAGTCGCCCGCGTTCGCGGGGATGTCATTGCCCGCAACTCGCCGCAGGACCATGTAGAAGAACGAGATCGACATCAGCCGCAACCGGTTTTCGCCGGCCCGCTCGGACCGAACCGCATACACGACGTCGTAGCCGTCGCGCCAGCGCGAGACGAGCTCCGGAATCAGCTCCGGCGGATCCTGCAGGTCGGCGTCGATCACGATCACCGCTTCTCCGCGCGAAGCCTCGAGCCCTGCGGTGATCGCGGCCTGGTGCCCGAAGTTCCGGGACAGGCGCACGAGCCGAAGGCGCGGGTCGACGGCCGCCAATTCGCGCATCAGCTGCCACGAGCCGTCGACCGAGCCGTCGTCGACGAGGATGACCTCCCACGCTTCGACCGGAGGCAGGGCTGCGGAGAGACGGCCGTGCAGCTCACGCAGAGTGTCTTCCTCGTTGAAGACCGGCACCACGACCGAGAGCATCACGACGACTGTAACTCAGGTTGGCAGCGCATCAAAGATCAGGAGATAGGCCGAGAGGGCATAGGCGGCCGCTTCGGAGATGCCGTCACCTTCCACCGCGGCGAGAGCGAGGGGCCACAGGCCGTACCAGGGCCGAAGCAGGCTCGAGCACATGCAGAGTGCAGCGGCGGCAAGCCCCAGATGCGGGCGCCCTCGCTGCCACGCCTCTCGGAGGAGGGCGACGTACACGCCGACGAAGACGAGCGCGCCGATTACGACGGCGTAGCGGTGGCGGAGCCCCGTCTCGGTGATGAAGTGCACGCCGCCCATCCCCGAGCTTCCGTGCACGCCGAGCACCGACCTCGACGCCCAGCCGGTGCCGAACGCTGCCACGGCGGCCGCCACGAGGACGACTGTCGCCGCGACGAGGCCGATCCAGAAACTGCGTGGGCGTCGCCCTTGCGTGCGCGCCAGGTCGAGCGGAAGAAGCACGGCAGGGAAAGCCCCCTTGAACATCGAGGCAAGCGGCCATGCGACTCCTCCGCCGGCGCCGGCGCCGAACGCAACTGCGAGGACGGTGAACACCATGAGCAGCGCGTCGCTGTGGCCTCCGCCGGCGTAGTGGAGGGCGACGAGGGGGCTCCAGCCGAGCAGCGCGATCGCCGCCGAGCTTCGCGTCCGCAATGCGACGATGCCGAGGAGTGTGAGGATGCCCGCTGTCGCGAGCGCGCGGTACAACAGCTGTGCGAGATCGGCGGAGCGGCCGGCGGCGAGCGCCGGCAGCGTCCCGACGGCCGCCCAGGCCGGCCCGTATGGCTCGGTTTGCACGCGCCACTCAGGCGACGCGACCCGTGTCGCAGGGTCGTTCGGGAATTGCGACGGCGGAACGCTGTACGGGTTGGCTCGGTGTACCGTGATGACCCGCGCTTCCGCCCAGTACAGGAACGCGTCCTGGGACAGGATCAGCGGGCCGAACAGCGGCACCGTCTGAACGGCGACCGCGACGATGATCGCGGTCCGCAGTCGAAGCGCACCGCGGCGTGCGAGCAGTACCCCGATGCCGCTGAGTGCGAGCGCCACAAGCACGCAGATGACCCAGACCGCCTTCCACGAACCGTGGGGAATGATCGGTGTGGACTGGACGTGGGCGGCGTGTCGCGTCGCATCGACGGCAACGCCGACGGCCACAAAGCACCCCGCGCCGATGGCCCAACCCGCGAGCTTCCTCCCCACTCGCCGATCCTACGGCGGTACTCGACGGCGCGAAACGGAAAACGGTTAAGGCCCCGTTACTTCTGCTTGAGCCAGGGCCGAAGCACTTCGGTGATCGCCCGGCACCCGCGCAGATCGCTGAGGCGGGCCTGGACTGTCCCGTCCGCGATCACGAGCAGCGTCGGACTAGACGGCAACGGTCATGACGCCCGCCGTTCGGCGATCACATAACCGTCGTGACGTGTGACGACCTCGTCGATGTCGTCGATCTCGTGATCGGCCTTGAGCAGGAACCGGTGTGGCGTCGCACGGACGTCGTCGTACACGACCCTGGCAACGTCGATCGGCTCGTTGCACCCAGGCCGGCCGCACTCGCACAGGACCGAGATCGATCCATCGAAGATCTCCCAGCCCTCGCTGAGATTTTCGATCCGTTCGTTGACCTCGCGGAAGAGCGCCTGCCGGCGTACTTCCTCTGCACGCTCCTCGTCCACGGCGGTCGCCCTCCGATCGTCGTGATCGCGGGCCGAGGACTCGCACCGCACCACCGCTCTCGCGAAACACCTGCTCCACCGCGGGCGGGGCCACAGTGGAAGCCGGCCACGATCACCGTATCACTGCGACTCCGCGCTATGGTTAACCCGACCTAACGACGCCCGACGGGTAGCTCCAGATCGCTCCTCATTCCTCCCGGGTGCTCATCCAGCCGAGGAGCGAGGAATGCGAGAGCTGCTCGATGGCGACCGACTCGGTAGCCGTGCGCCGGCAAGCGCAGGCGATCTCGAACGCGATGACGAAGATGCATCGCGAGAGCTACGGTCGCGGCCCCGAGCTCGCACGCACGCTCATGGGGCACGACCACGTCATCTGCTTCCTCGAAGACCTGTACACACCAGTCGAGCGCACGCTGCTCAATGGTGGCGAGATCGAAGCGGTCCGTGAAACGCGGCTCGCGTTCCAGCGCGCAATGAAGGAGCCGTTCGTCGCGGCCGTCGAAGAGATCACCGGCCGCAAGGTGCGGTCGTTCCTCTCCCAAGTGACGTTCGACCCCGACATCTCGGTGGAAGTCTTCATCCTCGAGCCTGACCACGACGATCCCGCTCCGGACGGGATCGCGTAGAGGACTCTTTCTCGCGCAGCGGGGAACGCGTCCCGGTGGGTGGACACGGGAGCTGTCCAGCTTCTGCGCACCGCGCACGACCTCGGCACCACGACACCTCGACGCCTGAGCGGAACCAGCAGGCACCATGCCTGGATGCCCGGCAGCGGACGGTGGGGCCCGCTCGGGAACGAGCGGCTGACGAGCTCGACCGGGCTCGTCCTGCTCGTCCTCCTTGCCGTCGAGACGCTGACCACGATCGCGTTGCGGTCGTTCCTCCCCGAACACATCTTTCTCGGGATGCTGCTGCTCCCGCCCGTCGCGCTCAAGCTGGGCACCACCGGCTGGCGATTCGCGCGTTACTACCTGCGCGATGAGCCGTACGTGCGCGCCGGGCCGCCGAGGATGCTGCTACGGCTGCTCGCGCCGCTCCTCGTCGCGTCGACCTTGGCGCTGTTCGGAACCGGCGTCGCCATGATCGTCGTCGGGCACCGGGGTGGAGAGCTGCGCACGCTGCACACGTTCAGCTTCATCGCGTGGGGCGTGTTGATGATCGTCCATGTCCTCGCGTATCTCACCCGTGTGCTGCGCGACGGCGTCGCGGACTGGCGCCGGAACGCGGTGGAGGTCGTCGCCGGCGCGGGCGCGCGGCAGGCGGTGCTCACCGGCGCATTGCTCGCCGGCCTCGTCGTCGGGCTCGCGACATATTCGGCTCAGCAGGCGGTCTTGAAGCATCGCGGCGAGCGCGGGCACCACCACGAGAACGCCTTGACGAGGTTTCACTCGATTGAGGGAGTTTCGAAGGCTGATGACAATGGGTAACGTGCTGGTATGTCAGGGCTCCTCGTGCGAGCGGCCGTGACGGGCGCAACGGCGATCGCTGCCGCTGCGGCCGCCGGGGGAGGTCACGCCCCGGCACCCGTAGTCAGTCCCTTCGGCTCCAACGAGGCTGTCTACCTCGCGCGCGTCGGGCACATCGAGGTCGACCTCGGTTCGGCCAGCCCGGCAGGGCTCCGGCGGGTCGCCTGCGTCGACGCCCCGCGGACGACCGTCTGCTTCGTCGGCGGCCTTCAGAGCAGGGCAAGCACGGCGTCGCCGTAGCGCTCGAGCTTCGACGGCCCGACGCCGGCGATCTGCGACAGCTCGCCGAGCGACGTCGGCTGCGCGTCGGCGATCGCATGCAAGCACGGTGTCGTGGAAGACGACATACGGCGGCACGCCGTCCTCACGCGCGCGCTCGAGGCGCCACGCCCGTAGCCGCTCGGCGGTCGGCGTCCACTCCTGTTTGCTTCGCACCGCGCCTTCTGCAGGTGCATGACCGAGCTCGGCGAGAAAGCGCGAGCGCTTCCCCGACCAGGAGAGCCACAGCGTCCGCTTCGCGCGCGTCATGCCGACGTAGAGCAGTCGGCGCTCCTCGTCGATCTCCGCCGGCGTGCGCGCCTGCCGCGACGGGAGCTCCTTCTCCTCGAGACGCGGAAGGAAGACCGCGTCGAACTCGAGACCCTTCACCCGGTGCAGCGTCAGCAGGTGCACGCCGCGCGCGCCGTCCCCGCCCGGATCGAAGCGACGTTTGAGGTCTGCGACGAACGCCGCCGCGTCGCCGTCGAACGCCGCCGCGAGTGCGACGAGTCGCGCGAGGTCGTTCTGGCGCACGAGCTCTCGCTCGCCGAGCTTGTCCGGCAGCTCCTCCAGCCAGCCGGCGTCGCTCGCCGCGGCGCGCACAGCGCCGGCAGCCTCGCGGTCGTCGCGCTCGAGCCGGCGCACAAGCCTGCGCGCGGCATCGCGGTCGAGCAGCGACGAGCCCTGGAACGGGATGCCCGCCTCGTGCAGCACCTCTTCGAAGTCGGTCAGCCGGGCGTTGGTGCGACAGAGGATCGCGATCTCCTCGAGCGGCGGCGGTGCCGCGCGGATCGCTTCGACGATCGCCGCGCTCTCGGCCGCGGGCGACGCGAAGGCGGCGACGATGGGCTCCGGACCGTCGGCCCGTGTCGGACGCAGAACCTTCTCCGCGCCGCCGAGCCGGGGAACGAGCTTGTTCGCGAGCGCGAGCACCTGCGGCGTCGAGCGGTAGTTCTCCTCGAGCCGCACGACCGTCGCGTGCGGAAAGCGAGCGGAGACCCCGAGCAGGTGCTCCGGGCCGGCGCCCGTGAAGGCGTAGATCGACTGGTAGTCGTCGCCGACGACGCAGAGATCGTCGCGGTCGCCGAGCCATAGATCGAGGAGCGTCTGTTGCAGCAGGTTGACGTCTTGGTATTCGTCGACGGTGAACGCGCGGTACTGCGCGCGGAACGTCGCGGCTGCACGATCGTCGGTCTCGAACACGCGCACGGCGCGCTCGAGTAGATCCTCGAAGTCGAGAAGGCCGTCGGCTTCCTTGCGCCGCTCGTAATCGGCGTAGACGCGCGCCATCAGGTCGGCCGGAACGGGCGGCTCTCGGTCATCGGCCGCGTCGAGGTACCGCTCGGGCCCGATGCGGCGGTTCTTCGCCCATTCGATCTCGGCTGCGAGATCGCCGGCCGGCCGGAACTTGTACGGCGCGCGCAGACGGTTACCGATCTGGCGCAGGAGCAGCGCCTTCGACGGCAGGATCCGCCCGAGCTCGTCGGGCGCAAAGTGCCGCAGCTGCCGGAGCGCGGCCGAGTGGAAAGTCCCGGCGCGGACGCGCGTCACGCCGAGCGCGGCAAGCCGTGTGCGCAGCTCGCCCCCGGCCTTGTCGGTGAACGTGACCGCCATGATCTGGGTCGGATCGAATGCGCCGGCCGCGACCTGGTAGGCGATGCGGCGCGTGATCGTCGTCGTCTTGCCCGTCCCGGCGCCCGCGAGGATGCAGACCGGCCCGCGCACGGCTTCGGCCGCGCGCCGCTGCTCGGGGTTCAGGCCGTCGAGCGGGTCCACCGAGTCACCGTAGCGGCGCATTCGGCCGGAAATGTCACGAAAGGCGGCCGACCTGTAGCGTCCTCCTCACGTCAACCCCGGCAGGCCCGAGGAGACAGACATGATCGGTGAGAAGACCCAGCACTTCCAGGGCAAGGGCACGGACCTCAACGACCTGCAGGCGAAGATCGTCAGCCACCTGCAGTCGGAAGGCTTCACGGTGCAGACGTCCGCGCCCAGTCCGCAGGGCAATGTGATCCAGGCAAAGAAGGGCGGGTTCCTCGACAAGGTCATCGCCGCCGATCGCGCGCTTTCGATCTCCATCTCCGGCGATTCCAACGACTTCACCGTCAAGATCGGTATCGGCAAGTGGCTCGAGCATCTCGGCGTTACCGCAGCCGAGACGCTGCTGCTCTCGGAGCTCTTCCTCGTCGTCGATGTGGCCGAAACCGCATGGAACTTCGAGATCGAGGACAAGCTCGCCAAGGAGATCGAGTCACTCGTCGGCTAAGCGCGGTGTGGGAGTATGTGCGGCACTTGAGCCTCGAGCTGTTCGATCTTCACGACCGCGTCGCGATCGTCACCGGGTCCGGGAGAGGCCTCGGGAAAGCGATTGCTCTGGGGCTCGCCGGCGCAGGCGCCTCGGTGGTCGTTTGCGCCCGGCACACCGACGAGGTCGAAGAGACAGCCGCCGCGATCAAGGCAGCCGGAGGCTCGGCGCATCCCACGCACGTCGACACGAGCGACCGTGAGAGCTGTCGCCAACTCGTCGAGACAGCAGTCAAAGCCTTCGGGAAGGTCGACATCCTCGTCAACAACGCTGGCATCGACATCATCGAGCCGGCCGAAGACGTGAGCGAAGAGGACTGGGACACGATCATCGGCATCAATCTGAGCGGTTACTTCCACTGCTCCCAGTTCGCCGCGCAGCAGATGTTCGTGCAGGGCAGCGGCGGGTCGATCGTCAACAACTCGTCCATCGCATCGGCGGTCGGCATCCGGGGGCTGGTCGCGTACAGCGCGGCGAAAGGCGGCGTCAACCAGCTGACCCGCGTGATGGCCGTCGAGTGGGCGACTCGCGGCATTCGTGTCAACGCATTTGCGCCCGGCTACTTCGACAACGTCATGCGCGACGCCACCACGACGCATGCCGATCCCGAGAAGCAGCGCCAGGTGATCGAGTTCACGCCGATGGCTCGACGCGGTCGCGTGGACGAACTGGTCGGGCCGGTGATCTTTCTCGCCTCCGACGCCTCGTCGTACGTGACGGGCGCCGTGCTCTTCGTCGACGGCGGCTACACGGCGATGTGATGGACGCACCGGTTCTCGACTACCTGCGGAAGTACAACTTCAAGAAGGTCCAGCTCGTCAACGATTCGGCGACGGGACTCCGCGGCGTGATTGCAATCCACTCGACCGCCTTGGGGCCGGCGACGGGCGGCCTACGAATGTGGATGTACGAGAACGAGCAGGCGGCGATCCTCGACGCCCTGCGCCTCGCCCGCGGCATGACCTACAAGTACGCCGCGGCCGGCCTCGACCTCGGCGGCGGGAAGGCCGTCATCATCGGCGACCCGGCCAAGGACAAGACCGAGGCCCTCCTGCGCGCGATGGGTCGCTTCATCGACCAGCTCGGCGGCGAGTACATCACAGGCGAGGATGTCGGCACGACGCTCGACGACATGGAAGTGATCTTCAGCGAGACGGATCACGTCGTCACGCTGCCCGTGCACTGCGGCGGCGCAGGCGACATCTCCCCCGCAACGGCACTCGGCACGATCGAGGCGATGCGCGCATGCGCCGAGCGCGTCTGGGGCTCGCCGGACCTTCGCGGTCGCAGTGTCGCGCTGCAGGGGCTCGGCGTTGTCGGCTCGAAGGCCCTCGGGCTGCTCGCGGAGGCGGGGGCGAACGTCGTCGTCACCGACATCGACCCTGCGAAAGTGCAGTGGGCCAAGGACACGTACGGCGTGGAAGCCGTCGCGCCGGACGCGATCTACGCGTGCGACGTCGACATCTTCGCCCCGTACGCGCTCGGCGGGATCATCAACGACGACACGCTCCCGCAGTTCAAGGTCAAGGTCGTCGCCGGCGCCGCAAACAACATGCTGGCGGAGGAACGACACGGCGACGAGCTCGAACGCCGCGGCATCGTCTACGCCGTCGACTACGTCGCCAATTCCGGCGGGACGATCTACGACACCGATCGACTCCGGAAGGGCGGCTTCGTGCCGGAGCGCGCGATGGCGAAGGTGCGCGAGATCTACGGGCGAACCCACGAGGTCTTCGCGATCGCGGAGCGCGACGGGATCCCGTGCTATCAGGCGGCCGACCGGCTGGCGGAGGCCAGGATCGCCGCGCTCACCGCCGTCAAGCTGCTCGGCTGAGCACCTACACGTATCTCGACGCGATTCACGACGGCCTCGCCGACGCTTTGCGCAGCGACGAGCGAGTGTTCCTGCTCGGCGAGGACATCGGCCACTACGGAGGCGCTTTCGGCGTCACCGCCGGCTTGTTCGAGGAGTTCGGCGCGGATCGCGTGCTGGACACGCCGATCGCGGAGGAGGGGTTCGTCGGTGCCGCGATCGGCGCAGCCTGGCAGGGCGAGCGTCCAGTCGTGGAGCTGCAGTTCGCCGATTTCGCCAGTTGCCCCTTCGACATGATCGTGACCGTCGCGGCGAAGACGCACTGGCGCTCGGGAATCGCGGTTCCGATCGTGATTCGCGCGCCGAACGGCGGCGGCGTGCGCGGCGGGCCGTTCCACGCGTCCTCTCCCGAGGGATGGTTCGTCGGCGTGCCCGGGTTGAAGGTCGTTTGTCCCGGGACGATCGAGGACGCGTACGGGCTCCTGCGCAGCGCCATCGAGGACGACGATCCGGTGCTGTTCTTCGAGCACAAGGGGCTCTACCGGCGGCTGAAGGGCTCGAAGCCGCCCGAGGAGACACGCACACCGATCGGGCGGGCACGCGTCGTGCGAAGTGGCTCTGCCGCGACCGTCATCACGTACGGCGCCGGCGTCGAGCTCGCGCTCGGCCTCGAGCACGATGTCGACGTCCTCGACCTGCGCACGCTGTGGCCGTTCGATCGCGAGGCGGTGCTGGAGTCGGTCGGCAGAACCTCACGCGCGCTCGTGCTGCAGGAGGCTGCTCGCTCGTCCGGCGTCGCCGGTCACATTCTCGCGCTGCTCGCCACGGACGCCTTCGAGCTGCTCGACGCTCCGCCCGTCGTGCTCGCACCGCCGGACACTCCCGTTCCTTTCGCGCCCGAGCTCGAAGACGCGTACCTTCCGTCCGCGCACACGCTCGAAGCCGCCGTCGAGGACCTTCTTGGCTACTGACACGCGACTCGAGCTCTTCCGGCTGATGCTTCTGCAGCGGACGTTCGAGGAACGAACATGGGCGCTCTACCGTCAGGGCCGGATCAGCGGGTCGATGTACGACGGCCTCGGCCAGGAGGCGGTCGCAGCCGCCGCCGGGCTCGCACTGGAAGACGGAGACGTCGTTGCGCCGCTCAACCGTGAGCTCGCGACGCACTTCGCCCGCGGGGTCACGGTGGCGGACGCGTTCCGCAACTTCCTCGGCCGTGGCGACGGCCCGACGTTCGGCCGCGACGGGAACATGCACTTCGGTGTGCCGGCGCGCGGCGTCTTCCCGCTCGTGTCGATGCTCGGCAACCTCTGCCCCGTCGTCGTCGGCGCCGCGCTCGCGTTCAAGCGGCGTGGCGAGCCGCACGTGGCGCTCACGTTCCTCGGCGAGGGAGCGTTCTCAGTCGGCGATGTGCATGAGGGCCTCAACCTCGCGGGTGTCTGGCAGGTTCCCGTCGTCTTCGTCCTGCAATCGAACGGTTACTCGTACTCGACGCCGAGCTCCGCTCAGATGGTGAACACGAATCTCGCTGAGCGGATTCAGGGAGGCTGGTCGATCCCCGCCGTCCGCGTCGACGGAACAGATGCGATGGTCACGTTCGACGCGATCAAGGCGGCAGTCGAGCGAGCGCGTGCCGGTGAAGGTCCTCAGGCGGTGGAGTGCGTCACGCTCCGCGGCCATGGACACGCTGCGCACGACGACGCCTCGTACGTGCCCGCGGAGCTTCGAGCGTCGTTCGCCGACCGCGATCCAATCGAGCGCCTCGCGGCGCAACTCGGTCCGGGAGCCGCCGTCGTCAGACATGCGGTCGTGGAAGAGATCAGTGCTGCGCTGGCCGAAGCCGAAGCGTCCCCTGCGCCCGATCCTGCCGCGATGGAACACGGCATCTACGCGAACCCGCTCTAGAGAGCCAAGAGCGCGCGGATTCGACCGGCGCGCTCGAGGGCTTCGTCCGGGTGCAGCGGCTCGGTGAGCCACGGGGCCACCTTCGCCACGGTGTCGCGTGCACGCGCGGTGAATGTCACCGTGCCGTCGGCCGCGATCGAGTCGACGCCGTCGTTCCGCGCGATCGAGGACTGCCACGCCGAGACTTCGTCGAGATCCTGACCGGGCGGAAGGTCGAGGGCGATCGTTCCGTCGTCGATGACGACGGGGTAGCCGCCCGGTAAGCCGAACGGCGCCGGTGCGGAGATGCGCGTCGTGCCCGCGCCGGGCAGAAGCGCCTCGACGACACGGATGCATGCGGCGGCCGTGACCTGGTTGTAGACGACGCCGGCCGCGAAGGGCTGACCGACGTAGGCGAGGTGATCCGCCCGCTCGCCCTGCTCACCGAGAAACACGCGCACGCGGTCGTCGGGATCAGCGGGAGGCTCCGCCCGCATCACGGGATAGACCTGGTTGTGATGGCCGATGACGCGAACGAGCGGAAGCTCGGCATCCGGACCGAGCTCGGCGCGAAGCGCGCCGCGGACACGCAGCAGCTGCATCGTCACGTTGCCAAGGCCGATCGTGGGCGCGAGACCGAGACGGTCGAGGATCCCGTTGGTGACGTCCGGAAACGAGAGGTTCGCGACCGGCCCGGCAAAACCCGTCGCGCGGACGGCGGACATCACTGCGCGGACGACCGGCAGCTGCATCGGCAGCATGACGGCGAGCCCCGCCGACGCGATCGCTCGTGCGACGTCGTCGGTGCGGCCGACGAGCGCCCACGGCGACATCAGCGAGGCGCACTGGACGATCACGTCCGGGCTTGACATCGACGAGAAGCGCTTCGACCGCTGATTGGTCGGTGCAGTCGGCGACGACGAAACGCGCCGCGACGTCCGTGGTCGACCGCACCATGCCGACGGCGTCCTCACCGGCGGCGGCCGGCACTCCGGCAAGCACGAGCTCGTGGACGCCCGACCTGAATGCGAGCCCCGCCATGATCCGCGCACCCATGTCGCCGGGGCCGATGACGAGGACGCGGGCCACGCAGTGAGCGTAACTCGGAAGGAAATGGTCCGAACCGTTGCCCGCGCTCCGCCGGTTCTGAGAGAATGACCGACGGTGCGCCGCGGCCTGACCTGGTTGCTCGTACTTGCCCGCGATCGTGGTCGGATCGCAGCTGGCGCACGGGATCGCGTACTGGTGGGCGTATCCGGTCGCGAGCCTGCGGCTGACGGCGCTGGCGAACAGCGGTCACGGGTATCTCGCGCTACGCGCCGGCCGCGCTCGGGTTCCTCGGCGCGCTTCAGGCGATCGCGTTTCGTCGTCGTCGTGCTCGACAAGGTGCGCGGGCGGCCGGTGCGGAGTCTGCCGGCGTGGGTCTTCCTGTTCATTCCGATGTTGGGCTTCGTGCTGCAGGAGCACCTCGAGCGCTTCCTGACCTCGGGGGTCGTTTCCCTGGTGGACGGTGCTGGAGCCGTCCTTCTGGCGCGGCCTGGTGCTGCAGGTGCCGCTCGGCCTGGCCGCCTACCTGGTCGCCGCCGTGCTGCTGCGCACGGCGACGGTCGTCGCGGAGGCCGTGGTCGCACGCGCGGCGGCAGACGTCGTCGTGCAGCGCGCGCCGTCGACGTCCTCGGCGCCCCGGGCTCGTCGTTCCTGGCCAGCGCCGCTCGCCGCTCGCCGGGCTGGCCGCTGATCGTGCTCCTCCTCTAACGGCGTAGACCGAGCCGTCGCCGGCAGGCCGCCGGCTTATACGAACGCGCGCGTCCGGCCGCGTCGATCTGTCCAACTTCCGTTGGCAAGGAGCATCACATGCGTAAACCAGTTCTTGCGAGCGCCGTTGTTGGCGGTCTTGCCGCGCTCGTCCTCGCGGCGTCCGCGTCCGCGCACGCGCGGATCAGCCCGCCCGTCTCGCTCGCGAACACGCTCCAGCTCTACAGCCTCGCCGTCCCGACCGAGAAGGAGAACGCGACACGACGAAGATCGTGCTGACCGTCCCGAAGGGCTTCTCGATCGACTCGTTCGTCCCGAGCCCCGGCTGGACAGCGCGTGCTGCAGCAGACCGGCTCGGGCGACAGCGCCGTGATCCAGAAGGTGACCTGGACGGGCGGGCACGTGCCGACCGAGGAGGACTCGCTCTTCCAGTTCCTCGCGCAGCCGGCGAAGACCGGCACCTACACCTTCCAGGTCGCAGCAGACCTACTCGGACGGCTCGATCGTCGACTGGGCCGGCCCCGAGTCGTCGGCGCGACCCGGCGCCGACGATCGAGGCGAAGAGCTCGCTCGGCGGCGGCGGCACGTCGCTGCTCACGATCGTCGCGCTCGTCCTCGGCGCGTCGGCGTGCTCCTCGGCGGCGTCGCGCTGTTCGCCGGCGGCGGAGGAAGAGGCAGCTCGCATGACGCCGCGCGGGCGGTCGGCGTCGCTGGTCGCCGCTCGCCGCGTGCTGGCGCTCGCTGGCTGCCGGCGGCGGCGTCGGCGCACGCCTACCTGATCAAGACGTTCCCGGCGGCGAGCGTCGATCCTCAACGCCCCGCCCCCGACGTCGCCGCTCACCTTCGACGAGGCGGTCGAGCCGCGCTTCGCGATCATCTCGGTCACCGACAAGGACGCCCACCAGGAGACGACCGGCGCCGGTGCACGCGCTCGCCGGCGAACCCGGACACGCTGGTCGTCCCGCTCAAGCCGCACCTGCCGGAGGGCTGGTACCTCGTCTACTGGCGCGCGATCTCGGTCGACGGGCATCCGGTGCAGGGCGCGTTCACGTTCGCGGTCGGCCCGAACGCGGGCCCGGCGCCGCAGTTCGTGATCCCGCACATCGCGGCAGACGGCGACCACGACGCCGCTGCTGATCGCGCAGTGGCTCGTCTTCCTGACGGTGATGACCGCGATCGGGCTGCTCGTGCTGCGGCTTGCGATCGCGCGGCCCGCTCGTCCGGCGCGTCGAGGGGACGAGCCTGCGCGCGCTCTCGATCGCCTTCGCGATCGCCGCCGTCCTCGGGCTGATCGCGATCCCCGTCTACCTCGAGGAGTCGACCGCGGTCGACTCGCTGCGCTCGTTCTTCGACGTCGGCGCGCTCGTGCCGCTCTGGCGGACGACGGCGTTCGGGCGCGGCTACGTCGACCTCGAGCTCTGCTTCGCGCTCTTCTGCGTCGCGGCCGCGGATCGCGCTCTGGGTCGACCGGCCCGAGCGCGAGCAGCCGCTCGATCGCCGAGCTCCTCGCGGGGATCGGCGCGCTCGCTCGCCGCGGCGGCCGTGCTCGCTCGTCCCCGGCGCCGTCGGGCCACGCCGGCGCAGACCGCGCCGCGCGGCCTCGCGGTGCTGCTCGACTGGCTCCACCTCGTCTCCGGCTCGCTCTGGCTCGGCGGCCTGGTCGGCCTGCTCGTCCTCTGGCGCAGCCTGCCCGCCGCGACGGCGCATCGCCGGCCTCGCCGTCGTGCGTGCCGCGCTTCTCGAACGTCGCGTTCGTCTCGGTGCTGGTGCTGCTCGGCTCCGGGATCTGGCGCGTCGGTGCTGCACCTGCCGATCCTCTCGGCGCTCTGGACGACCTCCTACGGCGAGGCGATCCTCGTCAAGGCGGCGCTCCTGCTCGCGGCGATGCTGCTCGCGTCGGTCAACCTCCTGCGCACGAAGCCGCGCCTCGTCGCGGCGCCGAGAGCCGGCCGGAGCTCGGCGCGCCGCGGCTCGCTCCGCCGGCTCGTCTCCGGCGAGGCGCTGCTCGTCGCCGGCGCGGTCTTCGCCGCCGCGGTCCTCTCGAGCCTCGCGCCGCCGCCGAACGTCCCTCGCCGAGGAGGGCTCGGCGCTCGCCCAGGTCGGCCCGGGCCAGGTCGCCGCGACGGTGCACCAGGACGGCTACACGCTGCAGGTGCTCGTCGACCCGAACAAGGCGGCCGCGCCGAACAACTTCGCGCTCCAGATCACGAAGGACGGCAAGCCGGTCACGCGGCGCGGACGTGACCGTCACCTTCGCGATGCTCGACATGGAGATGGCGAACCAGGAGTACCAGCTCGACCGAGACCGCGCCCGGCGTCTACTCGCGCCCGGCCCCGGCGCTCGTGATGGTCGGCCACTGGGGGCTCTCGTTCAACGTCACCCCGAAGGGCGGGCAGCCGTTCACCGCCCTCGTCGTCGACCACGCCGCCGGATGACTCGCACAAGGAGGACTCGTAGATGAAACGCGGAGGTGCACCAGCCCAGCTCGTCCTCCTCGCCGCGCTCGCGGCGCTCGCCTGCGGAACGGTCGCAGCCGTCCTCGTCATCCGAGTGGTTCACACCGTCCTCAGCGGCTGACCGGTCCGTCGACCCATCGGCCGTGACCACCACCGGCGGGGACGCTAGCGACCCCGCCGGCAGTGAACTATCCCTACCCGTTCGTCGTCGTGGTCTGGCCGTTGTTGCCCTGACCTGAGCCCTTGCCGTGCCCATGCTGTTGGTGGTCCTGCTGGACGGCCGCCTTGGCCGAGTCGCGGAGCTGCTGGTTCTCCTGCTTGAACTGGACGAGCTCGGTCTTGATGGCCTGCGTGGCGCTCTGGAGGAGCGGCTGAAGCTGGCCCCGGGCGGCCTTGCGGGCGCCGCAGCCCTTCTCGACCGCCTGGACGAGGGACTTGACGTCGGACATGACCTGCGCGCGGTCCTGCTTGACGACCGACTCGTTCGTCTGGAAGTCCGACAGAGTCTTCTGGCGGTCGGCCTTCAAGGTGTCGGCAGACGCACCACCCTGCGCAGCGGCCGTCAGCGCCTGGATGTCGGCGTCGAGATCCTGGTGCCGCGTCTGGATGTCGGCGTCGAGTTTGGTGATGTCCGCCTGGACCTGCGACGTGTCGATTGACGGCGTCGTCGTGCCCTGGCACGTTGCGCCAGCCGATCCCGTGCCGCCGGGATTGGTGGACGTGCCTGCGCCGTTGCCGGCGAGCGCAGCGGGCGCGGCAACCGCGAGGCGGTCACGGCGAGCGCGGCGAGGATGCTCTTTCTCATCAAGATGCTCCCGGTTCGAGTGTCGTGTTACGGCGCCTGCTGCCGTGGGTGTCCATAGCGTGATCGGACTTCTCGGACGGAAGCCTCTGCAAAATCCGCGTAAGGAGTGACGGTCTCCGCCTGCTCACACGCCGACTGGCGCCGCCGCCGGGGCGAGTCCCGGAGAGCCCGAGAACGGGCTCGACATGTCGGTAGCGAGGATGGGCGGTACTGGGCTCGAACCAGTGACCCCCAGCTTGTCGAGCTGGTGCTCTCCCAACTGAGCTAACCGCCCCGGGTCGCCGGGCAGTGTAGCGACCTCGCCTGGCAGCTACCCGCCCAGGAACTTGCGCGGGTCGACGGCGACGCCGTTCTGGCGCACCTCGAAATGCAGGTGCACGCCCGTGCAATAGCCGGTGCAGCCGGCGATCGCCGAGCAGCTCGCCCCTCGCCACGGTCTCGCCCCGGCCGCACGCGGTAGGACGCGAGATGCGCGTACAACGTCACCACGTCCGGAGTCACCTGGACGAGGACGATGTTCCCGTAGCCCTCGAAGCCCGTCGCGTATCCGACCGACACCACCTTCCCGGGCGCGGCCGCCCGCACGTCGAGCGAGCGCAGCATCCCGATGTCGAGCCCGTGGTGATACGCGGTGAACGGCGTCGTGATCGTCCCCTCCGCCGGCCACGAGAACTCGAGCGTCTTCGACGGTCAGTGCCGCGCCGACGCCCGGACGTGCTCCGCGCCTCGCGGACATGCGCGAGCCCGCCTACCGGCTTCGCCGCCGCGGGAGCCGCGACAGCGCAGGCGGCGGCGAACGCCACCACGACCTGGATTCCTCTCCTCCCCATCGGAGGCCCGGGACCCTAACCCACCGTTTGCCCATCCGGCAACGAGCAGCCCTAGAAACGGCTCAACCAGGCCGTTCCCGTTCCGCCTTGACAAATTCCTAATGAACGCCGGAGCCAGGCACCTGAGCCCGGCGGAGCGTGACGAGGGGTGAACGACTGGAGCCTGGCACCGGACGAATCAGAAGATCTCGGGGCACCACGGAAACGGGCGCCAGCCGAAGACGGCGTCCGCTCGGGCGATCGCGCCCGGCACGAGCTCCTCCACGCGCAGCGCGTCCCGAAGCTCGGCGAAGGACACCGCACCCAGGTAGGCCGAGCCGAGCGCGTCCACGTCCAGCGCGATGTCCGCAGCCGCCTCGGTCCGCGAGGCCGTCCCGCCCTCGAGCTTCCACCGCCCCTCGTTCCACGGGCAGAACGCATCGCGCACCTCGAACACGAGCGAGCCCTCGCCCGCGTACGCGCGGCCGGAGAGCGCGGCGCCGACGTCGACGAGGCGCACCCACAGCCCGTCCCACCGCCGGTAGCGGGCGCGGCGCGGGTTGGCGAGGAGCAGGAACATCGGATGGTCGGGCGGGATGAGACCCGCCGTGATCGTCTCCATCCAGTCGACGTCGAGGAGGAAGCGCCAGATCTCCGCCGTCGCCTGCGGCGTCGCCCCCACCGCCTCGATCACCTCGAGCTTCGCCTTGGAGACGAAGCCCTCGAACCCGGGCGTCGTCTTGTAGATCGCGTACGCCTGAACCGAGCCGTCCAGCTCGAGCGCGACAAAGCGCTTCGGCGTCGCCTTCTGCTCGTCGGGCGTCCGCAGCACGCGGCCCGCCCACCAGCTCTCGTCGCGGACGAACATGCCGGAGCGCTGCGCACGCAGCGCCTCCCAGACGGGCGGGAAGAGCGTCGCCGCCTCCTCCGGTGTCACCGAGCGCGCCTGTCCGCGCTGCTCGAGCGGCCGCGCGAACCCGCCGCGATCCCGGCCGATGGTCACGTCGCCGGCCCAGGACGCGATGCCGTACCCGAAGCGCCCGTAGATCGTCTCCTCCGACGCCCACAGCGCCGCGATCGGCTCGCCGCGCGCGTGCACGTCGTCGAGCTGCGCGCGCATCATCGCGCGCAGGACTCCGCGCCGGCGGTGCGTCGGATAGACGCCGACGACCGTGACGCCCGCGCACGGAAGGGAGCCGCCGGGGACCGTGAAGTCGAACGTGAACGCGCCGGCGCCGCCCACGACCTCGCCGTCCTCGAACGCCGCATGCATCCGCTCGGCGCCGACCCAGCCGAGCCAGCGGTCGATTGCGTCGTCCGGCGGCGTCGGGCCGAAGTACTGGAAGATCCCGTACAGGGCACGGGCGAACTCGGCGCGGTCGCGGCAGGGACGGACTTCCAACGCCATCAGTCCGGCATCGTAGGCTGCATCCGTGCCCGAGCGTTGGACCCGCGCGGCGATCCGCTACCGCGTCCCGATCGTCCTCTGCTGGCTCGCGGTGCTCGCCGTCGGCGTCTTCGGCGCGTTCCGGCTGAGCGCGCTCCTCGCGACCTCGTTCTCCGTCCCCGGAACCGACTCCGAGCGGGCGCACACGATTCTCGCCCACGACTTCGGCGATCGGACGGACGGCGTCTTCACCGTCGTCTTCCGGACCCGTGGCGGCCGGGAAGAGCTTCGTGCTCGCCTCGCCGCCGCCGCCGCGCTCGTGCCGACCGGGCACGTTGGGCAGCTCCTCTCCAGCGGCGGGGTCACGTGGGCGGAGATCCAGACGACGCTCGACCTCCAGCACGCGAAGCGCTACACGGTCGCGATCCGGCACGCGCTCGCCGGCGATCCGCGCGCCTACGTGAGCGGCCAGCCGGCGATCCAGCACGATCTCGACCCCATCCTGGCCTCCGACCTGCGCCGCGGCGAGACGATCGCGCTGCCGATTGCGCTCGCGGTGCTGATCGCCGTTCTCGGCTTCTCGTTCGCCGTGCTCGTGCCATTCGCGGTCGCCGCCGGGACGATCGGGGCCGCGCTCGCTCTCGTGTACGCCATCGCGCACGCGGTGCTCATGGTCAGCTACGTGACGAACCTCGTCGCGCTCGTCGGCGTCGCGTTGGCGGTGGATTACTCGCTGCTTGTCGTCTCCCGCTTCCGCGAGGAGCTCGACGCGGACGGAGTCCACCGACGACGCGATCGTGCGGACGATGGCGACCGCGGGGCGCGCGGCGATCGTGTCGGGCGCGAGCGTCGCCGTCGGACTGGCGGTGCTCGTCGCGATGCCGGTGCCGTTCATCCGCTCGCTCGGGATCGGCGGGCTCCTCGTCCCGCTCGCCGCGATCGCCGCCACCGCCACGCTGCAGCCGGCCCTGCTCTCGTTCCTCGGCCGCGGCGGCGCCCGCTATGCGCGGCTCGGCCTTCCGCTCCCGGTGCTGCCCGGAGCGATCGACCTCGAGCACGGGTTCTGGGCGAGGCTGGCTCGCTCGATCATGCGCCGCCCGCGCACCGTGCTCGCGCTCGCCGGAGCAGTGCTCATCGCCGCCGCGATCCCGGCCGCGTTCCTGCACGTCACGCCGGGCTCCCTCGCAGCGCTCCCGCAGTCGCCCGAGTCGGTGCGCGGGCTCACCATCCTGCGCGGCGCCGTCGGCGCCGGCGCCATCTCGCCGACGGAGATCGTCGTCGATGCCGGCCGCGCCGGCGCAGCGCGCACGCCCGCCGTGCACTCGGCCGTCCTCCGGCTCGCGCACGAGCTGACGCGCGACCCGGAAGTGTTCCTCGTCGCCGTCGGCCGCAAGGCTCCGTATGTCGACGCCGGCGGCCGCTACGCGCGCATCGTCGTCACCGGCCGCCACGAGTACGGAGATCCGGCCGAGCAATCGTTCGTGCACCGGCTCCGCGGCACGCTCGTCCCCGGCGCGCGCTTCCCGGCGGGAACGAAGGTGTACGCGGGCGGCGGCCCAGCGCAGGGCGTCGACTACCTCTCGCGCACGTACAGCCTCTTCCCGTGGCTCGTCGTCGCAGTGTTTGCACTGACGTACCTCATCCTGCTGCGCGGCTTCCGCTCCGTCCTCCTGCCGCTCAAGGCGGTCGTCCTCAACCTGCTTTCGGTCGCGGCCGTCTACGGCCTGCTGGTCGTGATCTTCCAATGGGGCGTCGGCGCCGACCTCCTCGGCCTCTACCGCGTGCCGGCCGTCGAAGGATGGATCCCGATCTTCCTGTTCGCGATGCTCTTCGGGCTCTCGATGGACTACGAGGTGTTCCTCGTCACGCGCATGCGCGAGTCCTGGGACGACGTCGCCGACAACAGGCGCGCCGTCGCGCATGGGCTCGAGCGCACCGGTCGCGTGGTCACCGCGGCCGCGATCATCATGGTCGCCGCGTTCTCCGGCTTCGTCGCCGGCCACGTCGCCGGCCTGCAGGAGTTCGGCGCGGGCCTCGCGCTCGCCGTCTTCCTCGACGCCACCGTCGTGCGGGCGCTGCTCGTCCCGTCGCTCATGGCCATCTTCGGCCGCTGGAACTGGTGGCTACCGGGACGCTGAGGGAGGCGCCTTCGCGCCTCCCTCAGCAGTGCCTTCGTCCTCGCTACTTGACGATCGTGATCGCCAGCCGGATCGCCGGCAGCTGGTAGCCCAGCGCCAGGCCCGGGGCGTCCTGCGCGTACGTCAGGACGGGAACCATCCCGTACGGGGTGTTCGGGTACGACGGTTGCTGCGTGTAGAGCAGCGGGTACATGTCGATGAGGTGCGTACCGGGGCCGCCGGTGGCGACGAGGTTCATGACCGTGTCACCGTTGCTGTTGAATCCGCAGCCGTAGCCGACGTAGCTGTTGTCGTAGTCGACCGCGATCGTGTTGTCGAGCTGCGTCCAGCCCAGGCCCTTGAGATGCACCGTGAAGTGCTGGCCTTCCTTCAGGGTCAAGGACGAGACGCCCTTGCCGAAGATGCTGCGCTTCACGTAGTACGGGACCTGCGCCACGATCTTGCCGTTCTGCAGGAGCTGCACGACGTGCCAGCCGCCGAGGCCGTCGGGGACGGCGATCCGCGTCGCGAGCGAGCCGTCCGCCTTCGCCGTCGTATTGCCGAGCGGGACGGAGACGAAGCTCCAGCAGGTGCCGGTGCAGTTGACGCGGTTGCCGACGACGGTCGCCCACTCCATGTCGACCGGCGCGTTCGGGGTGAGCCCGCCCGCGGTGAGGTCGACCTTCGTGTCGACGATGCCGGTCGAGGACGACAGGCTCGCGGTGGCCGTGCCGGCGACTCCGGCGGCGGCGAGGTTGAGCGTCGTCTTCGCGTCGAGCGTCGGAGCGACGTTCGCCGGCCAGTCGATGCGTGCCTTCGGCCGTCCGCTGTCCTTGGTGACGTTGAACGAGAAGGTCGCGCCGGTGCCCCACGGGATCGGGGACTGCTGGATGTTGAGGTACTTGAAGCTGATCGCGTCGGCGGCTTCGATGATGTGCCTGCCGATCGGCCCGCTCGCGCGAATGTGCGCAACAGCCGTGCCGCGCGTCCAGTTCGCCATCATCGCGCCGACGTAATGGTTGTCGTACAGGAGCGATGCGCCGCCCTCGTACAGCGATGCGCCGAGCCCGTTGTACGTGACCGTGATCATCGTGCCGATCGGCCCGCTCTTCGGGCTGATCGTCGCCGTGCGCGAGATGAGAAGTCCGCCGTGGGCGAGCTGCACTCCGTTGGCGACCGCGTAGATGTCGTGCACGCCGCCGAAGTCACGGGGCACCGTCAGCTTGGCCGAGAAGTGGCCCTGCGCATCGGTCTGCGCCTGCGCGAGCACGACCTGGACCTTCGTTGCGGCGCGTCCGAGGTAATCGACGCTATCCGGGCGCGGGTCGAGAACCCACGTCACGTTCGAGGTGCCCCAGACGATCGCGACGGACTTGTTCGCGGGAAGCCCGCTGCCCGTGACGACGAACGGCTTCCCCGCCGGTGCGATGTCGGGCTTGACGGTGAGCGTGCCCATCGTCGGCGACGCCGTCGACGCCGGTGCGATCGGGCCCTGGAAGCGGCGCCACACCGGGAATGGCCGGAGGCACGAGCGGTGTCGAGCTGGCGGAGGCGAGCGCCGGCAGGAGCAGTGCTCCCGCCAGCGCCGCCACCACAGTCAGCTTTGTGTGCATGGTCATGTCTGCGACTCCTCGCTCAGTCCTACGGGATGATGTTGATCGTGTAGTCGTACGAGGCGGACTTGCCGTTCAGGAGGTTGAAGACGACGTGGATCGTCGTCGCCCCGAGCGGATAGGTCGCAGGAACGACCCAGGCGTTCGCCCAGAAGTAGATGGGGCCGTGCGCGCCGTAGTTCAGCGGCACGTCCGGCTGGCCTGCGATCGAGAAGTGCGCGGTGTTGACGTTGTCGTTCGACAGGACGTCCGTCGTGCCGAGGTCGGTGCCCCACACGCGGACGACGACCTGCTCGCCGCGCTTGTACACGTTCGACAGCGAGCAGCCGACCGGCCGCTTCGCGATCCCGACCGGGCCGCTTCCGTTGACGGTGTCGACGTAGAGCGACGCGTTCAGCACGCCGGAGCCTGCGCCCGGGTCACCGGACGGAGCGGGCGTGTACGCGGGAAGTGCGTTCGGGGTCACTGTCAGCGCAGCCGTTGCGGACGGCATCTGCTGGAACTGGCCCTTGAACACCTTGCCGGTCGTGTCCTGCAGCTTGATCAGGACCTTGAACGGCACGCCGCCCGTCGCGAAGTTCGCCGGGATGTTCCACACGCCCGACCAGGGAAGTCCGGTCGAGGCGCCGGGGGCCGTCGCGCCGTACTTCAGCTTGACGTTCGGCTGGCCCGGGATGGTGACGTAGAAGTACTTGACCAGCTTCGGGTCGACGACCTTGTGCGACTTGGGGTCGACCGCGTAGGCGCGGAAGACGACGGACGAGCCCGGCGCGTACAACGCGGCCATCGAACCCGTCGACGTCACCGTCTGCGCAGCGACGAAGACCTGCTTCACGGTGCTCCGACGGGTACGGGACGGGCGCCGTTGCGGCGGACGCCGTCATCGCCACAGTGAGTGCGACTCCGACGAGCGCACCGAGGATCGAGATTCTTTTCATGATCCCTCCGTTACTTGGTGAGGTTGCCGGTGACCTTGACCGTGAAGGTCCCGTCGTCCCGGCTGTAGGTGCCGATCGCCCTGAGCGTTCCCTTGCGGCCGGCGAGCTTCCCTGTTGCGCTCGTGACCTTGAGGATCGCCTTGACGGTGAAGTTGTGACCGCCCTCGTCGCCGCAACCGCTGGCGCCGGGGGTGGCCGAGAACTTGATCGTGCCGCGGGCGCCCGTGATCGAACCGGTGCCGCCGAACGGGACGCACGGCTGCTGGCTCGAGTCGCCGGTGCCCGACGCGTTGAACGAGCCGGAGCCGATGAGGCTTTGCCGCTGCCGCCTCCCTTGGCCGTGATGGTGACGGTCGTGCCGTTCACGAGCGTGGAAGCCTGGCCGGCGTAGTTTCCGACGAAGGCGATCGGGACCTTCTTCTTCGGCGTCAACTGCTTCGCCGCGGGGCCGTCGAGACGACCGTGGCGGCCAGCGCGGCAATGGCGAGAACGAGAATGAGCTGTCTGATCCTGCGCACGGTGGTCCTTTCGTTTTTCGACTCCGAGCCCAATCCGGCCGAACCGACTCCAACTGAGGGCCGGGCGGGTATGTGACACATGGTCGGCTCCCCGGAGTGCCGCTTCATCAGGGCGATCGCGGCCCTTCCCTACGGGGAACTACGAGGACTTTGTGCGGTCCGCCGCCTAGATCTTCTCGAGCGGCGCGTAGTCGAGCATGAGCCGCCGCTCGGAGCCGTCGCCCGCGAAGCGGACCACCGCGACGCCGCCGGCCTCGAGCCGGAGGACGACGCCCTCGCCCAGCGTGCCGTGCCGCACCGAGTCGCCGGCGGACAGTGTCGGCACGTTCTCCCGTGCGGCGACCGAGCTCTTCGGCGCGCCGTAGTTCGACCAGGACGCCGGCCGCAGCTGGTCGCGCTCGACCCACTGCTCCGGCAGCTCGTCGAGGAAGCGGGACGCGAGGTTGTACGAGCGGCCGCCGTAGAGCATCCGCGACGACGCGTGCAGCAGCGTCAGCTTCTCCATCGCGCGCGTCATGCCGACGTAACAGAGCCTCCGCTCCTCCTCGACACCGTGCTCCTCGATCGAGCGTGAGTGCGGGAAGATGCCCTCCTCGAGGCCGATGAGGAACACGGCGCGGAACTCGAGGCCCTTCGCGTTGTGCAGCGTCATCAGCGTGACGAGCGAGCCCTCGCCGCGGATCGCGTCCTGGTCGGAGTAGAGCGAGACCTCCTGCAGGAACGACGACAGGTTCGGCTCGGTGTTCTGCTCCTGCCACTCGCGCGCGAGCGAGACGAGCTCCTGGAGGTTCTCGATGCGCCCGTCCGCTTCGATCGTCCGCTCGGCTTCGAGCGCAGTCGATGTAGCCCGACTGCTCGAGCACGCGCTCGATCAGCTCCGGCACCTCGAGCTCGAGCGCGCCCGACATGCACGACTCGATGATCGTCCGGAACGCGCGCACCGCCTTCTGCGGCGCCGCGCCGACGCCGGCCTCCTCCGCGAACTCCGTCGCCTCCCACAGTGAGATGCCCTGCGCGTCCGCGTAGCTCTGCAGACGCGCGAGCGTCGAGTCGCCGATGCCCCGCCGCGGCCGGTTGGCGATGCGCACGAGCGAGACGGCGTCGTACGGGTTGTCGATCACCTGGAGGTATGCGACGAGATCCTTCACCTCGGCGCGCTCGTAGAAGCGCGGGCCGCCGATCACCTGGTACGCGACGCCCTGACGGACGAGCACGTCCTCGAGCACGCGGCTCTGCGCGTTCGTCCGGTAGAAGACGGCGACCTCGCTGCCGGAGTAGCCCTGCTCGACGAGGAGCGCGATCTCGGCCGCGACGTAGCGCGCCTCCGCGTGCTCGTCCTCCACCTCGACGACGCGGACGGGCTCGCCGTCGCCGAGCTCCGACCAGAGGTTCTTGTCCTTGCGCTCGCGGTTGTGACGGATGACGGCGTTCGCCGTTTCGAGGATCGAGCTCGTCGAGCGGTAGTTCTGGTCCAGGGTCAGCGTCTTCGCCCCTGGGAAGTCCTTTTCGAAGTCCAGAACGTTGCGGATGTCGGCCGACCTGAACGAATAGACGGACTGGTCCGGGTCTCCGACGCAAAACACGTTCTCGTGCTTTGCGGACAGGATCCGCAAAAGCCGGTACTGCGCGTGGTTCGTGTCCTGGTACTCGTCCACGAGGATGTACCGGAACGCGCTCTGCCATTTCTCCGCCGCCTCGGGGAAGCGCTCGAGCACGTCGACGGCGAGGTAGAGCATGTCGTCGAAGTCGACCGCGTTCGACGCGAACAGCTTCTGCTGGTACAGCTCGTACACGTCGGCGACCGTCTGGTCGTAGAAGCTCGACACGCGGCTCGCGTACTCGGCCGGGCCGATGAGCTGGTTCTTCGCGTTCGAGATCTGGGAGTGGATGCCGCGCGGCGTGAACCGCTTCGGGTCGCGGTCGAGCTCCTCGAGGCACCGCTTGACGAGGCGGAGCTGGTCGGCCGAGTCGTAGATGGTGAAGTTCGTGCGGTAGCCGAGCCGCGGCGCCTCGCGGCGAAGGATGCGGCCGCAGGCGGCGTGGAAGGTCATCACCCAGGCCGCGCGCGCGGGCGGGCCGACGAGGTCCTCGAGGCGCTCGCGCATCTCGGCGGCGGCCTTGTTCGTGAACGTGATGGCGAGGATCTCGGGCGGCTTCGCGCCGACCGCATGCGAGCAGGTGCGCGATCCGCCGTGTGAGCACGCGCGTCTTGCCGGAGCCGGCGCCGGCGACGACGAGGAGCGGGCCTTCCGTCGTGAGAACCGCCTCCCGCTGGGCCGGATTCAGGTCTTCGAGGTAGGTCTCCGGCTGCGTCGTTGCCACCCACCGATGCTAGCGTCGGCCGGGATGCGCGTCGCGCTCATGATCGAGGGCCAGGAGGGCGTCACCTGGGAGCACTGGTGCGCGCTCGCGGACGCGTGCGAGGAGCACGGCGTCGAGACGCTCTTCCGCTCCGACCACTACATCTCGCAGGCGGACGAGAGCGCGAACGTCGCGCACGACGCCTGGACGACGATCGCCGCTCTCGCAGCGCGGACGACGACGCTCCGCTTCGGCACGCTCGTCTCCCCCGCCACCTTCCGCGCGCCGGCGCTGCTGGCGAACGCCGTCGCGACTGCCGACCACGTCTCCGGCGGCCGGATCGAGCTCGGGCTCGGCGCGGGCTGGATGGAGCGCGAGCACCGCGCCTTCGGCTTCCCGTTTCCTGAACGCGCGTGCGCGTGGAGATGTTCGCCGAGCAGCTCGAGATCGTGCACCGGCTGTGGACGGAGGAACGCGTCGACTTCCGCGGGCGCCACTACACGCTCGAGGACGCGCCCGGGCTCCCGAAGCCGGTGCAGCGGCCGCACCCGCCGATCCTCGTCGGCGGCAGCGGCAAGCGCGGCACGGTCGAGCCGGCGCTGCGCTTCGCCGACGAGTACAACACGCCCTTCGTGACGCCGCGAAGAGGCCGCGGCCATCCGTCCGCGCGTCGCGCCGCTGCGCTTCTCCGTCATGACCGGCTGCATCATCGGGTCGACGCATCAGGAAGCGCTCGATCGCGCCCGCGAGCTGTACGGCCGCCGGCCGCGCGACGACGCGTTCGACGACTGGCTCGCCGCCTACTCGGCAGCGCGCGCTGTTCGGCTCGGTGGACGAAGTCGCAACCCGCCTGTACGAGTACGAACAGGCGGGCTGCGACCGCGTGATGCTCCAGCACCTGCAGCACACGGATCTCGAGCCCGTGCGCCTCATCGGGCGAGAGCTCAGTGCTTCTTCCCGTCGATCTTGACCAGCGTCTTCACCCCGCCGACGTTCGAGCACCTGATCTCGACACGCGTGCCGACCGGGTAGCTCGTGGCGACCGTGACCGCGAGCGAGGTCGGGACGGTGCACGTCAGGCTTCCCACCGTGATCGACCCCGCCGTGACGGCCGTGATCGCTCCGTCCGCCTTCACGGTCTTCTGGGGTGTCTTCGCCTCGCCGCAGCCGCCCGGCCCGAGCTCGACCGCGGATCCGCCGGAGGTCCCGCCGATCTTCCCGCCGGTGAACCCGGCCGTCGTGCTGAAGGTCGCGGAGACGTTCGCCAGCAGCTGCACGTGCGGTGTCGCGGCGTGGCCGGACGCGGTCCCGGCGATGGCGCCGTGGTCGTACACGGCGGAGAAGTGCGCCTCGGTCTTGCCGATCTTGAGCGTCCCGTTCACGACGCCGAGACCGTCGGTCGTGTCGATCGTGCTGCGGGCGCTGACCGTCGCCGCGCCGGTGAGATCGGGCGAGCCGGACGCGGTGCCGGTGTAGGTCGCCTTCGTCGAGGCGATCGTCTTGCCCGTCGAGGTCGTGCACGTGTGAGTGTCGGCGCTCTTCACCGACGTCGCGGTGAAGGTCGCGTTGACGGCGGTCGCGCTCTGCGCTCCGCCGTCGACGTTGCGGGCGACCGCGATCCCCGCGCCAGCGAGCGCGGCGATCACGATCGCGGCGATGGTCAGCTTCTTCATCAGGATTCCCCCCAGCTGGGTTGTCGCAAGGAGAGATGCCTGCCGGGGGATGCTTCTTGCGCCGCACCCGGTAAAAGGCGCGTAAAGCTAGTTCGGCTCGTTCCCGCCCTGGTCGAACCGGAACGGCGGGTACTCCGCCGTGAGGAAGAGCGCGTAGGCGGTAACGCGCAGCGTCCAGCGGTTGAAGCCCATGATCAGGTCGAAGAGGCCGCGCGGATACTCCCGCTTCACCGCCAGGAGGACGCCGGCGACGAACACGAGCACCGTCGTGACGCCCGGATTGTGCGCGCCCCAGCCGATGCCGCCGCCGAAGGCTCCGACGATGGCGTACTGCGGGATGCCGAGCAGCCACCGGCCGATGAGCCGCAGCCCGCGCCGGTTCTGCTCCGGGTAGTCGATCTCGAGCCGCGCCGGGTAGTCCGGCACGTCGGCGAGCGTGAACGGCGGGTACCGGTCGGTCCCGATCGCGCCGACCGCATAGAAGGTCACGCGCCAGCTCCAGCGCATGACGCCGACGACGAAGTCGAAGATGCCCCGCGGGTAGCGCCCCGTGAAGAGCACCACGATGAACGCGACGACGGTGAGCACGAGCGCGATCACCCACAGCACCGCGAGCACGATCCAGTGCGGCAGCGCGAGCAGCCACTTGACGAGCCAGAGCCAGCGGGCGAGCGGCTCGTCGAGCCGACCTTCGACACGGACGGGATACGGGTTCATCGCGGCTCCTTTTCGGTCCAGCGGCCCTCGACGATGTCGTCCATTCCGGGCACACCCCACTCCTCGAGGCGGAGCCAGCGTGTGCCTCCTACGCGCGGCGGCAGGAAGGCAGCGGCGAGCGTGTTCTTCACGAGCCCCGCGGCGACGATTGCCACGATCGCCGACGCCCATTCGACGAGCCCGACCTCGGTGAAGAGGATCGCGAGCCCGGTGGCCGCAGCCGGCCACAACAGCTCGTAGACCGCGTCCGCGTAGCGGCCGCGGATGAGGCGCCGCAGGGCCTTCCCCGCGCCCTCGGCGACGAGGAAGGCGAGCAGCCCGACCCAGAACGACCCGCTGCGGTCGCCGGCGAGCACGCCGGCCGCGATCGCGACGCCGAACAGGACCGGCCGCAGCAGGGCCGCCAGCAGCCAGGGACGAAAGGCGAACTGGCGCTCGCTCACACCGTGAGCCTGACGGAGCGGCAGGACGCCATCATCCGCGTGCGCCACGATTCCGGCATGGACGAGCCCGGCACCGGTCGCCTCGAGACGTTCAGCGACGGCGTGTTCGCGATCGCCGCCACGCTGCTCGTGCTCGAGTTCTCCGTCGGCTCCGGCCGCAATCTCGGCCATCAGCTGCTCCATCTGTGGCCGGGGTATCTCGCCTACGTGACGAGCTTCATCACCATCGGGATCATCTGGATGAACCATCACCACACGGTCTCGCTGATGGGGCGCACCGACCGCACGATGCTGTTCGTGAACAACCTCCTGCTGCTCACGGTCGCGTTCCTGCCGTTCCCGACGAAGCTCGTCGGCGACTACCTCCGGCGCGACGGCGAGCAGGCGGCGACGCTTGCGTACGCGGCGACGCTCGTCGTGATGGCGCTGCTGCACCAGGTCTGGTGGCAGTACGCGCGCCGCAACCGGCGGCTGATCGCGGCCGCGGTGCCGGACTCCGCCCTGCGGGCGGTCGACCGCGCCTACATCCCGGGCGTGCCGATGTACGGAGCCGTGTTCGTCGTTGCGTTCTTCAGCCCGCTCGCCGCCGTCGTGCTGACGTTCGCGATCGCGGCGTTCTATCTACCGTCCGCTGCGCTCTTCAATCGCTGACGCGAGCCACGCGGACGCCTCGGCGAGCGCGTTCGCGTCGCTCGACTTCACCACCACCTCCACCTGCGGCCCGTCGAGGGGGAACATCGGGTACGAGCCGATGACGACGCCCGGCCAGCGCTCTCCGGCTTCGGCGAGCAGCGGCGCGATCGTGCTCTCACGCGTGCGGTACGTCTGCCGCCACGAGCCGATCGGCTCGCCGCGGCGGAACTCCTCCGCGATCGCGTCGAACATCGCCTCCATCTCGGCCGGCAGCCCGGGCATGACGTAGACGTTCTCGATCGCGAAGCCGGGCGCACCGCCGAGCGGGTTCGGGAGCGGCCTGCTCCCGGCCGGCAACCGCGCCCATGCGGCTGCGTACTCGGGGTCGCCGGTGAAGCGTGCGCGCAGATCCGCGGCGAGATCCGCGACCTCCTCCTGCTCGGCGCCGAACGCGTGCGCGATCGCCTCGCGCGTCAGGTCGTCCGGCGTGCCGCCGAGGCCGCCGGTGACGAGGAGGAAGTCGACGAGCGGCGCCTCTCTGCGCACGAACTCGGCGATGTCGTCGATCACGTCCGGCACGGCCGCGATCAGCCGGACGGAGACGCCGAGCGGCGCGAGCCGGCGCGCAAGCCACGAGCCGTTCGAGTTCGGCACGTCACCGGAGACCAGCTCGTTGCCGATCGTGAGGATCGCGGCGGTGGAGCTCACCTGCGCGTGGGAAGCACGAAGAGCCCGGCCTCGTCGGAGACGATGCGCACGCTCGCACCGTAGTACGCGGCCAGGTTCGCGGCGGAGAGCACCTCGCTCGGAGTCCCCTCCACGGCAAGCGCGCCGCGATCGAGCAGGATGAGCCGGTCGGCGTACTGTCCGGCCAGCGTGAGGTCGTGCATCGTCGAGAGGACGGTGAGCCCGTCCCGGCGGAGCGAGTCGATGAGCTCGAGCGCCTGCTGCTGGCGGCCGAGGTCGAGCGACGTCGTCGGCTCGTCGAGGAGGAGGATCGGCGCCTCCTGCGCGAGCGCGCGGGCGAGCACGGCGCGCTGGAGCTCGCCGCCGGAGAGCGACCCGAGCCCGCGCTCCGCGAAGGGGAGCAGGTCGAGGCGCTCGAGCGCATGCGCGACCGCCTTTCGGTCGCGTCTCCCGTCCACGCCGAGATAGCCGAGGTGCGGGGTCCGGCCGAGCAGCACGTACTCGGCGACGGTGAGTTCCGCCGGCGTGGCAGGGTTCTGCGGCACGAACGCCATGAGCCGGGCGAGCTCGCGCCGGCCGAACGTGCGCACATCCCGTCCGTCGACGCGCGCGGCGCCTTCGAACGGCAGGAGGCCGCAGAGCGCGCGCAGCACGCTTGTCTTGCCCGCGCCGTTCGGGCCGATGAGCATGACCCACTCGTCGTTCGCGACCTCGAGCGAGAGGTCGCGAACAGCCTCGGTGCTGCCGAACCGCACAGCGAGATCGCGCAGCTCGATCACCGCATCGTCCTCGCCGAACGCAGGACGACAGCGAAGAACGGGGCGCCGAAGAAGGCGGTGACGACGCCGATCGGCAACTCGGCCGGCGAGACGATGGTGCGCGCGAGCACGTCGGCGAGCACGAGGAAGCCCGCGCCGACCACGAACGACAGCGGCACCACCGCGCGATAGCTCGTGGACACGAGCAGCCGGATGGTGTGCGGGACGATGATCCCGACGAACGCGATCAGCCCACTGACCGAGACTGCAGCGGCGGTTCCGGCGGTGGCGGCGATCACGAGCACGAGCCGCAGGCGAGGGACATTGACACCGAGGCTCGCGGCCTCCTCGTCACCGACGCTGAGCACGTCGAGCATGCGGCGGTGAAGCACGATCGCGACCGAGCTCACGGCGACGTAGGGCGCGGCGACCTCGACCTGGCTCCAGTTCGCGGTGGAGAAGCCGCCGAGGATCCATGCGTACACGTCGCGCAGCGTGTTCGAGTGCTGCTGCTGCACGAACGTCTGGATGGCGGTAAGGAAGAGCGTCACCGTCACTCCGGCGAGCACGAACGACCCGACCACGCGCACGGAGCCCGCCGACCGTCCGAGCACGTACGTCGCGCCGACTGCGGCGAGGCCGCCGACGAACGCCGAGAGCGGGAGCAGTTGGCCGGAGTGCCCGACGTGGCCGTACGCGATGGCGAGGGTCGCGCCGAGCCCCGCACCCGCGGCGACGCCCAGAAGATACGGGTCGGCGAGGGGATTGTGGAAGACGCCCTGGTACGACGAGCCCGCGATGGCGAGCATCCCGCCGACGATGGCCGCGAGCACGACGCGCGGCGCGCGAATCTGCCAGAGCACGGCCTCGTCGAGACTCGAGAGCGGCGAGTGGACGTGGAGGAACGGCAGATGCGAGAGTGCCGACTCGACGATCGCCGACACGCCGATGTCGACCGGGCCGACGCCGAGCCCGACGAGCAGCGCGGCGACGAGGAACGCGCCGGCGAGGAACCGCCACGGGCGCGAGACTCCTCGCGCCCGGACGGTCACCTCCGCGCTGCCGACGGCGGCCATCAGTGCGTCGTCCAGTGACGATCTCGCGTCTCTGGCGAGCGAAAACAAGCCAGGCAAGGACGCAGGGAGCGCCGATAGCCGCTGCTATCGGCGCGACTGAGGACGCAGCATGGCGCCGCTTTGCAGCCGCCAGAGGCGCACTGATTGTTGCTGGACGGCGCACTATTCTTCCGTGCCACCGCTGCGATCGCGCGGGCGAAGTCGACGATGCGCGGGCCCCACCGCGACGCCACGTCGTCGTTGACGGCGACGACGCGCCCGTGCTTCACCGCCGAGATGCCGCCCCAGCCGGGACGGGCGGCGACGGTCGCGGCCGACTGGCCGCAGCACACGGTGTCGGCGAGGACGACGATGGCGGGATTCGACGTGACGATGTACTCCGCGTTCAGCTGCGGATAGCCGGAGTGCGTGGTGTCGGCCGCGTCGGCGATGTTCCTGAAGCCGAACAGCTTGAAGATGCGGCCGATGAACGTCGACGACGTCGCCGAGTAGTACGTTGGGTCGAGCTCGTCGTACACGGTGAGATGCCGGTTCGACTTGGGGACGCTGCGCAGGATCTTCGTCAGCGCCTTCTCCATGCCGGCGATGACCTTCGTCGACTGCGCCTTGTGGCCGGTCGCGGTCCCGAGCTGGCGGATCTCGTCGTACGCCTGCGCGATGTTGTCGGCGGCCGGCTCGAGCAGGACGGTGACGTGGAGGCTCTGCAGCGACTCGACGACGCCGCCGATGTCGTTCGACACGACGACGAGGTCGGGGTTGTAGCCGGCGATCGCCTCGACATTCGGCGTGTAGCCGGAGAGCGTCGTGTGCGGCGCGTTCTTCGGATAGTCCGAGTCGTTGTCGACAGCGATCACCTGCGACCCGGCGCCGACGGCGAAGAGATCCTCCGTGCCGGTCGGCGAGAGCGAGATGATGCGCGTCGGCCTCGACTTGATGACGATGTCACCGTTGGCGGCGTGGATGGTGACGGGGAACGACGCCGCGTTGGACTTGGCTGCCGCGAGCGGCACGAGGATGGCCGCGAAAACGGCCACGAGAACGAGGGAACGACGAAGCACGAATCCTCCCTTCCGCGAGGGGTTCGGTTTGCGCGGCGAGCGACAGGTCTTCTGACTCGGGGCTCCCTCCTCCACCGCCTTCCCAGACCGTCTGGCCCAGTGGCGTTCGTGGTGGAGAAGCGTCTCCCCTTACAGCGGCGGGACCGTCCCGGTCTTGCACCGGAGTTCCCTTACCGCTCGCCGGTTTGTGGAGCGCGACTCTAGCATGGCCCCCAGGTGGACGCAGTCGCGCTCGATCTCGATGCAGTGCTCGCCGACACGCGGCCCTCTGTGGCGCGATTGGCTCGAGGACGCGGCGCGCCGCACGCGCGTCGAGCTCGACCTGCCGGAGGACCGGACCGAGGCGGCTGCACTCCTCGACGAGAGCCTCGGCGACTGGCGGCCGCTGCTTCAGCGCTTCGCCGCCGACCGTGGGCCCCTCCACTTCCGGCCCGCGAGCGGAGACGAGCGCGTCATTGCGCCGCCTGGACGGCGCCGGCGTCCGCATCGGCGTCTTCACCGACGCGCCGCGCGAGCTGGCCGAGATGGCGCTCGCGCACGTGGGCGCGGCCCGCCGCGTCGCGGTCGTCGGCTCGCTCGACGAGGTGCTGCGCGAGCTCGGCCCCGGGACCGTCGTCGTGCACTCGCGGGCCGAGCTGGCAGGCCTACAATGAGTCACATGGAGGGCGACCTCTCCGACCGCCGCTTCGAGGTCCTGCTCGAGCGTCTCGACCGCATCGGCGACGAGCTCGCCAAGGTGAGCAAGCGGCTCGACAACGACGAGCACTTCCTGCGCCTCACGCGCGAGCTCGCGAACCTGAACGAGTCGCTGCAGGCGCTCGCGTACGCGGCTTTGGGCTCTCAGGCGCCGCAGGTGCGGCGCCGCCGCGCCGGCTAAGTCGGTACCTTTCGGGCCAGAGCGTCCGCCGACCCAGCCGTGCTGGAAGCGCTCCGTCAAGGAGTCTGAGGAGGCGGAGGACGCCGGCCGCTTGGAGGCGCGTTGCAACGCATCGTTTTCACGATCCGACGGACAGCCCACATCGTTGTCGCGAGCGTCGTAGTCGAGCTCGCTCTTGACTTTGGTGCGGGGGCGCTGGCGATCATCCTCGCCCCGCACGTCGGCAACTGGGTCTACGTGGCCGCGAGCGTCGGTGGTCGGCTCGCTCCCCGTGCTTGGTCTCAACATCGCTCGTGTTGCGCGTCGCGAATGGCGACGGCACCACCTTCACATGTAGCGATCATCGCTCCAGATATCCAGGACGCCGGACGTGGAGTGGTCGTTTGCGTTCCCTTCGGGAAGCGCGACGTGGCCATCGACGACGATCGGGCTGTTCCAGTGCCCGCCGCCGGCGGGCAGCGTCGCGACGAGCGCCCCGGACGCAGGCTGGTAGACGTTCAGGCCGCCGCCGGGGTTGTAGACCCAGAGCAGGCCGCCGGCGACGACCGGGCTCGTCCCGCCCGTCGGGTGCTGCCACGCCCCGGTCAGATGCCCGTTGCGGTAGCGCCAGGCCGCGGTGCCGCCGTTGTCGGCGGCGAAGAGCCACGTCGACGAGCCCGTTGCCACACGGCCGGCGCGGTGAAGAGATCGGTGCCGGACGGGGTCGAGACGATCTGCAGCTTCGCCGCCCTTGTGCGGCGATCGTGCCGCGCATTGCGCGCCACCGAGAGGACGCGGATCTTCCCGTCCTTGCCGCCCTGGGCGATGTGGCCCGCGTCGAGGATGAACGGCGACGTCGAGCCGAGGTCGAGGTCGGAAGCGTTCAGCTGCGCCGTGTCCGCCGGCGTGTAGTTGCCGAGGACGGCGGCTCGCGTCCGGCGGAGAGCCGCACGCACGGCGTCGCCGCAGTTCGTCGTCCCGTCCCACGGCGCGTTGCCGGTGGCGATGAGGAGATCGCCCGTCGACGGATCGACGACCGCGCCGGAGCGGCCCCAGATGGCGGAGTCGCTCGCGGCGCACGTGCTCGGCACGATCAGCCCGGCGCGGTTCGAGCACAGCGAGTTCCACACGTGCAGGAGGCGGCCGCTCGCCGCGTCGATGACCGCGACGTGGCCCTGGTACGGCGGCTGGTCGCCGATGTAGCCGCCCGTGGTCGCGATCACGTGCCCGTTCGCGTAGTTGAGCGCGCGACGCGATCTTCTCCCGCGAGGGCAGCTGCGTGATCGACACGCTCCAGACCGCGTGGCCGTTCGACGGTGGCAGCTTGTAGATGCGTCCGCCGGGCGAGGCGGCGTAGATCCACTTCTCCGACGGGTCGGCGACGGGCGTCGCCGTCGTGATCTGCGCGCTCCCCGCCCACGACGCGTAGCCCGGCGGCGTGAACCGCCACCGACCGCACCGGTCGAGGCATCGATCGCCTCCGTCTCCCGTACGTCGTCGTGACGACGAAGAGGCCGTGCAGTAGATCGGCGACGAGTCGACGGTGCCGTCGAGCGTCACCTTGCGCAGCGTCAGCGACTTGACGTTGCCGGCGGTGATCCCGGTCGCGTACGGATAGACACCCGTGCGCGACGCGGTCCAGTCGAACGTGAGCCAGTCGTGGCCGACAGTCGTCCGAGCGGTCCCCCCGATCAGAAGCGATGCAAGAGCAGTTAACGCCGCAAGAGCACGCGTCGGAGCTCGTCCTCCTTGCCTGGTTCGAGAATGGCGAGCACCTGGTCACCCGCCTCGAGCTGCGTGGCGCCGACGGCGATCTCGGCGCGGCCCGAGCGCATGACGGAGATGAGACGTGCGCCGTCCGGCAGCTCGAGCGCTTCTCGACGCGCTTGCCCGCGGACGGCGAGTCGCGGTCGATCTGCACCTCGACGATCTCGAGGTTCTCGCGGCGCAGCTCGAGCAGATGGATGAGATCGTGCTCGGGCACCTCGTGCTCGACGAGCGCCATGATGCTCGAGGTCGCGCACACGGTCGGCGAGATCCCGAGCAGGTCGAAGTGCGCCTGGTTCCGCGGGTCGTTCACACGAGCTATGACCTGTTCGACGCCGTACTTCTCACGCGCCAGCTGCGCGATGACGAGGTTGTCCTCGTCGTCGCCGGTGAGCGCGAGCACGATGTCCGGCGGCCGGGCGATGCCGGCGCGCTCGAGCACGCTCAGCTCGGTCGCGTCGCCGCGCTGAACCTGGTGCTCGAACTCTTCCTCGAGGCGCTCGAAGCGCCCGCGCTCCTGCTCGATCAGCGTCACCTCGTTACCGAGCCGCAGCGAGCGAGCGCGCGACGTTCGCGCCGACCTTGCCGCCGCCGGCGACGATGGCGTACATCAGCGGGTCACCTGAACCTGCGGCGCGATCGCGCAGCTGCGGACGGCGTCCATGAGCGAGTCGATCGCGGTCTTCGTCGGGCAGATCGTGCGCAGCCCGAGCGTGCTGTAGAAGTCGGCGCGTGCCGGATCGAGCACGCGCACGACGACACAGCCGATGTCGAAGCGCTTCTGCGCGACTTGGCCGATGACGATGTTCGTGTTGTCGCCGTCGGTGACCGCGACGACGGCGTCCGCGTCCTCGATGCCGGCCTCGCGGAGGAGGTCGACGTCGATGCCGTGCCCGACGAGGAACGTGCCTGGCCAGTGCTCGCCGAGACGGGAGAGAGCGTCCTCGTTCTCGTCCACGACCGTGACGTCCCAGCTCTCGCGCTGGAGCTGGAGGGCGATGGTCGAGCCGACGCGGCCGCAGCCGACGATGAGAGCCTTCATCAGGGTTGCAGCGTAGCGCCTTGGGGGAAGGCGACCACGAGCACTTCGCCTGGCGCGTGACGCAAGACGTAGTCGACGGTCGGGGAGAAAAAGCGCGCCTGACGACGCCAGCGGGCGGACGAACCGAGAACGATGACGTCGGCCGATGTCCTCGCGGCCTCGTCGACGATGGCTTCCCCGATGGAGCGGGCACGCTGGGCCCGTCCGGTGACCTCGACACCCTGCGCGGCGCCGAGCGCCGCCGCCTCGGCGAGCGAAGCCGCGGCCCGTTCCTCCTCGTCGTGGAGCGGAGCGTCGATCGGTTGGTCGAGCGGCACCTTGATGACGAAGAGCGCCTCGACCGCGGCGTGCTGGTCGCCGGCCAACCGGATTGCGGTCTTCACCATCTCCTCGCCGATCGGGCCGAGCTTCATCGGCACGAGGATTCGCGAGAGAGCCGCCTGCTGCTGACGCGCTCGGCGCACCACCGGGCCGCTGACGATCATCACGCGACATGGCGCCTCGCGGACGATGGCGAGAATCTCCGCCGGAAAGGCACGCTTGAACCCGCGTCGCGACTCCACTGGAGCGCCAACGACGACGAGCTCGGCTCGGTGATCGGTCGCGACCTCGGCCACCTCGCGTCCGAGGCCGCCTGCCCGAGTCCGGATGAGCCGTTGCTTTGCGCCGACCCCGTAGGCGCGGGCGATCTCCGTCGCACGCTGCATCCGCACACTGCATGACCTTCGTCTCCCGCTCGAAGCGAGCGTTCAGCGGCAGCTCCTGCTCGACGATGACCGGCGCGACGAGGATGACGGTCGCACTGCGCTGACTCGCGAGCCGGCACGCGAGGTCGAGTGCGTGCTCCGTCTCCGCACGGCCGAGGAGCGGCACGACGATGCTCCGATACGCAACGGCGGCAGTCCGCCTCGCCAGACGGCGGGCTCGGTGGCGCGCGTCTCGGACGCGTTCGAGGCCGAGCCGCATCAGCGCAAGAGCTGGTAGGGAACGCTGGCGAGGATCACACCCGGCTCGAACAGCAGCAGGCGCTTGATGTACAAGGCGCGCTGATTGTGGAGGACCCGCCGCCATCCATGTGTCACCAGCTCGGGCATGAGCAGCAGCACGGTCGTCTCGCCGTCGGCGGTCAGCTCGCGCAGATAGCGCACGAGCGGCTTGCCGAGATCGCGGTACGGGGCATCGTCGACCTCGAGGGGAAGCCTCGGCCCGTGAATGGACCACTCCCGCCGGATGTCGTACGCGTCGTCTGCACTGAACGCGAAGTGCACGGCCCGAGTGTCTTCGATGCCGAGGGTACGTGCGTAGTTGACGGCCCGCATGGAGGCCGCGTTCACGCTGGCGACGATGACCCGTGCGACAAGTTTCCCAGGCATGTCGACGTCTTGCCCAGCGATCGCCGGGACGTCTGCGACAACCACGCCCGGCTCGGACAGGAGCCTCAACTTGAGGAGCAGCTCGAACGGGTGCCGGCGCTGCTCGAGCAGTGACCGCTCCCGGAATTGCTCCGGCACCACGACGGTGACGAAGTCCGATTCGCTGCGCGGCAGCCTCCAGACCTGCTCCAGGACGGCGTCGACCGCACCGATGCTCCGATCGAGCACCTCCAGCTGCGGCTCGCCACCGATGCGGCGAAACCAGCGCGGCTTGATCCCGGGGTCGCTGCCGCGTGTCGGGACGTGCAACGCCCGGAATCGTCCGCCCGAGATACGCCGCGTGAAGGCGACCGCCCGGTCGGTCGCCTCGTCGAGCTCTTCGACGAGAAGCAACGTGGTATTGCGCACCTCCGGCACAGCCACGACCGCCGCTGCGCCGGCGGCGAGGCGTCGCAGAACGCGGTCGTAGTGTCGGCGGATGCCGAGCATTCCGAATACGAGCAGCGGGATTGCAACTGTCACGAGCCACGCGCCCTCGGCGAACTTCGTGTAGATGACGATGAGCGTGACCACACCCGTCGCGGTCGCGCCCACGCCGTTCACGGCCTGCCGCCAGCCGAAGCGACGCCGCAGCGTGCGCCACCAGTACCTGACCATCCCGGCCTGCGAGAGCGTGAACGCCGTGAACACGCCGATCACGTACAGGTGGATGAGGCTGTTGGTGTTCGCGTTGTAGATCCAGAGAAGCAGGCCGGCCACCGTGGCCAGCACGAGCATTCCGTTGGAGAACACGAGTCGGTCACCGAGGTTCGTGAACTGGCGCGGCGCGTAGCGATCGCGGGCGAGCAGAGCGGCGAGCCGGGGGAAGCCCTGGAAGGACGTGTTCGCCGCGAGGATCAGGATGAGCAGCGTCAATCCCTGGACGGCGTAGTACATGAACGCGCCGGTGGACCCCGGCGGGAACACCGCGCGGGCGATCTGGGAGAGGACCGAGTCCGTCGAGCTCGGCCGAGCGTGCAGGTGGACTGCGAGGTACGAGACGCCGAGGAAGAGCGTGATCGCGATCACGCCGAGAATCGCCAGCGTCTGAGCGGCATTGCGACCGTGCGGCCGACGGAATGCGTTAACACCGTTTGCGATCGCCTCCACCCCGGTGAGCGCAGTCGAGCCCGACGAGAAGGCGCGCAAAAGCACGAAGAGGGTGATCGTCCCGGTTCCGACCGGCAGCGCATGTGGCGTGACCGCATGGTGGGCGGTTCCGGTCGCCAGCTCGATCAGCCCCACGATCAACAGCGTCCCGATGGAGGCCACGAAGAGGTACGTGGGCAGTGCAAAGAGCAGCCCGGACTCGCGGACTCCGCGGAGGTTCGCGAAGACGATCAACACGAGGGCTGCAATGGAGAGCCCAACTCTGTGATTGGACAGCGACGGCACGAACGACGTGATCGCGAAAATGCCGGCCGAGATGGAAACTGCGACCGTCAACACGTAGTCGACGAGCAACGCCGCCCCGCCGACGAGGCTCGGAATCCTCCCGAGATTCTCCCGTGCGACGATGTATGCGCCGCCGCTCTGCTCATACACCCGGACGGTCTGGATATAGGAAACGACGACGGTCGCGAGCAGGATCGAGATCGCGATCGAAATCGGGAAGACGTAGTGCAAGGCCCCGGCGCTGACCGCGACCAGGACGACCATCGCCGACTCGGTCGCGTACGCAACCGACGAGAGGGGGTCGGAGGCAAAGATCGGAAGCGCGAGGAACTTCGGGAGGAGCGTCTCCTCCATCTGGCCGGTGCGCATCGCCCGGCCGACGAGCAACCGACGGACCGGGCGCTCGGGCTCGAGCCCCGAGTCCTTGGGAGTCCGCGCGGGCGTCGCCACGCGCCGAAGACTACGGTGCTACGCGGCGGGCTTGAGCACCACCGTCTCCGTCGGGGCGTTGGTCAGCAGCCAGGCGAGCTCCTTGGGCGTGAAGCCCTCACGTCCCTCGGCGGGCGCCGGGGCGACGATGCGGTCGAACGGCTCGGCCTCCCACAACCGCTTGACCGCGTGCGTGAGGGTCCGGCCTTTCTCGATGCGCGCGTCGACCGGGACACCGGCACGAAGTGCGGCGAGCTCGACCGCCTCCAGCAGGGGCATCGCCACCTTTACCTGCTCGCGCAGCGGCGAGTCCTCCTCGTATTGCAGTGGGACGATGAGCAGGTACGCCGGAACGAGGACGGCTTCCTCCGCGCTCGCGATACGGATCGCAGCGTCGAGGACGGTCTGGTCGAGGCTGCCGGCGAACGGGACGAGGATGCGGCGCGCTCCCTTGCGCAGCGGCAACCGCCGTGGCGGGCGGCGTGCCACGAGCAGCGCGATCAGCGCGGCGACGAGAGCCGCGACGAGGACGAGCAGACCGACGTCGAGCCCGCTCACTCCTCCGGCTCCGGACGGTCAGCGCGATTCGCGACGACGCGGATGTCGATTCCGGGAAGCTCTCGCACCATGCGGGAAAGAAGCGAGCCGCCGAAGATCTCGCGCCGCCGGCTCTCGTCAGGCGTGCCGACGAGGATGTACGTCGTGCCGCGGTCGTAGGCGACGCGGCGCACCGTCGCGACGAAGTCCTCTCCCTCCTCCTCCAGGAAGTGCGCGCCGAGCACGATCGCGAGCCGACGGAGCGCCGCGAGCGACACCTGTTCTTGTTCGCTGAGCTCGTGCCCCGGCTTGCGCACCCACATCGCGTCCATCTGCGCGCCGAGCCGCTCTGCGGAGCGCCAGGCACGGCGCATGATCCGCTGCGACTTCGCCTGCGGCTCGACGAGCGCGAGCACGCGCTCGGCGATCGCCTGCTGGCTGAGTGGGTCGAGCACCGCGTTCTTGCGGCGCGACTCGACGTCCTCGGCCACCTCGCGCAATGCGAGCTCGCGCAGACGCGAAAGGTTCTCGGTGCGGAAGAAGTTCAGGAGTGCCGCCTCCGCGCGGTCCGGCGCGTAGATCTTCCCGGCGCGCAGCCGCTGCTGTAGCGCCTCAGGAGAAAGATCGACGAGGACGACCTCATCCGCCTCGTCGATGAGCCGGTCCGGGAAGGTCTCGCGCACGCGCACGTCGGTGAGCTCCGCGACCTCGTCGTTCAGGCTCTCGAGGTGCTGGACATTGACGGTCGAGATGACGTCGATGCCCGCGTCGAGGACTTCCTCGATGTCCTGATAGCGCTTCTCGTTCCGCATCCCGGGCGCATTCGTGTGCGCGAGCTCGTCGATGAGCGCGAGCTCCGGCGCACGGCGGATGACGGCGTCGACATCCATCTCGTTCAGCTCGAGGCCGCCGTGCTCGGCCCGGAAATGCGGGACCACCTCCATGCCGCGTGCCAGGGCGGCGGTCTCGGGCCGTTCATGCGGCTCGAGGTAGCCGATGACGACATCGCGGCCCTCCTCGATCGCCTGTCGACCCTCCTGGAGCATGCGGTACGTCTTGCCGACGCCCGCAGCCATGCCGAGGAGGATCCGGTAACGGCCCCTGGCCGTGGCGCTATGCCCCCAGCAGGTTGTGCACGACGAGGTCGATCAGCTTGATCCCGATGAACGGCAGGATCATGCCGCCGAGCCCGTAGATGAGGAGGTTCCGCCGCAGGAGCGCCGTGGCGCCGATCGCGCGATAGCGCACGCCCTTGAGGGCGAGCGGGACGAGGGCAGGGATGATCAAGGCGTTGAAGATGATGGCGGACACGATCGCACTCTTCGGATCGCCGAGGTGGAGGATGTTGAGCGCGTTCAGCGGCCCACGCTGACCGGGCTTCGTCGCGTACGTGAAGGCGAACATCGCCGGAAGGATCGCAAAGTACTTTGCGACGTCGTTGGCGATCGAGAACGTCGTCAGTGCACCACGAGTGATCAGGAGCTGCTTGCCGACCTCGACGATCTCGATCAGCTTCGTCGGGTTCGAGTCGAGGTCGACCATGTTGCCGGCCTCCTTGGCCGCGGTCGTGCCCGTGTTCATGGCAACGCCGACGTCGGCCTGGGCGAGCGCGGGCGCGTCATTCGTCCCGTCGCCGGTCATCGCGACCATCCGCCCCTTCCCTTGCTCCTCCTTGATCAACGCCATCTTCGCCTCCGGCGTCGCCTCCGCGAGGAAGTCGTCGACGCCTGCCTCCTGCGCGATCACCGCCGCCGTGACACGGTTGTCGCCCGTGATCATCACGGTGCGGATACCCATGCGGCGGAGCTCGTCGAAGCGCTCGCTCATCCCGCCCTTGACGATGTCCTTCAGGTAGACGACGCCGAGCGCCCAGTTGTCCCGCGCCACGACGAGCGGCGTCCCGCCCTGCTCGGCGACGCCCTGGACGATACGGTCGAGCTCGGCCGGCGCGCTGCCGCCCTGCTCGGTGATGAACTTCTTCACCGAGTCGGCCGCGCCCTTGCGGATCATCACGCCGTCGATGTTCACGCCGCTCATGCGCGTCGTCGCGCTGAACGGGACGAACTCGTGCTCGCCGAGCTCGCGCTCTCGGACGTTGAACCGCTCCTTCGCGAGGACGACGATCGAGCGGCCCTCAGGCGTCTCGTCGGCGAGCGAGGCGAGCTGGGCAACCTCCGCGAGCTCGCGCTCCTCGACGCCGTTGACGGGCAGGAACTCGGCCGCCTGGCGGTTGCCGAGCGTGATCGTGCCGGTCTTGTCGAGCAGGAGCACGTCGACGTCTCCGGACGCCTCGACGGCACGGCCCGACATCGCGAGCACGTTGCGCTGCACGAGGCGATCCATGCCGGCGATGCCAATCGCGGACAGCAGCGCGCCGATGGTCGTCGGGATGAGGGCGACGAGGAGCGCGATGAGCACGGTCTGGGACGTGGAGGTGCCCGCGTAGAGCGCGTACGGCCGCAGCGTCACGACGGCGGCGAGGAACGTGATAGTGAGGCCGGCGAGCAGGATGTTGAGCGCGATCTCGTTCGGCGTCTTGCGGCGCTCCGCGCCCTCGACGAGCGCGATCATCCGGTCGAGGAAGGACTGTCCCGGCTCCTGCGTGACTTCGATGACGAGCCTGTCCGAGAGCAGCTTCGTGCCGCCGGTGACCGCGCTGCGGTCGCCGCCGGACTCTCGGATGACCGGCGCGGACTCACCGGTGATCGCCGACTCGTCGACCGAGCCGACGCCCTCGATGATCTCGCCGTCGGCAGGGATAATCTGGCCGGCCTCTACGACTACGACGTCGCCCTTCTGCAGCTCCGCCGCCGGGACCTCGCGGCCGTCGCGCAGCCGCGCGTTCGTCGTCGTGCGCGTGGCCCGCAGCGCGTCGGCCTGAGCCTTGCCGCGGCCCTCCGCGATCGCCTCGGCGAAGTTCGCGAAGAGGACGGTGAGCCAGAGCCACACCGCGATCACCCCGACGAACCAGAGGCTGCCGTACTTCCCGCGCCCGAGCTCGAGGAAGAAGATCACGGTCGTGATCAGGCTGCCGAGCTCGACGATGAACATGACTGGGTTCTTCAGCTGCAGCCGCGGGTCGAGCTTCGGAAACGAGTCCCCGACGGCCGCGACCACGAGGTCGCGGGAGAAGATGCTCGCGCTTTGACGGGCCACTATTTCCCTCCTAGCTTGTCGAGCGCGACGTTGAGCTCGAGGACGTTGACGCCGGGCTCGCCCATGAATCCCCACGAGCGGCCGTCGGTGTTCTGCGCGATGAGCTTCTGCACCGTCGCGAGCGGCAGATGCCGCACGGCGGCGACGCGGTGCGCTTGCAACGCGGCGTAGGCCTGTGAGATGTCGGGGTCGATGCCGGAGGCGGATGTGGTCACCGCGTCGACCGGGATGTCGTGCACGGTGAGGCCCGGGTTGTACGGCCCTTCGAGCTTCAGGATCGCCTGGATCGCGGCGTGCACGTTCTTCGCCAGGACCGGACTGGTCGGCCCGAGGTTCGCGAACGTCGTCGCCGCCGCGTTGTAGGCCGGCGCAGTGCCGGACGGGCGCTCCATGAAGTACTTCGGCGAGCTGAACTGCTGCGCCGCGAGCTTGGAGCCGACGACCGTGCCGTCGACCTTGATGAGACTGCCGGAGGCCTGGTGCGGGAACGCGACCGACGCGAATCCCGTCATGAGCGCCGGATAGCCGAAGCCGAACACGGCCGTAAGGACGACGATCGCCACGATCGACTGCACGAGGTTGCGCATCAGTGCATCAGCCCTTCGACGATCGGACCGAGTGTGAGCGCGGGCAGGATCATGAGGCCCGCGGTCAGAGCGATGACGCCGACGAGGAGGACGACGAAGGTCGGCCCGTCGGTGCGGAACGTGCCGGCGGAGGCCGGGACGGCCTTCTTCTTCGCGAGCGAGCCCCCGATTGCGAGCGCCGAGAGGAGCGGGACGAAGCGGCCGAAGTAGAGCGCGACCGTGCCGAGCGAGGCCGAGAAGCTCGTCGCCCCGTAGCCGGCGAACGCGCTGCCGTTGTTGTTCGACTGCGATGTGTACGCGTACAGCGTCTCGGTGAAGCCGTGCACGCCGGGGTTGTAGATCGACGCGAGCCCGGACTTCGTCACGATCGCAACCGCCGTCATGGTGAGAGCCATCGTCGGGACGAACAGCGCGCCGAGCGCGGCGAGCTTGATCTCGCGCGCCTCGATCTTCTTGCCCAGCCATTCAGGCGTCCGGCCCACCATCAGCCCGGCGATGAACACCGCGATGAGGATGTAGAAGAACATCCCGTACAGGCCTGACCCCACCCCGCCGAAGATCACCTCGCCGAGGAAGATGTTCACGAGCGGGACGGCGCCGCCGACCGGCGTCTGCGCATCGTGGCCGTTGTTGACGGAGCCGTTCGACGCGTCGGTCGTCGCCGTCGTCCAGATGGCGTCGTTCTCCTGGCCGAAGCGAATCTCCTTGTCGGACATGTTGCCGCCGGCCTGACTGCCGCTCATGGTGATGTTCACGCCCGAGTTGCGGAGCACGGACGAACCGTGCTGCTCCGCCGGCAGGTTGATCGCCACGCCGATGGCGAACACGGCGAACATCGACGCGAACACCATCCAGCCGTGCCGCCGGGCGGAGACCATCTTCCCGAACATGAACACGCACGCTGCCGGGATCAGCAAGATCGACAGCATCTCGAGGAAGTTCGTGAGCCCGGTCGGGTTCTCGAACGGGACGGCCGAGTTCGAGTTGTAGTAGCCGCCGCCGTTCGTCCCGAGCTGCTTGATCGCGATCTGCGAGCCCACCGGGCCGCGCGCGATCGCCTGGTGCGCGCCCTGCAGCGTCGTCGCGGTCGCGTGCGCATTGAACGTCTGCGGCACGCCCTGCCAGATGAGGATGACGGCGAGGAGGATCGAGAGCGGAACGAGGACGTACGCGATCGTGCGATAGAGGTCGCGCCAGAAGTTGCCGAGCTCGTTGCTCGAACGGCGCGCGATGCCGCGCACGACCGCGACGAGAACCGCGATGCCGACGCCGGCCGAGACGAAGTTCTGCACCGCCAGCCCGGCCATCTGCGTCAGGTACGACATCGTGTACTCGCCGCCGTAGTACTGCCAGTTCGTGTTCGTGATGAAGCTGGCGGTCGTGTTGAGCGCGATGTGCGGCGCGACGCCCTTCAGGTGGTCGGGATTGAGGAAGAGGTGGCCCTGCAGGCGCTGGATGGCGTAGAGCACGGCAGAGCAGACCGCGCTGAAGACGAGCACGGTCTTGGCGTAGCTCTTCCAGTCCTGCTCCTTGCCGCTGTTCCGGCCGAAGAGGCGGAACATGCCGCGCTCGATCACGTCGTCGCGGTCGCGCATGTAGATGCGGGCCATGAAGACGCCCAGCGGGTACGCGAGCGCGATCAGGACGACCGCGTAGAGCAGGATCTGTGCGATGCCTTCCGGACGCATCTAGAAGCGCTCCCCGCGGAAGAGCGCGTAGACGAGATAGACGAGGACGGCGAGCGAGATGGCGAGGCCGATCGCGTCGGCAGCGCTCACCTAGACACGCTCCAGCACGTACAGGAGCCCGAAGATCACGAGGAAGCACGCAACGGCGATTCCGATTGCTGCGAGATCGAACATGAGACGAACCTAAGCCGCCGGTCCTCAACGCGGCCTCAACAGGGACCGCCCGCGCCTAAAAGTTGTCTAAAGAGACGCCGGGTCGACGAGCCGGTAGCCGGCGCCCGGCTCCGTGAGGAGATAGCGCGGACTCGATGGGTCGGGCTCGATCTTCCGCCGCAGGTGCGAGACGTACACGTGCAGGTAGTGCGCCTCGACCTGATACGCGGGCCCCCACACCTCGCGCAAGAGCATGCGGTGCGTGAGCAGCTTGCCCTGGTTCTGCGCGAGGACGCGCAGCAGGTCGAACTCGTGCGGGCTCAGCTTCACGCGCTTCCCGCCGACGGTGACCGTGCGCTCCGCCACGTCCACGTGGAGGTCTCCCACCTCGAGCACGGGCTCGTGCGCGCCGAGGGAGCGGCGCATGACGGCCCGCAGGCGCGCCAGCAGCTCGTCGACGCTGAAGGGCTTGGTCACGTAGTCGTCCGCGCCCGCGTCGAGCGCCGCGATCTTCTCGCGCTCCTCGCCGACGGCCGAGAGCACGATCACCGGCGCCTCGGTCCACGTGCGCAGCTCGCGCGTGACGTCCGTCCCGTTCCCGTCCGGGAGGACGAGGTCGAGGATCACCGCCTCGGGTGGGTTTGCAGCGGCGAGCGTCAGTGCCTCGCCCGCGGTCGACGCGGTGTCGACCGTGTAGCCCGCCCCGCGCAGCGTCGTCCCGAGCGCGCGCAGGATCTGCGGCTCGTCGTCGACCACGAGGACGCGCTGCCCGCTCATACCGGCAGCTCCACCGGCGCCTCGACCACCGGCAGTGCGAGCGCGAACGTCGCGCCTTGCTCCGGCCGCGACTCCGCCCACACGCGACCGCCGTTGGCGGCGGCGAAGCCGCGGGCGATGGCGAGACCGAGCCCGGCGCCTCCGGTCGACTCCGACGGGCGGCGGTAGAAGGGCTCGAAGACGCGCTCGAGCTCGCTCTCGGGAAGACCCGGCCCCTGGTCGACGACACGGACGATCGCCTCCTTCCGCGTTGCCGTGATGCGCACGAGCACGCGGACGCTCCGGCGGCGAGAACGCGATCGCGTTCTCGATCAGGTTGGCGAGCACGCGCTGGACCTGCGCGGCATCCACTTCCACGAGCGGGCTCTCGCCCGCGATCTCGACCCGGTCGCGCGCGCCGAGCGAGTCGACCGCCTCGCGGACGATGTCGTCCAGCGCCCACAGCTCCCGCGCCGGCGCCGCGCTCCCCGCCTCCAGCCGCGAGAGGTCGAGCAGGTCGCCGACGAGGCGGCTCAGGCGTTCGGAATCGACCTCGATCGTGTCGAGCAGCTCGGACCGGTCGGCATCGCTCAGCTGCAGCGTGTCGTTGCGGAGCGCGCCGATCGCGGTCCGGATGCCGGTGAGCGGCGAGCGCAGGTCGTGGGAGACCGCGCGCAGGAGCGCCGTCTTGACGAGGTCGCTCCGCCGCAGTGTCTCCGCCTCGAGCGCGTCGCGCTCCAGCCGGTCACGGTCGACCGCGACGGCGAGCAGAGCGGCGAGCGCGGGAAGGAAGCGACGCTGGGCGGCGGCGTTCGGGTCGGCCGGTGTGTAGATCGCGCCGACCGTTCTGCCGGCGACCTCGAGCGGATACGGCACGTCGCCCGGCCCATGGCGCCCGCCTGCGCCGAGCTCGATCTCTGCACGATCGACGCCGAGCACCTCGGCCGCGCGGCCGGCGATGGCCGGCAGCTCGTCGTCGAGGCTGCGCCCGCGCAGGAGGTCGGTCGCCAGCCGCGCGAGAAACGCCGATTCGTGCTCCCGCTGCTCGGCGGCGGCGGCCCGGCGGCGTGAGCGTGCAGCGAGCTCGCTGACGACGACCGCAGTGGCGAGGTAGACCGCGAGCGCGAACCAGTTCTCACTGTTCGCGAGCGAGAACCGATGCACCGGCGGCAGATAGAACCACTCGAACGCGAGCATGCTCGCGACCGAGACGGGAAGCGCGAGCGCGATCCCCCAGACGACGGCGATCGGCAGGACGGCGAAGACGTAGAGCACGCCCAGGCTCAGGACCGGGACGTGCGGCTTGAGCAGCGCGATCGCCGCCGTCACGAGTGCGACGGCGATCGCGCTTGCGATCACACCGGACGCGAGCCTGCGCATCCGGAGAACCGTACTCCTAGCCGTGTATCGAAATGAGCAGCGGGATGATCAGGATCGCGACGATGTTCGTGATCTTGATCATCGGGTTGATCGCCGGGCCGGCGGTGTCCTTGTACGGGTCGCCGACCGTGTCGCCGGTGACCGCCGCCTGGTGCGCGGGCGAGCCCTTGCCGCCGTAGAGGCCGTCCTCGATCAGCTTCTTCGCGTTGTCCCACGCCCCGCCGCCCGCGGTCATCGAGATGGCGAGGAAGAGGCCGGTGACGATCGTCCCGATGAGGAGGCCGCCCAGCATCTTCACGTTGATGATCCCGACGATGATCGGGAACGCGATCGGCACCGCCGCCGGCAGCAGCATGCTGCGCAGCGCCGACTTCGTGACGATGTCGATCGCGCGCCCGTACTCGGGCCGCGTCGTCCCCTCCATGATCCCCGGGTTCTCGCGCGAACTGGCGGCGCACCTCCTGCACGACCTCGCCGCCGACGCGGCCGACCGCCTGCATGGCGAGCGACGCGAACAGGAACGGCATGAGGCCGCCGATGAGGAGGCCGGCGATCACCCATGCATCGGACAGCTGGAAGATCACGTGGCTGAGCATCGAGCCGGGCTTGGCCTGCGTGTGCAGCCCGTCGGTGTACGACCCGAAGAGGACGAGGGCGGCGAGCGCGGCGGAGCCGATCGCGTACCCCTTCGTCACGGCCTTCGTCGTGTTGCCGACGGCGTCGAGCGGATCGGTGATCGCGCGCACCTCCGGCGGCAGGTCCGCCATCTCGGCGATGCCGCCGGCGTTGTCCGTGACCGGGCCGTATGCGTCGAGCGCGACGATCAGACCGGTCATCGAGAGCTGCGCCATCACCGCGACGCCGATGCCGAAGAGGCCGGCGAAATGGTTGGCGAGCAGGATGCCGACCGCGATGACGATGACCGGGAGGGCGGTCGCCTGCATGCCGACGGCGAGCCCCTCGATGATGTTCGTCGCGTGACCGGTCTGCGATGCCGCCGAGATCTTCTTCACCGGATTCCAGCGCGTACCGGTGTAGTACTCGGTGATGCCGACGAGCAGCGCGGTGATGGCGAGGCCGATCAGCGCCGACCCGTACAAATGGCCGAACGAGAAGTGCCCGCTCGAGCTGAACGCCTTCGTCACCGGGATGAAGACCGCCGCGGAGATCACCGTCGCGACGAGCACGGCGCGGTACAGCGCGTTCATGACGTTGCCGCCGTGGCGCACGCGTGCGAACTGCACGCCGATGATCGAGGCGATGATGGACACGCCGCCGATCGCGAGCGGATAGAGGAACAGGTTCTTGCCCGCGTGCGATGCCGCCCCGGTGATCCCGAGGAGCATCACTGCGACTGCGGTCACCGCGTACGTCTCGAACAGGTCGGCCGCCATGCCGGCGCAGTCGCCGACGTTGTCGCCCACGTTGTCGGCGATGACCGCCGGGTTGCGCGGGTCGTCCTCCGGAATGCCCGCCTCGATCTTGCCGACGAGGTCGGCCCCGACGTCCGCAGCCTTCGTGTAGATGCCGCCGCCGAGTCGGGCGAACACGGAGATGAGCGAGCCGCCGAACGCGAGCCCGACGAGATCGTGGACCGCGGACGCCGACGAGTGGTTGAACACGCGGACGAGGATCCAGTAGTAGCCGGCGACGCCGAGCAGGCCGAGGCCGACGACGAGGAGCCCGGTCACCGAGCCCGCGCGGAACGCGACGTTGAGCGCCGCCGGCAGGCCCGAGCGCGCGGCCTCGGCCGTCCGCACGTTGGAGCGGACCGCGACGTTCATCCCGATGAACCCGGCCGCGGCCGAGAAGATCGCGCCGATCAGGAAGCCGATCGCAGTCCCCCACCCGAGCGAGTGGTAGAAGCCGAGCAGCAGGAACGGGGCAATCGCGACGATCGCGATCGTTATGTACTGGCGGCGCAGATACGCGCCCGCGCCTTCCTGGATGGCGCGGGCGATCTCCTGCATGCGCTCGTTGCCCGCGGGGCGCCCCAGCAGCCAGCTCGTGAGATAGAGGCCGTAGAGGACCGCGGCGCCTGCGCACAGGAGCGCGAACAGCACTGCGTGATGCATGAACCAGCTCATCGTGAGAGAGATCTCCTTTGGATGTTCTCCGGTGTCAGACACCGGTCGGTGTCTGACACCGGCGTAGGCAAACTCGCAAAATCAGCGCCGGGGACTCCCGGCGCGGGCGGGATCCTATCGCACGAGCGGAGGACGGGCGTAGAAAACGAGCAGGGCCGCCGGGTCCCGCCGGATCCTCCCGGCGTAGCGCTCGACCGCGTCCACGTACAGGCTCGAGGGGTTGTAGCGCAGGAGCGCGGCCCGCTCGGCGGCTGGCGCCCCGGCGGCCCGGAGGAACCGGGCGGCCGCCAGGATGGCGGCGTGCGGGTCGTGGACGTCGCCCCGTCCGTAGCTCGCCCACGTGGCGGGGATGAACTGCATCGGGCCCTGCGCCCCGTCGACGCTGGGCTCGCGCAGGCGGCCGAAGTCGGACTCGACGAAGTTGACCGCGGCCAGCACCTGCCAGGCGACGCCGCTCCGCCGCTCGGCCTCCGCGTAGTAGCCGCGAAGCGTCTCGACCGGAAGCGCCGGCCCGAGGCGGATCGGCGGGCCGGGCTTGTGCGGCGCGAGGCGCAGGAGGTCGCGGCGCGCGGCGACATCGTCGGCGACGTCTCGCGCGAGCGTGCGCGGCAGCTGCACGAGCACGCCGCGCGCGAGCCGCGGATCGCGCGCCATGCGGAGCTCGATGCGCTGCTCCGTCACGTCCGCTTGGACGACCGCCGCCGGCGGCGCACCCACTCCGTGCCAGCGGGCGATGCCACGCTGCAGCGCGAGGTCGGCGGCGATGAGCGCGGCGGCGACGGTCAACCGGCGATGCGCTCGCCGGCAGCGACCTGCTCGGCGAAGATCTGCTCCATCGTCGCGCCCTCGGCGTGCCGCGCGATCTGGCGCTCGGCGGCGTTGCGCTCGGGGATCGCGAGCCACGGCGTCGTCCCGAGCTCGTCGGCCACGGGCCTGACCCACTCGAGCAGCTGCTCGAGCCGCGCGCGCGCCGGGATCTGCTCGCCTCGCTCCAGGTCGATCAGCTCGCCGGAGAGGCCCCAGCGAATTGCCCGCCAGAGGTTCTCCTCCAGCAGGCGGTTCGGCCACGACGGGAGCGGCTCTCCCTCGTCGAGCGCACGAGCGATGCGCGCGGCGAGCGAATAACAGAGCGCCGCGAGCGAGCGAGACTCGCCGAGCTCCGGCTGCGCGTCGCAGATCCTGATCTCGACGGTCGGGAACGCGAGGTGCGGACGCACGCTCCACCAGATCTGCGTGTGCTCGGTGACCGAGCCGGTCGCGTACAGGAAGCGAACGTACGACTCCCACTCCTGCCAGTCGGCGAAGACGTCCGGGATGCCGCAGCGCGGGAACATGCGCGTGAAGATCTCCGTGCGCGCCGAGTGCAGGTGCGTGAACACGCCTTCGACGAACGGCGAGCTCGACGAGAGCGCGAGCAGCTCGGGCAGGTAGTTGCGCAGGGCGCTGGCCACGCGGACGGCGCGGTCGGGCCCGTTGATGCCGACGTGGACGTGCAGTCCGAAGGTGTTGTTGCGCCACACGACATAGCGGAGGAGCTCGTCGTTGCGGCGGTAGTGCGGCGTGTCGATGATGCGCTGCTCCTGCCACGGGCTCCACGGATGCGTACCGGTGGACGAGAGCCCGATGCCGAGCGACTCGACGAGGCCGCGCAGCTGGACGCGTCGCTCGCCGATCTTCTCCGCAGCGTCGGCGAACGTGTCGCAGCGGCCCGTGCGCACCTCGACCTCGGAGGCGATCAGCTCTCCGACGAGGTGCGGCTCGAGGTCGGTGCCCTGCGCGGCGTCCCGGACGTCTTCGAAGCGATTGACGAGCTCGAGCGTCGCCGGATCGAGCAGCGCGAACTCCTCCTCGACCGCGACCGTGAAGTCCGGAACGGCCTCGAACGCGGCCTTGGAGGTCGCGAGGAGCTCCTCGTACCCGACCTTCTGCTCGTCGCCCACTACAAAAAGGTTAGTCGGTCGACCCGGCAAAGCCGGGTCGACCTCTTCTGGTCGGCATCGCAAGCGACGCCTAAGCGGTCGCGCGAACGGCTCGAGGAGTTGCTCGGCGATCGCCGTCCAGCTCCACTTGCGCTCGACCGCCCGGCGGGCGGCGGCTCCGAGCGCCCTCCGCTCGGCGTCAGGGAGCGCGAAGAGCTCCCGCAGACGCTCGCGGAGCACGTCGGCGTCGCCGGTCGGGAAGGACGTCAGGTGCGACAGCTCGGGCGGATAGTCCGCCCCGACGCCGGCCGCGATCTCTGCGAGGCCGGAGTGCGCCGCCACGACCGGCGGCACTCCCGCGGCCGCCGCCTCGGCGGCGACCATGCCGAACGCCTCCGGGAAAGATCGACGGCACGACGGCGACGTCGCAGAGCGGGAGCAGGTGCACGAGGTGGCGGTGCTCGAGCGCGCCGGTGAAGATCGTCCCCGGCGGCGCGATCGACTCGAGCGTCTCGCGGTAGTCGCCGAAGCCGACGACGACGGCGCGAACGTCGAGGCCGCGCAACGCCTCGAAGAGCACCTGCACGCCCTTGTTCTCGATCAGCTTGCCGACGTAGACGACCGTGGGCTCGTCGCGCGCGAACGCTGCTCGAAGCGCGCCGTGTTGCCGGGATCGGGATGGCGCTCGTCTGCGCTACGCCCTGCGGTTCGTCGAGCTCGGACTCCGCGATCAGGCCGGCGAACGCGCGCAGCCGGTCCTCGGGCGTGAACTCGTCCACGTCGACGCCCGGCGGAACCTCGTAGACGCGGTCGACGTGGCCGACGACGTCCTCGAGCACGGCGCGGATGTGCGCCGAGCCGACGAAGACCGCTTCCGCGCCGGCGAGCGCCTCCGCTCCCCAGCGCGCTCAGCTCCGGTCGTCCTCGCATCGAGTACTCGAGCTCGGAGCCGTGCGCCTTCACCGCGTAGCGTCCGCCCGCTGCGGCAGCGACCGGCCCGCCGAGCAGCACGTGATTGGCGAAGATCGAGGTCGGCCGGAAGCAGCTCGCGCACGGCGGCGGCGTTCGCCTCGACGTAGCGGTCGCGCTCCTCGACCGTGAAGTCCTGCAGCAGCCGCGCCTCGAGCCCCTCGTACCGGTCGAGCACGAAGACCGGCAGCAGGCCGTCGGGCAGGTCGGGCACGACGATGCGCGCGCCGCCGACGTCGTAGCGCTCCGGGTGCCGCTCCTGGCACACGATCGTGACGTCGTGCCCGGCGTTGCTCCACTCGCGCGCGAGCGCACGCGTGTACACATTGGAGCCCGTACCTCCGAGGAGGTACCCGTGCCAGATGACGATCTTCAGGTCAGGTGGAAGTACAGCGCGTAGAGGAGCTCCACCGCCGGATTGGACGTGTGCACCGTCACGTCCGCCGGCGTCTCGAGCAGCGCTTCCGAGTAGTTGAAGATGATCTTCACGCCCGAGGCGACGAGGTCGTCGGCCGCCCGCTGCGCGCCCGCTGCGGGAACGGCGAGCACGCCCACGATGATGTTCTTGTCGTGGACGCTCTCGCGCAGCCGGCCGTACTCGCTGACGGTCACGTGACCGATCGGCCGGCCGAGCTTCTCCGGATCGGTGTCGAAGACGGCGGCGATGTTGATGCCGTGCTCGGCGAAGATCGGCGAGCTCGCGATCGCCTGGCCCAGGCGCCCCGCGCCGATGAGCGCGATGTTGTGCTGCCCCTGGGTGCGGAGGATCTTGCGGATCTCGCCGAGCAGCGAGTCGATGTTGTAGCCGACTCCGCGCTTGCCGAACTTCCCGAACGCGGACAGGTCGCGGCGGATTTGCGTCGCGTTGATGTTCGTGTACTCCGCGATCTCCTGCGAGGAGATCCGGACCTTGCCCATCTTCCGCGCCTGCGTCAGCACCTGGAGGTACCGCGACAGGCGAGCGGCGACGCCTACCGTCAGGCGATCCGCCACGCCACCTCCTCGACGAAGCTTGTAACAGCGGAACGTGTTGTACCAGGCCGGACTACCGGCCTGCTTGTGCAACCGCCCGCCGGAACGCGTCCGGCTGCACGTGGTACGTGAAGCGGCGCCGGCCGTCGATCTCGACCACGGGCAGCCATTCCCGGTATTCGGCCTCGAGGGCGGGATCGCCGGTGATGTCGATCTCGCGCAGGTCGAAGCCGAGCTCCTGGCGGAGCTCGGCGACCACGCCGCGGGCCTTCTCGCAGAGATGGCAGCCCGCGGCGTGGTAGACGACGACTTCGGCTATGGGTAGATCCCGCGAGTAACGGTCGCTTCGGCGACGCGCTGGACGGCGAGGCCGTACGCCGCGACGCGCATCGGCATGTCGCGCTTGTGGGCGGTCTCCCAGGTCTCGTCGAACGCGCGGCTGACGATGTCGTTCAGCTTCGCGTTCACCTCGACTTCCTTCCAGAAGTACTCCTGGAGGCCCTGAACCCACTCGAAGTAGGAGACGACGACGCCGCCCGCGTTCGCGAGCACGTCGGGAAGGATGAGGACGCCCTTGTCCTCGAGGATCGCATCTGCGGACGGGGTGACCGGCCCGTTCGCGCCTTCGCAGATGATCGAGGCCCGCACGCGATCGGCGTTTCGCTCGGTGATCACCTGCTCGAGGGCGCACGGCGCGAGCACGTCGACGTCGAGCAGGAGGAGCTCCTCGTTCGTGATCTGCTCGGCGTCGCGCAACCCGGCGAGCGTGTGGTTCTCGCGCTTGTGCGCGAACGCGGCCGGCACGTCGATCCCCTTCGGGTTGTGCAGCGCCACCGTCGAGTCGGAGATGGCGACGACGATCGCTCCCTCCTCGTGCATGAACTTGGCGAGGAAGCTGCCGACGTTGCCGAAGCCCTGCACGGCGACGCGCATCCCGGCGAGCGAGTGGTCCTGCTTCGCGACCGCGTCGCGGATGCAGTAGAGCGCACCGCGTGCGGTCGCCTCTTCGCGGCCGAGCGAGCCGCCGATCGTCAGCGGCTTGCCGGTGACGACGCCGAGCACCGAGTGGCCCTTGTTCATCGAGTACGTGTCGAAGATCCACGCCATCACCGAGCCGTCCGTCCCGACGTCCGGCGCCGGGATGTCCTTCTCCGGGCCGATCTCGTTGATGATCTCGCTCGTGTAGCGGCGCGTGAGCCGCTCGAGCTCGGAGCGCGAGAGGCGCTTCGGGTCGCACACGACGCCGCCCTTCGCGCCGCCGAACGGAATGCCCATCAGCGCGCACTTCCACGTCATCCACATCGCGAGCGGCCTTGACCTCGTCGAGCGTGACGTCGGGGTGGTAGCGGATGCCGCCCTTGGACGGGCCGCGCGCGACGTTGTGCGTGACGCGATAGCCCTTGAAGACTTCTGTGTGGCCGTCGTCCATGCTGACGGGGACGGAGACCTCGACCGCCTTCTTGCACGCGCCGAGCACGGCGACGAGGTTCGGGTCGATGTCGAACGCTTCCGCGACCCGGCGAAGCTGGTTGCGGGCGATCTCGAATGGGTTCTCGCGGAGGTGGGTGGCCCCCGCCTCGACTGCTGTCACGGTCTGCTCCTTGTCCGAATGTTCTGGAGGACCTCGGATCCGAGTATATGACTGGTCATCGGAGGGCAAATCCGAGGTCGCGCCGACTCGGCGGCCCGCCGTCGGCCGGATAGGCGAGGACGGTCACGACGTAGCGCCCGGGCGGGAGCGGCGCGCCGCCGGAGCCGCGGCCGGTGAGCCCGAACGTGTACCGGCCCGGCAGCACGTCTCGGATGCGCGCGAGCAGGCCGACGTTCACGCCGTCGGCCCGGCGGAGGACGACGTCGAGGCGCGCGAGCGGCCGGATCTCGATGCGGCCGCCGGTCGCGATCACCCGGCCGGCCTGGACGGTGAGCAGCGCGGGACCGGTGTCGGAGGCCGAGAACGTCGTCGACGAAAGGGATGCTGTTCCCGATCAGGTCGACGGGCTGCGCGTCGAAGGCGATGGCCCAGGGGATGCGCACCGTCCCGCCGCCGGCGACGGTCCCGACCACCGCGCCGTCGGCGGTCGCGTTCCCGACGGCGCGCGACGCCGTCAGCGCATCGATGTGCACGAGCGCGCTGCGCCCGGGGCGGATGACGACGTGCGACGGCCGCAGCGTGAAGTCGACCGTGGCGGCGCCCTCATGCTGCGTTCGGATCCCGAGCGCGACCGTCAGCGCGCGTGAGGAGAGGTTCGTGAGCGTGAACGTTGCGCGGCCTCGCGCCCGGCGCGCTCGACGTCCCGAGCGCGAGCGTCGCGGGCGAGGCGGCGACCTCACCGGCCGCGGCGGCGGCGACGTCGAGCGCGCCGGAGCCCTGTGCGGCGACCGGGTCGTGCTCGAGCGGCCGGGCGGTCCCGACGAGCAGTCCCGCGAGCGCATCGGCGCCGAGCGCGGGCCGAGCCTGCGCCAGGAGCGCCGCCGCGCCGGCGGCGACCGCGGCCGCGGCGCTCGAGCCGCTGACGCTGACCTCGGTCGGTGCCGACGGTCTCGACGCTCACGCCGGGTGCGACGAGATCGGGCTTGACGCTCCCGTCGAACGCGAGCCCGGTCGAGGAGAAGGGCGCGACATGCTCATCGCCGGCGTTCGCGATCCGGCGTCCCGCGCCGAGCGTGACGGTCACCGGCGCGCCGGCGGCGAGCCGTTCGAGCACTGCGTGCGCGGCCGGCTGCGGGAGCGAGATGACGGGCACGCCGACGCCGTTGCCGAGACCGCCCGCCGGAAGCGTCACGCTCCTGCCGTAGAGCAGCACCGCCGAGGCGCCGGCCTCGGCCGCACGCTCGGCGGCAGGCCCCGGCGAGGAGCCGGCGGCGAGAAGCGCCGCGCGACCTGCGACGATGCTGCCGCCGCTGCGCGCGAAGAACGCCTTCAGCGGCCGCACGACTTGGAGGTCGAGGACGCGCTGGCGGCGCAGCGTCGCCGGCGAGCGGCATCGTCGCGTCGACGAGGGTCCGCAGGCCGGAGCGCACGGTCACGTGCACGTCGGCCTCATCCGGCCGCGTGTCGAGCGCGCCGACCGTGAGTGCGTCCGGAGCGCCCCCGGGGCCGGAGATATCGCCGTAGGCGGCGGCGGTCGGCCCGTCGTTGCCCGCCGGCGCGACGACGAGCAGGTCGAGGTCGCGCGCGCCCGCGACAGCGAGTGCTTCAGGGCCGTCGACGAAACCGGCGAAGGGCTCGGAGAGCGCGACGAGCGCGATCCGTGCAGCATCGTGCGCGTCGCCTTCGCCGTTGGGATCGACGGCCCGGTCGAGCCCGGCGATGATCTGATCGCTGCGCGCGTAGACCGCCCAGCCCCCGGCCGCGTCCGGCTGCCAGCCGGCCACGCGGATCGGCAGGACGGATGCTCCGGGAGCGACGCGAGCGACGATGCCGGCCATCTCCGTGCCGTGCTGCTCGAGTCGTGACGCTCCGTGTCCGAACGCATCGAGGATCGCGACGGTGACTCCGCGACCGTCGACGCCGGCCGACGCGAGCGCGTTGCCCGAGTCTGCGGCGTCCGCCGTCAGCGAACGCGCAGCAATCGTCGCCGGATACGCGATACGCACCGGATAGACGCCGGCGACGGCCGGGTCGCGTTCGACGAGCGGAATCACGCTCGGAGGCATGACCGCCGAGAAGCCGTCGAGCACGCGGGCGAAGCTCAGCGCCGGGTGCACGATGACGCCCTGCAGCGCGAGGCGCGAGACGAGCAGCCTCTGCGCCGACTGCACGACTCTCGTCCATGCCTGCTCCTGCTCGATGTCGACCGCGCCGCCTGCGGCGGCGACGCGCTGCCCGAGCGACGGCGTCCTGAGCACGACGATGACGCGCTGGCCGGTCTCGACGCGCGGTCGCGAGCCGACGAGGCCCTGCCACGACTGCGCCGATGCGGAAGAGACGGACGGCGCCTCCGAGCTCTTGCCGCCCGTTGCGAGGATCGCGGCCGTTGCCGCTACCGCGACGACGGCGAAGAGCGCGACGTACCGCGCTTCAGCGTGAGGCGTACGCATCGAGGCCGAGGTAGCCGGGATACGCGAGCGTGGCGGCGAAGCGTCCGGCGGACGCGATCATCGCGGCGTTGTCGGTGCAGAGCGAGAGCGGAGCGAGCGCCGCATCCGGCAGCGCAGCGCGCAGCTCCGAGTTCGCCGCGACGCCGCCGACGACGGCGATGCGCGGAGAGCCGAGCTGCGCCGCAGCCTCGCGCACGCGGCCGACGAGCGCACGGATGATGGCGCGCTGATACGACGCGGCGAGGTCGGCGCGGCGCGTCTCGAGCTCGTCCGCGCTCAGCTCACGGGTCGCGTACAGCAGGGACGTCTTCAGGCCGGAGAAGGAGAAGTCGAGCCCGGGAACCTGCGCGACCGGGAAGTCGTACGCGGCAGGGTCGCCGTCGCGCGCGAGCCGGTCGACCTCGCGGCCGCCCGGATAGCCCAGCCCGAGCAGGCGCGCGCCCTTGTCGAACGCTTCCCCCGCGGCGTCGTCGAGCGTCGTCCCGAGCACGTGCTCGTCGTCGTACCCGCGCACGTCGAGCAACAGCGTGTGGCCGCCGCTCGCGAGCAGGCAGAGGAACGGCGGCTCGAGCGGATCGGGCTCGAGGTAGAGCGAGGCGACGTGACCGCGGAGGTGGTCGACCGGCACGAGCGGCAGGCGCCGCGACCAGGCGATCGCTTTGGCCGCCGCCAGCCCGACGAGCAGCGCACCGACGAGGCCGGGGCCTTGCGTGACGGCGACCTTGTCGACGTCGTCGAGCGTGACGCCCGCCTCGCCGAGCGCCTCGCGCACGACGGGGCCGACGAGCTCCAGATGCCGCCGCGAGGCGACCTCGGGAACGACGCCGCCGTACTGCGCGTGCAGGTCCGCCTGCGAGGAGACGACGTTGGCGCGAATGTGGCCGTCGACGGTGACGAGCGCTGCGGCGGTCTCGTCGCAGCTCGTCTCGATCCCGAGGATCACGCCCGCTCGCGGGCGACCGGGTCTTTCCACATGATCAAGGCGTCCTCGCGGTTGTCGGTGTAGTAGCCGCGGCGGACGCCCCTCGCCTCGAAGCCGAGCCGTTCGTACAGCGCGATCGCGACCGTGTTGGTGACTCGCACTTCGAGCGTGTAGCCGCGCCGCGCGTCGTCGACGGTCAGCTCGAACAGCCGCTCGAGCAGGAGCGTCGCGATGCCGTGCCCGCGATGGTCGGGATCGACGGCGACGTTCATGACGTGCCAGGCGTCGACGTAGCGCGACACGATCAGATAGCCGTGCAGCGTCCGCTCGCCGTCCTCGTCGCCGTCGAAGGCGCCGATGCAGATCGAGCTCGGCTTCGCGAGCTCGCCCGCGAACATCGAGCGCGACCACGGCGTTCGGTACGAGCGGCGCTCGATCTCCTCGATCGCGAGAAGGTCGCCGATCCCGAGGCGGCGAAGCTCGAGGGTCGTCATCGGACGCTCCGCACGGCATCCGGAACGCGCAGGTACAACGGCTCGATCTCATCGACGGGCCCGAGCGCGCCCGCAAGCGCTGCGTGGAAACGCGCGCGCGGGAGGTGCCGCTCGTCGTCGTCGGGTGGGACGACGGCGCCGCCCGCCTCGAAGATGTCGCGGTAGCGTCGCGCGCCGTCGCCGACGCACACCGTGCCGGGCTCGAGCGTCAGATCGGCGGGTGCGAGCACGGACGGCTCGCCGTCGACGAGCGCGAACACCTCGCGCCGACGCGCGTCCACCACGGGGATCGCTCCGGGCGCGCCCGCGGCAAGCGCAGCCAGGGTCGAGACGCCGGCACCGGAAAGGTCGAGTGCAAGCGCGAGCCCGCGCGCGGTGGCGAGGCCGATGCGGACGCCGGTGAAGCTCCCCGGCCCGATGCCGACGGCGAGCGCATCGAGGTCGCGCGCGTTGGCGCCGCCCTGGCGCAGGAGCGCGTCCACGTCTTCCAGCAGCGTGCGCGCACGCGAAGAGCGTTCGGCGAGCACCTCGCCGTCGTCGACGAGCGCACTCGTCGCCACCTCCGTCGCCGTGTCGAAAGCCAGCATCAGCATTCGTCGATCGAAACCACCCTCTGCGCGTCCCCAGCATGCCGCAAGCGCACCCGGTAACGCGGCTCCGGGAGGACGCCCGCCCCAGCCTCCGGCCACTCGACGAACGCGATCGCGTCGTCGAAGTAGGGCTCGAGGTCGCCCCACTCCGCCGCCGACACGCCCTCGAACCGGTACAGGTCGAGGTGCGAGACCTCTCCGTCCGCGCCGTGATAGCGGTGCCCGATCGTGTAGGTCGGGCTCGTGACGCGCTCGCGCACGCCGAGCGCCGAGCACGCGCCGCGCACGAACGTCGTCTTGCCGGTGCCGAGCTCGCCGGCGACCGTGACGACGTCGCCCTGCTCGAGCCGCGCGGCCAACGCAGCCGCCAGCGCCTCCGTCTCCTCGGGGGAGCTCGTCACCGTGTCGGCCACGGAGCGAAGAGTACGGACTAGAAGAGGCCGAGCTGCTGCGCCGGCGGCACGGGTTCGGAAACGAGCGCGAGCTCCGGCTCGATCGGCTCGAGGGCACGGCCGAGCAGCTCCGGGATGCGTGCGAAGTCCAACTCGAGCACCTTCAGCATCGCGGGCGTGTACAGCGCCGCGGCCGGGTGGTACAGCGGATAGAGCATGACCTCGCGGCCGCCGAGCGTCGTCGACTGCTCCTGCCCGTGCACGCGCGTGATCCCGAGCGGCCGGCCCGAGAGGAGCTTGGTCGCAAAGTTGCCGAGCGTCGCGACGATGGTCGGCTCGATCAGCTCGATCTGCCGGAAGAGATGGCTTTCGCACGCCTCGATCTCGTCCGGCTGCGGGTCGCGGTTCCCGGGAGGCCGGCATTTGAGGACGTTCGCCACGAAGACGTCGGCTCGCTGCAACCCGATGCCCGGCGAGCAGCTTGTCGAGCAGCTTCCCCGCCTGGCCGACGAACGGCAGCCCCTGCTTGTCCTCGTGGAAGCCGGGCGCCTCGCCGACGAACATCAGCTCGGCGTGCGGGTTGCCGGAGCCGAACACCACCTGCGTCCGTCCCTGCGAGAGGCGGCAACGGGTGCAACCGGCGACGGATGCGGCAAAGGCCGCGAGATCGTCGGTGCGCTCGACCGGAACTGCGCTCACGGACGGTGAGTCTACGAGCCCGCCCGGACGCTGACGATCCGCGCGCGCCACGACCCGCGCGGGCGCCTCGACGACCACATCGTCGCCCTCCGCGTGACCGAGGAGAGCCCGGCCGACGGGCGAATCGGGCGAGACGCCGCCGACGCTGGAGATCAGGACGGTCATCTCCTCGCCGTCGTCACGGGTGAGCTCGACATGCGAGCCGACCGTGACGACGCCTCCGGCCGCGACCGTCGACTCGTCGACCTCGACCGCGTCGTGCAGCCGCGCGCGCAGCTTCGTGATGCGCGCCTCCAGCAGGCCTTGCTCGTTCTTCGCCGCGTGGTACTCGAAGTTCTCGGACAGGTCGCCGTGCTCGCGCGCGGTGGCGATCGCGGTGATTGCCGCCTGGCGGCGCGGGCCTTCGAGCTCGGCCAGCTCCGCCTCGAGCTGTGCGCGCTCGGCGCGCGTCAGTTGATCTGCCACTAGTGGCCGCAGCCGCAGGAGCCGCCGCAGCAGCCGTCCCCCGCCGCCGCCGAACGCGGGCTGCTTTACGGCCCCGTGGACGGCGAAGGTGGAGAACTGCTTCGAGACGTTCGTCGCGGTGCAGTCCGGGCAGGTGACCTGTTCGTCGCCCCGGACGAGCTCCTCGAAATGCGACTCGCACTCCATGCAGACGTACTCGTAGATCGGCACGGTCCTCAGGGTACACTTGGAGGTGCCCGGCATCCACTACGGAGCTGGAGCTACGAAGTGTTCACACGAATCGACGTCATCGGCTCTGGCCGCGTCGGCGCGGCCGTCACAGGCCGCCTGCGCGAACGCGGCCTCGATCTCCGCGTCGGCCGATCCGGAGCTCGTGCTCCTGTGCGTGCCCGACGGCGCCATCGCGGAGGTGGCAGCGACGATCCCCGTCGGCCCGTGGCTCGCGCACGTCAGCGGCGCGACGCCGCTCGCGGCGCTCGCTCCGCACGAGCGCCGCTTCGGCATGCACCCGTTGCAGACGTTCACGCGCGCGCGCGGCCCGGAGCAGCTCGACGGAGCGTGGGCGGCGGTCACTGCCGAGTCCGCCGACGCCCGGGACGCGGGCTTCTGGCTCGCCGAGACGCTCGGGCTTCGGCCGTTCGCGCTCGCAGACGAATCACGCACGCTCTACCACGCGGGCGCGGTGTTCGCCTCCAACTATCTCGTCACGCTGCACCGTGCGGCGTCGCTGCTCTTCGAGAGCGCAGGCGCGCCGGCCGAGGCGCTCGAGCCGCTCATGCGCCGCACGATCGAGAACGGCTTCGAGCTGACAGGCCCGATCGCACGCGGCGACTGGTCGACGGTCGAAGCGCACCGCGCTGCGATCCGATCGGAACGCCCGGAGCTCGACCATCTGTACGAGACGCTCGCCGGCGCGACAGCCGCACTCGCGACGTGAAGGTCGTGCGCACCATCTCCGAACTACGGCTCGACGGCGAGGTCGGGCTCGTGCCGACGATGGGCGCCCTGCACGCCGGCCACGTCTCGCTCTTCGACGCCGCGCGCGCCGAGAACGACGTCGTCGTCGCGTCGCTGTTCGTCAATCCGGCGCAGTTCGGCGAGGAGACCGACCTCGCGCGCTATCCGCGGGACGAGGCGAGCGACCGGGAGCTGGCCGAGCAGGCAGGCGTCGACGTCCTGTTCGCGCCCACCGTCGAGGAGATGTATCCGACCGGCTTCGCGACGTGGGTCGACGCCGAGGAGACCGGCGCCGAAGGCGGCGCGCGGCCGGGGCACTTCCGCGGCGTCGCGACCGTCTGCCTCAAGCTGTTCAACATCGTCCGTCCCACCCGTGCGTACTTCGGCCAGAAGGACGCGCAGCAGGCGATCGTCGTCCGCCGGCTCGTCCGCGATCTCGACGTCGGCGTGGACGTGCGCGTGCTCGCCACGGTGCGAGACGAGGACGGGCTCGCGCTCTCCTCCCGCAACGCGCTGCTCACTCCCGGCCGAGCGCGAGCGCGCACTCGGGCTTCCCCGCGCGCTCGCGAAGGCGGCTGCGAGCGCCGATCCGGTCGCCGCGGCGCGGGCGGAGCTGAATGGTCTCGACCCCGACTACGTCGAATTGCTCGACCTCGACGGTGCGACGCTCCTCGCCGCTGCCGTCCGGGTGGGCTCGATCCGACTCATCGACAACGTGCTCGTGAAAGGAGCGCTCGCATGAGCGACAGGCCGAAGCCTCAGCGCTATGCATCGTGGACGGCCGGCAAGCTGCCGCTGCCCGAGCTGCGCGAGATGAAGAAGCGCGGCGAGAAGATCGTCATGGTCACCGCATACGACGCGCCGAGCGCCCGGCTCGCCGATGCGGCGGGCATCGATCTGATCCTCGTCGGCGACTCGTCAGGGATGGTCGTGCACGGGCGCGAGTCGACCGTCGCGGTCTCGCTCGACGAGATCGTCTTCATGACGCAGTGGGTGACACGCGGCGCGCGACGGCCGCTCGTCGTCGCCGACATGCCGTTCGGCTCGTACGAGGTCTCGGACGAGCAGGCGGTGACGAACGCCGTGCGGCTGGTGAAGGAGGGCGGCGCCGATGCCGTGAAGCTCGAGCGCGGCGGCACGTCGGTCTCGCGCGCGCGTGCGGTCGCGGCCGCCGGCGTCCCGGTGATGGGGCACGTCGGCTTGACCCCGCAGACCGCCACGGTCCTCGGCGGGTTCAAGGCGCAGGGACGCACGGCCGAGCGTGCGCAGCAGCTCGTCGACGAGGCCCTGGCGCTCGAGGAGGCCGGCTGTTTCGCGGTCGTGCTCGAGGCGGTCCCGTCGGAGGTCGCGCGCGCGGTCACGCAGGCACTGAGCGTGCCGACGATCGGCATCGGAGCCGGCGGAGACACCGACGGCCAGGTGCTCGTCTGGCACGACATGCTCGGCTTCTACGAGGGGAACGCTCCTCGCTTCGTGAAGCGCTACGCGGATCTCGGCGCTGCCGTGACCGAAGCGCTCGGACGCTACGCGGAGGAGGTCCGGAGCGGGGCCTTCCCGGAGCAGCAGCACACGTACGCGATGCCGGACGAGGAGCTGGCGGCGTTCGACGCGGTCAGACCACCGACGCGGCGACGATGAGCGCGGGAACGACGGCGGCGATCGCGACCGCGGCGAGCGCCCGGCCGAGCGTCCAGCCGTGGACGGCGCGAACGCCGACGACGAGGAGGCAGACGCTCCACGCGAGCGCGGCGTAGTAGATGCCGCCGAAGATCGCATCCCCGCGCCCGTAGTCGTTCCCGCCCGTGCGAAACAGATCCTCGCCGTAGACGGCGATCCGGACGGGCCAGAGCGTCAGCAGCGAGAGCGCAAGCGGAGCCGACGCGAGTCCCGATCACCTGGCGCGAACGGCGCCACGACCCTGCGCTGCCGAGCCGCCGCGACGCGCCGAACAGGAGCGCGCCGCCGATCCAGTAGAAGGCAAGCGCGTAGAAGACGCCGCCGAGGAACGCCCAGACGGGGACGAGCGACGTGGACATCGACGCGTCGTTGAGCAGCTGCCGCGCAACGGGCGTGCCGAGCACGCCGGCGATGCCTGCGAGCCCGACGATGGCCGTGATCGGCTCTTGCCGCTCCTCCGTCGCCTCCTGCGATTCGTCGCGGAGCGAGACGAACACCGCGCGCGGCGCGACGAGCACGGCCGGGGCGCGAAGCCACCACGTGCGTTCGATCGCCGACGTCGGAGCCGCTTCGCTGCTCATGCGCGGCAGAGTAGCCTCCTCCGCGTGGAGCCCGCCGATCCCGAGCTCACCGCGCAGGTCGCCGCCGCGGCGCCCTTCACGGCGTTCCTCGGCATCGAGATGGTGTCGGCCGAACCGCGTGAGGTCCGCGCGCGACTGGCGTGGAGCGAGGCGCTTTGCACCACGGGCGGTGTCATGCACGGCGGCGCGCTGATGGGGCTCGCCGACAACGTCGGCGGCTTCTGCGCGTTCCTCAACCTGCCGGAAGGCGCCGGCGGGACGGCGACGATCGAGTCGAAGACGAACTTCTTCGGGCCTGTTCGCCAAGGCGCGGTCCACGCGATCTCACGGCCGCTGCACACGGGCAGGCGCACGATCGTCGTCGACACGGAGCTCTACGACGACGCCGGCAAGCTCGTCGCCCGCGTCACGCAGACGCAGGCCGTGCTCTAAGCGGCGACGGCCGTCGCCGGCAGCACGTGCCGGAGGAACTGGCCGGTGAAGCTGCCTTCGACCTCGGCGACCTCCTCCGGCGTGCCGACGGCGACGATCTCGCCGCCCGCCTCGCCGCCTTCGGGGCCGAGGTCGACGATCCAGTCGGACTGCTTGATCACGTCGAGGTTGTGCTCGATGACGATCATCGTGTTGCCGGCGTCGACGAGTCGCTGCAGCGTCTCGAGCAGCTTCTCGATGTCCGCGAAGTGGAGGCCCGTCGTCGGCTCGTCGAGGATGTACAGCGTCTTTCCGGTGGCGACCTTGGACAGCTCGGCGGCGAGCTTGACGCGCTGCGCCTCACCGCCCGACAGCGTCGTCGCCGGCTGGCCGAGCTTGATGTAGTCGAGCCCGACGTCGTGCAGCGTCTGCAGCCGCCGCCGGATCTTCGGGATCTTGGCGAAGAACTCCAGCGCCTCCTCGACCGACATGTCGAGAATGTCGGAGATCGACTTGTTCTTGAAGCGCACCTCGAGCGTCTCGCGGTTGTACCGCGCGCCCTTGCACGTTTCGCACGACACGTAGACGTCGGGCAGGAAGTGCATCTCGATCTTGATCTGGCCGTCGCCCTTGCACGTCTCGCAGCGTCCGCCGCGGACGTTGAACGAGAAGCGTCCCGGCTTGTAGCCGCGCACCTTCGCCTCGGGCGTGAGGGAGTACAGCTCGCGGATGTGCGTGAACAGATCCGTGTACGTCGCCGGGTTCGAGCGCGGAGTTCGCCCGATCGGCCGCTGGTCGATCTCGATCACCTTGTCGAAGGCGTCGATTCCCTCCACTCCCGCGTGCGCGCCCGGCTTGACGCGCGCCCGGTTGAGCCGGTTGGCGAGCGACTTGTAGACGATCTCGTTCACGAGCGTCGACTTCCCCGAGCCGGAGACGCCGGTGATGCACACGAACTTCCCGAGCGGGAACTCGACGTCGATGTTCTTGAGATTGTGCTGCGAGGCGCCGCGCACGACGAAGCTGCCGCGATCCTCGTTGCGCCGCTCCGGGATCGCGATCGCCCGCGTGTGCGCGAGGAACTGCCCCGTCGTCGAGCGCCGGTTGCGTGCCACCTTCGCCGCCGGGCCTTCCGCCACGACCTCGCCCCCGTGCAGGCCGGCTCCCGGCCCCATGTCCACGAGCCAGTCGGCGCGTCGCATCATCTCCTCGTCGTGCTCGACGACCACGACGGTGTTCCCGATGTCGCGCAGCCGCTCGAGCGTGCCGATCAGGCGCGCGTTGTCGCGCTGGTGGAGCCCGATCGACGGCTCGTCGAGGATGTAGAGAACGCCGACGAGCTGTGAGCCGATCTGCGTCGCCAGCCGCAACCGCTGCGCCTCGCCGCCCGACAGCGTGGCGGCCGCGCGGTCGAGCGTGAGGTAGCCGACGCCGACGTCGTCGAGGAACGTGAGCCGCTCGCGGATCTCCTTGACGATGCGGTGGCCGATGAGCTGCTCGGTCTCCGTGAGGCCGAGCTCGTCGAGGAAGTGGAGCGATGCCGAGACCGACATCTGGGTGAAGTCGTGGATCGAGCGCGCGCCGACCGTGACCGCGAGCACCTCCGGCTTCAGCCGCGCGCCCTTGCACACGGGGCAGGGCCGCAGCGACATGTACTCCTCGATCCGCTCGCGCTGCTGCGAGGAGTCCGTCTCCTTGTACCGGCGCTGAAGGCTGGAGACGATGCCGTCGAAGGCGAGCATGTACTGGCGGCGCCGGCCCATGCGGTTGCGGTACTGCACGTACACGCGCTCGCCGTCGGTGCCGTAGAGGAACCGGTTCTGCTGCTCCTCGGTGAGCTCCGACCACGGCTTCGACGTGTCGACCTCGTACCGGTCGGCGATCGCCTGGATCACCGCTTCGTAGAAGCCCGACGACCCTCCGACCGACCAGGGGACGAGCGCGCCGTCGTCGAGCGAGAGCGACGGATCCGGCACGAGCAGATCGGGGTCGATCTCCTGCTGCGAGCCGAGCCCGGTGCAGCGCGGACAGGCGCCGTGCGGCGCGTTGAACGAGAAGACGCGCGGCTGCAGCTCCGCCAGCGAGACGCCGTGATCGGGGCACGCGAAGTTCTCGGAGAAGAGCATCGGCTCGCCGCCGTCCAGCGGGTCGATGAGAACGATGCCCTCGGCGAGGCCGGCGGCCGTCTCGATCGACTGCGTCAGGCGCAGGCGCAGCTCGCCTTCGCTCTTCATCACGAGCCGGTCGACGACCACCTCGATCGTGTGCTTGAACTTCTTGTCGAGCGGCGGCACGCCGTCCTCGAGCAGGTACTGCTCGCCGTCCACCTTCACGCGGGTGAAGCCCTCGCGCAGCAGCTCCTCGAAGACGTCCTTGTACTCGCCCTTGCGGTCGCGCACGACCGGCGCGTTGACGGTGAAGCGCGTTCCCTCCTTCGAGCTGCAGGACTTGCTCGACGATCGAGTCGATGGACTGGCCGGCGATCGGCTTGCCGCAGATGGGGCAATGCGGCCGCCCGACCCGCGCGTACAGCAGGCGGAGATAGTCGTAGATCTCGGTGACGGTGCCCACCGTCGAGCGCGGGTTGCGCGACGTCGTCTTCTGGTCGATCGAGATCGCCGGGCTGAGGCCGTCGATGTGGTCGACGTCCGGCTTCTCCATCATCTGGAGGAACTGGCGCGCGTAGGCGGAGAGCGACTCCACGTAGCGGCGCTGCCCCTCGGCGTAGATCGTGTCGAAGGCAAGGCTCGACTTGCCGGACCCGGAGAGCCCGGTGATGCAGATCAGGCGGTTCCGCGGCAGGCGGACGGTGATGTCCTTGAGGTTGTGCTCGCGGGCGCCGTGGACGACCAACTCATCGGCAGCCATGGAATGGCCATTGTACTGCACCGAACGTGTGTTCGGAAGGGGCTCCTAGTCCTTCGGAACGCGGTGCGGCAGCAAGCTCCAGGAGGCGGTGTTCCGCGTCGACGGGAACAGGTCGCGCCAGTCCTTGATCACGAGCCACGACCCGGCTGCGGTCGCCCCCATCGTCGCCCGGCTCAGGTCCCACGCCTCGGTGAGGCCGCCGATGAGCAGGGCGGCGGCGAGCACGGCGAAGCCGAGCGCGAACTCGTGAACGCGCAGCCCGCAGACGAAGATCCGCGGACCAAGCCGATGACGCTCCAGGCGAAGCACTCTCCCAGGGTATTCGGCTAAATCAGGCCCCGGATAAAGACTTGCTGAGAAATCCCTGCAAGTCGCCGGGTCTCGCGACGCAGCTGATCTCGAGGTCGCCGGCGACGAGCGTGCCGTAGCCGAGCAGGCGACCGAGGAGGGACTGCTCCATCTTCGACGGTCTGGATCTTCTCCAGGCGGACGGCGGCGGCGCGGCGGCGGAGGGTGCCGTGGACGACGAAAAGCTTGTCCCCGGTCAGGACGACGCGCGTGCGGTCGAAGCGCCAGACGGCGACGACGGCGCCGACGGCCGCGAGGCACAGCAGCGCCGCGCCGGCGGCGGACACCGGCCAGCCCCCGAGGAAGGCGACGGCTCCGAGCAGCGCGATCACGAGCGCGCGGCCGAGCGGCCGGACCAGCACGACGCCGTGCCGGCGCGCGTCGACGTAGATCCGCTCAGGTTCACCTGCGGGCATGGGTTTGCGTGCATTCGCCGCGAGGCCACAATCCCCTCGCCGTCTGCGAGCTACGCCGGCTTGCGCCAGCGGCCGAAGACGAGGCCGCCGAGGGTGAAGCCGAGCCCGAAGGTCCCGACGGCGAAGCCGCCGATGGCGATTGCCTTGCGCCACGTCGAGAGGCGCTGCCAGCGGCCGAGCGCCTCCTGCTCCTCGGTGGTCAGCGGCTCGCCGCGCCGCTGTTTGCGGAGCGCACCGCCGGCCCGCAAGCCGAGGTAGAGGTCATCGAAGACTTCGGCCGACTCGTCGCTCATACCGGAATGGTAATGCTCGCAGGTGTCGGACACCGGATTGGTGTCTGACACCTGTCTGGAATACGCTCATTCGCCCGTGGCCGCACGCATCCTGCATGTTTCCGACCTCCACGTCGGTACACGTGAGGACTCGCAGGTCGAGGCGGCGCTCGTCCGGCTCGCCGGCGAGCTGCGGCCCGACGTGGTCGTCGCGTCCGGCGACCTCACGAACCGGGGCCGCCGCGGCGAGCACGAACAGGCCCGCAGGCTGCTGCAGTCGCTCGGCGCGCCGGTGGTCGCCGTCCCCGGAAACCACGACCTCCCGTACACCTTCCCGGCCCGGTTCACGGCGCCGTGGCGCGAGTTCGAGCGGGCCTGGGAGACGACGGAGCCGACGTACGCGTCGCCGTCGCTCCAGGTCGTCGGGCTCAACTCGGCGCGGCCGTACCGCCACCAGAGCGGCGGCCTCCGCGATGCGCAGCTGCGCGGCGCAGCGACACGGCTGGGACAGGCGGCGCCCGGCGCGTATCGCGTCGTCGTCACTCCACCACCACATGATCGGAGCGCCGTGGCGCGCAGCCCGCAAGCGCCCGCTCGCGCGGCGGAGACCACGTGCTGCACGAGCTCGTCGCCGCCGGCGCCGACCTGATCGTCGGCCGGCCACATCCACCAGGCGGCGGTGAGCGAGCGCCATGAGTTCGAGGTCGTCGGCGGCGACGCGCGCGCGGTCGTCATCTCGATCGCCCCCGGCCTCGGCCAGCCGCGACCGCGACGGCTCGGCGAGGCGCGCGGCCTGCAGGTCTACGAGATCGAGGCCGGCACGCTCACGGTCGAGACGCACATCTGGCGCGGCGACGACTGGGCCGCTGACGGCGCGGCGCTCCTTCGGAGCGGCTAGGACGGCAGGCGCTTCGCGCCCGGCCCGGTGATCGGCCGGTGCTGGACGAAGCGGCGATGCAGGTAGAGCAGCAGCGTCGAGCCGAGCAGGGCGAAGATCAGGCCGCCGCGTGGCCGAGGAACAGATAGGCGACGATCCCGCCGAGGAACGTCCCGGCGAGACCGAGAGCGATCGTCATCGGGATGCTCATCGGGTCCGGGCCTGGAAGCGCGAGCCGCGCGAGCGCACCGACGATCAGGGCTTCGACGACGAGCGCGATGATGTACCAGAGAACCATGCCGTGCCTCCTAGCTTCGCAGACTTTCGAGCAGCCGCGTCCGCGCGGCGTTGTATTCGTCGTCGTCGAGCACGCCGGCGTCGTGCAGTTCGTCGAGCAGGCGGATGAAGTGGGCCGGGTTCTCCGTCGGCGTCTCGCCGGCGGTGGCGGCGCGGGGTCGCGGGCGGCTGCTGCTGCTGGGCGCTCCGAAGGGCGGCACCGCAGCTCCGATGCGGTCGGGGTCGATGCCCGCGCGATTGAGCCGCTCTCGATAGGTGTCGACGCCGATGCCGCGCTCGGGGAAGCGGTATGCGTCGCGGCCGATGGCCGGCCGCCGCTGCACGAACCGCCGGTACGCCACGACGAGCGCGATCGCGACCGCGAACCCGACCGTGCTGATGACGTACGGGTTGCGCGAGCCTGCCGCGTAGGCGATGCCGCCGCCGCCGAGCGAGCCGCCGAGGCCGACGAGGATCGTCAACCAGATGGGCATCGGGTCGGGGCCCGGCACTGCCAGGCGCGCGAGGCCGCCGGTGACGAACGCCGAGATGAGGACTCCGACGACGGTGCCGACGGTGACGGCGCCGAGGATCACGCCGTCGCCTCGACCGCCAGCAGCTCGCGCCGCAGATCCTTGATCTCGTCGCGCAGCTTCGCGGCGTACTCGAACCTGAGCTCCTCGGCCGCGACGAGCATCTCCTCCTCGAGCGTGACCACGAGCTTCTCGAGCTCGCTGCGGTCCATGCCCTCGATCTTCTTCGCGCCGCGCCGGCGCCCCCTCGGAACGTGCGGCGAGTCGAGCGAGAGGAACTCGGCGATGTCGGAGACGCCCTTCGTGATCGTCGTGGGTGTGATCCCGTGCTCCTCGTTGTACGCGAGCTGGATCGAGCGCCGCCTGTTCGTCTCGTCGATCGACTCCTTGATCGCCTCGGTCTGCTTGTCGGCGTACATGAGCACCTTGCCGTGGATGTTGCGCGCCGCGCGCCCGATCGTCTGGATCAGGGACGTCCGGCCGCGGAGGAATCCTTCCTTGTCCGCGTCGAGGATCGCGACGAGCGACACCTCCGGGAGGTCGAGCCCTTCGCGCAGGAGATTGACGCCGACGAGCACGTCGTACTCGCCGAGCCGCAGCTCGCGCACGATCTGGATGCGCTCGAGCGTGTCGATCTCCGAGTGGAGGTAGCGGGCCTTCACGCCCGATTCGAGCAGGTAGTCGGTCAGGTCCTCGGCCATCTTCTTCGTGAGCGTCGTGACGAGCGTTCGCTCCCCCACCGCCTCGCGCTGGCGGATCTCGCCGAGGAGGTCGTCGATCTGGTTCCGCGTCGGGCGCAGCTCGACGTCGGGATCGACGACGCCCGTCGGCCGGATCAGCTGCTCCGCGACCTTCGTCGAGTGGCGCTGCTCGTACGGGCCCGGGGTCGCGGACACGAACACGATCTGAGGAACCTTGGCCAGGAACTCGTCGAAGCGGAGTGGGCGGTTGTCGAGGGCGGACGGGAGGCGGAAGCCGAAGTCGACGAGCGTCTGCTTGCGAGAGCGGTCGCCCTCGTACATCCCGCCGACCTGCGGGACGGTCTGGTGCGACTCGTCGATGAACACGACGAAGTCGGACGGGAAATAGTCGAGCAGCGTGTGCGGCGCGGACCCGGGCGGCCGTCCGTCGAGGATGCGCGAGTAGTTCTCGATCCCGTTGCAGAACCCGAGCTCCTTCATCATCTCGAGGTCGTACTCGGTGCGCTGGCGAATCCGGTGCGCCTCGAGCATCTTCCCTTCCGCTTCGAAGGCGCTGACCTGCTCCTCGAGCTCGTGCCGGATCTCGCCGAGCGCGCGCTCGATCGTCGGCTTCGACGTGACGTACTGCGTCGCCGGAAAGATCGTGATCGTGTCGTAGCGCGAGAGCACCTCGCCCGTCAGCGGATCGAAGTGCGTGATCTGCTCCACCTCGTCGCCGAAGAACGAGACGCGGTACGCGGTCTCCGAGTACGCCGGCTGGATCTCGACGACGTCGCCCTTGACGCGGAACTTGCCGCGCCCGAGCAGCGTGTCGTTGCGGACGTACTGGATGTCGATGAGCTTCCGCAGCATGAGATCGCGATCCTGCTCCTCGCCGACGGTCACGAAGACGACGCGCTCCTTGTACTCCTCCGGCGAACCGAGGCCGTAGATGCACGACACCGAGGCGACGATGACGACGTCGCGGCGGGAGAGAAGGTTCGACGTGGCGGAATGGCGCAGCCGGTCGATGTCGTCGTTCCGCGACGAGTCCTTCTCGATGTACAGGTCGGCCTGCGGGACGTACGCCTCCGGCTGGTAGTAGTCGTAGTAGGAGACGAAGTAGTCCACCGAGTTCGCCGGGAAGAACTCCCGGAACTCGTTGCAGAGCTGCGCCGCCAGCGTCTTGTTGTGGGCGATGACGAGCGCCGGCCTCCCGACCTCCTCGATCGTCCAGGCCATCGTCGCCGTCTTGCCGGTCCCGGTCGCGCCGACGAGCGTCTGGAAGCGCTCGCCTGCACGGAGCCCGGCCGAGAGCTCGTCGATCGCCCGCGGCTGGTCGCCGGTTGGGCGGTAATCGACGGAGGTTTTCAGCTCGGCCATCGGAGACACAGGGTAACGACGGCTACCCCTTCAAACCCAGCTGGCCGGGGTACGTGCGGCGGTAGATGCCCTTCAGCCGCTCGACCCGCGAGACGTACGCGCGCGTCTCCGGAAACTGCACCGGCTCGCGTTTCGCGAGCCAGCGGTCGACGTTCTCCTGCCCCGCGTTGTACGCCGCCAGCGCGGTGCGCTCGTCGCCGTGGTACTTGTCGAGCAGGTGCCTGAGGTACCAGGCGCCGTAGCGGACGTTGATCTCGGGCTTGTAGAGATCGGAGACGACGAAGCGCGAGCCGCCCGTGCGGATGGCGATCCCCTTCGCAGTCGTCGGCTGGAGCTGCATGAGGCCGAGCGCGCCGGTGGGAGAGCGCGCGTCGGCGTTGAACTTGCTCTCCTCCTCGATCACCGCCGCAAGCAGCGCGGGGTTGAGGCGGTAGTTCGCGGCGTGGCCGCGGACGATCGACGCATACCGCAGCGGGAACCACAGGCGCGCCCACCACGGCGGCTCCGTTCGCTGGAGGTAGAGAAACGCGCCGATGGCGGCGGCGACGACGGCGCCCGCGAGCGTGAGCCGCCTCAGCGCACGCACAGTGCCTCGAACACCTTCCCGACGAACGCGTCGAGATCCTCGAGCGATCCGTCGTTCACGAACGCGTAGTCCGCGCGTCGAACCTTCTCGTCATCCGGCAGGAGGCGCGCCTCACGCTCGGCAAGCCCCGCTCGCCGCTCCTCCCGCACCTCGGGCGGCGCGGTGACGACCACCACGGCGTCGAACCGGCTCTCGCCACCGGTCTCGTAGAGCAACGGCACCTCGACCACCGCGAGTGGTGCGTCGACGGACGCGAGCCAGGCGTCAGCCGCCGCCCGCGTCTTCGGATGGAGCAGTTGCTCGAGCCAGTCGAGCTCGGCGCGGTCGCGGAAGACGATCTCGCCGATCCGGCCGCGATCGTCGACCGCAGCGTCGCCCCAGCGCTCTCGGATCGCGGCCCGAACCTCCGCGTCGTCCGCGAGCAGGTCGTGCACGATCTCGTCGGCCGACAGCGTGGCGGCGCCGTGTCGCGAAAACGCCGCGAGCGCCTCGCTCTTCCCCGCCGCGATGCCGCCGGTGATCGCGACCGCGAGCGGCCGCCGGGCCACTATTCGGCGGAGGGCTCGGCTTCCGAGTCGGCCTCGGCCGGCTCTGCCGAAGCCTCGGGGACAGCCGTCTCATCCGCTGCCTCGACGGCAGCCGGCTCTTCCGGCGCCTCGACCGCAGCCGCCTCGTCCGTGAAGACGTCCTCGGAGAGATCGATCGCCGGCGGAGCAGCCTCTTCGCCGGGCTTCGGCTGGAGGGGCATGCCGTCCTCGACGCGCTTCAGCGACAGCGACAGCCGCCGCCGTTCCGCGTCGACCTCGAGAATGCGGACCTTCACGGTGTCGCCCTGCGACACGACCTCGCGCGGATTCTCGACGTGGTGCTGCGCGAGCTCGGAGATGTGCACGAGGCCCTCGACGCCCGGGAGGATCTCGACGAACGCGCCGAACGTGACCACCTTCGTCACCTTGCCCTCGACGACGTCGCCCTCCTGGTAGCTCTCGAGCACCTGCTGCCACGGATCGGTCTGCGTCTGCTTGAGCCCGAGGGAGATCCGCTGGCGGTCGCGGTCGATGTCGAGCACCTTGACCTCGACCTTCTGGCCGATCTCGAGCACCTCGGACGGATGGTTGACGTGGCTCCACGACAGCTCGGAGATGTGGATGAGGCCGTCCATCCCCTCGAGGTCGACGAACGCGCCGAAGTCGACGATGTTCGAGATCGTCCCTTCGACGACGTCGCCCGGGTTGAGCCGGTCGAGGATCGCCTGCCGCATGTCCTTGCGCTCGTCCTCGAGGACGGCGCGGCGCGAGAGCACGACGTTGTTGCGAGAGCGGTTGAGCTCGATCACCTTGCAGCGAAGCTCTTGCCCGAGATACTCGTCGAGATCCTGCACGCGGCGGATGTCGACGAGCGAGGCGGGCAGGAACCCGCGCACGCCGAGATCGAGGATGAGGCCGCCCTTGACGACCTCGATGACGCGGCCGTTGACCGGCTGGCCCTGTTCGTACGCTGCCTCGATCGCCTTCCAGGCGATCTCGAAGCGCGCGCGCTTCTTCGACAGGATCAGGCGCCCTTCGGCGTCCTCCTTCGTCATCACGAGCGCGGCGATCTCGTCGCCGACCGACACCTCGTCGGCCGGATTCACCGACCGGCGGATGGAGAGCTCGCTGACCGGGATGACGCCTTCCGACTTGTAACCGATATCGACGAGCACCTCGTCCTTGTCGACGCGGACGACGGTGCCGTTCACGACCTCGCCCTCGTTGATGGTCGGGAAGGTCGACTCGTAGTCGGGAATCAGCTCGCCGTCGGGACCGGTCGTCCAGACGCCTTCTTCGAGCCGCGGGTCGCTGATGGTGTCGTTTGCCATAGAAGGCGGGCAGTATAGCCCTAGGCTTGTAGACGCCTTCGGGCCTCCCTTGTTAGGTGTTGCAACATGGATACGCTGGACCCAAGTGGACGAGCGCTATCCGATCGGAGACACGGAATCGGTGTCCGTCGCCGTCTTGCGACACGACGGCGGCGAGGGCTACCGCGGCTGGTCGGTCGCGGTCGGGCTGCGCGGCGGAGAGGCGACCGTTCACGTTCCCGGCCACTACCCCGCCGTGCTGGCGGGGCGGCTCCGAGCCGCCGACGTGCGCTTCGTGGCGGGCGCGCGCCTCGGTCGCGACGAGTACCTGGACCTCACCGCGCTCGTGCGCGACGGCCAGGAATCGCTCGCGCTGTCGTCGAGTGCCCGCTCGCCGGTTCGGGTCACGGTGGAGGTGCCGCGCGAGGAGCTCGATGCTCTGGCGCGACTGCTGGACGAGGCCCAGCAGCTGATCGAGGAGCTCCGCCAGGGCCTCGGTCTCGTGCCGGACTCAGTACCCGACGCGTTCTAGTTATTTCTTAGCGTCGTTCCAGTCGTCGCCGGCGCCGACGTCGACGGCGAGCGGCGGGTCGAGCGGGTAGGCGTCGCACATCTCTTTGCGCAGAAGCTCCTTGATCGTCGACACCTCCGCGTCGGGCGCCTCGACGAGCAGCTCGTCGTGCACCTGCAGCACGAGCCGCGAGCTTCGGCCTTCGTCGCGCAGCCGGCGGTGGATGTTCACCATCGCGATCTTGATGATGTCGGCTGCCGTCCCCTGCATCACGGAGTTGACCGCCAGGCGCTCGCCGAGCCCTCGCGTCTGACGGTTCGACGCGCGGATCTCCGGGACCGGCCGTCGCCTGCCGAGCAGCGTCGTCACGTAGCCGTCGCGCTCGGCCTGCTCGATCGTGCGCTGGATGAAGTCCTGCACGAGCGGGAAGCGTGCGAGATACGTGTCGATGTATGTCTGCGCCTCGTCGCGCGGGATCTCGAGGTTCTCCGAGAGACCGAATGCGGAGATGCCGTAGATGATCCCGAAGTTCACCATCTTCGCGATGTTGCGCTCGTCCTTCGTCAGCGTCGCCTGATCCTTGCCGAGCACCTCGGCTGCGGTCGCCGCATGGATGTCCTCGCCGCGCGCGAATGCCTCGCGCAGCTTCGGCTCGCCCGACACGTGCGCGAGGATGCGCAGCTCGACCTGCGAGTAGTCCGCCGACACGAGCCGGTGTCCGGACTCGGCGACGAACGCGCTCCGGATCTCCCGCCCAAGCTCGGTCCGGATCGGGATCGCCTGGAGGTTCGGGTTCGAGGTGGAAAGCCGGCCGGTCGCGGCGACCGCCTGGTTGAAGTGCGTGTGCAGGCGGCCGTCGTCTCCGATCAGCGTGGGCAGCGGGCCGAGGTACGTGTTGACGAGCTTCGTGAGCTCGCGCCAGTCCTCGAGCACCTCGACGATCGGATGCTCGTGCCGGATCGTGCGCAGCACGCGCGTGTCGGTCGAATAGCCGGTCTTACCCTTGCGACCCGGCGTCAGCTTGAGCTCGTCGAAGAGCACGCGCGCGACCTGCTGCGTCGATCCGAGCATGAACTCCTCGCCCGCAAGCTCGTATGCACGCGACTCGAGCTCCTCGACCCGGTCGGCGAGCCGGGCCGTGATCTCGCCCATGCGATACGTGTCGATCTTGACGCCTGCGTCCTCCATCGCCGCGAGGACTGCCGTGAGCGGCAGCTCGATCCGGTCGTACAGCTCCTCACTCCCACGCTCACGCAGCCGCGCGCGGAGCAGCGGCGCGAGCCGGCGCGGAACTTCTGCGTTCCGCACGAGCGCAGCCGTCTCCTCCTCGGCCGCCGGCTCGGGGATCGCCTCGACGCCGTACTCAGCCGCGAGCTCGTCGAGCGGGTAGCCGGGCCGGCCGGGCTCGATCAGGTAGGCGGCGATGAGCGTGTCCTCGGCGGGGAGCTGCGTGACGTGGGGCAGCTCCTTGAAGTCGTGCGCGACGATCTGCGTTTCGCGGAGGGCGATGCCGAGATCGTCAGGGAGGGGCGCGACGAGCACGGCTTCCCCGTCACGGGCGACCGCAACGCGGTCGCCTCCAACTGCGACGGAGACGGTCCCGACGAGCTTCGGCAACTCGTCGACGACCTGCCATGCAACACCTGTCCCGGCAACGATCCTCTCGACGGAAGGAAGTGCTTCGTCGAGCGTGTCGACGCGGTTGAGCAGGCCGCGGAACTCGAAGCGCCGGAACATCTCGCGCAGCTGCGACCGGTCCGGCGGCGCGAGCACGAGCTCGGCCGGATCGCAATCGAGCTCGAGGTCGCGGCGCATGGTCGCGAGCTCCTTCGACGTGCGCGCGTCGTCCTCGTGCTCGGTCAGGTTCTTCCGCCGCCCCGGCGAGAGCTCGTCGAGATGCTCGTACACGCCGTCGAGCGACCCGTACTGCGCGATGAGCTGGCCTGCGGTCTTGTCGCCGATTCCCGGGACGCCCGGGATGTTGTCGGAGGTGTCGCCCTTGAGCCCGATGAAGTCGGGGATCTGGTCGGGCCTGATGCCGTAGCGCGCCTCGACGCGTTCGGGCGTGTAGACCTGCACGTCGCTGACGCCGCGCGGCGTCATCATCAGGCACACGTTCTCGGACACGAGCTGGAACGCGTCGCGATCCGTCGAGACGACGCACGTGCGCACGCCGGCCTCGTCGGCGCGAGTCGCGAGCGTGGCGATCACGTCGTCGGCCTCCCACCCCTCGAACTCGAGGTTGCGGTACCCGAAGGCCTCGACGATGGGCCGGAAGAACGGGAACTGCTCCCGCAGGAGGTCGGCCATCGGCCGGCGGCCTTCCTTGTAGACGACGTCGGCGGCCTCGGCGACGGCGGCGCGATGGACCGGCCGCGTGTCCCACGCGACGGCAACGCCCTTCGGCTTGTAGTCGCTCAGGAGCTTGAACAGCATGTTCGTGAACCCGAGCAGCGCGTTCGTCGGGAAGCCCTCGGTCGTGGCGAGCTCCTCGGGCAGAGCGAAGAACGCCCGGTACGCGAGGTTGTTGCCGTCGACGAGGAAGAGGTCGGACTCGCGCGCAGGCCCGTCGTCCAGCTCCAGCTCGAGGCCCGTGAGCGTCTTCGGCGACATGCACCGAGTCTAAGGTCCGCGCCGATGCCCCGGATCCCGTTACTCGCAGGCACGAAGCTCGTCATCGCGGCCGCGCCGGACGACGCGATCGTGCTCCGTCCGCCGGCGCCGGGCGTGGGCATCGCGGACGTCGGCGCGGCGGTACGCGACGCGCTCCGCTTCCCGCTCGAAGGAGAGCCGCTCGAGGCGCTCGTGCGCCGACGCGGGCGAGCGACGATCGTCGTCGAGCCGCCCGCACTGCCGATCCCGGGCAGCGCGGCCGATCCGCGCCAGCTTGCGATCGGCGCGGTGATCGACGAGCTCGAGCGGCTCGGAATCCCGAGCGGCTACCAGACGATCCTCGTCGCGTGCGGCCTTGCGCGGCGGACGACGCAGCGCGAGCTCGAAGGGTTCGTCACGCGCGACCTCGCCCGCCGCTTCCACGGTCACGTCGTCATCCACGACGCCGAGGACCCCGAGCTCGCCGTGCTCGACGACTCGTCTCAGCCGGCGCTCCGGGTGAATCGCGCGCTCGTCGAGACCGAGCTCGTCCTCGTCGTGAGCGCCGCCGAGACGGTGCTGCACGGCGGGCCCGCCACGCTGCTCGGAGCGGCGGATGCCGATGCGCAGCGTGCGGCCGGCGCGTATTCGCTCCTCGAGACGAGCGCGTCGCAGGGCTGGCATCTCGGCGTGGCGCTCGAGCGAGCGCTCGCCCGCCGGCTGCCGGTGGTCGGCGTCTCGCTCGTGCTCAACCATCCGCGCACGTCCGGCGCGCTCCGCGGCTATCCGTACGACCCGGAGGCGATCGAACGCGTGGCGAGATCGCCGCTCCGCCACGTCTTCGCCGCGCTGCCCGACCGCGCGCGGCGCGAGATCCTGCACTCGCTCCAGACCGAGGTGACCGCCGCGGCGGCGTTCGCGGGACCACCGTCCGTGGCGCACGCCGAAGCGCTCCTGCGCGCGGTCGAGCTTCGCCGGGCGGAGCTCGACGGCCCGCTCGACGCGATCGTCATCGGCGTGCCGGGAACGACGCCGTACCTGCCGCGGGAAGGGCCGAACCCGCTGCTGGCGGCGTACCTCGGCCTGGGCCTCGCGCTACGCCTGTGGCGCGACGCGTTTCCGGTGGTCGACGGCGGCACCGCCATCCTCGCCCACCGTTTCACGCGCACGTTCGCGCACCCCACGCAGACGCCGTATCGCCCGTTCTTCCATGCGGCGCGCATCGGCCGCGACCCGGAGATGCTCGCCGAGGCTGAACGCGCCGCCGCGTCCAACCCACGAGGCATCGCGGACTATCGCAACGGCCGCACGCGTGCACCCGCTGTTGCCGTTCCGCGACTGGAACGCGTGCCAGCCGGCGCTCGGCCGGCTCGGCGCCGTCCTCGTCGCCGGCGCGGCCGACGCCACCGCCGTCCGGCAGCTCGGCTTCGTTCCCGTGCACGGCATCGGCGCCGCGCTCGACCTCGCCCGCGGACGCACGAGCGGCACGCCGCGCATCGGCTTCCTCCTCAGCCCGCCGTACTTCCCGCTGCGCGTCGGCCGGAGCCTAGGTCTCGCCGAGATACGTCTTGCGGACCTGCGGGTTCTGCGCGAGCGCCTTCGCGTCGTCGGCGAGCGCGACCGTTCCCGTCTCGAGGACGTAGCCGCGGTTCGCGACGTGCAGCGCCATGAGCGCGTTCTGCTCGACGAGGAGGATCGACGTTCCCTGCTTGTTGACCTCGACGATCGTCTCGAAGATGCGCTCGACGAAGATCGGTGCAAGCCCCATCGACGGCTCGTCGAGCATGAGCAGCGTCGGCCGCGCCATGAGCGCGCGCCCGATGGCGCACATCTGCTGCTCGCCGCCGGACATCGTCCCCGCCTTCTGCGTCCGCCGTTCGGCCAGACGCGGGAAGAGCGTGAAGACGCGCTCCATGTCCTCGCGGATCGCGCCGCGGTCGGAACGCTGGAACGCGCCCATCTCGAGGTTCTCGGTCACGCTCATGCGCGGGAAGAGCTTGCGGCCCTCCGGCGACTGCGCGATCCCTCTCTTGACGATCGAGTGCGGCGCATCGTGCGTGATGTCGCGGCCCTGGAACGAGATCGTTCCCTTGCGCGGATGGTTCAGCCCGTTGATCGAACGAAGCGTCGTCGACTTGCCGGCGCCGTTGGCGCCGATGAGCGTGACGATCTCTCCCTCGCGCACGTCGATCGAGATCCCCTTCAGCGCCTGGATCGAGCCGTAGTACGTCTCCACATCCTTCAGCTCGAGCAGCGTGGCCGGCTGCGCGCTCACGACGTGCTCACCGCCGCGCTGCCGAGGTACGCCTCGATGACACGATCGTTCTTCTGGATCTCGGACGGCGTACCCTCGGCGATCTTCTCGCCGTAGTCGAGCACGGTGACGCGGTCGGAGACGCCCATGACGACACGCATGTCGTGCTCGATGAGCAGCACGGTGAGGCCGCGGTCGTCCCGCAGCCGTGCGACGAAGCTCGGTGAACTCCGCCGTCTCCTGCGGGTTCATGCCGGCCGTCGGCTCGTCGAGCAGCAGCAGCTTCGGCTCGGTCGCGAGCGCGCGCGCGACTTCGAGCCGCCGCTGGTCGCCGTAGGAGAGGTTGCGGCCGATCTCGCTGTCCTTGCGCCGCAGCCCGCTGTACTCGAGCAGCTCGCGCGCGCGACGCGCGCGCGTCACCCTCCTCGTGCTTGACACGCGGCGTGCTGCAGGATCGCCTCGAGCAGGCTTGCCCTTCAGCCGCGTGTGCATCCCGACGAGCACGTTCTCGAGCGCGGTCATGTTCTGGAACAGGCGGATGTTCTGGAACGTGCGGCCGATGCCGCGCTGCGTGAACGCGTGCGGCGGCTTCCCGGTCAGATCCTCGCCGGCGAAGACCACGCTGCCCGTCCGTCGGCTTGTAGACGCCCGTGAGCATGTTGAAGAACGTCGTCTTGCCGGCGCCGTTCGGCCCGATCAGGCTGACGATCGATCCCTCCGGCACGGTGAAGTCGACGTCGTCGACCGCGACGAGGCCGCCGAACTCCTTGCGCAGCGAGTGCGTCTGAAGGAGCGCCTCGGTCATCACACGGCGGCGTCGTAGAGCGGCTGATCGTGCACGCCTTCGTGGAACTCGGCGGCGCGGCGCCGGCTCGGGATCAGGCCCTCGGGCCGGAAGCAGCATGACGACCACGAGGATGACGCCGTAGATCCCGAACTCGTACAGCGGCACGTCGAGCGTCTTGTGCCAGATCTGGAAGTCGGACCCGCCCGGCCCGAAGTGGCCGTTGAGCCAGGCGCCGATGTTGTTGAGCCCCTCGAGGTTGAGGTACGTGAGGAAGCACGCCCCGAAGATGACGCCCCAGATGTTGCCCATCCCGCCGAGGATGACCATGACGAGGATGAAGACCGAGATCTGGAAGTAGAACTCGTCCGGGATTCGAGCTGCCGTTGTAGCTCGCGTAGTACGCGCCCGCGACCCCGCCGAAGAACGCGCCGGTCGCGTACGCCCACGTCTTCGTGCGCATGAGCGGAACGCCCATCGCGGCGGCCGCGACCTCGTCCTCGCGAATCGCGATCCACGCGCGGCCGAGGCGCGAGTCGCGCAGGCGCGCGCTGCAGAAGATCGTGATCAGGACGAGGACGAGCACGGTCCAGAAGAAGTCGCGGTCGAACGTCGTTCCGAGCGCGCCGTAGTTCGCCGGCAGACCGAGGTGATGGTGCGAACCAGTTGCCGAAGCCGGGCGGGTCGATCGGGGTGATCCCGCCCGTCCCGTTCGTGAGGTTGAAGCCCGCCCGAGGCTGTCCCCGTTGCGGGCGACCATGCGGCAGGATCTCGCCGAACCCGAGCGTGACGATCGCGAGGTAGTCGCCGCGCAGGCGCAGCGTCGGCAGCCCGATGATGACGCCCGCCAACGCTGTGACGATTCCGGCCGCGATCAGCACGAGCCAGATCGAGAAGTGGATCCCCGTCAGCCCCTGAATGACGCCGATCGCCGCCGAAGCGGATGTTGACCTGCGAGAACTGCGACGACGCGAGCCAGCCTGCCATGTACGAGCCGATCGCGTAGAAGGCGACGTAGCCGAGGTCGAGCAGGCCGGCATAGCCGACGACGAAGTTCAACCCGAGCGCCATCATCGAGAAGATGCCCATGTTCACCATCGTGCTCATGAGCGGGAACGTGCCGAAGATCGGAAGCTGCGGCAGTCCCGGGCTGACGCCGTCCGTCGCTGTACGCGTAGAACGGATACGTGATCGCGATGGCGAGGACCGCGAACGGAATGATGTACCGGCCGACCGGCCGCCCGCGGATCGTCACGCGGCCGTAGCGCGGGACGACGAGCACGAGGACGACCGCCGCGATCGGGAGCGCCGACCACTGCCAGACGCCGAGGAAGCCGACGAGCAGCAGGCCGATCGCCGGCCCAGATCGACAGCCTTCACCGCCCGGCGAACGGTCGTCGGCAGCGCAGTCCAGCGCTCGTGACTCGAGACCGAGGCGACCGAGGGCTTCCCACCAGCCGGCGCGAAATCGCAGCCCTGAGCCGGCGCCGCACGTCAGGCGCCTTCCGGCGTTCGTTCGCCGAGCAGGCCCTCGGGCCGGAAGACGAGGATGAGGATGAGGATCGAGAACACGATCGACTCGCGTCCAGTCGCTGCCGGGCGCGTGCCAGAGCAGCCCCTCGTTGAACGCCTGGATGAAGCCGATGAGGAGCGCGCCGAGCACGGCGCCGGGCAGGTTCCCGATCCCGCCGAGCACGGCGGCGGTGAACGCGATCAGCCCGAGCTGGTAGCCGGTGTCGTACCGGATCTGCCCGAAGTAGAGCGCGTAGACGAGGCCGCCCGCGCCGGCGAGGGCGCCGGCGATGAGGAACGTGAACGAGATCGTCCGGTTGACGTCGATGCCCATCATCGCCGCGGCGTCGCGGTCCTGGGCCGTCGCGCGCATCGCCTTCCCCTGACGCGTCTTCTGGACGAGCCAGACGAGGAGCAAGCAGCACCGGCAGCGTGATCATGACGACGATGAACTTCTCCCACGTGTACGTGATCCCCGCAGACCGAGAACACCGGTCCCGGTCGGGAGCACGCTCGGCACGGCTGTGTAACCGGGCCCTTTCCAGCCGATGGCGACGTCCTCGAGGATGAACGACATCCCGATCGCCGTGATCAGCGGCGCCAGTCGAGGCGCCCCGCGCAACGGGCGATACGCGACCCGTTCGATGGCGGCGTTGAGGATGCCGCAGGCGGCCATCGCGACGAGCAGCGACCCGACGATCGCGGCGATGAGCGGCCGAGCGTCGACGCGTGCGCGTGAAGGTGGAAGACCGAGAGGAGCATCGTCGCGGAGAAGAGCCCTCCGAGCATGAACACGTCGCCGTGCGCGAAGTTGATCAGCTCGAGGATGCCGTACACGAGCGTGTAGCCGAGCGCGACGAGCGCGTAGAGCGCGCCGTTCGTGAGGCCGATGAACCCGATGGTGACGAAGTACGCCGGCCCCTTGACGAAGTTGACGACGAGCCACGCGACGAGCAGCGCGACGAGCAGGATCGCGACCACGGGCATGACGTACGAGCTGTACGAGCGCCTGCGCCGCTAGCGACACTTCGCGTATGAGCGTGGGTTGCCACAGGAGTTCGTTCTGATGAGCACCGGGGGAGGCTCGGTCGCCTCCCCCGGTGCAGTCACCGAACTGTCCTCTTGCGTTACCCGCCGATCAGGCTCGCGGCGGGCACGAGCGTCTTGACCGGGTTGAGGTTCTTGCCGGCCTGCTTGTAGATCGTGATCGGCGTCAGGCTCGTGTCGCCGCTCGAGTTGATCGTGAACGTGCCGAGGATGCCGTTGGTGATCGTGAGCCCGAAGACGGCCTTCGTCGATCGCCGCCCGCTGGCCGCCGCCCTTGGCGATCGCCTGCGAGGACGACGTCCATGGCCTGCGCGCCGTATGCGGCGTACGGGTTCGGCGTCGTGCCGATCTGCTTGCCGAAGCTCTTGACGAACGTGGCGCCCACGCCCGTCAGAGCCTTCGGCGGCTCGCCGGCGACGCTGATGTACGAGCCGTTGCCGACCGTGCCGTTCGCGTTCGGGTCGCTGAAGCCGTCAGGCATCTGCAGCTGGATCTTGGGATCCACCGACTTGATGTCCTGCATGAGCTTCGCACCGTTGTTGCAGACGATGCCGCCGAGGAAGACGGCCTGCGCGCCCGACGCCTTGATCCGGGTCGCCGAGCGCCTCGTAGCTCGACGCCTTCGCGTCCCAGCCCTCGAAGCCGGCAACCTTGATGCCGAGCTTCGTCGCTGCCGCCCGGTACGTCGTGGCGACGCCGAAGCCGTACGTCTGCTTGTCGTTCAGGACGTACACCTTCTTGAACGCCGAGCGCCTGCGACCAGCATCGCGTCGGCCGGGCCCTGGATGTCGTCGGTCGCGACGACGCGAGCGTAGTTGCGAACGCCGGTCGGGTAGTACTTCTGCGGCTCGCCGACGTCCCACTTCTTCGTGAGACCCGGGTTCGTGTTCGCCGGGCTGACCATCAGAGAGCGAGGCGCGGTTCCCGATCGGCACCTCGATCTTGGCACAGCCGGAGTTGAACGTCCCGAGGACGGCGATGACCGACCTGTTGTTGGCGTAGAGGTGCGCGTTCGTTGCGCACTTCGCGGTGTCCCAGCCGCCCGTCTGAGCGGTCGAGTCGTCGCAGGACTGGTAGCCGATCTTGTACGAGCCGGCCTTCCAGCCCGCGTTCGCCAGCGCCCAGATCTCCGCGCGCGAGACCTGCACCGTCTGGTGCCGGACCGCGCCCTGCAGCGGAAGGTCGGACGCGATGATGAAGTCCGGCGAGCCGGACCCCTTGTAGACGATGGGGCCGCACGACGACGACGGCAGCGGTGTCACGCTGGCCGTCGCGCTGCGTGCAGTGCCCGTGGTTCCGGCGACGACGACGGCAACGGCTGCCGCAACGCCGAGCACCAACAGCGAAAGCTTCTTACTCAACGCTCCCTCCTCCATTGTCCGACCCGATGTGTTCCATGCCGCGGGAAGAGCCTTATCCGCCCTCGGACTTGCGTTGGGGGAGTATTTCGCGCCCTTGCCCGGGTTTCAAGCTTGGTCGGGCATGTTTTCGGCAGGGCCTACAATGCTGGACGCCCGCGGCGGTGGCGCAACTGGTCGACGCGATGGCCTCAAAAGCCATTGTCCTTCGGGACGTGTGGGTTCGAGTCCCACCCGCCGCATCAAACCGTCGATTACGGACGCGGCGCCCGGTCCGAGCGGCTATGACTAGGGCCGATGGCGAAGACGGTCGGCATGCTCACCGGCGGGGGCGACTGTCCCGGCCTGAACGCGGTCATCCGGGCCGTCGTCCGCAGCTCCGACGAAGCGGGCTGGGACGCCGTTGCCGTGCTCGAGGGCTGGCGCGGCCTCGTCGAGGGCCGCTTCCAGGACCTCGGCGTGCAGGAGGTGTCGGGAATCCTCCCGCGCGGCGGGACGATCATCGGCACGAGCCGTACGAACCCGTTCAAGCTCGACGGCGGCGTCGAGAAGGTCCTCCAGAACTTCCGCGACCGCGAGCTGGACGCGCTCGTCGCGATCGGCGGCGAGGACACGCTCGGCGTGGCGTCGCGGCTCTTCACCGAGTACGGGCTCCCCGTCGTCGGCGTCCCCAAGACGATCGACAACGACCTCTCCGGCACCGACTACACGTTCGGCTTCGACACCGCGGTGACGATCGCGACCGAGGCGATCGACCGGCTGCACACGACGGCCGAGTCGCACAACCGCGTCATGGTCGTCGAGGTGATGGGCCGCCACGCGGGCTGGATCGCCGTCATGAGCGGGATCGCCGGCGGCGCCGACGTGATCCTCATCCCCGAGCAGCCGGTCGACTTCGACGAGGTCACCGAGTCGATCCGCAAGCGCCACGCGCGCGGGAAGAACTTCTCCATCGTCGTCATCTCCGAGGGGTGCGAGCTGCCGGGCGTGCAGGACAGCGGCGAGGTCGACCAGTTCGGGCACGTCATCCTCGGCAACCGCGGCGTCGGCGAGGTGCTCGGCCGAGAGATCGAGCAGCGCACCGGGTTCGAGACGCGGGTGACCGTGCTCGGGCACGTGCAGCGCGGCGGCAGCCCGACGCCGCGCGACCGCGTGCTCGCCACCCGCTTCGGCCTGAAGGCGGCGGAGCTCACGCGCGCCGGCGAGTTCGGGACGATGGCCGCGCTCCGCGGCGACGACATCGTCGTCGGTTCCGCTCGCCGAGGCGACCGCGGAGCTGAAGACCGTGCCGCCGGAGTGGTACGCGGTGGCGCAAGCCTTCTTCGGGTAGCAATTCCGCGTGTGACCTGGGCGCACGCGCACGAGGCGTTCTCGCAAGCGTGGCCCGCGTTCGCGCTCGTCGCCGGCCTCCTTCTCATCGGCGCCGCCGCGGCGCGCGAAGGGCTCTTCTCCGAGTTGGGCGCCTCGCGGCGCGCGCGCCGGGCGGCGGACCGGCGCTCCTCGCCTCGTCGCTGCTCGTCACGGCGGCATGGTCACCGCCGTCCTCAACCTCGACACGGCCGTCGTCTTCCTGACGCCGGTGCTCCTCCACGCAGCCAGGCATCGCGGCCTCGGCGAGGAGCCCTTTCTGTACGGCGCGGTGTTCATGGCGAATTCCGCGTCGCTGCTCCTCCCGGGCTCCAACCTCACGAACCTGATCGTGCTCGCGCACGACCCCGTTTCGGGATCCACGTTCGCCGCACGCCTGTGGCCGGCATGGGTCGTCGCCGTGGCCGTGACGATCGTCTTCCTCGCAGTCGTCTTCAGGCGCCACCTGCGACCGACGCTCGGCGCCCGCGATCGAGCGTCCGCCATTCCGGCCGCGCGCCGGCTCGTCGGCAGTAGCGGTCGCAACCGTCCTCGTGCTCGTGCTGGCACGGCCCTGCGCTGCCCGTGCTCGCTGTCGGCGCCGCTGCCGTTCTCGCCGGCCGAGTCCCGCTGCGGGTCTCGGTGCGCGCAGCGAACCCGATGCTGCTCGGCGGAGTCCTCGGCGTCGCCGTCCTCCTCGGGACGTTGGCCCGCGCGATCCACGGCCTCGGCCATCTCGCCACGCACACGGGGCGCTGGACGACGGCCTGGCTCGGCGTCGGGGCGGCGGTGCTCGTCAACAACCTGCCCGCGGCGTCGGTGCTCTCGGCCGAGACTCCGGCCCACCCGCGCGCGCTCCTCCTCGGGCTGGACCTCGGGCCGAACCTCGCCGTGTCGGGATCGCTCTCCGCGGTCCTCTGGCTCCAGGTTGCACGCGCGGCCGGGGCCAAGCCCTCCGTCGTTCGCTACAGCCTGCTCGGCCTCGCGCTCGTCCCGTTGTCGCTGACGCTCGCGCTGCTGGCGGCGACGCGGTTCTAGCGGCGGACCGCGACGACGGCCGCAGTGGCCGGTGTCGTGAGGATCTCCACCGCGGCAAGGCGCGGGTCTCGCAGCAGGAACTCGCGGACGGGATCGCCGGCGATAGGCAGCTGCGGGGTCAGGTCGTCCTTCACGAGGAAACCGCCCGGCGCGACCAATGCGAGGATCGCCTCCCAGTCGTGCGGCCGCCCGCCGTCCGCGAACACCAACCCGAAAGGCCCGCGCCCGCGTAGGAGCGCATAGCAGTCGCCCTCGAGCAGCTCGACGTTCGCGAGCCCCTCGAGTCGTGCCCGCGCTGACGCAGCACGTTCCGGATCGCGCTCGACGGTGACGACCCTGCGAGCCGACTCCGCCATCGCTGCCGCTCCCTCGCCAAACGCGGTGCCGAGCTCGGCGACGTCTCGGCCGGTCGCAAGCGCTCGAAGTAGCGCCTGCACGGCCGGAATCGACGAGCCGCCGTCGGTCACAGCTCGGCGAGCGGAAACGAGCGGTGCCGGCGCGGCGGCACGAGGAAGTTCTGGCGGTGCGTCGTCGTGAGCACGGAGTTGAAGCCTGCCGCGCGGTTCCGCGGCGGGACCGAGAGCTTCTTCCCGTCGGGGAGGACGCCGTCCATCGCCAGCCGGTTCCGCTCGAAGTCGTCGCCGGATGGGTTGAAGACGACGAAGTGGACGCCGGCCACCGGCTCGTTGCTGAGGCCGTCGCGCTTCGGGTCGGCCGAGAAGGCGAACGGATTGTCGAGCGTGTTGAAGTCGGCGCGCTGCGGAATCGCCGTCCCCTTCGGGTAGTGCGTGCCGTCCTCTCCGACGGTGTCCTGCAGGAGACGAGACGTCGCCTGGATGGACGCGCTGTGGCCGAAGCGTCCGGTCTTGTGGAACTGGCGCACGAGCTCCGCCTCGGGCGAGACCGCAGCCGGGCCTTGCGGAACGGTCTGCATGCCCTGCCGCACGTTCGTCATGCCGGGGCGGAACGCCGTCAGCACGCGCTCGTCGAAGTCGAAGTTGAGATACCAGGCTTCGAGGTCCTCGCTGATGTGCGAGAGATGCATGTGCGTGCCGTTGCGGAAGTAGCCGGAGCGGAGATCGACGTACCCCAGCGTCTCGTGGTTCGCGATCGTCCCCGGGCCGAGGCCCGCTTTCTGCGTCGACGTGAAGCCGAGGAAGAGCTCGGAGCCGTCGGGGATGAGATCCGCGCCGGGAACGCCGGCCGCGACAGCCATCTTCTTCGGCAGGCTCTGTCCGCCTCCGAAGCCGCCGCCGGCGAAACCGCGCCGGATGCTCGCCACGGTGAAGAACGGCAGGTCGAAGATCTCCTTCCGCGCGGCGTCGATGTGCTCCACGCGATCGCTGCGGAACAGGAAGGCGACGTCGTTCGCTTCGAGGATCGTGTCGGCGGGATCGCTCGGAAATCGCCGCGTCGGCACCAGCACCGACTTCTGCGCCCGGCGGTCGTACGGGAGATGCGCCTTCGCCTGCGTCGAGACGTAGGTGTCGAAGTACGTCTGACTCCAGGCGACGGTCACGCCGAGCCCGGCGGGCGTGAGCGCATACGTCGAGTCGATGCGCCGAAGAACGTCTTCGAGCTGCCGCTGCGCGCCGCGCAGGTCGGAGAGGTTGTCGAGGTTCGCCGTCACGACCGCGCTGTGCAGCGGCGGAACGACGACCTCGACGCCCTCGCTGTGGGTGGTCGCGAGGTCGAGGAGGTGCTGCTCCGCAGGCATGCCGGCGGGCTCGGCGAGCGGCCGCGCGGGCGCAGACCCGAGCCGGTCGACGAGCTCGTAGATTCCGCCGCCGACGGCCGCGGCCGCCGCACCGCCGAGAAACCCACGCCGTGTGAGCCGCATCAGCGGGCGGGTTGAACGAGCACGAGGCTCTTGAGCAGATGCAGAAGGTTCTGCTTGACCCGCGTCGCGTTGTCGTACGGGATTGATCACGTGCTGGCTGACGGTGTACAGCGCCGCCGCGGTGATGCCACAGGAGCAGGATGTGCCACTGGTCGGCGCCCTGATTCACCTGGTACACGGTTGCCCGGATTCCGTTCGCCGCCATGTGCCCGACCGGGTCGGCGAAGCACGGGACCGTCGTCTTACCCACCGGTCGCCGGGCACGTCGGGATCGTCGAGCGTCCCGGATAGCCGCGGAAGTTCACGTGCACGTCGCCGCTCCCGAGGTCGCCGTGCTCGAGGAAGCCGACGAGGTAACTGCGGTCCTTGCTGATCGAATAGATGTCCTGGTACTGGCCGCCGATCTGTGCATCGAGCGGATTGGGCATCCACGTCGGGCAGTAGACCGGTGCCCCGACCTTGTCCGCGAGCTTCTGCCATCCCCTCGCCCAGGGCGCCGGGCAGGCGGCCTTCGGCGCACCGGCGGCGCCCTGCGCGAGAACGCCCAGCGCCAACGCGACGAGACCCGCGGCCGCGGTCACCCTCATGGTGGAACAGCGTAGCGCCCTAAACGTCGGGCGGTGGCCCGCCGACGAGCGGCGAGACTTCGTGGCCGTCGACGATGACCGCGTCGCAGCCGGCGCGCTCCAGCTCCTGGACCTCTTCGCGGTTCGTCAGCTGCAGATCGGCGATGGCGAGCTTCCCGGCAGGCACGGCCGCGAGCATCTCCAGCACGACTTCGAGCGGCGTCTCGTCGTCGTCCCGCTCGACGGGCGAGAGCAGGAAGATCTCCGGGTCGACGCGCTCCAGGGCTTCCTCCAACTCTTCCTCATCCCGGACCTCGACGGCGCAGTCGAGCCCGAGCTCGAGCGCCTGTGCATGGAGCTCCTCGAGCCGTCCGTCGTCCTCGTCGAGCGCGTCGAAGACGAGCAGGTATGCGTCAGCCGACGCCGACGCGCGCTCGAGCGAGACGTCGGCGCGCCAGAGGATCGGAAGCGAGCTCGCCTCGCCGGACCGAGCTCGGGTCGCCGCGCACGACGAGCGCTTCTGCGCGTTGCTCCTCGGCGGCGCGTGCTGAGTCCGGATCCTCGACGGCGGCGATGACGGAGATGCCGTCGCCCTCGGCGATGGCGTGACTGAAGCGGCGTTGCGCCATTCCTGCGCCCGTAGCGTATCGAGCGGTCATTGGCCGATCGGATGCCACACGGTCTTGAGCTCCAGGAAGCTTGCGATCTCCCACGGGCTCTGGACGTCGACACCGCCGTGGACGATGCGCTTCACGTTCTCGGCGGCGAGCTGCTCGAGCTCTGCTGCGGCCCCGTTGGCGGCGCCGAGGTCGAGCGCGTTCACGTCCATGTGGGAGGCGAGGACGGGAGCGAGCTCGGAGCGGAAGCCGGTGAGCAGGTTGACGACGCCGCCCGGGAGGTCGCTCGTCGCGATCGCCTCCGCCAGCTCGATCGCGGCCAGGGGCCGCTGTTCGGAGGCGACGGCGACGACGGCGTTGCCGCCGACGAGCGGGGGCAGCAGGCGCGTCACGAGACCGAGCAGCGGCGGCTCGTCCGGGGCGAGGACCGCGACGACGCCGGTCGGCTCCGGGATGGTGAAGTTGAAGTACGGGCCTGCGACGGGATTCGCCCCGCCGAGGACCTGCGGGAGCTTGTCCGCCCAGCCGGCGTACCAGACCACGCGGTCGATCGAGCGCTCCACCTCGTCGCGGCCGCTGCACAGCTCTGCGAACTCGGGGATGCGCGCCTCGACCATCTCCGCCAGCCGGTAGAGCACCTGGCCGCGGTTGTACGCCGTCGCCCCGGCCCACCCGGGCTGCGCAGCGCGCGCGGCGCGAACGGCGTCGCGCACGTCCTTGCGCGACGCGCGTGCGACGTTCTGGCCCTCGGCCTCGTACGTGCGTCCGGATTCGCTGCGCGGGAACGCGCCGCCGACGAACAGCTTGTACGTCTTCTTGATCGGCAGACGCGTCACTCGTCGAACCTCAGGTAGGGCTCGAGCCCGTGCAGTCCGCCTTCGCGACCGAAGCCCGATTCCTTGTACCCGCCGAACGGCGAGCTCGGGTCGAAGCGGTTGAACGTGTTCGCCCAGACGACGCCTGCGCGCAGCCGCTGCGCCATCCAGAGGATCCGCGATCCCTTTTCCGTCCAGACGCCGGCGCTCAAGCCGTAGGGCGAGTTGTTCGCCTTCTCGATCGCTTCCTCCGGGGTGCGGAACGTGAGCACCGACAGCACCGGCCCGAAGATCTCCTCCTGCGCGATGCGGTAGCTCTGCGCGACGTTCGTGAACACGGTCGGCGCGAACCAGTACCCCTTCTCCGGCAGACGGCACGGCGGCTGGTAGATCTCCGCGCCCTCCTCGCGGCCGGACTCGACGAGCTCGCGGATCTTCTCGAGCTGCATCGCCGAGTTGATCGCGCCGACGTCGGTGTTCTTGTCGAGCGGGTCGCCGACGCGAAGCGTCTCGAGGCGGCGCTTCAGCTTCTCGACGAGCGGCTCGTAGATCGACTCCTGCGCGAGCAAGCGCGAGCCGGCGCAGCACACGTGACCCTGGTTGAAGTAGATGCCGTTGACGATCCCCTCGACCGCCTGGTCGAGCGCGCAGTCGTCGAAGACGATGTTCGCCGCCTTGCCGCCGAGCTCGAGTGTGAGCTTCTTCCCGGAGCCGGCGAGCCGGCGCTGAATCGCCTTGCCGACGTCCGTCGAGCCGGTGAAGGCGATCTTGTCCACGCCGTCGTGCTCGACGAGCGCCGCTCCGGTGCGGCCGTCGCCGGTGACGATGTTGACCACGCCTGCCGGCAGCTCGGCCTGGCGCAGGACGTCGCAGAAGAGGAGCGCCGTCAGCGGCGTCGTCTCCGCCGGCTTCAGCACGACGGTGTTGCCGCATGCGAGCGCGGGCGCGATCTTCCACGCGAGCATGAGCAGCGGGAAGTTCCACGGGATGATCTGACCCGCGACGCCGACCGGGACGCGGGCGCCGGTTCGGGAACGCGTACTCGAGCTTGTCCGCCCACCCTGCGTAATAGAAGAAGTGCGCGGCCGCGAGCGGCAGGTCGACGTCGCGCGACTCCTTGATCGGCTTGCCGCCGTTCAGCGACTCGAGCACGGCGAACTCGCGCGCGCGCTCCTGCAGGATGCGCGCGATCCGGAAGAGGTACTTCGCCCGCTCCGATCCCGGCAGCGACGACCATCCGTCCGCGAAGGCCGTGCGCGCGGCAACGACGGCGCGGTCGACGTCCGCCACGCTCGCCTGGCCGATGACGGCGAGCGGCTCCTCGGTCGCCGGCGAGATCGTCTCGTACGTCTCGCTCGGCTCGAGCCACTCGCCACCGATGAAGAGGCCGTAACGGTCGCGCAAGCTGGACGACGTCGCGCGACTCGGGCGCGGGCGCATACGTCCAGTCGGACGGGACGGCCGGACTGCCGCCTGGGCGATCGAGCTCAGCCATCCGGGGCCTCGAGCGCGCGGAGTGCTCCCACCTCCATCCCCCCACCCTTCTGGGTGGGGAGAACGGTAGGCGCGCAAGCGTTACGGCGAGGTCGCAGCTGTGTGCCGAAAGTCGAAGTCTTCGTCCACATGTCAGTCGAGGGTGAAGTAGTCGGGGCTCTGGTAGGCGCCGGTCTTCTCCTTGCGCAGCTGCATGAGGATGTCGTTCAGCAGCGACGACGCGCCGAGTCGGTACAGGTCGGGCGTCAGCCACTCCGGTCCGAGGGTCTCGTGCACGATGACGAGATGCTGCACCGCCTGCTTCGCCTGGCGGATGCCGCCGGCCGCCTTGAAGCCGACCCGCCGACCCGTCTCGAAGTACACGTCGCGCACCGCCTCGAGCATGCAGAGCGCGACCGGCAGCGTCGCCGCAGGCGAGATCTTGCCGGTGGACGTCTTCACGAAGTCGGCGCCGCCGGCGATCGCGAGGAGCGTCGCGCGGCGGACGTTGTCGTACGTGCCGAGCTCGCCGGTCTCGAGGATGACCTTCAGGTGCGCTTCGCCGCACGCCTCCTTCACGCGCACGACTTCGTCGTAGACCTTTGCGTACCGCCCGGAGAGAAACGCGCCGCGGTCGATGACCATGTCGATCTCGTCGGCTCCCAGCTCGACCGCGCTGCGCACGTCCGCGACCTTGATCGACGTCGGGTACTGGCCGGACGGGAAGCCGGTCGCCACCGCGGCGACGTGCACCCCGCTCCCTTCGAGGCGTTCGCGCGCCGTCGGAACGAGATTCGGATAGACGCAGATGGCGGCGCACGACGGGATCGAGGGATCCGTCGGATCCGGCCGCATCGCCTTCGAGCAGAGCGCCGCGACCTTGCCCGGCGTGTCCGCGCCCTCGAGCGTCGTCAGATCGGTCGTCCGGATCGCGAGCCGGAGCGCGAACACCTTTGCGTCGCGCTTGATCGACCGCTTCGCGAGCGAGCCGGCGCGCTCCTCGAGCGCGACCGCGTCGACGGACCCGATGCGGGGCAGTCGCGGCTCGAGCGGCAGCTCGAAGCCGGCGGGGAGTACGGGCGCCTGCGCCACGCGCTCAGTGTAGGGCCAGCCCGTGGCCCGAGGCTCGACGCTGTACCGTCAGCCGCCGTGAAGCGACGACTGCTCCGACTTGCGCAGCGAACGGGCCTCCTCGGCCCTGCGTTTCGCGCGTACGAGCTCGCAGTGGCTGCTCCGCCCCACGCGTGCGCAGACACGTCGACGGCCCGCCACTTCCGCCGCGGCGCTTGATGGTCCGTGTCGCCGGCACGGCCGACTCCGACTGGTTCCTGCGCAGCGGGCGCGCCGCATACGACGCGATCGCGGCGAACGTCCCCCTCGAGGAGATCGACACCGTGCTCGACTTCGGCTGCGGCTGCGGACGCGTGCTGCGGTACTGGCAAAGCCATCCAGGAACCGCGACAGGAAGCGACCGTGACGCCGGCGCGGTGGAGTGGTGCCGCGGCCACCTCCCCTTCGCGCGCGTGGACCAGAACGGGCTCGCTCCCCCGCTCGCGTACGACGACGACAGCTTCGATCTCGTCTATGCGCTCTCCGTCTTCACGCACCTCACCGACGAGCTCCAGACGGCGTGGCGCGACGAGCTGCGCCGTGTGCTGCGTCCAGGGGGGCGGCTGCTCCTCACGACGCACGGCCGGTCGTATCTTCCTCGGCTGGAGGGCGAAGAGCGCGACCGGTTCGAGCGCGGCGAGCTCGTCGTCCGCTGGGGCGAGCTGCCGGGCAGCAATCTCTGCAGCGCGTATCACCCGGAGACATATCTCCGCGAAACGTTTGCGCGCGGTTTCGACGTCGTCCGGATCGAGCCGGAAGGAGCGCGCGGAAACCCGACGCAGGACCTGATCGTCCTGCGACGCCCGCTCAGCGCGTGAGCGTCACCTTGCGCAGACCGGCGGGGTTGTCGACGTCGAGGCCGCGCAGCCGCGCGAGCCGCATCGCCGTCACCTGACCGGGAATGACCGCGACCAGGGGGCTCAGCCACTCGGGCACCCCCGCGACGAGCGGCAGCGCCGTGTCCGCCTGCGCGAGCAGCTCGGGCACGTCGGACACGGCGAGCAGCCGCGCCTGCCGTGCCACGAGCGCGGGCACGAGCTCGGCGACGCTTTCGTGCGCGGGGCCAGAGGGCGCGACGACGACGACGGGCCAGCCGGGGCGGATCGCGGCGATCGGCCCGTGCATGAGATCTGCCGGCGAATACGCCTCGACCATGAGACCCGACAGCTCACGGATCTTCAGCGCGATCTCGAACGCCGTTCCGTAGTTGACTCCGCGCGCGACGACCGTCGCTCCCGCGACACCCATGTAACTGGCCAGCGCAGGCGCAGGTTCGAACGCGAGCTCGATCTGCTCCTCGAGCAGGCCCGGCATGCGTTCCAGCTCCGCGCGCGCGACGGCGTCGTCGCTGATCGCCGCGAACATCAACGCGATCGCGCCGAGCGAGTTGAGGTACGTCTTGGTCGCCGCAACCGCCTTCTCCTCGCCCGCCTCGAGCGGCAGCACGTACTCGGCCTCGCTCGCGAGCGGCGAGCTCGGATCGTTCGTCAGCGCGATGGTCGGACGGCCCTGCCGACGCGCCTCGGCCAGGACGGCGCGCACGTCGGGCGACGCGCCCGACTGCGAGATCCCGATGACGATCGCGCCGTCGAGTCGCGGCGGCTGTTCGTAGATCGTGTACAGCGACGGCGTCGCGAACATCACCGGCACGCGGTTTGCGCGCCCAAGCACGTACTGCGCGTACCGAGCCGCGTTCGACGAGCTGCCGCGCGACGCGATCAGTACGTAGCGAACGTCGTCGCGGCGGAACACGGCGGCGAGCTCCGCTGCGCGCGCGCCCTGCCGGTCGAGCAGTCGCGCGAGCGCGGCCGGCTGCTCCCGCAGCTCAGTCTCGAGCCACGACACGCTCTTCTCCCGCGCAGAGCACATTGACGATGTCGAGGCGGTCGTCGATGACGACGATGTCAGCGGCGGCGCCGGGCTCGAGCACGCCCACGTCCGTGCGACCGAGGATGCGCGCCGGCACAGCCGTCGCCGCCCCGATCGCGTCTTCGAAGGGGATACCGAGCGCATGCACGTTCCGGATCGCGTCGATCATCGTCAGCACCGTGCCGGCGAAGACGCCGTCCTCCCGCGTCGGCGGGCCGTCCGCGACCTCGATCTCGACCTCTCCGAGCTGATAAATGCCGCCGCCGTTCGAGGCGCCCGCGGTCGCGTCGGTGACGAGCGCGAGCCGGCCTTCGGCGGCCGCCCACACGAGGCGAACGGTTTCGTCGGCCAGATGGTGGCCGTCCACGATCATCTGCACGAACACCTCGCGCCGCGTGAGCGCCACGCCGACGATGCCGGGGTCGCGCGAGCGAAACGGCCGCATCGCGTTGAAGAGATGCGTCGTCGTCGACACGCCGAGGTCGAACGCGTCGTGCGCCTCCTGCAGCGGTCGCGTTCGTGTGGCCGGCCGAGACGACGACGCCGCGTTCGAGCAGACGGCGGATCACCGCGCCCGCGCCGGGCAGCTCGGGTGCGAGTGTCATCTCGGTCACGCTGCCGGGCTCGAGCAGCCGCTCGAGCAGGTCGAGGTCCGGATCGCGCCGGTGCGCCTGCGGATGCGTGCCGAGGCGTTCCGGCGACAGGAACGGCCCTTCGAGATGCGCGCCGAGGATCCGCGGCCGCGCGCCGTTGACGGGCAACGCGCGCAGTGCGTCGACGATCGTGCTCTCGGCCGCCGTGATGAACGTCGGCTGGTACGCGGTGACGCCCGTATGCAGCAGCGCCTCGCCGGCCCGCACGTAGTCCTCGGTCGCTGCGGAGAGGAAATCCACGCCGCCGAATCCATTCACCTGCAGGTCGACGAAGCCCGGCACTGCAATGCGGCCGCGCATGCCGCCGGCGAGGCCGACGTCCACGACGACTCCGTCTTCGACGTCGACGTCTCCTGCGACGAGCTCCCCGCGAACGAGTGCCGCTTCCACGCCGAGCCTCATCGCCGGCCTCCAAGAGCGACGCTGACCGAACCGCGCGCTCCCTCCAACCGACGGCGAGCGTCCTCTGCGTCGACGCCGGCGAGCAGCGCGACGAGTGCGACGCGCGCATCGCCGCCCGCCTCGGCGAGTGCAGCGTCGACCGCGTCCTCGGGAGCGCCGCTCGCAAGCACGACGTTGTGCCGCGCGCGCTCGCGCAGCTTCTCGTTGTGCTGAACGACCCCGACCATCAGGCCGGCGTACGTGCGACCGAGCCGGATCATCGTCACCGTCGAGATCGCGTTCAAGATCATCTTCTGCGCCGTCCCGGCCTTCAGGCGCGTCGACCCACTGACGAGCTCGGGGCCGACATCGGCGACGACGGCGTGATCCGCGACCGCAGCAAGCGGACTGTTCGGCGCGCAGACGACGGCGACGCCGAGCGCGCCGCGCGCGAGAGCCTCGCCGAGGGCCGCAACAGTGAACGGCGTCGAGCCGCCGGCGCTCACCGCGACGACGGCGTCGTCCGCGCCGACGTCCGCCTCGCGGACGAGCCCGCGACCGAGCTCCTCGTCGTCCTCGGCGTCGATCTCGTCGACGGCCAACGCGACGACTTCGCCGGCCGGCGATCCGAACGTCGGACCGCATTCGAACGCGTCGAGCTCGCCGAGCCGCCCCGACGTGCCGGCGCCGACATAGACGAGCCTGCCGCCGCGCGCGAGCCGCTCGACGATGGCGTCGACCGCCGTCGCGAGCTCGTCTCCGGCCGCGGCCACCGCATCGGCGACCGCGTCGTCCGCGGCGTTCATCAGGCCGACGAGCGCGCGGGTCGGCCGGTCCTCCAACGCGGGCGCGCCCGTGAGCGCGGTCGTGACCGCCTCCCAGACGAGCGGGGCATCGGGGGTCGCGATGGCGGTCATGTGGCCGCACGCCTCGTAGCCCCACGTCCAGAGATCGTCGATGCCTTCCTCCCGCGCACCTGCAATCGCCGCCTCGAGGTCGGGGATCTCGTCGCGTGTGAGGCCGAAGCTCGGCACCCACAGCTGCGCGCCGACGCCGTGCCGCGCGCACGTCTCGCCGAGCAGGCGCGCGAAGCGGCGGACGAACGGACCGGCCGGCTCGCCCCAATGCTTCCAATACGGATCGGTCGCGAAGGTCGTCAGTCCGGGAAGCGATGCAACGGCATCCCAGTCGGAGATGCCCTGCGTCCCTTCGGTGGACGGCAGGAGGCAGATCGTGTTGTCGCCGCCGCGCGCGGCCACGTCGGCGACCGCCTCGCGCAGGAATTCGACCACCGACGCCTCGCGGAATGCGCGCACCTCCGGCGTCTGCTCACGCGGAAGATCGCCGCCGAACCGCTCGCGGCAGTGGTCGCAGCGGCACGTCCAGCGCGCATCATCCTCGACGCCGACGTGGATCGGAACGACCCAGGCCGGCTCATCCCAGAAGACCGCGTCGACGCCCGCGTCGAGCGCAGCCGCGGCCCACTCCTGGCAGAACGCGCGGTACGCCGGGCTGTTCAGGCACGCCGCAGCGACGCGGCGGCCGTCGTCCAGCACCTGGCACTCCTCGGGATGGAACGCGACCCACCGGCTCTCCGCCTCGCCGCCGAAGGTGCGGCCGAGCCCCCACGGGCTCACCTGCACGGTCAGCCCGGCGTCGTGGGAGACGGCGACCATCTCTGCGAACGTCCCCCGGTAGTAGTCGAGGTCGTTCTCGGAGAACGTGTGCAGCACCCCGGTATAGCCGCGCGCGGCGAGATCGGCCATGTCGCGCCGAACGTGGCGGACGACCCGTACTCCGAAGTACGAGCAGCCACTGCTCGCCGCGCGCGGTTGGAGGGTCACCTGTGCATCCTTTCGCATCTCGGGTCAGTGGTCAATACCACTTAGCCTCGGACCGCGCCTGCGGTCAGCCCGAAGGCGATGCGGCGCTGAATGAGGAGGAAGAAGACGACAACGGGAATCGCCGTGAGCGTCGAGGCGGCCATGAGCGCGCCCCAGTCCGTCTGCCGGCTCGTGCCGAGGAAGTACGAGAGCCACACCGTGATGGTCTGCTTCGAGCCGTCGTTCAGCAGGACGCGGGCGAAGATGTACTCGTTCCAGCTCGTGATGAACGCGAAGACGGACGTCGCCACAAGCCCCGGTGCGACGAGCGGCAGGAGGATGCGCGCGAAGGCGCCGAGGCGAGTGCTCCCGTCCACCATCGCCGCCTCCTCCAGGTCTTTCGGAATGCCGAGGATGAAGCCCCGCAGCGTCCAGACCGAGAACGGGAGCACGCCCGTGAGGTAGACGAGGATGACGCCGGTGAGCGTGTTCACCTCGTGGTAGCGGGCGAGGACGACGTAGAGCGGGATGATCAGGCCGGCGCCGGGAAGCATCTGCACGCCGATGACGAGAACGATGAAGAGCTTCCGGCCGGTGAACCTGTACTTCGAGAGCGCGACCGCGGCGAGGAACGCGAGCACCATCGCGATCGTGACCGTGACGAGGACGACGATGACGCTGTTCTTCACGTCGTCCCAGAAATAGGGCTTCGCCAGCGCGGCGCGGAAGTGCTCGAGCGTCGGATGGAGCGGGAACCACGTCGGCGTCAGCGCGTTGATCTGGTCGTCGCTCTTGAACGCGGTCGAGACCATCCAGAAGACCGGGAAGATCATGACGACGAAGATCGCGACGCCGACGATGTTCCACGCATTACGGCGGGCGTTGCGGACGCTCACGACACATCCCCGATCCGGAGCATCCGCCGCACGTAGACGACGCTCATCGCCGCGACAATCACGAGCATGAGGATGGAGATGGCGGCCCCCAGGCCGAAGTTGGCGTTCACGTAGCCCTGCTCGAAGAGGTAGATGCCCATCAGGTAGTTGGCGCTTGTGATGTGCGGCTGCCCGATGAGCAAGTACGCCTGCGTGAAGACGCCGAAGTCCCAGAGGATGGAGAGGCTCGTGAGGATGAGCAGGACGGGCGTGATCACGGGCACCGTCACGTCGAGGAAGACGCGCCACGAGCGGGCGCCGTCGATCTCGGCCGCCTCGACGAGCTCCCGCGGCACCTGCGAGAGGGCCGCGTAGATGGTGATGACGACGAAGGGGAGCGCGCCCCACACGATGAGCGTCGTCACCATGCCGAGCTGAGAGAGCGGCGTCTCCATCCAGTTGTGCTGGAAGTAGTTGCCGAAGTGGAGCTCGGTGAGGATGTAGTTGAGGACGCCGTTCTCCGAATTGATCATCCAGTTCCAGACCTGGACGGCGACCACCGGCGGCATCGACCACACGAGCACGAGGCCGGAGGTGAGGAGCACCCGGACCCAGGTCGAGATGCGGACGAGCAAGAGCGCGAGGAACGTTCCGATGACCATCGTCAGTCCGACGTTCGTGGCCGCGAACACGATCGTGCGGAGCAACGTGTGCCAGAAGACGCTGTCGTGGAGGACGCTGTCGAAGTTCTTCAGCCCGATGTAGACGCCCTTGTGCTGGATCAGCTCGGTGAGGCCGTAACGGTCGAGCGCGATCCGCACGAGGCTGTACAGCGGGTAGCCGAGGATCGCCCCCATGACGACGACGACCGGCGCAACGAGCGCGTAGGGCACCGCGCCCTGGCCGGCACGCCGCCACGTAAAACGGCGCCGCCGAGACCACTTGGGCGTGGTCTCGGCGGCGCTTGCCATCTCGTTCAGCCCAGCCTTCCGGCTAGGCTGGTTGAGCGTGTACGCGATGTTGTCGCTGGCGGTCGTCGCCGCCTGCTTCACCGACAGCTTCCCGGTGAGGATCTGGGCGAGCATCGTGCGGAGGATGTTCCCGTTCTCGACGTCGACCCAGTGCTTGGCCTGCGGGACGAACCAGCTCTGCGCAGCGGCACGAGCGTTCACCGTGTTGCCGAGGAGGTTCGTCGCGTTCGGAATGTTCCCCTTGTTCTGGAGGGACTGCTCGTTCGCCGTGCTGGTGAAGTCGGCGATCCACTGGATCGCCTGCGCCTTGTTGCCGCTCTCAGCGGGCACGGCGACGTCGGAGCCGCCGAGGAAGCCGGGGATCGGCTTGCCGGCGACGTGGCTCGGCATCACGAACTGACCCGTGACGGCCTTGTACTTCGTGCCGGTGCAGCAGCTGAACCAGGCCGGGCCGAGAATCGCGCCCGCCAGTCCCTGCGAGAACACCGTGTACGGCGCCGGATTCGCTTCGTCGAGCGTTGCCGCCGACTTGGGAGCCACCGCGGTGAAGAAGTTCTTGTACGCGGTGAGCCCGGCGATCGACTGCTTCGAGTTGAGGGCGCCCACCCACTTGTGGGCGTGCGTGGTGGCGATCGTTCCGCCGTAGTCGAAGACCCAGTCGAGCGCGCTGTACCAGTCGGTGCCGGCCATGTACATGGCCGAGAAGCCCTTCACGCCCTTCTCCATCGCCGCGACCTTCTTCAGGTCGGACGTGAACTGCGTGAGGCTGGTCGGCGGCTTCGCGATGCCCGCCTTCTTGAAGAGGTCCGTGCGATAGGTGATCGACGCGCGAGCCGGCGTAGTAGGGCACGCCGTAGAGCTTGCCCTGGTACAAGCCGGACTTCGCGAGTCCCGCCAGCCAGTGGTCGGAGTTGGGGAACTGCGACTTGCTGGCGGTGAGGTCCGCGAACGCTCCGGACGTCATGTACGCGGTCATCTCGGTGTTCCCCATCTCGATCACGTCAGGGGTGTCGTTACCGGCGATGGTCGCGTCGAACTTCTGGAGATGATCGCCCCAGTTCTGGTACTGCACGTTGACCGTCCAGCCGGGGTTCTGAGCCTGGAATGCCTGGTTCGCTGCTGCGACGACGTCGGGCCAACCCGACTGTGCGTCGACCTGGAGCCAGACCGTCAACTTGTTGGCCTGCTGATGCCCGCTCGACGCGCCGGCGGATGCCGCCATGACGCCGAGCGCGACGGCGAGAGCGGCCGCCACGACAACTCGTAGTCTCATGCAAGTCTCCTCGAGCCGTCGACGCCCGGCGCATCTGCGCCCCGGTGGCCTGCGGGACTGCACACGGTGGTCGGTGCGTCGATTGGTCTATACCAGTTGGCCACGGTCGGACATTGGCACACCGGACCAACGGTGTCAACCCCCGGGTCTCGAAAGCGGACCGGTCAGCCTGAGCTCAGCCCTGAGGGCGCTGCAGCTCGGTCACGATCCGGTAGCGATCGCCCCGATAGACCGAGTGGACGAACTCGACCGTGCGGCCGCGCTCGTCGACGCTCGTCCGTTCGAACAGGAAGGCGGGTGAGTGGAGCGGGACGCCGAGCGCAGCCGACTCCTCCTCGTTCGTCACGGTCGGCTCGATCGCCTGGGTGCCCGTCGCGATGTGGATGCCGTACCGCTCCTGGAGCAGTGCGTAGAACGATCCGGTCAGATCCTTGGCGCTGAGGCCGGGCACGAGCCCCTGCGGGCAAATGGAGCGTCTCGATCGCCATCGTCTCGCCGTCGGCGAGCCGAAGCCGCTTGATCACGAGGATTGGCTCCGATGGAGACACCTGCAGGAACCGCCCGAGCTGGGCCCCGGCGAGGATCGTCGTCATGGACAAGGTGCGGCTTCCCGGCACCATCCCGCGCCGGCGCATGTCCTCGCTGAACGAGGTGATGGTCAGCTCCTGGGAGATCTTCGGCTGCTGGACGTAGGTCCCGCTGCCGCGGCGGCGGACGAGGTAGCCCTCGCGCGCGAGGTCGTCGAGCGCGGCGCGGACGGTCAGCCGCGAGACGCCGAGGTCGGCGCTGAGCTGCCGTTCGGACGGGATCGCGGTGCCGACACCGAGCTGCTGGATGAGGTCGAAGACCTGCTGGCGCGTGTGGCTCTGCTTCGTCACCTTGGGCACGCTCATGGCCGGCGCACTATAGCCCAGTGTTCCGAAATTGGTCAATGCCATTGCGTTTCGTGTCGGTCGCCGGTATAGACTGCATGCCTGTGGCGGGGATCGTGCTCGATCGTGTCAGCAAGGTCTTCACCGGCGGCGTCGTCGCCGTCGACGACGTCTCGCTCGAGGTCGAGAGCGGCGAGTTCCTCGTCCTCGTGGGTCCGTCGGGCTGCGGCAAGTCCACGCTTCTCCGAATGATCGCTGGCCTGGAGGACACCACCGGCGGCACGATCAGCATCGACGGGCGCGACGTGACCGAGCTGCCCCCGCGCTCCCGCGACGTCGCGATGGTGTTCCAGAGCTACGCCCTCTATCCGCACATGAGCGTCCGCGAGAACCTCGGCTACGGCCTGAAGGTGCGCAAGACGCCGAAGAAGGAGGCCGCGCAGCGCGTCGAGCAGGCCGCGAAGCTCCTCGGCCTGGAGGACATGCTCGACCGCAAGCCTGCGGCGCTGTCGGGCGGCCAGCGCCAGCGCGTCGCCATGGGGCGCGCGATCGTGCGCGAGCCGAAGGCGTTCCTCATGGACGAACCGCTCTCGAACCTCGACGCGAAGCTGCGCGTGAGCATGCGCGCCTCGCTCGCCAGCCTCCATTCGCGTCTGCGCACGACGACGATCTACGTGACGCACGACCAGGTCGAGGCCATGACGCTCGGGCAGCGTGTGGCGGTGCTCCGGGACGGCCGCGTCCAGCAGGTGGACACGCCGCAGGCCCTCTACGCCCGGCCGACCAACCTGTTCGTGGCGGCGTTCATCGGCTCGCCGGCCATGAACCTCGTCGAGGCCGACCTCTCGGACGGCGTGCTGACGTTCGCAGGCTTCACGCTGCCCGTCGCGCCGCGCACCGTGCCTGAGGGTGCGCACGGCCGCGTCGTCGTCGGGATCCGGCCGGAGACGTTCGAGGACGCCGCCTTCGCCGATCCCTCGCTGCCGCAGGTCGACGTCGATGTCGAAGTGGTCGAGGAGCTCGGCGCCGAGACGCACGTCATCTTCTCCCTCGACGCCGTGCCCGTGGACGTGAGCGGCGCACGCGAGGCGGACGAGGAAGAGGTGATCATCGGTGAGTCGCGGACGCTCTTCACCGCCCGCGTCGTTCCGTCGACCACAGCGCGGCCGGGCGCTCCGCTCCGCCTCTCGGTCGATCCTTCTCGGTTCCACTACTTCGATCCCGATACCGGAGCCCGTTTCGCCGGCACCGCGGCGCCGACGCTGGCTCGCGCGTAGCGTCGCCGTCGCTCGCGGCGGTCTGGGCCGGGCCTGCGGCCGCGTCGCCCAGCGGAACCGTGATCATCGCGCCGCTGCGCGGGCAACCGACGCCGTCGTTGCTCGCACGCGTCGCCGCCGGCCAGGTCGGCGGCGTGCTCCTGCTCGGCAACAGCTGGACGAGCGCACAGACGACCGCGGCGGCCGTCGCCCGGTTGCAGGCGGTCGCCTGCAGGCGCGGCTCACCGCTGCTCGTCGGGGTCGATCAGGAAGGCGGGTCGGTGCGGCGGCTGCCGTGGGCGCCGCCCACGCTGGCGGCGGCGTCGATGGGAACGGCGACCGAGGCGCACGCGCAGGCGGCGGCAGCGGCGCCCGCGCTGCGGCAGGCCCGCGTCGGCATCGACTTCGCGCCCGTCGCTGACACGATCTCGACGCCGCGCAGCTTCCTCGGCACGCGTTCGTTCGGAAGCGATCCCTCCCTCGTCGCCGAACTGGCGAGCGCGTTCGTGACCGGCCTCCAGAGCGGCGGCGTGGCCGCGACGGCGAAGCACTTCCCCGGGCTCGGAAGCGCGGTGGCAAGCACCGACGACCGAGCCGTGACGATCGGCCGCAGCGCCGCGTTCCTCACCGCGCGGCTGGCGCCGTTCAAGGCCGCGATCGCAGCCGGAGCGAAGCTCGTGATGGTGTCGAATGCGTCCTATCCGGCGCTCGACCCGAGCGGCGTGCAGGCGGTCTTCTCGCACGCGATCGTCACCGACCTGCTGCGCGGGAAGCTCGGATTCGACGGCGTCGTCGTGACCGATGCGCTCGACGCGGGTGCAGTCGCGCACGTTCCGGATGCGCCGGCACGCGCGCTTGCAGCCGGCGTCGATCTTGATGCTCTACAGCGAGACGGGCGCGAGCGAAGCGGGGTACGCGAGCCTCGTCCACGACGCGGCCGCGAGCGCGACCGTGCGGGCCGAGCTCGCGTCGGCGGTGCAGCGAGTGAACGCGCTGAAGGCGTGGCTCGCCGCACACGGCGGCGCGACGTGTAGTCTAGACGCCGAGCCGGTCGAGCTGCGCCTCGTCGCGGCGCCAGCGCGGCCGCACCTTGACGACGAGCTCGAGGAAGACCTGATGCCCGAGGAGCGCCTCGATCTCCGGCCGCGCGCGCGTGCCGATGTCCTTGACGATCGCGCCGCCCTTGCCGACGACGATCTGCTTCTGCGACTCGGTCTCGACGAGCAGGAACGCGCGAATCGCCTTCTCCCCGATCTCCTCGATCTCGACGGAGATGGCATGGGGGATCTCGTCGCGCGTCAGCCAGAGCGCCTTTTCGCGGATCAGCTCGCCGATCTGCGCCTCGACCGTGAGATCGGTTCGCTGCTCGCGCGGGAAGTAGAGCGGTCCCTCCGGCAGGAGCCCGACGAGCTCGTCGCGCAGCTCGGCGATCCCGTCGCCGGTCTTTGCGCTCACCGGATGGAGCGCGTGGAAGTTCCCCAAGCGCGCGGCTGCGTTCATCTGCTCGGCGATGTGCCCCGCCTTCAGGCGGTCGACCTTGTTGAGAGCGATCACGACGGGCACTTCGAGGGCAAAGACGCGCGAGGCGATGAAGCGGTCGCCTGCGCCGATCCGCTCGCGTGCGGAGAGCACGAAGACGACGACGTCGACCTCCTCGAACGACCTGTCGACCGTGTGCTGCATCCGCTCGGTGAGCGCATCGCGGGGACGCTGGAAACCGGGCAGGTCGGCGAGCACGAGCTGGTAGTCGTCGCCGTTCGCGATCCCGAAGATCCTCCGCCGCGTCGTCTGCGGCTTGTCGGAGACGATGGCGACCTTGCCACCGCAGAGGGCGTTCACGAGCGTCGACTTGCCGACGTTCGGCCGGCCGGCGATGGCGACGAAGCCCGACTTCATCAGGGAAGATCCCAGGTGTCCGGGAGCAGCTCGTCCGCCGCGTAGTCGGCGATCGTGCCGTCGGCGCGGCGGAACCACACGCGCCCCACGCGCCACTCGTGCAGCCACTGGCGGCAGCCGCCGCACGGCGACGCCGTGATGCCGATCGCGTCGATCTCGCCGGGACGCACGCCGGCGGTCGCGGCGGCGGCGATCGCGGACTTCTCCGCGCAGACGCCGAGCGGATAGGCGGCGTTCTCGACGTTGACGCCGTCGAAGATGCGGCCGTCGGCCGTCAGCAGCGATGCCCCGACGAAGTACTTCGAGTACGGCGCATATGCGTTCGCGGCAGCCGCCTCCGCGCGCTCCACGAGCTCCGGTCCCGTCACGTCAGTACCTGGAAGACGACGAGCGTCACGAGTGCGCCGAGCGCGCCGCCGTACAGCACCTCGAGCCGCGAGTGGACGCCGGCCTCGACCCGCGTCTGCGCGACGAGCAGGGCCATGACGAACGTGAGCGACGAGATCAGGAAGCGATGCTGGTCGCTGGAGACGTACGTCGCCGCCATCCATCCCGCGAACGCGACGCCCGCGTGGCCGGACGGCAGCCCGCCGCGCAGCGGCGTGCCGCTGCGCGTCAGCGCCTTGGTGGTGATGACGACGAGGACGACGAGGACGAGGGCGACGAGCGTGATCTCGGCCGGCGCGTCACGGACGCGGTCGAGCACGCGTGCGGTGCGATGCGCGGCAGCGTGCGCGAAGACGAGGTAGCCGACGGCGATCGCGGTCACCGAGGCGATGAGGACAGCTCCGGCGGCGATGTCCTTCGCGAGCTTCGCGTTCGGGTCGAACGACGTCGTCGAGACGTCGATGGTGCCCTCGATCGCGGAGTTGATCATCTCCGCGACGAGCACGAACGCGATCGCCATCAGGAGCAGGATGAGATCGTCGCGCCCGACGCCGACCGCTGCCGCCGCCCCGATGACGACGATGGCGATGACGAAGTGGATGCGCAGGTTCCGCTGCGTGCGGAGGACGTGGATGATCCCTTCGAACGCGTAGTTGAAGCTGTCGAGCAGCGTCGGCGCCCGCCCCGGCGCCGGGGGCGGCGTTTCGCGTGCGCGCTCGCGTGGCGGCGGCGTCGTCACTGTCACAGGTGCAGCGCCTCTCGCGCCTCCATCGTCTCGCCGTGGTCGTACCCGACGAGGTGGAGCACCGCGTGCACGATCGGCCCCCGCCATGCGGCGCCGACGATGTCGGGGCACACGACAACGTCCCCGAGCTGGCGCGGAAGCCCGGCCGGCAGCTCGTCGAGGCCGTCGACGGGGAACGCGAGCGCGTCGGTCGCCTCGTCCACGCCGAGGTGCTCGCTCTTGAGCGACCGGCTCTCCTCCGGCGAGACGAACGCGAGCCCGATCTCGCCGGAGTCGACGCCCTCGGCGGCCAGCACACGCCGAACGAGTTCGACGGCGCCGTCCTCGTCGACGTCGACGCCGGAGCGGTTCTCGACCTCGACCTCGATCACCGGCGCCGCTGCGTCCCGGTCTCCTCGGAGTGTTTCTTGTACGCCTCGACGATGCGCTGCACGAGCTTGTGCCGCACGACGTCCTCGTGCCCGAAGTGCACGAACGAGATCCCGTCCACGTCGCCGAGGATGTCCTGCACCTGGATGAGGCCGGACGCCTGCTCGCGCGGCAGGTCGACCTGCGTGACATCCCCGGTGACGACGACCTTGGAGCCGAAGCCGAGGCGCGTCAGGAACATCTGCATCTGCTCCGGCGACGTGTTCTGCGCCTCGTCGAGGATGATGAAGCTGTCGTTAAGGGTTCTTCCACGCATGTATGCGAGCGGCGCGACCTCGATCGTCCCGCGCTCGATGTACGTGTTCAGGCGCTCGGGATCCATCGTGTCGTACAGCGCGTCGAACAGCGGACGCATGTACGGGTCGACCTTCGCCGCGATGTCACCGGGAAGGAACCCGAGCCGTTCGCCCGCCTCCACCGCGGGACGCGTGAGGATCATTCGCCCGACCTGCCGCTCGGAGAGCGCCGCGACGGCGAGCGCGACGGCGAGGTACGTCTTGCCCGTGCCGGCGGGCCCGATGCCGAACGTGATGGTGCCTTCGCGGATCGCGTCCACGTAGCGCTTCTGCGTGACCGTCTTCGGCGTGATCCGCTTGCCGCGATGCGACCAGACGACGTCCTCGAAGATGTCGCGGACGTCCTCGGCCTGGTCGATCGCGTTGAGGATCGTGTCGATCGTGCCGGCGCCGACCTCCTGCCCGCTCTCGACGAGCTCGACGAGCTCCTCCACGACCGCGCGCGCCTCCGAGACCTTCGCGTCGTCGCCGTCGAGCGTCAGCCGGTTGCCGCGCAGGTTGATCGTGCAGCCGAGCCGGTCCCGGAGCGCGCCGAGAACACCGTCGCCGATCCCGGCGAGCTCGGCCGCTACGTCGTTCGGAACCTCGAGAACGTCCTGCACACGATTCAGTGTAGGCGGACGGCCCCCTGGTTCGCGGCTCCCAGCGGAACGGTGGCGCCGCCGTTGCGAGCTCCCGTCGGAACGGTGGTGCCGCTAGGCCAGTTTCTCGCGGACGATCTGGCTGACGACGGAGCCGTCGGCGCGGCCGGCGACCTGCGGCATCACGTCCGCCATCACGCGGCCGAGCTGGGCCATGCTCGTCGCGCCCACCTCGGCGATGGCGTCGTCGACGATCTCCTCGATCTCCTCCTCGGAGAGCTGCGAGGGCATGAACTCCTCGAGCACGGCGAGCTCGCGCTCCTCGGATGCGGCTTGCTCCTCGCGGCCGCCCGTCGCGGAACGCCTCGGCTGCCTCGACCCTGCGCTTGCGCTCGCGCTGGAGGACCTGGAGCTCCTCGTCCTCGGACAGCGGCCGCTGCAGCTCCTTCTCCGAGCCCTTGAGCGCGTTGAGGATGAGCCGCAGCGCGTCGCGGCGCTCGGCGTCGCGGGCCTTCATGGCCTCGCGCAGCTCCCCCTCGATCGTCTCGATCCGACTCACGTCATCCTCCCGGTCAAGCCGCCGCCCAGCACGTGCCAATGGAGATGGAACACCGTCTGGCCGGCTCCCGCACCGGCGTTGACGACGACACGGTAGTCGCTCAGGCCCGCTCCTGCAGCGACGTCGGCGATGAAGTCGAGCATGCGCTTGTCCTCGTCGGCGGTGAACTCGGCGATGTGGTGGAAGCTGTCGACGTGCCGCTCGGGGATGACGAGCAGGTGCGTCCCCGCCTGCGGGTTGATGTCGCGGATGGCGACGAAGCCGTCGATGGCCGCGACGTGGTCGCCCTCCCGGTAGAGCCGGCAGAAGAGGCAATCCTCAGGCAGCGAGGATCCCCTCCTCGGTGACCGAGGCGCCGCGGACGCGCACGAAGCGGCCGACCTCGTGGCCGCCGACGATCCACGGCGAGTAGTCGTCGCCGTACCCGCGGCCCGGGCGGTCGACGAGCACGAGGTCGTCGCGGCCGATCTTCGTCCGCCAGCGCGCGCGCGATGCTTCGTCCGAGAGCTCGCGCAGTCGCGCGCTCCGCTCCTGCTTCACCGCAGGCGCGACCGGGTCGTCGTGCTCGGTGACCGTCCCCGGACGGGGCGAGTACGGAAAGACGTGCACCTTCGTCAGGCCCGCGTCGCGGGCGACGCGGAGCGTGTTCGCGAACGCGAGCTCGTCCTCGGCCGGGAAGCCGACGATGACGTCGCTCGTCAGGTTGAACTCGTCCTGCAGCGGCGCAAGCCGGCGCAGGAAGGTCTGCGCGGAGTAGCGCCGGCCCATCGCGCGCAGCACGCCGTCGTCGCCGGACTGGAGCGGCACGTGCAGGTGCCGGCTCACGTTCGGCGTCTCCCGCAGCGCGGCGACGAGCGCCTCGTTGACGTGGTTGATCTCGATCGACGACAGGCGCAGGCGCTCGAGGCCGGGCGTCGCGCCCGCCGCGCGGACGAGCCGCGGCAGGTCGTAGCCCGCTTCGCGGTCGCGGTAGCAGCCGAGATTGATGCCGGTGAGCACGACCTCGCGGTGCCCCTGCTCGACGCGGCGCGCGATCTCGGCGAGCACGGCAGGAGCGCGCCGGCTGCGCGAGGCGCCGCGCACGAGGGGAATGACGCAGAAGTTGCACGAGAAGCTGCAGCCGTCCTGCACCTTGACGAACGCGCGCACGCGGTCGAGCCGCGCGTCGGCCTGCACGCAGCCGATCGCGCCGACGTCGCCTGCGACGAACGCGGGTGTCTCCTCGCTCCGTCGCGCGACGACGACGACGTTGGAAGGCAGGCCGGCGAACGCATGCCCGGCGAGGTTGGCGCCGCAACCGGTCACGTACACGCGCCGGTGCGTGCGGGCGGCGCGTGCGGCGGCCTTGCGCGACTTCGCCACCGCCTCGTTCGTGACGCAGCACGTGTTGACGACGGCGACCTCGGAGTCGTCGCACTCGGCGTGACCGCCGGCGAGGAGCGCCTCGCGCACCTCGTGCGCGTCGACGTGGGAGACCTTGCAGCCCAGGAACTGGACGGAGAACGTCGTCACGGACGGAATTCGAGCACGTCTGCCGCCCAGCCGTCCAGCACACGCCGGTCGAGGCGTTGCCATCCGGTTGCGCGCGGGTCGTCGCGCTCGAGATAGCCGGAGACGATCGCCCGCTCGACCTGCAGCTTGGGAAGCAGGCCCTCGACCACGTCGAGCGCGATGTTCATCACCGCGAGCGCCGCCGGCCGCAGCTCGTCGAGGACGTCGACGTCGACGCCGTTCGCCTCGGCGTTCGCGGCGGTCGTCTCCATTGCGACCTCGTCGAGGTCGAACGCGCCGACGGGCGCGAAGCCCAGCTTCGCGGCTGCGATGGAGAGCACGCCTGAGCCGGAGCCGACGTCGAGCAGGCTCGTCGGCTCGACCTCCTGCAGGAGCTCGAGGCAGAGCCGCGTGGTCGGATGCGCGCCCGTGCCGAATGCGCGGCCCGGATCGATCACGACCGGAGTCGCCTCGGCCGGCGGTGACTCCCACGGCGGGCCGACCCAGAGGCGCCCGATGGCGACGCCGTGGTGGAAGTCCTTCCATGCGTCCTCCCACCCCTCGCGCACGTCCTCGGCCTCGATCATGTCGAAGCCGATGGGCGGCTCGTCCGCGTAGACGGCGAACGCGCCGTCGAGCTCTTCGACGCCTTCGGGAAACAGATGGAGCAGCAGCGCGAGCTCCGGCTCGCCGCCGACGATCACGTAGCGCTTCAGCGGAAGGCGCTCTTGAGCTTGTCGAAGAAGCCCTCGTCGGGCTTGTACGTCCGCTCGTCGGCGTGCGCGTCGAAGTCGTGGAGCAGCAGGCGCTGCTCGTCGCTCAGATGCCGCGGCACGACGACGTTCACGAGCACGCGCTGGTCCCCGCGCCCGAAGCCCTGCAGCACGGGCATCCCCTTGCCGCGCAGCACACGGACGGTGCCGGGCTGCGTCCCGGCCTCGAACTCGAGCTCTTCGGGGCCCTCGAGCGTCGGAACAGCGACCGTCGCGCCGAGCGCCGCCTGCGTCATCGTCAGGTCGACGGTGGAGAAGATGTCGTTGCCCTCGCGCACGAAGCGCTGGTCGGGGCGCACGCGGACGCGCACGTAGGCGTCGCCTGCCTGTGCACCGAGCGTGCCGGCGTGCCCTTCGCCGCTGAGCCGGATCTGCTGGCCGTCGTGGATGCCCGGCGGGATCTCGACGTCGAGCCGCCGTTCCTCGACGACGCGGCCGGCTCCTTCGCACACGGCGCACGGCGTCTCGATCTTCCGGCCGGAGCCGCCGCACGTCGGGCACGCCTGCGTGCGCACGAACTCGCCGAAGACGCTGCGCGAGACCTGCTGCAGGCGTCCCGCGCCGCCGCAGGCCGGGCACGTCGTGATCTCGCTTCCCGGCTCGGCGCCGTCGCCGCCACAGTGCGTGCACGCCACGGCGACCCGGAACGGCACCTTGCGCGTCGTGCCGCGCGCGGCCTCGACGAGCTCGATCTCGACCTCGGCGGCGAGATCGGGACCGCGCGACCGGGCGCGCGCACCGACGAGGTCGTCGCCGAAGAACGCGGCGAAGAGGTCGGAGAGGCTGCCGAAGTCGAAGTGGCCGGGCTGAAAGCCGCCGCTGCGCAGGCCGGCGTGGCCGTACCGGTCGTACAGCTCGCGCGTCTCCGTCTTCGAGAGCACTTCGTAGGCCTCGACGACCTCGCGGAAGCGCTCCTCCGCGTCGGGCGCGGAGGAGACGTCCGGGTGCAGCTCGCGCGCGAGCCGGCGAAAGGCCTTCTTGATATCCCCCTCGTCCGCTCCGCGCGAGATGCCGAGGAGCTCGTAGTAGTCGCGCTCCGTCGTGGCCATGAGACGAGGTTAGCGGTCGGTGTAGACCGACTCGGCGAAGCGGGAAAGCTCGGTGGCGGCGGAGCGGACGGCCCCGACCGCCTTCTCGTAGTCCATGCGCACGGGCCCGATCAGGCTGACCGCGCCGAGGACGCGATGCATGACGCCGTAGGCGGCGCCGACGAGCGCGATCTCCTGCAAGCCCGGGTGCGCGAGCTCGCGGCCGACGCGGACGAAAGGCCCGCGTGCGTCGAGGCTCGCGTCGCCGAGCACGTCGAGGAGCGCAGCGCGCTTCTCCACGAGCTCGAAGAGGCTGCGATATGCCTCCAGCTCGTCGCTGCGCACGTCGCCGAGCAGGTCGGCTGCGCCGCCGACGTAGAGCCGTTGCGCGGCCGACACGAGCTCGGTGAACGCCGGCCGTAACGCGGTGAGGAATGCGCGCTCGCGGACACTCAGCCCGGGATCGTCGAAGCGGCGGCGCAGCAACGTCGTTCCGAGCTGAAGGCCCGAGACCGTCTCGTTCAAGTACTCGTTCCCCCACTGCGCGAGTCCCGGATCGACCGCGTCGTCGAAGTGGAAGAGCCGCTTCGTGACTCCGCCGGCGGACGTGATGACGACCACCATCACGAGCTCGGGCTGCAGCAGCAGGACCTCGACGCGGACGATCGTCGTCGCCTCGAGCGGCGGCGCGGACACGAGTGCGAGGAGCCGCGTCACCTGCGAGAGCATCTCTGTCGTCGCCTGCAGCGCAGACTCCACCTCGGTCCGGGTTGTGTGCAGGTCGAGCGGGAACTCCGCCGGCTGCGGCGCCATCCGGCCGAGCACCTCGTCGGCGTAATAGCGATAGCCGGCCTCGGTCGGCACGCGGCCGGCGGAGGTGTGCGGATGCGTCAGCAGTCCGAGCGACTCGAGCTCGGCGAGCTCGGCGCGCGCCGTCGACGGCGCGATGGGAAGACCGGCGCGATCGACGAGCGTCTTCGAGCCCACGGGCTCGCTCGTCGCGACGTACTCCTCGACGACGCGTCGAAGGATTTCTCGTTGCCGCTCAGTTAGCTGCATTTGCAGGAATTTTAGCTGGCGAGCAACTCGGCGGGTGTACCCCGCCGCCGAGGAAGCGCCCGCGCTCCGTGAGCGTGAGCGTGCCGTCGACTGCGCTCGGCGAGGCCGAGCCGCTCGACGCGGGCGAGCCCGGCGGGGTCGAGCGCGTGCTCGAGGCCCGGTGAGCGGGAGCGGGTCGTCGAGACGCAGGCCGAGCATCAGCCGCTCACGGGCGCGCACGTCGTCGTCGATCGTCTCGAGCTCGCGCTCGTAGTCGCCGGCGAGATAGCGCGCGAGCTTCGGCGTGTTGCGGCGGCGCTCGCCGGCGATCGTCGAGACGGCGCCCATGCCGATGCCGAGGTAGTCGCGACCGAGCCAGTAGCCGAGGTTGTGCAGCGCACGCCGGTCGCCACGGCAGAAGTTCGCCGTCTCGTACCAGCGATAGCCGGCGTCGGTGAGCGTCGCGACGACGCGCTCGAAGTAATCCTCCATCGCCTCGGCCTGCCGTGCGAGCTCGTCACCCCACGCGTGCGTGAACCTCGTGCCCGGCTTCGCCTCCAGCTCGTAGCAGGAGAGGTGCTCGGGCTCGAGCGCGAGCGCGTCGGCGAGGTCGGCCTCGAGGTCGGCGACGGTCTGGCCCGGGATGCCGTAGATGAGGTCGAGCGAGAGATTGTCGAAGCCGGCGTCGCGCAGGTGCGCGAACGCGCGGCGTACGTCGTCCGGTTGCGCGCCGCGCTCGAGCACGTTCAGCAGCTCCGGCTGGAAGGACTGGGCGCCGAGCGAGACGCGCGTCACGCCGGCGGCGTGCAGCGCTTCGGCGAGCTCCGGCGTCACCGTCTCCGGGTTTGCCTCGACCGTGACCTCCTCCGCTGCGGGCAGCGCCTCGAGCAGGCGCACGAGCTCGGGGAGCGCCGTGAACGTCGGCGTCCCGCCGCCGAGGAAGACGGTCTCGACCCCGCCGGCGAGGACGTGGCGCTCCTGCTCGAGCTCCCGCAGGAGGGCGTCGACGTACGCGCCGTGCTGGTCGGCGCGGCCGACTGCCGTGACGAAGTCGCAGTAGCCGCACCGGTGCGCGCAGAACGGCAGGTGCACGTACAGATGGCGGACGCCGCTCATGCAGACCTCTTCGGCCGCGCCACGAGCTCGCCGCCGCAGTTCGGGCACACGTGGTCCATCTCGGCGCCGCATGCGGCACAGAACGTGCACTCGTGCGAACAGATGACGGCCTCGCCGTCCGGCGCAAGTCCCGCGCCGCAGCGCTCGCAGCTCTCGCGCATTTCGAGGCTCACGACTGCTTGCTCCCCTGGCCGATGCTGAGCACGGCGAGGAACGCCTCCTGCGGCACCTCGACGGCGCCGACCTGCTTCATCCGCTTCTTGCCCGCCTTCTGCTTCTCGAGCAGCTTGCGCTTGCGCGAGATGTCGCCGCCGTAGCACTTCGCCAGCACGTCCTTGCGGCGCGCCTTCACCGTCTCGCGCGCGATCACGCGTGCGCCGATCGCCGCCTGGATGGGGACGTCGAACATCTGCCGCGGGATCTCCTCGCGCAGCTTGTCGACGAGCAGCCGGCCGCGGTCGTACGCGAAGTCGCGATGGATGATGAGCGAGAGCGCGTCGACCGGCTCGCCGCCGACGAGGACGTCCACGCGCACGAGCTCGCCCGGCTTGAAGCCGATGAGGTCGTAGTCGAACGACGCGTAGCCGCGCGTACGGGACTTCAGCTGGTCGTAGTAGTCGAGCACGATCTCGCCGAGCGGCAGCTCGTACGTCAGGTGCACGCGTTCGGGCGAGAGATACTCGAGTTGGTCGAACGTTCCGCGGCGATCGTTGTTCAGCTCCATCACCGTGCCGACGTACTCCTTCGGGACGATGATCGACGCCTTCACGTACGGCTCCTCGACTTCCTCGACCTCGCGCGGGAACTCGGCCGGGTTGTGCACCTCGCGCCACTCGTCGTTGTTCGTCTCCTTGACGCGGTAGGCGACGTTCGGCGCGGTGACGAGCAGATCGAGGTTGAACTCGCGCTCGAGCCGCTCCCGCACGATCTCCATGTGCAGCAGTCCGAGGAATCCGCAGCGGAAGCCGAAGCCGAGCGCCTGCGAGGTCTCCGGCTCGTAGAAGAGGGCGGCGTCGTTGAGCTTCAGCCGCTCGAGCGCGTCGCGCAGCTCCGGGTAGGCGTCCGAGTCGGTCGGGAAGAGACCGGCGAACACCATCGGCTTCACGTCCTTGTAGCCCGGCAGCGCTTCCATCGCGCGACGCGCGACCGACGTGAGCGTGTCCCCCACGCGCAGGCGCGAGACGTCCTTCAAGCCGGTGATGACGTAGCCCACTTCACCGGCGGAGAGAGAGGGAACCGGAGTCATCGTCGGCGAGAAGAAGCCGAGCTCCTCCGCGTCGAAGCGCGTGCCCGTGGCCATGGTCTGCAATGCCTCGCGCTCCGAGAAGGAGCCGTCGACGACGCGTACGAACGCGACGACGCCGCGGTACTGGTCGTACGAGGAGTCGAAGACGAGCGCGCGCGGCGGTGCGTCCGGCTCGCCCACCGGCGCCGGAACGCGGGCAACGACGGCGTCGAGGACGTCGCCGACGTTCATCCCTGTCTTCGCCGAGATGCGCACGACGTGCGTCGGGTCGTCGCCGAGCAGCTCGGCCACCTCGACGGCGGTGCCGTCGGGATCGGCCTGCGGCAGGTCGATCTTGTTCACGACCGGGACGATCTCGAGGCCGTTCTCGATCGCGAGGTACGCGTTCGCGAGCGTCTGCGCCTCGATCCCCTGCGCCGCGTCGACGACGAGGATCGCGCCCTCGCACGCCTGCAGCGACCGAGACACCTCGTACGTGAAGTCCACGTGACCGGGCGTGTCGATGAGGTTGAGCTCGTGCCCCTTCCACGTCACCCGCACCGCCTGCGCCTTGATCGTGATCCCGCGCTCGCGCTCGAGGTCCATGGTGTCGAGCACCTGCGCGCGCATGTCGCGCGCGGAGACGGCGTCGGTCAGCTCGAGAATGCGGTCGGCGAGCGTCGACTTGCCGTGGTCGATGTGCGCGATGATCGAGAAGTTGCGGATCTTGCCCTGCTCCACCGGCTAGCGCTCCCCGTCCCAGTAGTCGAGGTGGTCGGAGCGGCGGAGCATGTAATGCGCGCCGCCCGCCCAGACGCCGACCTTGTCGCTGTCCGGGTACTCGGCGATGCCGAACTCGTTCTTCGTCGAGAGGATGGCGACGCGCGCACGACGCCGTCGCTCGCATTGCGCACGAGGTGCGCGCCGTCGGGGCCGGCAGGGAAGCAGACGGTGTCGCCGGGCTCGAGCGTCCGCTCGCCCTCGGGCGTCCGCAGCGTCGGCCGTGCCGTCGAGCACGATCAGCCACTCCTCGTCGGTCCACTCGAAGTGGTACGGGCAGATCGCCTGGCCCGGCGGAAGCTCGTAGACGGTCATGCCCATGCCGCTTCGCGCCGATCTTCGGGCCGATGCGAGACGGCGCTGCAGCGGAAGCCGTCCGGCGTCTTCTCCGTCGCGTGCTCGTCGGTCGAGCCGCCGAGAACAGCTTGAAGATCTCCATGCCGACAGGCTAACTGCGGTCGAGCCGCATCAGCCGGTGCGGAAGCCCTCCTTCCTCGACGTCGCGCGACGTGGCGGAAGCCGGCCTTCTCGAAGGCGCGCCAGGAGCGGCGGTTGCCCTCTTCGACCGTGGCGACGCACGGCCGTCAGCTCTGGCCGCGCGAAGACGACCTCGCGCGCGAACTTGGATAGCACCTGCGGGCCGAGGCCGCGACCGATCAGCTCCTCCTCGCCGATGAGCAGGTCGACCTCTTCGTCGTACGACTGGATCATCCCGACAGGCCGTCCGTCGACGACGATGATCCAGCGTCCGGCCCGATCGTGCGCGAGCTCGTACTCGATCGGCTCGCGCCACCAGAGACGCACATGCTCGCGCTCGAGCCACGTGCGCAGGAGCGGCAGGTCGCTCTCGTCGAACGGACGGAACTCGATCACGCGCGCCGGAAACGCGACCGAAGCGAGAGCAACGTGTCCAGCTCACGGACGTGCAGCGCCCGGCAGCCGACGAAGAACGTGACGCCGGCGCGGCAAGCGCGAGCCCGAGCGACACGACCTGCGCGCCGAAGGAGTGACCGAGCGCGGAGTCGAGCGGCTTCCACATCGCGCACGCGACACCGGCGACGACGGCGGACACGACGCCGACGCGTGCGACTGTCTCCGCGATCTCGCCGCCGCGACCGCGCCCGAGCCGCCGCCGCAGCAGGACGAGCAGCGCCCACGTGCCTGCGATGTTGCACACGGCCGTGCGCGAGCGGGATCCCCCAGACGCCGAGGCGGTAGAACGCGAAGTCGAGAATCCGCATTGAGGAAGAGGTTGCCGAGCGCGATCACCGTCGGGACCCAGTTCGACTGCAGACTGAAGAACGCGCGATTGAGCATGAGCATCGCGCCGTTGAAGACGAGGCCGGCGCTGAATGCGGCGAGCGCGCCGGCGACGACCGGCGTCTGCGAGGGCGTGAAAGTGGCCGCGCTGGAAGAGGATGCGGACGATCGGCTCGGCGAGCACCGCGCTCACGGCGGCAGCCGGAATGAGGAGGAACGCGATCTGCCGCAGGCCGGTGCTCACCGTCGCGCGGAAGCCGTCCATGTCGCCGCGCGTCGCGAAGCGCGACAGCGTCGGGAAGAGGACCGTCGCGATCGCGACGGAGAACATCCCCTGCGGGAGCATGTAGATGAGGAACGCCTTCTGGATCGCGGTCGGCGCAAGATTGGGGTTGAGGAAACGCGAGGCAAAGAACGTGTCGATGACGGCGTTGACGTTGATCAGACCGAGGCCGAGCGTCACCGGCACCATGAGCACGAAGCACGCGCTTGACCGCCGGGATCACGCCAGTCGAGCACGAGCTGCAGATGGCCGTCGCGGCCGCGCAGCCACGGCATCGGCAGAAACACCTGGATGAACGTCGCGACGAGGATCGAGACCGCGTAGACGTAGAGCTTCGTATTCGTCGAGTGCGCCTGCGGGACGCCGATCGCGAGGCCCGGCGATGATGGCGAGGTTCCAGAACACCGGCGAGATGGCCGGCACGGTGAAGTGGTCGTAGCTATTGAGGATCCCGACGACGATCCCCGACACGCCGAGCAGCGTCGACGATCGGGAAGAGCACGCGCGACAGTCCGACCGCCAGCGCGCTTGATCGTGACCGGGATTGCCGAAGAGGCCGATGATCCACGGCGCGACGAGGATGAAGACCGCCGTCAGCCCGGTCAGCCCGAGCAGCATCAGCCAGAACAGGCGTCGACGCGACGCGCCATGCGCGCTTCCGCTCGCCCTTCTCGAGCAGCTCGCTGAACACAGGCACGAAAGCGGAGGACAGGGCTGCGTCGGCAACGAGCGCACGAACGAGGTTCGGCAGCTGGAACGCGACCGTGAAGGCGTTGATCTTGCCGGTCGCGCCGAAGTAGTACGAGGCGATGACCTCGCGCACGAGGCCCAGGACGCGGGACATCCCCGTCGCGACGGCGAAGATCGCGCCGACACGGCGCGGCGCGGCGGAGCTGCCGCCCTCCTGCCGCGGCGGCGGAACCGGAAGCGCCATCGTCGGCTGCTCCGACATGTCCGCGAGCAGCGGCCAGCGGTCGAGCGACTCGGAACGGTCGAAATAGGCGGCCCGGCCCTCCTCGCGTCGGCGGCGGTCGCGCTCCAGCCGGCGGAGATCGCGCTCGCGGTCGGCGTCGCTCACGGCATGAGCATAGGGAGCGCCCCAGTCGTTCCGGCCTCTTGCTACCATCCTGCGGCCCGCGATTGCGGGCCTTTTCACGCCAATGCCCAACATCAAGCAACAGAAAAAGCGGGTCGGCCAGGCGTCACGCCAGCGCTTGGAGAACCTGCGCTGGAAGTCGACGGCGAAGACGCTCATGCGGCGTCTGAAGGAGGCCGCGGACGGCGGCGACGCGACCGCCGTCGGCGAGCGTCACCGCGAGCTCGTCAGCTGGCTGGACAAGGCCGCCGCGCACGGCGGGCTGCACCGCAACACCGCGTCCCGCCGCAAGGCGCAGGCCGCCCGGCTCCTCGCCGGCAAGAAGTCCTAGCTCGCGCGCCGCGTCACGTCGACGAGGGCGCGGTCGAGCTCGAGCTCGGCCGGCATCCTCGAGCCGCCCTTCACCGCTGCGTCCACCTCCGCGAGCCTGACCACCGCGGCCGAGAGCTCCTCGGCGGAGAAGTTCGCCGCCTGCGCGAACGCCTTCTCGGCGACGAAGGGGTGCATCTTCAGCGTTCCCGCCGCGTCGCGCGCGCGGACGCCCTGGTCGGCGAGTCGCTGGATCTTGCGCACGCGTCCGACGTGGCCGACGAGTGACGCGACGATGCGCAGGAGCTCACCCGAACGTGTGCGATGCGTGCGCTCGAGCAACGACTCGGTTGTCGCGAGCACGCCGCCGACGTCGCGCCTCCCCCACGCGTCCGTGACGGAGAAGATCGGCGTCTCCGCGCGTCCGACGGCGAGCTGCTCGACGGCGGCGATGGTGATCGTGTCGCCCCCCGCCCAGGTGACGAGCTTGTCGATCTCGCTCGAGAGATCGTCCAGGTCGTCGCCGACGACTTCGACGAGAGCGCGGCACGCGTCGCGGTCGGCCTTCGCGCCGAGCCGCGCGAACTGCTCGCCCACCCACTCGGGCACGCGCCGCTTCTGCACCTCGTAGGTGAGCAGCTCCCCGGCCTTCTTCACGGCCTTCGCGAGCGCCGAGTCCGCTTTCAGCTCGCCGGCGACGAGCGCGAGCACCGTCGCCGGAGCCGGCGACGAGAGGTATTCGGCGACCGCCTTGACGTCGTCCGCCTTCCAGCGCTCGACTTCGTCGACGATCACGAGCCGGCCGTTGCCGACGAAGAGCCCCATCGCGTTGCACGTCGCCGCGGCGTCGACGCCGCTCGACTCGCGTGCGCTCAGCTGCTCGGTGGCGTCGTCGCCGACGCGGTCACGCAGGCGGCGCAGCGCGCGCGCGATCTTCGGCCGGTCGCTTCCGGAGAGCAGATAGACCGGCTTCAGCTCCGTTGCTGGCCACGACGCCAAGCATATGCGGCGACCAGGAGCAGCCCTGAGGCGAGCACGGCGACTGCGGCCGGAGACGTCGCCTGCGCGCCCGGCAGGCCGCCGAAGCCGCGCGCGCACCCGGCGACGAACCACGCGCCCCAGCCGTTCACCTGCGCGAGCGCGGCCGCGACCGGTGGTGCGACGGGCGCGATCACCGCAGTCGCGAGCGCGACGACGAGCATCTCCGCCACCACCGGAACGGCGACGACGTTCGCCGGGATCGGTCACAACGGAGATCTGGTGGAACTGCAGCCACGTCACCGGCGCGGTGGCGAGGCCGCAGGCCGTCGACACGCCGATCAGCTGCGCGAGCCGGCGCGGAACGGGATAGCCCTCGAGCCAGTGCACGACGCGCGGCGTGACGACGAAGATCGCGGCGACGGCGGCGAACGAGAGCTGGAATCCGGCGTCGAGGACGAACATCGGGTTCCACGCGAGCAAGACGAGTGCACCGACGAGCAGCGCATGCCAGCGGTCGCGCTCGCGGGCGGAGAGCCACGCGAGCGAGCCGAGCGCCGCCGCGACGGCCGCCCGCACCACTGCGGGATGGAATCCGACGGCGAGCGTGTACGCGCCGACGGCGGCGAGCGCCGCGAGCTCGGCGGCGATGCGGCCGATGCCGAACAGCCGCACGAGGGCGAGCGCGCCGCCGGCGACGGTGGCGACCTTGAGGCCGTCGACCGCGAGACAGTGGTAGAGGCCGGAGGCGCGGAAGCGCGCGAGCAGCGTGTCGCCGAGACCCTGCGCCCGCCCGAGCACGACCGCCTCGATGACCGCACGGCGCTCCCCCTGCAGGCCGAAGGCGGAGTCGGCTGCAAGCCAGCGCTGCAACCGGTCCCCGACACCGCCGATCCCGCCGCGGCGGCCGACGACGCGCCACTCCTTCACGCGCAGGACGACGTGCACGCCCTGCCGGCGCAGCCACGTTGCCTCGTCGAACCCGTGCGACGGCCCGCGCGGCAGCTTCAGGATCCCCACCACCGACAGCAACGCGCCCTGCGGCGGCGCGCGCCCGGCGGGGAGCTCGAGCAGCACCGGCTCGTGCGGACGCGCGACGCCCCACCGCAGCACGAGCACGCGGACACGCACGCTGAAGCGTCCGACGCGCGGCGGCTCCTCGGTCTCGACGAGCGCGCGCTCCGCCGTCCCGACGCGCGGGAGGAGAACGCTGCGATCGAGCGCGTGCAGGCGCCTGCTTCCCCACCACCAGCCGGCGACGGCGAGCGCGCACGGCGCGCGGGCGCATGCGAGCGCGGCCACCGCCGGCACCGGCGAGAAGCGCGCGACGTTCGCCGCGGCGAGACCGGCGCAGAGCAGCGGCCACGTGGGCCGTCGGCCGGATCAGGGGATCACGAGGCCCTTGAGCTGCGCGAGCTTGGACGGCCCGATCCCCGGGACGCCCTCGAGCTCGTCGATGCTCCGGAACGGCCCGTGCGCCTGCCGGTAGTCGATGATCTTCTGCGCCGTGGCCGGCCCGACGCCGGGGAGAGCGTCGAGCTGGTCCGCGCTCGCGGTGTTCAGGTCGAGCGGCGCGGTCGGCGAAGGCGCGCCGCCGCTTGCCTGCGCCCCCTGCGGCCCCGCGCGCGGGGACGAGCACCTGCTCGCCGTCCGCGAGCGGCGCCGCGAGGTTCACGAGCGTGACGTCGGCCTTCCCGGTTGCGCCGCCGGCGGCCGCGACCGCGTCCGCGATCCTCGTCCCGGCGGCGAGGTGGTAGAGGCCCGGCCGCCGGACGGCGCCGGCGACGTCGACGACGAGCTGCGCGGCTGACACCGCGGCGCGTGCGTGCGTCGCGGTTCGCAGGACAGGAATCGCTGCGTGCGCGTGCCCGCGGTGCAACACGTTCATGCCGAGCACGACGCGACGGCGGCCGCCAGTCCTGCGACGAGGAGGTGTCGATGCTGCATGCCGCGATCGTCGCGGCCGAAGGGTTACGACAGGGTGTCGTCTTCCACGAGCTCGCGCAGCTGCGGCGCGACCGCGTCCCCGCGCCCGCCGGCGACGTGAAGCAGTCCGTCGATCGCGACACGCAGCGCACGCAGCAGCTCGGCGCGATCGAGCGAGCGCACGAGGGCGCCGTCGAAGCGTGCGAGCACGTCGGCAGGCAGCTCGTCGAAGCCGCGGCCGTAGCAGCGCCGGAAGCCCATGCTCGACGCACGCGAGACTGAGCGCGTAGTTGCGAGCGCTGGTGACCCAGTACTCCGCGAGCCACAGGCGTCCGCGCTCGATGCTGAAGCGCGCGCGCAGCGCGTGATGGACGGCGTAGCCGAAGAGCTCGTCCGCGTCGGGCTGCGGCGGCGGCTGCCGCTCGACGGCGGATCCGAAGAGGAGCCGGAACTTCGGGCTCGTCGCACCGAACTCGGACGCGGGCGTGAACGACAGGTCGAACTGGAGGCATCCCGGCAGGAGGAACACGCGATAGATGCTCGGGCCGCTCGGCAGGTCGAAGAGCCGGACGCCGCCGAGCTCGGTCTCGACCGTGCGCGTCCAGTCCTCGAGCACCGTCGTCGACGGCCACGTCGTCCGCGACCGCGAACGTCAGGTCGAGGTCCGACCACGGGTCGCCGTCCGCGAGCGCGAGCGAGCCGACAACCGCTCCCGCGACGACGCGCGAGTCGTCCTCCGCGAGCGCGAGCACGCGCTCGTGCGCACGCTGGCGATCCTCGACGCGTGAACACGGTCAGCCGACGACGATGTTCACGAGCTTGCGCGGCACGACGATCGTCTTCCGCACCTGCGCGCCGTTGAGATGCGCCTGCACGCGTTCCGACGCGAGCGCGAGCGCGACGAGCTCGTCCTCGGACAGGTCGACGCCGACCTCGAACCGGTCGCGCACCTTGCCGTTCACCTGCACGACGAGCTCGAACGTCTCCTCCTCGAGCGCTGAGCGCTGTCGGCGACCGGCCACGGCTGCTCCCACAGCCGCTCGTGCCCCAGCGCCTGCCACAGCTCCTCCGCGATGTGCGGCGCGTATGGCTGGATGAGCGATACGGCCGTCTCGGCGGCGAAGCGCGCATCGGGAGCCGCCGGATCCTCGGCGAGCGCATGCACGAGCTCCATCAACGCGGAGATCGGCGTGTGGAACTGGAACCGGCGCGCGATGTCGTCGCTGACGCGCGCGATCGTCTGGTGCGTCTTGCGCGTGAGCGGTCCGGGCTCACCGTCGGTCGGCGCCTGCTCCGCGACCTCGTGCACGAGGCGCCACAGCCGGCGCAGGAAGCGCACGGTGCCCTCGATGCCGGAATCGGACCACTCCTTGTCCTGGTCGCCGGGACCCATGAACATGATGTAGAGGCGGACGGCGTCCGCGCCGTACTCCGCGACGAGCTCGTCCGGGCCGACGAGATTGCCCTTCGTCTTCGACATCTTCGTCCCGCCCATCGTGATCCAGCCCTGGTGGTAGAGGCGCGCGAACGGCTCGCGGAAGCCGAGCATCCCCATGTCGTTCAGCGCCTTCACGAAGAAGCGCGAGTACAGGAGGTGGCCGGTCGCGTGGTCGATGCCGCCGATGTACTGCGACACCGGCATCCAGTAATCGACAACGTCGCGGCCGAACGGCGCCTCGTCGTTCGTCGGGTCGACGTAGCGGATGAAGTACCACGACGAGTCGACGAACGTGTCCATCGTGTCGGCCTCGCGCGTCGCCGGGCCTCCGCAGCTGCGGGCAGTCGACGTGCAGCCACTCCTCGTTCGAAGCGAGCGGCGCCTTGCCCTTGGGCAGGTAGTCGTCCACGTCGGGAAGCAGCACGGGCAGATCCTCGTCGGGGACGGGAACGACACCGCAGGCGTCGCAGTAGATGATCGGGATGGGGGCGCCCCAGTAGCGCTGCCGCGAGAAGCTCCAGTCGCGCAGCCGGAACGAGACCGCCGGCGCGCCGCGGCCCTTCTGGTGCAGCCACTCGACGATCGCCGTCTTCGCCTCGTCCGACGGCGTGCCCGTGAACTCGCCCGAGTCGACGAGCGACGCCGTCCTCGTCGATGACGGTGCGAATCGGCAAGTCGAACGTCCGCGCGAACTCGCCGTCGCGCTCGTCGTGCGCAGGCACGGCCATGATCGCGCCGGTGCCGTAGTCCATCAGCACGTAGTCGGCGACCCAGATCGGAAGCTTCTCGCCGTTCACGGGGTTCGTCGCGTAGTGCCCGGTGAAGACGCCCGTCTTCTCCTCTTCGGCCGCGCGATCTTCGGCCCGCCGCGCACCCGCGTGCTTCGCGTACTCCTTGGCCTCCTCGCTCGCGTACGCACTCGATGAACGGATGCTCGGGCGCCATGCACGAAGAACGTCGCGCCGAACAGCGTGTCCGGCCGCGTGGTGAACACCGGGATGTCGCTGGTCGAGCTCGTCGACGCGGAAGAGGATCTCGGCGCCCTCGCTGCGGCCGATCCAGTTGCGCTGGATCGTCTTCGTCCGCTCGGGCCACTCGCCGCCCGGCGGCAACTCGTACTCGCGCAGCTCGTCGGCGTACGCGGTGGTCTTGAAGAACCACTGCGTCATGTTGCGGAGCTCGATGAGCGCGCCGCAGCGCTCGCAATGCCCGTCGACGACGTACTCGTTCGCGACCACCGTCTGGTCGTTCGGGCACCAGTTGACGGGCGCCGCGCGCCGGTACGCGAGGTCGCGCTCGAAGAAGCGCAGGAACAACCACTGCGTCCACTTGTAGAAACGGGGATCGTGCGACGAGACCTCGCGATCCCAGTCGATCGCCCAACCGAGGCGCTGCATCTGCTCGCGGATCAGGACGATGCTCGTTTCGGTGATATCGCGCGGGTGGCCGCCCTCGCGTATCGCCGCGTTCTCCGCCGGCAGGCCGAAGGCGTCCCAGCCCATCGGCCGCAAGCACCCGCGCGCCGTTGCGCCGGTGGTAGTGCGTGACGACGTCGCCCATCGTGTAGTTGAAGACGTGCCCCATGTGCAGGCTCTTCGCGGACGGGTACGGCAGCATCTCGAGCTGGTACCAGCGCTTCTCGTCCTTGGCCCCGGGCTCGGGGTTGGGAACGTTGAACGCCCGCGCGTCGGCCCAGACGCGCTGCCACTTCGGCTCGATCTGCTCGGGTTCGTACCTGTCCATCGCTTCTCTTCTGATCCTCCAAAAACGAAAAAGCCTCTCGCGAGAGAGGCCGGGGAACTCGACGCGGCGTCGCCGCGGTCCGTTCCTGGGCTATCGAAGGAGCTGCCTGTTCACCGCGCCGATCGTAGCAACCAAGCCGGATTCGCGCACTTTCAGGTACACGCGCGTCTAATCTGGGTCCCGACTCCCTCCCCCCAACCGACCTGAGCGCGATCCTATTTCGGCAGCAGGCCGCGATGGTGACGAGAGCGTCCAGCTTTCGCGCCGGTTCTTCCACAGGGCAGACTGCCTCCGTGCTCGACCTGCTTCCGCTCACCGCCGAGATCGCCGACGGGCAGCTCTCGATCGGCGGCATGGCCGCGTCGCGACTCGCGGAGGAGCACGGGACGCCGCTCGTCGTCTACTGCGAGGAGACGATCCGAGCGCAGGCGCGCGCGTATCGAGCGGCAGCGCCCGGCGCCTCGATCGTCTACGGGACGAAAGCCTTCGCCAACGTCGCGCTGTTGCGCGTCCTGATGGAGGAGGGCGTCGGAGCCGACGTCTCCACCCTCGGAGAGCTCGCCTTCGCACGCGAAGCCGGGCTCGACGGCAGCCGGATCCTCTTCCACGGCAACAACAAATCGGACGACGAGCTCCGCGCTGCGGCCGAAGCGGGCGCGACGGTCGTCCTCGACGCGCCCGACGAGCCCGCCCGCGCGGCGGCTGCCGGCGTCGCCCGCGTGCTCGTGCGACTGACGCCGGGTGTGGAGGCCGTCACGCACCAGTCGATCCAGACCGCGCACGACGAGTCGAAGTTCGGGCTCGCCCCGGACGCGGCGATCGCCGCGATCGCGGAGGCCCGCGGGCTCGGCCTGGACGTCGCAGGCATCCACTTCCACGTCGGCTCGCAGCTCGCGCGCGTCGAGGAGAGCCTCGTCGCCGTCGACCGGCTGGTTGCGTTCTGTGCGCGCGCCGAGTCCGAGCTCGGATGGACGCCGCAGGTGCTCGACATCGGGGGCGGCCTCGGGATCAAGTACACGCGCGACGAGCACGTCCCGGAGATCGCGGACTTCGTGCCGCCGCTCGTGGCGCGACTCCCAGCCGGTGTCCAGGTCGTGCTCGAGCCGGGGCGGTCGCTCGTCGGCCGAGCAGGGGTGACGCTCTACCGCGTCGGCGTCGTCAAGGAATCCGGCGGCGTGTCGTATGTCGCGGTCGACGGGGGCATGTCGGACAACCCACGGCCGCAGCTGTATGGCGCACGCTACGAAGCGCTGCTCGCCAATCGCGCCGACGAGCTCCCGGACGGTGTGTTCCGGATCGCCGGCAAGCACTGCGAGTCCGGCGACGTCCTCATCGACGCGATCGCGCTCCCGCACCCGCGGCGTGGGGATCTCCTCGCGGTGCCTGCGACCGGCGCGTACACGCTCGCGATGGCATCGACGTACAACGGCGTCCCGAATCCGGCTGCGGTGCTCGTCGCCGGCGGTGACGCGCGGCTCGTGCGCGCTCGGCAGCCTGTGGCCGATCTCCTACGCTTCGAGCGATGACGCAGCGCCTCGCCAACGTCCCGGGAATCGTGCTCGTGAGCATCGCCGCGACGATGTGGGGGCTCGACGGCCTCATCCGCAAGCCGCTGGCGCACACGACGAGCGCGACGACGATCGTCTTCGGCGAGCACGTCGTGCTCGTCGCCTGCACGATCACGCTCCTCGTGCCGGCGCTGGCCTCGCTGTGGCGTGCCGGCCCTCGCTACATTCTCGCCGGCCTCCTCGTCGGCGCCGGCGCGTCTGCTATCGCCACCATCCTCTTCACCGAGGCGCTGTTCCACGGCGACTTCATCACCGTCGTCGTGCTGCAGAAGTCGCAACCGCTCATCGCCGTCGTCGGGGCGTGGCTCGTGCTCGGCGAGCAGCCGCGCCCGCAGTTCGCGTGGTTCCTCGTTCCGGCCCTCGCCGGCATCTGGCTGATCGCGCTCCCGCACCCGCTCGCGCCGCATGCGCACGGCATGACGCCGATCGCGGAGACGCTCGGCGCGGCGGCGCTGTGGGGGCTCGGCACCGTCTTCGGCCGCTACCTGGGTCGGAAGCTCGCATTCGAGCACGTCACCACCGTCCGCTTTGCGTTCGGGCTGGTCGCGAGCGCGTGCGCGCTTCCGATCGTCGGAGCGGCCGCCTACTCGGACGCGCACGACAGCTTCTACATCGCCGTGCTCGCGCTCGTGACCGGCCTGGCCGCGCTCGGCCTCTACTACTACGGCCTCCAGCGCACCCCGGCGCTGCTCGCCGCCCTGGGCGAGCTCGCGTTCCCGGTGACCGCCACGCTCGTCGGCCTGTACGTCTTCAACAGCTCGCTGCGGTGGACGCAGTGGGTCGGCGTCGCGGTCACGGTCGCCGTCGTCAGCCTCCTGCCGGCACGCCGCCGCGACGTCGTCCGGACACCTGACTTGGTGCCCGCTCCCGCGGCGAGCTAGGCTCGGCGTCGTGGACCTGCGCGACACCGCGGAGGAGGGCGCCTTTCGGGCCGAGCTGCGCGCGTGGCTGGACGCGAACCTGCCCGAGGAGCGGCGCGGCTGGCGAGGCGGCGAACAGCGCTTCGGCGACGACTTCGGCCGGGCCTGGAGCCTCAAGCTGTACGAGGCGGGCTACGCCGGACTGACGTGGCCGGCGGAGTACGGCGGCGCCGGTTCGCCCTACAGCTTCCAGGCGATCTTCTACGAGGAGATGGCGCGCGCGCAGGCCCCGGCACACGTCGGCGTGATCGGTCTCGGGATGGCCGGGCCGACGATCATGGCGCACGGCAGCGACGAGCAGAAGCAGGCGCACCTGTCGAAGATCCTGTCCGCCGAGGAGATCTGGTGCCAAGGCTTCTCCGAGCCGGACGCCGGCTCCGATCTCGCCGCCGCGCGCACGCGCGCAGAGCGCCGCGGCGACGTCTACATCGTCAACGGCCAGAAAGTGTGGTCGTCGTTCGCGCACATCGCAGACTTCTGCATTCTCGTCACCCTCAGCGATCCCGACGCACCGCGCTACAAGGGCCTCACGTATCTCATCGTCGACATGCACTCGCCCGGCGTCGAGGTACGCCCGCTCCGGCAGATCACCGGCGAGGCGGAGTTCAACGAGATCTTCTTCACGGACGTCGAGGTGCCGGTGTCCGATCGCCTCGGCGACGAGGGCGACGGCTGGCAGGTGGCGATGACGACGCTGCTGCACGAGCGCGGCACGCTCGGCTTCGCGCTCACCGCCGCCCTTGACGTCGGCGTCGGCCGGTTGGTCGAGACCGCCCGCGAGCACGTCAACGGCGACGCCGGCGTGCGCGAGCGGATCGCCGCCGAGTGGATCGAGATGCAGGCGCTGCGGTACACGAACTACCGCTCGCTCGGGGCGTACCAGCGCACCGGTGTCCCCGGGCCGGAGGGATCGGCGATCAAGCTGCGCTGGTCGGAGCAGAACCAGCGCTTGACGAAGCTCGGCCGCGAGCTGCTCGGCCCCGAAGGCATCCTCGACGACGGCTGGTGGCATTACCAGCAGCTGCGCAGTCGCGGGAACACGATCGAGGCGGGCAGCTCCGAGGTACTGCGCAACATCGTCGCCGAGCGCGTGCTCGGCCTCCCGAGGAGCAGGTAATGGATTTCGCCTTCAACGACGAGCAGCGGCAGCTGCAGCGCGAGGTACGCGGGTTTCTCGCCGCGAACTATCCGCTCGACCGCGATTGGGAGAACCAGGACGACCGCTGGCAGGAGCTCGCCGAGCTCGGCTGGCTCGGCGGCGCCGATCTGAGCTTCGTCGAGGAGGCGATCCTCTTCGAGGAGAGCGGCTATGCGCTCTACCCCGGGCCGTTCCTCGTCACCGTCGCGTTCGCACTCCCCTGGCTCGGCGCTGAGGATCGCGAGGCGGCAGCGGCAGGCGCGACGAAATGGTCGGCGGAGGACCGGGGGCTCGTTCCGTGGCTCGGATCGGTCGACATGGTCGTCGATTCCGACGGCAACGCGCAGCCGGCGCGCGGCGAAGAGCTGCCGACCGTGGATCCGACGCGGCCGCTCGGCCGGCTGGAGCGGACGAACGGAACACCGCTGCCGGGCGCGCGCGACGTCCCGCGCGCCCGGACGGCGATGGCGGCTGAGGCGGTCGGCGTCGCGCAGCGCGCGCTCGAGCTCGGAGTCGAGTACGCGAAGACGCGCGAGCAGTTCGGCAAGAAGATCGGCGTCTACCAGGCCGTGTCGCACCAGTTCGCCGACACGTACGCGGACGTCGAGCTCGCGCGCTCGCTTACCTACTGGGCGGCCTGGTGTGTCGCCGAGGAGGACGAACAGGCGCCGCTCGCCGCCGCAGCGGCGAAGGCCTTCGCAACCGAGGCCGCCGTCAAGGCGTGCGAACGGTCGATCCAGGTGCACGGCGGGATCGGCTTCACGTGGGAGCACCCGCTGCACCGCTTCTACAAGCGCGCCCTCTGGCTCGAGGGCTTCGGCCGCCGTCCCGCCGAGCTCCGCGCGGAGATTGCCGACGCGCTGCTCGGCGTGGCCGTGACTGCTTGATGGACGGCCTCATGATGGACTTCCAGTTGACGCTGCCGCACCTGCTGCGACGGTCCGAGACGCTCCTCGGCAACGGCGAAATCGTCACGCGGCTCCCCGACAAGAGCCTGCACCGGACGAACTATCGCGAGACGATGGCGCGGGCACGACAGCTCGCGGTCGCGCTGCAGAAGCTCGGGCTCGAGCGCGGCGACCGCGTCGCGACGCTGTGCTGGAACCACCATCAGCACCATGAGGCGTACTTCGGCATTCCGTGCGGCGGCTTCGTACTGCACACGCTCAACCTGCGCCTGCACCCGAACGACCTCGCGTACATCGCCGACCACGGCGGCGACCGTGCCGTCATCGTCGACCGCTCGCTCGTCCCGCTGCTCGACCAGTTCCGCGACCGGACGAAGATCGAGCACGTCTTCGTCGTCGAGGACTCGTACGAGGATCTGCTCGCGACCGCGTCGCCCGACGAGTGGCGCGACCCGGAGCTGAACGAGAACGAGGCGGCGGCCATGTGTTACACGAGCGGCACGACGGGCCTGCCGAAGGGCGTCTGCTACTCGCACCGCTCGACGGTGCTTCACTCCATCGGCGTCGCCGCGAACAGCCCGCTCGGCATCGGCATCTCGGTGAACGACGCGATCCTCCCTGTCGTGCCGATGTTCCACGCGAACGCGTGGGGCTACCCGTACGTCGCGACGATGACGGGCTCGAAGCTCGTCTACCCGGGGCCGCATCTCGATCCCGAGAGCCTGCTCGACCTGATGGCGGACGAGAAGGTCGCCTGGGCGGCGGGCGTCCCGACGATCTGGATGGGGATCCTGCAGCAGCTCGACGCGAACCCCGGACGTTGGGATCTCTCGCCCATGAAGGCAATGCTCGTCGGTGGCTCCGCGGTGCCGCGCGCCATGATCGCCGCCTATCAGCGGCGGCACGGCATCAGCATCGTGCAGGGCTGGGGCATGACGGAGACGTCGCCGGTCGCGTCGACGGCGACGTTGCCGCACGACCTCGCGGACGTCGACGAGGAAACGCGCTTCGACATCGAGTCCTGGGCCGGCATGCCGTTGCCGTTCGTGGAGATCCGCGTGCGTGTCGGCGACGAGGAGATCGCCTGGGACGGCGAGTCGATGGGCGAGCTCGAGGTGCGCGGCCCCTGGGTGGCCGCCGGCTACTTCGAGACGCCCGAGCAGGCCGACCGCTGGACCGAGGACGGCTGGTTCCGCACGGGCGACATCGCGTCCATCCATCCGCGCGGCTACATCCAGATCAAGGACCGCTCGAAGGACGTGATCAAGTCGGGCGGCGAGTGGATCTCGTCCGTCGAGCTCGAGAACGCGCTGATGGCACATCCTGCGGTGGCGGAGGCCGCGGTGATCGCCATCCCCGACGAGAAGTGGGCCGAGCGGCCGCTCGCCGCGGTGGTGCTGAAAGAAGGCGCGTCGGCGAACGCGGACGAGCTGCGCGCGTTCCTCGCACCGCAGTTCGCGAAGTGGTGGCTGCCGGAACGGATCGAGTTCATCTCCGAGATCCCGAAGACGAGCGTCGGCAAGTTCCGCAAGACCGCACTGCGCGAGCAGTTCGCGCAGGAACCAGCGCCGACGAGTTGAGAGCAGCGCTGCTGCGCGAGGTCGACGGGCCGTTCGAGCTCGCCGACCACCCCGACCCCGCCGCTGAGGGCCGAGTCGTCGTACGCGTGCGCGCTGCCGGGATCAACTTCGCCGACGTGCTCATCCGGCGCGGCCGTTACCCGCAGATGCCGGAGCTGCCGGTCGTGCTCGGCTCCGAGATCGCGGGCGAGCTCGAGGACGGGACGCGCGTGATGGCGATCACGCCGGGAAGCGGCGGGTACGCCGAGCTCGTCGCCGTCGACCGCGCGCAGGTCGTCCCGCTGCCCGACCATGCGAGCTTCGCCGAGGGTGCGGCGTTCCTCCTCACGTTCCTGACTGCGTACATCCCGCTGACGCGACAGGTTCGCCTGCGGCCGGGATCGACCGTGCTCGTCACAGCGGCCGCCGGCGGCGTCGGCACAGCAGCCATCCAGGTCGCGCGCACGCTCGGCGCGCGCGTGATCGCGGCCGTCGGCTCGCCTGCGAAGCTCGACGTGTGCCGAGAGCTGGGCGCCGCCGAGGCGTACGTGTACGACGAGCTGCCGGTCGACCTCCGCGTCGACGCCGTCCTCGATCCCGTCGGCGGCGAGCTCTTCGAGCGCGCGCTCGGCCTGCTGAAGCCGCTGGGCACGATTGTCGCCATCGGCTTCGCCGGAGGGATGTGGCCGGAGATCAGCCCGGCGGCGCTCGTCGGACGCAATGTCGGCGTACAGGGCTTCTACCTCGGGAGGCTGCTTCGCCATGAGCCCGAGGTCGTCGGCGAGGCGGTCGGTGAGTTGCTCGCGCTCTGGCAGACGGGCGCGCTGAAGCCGGTGGTCGGCGCCGAGTTCCCGCTGGCCGAGCGTCGACGACGCGCATGAGCTCGTCGAGTCGCGCACCAGCGTCGGCAAGGTGGTGCTCATCCCGTGAGGGCGCTCATCACGGGCGGCCGCGGCGGAATCGGCCGCGCGATCGCAGCGGCGCTCGACGGCTGGGACGTCGTCGCGCTCGACCTGCCGGAGTTCGACGTCGGGTCGATCGAGGCGTGGAGCGCAGTCGACGGGACGTTCGACGCGGCGTTCCTCAACGCCGGGATCGGCATCGGATACCCCGACGTCGCGGAGCTCCCGGACGCCGAGATCGCGCGCATCGTCGACGCGAACCTCCTCGGCGTCGTGTACGGCGCACGCGAGTGCGCTCGGCGGCTGATGCCGAACGGCGGCTCGATCGTCTGCACCGCGTCGCTCGCGGGGCTGACCGGCATGCCGTTCGACCCGATGTACACGGCGACGAAGCACGCGGTCGTCGGGTTCGCGCGCGGCGCAGCCGACGGTCTGCGAACGCACAACATTCGCATCAACGCCCTCTGCCCCGGCTTCACCGACACGCCGATCGTCGAGGACGAGCTCCGGGGCGTCCTCCCCGTGCCGCTGATGGAGCCGTCGTTCGTCGCCGAGGCAGCCCTGACGGTGATGAACGACGCGGAGACCGGACGAGCGTGGATCGTTCAGCCGAACCGCGTGCTGCCGTTTCGCTTTCCCGGGATTCCCGGCCCGCGCTGATGGCGAGGACGCGCCGCGCCTGGGGCGACGAGGCGCCGACGGCGCCGCACATCTGGCGCACGCTCGCGTACCGCGGTGTCGAGCAGGGCGACGGCCGGTCGGTGATCGAGTGGGAGGCGGCGCCGGACTACTGCTTCCACGACGGCAGCGGCGGTTTCATCGTCCACGGCGGGATGGTGACGACGCTGCTCGACACGGCGATGGGCGGCGCGTGCTGGTCGGTGCTCGGAGACGACGAGAGCTTCCTGACGGCGGACCTGCACTGCGAGTTCATGCGGTCGGCGCGGCCCGGCGTGCTGCGAGCGGAGGGTCGCGTCGTGCAACGGAGCCGGCGCGTCGCGTTCTGCGCGGCCGAGCTCTACGACGCGGACGGTGAGCTGCTTGCGTCGTCGCGGTGCACGCAGATCATCCGCGGCGCCACCCAAGAGTCGTGACACCTTCAGGCCGGTAACTGTTACCGGCCTTGACGCAGTGGTGCCGCGTGGCCGAGACCGGTAACAGTTACCCCGACGTCGGTGTCACGACTTTGACGCGGCGGCGAGGCGCGCCTCCAGGCTTGTCTTCACCGTCGGCCAGTCGTCGTCGATGACCGCGTACCAGGCGGAGTCGCGGCGCTCGCCGCCCCGCACGAGCATGTGCTTCCGGAAGACGCCCTCGAAGACCGCCGGGATCGCGGCCAGAGCCGCGCGCGCTCTTCCGTTCGTCGCATCCGTCTTGAACTCGACGCGGAGGAAGCCCTCGTCCTCGAACGCGTGCCGCATCAGAAGGTACTTCGCTTCCTTGTTCGCGCCCGTCCCCCACGCCGCCGGCGTCAACCAGGTGTTGCCGATCTCGACCACGCGGTCGGCCGGATTCACGTTGAGATAGCTCGTGTGCCCGACGAGCTCGCCGTCGAAGAAGTGCGCGAACCCGAGCTCGATCGACTCGAACCACTGCCGGAAGAGCTCACGGCTCTCGTTCCCGCGCACCTTCATCAGCGTCCAGACGCGCGGATCCTGCGCTATCCCCCACAGCGCCTCTTCGTGGCGCGGCTCGAGCGGCTCCAACCGCACGCGCGCACCCTCGAGCGTCACGTGAAGCGCCAGGTTCCTCCGTCTTCGAAGTCCCGCAGGATGCGCCGCGCCACGACCATCTTGTGCACCTCGTCGGCGCCGTCGTAGATGCGCGCGCCGCGCGCCATCCGATACATGACCGCGAGCGGCGTATCGTCCGTCATGCCCAGCCCGCCGTGCACCTGCAGCGCGCGGTCGATGACGTCGTGGAGCACCTTCGCCGCGTAGAACTTGATCAGCGACACCTCGACCCGGGCCTCGTCCCCCTCGTCGAGCCGATGCGCTGCCTGCAGCGTCATCAACCGGCAGGCCTGGATCTCCGCCGCCGACTCGGCGATCCAGTTCTGGACCGTCTGCTTCTCCGCAAGCGGCCCGCCGAACGCTTCGCGCTCGAGGGAGTACGAGCACATGAGCTCGAACGCGCGCTGCATCTGTCCGAGCCAGCGCATGACGTGGTGGATGCGCCCAGGGCCGAGCCGCTTCTGCGCGATGCGGAACCCTTCGCCCGGCGCGCCGAGCGTGTTCTCGACCGGCACGCGAACGCCGGTGAAACGCGTCTCGCAATGCGTTCCCCAACCACGTCCCTCGTGCCCCATGACCGACACGTTGCGCACGAGCTCATACCCCGGTGTGTCCGTCGGGACGAGGATCATCGACGCGCGCGCGTGCGGAGCCGCGTCGGGATCGGTGACCACCATGACGACGCCGAAGCCGGCCCCGTCGGCGCCGGACGAGAACCACTTGTGCGCGTCGATCACCCACTCGTCACCGTCGCGAACAGCGCGCCCGCGCAGCAGCGTCGGGTCCGAGCCCGCGACTTCCGGCTCCGTCATGCCGAAGAACGAGCGCGTCTCGCCGGCGACGAGCGGACGCAGGAAGCGCTCCTTCTGGTCGTCGGTGCCGTACAGATGGAGGATCTCGCCGTTGCCGGCGTCGGGCGCCTGGCATCCGAAGATGAGCTGCGCGATGAAGCTGCGCCCGATCTCCTCGTTCAGGTACGCGTACTCGATGAAGCCGCTGCCGCTGCCGCCCGCCTCCGGGGGCAGGTGCGGCGCCCACAGGCCCGCGGACTTCGCCTCCTGTTGCAGCTCGCGGATGAGCGCGTCGGCGGTTTCGTCCTCCCGGAAGAGCGTCGGCTCGTTCGGGTAGACGTGCTCCTCCATGAACCCACGCACCCGCTCACGCCGGTCGGCGACGAGGTCCGGGATGACAACGGTGGACACGGACAGCGATGATCGCACAGAAGATGCGTGAAGCGCTCGAAGCCCTGCTCGGCCCCGTCTCCGACCCCGTGCTCCTCGCCGGCGGCGCTTCGAAGGAGGCCTGGGCCGTGGACGCAGGCGGCGAGCGCCTGCTCGTCCGCCGCGCGGCCGGGGGCGTGATCCACCGTCACACGCTCTCGCTGCCGCGACGAGTTCGCCGTCCTCGAAGCCGCCTACGAGGCGGGCGTCAAGGTGCCCCGGCCGGTGATGTACATCCCGGAGCTCGAAGGCCGCGAAGCGTTCGTCATGGAACGGCTCGACGGCGAGACGATCGGCCGGCGGATCGTCCGCATGGACGTCCCGGCGCAGCTACCCGTCCAGCTCGCGGAGGAGCTCGCGAAGATCCACGCCATTCCGCGCGAGCGCCTCCCGTTCCTGCAGGAAGCGCGGCTCGAGCGCATGATGGGCGAGCTCGACGACGTCGGCGAGCCGCATCCCGCCATCGAGCTCGGCCTGTGGTGGCTGCGCGAGAACCGGCCGCCGCCGCGCGCACCGGTCGTCTCCCACGGCGACTATCGCATCGGGAACGTCGTCGTCGACGAGCACGGCCTCGTCGGCATCCTCGACTGGGAGTTCGCGCATCTCGACGAGCCGGTCCGCGACCTCGGCTTCGGCCTCGTGCGCGCGTGGCGCTTCGGCGTGGACGAGAAGCGCTTCGGCGGGATCGCCGACGTGGACGGATACGTCGAGCGCTACAACGAGCTCACCGGCCTCGACGTCCGGCCCGACGAGCTGGACTACTGGGAGCTCGCCGGCAACGTCGGCTGGGCGATCGGCTGCCTCACGCAGGCGCAGCGGCACCTGAGCGGCCAGGACCGCAGCGTCGAGCTCGCGATCCTCGGGCGTCTCGGCGCAGAGGTCGAGTACGAGATCTGCCACCTGCTGGAGAAGGTGTGGGCATGAGCGAGCGTCCGACCGCGCAGGAGCTGACCGAGGCGATCGCCGAGTTCCTCGGCGGCGAGATCCTTCCGACGCTGAGCGACCACCGTCTGCGCTTCCGCATGCTCGTCGCGATGAACGCGCTCGGCATCGTCCACCGTGAGCTCGCCGCGCTGCCGCCGGAGGACGACACCGAGCGGCGCGAGCTCGCTCGCCGCATCCGCGCCGACGACGTCGAGCCGGGAATGCTCGCCGAGGTGAAGGCCGACGTGGAGGCGCGCCTGCGCATCGCAAGTCCGCGGTATCTCGACCGCTACACGTGAACGAGCTCGAGCACTCGATCCTTGGCACAGCTGACCGCGACGCCGTCTGGCGTCAGCTCTGTCCGGAGGCCGTCGAGTGCTTCGCGTTCGAGGTGAGCATCGGCGCGCTCTTCGGCCTCGTCGTCCGCGGCGGCGACCGGGTCGCGCTCAAGGTGCACCGGACCGCAACGGCCGAGCGTCTCGGCGCGATGCAGGAGGTGCAGGAGCACCTGTGGCGCTACGGCTTCCCGGTGCCGCGCCCGCTTGGCGTACGCGGGCGCGGCACGCTCGAGGAGTGGCGCGACGAAGGCGAGCGCCGCGACGCGCGCGAGCCGAAGACGCGGCGCGCGCTCGCGCAGCTGCTCGTCCGCCTGACGAGGCTCACGCGTGGCGTCCACCCGGCTGTCGACCTCCCGCCGTTCTTCCCGCGGCCCGACGGGCCACTCTGGCCCGCGCCGCACAACGTCCTCATCGACTTCGACGCAACTGCTGCGGGAGCGGAGTGGATCGACGACATCGCCGCCGCGGCGAAGGCACAGCGCGACCAGGGCGTCGGCGACATCGTCATCGCGCACGACCACTGGACGGCGAAGCACGTCCGCTGGGCCGGAATCGAGCCGACCGTCGTCTACGACTGGGACAGCATGAGCGTCGGGTTCGAGACAGTCTTCGCGGGCGAAGCGGCATCGCATTTCACCTGGGACTTCGAACCACTGCCCTCCGCCGACGAGGCGTTGATGTTCATCGCCGACTACGAGCGCGCTCGCACCGCTCCCTTCACACGCGAAGAGCAGGCGACCGCCTCGGCGGCGGCCGTTTACGCACGCGCATACACGACCCGGTGTACGCACGCGCTCGGCGGCGACACCGCCGACCTGAACCTTCCCGACTACGCGGCCGCGTTGCTCCAGTAGGCTCCGCCCCGTGCCCGATCTGAACGGCAAGGTCGCGATCGTCACCGGCGCCGGGCGTGGCATCGGCCGCGCGCACGCGCTGGCGCTCGCCGAAGCCGGGGCGAAGGTGGTCGTCAACGATCTCGGCGGCTCGCTCGCCGGCGAGGGCGCCGACCTGTCCCCGGCCGAGCAGGTCGTCGCGGAGATCAAGGCGGCCGGCGGAGAGGCGATCGCCGACGGCGAGAACGTCGCCGACTTCGAGGGCGCGCGCAGGCTCGTCGAGCACGCGGTCGCCGCCTTCGGCGGCGTGGACATCGTCGTCAACAACGCGGGCATCCTCCGCGACCGCATGCTCGTGAACATGGACGAGGACGAGTGGGACGCCGTCATCGCCGTGCACCTGAAAGGCCACTTCGCCGTCACGCGTCACGCGGCCGCGCACTGGCGCGAGCGCGCGAAGGCCGGAGAGCAGCTGCACGCGCGAGTGATCAACACGTCCAGCCCCTCCGGCGTCTTCGGCAACGTCGGCCAGACGAACTATGGCGCCGCGAAGGCGGGCATCGCCGGCTTCACGCTCATCGCAGCGCAGGAGCTCGGCCGCTACGGCGTGACCGTCAACTGCCTGGCGCCGAACGCGCGGACGCGCATGACCGAGGAGACGTTCGAGATGGGCGAGCGCCCCGAGGGCTTCGACCCGCTCGACCCGGCGAACATGTCGCCCGTCGTCGTGGCGCTCTGCGCCGACGACGCGCAGGAGATCACGGGGCAGGTCCTCCACGTCTGGGGCGGCGCGGTGAACGCCTTGCAGGGCTGGACCTCGGGCGAGCTGTTCCAGCGCGACGAGGGCTGGGACGCCGACGGGCTGCTCGCCGCGATGCTCGAGCGGTTTCCGGACGGAGCCGCCCCCGAGGGAATGGTCGCCGGCATGCAGAAGGCCGGCGGGCAGTCGCTCCGCGCGAGCGTAGTGCAGCGCCGCCGCATCTACCTCATGCGCCACGCCGAGGTGCGCTACTTCGACGGCGTGCACCCCGAGCAGGTCGTGCTCACCGAGCGCGGCCGCGTGCAGGCGGAGGCGGCAGCGGCCGAGCTCCGCGAGGTCGCCTTCGACCGCGTCCTGACGAGCGGGCTCGCCCGCACGCTCGAGACCGCCCGGATCGTCGCCCCCGGCCGGGAGCCGGAATCGCACTACGCGCTGCGCGAGATCGAGAGCGGCGACATCCGAGGCGTCGCGAGCGACGAAGTACACGCCATGATGACCGCCGCCTTCCGCGGGGTCGTCCCGCCGGAGACGCGGTTTCTCGGCGGGGAGACGATCGGAGCGCTCCTCGACCGCGTGCTCCCGGAGCTGGACGCGCTCCTCGCCGACGCGGACTGGGACATCGCGCTGCTCGTCCTCCACGGCGCCGTCAACCGCGCGATCATCAGCCATGCGCTCACCGGCGACCGAAGCTTCCTCGGCGGGTTCGAGCAGGCCCCGGGCTGCATCAACGTGCTCGACGTCGGCGCCGACGGGCGATGGATCGTGCGCGCCGTCAACCAGCTCGCGTACGACCCGGCCCACGTCGCCGCGTCGCGCTTGACGACGATGGAGCACCTCTGGCAGGAATACCTGGACTCGAGCCCCTGATGGCCCTCCTCTCGCTGCAAAACGCGACGCTTCGCTTCGGCGGAATCGTCGCCCTCGACGACGTCTCCCTCGCGGTCGAGCCGGGGACGATCGCCGGGCTCATCGGGCCGAACGGCGCCGGCAAGACGACCGCGTTCAACGTCATCACGCGCCTCTACCGGCTCGAGTCGGGCGACGTCACGTTCGACGGCCGCTCGATCCTGCGAACCCCGCCGAGCCGCATCGTCCGCCTCGGCATCGCGCGCACGTTCCAGAACGTCGAGCTCTTCCCGACGATGACGGTGCTCGAGAACGTGCTCGTCGGCGCGCACACGACGTCGCTCTTCGAGCGTGAGGCGAACGTTCGTCGCAGCGCGCTCGAGACGCTCGACCTCGTCGGCATCGGTCAGGTCGCGCACCTTCCTGCGGCCGGGCTCCCGTTCGGGACGATGAAGCGCGTCGAGATGGCGCGCGCGCTCGTGTCGAAGCCGCGCCTGCTGCTGCTGGACGAACCGGCCGGCGGGCTGAACCACGAGGAGGTCGAGGAGCTCGCGTTGTTCCTGCGGCGGCTCCGCGACGAGCTGAAGCTGTCGGTGCTGCTCGTCGAGCACCACATGAACCTCGTCATGCGCGTGTCCGACCACGTGCACGTCCTCAACTTCGGCCGCACGATCGCGAGCGGGCCGCCCGCCGAGGTGCAGCGCGACCCGAAGGTGATCGAGGCCTACCTCGGCGGCGAGCTGGAGGGCGCGGCGTGACGGCGCTCCTGGAGCTGCGTGACGTCCACGCGCGCTACGGCCCCGTGAACGCGCTGCACGGAATCTCGCTCACGGTCGACGAAGGCGAGATCGTGGCCGTGCTCGGCGCGAACGGCGCCGGCAAGACGACGACGCTGCGCGCGATCTCGCACACCGTGCACCGCGACGGTGAGATCCGGTTCGCCGGCAACCCGCTGCGCGGCGGTCCGGAGGCGGTCGCCCGCCTCGGCGTGGCACACGTACCGGAAGGGCGCGGCACCTTCGCCGAGCTGACGGTGTGGGAGAACCTGCGCCTCGGCGCGTACACCCGGCGCGGCAACCTCAAGGACGACTTCGCCCGTGTCGGCGCGTACTTCCCCTGGCTCGAGGACCGGCGCCACCAGCAGGCCGGGACGCTGAGCGGCGGCGAGCAGCAGATGCTCGCGCTCGCGCGCGCGTTCATGCAGCGCCCGCGCCTCCTGCTGCTCGACGAGCCGTCGCTCGGGCTCGCGCCGCTGCTCGTGACCGAGGTCTTCCGCATCGTCCAGGAGCTGAACGAGAACGAGGGCGTCACCGTCCTCGTCGTCGAGCAGAACGCGCACATCGCGCTCCAGCTCGCGCAGACCGCGTACGTGCTCGAGGTCGGCCGCGTCGCGCTGTCCGGCCCGAGCGCGGAGCTGCAGCAGCACGAATCCGTCCGCCGGAGCTACCTCGGATACTGATGGTCGAGCTCGCGCGCAAACTCCCCCTGCCTCAGCGACGCCTCCCGGCGAGCCCCGTGCTGCTGCTTCTCGTCGCGGCGTGCATCTTCCTCACCGTCGGCTCGCTCCGAAGCACGATCTTCGCGCAGCTGACCGTGGCCGGAGTCGCGACCGGCGTCGTGTTCGGGAGCCTCGCCCTCGCGCTCGTCCTCATCTATCGCGCGACCGAGGTGATCAACTTCGCGCAGGGCGAGATGGCGATGGCGATGGTGTACGTCGCCTACCAGCTCACGCTCTGGGGCCTCTCCGTACTGGGAGGCCTTCTTCCTCACGCTCGCGATCGCATTCGTCTTCGGCGTGGTGACGCAGCAGGTCTTCATCCGCCCCGTGCAGGGGCGCTCCGTGATCGCCGTCGTGATCGTGACGGTCGGGCTCTTCATCCTCATCGACGGCCTCGTCGAGTGGAAATGGAGCGCGAACCAGCGGTTCATGCAAGCGCCGTTCGGCAACAAGATCTACCACCTCGGCAGCGTCCCGATCGCGCGTCAGGACATCGGCACGATCGTGATCACGCTCGTCTCCGTGTCGGCGCTCTGGGCGTTCTTCCGCTTCACGAAGCTCGGCCTCGGCATGCGCGCAGGGGCGCTGCGGCCCGCCGCGGCGCGCCTCGTCGGCGTGCGCACGAACGCGCTGCTCGCGGTCGGCTGGGGCCTCGCCGCCGTCCTCGGCGCGGTCGCCGGCCTCATGACGGAGCCGGCCGAGTACGTCCTCCAGCCGACGCTGATGCAGCCGGTGCTGCTGTATGCATTCGCAGCCGCCGTGCTCGGCGGTCTCGAGAGCCCCGGCGGCGCGCTCGTCGGCGGCATCGCACTCGGCATCTTCCTCAATCTCATCGGTCAGTACGTGCACTTCGTCGGTTCGGTGCTTCAGCTGCCCGTCGCCTTCGCGGCACTGCTGCTCGTCCTCCTCGTCAAGCCAACGGGCCTCTTCGGCCATCGGCCGGTGCGGAAGGTATGAGGCGCAACGCGCCCGCACTCGTCGCCGTCGCGATCGCAGCGCTGTTCTTCGCGTTGCTGCCGTTCGGCCTCAGCGACTATCACCGCGGGCTCGCGGCCGACGTGGCGGTCTACTTGATCGCCATCCTCGGGCTCAACGTCCTCACCGGATACACCGGGCAGATCTCGATCGGGCACAGCGCGTTCATGGCGATCGGCGGCTACACGACCGCGATCATGTCGCATTACCACAACACGAACCTGATCCTGACGTTGCCGCTCGCGTTCGCGATCACGTTCGGCTGCGGCGTGCTCGTCGGGCTGCCGGCACTGCGCCTGTCCGGCGTCTATCTCGCGCTCGCGACGTTCGCCCTCGCCGTATCGATCCCGCAGCTGCCGCTGAAGTTCTCGACGTTCACAGGCGGCAGTGCCGGCATCTCCGCGAGCAAGAGCGTGTCCAACTCCTGGCTCTACGGCGTCTCGTGGTCGACGGCCGCGATCGCGTTCCTGTTCACGTGGCTCGTCCTCCGTGGGCGGACCGGCCGTGCCTTCCGCGCCATCCGCGACAGCGAAGTAGCGGCCACGTCGTCTGGCGTCACACTCGCGATCTACAAGACGCTCGCCTTCGGCGTCTCGGCCGCGCTCGCCGGTGTAGCCGGCTCGCTCTTCGTTCTGGCCACGAACGGCTTCGCGCAGCCGAACGAGTTCTCGGTCACGCTGTCGCTCAAGATCCTCGTCGGCGCCGCAGTGGCCGGCCTCGGGTCGCTCTGGGGCGTCCTGCTCGGCGCGGCGTTCATCGCGCTCCTCCCGACGCTCTCGGCCTCGGCGCCGCTGATCGGGTCCGCCCACGGCCAGGACGTCGTCTTCGGCCTGTTCGTGATCGTCGTCATGATCCTGCTCCCCACCGGGGTGGCAGGCCTCGATCCCCCGCCTCCGCCGCCTGCGCGTAAAGGCTTGACTCGCCGTTCAATTTTCCCTATCTAATCGGATCCAAGAACGTCATACTCGGTATCCGGCCACGTCGCCGGACTAGGAGCCATAGGAGGGTTGATGGGTAGGAAGGGCAAATTCATGGCGGTTGTCGCCGGGCTCGCGCTGTTCGCCTCGGTGGCCGCCACGGCCGCCTTCGGCGCACACCGTGCCGCTCCGGGCGTCACGTCCACGACGATCCACATCGGCGGCACGTTCCCGCTCACCGGGGTGGCGTCGCTCTACAAGACGATTCCCGCGGCCGAGGGCGCGTACTTCGCCTACGTCAACGCGCACGGCGGCGTCAACGGTCGCAAGATCGACTTCACGGTCCTCGACGACGCGTACGACCCGTCGAAGACGGTGCCGCTCACGCAGCAGCTCGTCGAGCAGGACGGCATCTTCGCCGACTTCGGGAGCCTCGGCACCGCGCCGAACCTCTCCATCTGGAGCTACCTGAACACCAAGAAGGTGCCGCAGGTGCTCATCGCGACCGGCGACTCCTACTGGGGTTTCTCCGCGAAGAAGTACCCGTGGACGATCGGCTATCAGCCCGACTACCCGGGTGAGGGCAAGGTCTACGGCAAGTACATCGCGGCGAACATGCCGAACGCGAAGATCGGCGTGCTCTACCAGAACGACGCATTCGGCAAGAACTACTTCGCCGGACTGCGGGTCGGGCTGGGCGCGAAGAAGAGCCAGATCGTCAGCGCGCAGTCGTACGACCCGACGCAGACGAGCCTCGTGCAGCAGATTCTCGCCCTGAAAGCGGCGGGGGCGGACACGTTCGCGATCTTCGCCCTGCCGAGCCAGGCCATCACCGCGCTCGTCACGGCGACGAAGGTCGGCTGGACACCGACGACGTTCCTCGGGAACGTTTCGGCCAACCCGATCTTCCTCCGCATTGCGGCGCAGAACGGCGCGAACGTCGACGGCGTCATCTCGACGGCATACCTCGAAGACGTGACGAGCTCGGCGCAGGCGAACCTCGCGGGCGTGAAGCTCACGAAGTCGATCATCGGCACGTACGCTCCGCCGCTCGTCCCGAGCGTGAATGCGGGCGACGGAAACGTCATCTACGGCCTGAGCGCGGCATGGACGTTCGTCTACGCGCTCCAGCACGCGGGCAAGAACCCGACGCGGGCCAGCCTGATGAAGGCGCTGAAGAGCATGACGAACGTGAAGGACCCGTTCACCTATCCGGGGATCACGCTCAACACGTCGGCGAAGGACAACTTCCCGATCGAGCAGGAGATCCTCGAAAAGTGGGCGGGCGGCGCCACCGGCGTCTTCACCGCCTTCGGGAAGCTGTACAACAACGTCCGCTAGGACAGCGGACGTCGTCGTCATCGGTGGCGGCGCCCTCGGCGCCGCCACCGCTTTCCACCTGCGGCGGCTGGGAGTACAGGACGTCGTCCTGCTCGAGCGCGACACCCTCGCCTCGGGGTCGACGAGCAAGTCGGCCGGCGGCATCCGCGCGCAGTTCGCCGACGAGCTGAACATCCGCATCGCGCTGCGCTCGCTCGCCGAGTTCGAGGCGATGGACGAGATCGGGTTCCGCCGCGACGGGTATCTCTTCCTGCTCGACCGCGAGGAGGACGTCGCCGCCTTCCGCGACGCGCTCGCGCTGCAAGGGTCGCTCGGCGTCCCGTCGCGCGAGCTCTCGCCGACAGAAGCGGCGGAGCTCTTGCCCCAGCTCTCGCTCGACGGGATCCTCGCCGCGGCGTACTGCCCGACGGACGGCTACGCGACGCCCGAGGCGGTGGTGCAGTGGTACGCGCGCGAGTCCGGCGCGACCGTGCTCCAGGGCTGCGCCGCGACCGCCGTCGACGTGCGCGGGGGGAAGATCGAAGCGGTCGAGACGACGGGCGGCCGCATCGCCACCGGCACGGTCGTCTGCTGCGCGGGCATGTGGTCGAAGGAGGTCGGCGCGCTCGCCGGCGTCGCGCTCCCGGTGGAGGGCGAGGCGCGCTCGATGTGGTTCACGCCGCAGGACGGCGGCCTGCCCGAGCGCGTGCCGCTGACGATCGATTTCAGCACCGGCTTCTACTTCCACCGGGAGGGGCCGGGCCTCGCGTTCGGCGGGCGCGAGCGAGCGCTCGAAGAGGTGGCGGAGGCGGCTGCGCGGCGGCTGCCCGTGCTCGCCGACCTGCCGGTGCAGTCCACGTGGTGGGGCTGGTACGACGTCAGCCCGGACTGGAACGCCCTCGTCGGCGAGGCGGAGGAGCCGTCGCGGTTCCTGTACGCGACCGGGTTCTCCGGCCATGGCTTCCAGCAGGCGCCGGCGGTGGGCGAGCATCTCGCCGAGCTCGTCGTCGGACGAGAGCCGACGCTCGACCTGTCAGCGTTCTCCGCCACGCGCTTCGCCCGCGGCGCGGAGCGGCCCGAGGCCTTCGTGGTCTAGCGCCCTACTAGCTCGGCCAGCCGTGCGATGCCGGGCGCAGGTCGTAGGCGCCGCCGTCGCGGCATTGCGGCGACCAGTACGCCGGTGTCTCGAGGCGCCGCAGCGGATAGATCCGTTGCGCGAAGTACGCGGCCATCGCCTGCGCCTCCGGCACGGACGCGCCCAGCCGTGTCGCGACGAACCAGATGGACTGCATGCCGTAGCAGTCGACCTGCGCTTCGTTCGTGTAGCCGAGCAGGTGGTACGACTCGTGCGCGACCGTCTCCACCGCCCAGATGATGTCGACGGCGGTCTTGCAATCCGTCGAAACGCACGTGCGCGGGTCCCACCGCTTCGGCGCCTGGTGGAACCAGGCGAGGTACGTGCACTCGGCGGGCCGCATGAGGAAGTAGTCGAATGCATGCCCGTTCGCGATCGGCGTCACGCCGAGCACGTACGGGTCGGGGATCCCGGTCGCGCCGCAGCGGACGGAGACGTCGCGATGGCCCGTGAGCCGCTCGGCGACCGACTGCCGCGATCTTCTCCTCCGACGTCGCGGGCCGCGCGAGGAGGACGCGGTCTTGCGCCGTCACCGGCCGCGCGGAGGCGGATGCCGTCGCGGCGAGGACGCCCGCGAGCGCGAGCATGACGAGCACGAGGCCGGAACGCACGCTCTACGTATCGGCAAACGCCGCGGCGTCCGTGACCGGCGCCTGGCACGCGAATCGCTCACAGACGTAGACGGCGGGCTTGCCGTCCACGAGGCCCTTGCCCGCGAGGAGCGGCACGTCGTCGGACGGGCCGAAGGCGACGACCGCGTTCGGGTCGAAGCCGCGCAGGGCGGCCCGCGCGACCTCGCTGCCGGGCGGCCCTATGACGGCGATCTCGCGTGGCGTCGAGAGGTAGAGGTCGAGGGCGCAGAGCGCCCAGCCGAACGCCGACGGCACGCGCGGCAGGGTGTCGCGCACCAGGCGCAGCACGCCGGCCGCGCGCCGCTCCAGGTCGTCCTCGCCCCAGATCCGCGCCAGGCGGATGAGGACGAACGCGAGCATCGAGTTGCCGGACGGGATCGGGTTGTCGTCGAGATCCTTGCGGCGCGCCACCAGCTCCTCTCCGTCGGCCGGCGTGAGGAAGAAGCCTCCACGCTCCTCGTCCGAGAACAGCTCGACCGCGCGCAGCGCGAGCCGCCGGGCAGCGAGGAGCCACCGCAGCTCGCCCGTGGCGACGTGGAGCTCGAGGAAGCCGTGCGCGACGTTCGCGTAGTCGTCCAGGTACGCGGGGTGACGCACGCGGCCGTCGCGGAGCGTGCGCCACAGCGGATCGGCGTCGAGCAGCTCGCCCAGCTCGCGTGCGACGTCGAGCAGATCGGCGCGCTCGAGCCGGCGCGCGCCCTCGGCGAGCGCGGCGAGCGCGAGGCCGTTCCAGGACGCGATCACCTTGTCGTCCAGCGCGGGCTGCGGCCGGCGCACACGAATCGCGTGGAGCCGCGCACGCGTCTCCTCGTCGAGCTCGCCGCGGATGATCGAGCGCCCGTGCTCGAACGGCTGCAGGAGCTCCGGCGGCGCGCCTTCCTCGGCCGTCCACGTGTACGTCAGCCCTTCGACGCCGTCGGTGTCCGCGTCCTGTGACGAGGCGAAGCCGCCGCTCGGGAGCCGCAGCTCGCGCACCATGTAGTCGAGCGTCTCCTCTGCCACCTCGCGGTAGCGGTCGCGGCCGGTGACGAGCCACGCGTGCAGGTACGCGGGCGCGAGCTGCGCGTTGTCGTAGAGCATCTTCTCGAAGTGCGGGACGAGCCAGCGCTCGTCGACCGAGTACCGGTGAAAGCCGCCGCCGACGAGGTCGTACATCCCGCCGGCAGCCATGCCGTCGAGCGTCTTCGTCGCCGTCTCGATCTCGCCGACGCGGAGGAGGAACTCGATGGTGGAGGCGGGCGGGAACTTCGGCGCGTGCCCGAAGCCTCCCCACTCCGGGTCGACCTGGCCGCGAAGCACGCGCACGGCGTCGGAGAGGATCCCGCGCTCGAGCGGTTCGCGCGACGGCGCGATCTGCGCGCTGCGACGCATGGCGTCGACGAGGACGCCGGCCTGCTCGGTGACGTCGTCGCGCCGCTCGCGATACGCGTTCGCGATGGCGACGAGCAGCTCCCGGAACGACGGCAGTCCGTGGCGCGGCTCGGGCGGGTAGTACGTGCCGCCGAAGAACGGCGCGCCGTCGGGCGTGAGGAAGACGGTCATCGGCCAGCCGCCCTGGCCCGTGAGCGACACGACCGCGTCCATGTACAGCGCGTCGACGTCGGGACGCTCCTCGCGGTCGACCTTGACGCTGACGACGAGCTCGTTCATCAGCGCAGCGGTCTCCTCGTCCTCGAACGACTCGTGCGCCATGACGTGGCACCAGTGGCAGGCCGCGTAGCCGACCGAGAGCAGCACGGGCTTGTCCTCGGCGCGGGCGCGCGCGAACGCCTCCTCGCCCCACGGGTACCAGTCGACCGGATTGCCCGCATGCTGCAGCAGGTACGGGCTCGTCTCCTGCGCGAGGCGGTTCGGCATCCCGGCGACCTTACCCGGCGACTGGCACCATCGACCCGTGCCCGCCGTCGTTCCCGGATTCCCGCATCACCGCCTGCGCTCGTCGCGTCGGCAACCGCGCGGACTGGCCCCTTCGACCCGTGCCCGCAGTCGATCCCTGCATTCCCGCATCACCGCCTGCGCTCGTCGCGCCGGCAACCGCGGCACCATCCGACAGCGTCCGACGGGTTGATGCGATGATCGAATCCGTGGGACGGACGTACGAGGACCTGGAGGTCGGAGCGGTCTACCGGAGCCGGTTCGGCCGGACCGTGCTCGACGCCGACAACGTGTGGTTCACCCTGCTGACGATGAACACGAATCCGATCCACTTCGACGCCGAGCACGCTGCAAAGACGGAATGGAAGCGCCCGCTCGTCGATTCGACCTTCACGCTCGCGCTCGTCACCGGGCTCTCGGTCGCGGACGTCTCCGAGCGGGCGGTCAACCTCGGCTGGCGCGAGGTGCGGCTGCCGGCGCCGGTCTTCGCCGGAGACACGATCCGTGCCGAGACGGAGATCCTCGAGAAGCGCGAGTCGCAGTCGCGGCCGGGCCAGGGCATCGTCACCGTGCGGACGCGCGGACTGAACCAGCGCGACGAGATCGTGATCGAGTTCGAGCGGACGATCATGGTGCCGATTGATCGAGACTGAGCGGCTCGTTCTGCGGAAGCCGCGGCTCGACGATGACCTGACGGCGTTCGTCGCAGACGACGCCGTGCAGTCGTGGATCGGCGGACCGGACGATCCAACCGAGGTGATCGAGCGCTGGATCGGACGCTGGGAGATGAACGGCGTCGGCCCGTTCGTCGTCGAGCTCGACGGCAAGCTCATCGGCCGCGTCGGCTTCATCGTCTGGGACACGCGGACGTGGGAGCCGTCCGCCATACGACCTCGCCGGCGACCATGCGCGAGACGGAGCTTGGCTGGGCGATCCTGAGCGCCCACTGGGGTCACGGCTACGCAACCGAGGCGGCGCTGGCAGCGCGCGACTGGATCGAGCGCGACCGGATCATCTCGCTCATCCATCCCGCGAATGTACGGTCGCAGCGTGTCGCGGAGAAGCTCGGCGCTCGCATCGAGCAGCGCGTTGACGACGCCGAACGCGGACGGCAGACGTCTGGGTCCATCCCCGATGAGCTTCCAGCCGCTCGAGGGCAAGCTCGTCGTCGACGTCACGTCGTCGCTCGCCGGGCCGACGTGCACGCAGCTCCTCGCGTCGCTCGGCGCGGACGTGATCAAGATCGAGCCGCCGGGCGGCGACCATGCGCGCGCGTGGGGCCCACCGTTCATCGACGGCGAGGGCGCGATGTTCCTCGCCGCAAACGCGGGCAAGCGCTCGCTCGTGCTCGATCTCTCGACGCCGGACGGAATCGACGAGTTGCTCGAGCTCGCCGAGCGCGCCGACGTGTTCGTCCAGAGCCTCCGGCCCGGCGCGGCCGAGCAGCACGGTTTCGGCGCGGAGACGCTGCGCGCGCGACGGCCGGAGCTCGTCCATTGCTCGATCGGCGCGTTCGGATCGACCGGCCCGCTGCGCGACCAGCCCGGGTACGACCCGTTGCTGCAGGCGGCGAGCGGGATCATGAGCGTCACCGGCGTCGATGGAATGCCGCCGGTGCGCGTCGGCGTGTCGCTCATCGATCTCTCGACCGGCCTCTGGGCGGCGTTCGCGATCGTCAGCGCGCTCATGCGCGGCGGCGGCGCGACGATCGAGGTGTCGCTGTACGAGACCGCGCTCTGGCTGCTGTCGTCGCAGATCGTCGGGTACCTCGGCACCGGCGACGTGCCGCGGACGCGAGGGGAGCGCGTTCGCGCAGATCGCGCCCTACCAGGTGTTCGCGACGCGCGACGGCGAGCTGATGATCGTCGCCGGGAACGACAAGCTCTTCCGCGCGCTGTGCGGCGTGCTCGGGCTTGCCGAGGACGAACGCTTCCGGACGAATCCCGATCGCGTTCGGCACCGCGCCGACCTCGCCGCGCTCATCGAGGCGCGCACGCGTGCGTGGACGACGGACGAGCTGCTCGCCGCGCTCGTCGACGCCGGCGTCCCCGCCTCGCCGGTGCGGAACGTCGGCGAGGCGGCCGACCACGAGCAGACGCTCGCGCTCGGGATCCTGCAGCAGCTGGGCTCGTTCACGACGGTGGCGCAGCCGTTCTCGGTCGACGGAGAGCGGGTCGTCCATCCCTCGCCACCGCCCAGATTGCCGCAGCAAGCACGAGAGTCGCGCCCCACAACCAGTTGACCGAGAACCCGAGCACGCTCGGGACCTGATGCGAGCTCCATCCGCGCTCGACGACCTGCTCGAGCCAGCCGTCGTTCAGCATGTTCGCGACGCCGAACGCGAAGAGCAGCGCGAGGTAGAGCGAGACTCGGTTCGGGACGCGCGAGAGAATCAATGCCGTCAGGGCGAACAGCAGCCCCTGCAGGCCGTGGTGCACCCCGTGATGGACGGCATGGTGCAGCGGATCGTGGAAGCTCGCCAGCTTCCCGGTCTGGAACATCCAGCCGAGCACCGGCACGCCGTCGAGGTAGAAACCGAGCACGGCCGCGATCCACGGTGCGGCGAGGACGACGAGAACCGCGCCGACGACGATGCGAGCCCGGTCTCCGCGCGGCCGCGATGGTGGCGGCCTGCGGGCGAGGAACGTCAGCGCGAGTGCGAGCGCAACGCCCGCCGCAGGGATCGCGTTCTCCCACTTCGCATCCAGGTTGCTCTGCTGGACGACGCCGGGCAGCACGGCGTACGCGCAGAGCACCGCCGCCGCGGCTGCGATCCAGCGCAGCGCCGGCGAAAGGAGCGGCACGAGCACGCCGAGGATCGCGAGCGCAATGAGCGCGTCCGGGAAGTTCAGCTCGACGACGAGGCGGCTGAGGCCGCCGCGCAGGCCGCTGCCGGTGACGTTGTAGAGCTCGTTCGCGGGCAGCCGGGAGTACGTGACGACGACGGCGACGGCCTCGGCGGCGAGCAGCCCCCAGACGACCCGAACCTCGCGCATGTCTACGGCCAGTTGCCGGCGCGGTAGACGTAGCCCTCGAGCCGGCGGCCGAGCAAGCCCTCGAGCCACGCCGAGATTGCGATGAGCGCGTCGAGGTCGACGCCGGTCTCGATCCCTTCCCCTTCGAGGAGGTAGACGAGGTCCTCCGTCGCGACGTTGCCCGTCGCATTCGGCGCGTACGGGCAGCCGCCGAGCCCGCCCACCGACGCATCCAGCAGACGCGCGCCGCCCTCCACCGCTGCGAGCGCGTTCGCGTACCCGGTGTTGCGCGTGTTGTGCCCGTGAAATCCCTCCGCCCCGGTCCGCTCCACGAGCGCGCGCACGTGCGACGGCGTCGCGACGCCGATGGTGTCGGCGAGGACGACCTCGGCCCGCCCGGCGAAGCGCGCGGCCAGCTCGGCGACGACTCCCGGGTCGACGCGGCCCTCGAAGGGACAGCCGAACGAGCAGGAGATCGTGACCGTCGCAGGGCACGTCCGCTCCCGCGACGATGGACTCCGCGGTCGCGACCGCATCGGCGAGCGAGACGTTCCCGTTCGCCTGGTTGAAGGACTCCGTTGCGGCGAACGTGACGTTCACGCGGTCGAGGCCCGCGGCCCGGAAGCGCTCCCAGCCCCGCTCGTTGAGGACGAGCCCGGACAGCTCGACGCCGGGGCGCCGCTCGATCGCCGCCACGACCTCCTCTGCCCCGGCCATCTGCGGGACGCGGTCGTCGCGGACGAAGCTCACCGCTTCGATGCGCGGCAAGCCGGTCGCGGCCAGGCGGCCGATGAGGTCGGCACGAACCGCCGGGGCCAGCGCCTCGGGCTCGTTCTGGAGGCCGTCGCGCGGCCCGACGTCGCAGAGGGTTAGCCGCACCCGGAGAGCGTAGTTGCCCACGATGCCGCCCCGTCCGCGTCGCCCTACCGTCAATGCATGCACCCGTCGGCCTCCTTCAGCGCCGCGATCCGCGTGCGGATCGACAACCATCCCGGCGCCTTCGCCCGGCTCGCCGCCGCCGTCGGCGCGGCCGGCGGCCTGCTCGGTGCGATCGACCTCGTGCGGGTCGAGCGCACCACGAAGATTCGCGACGTCACCGTGCTGGCCGACGACGAGAAGCACCTGCACGCGATCGTCGACGCCGTGCGCGCCGTCGACGGCGTCGAGGTCGTGCACGTCTCCGACCGCACGTTCCTCGCGCACCTCGGCGGGAAGATCGAGGTTCGGTCCCGCATCCCGCTGAAGACGCGCGAGGACCTCTCGATGGCGTACACGCCCGGCGTCGCGCGCGTCTCCCGCGCCATCGCCGACGACCCGGAGAAAGTCTGGAACCTCACCATCAAGCGGCACACGGTCGCCGTCGTCACCGACGGAACGGCCGTCCTGGGGCTGGGGGACATCGGCCCGGAAGCCGCGCTACCCGTGATGGAGGGCAAGGCGGTCCTGTTCAAAGAGTTCGGCGGCGTCGACGCCTTCCCGATCTGCCTCGACACGACTGACCCCGACGAGATCGTTCGCACGGTCCAGGCGATCGCGCCCGTCTTCGGCGGCATCAACCTCGAGGACATCTCCGCGCCCCGCTGTTTCGAGATCGAAGCGCGGCTGCGCGATTTGCTCGACATCCCCGTCTTCCACGACGACCAGCACGGGACGGCGATCGTCGTCCTCGCGTCGCTGCTGAATGCGCTGCGCGTCGTCGGCAAGCGCCTCGAGAACGTCCGGATCGTGACCACGGGCTGCGGCGCAGCGGGAATGGCCGTCACGCGCACGCTCCAGCGCGCCGGCGCGGTCTGCATCATCGGCTGCGACGAGGGCGGCGCGCTCTACCGGGGCCGGCCTGGCCTGAACGACGCGAAGCGCGAGTACGCCGAGACGACGAACCCGGACAACCTGCGCGGCACCGCCGACGAGCTGCTCGAAGGCGCGGACGTCTTCATCGGCGTATCCGTCCCCGGCGCGATCTCGGTGGAGGGCGTGCGGCGGATGGCCGACCGCGCGATCGTCTTCGCGATGGCGAACCCGACGCCCGAGGTGGATCCGGAGGCGATCGAAGGTCTCGCCGAGGTGATCGCCACCGGGCGGTCCGACTATCCGAACCAGATCAACAACGTGCTCGCGTTCCCAGGCGTCTTCCGCGGCGCGCTCGACGTCCGCGCCCGAACGATCAACGGCGAGATGGAGCTCGCGGCGGCACGCGCGATCGCGCAGACGATCGGTGCCGACGAGCTCTCCGCCGACTACATCGTCCCCAGCGTCTTCAACCGAGCTGTCGCTCCGGCAGTCGCAGCGGCGGTCGCCGAGGCGGCGGAAGCGACCGGCGTCGCCCGCCGTGCCCTGCATGCGCTCGAGGAGGCAGTCGCATGATCGACGTCGCACACGTCGAGCAGTCAGTTGCCGGTCCCGTTCGAGACGGCGACCGTGGAGGATGCGATGAGCCCGGGCATCATCAGCTGTCCGCCGGAGACGCCGCTGCGCGTAGTCGCACGGATGATGGCGACGTTCAACGTCCATTCGGTGTTCGTGTTCGAGCATCGGGACGAGGACGACGAGGACGCCCAGCTCTGGGGCATCGTCTCCGACCTCGACCTCGTCGCCGCCGGACGGCTGAACGTCGACGAGCGCACCGCGGGCGCGAGCGCCGTGACGCCGATCGTCGCGGTGCGCACCGACGCGCCGCTCGTGCGCGCCGCCGATCTGATGGCGCAGCACGGTGTCGCCCACCTGGCCGTGGTCGAGCCGGCGAGCGGGCGCCCGATCGGCGTCATCTCGACGCTCGACATCGCCCGCGCGATCGCGGTCGAGCACGGCGCCGGCGAGACGCAGGCTTCCGCGTAACTAGGGCCTGTGTAGGTCGCTTCGCAGTTCTTGAACTTCGTGCCGGACCGGTGCCGATGCAGACGTCCGTCCGCCGCCGCCGTCGAGGGTCTCCTTCGGCAGCGCCCGAGACGATGCAGTCGTTGCCGGCCAGCCCGCTGAGCGTCCCTCTTCGCCGCCGATGTTGTCGAGGATGAGGTCGTTCCCGGCCGTGCCCGTCGCTGTCCCCGCCGCTCGCGACGACGAGATTCGTCAGGGTCATCCCGGCGCACTCGGCGGGCGCGAGCTCGCTCCAGCGAGGTGGCGTTCGGAGCTGACGCCGGCGTTCGTGAGCGGGACGACGTTCGCCGCGGTGAAGCTCACGACGACGCCCGCCACGACAGCGACCGCGAGGCCTGCGCCGAGCCAGCGCAGGCGGACGCCCTTGCGGCGGGGCGCCGGCGGCGGCGCGACCGGCTGCGCGGCGACCGGCTCGTCCGCGGCCGGCCGATACGCATAGAGGCGCCCGCCGTCCTCGGTCGCGAAGACGCCGGTCTGCAGGTCGTGGAGGATGGGCCGCTCGAGATAGCGCGCGAACGCTACAAGGCTCACGAAGTCGGGCACCTCCGTCCGAGGACGGAGCGTCGTCGAGCGCCACGATGTCGACGATCACGCAGCCCTGCCGCGCGGCGAGGTGCTGCTCGGGCGTCCAGCGGTCCTGGCGCCGGCGCATCGGCCACGTGAGCAGAACGAGCAGGGCCAGCGCAGCAAGCCCGAGACCCAGTCCTCTCAGGTCCGCGACCGGGATCGGATGGCCGGCCACCGTGATCTCGTTCCCGGCCGAGCCTGGGATGCTTCCCGACGCCGACGGGTTGACCGCGGCGGCAAGATCCGCCGCTGCGGACGGCTGCGCGTAGGTTGCGCCCAGCGGCACCGGCGCCGCGGCGACGTTGAGCTTGAGCGTCGGACCGGCGAGCGTGAAGGGAAGTGTCGGCGCAAAGGTTGTGTCGATGGACTTGCCGTCCACGAAGCCGTGCACGTGGACCGTCGGCTGCAGCACGATGTCGTACTGCTGCGACGGCGACCCGGATGCGACCGCAAGCTGCGTGACGAGCGTCGTGAGGCCCTGGAGCGGGAACGTGTCACGGATGGTCGCCTTGTCTCCCCTAAAAGGACGCGCCTTCGAGAGCACGTACGTGTGGTGCCAGCTCGACGAATCGGACGAGAAGAGCGCCGAGAGCCCGATCGTCCCGAGGACCCCGTGCGGGAGCTGCGATGCGAAACGGTAGGCGTATCTGATCGTGACGGTCTTGATGTCCTGGATGAAGAGCGGCTCCCCTGTGCTCGCGAAGCCCCCGGGGTACGCCGCGCTCGGCTTGATGACCGGGGCCGAATAGGCAAACGTTCCGGATTGCCGATATGCGCCCGGAACCTGCACGGTGCGCTTCAGCGGGGTGGTGAACGCCGACGGCGATGGCCAGGGCCATGCCGGCGAGAAGCGCGACCGTGAGGATGTCCTCGGCCGGATGCCGCGGGCGGTGGAGGTGCAATGCCTTCCGGCCGTTCACGCTCTTGCCCTTCCTCCGTCTGCGACGGGCACGGGGGAACGCGAGAAAGAGGACCGCGAAGCCGGCAAGCGCGGCGGAATGCTGCGGCTTGCCGATGAAGGACAGCGCCGTTGCCGGCCTTCGGGATGTGCATCCAGAGCTTGCCGAGCAGCTCGCTGCGCGTCGCGTACCCGGGGTCGACGAAGTCGTTGTGGTCGCCCTTGAAGAAGTAGTGGCCGTTCTGGATGACGAGGATGCGATGGAGCACCGGCCGGTGAAGCACGGGGCTCTCGTAGAGGACGACGTCGCCGACGTCATAGGTCGACGCGGGGCGAAGGAGGGCCAGATCGCCCTTGTGGAACATCGGCTCCATGCTGTCGCCGACGGTGGAGGTGTAGATCGTCGATCCACCGAGCTGGGTCGGAGCGAGCAGGAAGAGGGAGAGGGCGAGAGCGCCGAGGAGGAAGACCAGGACAACATGGCGCTCTCGCCCGCCCTTCACTGCGCCGCGACGACGGTGAGCGACGACAGCAAGGCCGCCGTCAGCTGAGGGGACGTCGTTGCACAGGTGACGGTGTCGCCGGCCGTGTTGGTCGTGCACGTGAACGTGTCCGGCCCGCCGGACGACAGCAGCGCCTGGACGATGACCTTGCCGCTCCCGGTGTTCGGGATGACCGGGCTGACGTTGAACGTCAGGGAGTCGACATTGGCCGGCGTCGTGGCGTCGAGCGCGTAGTGGACGTTCGTGACCGTGTAGCCGGACACAGTCCCGCTACCCGCGCCGGCATTGCTGGTCGGAACGGTGTTCGCCGCCGTGAACGCATATGCGCCCCCGGCGACCGCCGCTGCCGCCCCGAAGGCGACCGCGAAGCGGACGAGACGATTGTGCATCAATGGAGGGTCCTTTCCGATTGCCGCTTGTCGCTATGCGCATCGGCGCGGCCACCCGGAAACGGATCAGCGCATTCCCTCCTGATGGATCCTCTTTTTCGGGCCCCGCCGGTACGCCTCCCGGCGGGGCCCCAGGCTTGCTCAGGCAGGAGCCGAGGCAGCCTCAGTCTCGAGGGGGACATCGACGATGTCGGCGCGCACGCCTGCGCCGGCCACGTAGCCGATGACACCGAGCACGACGATCACCGCCAGCGTCCCGAGCGTCAGCACCTCGAAGGTCCCCTGGCTCACGCTCCACGAGTCCTTGAACCCGTAGCCGACGCCGAAGAGCCGCTCGAGCGTGTCCGGGAACACGGCCACCCACGACCCGAGCGCGATCCACGCCGTCGTGAGGATGGTCGAGACCCAGATGCCGCGCATGCCCCAGGGGTGGACGTACGGCCGGTGAACGTGCGGGTGCGAGTACCGCAGCTTCAGCGCGGCGGGGAAGATCCACAGATACGAGAGCAGGGTCGTCGAGATGGCGATGTCGAGCACGACGACGAACTTCGCGTTCGCGCCGCCGTTGAACGCGGCGAGCGCGACGATGCAGAACGCGCTCGCAACGACGCCGGACATGACGTTCACGCGCACGGGCGTCCCGAGCTTCCTGTTGAACACGCCGAAGAACGGGAAGAACGCGCCGTCGTACGACGCGACCGCCTGGATCCGGTCCGAGCCGATCATCCACACCGCGCCCGACGTCACGAGGGCGCCGACGAAGCAGAGCGTCATGACGATCAGCAGCGGGTGGGCAGCCCCGCCGTACACGCCGTGGAAGACGAGCGTGACGGCGTCGATGAAGCCGCCGATGCCGGTGACCGCCTTCGCCGGCAGGATGAGCAGGATGCAGAAGATCGGCACCGCGTACATGAGGACGCCGGTGATGCCGCTGCGGAGGATCGACAGCGGAACGTCCTTCTGCGGGTTCTCCATCTCCTCGGCTGCGCCGTTCTGGAGCTCGAAGCCGACGTAGTTGAAGAGCAGCAGCGGCACGAGGCCGAAGAAGATCGCTCGCGTCGGGCTGAGTTGCGAAGCGGAGAAGCCCGCGACGCCGTGCTTGACGCCGTAGATGATCACCGTGATCGAGAAGAAGCCGAGCACGATCAGGCGCAGGAGCGCACCGAAGTTCGGGATCCACTTCCCGTAGCGGAGCGAGACGATCGCGACCCCGATCGAGATCCAGATGAAGATCAGCTTGAAGACGTAGTCGCCGAAGGAGCCGTTCCCGATCTTGAAGACGTTCGCCGACCATGAGCTGGTGGCGATGAACGCGAGCGAGCCACCCACCCACAGCGGGTTCGTCACCCAGTAGAGGATGGCCGCGATACCGCCGTGGAAGCGGCCGAAGGCGAGCTTCGTCCACTCGTACGGGCCGCCCTCCTGCGTGAAGGCGCTGCCCGACCTCGGACATGAGGAGCATGTACGGCACCACGAACACGAGTGCGAGCACGGCGAGCCAGAAGAATCCCTCCGGGCCCTTGTTCGCGACGGTGCCGAGCGTGTCCAGCCCGACGAACGCACAGACCGTGAAGCCAACCATGTCGAACCGGCCCAGCGACTTGATGAGCTTGCCCTTCTCGTGCAGCGCGAAGCGCCGTCGTGCTGCTCGACGCTCTACTGCATGCGTTGCCATGCTTCGGTCAACACCTCCCCAAGGATTCCGGTCATTTCGTCGAACTCCCGTTGCGTCGCGATCAGCGGCGGCGAGATCTGGATGACCGGGTCGCCGCGGTCGTCCGCCCTGCAAATCAGCCCCTTTTCGAACAGCCGCGGCGACAGGAAGCCGCGCAGGAGCGACTCGCACTCGTCGTCGTCGAAGCCCGCCTTCGTCTCCTTGTCCTTGACGAGCTCGAGCGCGTAGAAGAAGCCCGTCCCGCGCAGGTCGCCGACGATGGGCAGCTCGAGGAGCTGCGCAAGCGTCGAGCGGAACGCGTCGCCGTTGTCGCGCACGTTCTCGACCACGCGCTCGCGCTTCATGATCTCGATGTTCTTCAGCGCGATCGCGCACTGCACCGGATGGCCGCCGAAGGTGATGCCGTGCGCGTACATCGCCCGATCGTCGAGGAACGGCTCGACGACGTGGTCGGCGGCGATCACCGCGCCGATCGACGCATACGCCGACGAGAGGCCCTTCGCGCTCAGGATGAGATCGGGTCGGATGTCGTACAGCTCGGAGCCGAACCACGACCCGAGCCGGCCGAAGCCGGTGATGACCTCGTCGGCGACGAGCAGGATCCCGTAGCGGTCGCAGATCTCGCGCACGCCGCGCCAGTAGCGCGCAGGCGGCGTGAACGAGCCGCCGGCGTTCTGCACCGGCTCCATGATCACCATCGCGACCGTCTCCGGCCCCTCCTGCACGATCGCCGACTCGAGATCGTCGAGGAGGAACGCGGTGAACTCCTCCTCGGTCTCGCCCGCCGGGCGGTGGTAGCGGTTCGTGTTGCGCACGTGGATCGCGTCGGGCACGAGCGGCTCGAACGGCGCCCGCAGCGCGGCGATGCCGTTGATCGAGAGCGCGCCCATGGTCGTGCCGTGGTACGCGAGACGGCGCGACACCGCCTTCCACCGGCGCTCGCCGCGCGCCTGGTGGTACTGGCGCGCGAGCTTCCACGCCGACTCGACCGCCTCGGAGCCGCCGGAGACGAAGAAGACGCGGTTCAGGTCGCCGGGCGCGAGCTGCGCGACCTCGTGCGCGAGCTCGATCGCGCGCGGGTGCGCATACGACCAGTTCGTGTAGAAGGGCAGCTCGCGCATCTGCGCGAGCGCCGCCTGGCCCATCTCCTCGCCGTACGAGTAGCCGACCTGGACGGCGAAGAGCCCGGCGAGCGCGTCGAGATAGCGGCGCCCTTCGAGGTCCTCGAGGTAGCAGCCCTCACCGCGGACGATGATCGGCGGTTCGGCGCCGCCCATGCGCGTGAAGTGCAGCCAGAGGTGGTCGCGCGCGGCCTGGCGCAGGTCGAGCGTCACGGCGTACCCCAGTCGTAGAGCTGCTTCCACATCTCGAGGTAGAAGAAGGTCTCGGTCGAGACGACGCCGTCGAGCGCGCGCATCCTGTTCGTGAGGTCGAGCAGCTCGCGCCGCGTCGCAGCGACGACCTCGACGACGATGTCGAACTGGCCGGCCGTGACGACGACGTAGTCGGCCTCGGGCCAGCGCGAGATCTCGTCCGCGACCGCGTCGGGCGCGCCGGAAGTCTTGACGCCGACGAGCGCCTGGTCGAAGCCGAGCCCGAGGGGGTTCGTGACGCCGACGACCTGGAGGATGCCCTCGCTCGTCAGCCGCGCGTAGCGCGCCCGCACGGTGGCCTCCGAGACGCCGAGGCGCGCGGCGATGCGCCGGAACGACTCGCGGCCGTTGGCCTGGAGCTCCTCGATGATCTTGCGGTCGAGGTCGTCGACCGTCCGCGCCGGGGCGACCGGGCCTCGCGGCGACTCGAGCTTCTGGGCATGCACCCTGCGCAATGCGCGGGATTCGTACCACGGAATCACGCATTCCGTCAATCGTCTTGACATCCAGGCCCGAATTACGAAAGGTGCGCACATGCCGAGGACACCTCTTCTCCGTGCCCTGCGGCGGCTTGCGGACGATCAGCACGCAGCCGACCGGTTGGGGATCCCGGTCTCGGAGCTCCACGAGCGACGGGCCGATGACGCCGCGTACGACCGCGGCGAGTTCCTGAAGCGAGCCGGCGTCGCCGGCGCCGGCGCCCTCGCCGGCTCCGCGTACTTCGCCGAGCATGCCCGCGCAGCGAAAGGCGGCACGAATGCGCGCGTCGCCATCATCGGCGGCGGCATTGCCGGCCTCACGGCTGCGCTGACGCTGCAGGACCAGGGCGTCTACGCGGACGTGTACGAGTCGTCGGGCCGCATCGGCGGCCGCATGCACTCCGACTGGACCGAGTTCGGCACCGGCTTCTGGGACAACGGCCAGCAGGCCGAGCTGTGCGGCGAGCTGATCGACTCGGGCCACAAGACGATCTCAAGCTCTCGCGAACCGCTTCAAGATCCCGATGGTCGACCTGCTTGAAGGCGCAGCCGAACGGGACCGAGGACACGAACTGGATCTTCGGCGCCGACTACACGACTGGCGCAGGCCGCCGCCGACTTCAAGGCGGTGAACACCGTCCTGCAGAAGCAGCTCCAGGCTGCCGGCTATCCGACGCTGTACAACAGCTCCACGCCGACCGGCCAGATGCTCGACCAGATGTCGGTGCACGACTGGATCGCGAACTACGTCCCGGGCGGCCTCAGCTCGAAGTTCGGCGCGCTGCTCAACGCCGCCTACAACGAGGAGTACGGCGCGGAGACGACCGGCCAGTCCTCGCTCAACCTCATCTACCTGCTCGGATTCCAGGCCGGCGGCTTCAACGTGCTCGGGCAGTCCGACGAGCGCTTCCACCTCGCCGGCGGCAACTCGAACCTGCCGATCGCGATCGGGAACTCGCTTGCCGAGCGGGAGCATCCACCTACGGCTATCGCATGTCGTCCATCGCGCTCAACAGCGACGGCTCGATCAAGGTCACGTTCTCGAACGGGACGTCGATCACGGCCGACGAGGTGATCCTCTGCATGAGCTTCTCCGTGCTGCGGACGCTCGATTACAGCAAGGCCGGCTTCGACCAGCTCAAGCAGACGGCGATCACGCAGCTCGGCTCGGGCCACAACGCGAAGCTCAACGTCCAGTTCACGTCGCGCCTCTGGAACGCGCAGGGCAGCACCGGCTCGATCTACACCGATCTGCCGTTCCAGAGCGGCTGGGACGTCACGCGCGGCCAGTCGGGGGCGACCGGAATCCTCGTCGAGTATCCCGGTGCGAACACGGCGACGTCGCTCGGACAGTCGAACCCGTACACGACGACGGCGAACAACCCCGCCGTGAAGAAGGCCGTGCAGACGTACCTCCAGCAGCTCGAAGCCGTCTATCCCGGCATCAGCGCGCAGTGGAACGGCAAGGCGATGCTGTCGACGCCGTTCACCGATCCGAACCTCCTGTGCTCGTACTCGTACTGGAAGCCCGGGCAGTACACGGGCTTCAGCGGCTACGAGAAGATGCGGCAGGGGAACATCCACTTCGCCGGCGAGCACTGCTCGATCAACTTCCAGGGCTACATGGAAGGCGGCGCGCAGGAGGGCCAGCGCGCGGCGAACGAGATTCTCTCGGCGACCTGAAGTAGGGCTAGACGCCGTAGGCGGTGACGTGTTCGGGTACCACGCGTACCCGGACACGTCGCTGGCCGTCGACGTACGGCCAGGGCTTGCCGTCGTACTTGCGGCTGAGCCGGTCGATCTGCTCCTCCGCCCCGTCCGTCGTCAGCTCGGCGCGGCCGTCGACGGCGACCCAGTGGTAGAAGTCCGGGGCAGTCACGAGGACGGAGATGCGCGGGTCGCGCTCGAGGTTCCCCGGCTTCGCGCGCCCGTAGGCGGTGTTGAACGAGACCGTGTCGCCGTCCCGTTCCACCCAGACGACCGTGGTCTGCGGGGAGCCGTCGGGCCGGAGAGTCGTGACGACGCCGAAGTAGAGCTCGTCGAACAGCGCCAGCTGGCTCTCGGTCAATGGACCTCTCACGGCTGTGTAACCGTATAGGGACGGTGTCCTCCAACGTGGGTGCGCTCAGGCTGGACCTGCCCGTGGCCGGCGACCGGACTGAGCGCGCGCTCATCCGGGACGCGCAGCGCGGCTCGGCGGAGGCGTTCGAGCAGCTGTTCCGGAGCCACTGGCCGCGGGCGTACCGCGCGGCGCTCCTCGTGGTCGGCGACGCCGCTGCCGCGGAGGACATCGCCCAGGAATCGTTCCTCGCCGCTGTTCGCGCGCTCGACCGGTTCGACCGGCGGCGCCCGTTCGGCCCTTGGCTCCATCGCATCGTCGTCAACCGCGCGATCGACTGGGCGCGCGCACGCGCGTTGCGGCGCGAGAGCTTCAGCGATGTGCGAGCTCGAAGCCGCCCGCGAGCGGGAACCGTCTGCGCACGCGCGCGCGCTCGCCGAGGGGCTCGCGTTGCTGCAGCCGGAGCAACGGGCGGTGATCGTCCTGCGCTACCTGCTCGAGTACACGCCGGGCGAGATCGCGCGTCTGCTCGACCTGCCGCGCGGCACGGTCAACTCGCGCCTGCGGCGCGGCCTCGACCGTTTGCAAGAGGCGGTGCGAGAGTGAGACGGCTGTTCGATGCCGTGCCCTCGGACGCGGAGGCGGAGGAGCGCGCGTGGTCGGTCATCCGCGAGGCGTATGCGCACCGCGAGCCCGTGGTCCGTCGTCGCCGCAGCCCGATCCGCCCCGCGCTCGTGCTCGCGGCAGTCGCCGTTGCCGTCGTCGCCGCAGCGTTGTCGCCGCCCGGACGCGCGGTGGTGAACGCGGTGCGCCGCTCGATCGGCATCGAGGGCGCGCAGCCCGCGCTCTTCCAGCTCCCGTCGCCGGGCCGCCTGCTCGTGAGCGGCGCGGGCGGAACGTGGGTGGTCGCCAGCCGACGGGTCGACGCGCCGGCTCGGCGCGTACTCGCAGGCGTCGTGGTCACCGCACGCGCTCTACGTCGTCGCGGCGACGGCGAGCGAGCTCGCGGCGATCGGGCCCGCGAGCGGGCAGGTGCACTGGCAGCTCGCGCGGCCCGCGATCGGCTTCCCGCGCTGGGGCGGCACGCGCACCGATACCCGCATCGCGTACCTGACGGGCAACCACGTCCACGTCGTCGCGGGTGACGGCACAGGCGACACGCGGCTGTCGGAGTCGGCTCGCGTGGCTCCGGTCTGGCAGCCGAGGACGAGCAAGCACGTCCTCGCGTACGTCGACGCCCGCGGGCGGGTCCGGATCGGAGGACGGGTGGTCTCCCACGCGTACGTCGGCGCACGCGCGCTCGCGTGGTCGCCCGACGGGCGGACGCTTGCTCTCGCCGCGCGTGGCAGGAGTCGTGGAGCTCGCGGTCGCGACCGGCCGTACGCACGCGTTCCGCGTCGCCGGCGTGCGCGCGCTCGCGTTCGCTCCCGACGGACGGCTCGCGCTGCTGCGCGGGAACGGTGTGCTGCTGCTGGCCGACGGGCATGTGCGAACGCTCTTCGTCGCACCGAGCAGGCTGGCCGGTCTCGCATGGTCGCCGAACGGCCGCTGGCTCCTGTCCTCGCTGCCTGCGGCCGACCAGTGGGTCTTCGTGCAGACACGCGGCGGCCACCGTGTCCTCGCCGTTTCGCACATCCGGCGCCAGTTCGGCGGGGAGCCGTCGCTTGACGGCTGGGCCCCGGGCGCCTAGCCTTCACCGCGGTTACGTCCCCGACGCAGAGGAGGTTCGAACACATGACGCCTGTGACTGTCGCCTCCTCGGTCTTCCTGACCTAGCGCCGGCGGTCCTTCGGGACGCGCGGCGTCCCTTTTCCGTCTCGAAGGAGATCTGCGTTGCCTGGATTCGACTTGCGCGCGCTCGGCTGGAACGCCGAGCTCGCCGAAAACTTGGAGCAAGGCCTCGAGCCCGGCCGCGTCGCCGCCGCCCATCGCGGCGCGTTCGACGTCGCCACCGCGCACGGCAACGTGCGCGCCCGCGTGCCCGGCCGGATGCTGCACGACGGCGTCGACGTCGCCGTCGGCGATTGGGTCGGCCTCGCCGGCGCGATCATCCGTGTCGTCCTTCCCCGCCGAAGCGCGATCGTGCGGAAAGCGGCCGGGCTCACGTCCGAGTCGCAGACCCTGGCCGCGAACGTCGACGTCGCGTTCGTCGTCAGCTCGCTCGGCCCTGATCTCGAGCCGCGTCGCATCGAGCGCTATCTCGTCGCCATCTGGGAGAGCGGCGCGACGCCCGAGATCGTGCTGACGAAGGCCGACCGCATGGACGATCCGTCGGCGCTGGTCGCCGGCGTGGAAGCGGTCGCGGTCGGCGTTCCCATCCACGTCGTGTCGGCGGTGACCGGGCAGGGGTGCGATGCGTTGCGCGCGCGGATCGCTGACGGAACGACGGCGGTGCTGCTCGGATCGAGCGGTGTCGGCAAGTCGACGCTCGTGAACCGCTTCGTCGGGCATCAGCAGATGGCGGTGAAGGAGACGCGGGCCGACGACGACGAGGGCCGGCATACGACGTCACACCGGGAGCTGATCCTCCTCCCCGGCGGCGGCGTCGTGATCGACACGCCCGGGCTGCGGGAGCTGCAGCTCTGGGACGGCGGCGCCGGAGCCGTCGAGGCGGCGTTCGGCGACATCGAGGAGCTCACGCTGCAGTGCCGGTTCGCGAACTGCTCGCACGAGACCGAGCCGGGCTGCGCGGTGCAGGCCGCGCTGCGTTCGGGCGCGCTCTCACGCGAGCGGCATCAGAGCTGGCTCAAGCTGCAGCGCGAGCTGCGAGCGATCGCGATGCGCACCGACGCGCGCCTGCGGCGCGAGGAGAAGCGCAAGTGGCAGCAGCGCGTCCGCGACGCCAGGTCACGCGCGAGGCACCGAAGCTAGGGCAGAGCGCTTACGAGGCGACGAGGTCGAGCGGCTTCACGATCTCGGCGAAGTGGCAGGCGGCCGGATGGCCCTGCCCGCGGTCGACGAGCGCCGGCTCCTCCTCGGCGCAGATCGGCTGCGCCTTCCAGCACCGCGTCCGGAAACGGCAGCCGGACGGCGGGTTCGCCGGGCTCGGCACGTCGCCTTCGAGCACGATCCGCTTCCGCTTGCCGCGCTGCGACGGCTCCTCGATCGGCACCGCCGAGAGGAGCGCCTGCGTGTACGGGTGCGCCGGCTCGTTGTAGATCTGATGCTTGTCGCCGATCTCGACGATCTTGCCGAGGTACATCACGGCGACGCGGTCGGAGACGTGGCGGACGACGGAGAGATCGTGCGCGACGAAGATGTACGTCAGCCCGAAGTCGCGCTGCAGGGACTCGAGCAGGTTCACGACCTGCGCGCGAATGGAGACGTCGAGCGCCGACACCGGCTCGTCGAGGATGATCACCTGCGGGTTGAGCGCGAGCGCGCGCGCGACGCCGATGCGCTGCCGCTGGCCGCCGGAGAACTCGTGCGGGAACCGGTTGGCGTGCTCCGGCGAGAGCCCGACCGTTCGCAGCAGCTCGTCCACGCGCTGCCGGCCGCGGTCGCCGCCGTACGAGCCGGCGATCCGCAGCGGCTCGCCGATGATGTCTCGCACGGTCATGCGCGGATTCAGCGACGCGTACGGATCCTGGAAGACGATCTGCATCTCGCGCCGCACCGGCCGCATGCGGCGCCGGCCCCAACGGCTGATGCCGCGACCGTTGAAGTAGATGCGCCCGCTCGTCGGCTCGACGAGCTTGAGGATCGTGCGCGACAGCGTCGTCTTGCCGCAGCCGGACTCGCCGACGAGGCCGATCGTCTCGCCCTTGTACACCGTCAGGTCGACGCCGTCGACCGCGTGGATCTGACCCACCGTCCGCTTGAGGAGTCCCGCCTTGATCGGGAAGTGCGTGACGAGGTTCTCGATGCGCAGCAGGCCCGGCTTGTCCGCCGCGAGCACCGCCTCGGCGCGGTCGAGCTCGTCCTCGGCGAGATCCCAAATCCGCGTCACCACCGTCACCGCAACCATCGCGAGAGCGACGACGAGACACGTGACGATGGTCAGGTAGAGCCCCCACGCCGGCGTGACCGCGCCGCCGTGCGCCGGCCCCTTCCCGAGCGGGAGGGACGGATGCACGCTCTTCGGCGAGGCCGCGATCGCGATCGTCAACGCTGAAATGGCGAAGGCCGCGAGCGCTCCCACCGCCGCGATCAGGAACAGGCGCATCTTGTAGCCGATCGCCCCGAGCACGATGGCGACCACGAGCGCGATGACGACGTACCAGCCGGCGCCGTTCGTCCCCGTCAATGTCTTCCCGACGGCGATGCCGTGCACCTTTGCGACCCGTAGCCACGGCGTGAAGAGCGCGACGAGCGACACGCCCGAGATGGCGGTGCTCGAGCTGAGCAGCCGCCGGCCGAGCAGCTTCAGCCGATCCGCGCGCGCCTCCCAGCCCTCGAGCCCGGCCTCGAGGGCCGCGACGTCGTGCTGGCCGTCGCCGTTCGCGCTCATGCCCCACTCCCCGCTTCGACCGGCTCCGAGAACTTCGACTGATGGCCGGCGAGCTCCTCGGAGAAGTGGCACGCCGCGAGATGGCCGGCGCCCTCGGCGTCGCGCAGCTCCGGCACGTCCTCACGGCAACGCGGACGCCCCTGCGTCAGGAAGCAGCGCGGATGGAACGCACAGCCGGACGGACGGTTGATGAGCGACGGCGGCGAGCCCGGGATCGGCCGCAGCCATTCCTCGTCCTCTGTCAGCTTCGGAAGGCTGTCGAGCAGCCCGACCGTGTACGGATGCCGCGGCGCGCGGAAGATCGTGAGCACGTCGCCGGCCTCGACGATGCGGCCCGCGTACATGACGAGGACGCGGTCGCACAGCTCGGCGACGATGCCGAGGTCGTGCGTGATGAGGATCGTCGCTGCCTGCGTCTCCTCCTGCACCGTCTTCAGAACCTCGAGCACCTGCGCCTGGATCGTCACGTCGAGCGCGGTGGTCGGCTCGTCGGCGATGAGCAGTGACGGCGAGTTTGCGATCGCCATCGCGATCATCGCGCGCTGCCGCATGCCGCCCGAGAACTCGTGCGGATACTGCTTCGAGCGCTCATCCGGGTTCGGTACGCCGACGAGGCGGAGCAGATCGACGACGCGCGTCTCGACCGCGTCGTCCGACTGCTTCGGATAGTGCGTCTTGATCGCCTCGCCGATCTGGTAGCCGACCTTCAGCACCGGGTTGAGTGACGTCATGGGATCCTGGAAGACCATCGCCACCTCGTCCCCGCGGAACGCGCGCAGCTCCTTCGGCGACAGCTTCAGCAGGTCCTTGCCCTGGAACATCGCCGTGCCGCTCGCGATCCGGCCCGGCGGCTGCGGGATGAGCCCGAGGAGCGCCATGGTGCTCACGCTCTTCCCCGAGCCGGACTCGCCGACGATGCCGAGCGTCTCGCCGGGGAAGACGTCGTACGAGATGCCGTCCACGGCGTGGACGATCCCGTCCTCGGTTCGGAACTCGACCGCGAGATCGCGGATCGAGAGCAGCGCCTCAGCGGCCATCAGGCCCGGACTCGCCTCTGCTGCGGGTCGAGCGCGTCGCGCAGGCCGTCGCCCACGAAGTTGACGCAGATGACGATGAGGACGAGCACGAGGCCGGGGATGACGGTGATCCACCACTTCTGCGGGAACTGCTGCCCTTCGGCTACGAGCTTGCCGAGAGACGGCGTCGGGTCGGCGATGCCGAACCCGAGGAACGAGAGAAAGGACTCGAGGATGATCGCGTCCGCGACAGCGAGCGTGGCGGTCACGACGACCGGCCCGAGCGTGTTCGGAAGGATGTGGCGGAACATGATCCGCAGGTCGCCGGCGCCGACCGCCTTCGCCGCCTCGACGTACTCCTTCTCACGCAGCGACAGGAAGACGCCGCGCACGATGCGCGCGATCCCCGTCCAGTAGAAGGCAGCGATGATCAAGACGATCGTCCACACGCTGCTCGACCGCCCGAGCAGGGCCGCGACCGTCAGCAGCACGACGAGCAACGGCAGCGTGAGGATCAGGTCGGTGATGCGCATGATCACGTTGTCGAGCCAGCCGCGGTAGTAGCCGGCGATGGCGCCGACGATGAGGCCGAACAGCGTCGACACGACGGCGACGGTGAGGCCGACCTGCTCGGACGTCCGGATGCCATAGATGATGCGACTGAGGGAGTCGCGGCCGATCTCGTCCGTGCCGAAGACGTGGTGACCGACGGTCGTCGGCGCATGGAGGACGTACGTCAGGTCGATCTGGTCGAACGAGTACGGCGCGACGAAGTTCGCGAGCGCGCCGGCGCCGAAGATGATGATGAGCCCGACGAGGCCGATCATCGCGAGACGGTGGCGCAGGAACCGGCGACGCGCGTACGACCACTGGCTGCGCGCCTTGAGCTCCATACCCTCGGCCGCAGCGAGGTCGAGCGGAACGGCGACCGCCATGGGGTCGACGACGACCGAGGCCCTGACGTCCAGCGGTGTGATCGGCTCAGTCATAGCGAATCCTCGGGTCGAGGTAGCCGTACAGGATGTCGGCGAGGAGGTTGAAGATGATGACCGTGATGGCGACGATCATGACGTAGGCCATCACCGAGTAGACGTCGTTCGTCTGCAGTCGCGTGATGAAGAAGTACCCCATCCCGTTGAGCTGGAAGATCGACTCGGTCACGATCGCACCGCCGAGCAGCGCTCCGAACTGCAACGCCGAGACGGTCACGATGGGAATCAGCGCATTCCTGACGACGTGCCGGAAGATCACCAACCGTTCCGGCAGTCCCTTGGCACGGGCCGTGCGCACGTAGTCGCTGTTGATCACGTCCAGCATCGTCGCCCGCATGTACCGGCTGTAGAGCGCGAAGCTGACGACGGTGAGCGTGACGACCGGCAGGGCGATGTGCTGCAAGCGGTCGATCGACCACGTCGAGCTCGTGACACCGCTGTTGAGGCCCGAGGTGTAGAAGATCCGCACGTGCCACTTGAGATAGATGTCGACGAAGAGAATCTGCAGGATGAGCGCGAGCCAGAATGTCGGCATCGCGTATCCCAGGAAGCTCACTGACGTCATCGCGTAGTCGAACGGCGAGTACTGCCTGATCGCGGAGTAGATCCCGACCGCGACGCCGAGCACGAGCGCGATCACCTGCGCGAGCAGGATGATCTGCAGCGTGTGCTCGATCGCGACGGAGATGTCGGGCCAGATCGGCTGCGACGTCAGCAGGGAAATGCCGAGCTTGTGGACGAAGACGTCCTGCAGCCAGTACCAGTACCGCACGGGCAGTGACTGGTCGAGGTGGTAGACGTGCGCCAGGTGGTGGAGGATCACCGGGTTGTTCGTCCGCGGATTCGCGCGCAGGTTCGCGAGCGGGTCGCTCGACTTCGTGATGAACGTGAAGCTGAGGAAGCTCGTCGCGAGCAGGACCGGGATGCTGTAAAGGATGCGCCGCGCGATGTAGGTGAGCATGTGTTCCTCGTTTTGGCTGGGGGGCCCCGATTCCTCGGGGCCCCCCAGATTCCTGCGAAGTGCGGGTTAGTTTAACCCGCCTCCTCGGTTCGTACTACGACTTCCAGTGCCAGTCCTGGATGTTCCAGAACGGCCCGATCGTCGCCGGGTTGTTGACCATGCCGAGCAAGCTCGACTTGTAGATCAGCGGCGTCGGGCGCTGGTAGAGCGGGAACACCGGAACGCTGTCCGACATGAGCGCGTCGGCCTGCTGGAAGTCGGCCTGGCGCTTGGCGGGATCGAGCTGCGCGTTGCCGGCCGCGATCAGGGTGTCCACCTTCTTGCTGCAGTAGCCGGTCCAGTTGCCGTCGCCCTTGCAGCTCCAGGACGACGTCCAGTCGCCCGGGTCGCCGGTGGTGATCTCGGCGAACTCGGCGATGTCGTAGTTGCCCGGACGGCAGACCCGACGAGCCGAAGATGACGTTCGGCGGGAGCGGCTTGTCGTTGACCTGGATGCCGACCGCCTTCATCTCCGCCTTGCCGATCGCTTCTGAGGTTGCGCGGACCGAGTTACCCGAGGTCCACGACCAGTTGATCGAAGCAGGAAGACCCGCGCAGGTCCAGATCTTCGAGTTGCTCGGATCGACCGACGAAGGGCCGCCCGTGCAGTGCTTCGCCATCAACGCGAGCGCCTTCTGCGGGTTGAAGTTCCACTTCGCGAAGTCCGGCTTGTAGGCGCTTTCGGTCTGGTAGTAGATCGCATTGTCCATCGGCTTGAGGCCGAGGCCAGCGACCCGTAGACGGTGTTGATGATCGACTGGCGATCGATCGACATCGCGATCGCCTCGCGGAACCACGGCGCGCGGAGCAGCTTGTTCGTCGAGCCCGCGTTCACGCTCGAAGCCGCGGGGGCGTTGCCCTCACGCATCTCGATGTGCTCGAAGTAGTAGCCGGGGATCTGGTTGAACGTGATCCCGGGCGTGCTCTTGAGCGGCTGGAGATAGAGACCGAACGTCGGCGAGATCGCGTCGACCTCACCGCCGCGCATTGCCTCTTCCTCGGAGTTCGTGTCCGAGATGATCTTGAAGTCGACCTCGTGGATCGCCGGCTTCTTGCCGATCCAGTACGGATTCGCGATCAGCGTCGAGCCCTGACCCTTCGTGTAGTTCGAGAGGTAGTACGGCCCGTTAGAGACCGGCTTGCCGTCCGAACCGCAGATGCAGTTCGTCCAGATCTTGTTGAAGTCCAGCCCCTTGAGAGCGGCGGACGGGTAGAGACTGTTCGCAAACAGAACTCTGCCAGTTCGCGAACGGGCCGCACGGGAGGTGGCGGTGCAGTTCTTCGTCTTCCAGAAGAACGTCACCTGCTTCTGGCCCTTGTGCGTGAAGTGCGTGCGGGTTGATGTTGTTGTAACCCGGTCGTTCCGACGACGTCGTTGTTCGGGTTGTCGATGTTCTGGAGCGTGTAGACGAAGTCCTTGTACGTGACCGGGACCTTCTTGCCTCCCCAGTACCAGTACGCGTTCGGACTGATCGTGTACGACACGCCCTTCGAGTTCGCGGACGCCGACGTCGTGATGCCCGTCGGGATCCACTGGCCCTTCTGTTCTGGATGAACGGCACCGTAACTGGTCTCGTCACCGCCCATCCAACCCGCCCACAGCTCGTTGCAGCAGCTGAGGTTCGTGTTGAAGCCGTCGATGTCCTGCTCGGCGCCGAACACGACGACGTTCGCGGCCTTGCGGCCGGCCGTCGTCCTCGGCACCTGCGCCCACGCCTGGGCGAACGGCGCAGCGGCCGGCGTGCCGTCAGCAACGGCAGCCGTACCGGCGACCTTGGTCTTCGCGGTCGCGGATGCAGCCAGAAGAAGCACGGCTGCTGCCGCTCCCACGAGGAGCCAGAGGCGTTTGTGCATGAATTTTCCCTCCGTCTTGTTCGGCGCCGGGAGCTGGATCTCTGGTCGGCGGCGCCTGCTCGCTCCACGCCCAACAGGGCGTCCCGTTACGTCGTAAGACGACGGCGCGCTAGCTTAGTTAGAAGGGCCGGAAAACGCTAGAGGGCGAGAACCGGGCCGACCCGGAGGGTGCCGGCAGGCACGAGCTTCCGCTCCATGGCCAGGATGTGCTGGCTGACGATGTCCTGCTGGAGGCTCGGAGCCGTCACGACCTGGGTGGCCGTCTGGGCCGGCCGGTTCGAGGAGCGGAGGGCGTCCCCGAGCGCGAGCGACGAGGCGGCGGCGACCGCCACCGCGGCTGCGGCCGCGATCTGGAGCCCCGCCCGCCGGCGGCGCGCCGGCAGCGCGATCCCGACCCCTGGGCGCTCGAGCGGCGCCGCCCGGAGCCGGGTCGCGATCGCCGCAACCTCGAGGGCGTAGGCGGTGCAGGCGTCGCACTCACGCAGGTGCGCGGAGAGGCGCGCCGAGCCGAGTTCCGACAGCTCACCGTCGAGCTGGACGGAGACGGCTTCACGCGCCCGCTGACAATCCGATGGCGGCACGGGGGTGAGCATCGTTTCCTTCTGTCCTTTCAGACGACGGACCGGCCCAAGAGTTAGGAGATCCTTTGCCGGCCTCCCTGGGGCGCGAGATAGAGAGTGTCGCGCGCGCGAGTGCCGCGGTCGTTCACCCGAAGAACGTGACGCCCAGCAACAGGAAGGACAGCGACGAGGTCGCGAGCACCGTGAGCCCCGCGAGGACGTTGAACACCGGGCCGTTCGCGTGCTTGCCCATCAGCTCGCGGTTGGCAGACAGACGCCAGACGAAGAAGAGCGTGATCGGCAGCAGGATCCCGTTCACCACCTGGACGGCGATGAGCAGCTTGATCACGGGGACGCCCGGGATGATCGCCACGAGGGTGCCGATCGCGATCAGGACGGTGATCACGGCGACGAACACGGGCGCCTCGCGCGGGCGGTGCTTGATGCCCTTCTCGAAGCCGAAGGTCTCGGCGATGACGTACGCGGCGGTGACGGGCAGGATCGCCGCCGCGAGCAGGCTCGCGCCGAGCAGACCGACGCCGAAGAGCACCTCGGCGAAGCGGCCGGCGAACGGCCTGAGCGCGCGCGCCGCGTCGGCGGCGTCGTTCACGGTGTGGTGGCCGTGCACGAACAGCGTCGCGCCGGTGGCGATGATGATGAAGCCCGCGACGAGGTTGGCGAAGATCGAGCCGGAGGCGACCTCGATCTGCTCGGCGCGCAGCTCGTCGGGCCCGATGCCGCGCTCGACCACCGCCGACTGGACGTACAGCTGCATGAACGGCGTGATGGTCGTGCCGGCGGTGGCGATGAACAGGAACAGGTAGCCGGAGTTGAGCTGGATGTGCGGCTCGACGATCGCCTTGCCGACGTCACCCCACTGCGGGTGGGCGAGCACCGCCGCGATCGGGTACGCGAAGAACGGGATCGTCATCAGCACGAAGACGCGCTCGGCCACCTTGTACGAGCCGCGTACGACGAGCAGCCACACCGCCACCGCCGCGATCGGCACCGAGACCTGGAACGGGATGCCTGCCAGCCCGAGCGCTGCGCCGATGCCGACGAACTCGGAGATGCAGATCCCGAGGTTCGCGACGAGCACCGAGGCGGTCGCGAAGAACGACCAGCGCACGCCGTACTCCTCGCGGATCAGCTCCGCCAGGCCCTTGCCCGTCACCGCCCCCATGCGCGCCGCCATCTCCTGGACGACGATCAGCGAGACGGTGATCACCACCATCATCCAGAGCAGGTCGTAGCCGTACCTCGCGCCAACCGAGGAATACGTGGCGATGCCGCCGGCGTCGTTGCCGGCGTTCGCGGCGATGAGACCGGGGCCGAGGATTGCGAGGAAGACGAGGAGCCGCTGTCCGCGGCTCCGCATCACTCGCCGAAGAGCCCGAACTGGCGACGCCATCCGCGCGGGAGGACGAGCTCGAGGACGTCGTCGACGGTGACGACGCCGAGCAGGCGTTCCTCCCCATCGACGACCGGGACGACGGTGAGGTCGAAGTCGGTCATCATCCGAGCGACCTCCTCGAGCTCGGCGTCGGGGCGTACCCGCTGCGGCATGTCGGCGATGTCGCCGAGGTAAGTCATCCGGGCCGGCGCGCAGCAGGTCGACGAGCGCGACTGCACCGGCGAGCCGCTTGCTCGCGTTCATGACGTAGATCCATCCGAGCGCCTCGGCGGAGACGTGCGAGGTGCGGATCCGCTCGAGCACCTCGCGCTGCGTCGCCTGCGTGAACACGCACAGGAACTCCGGGCTCATGAGCCCGCCCGCAGTGGCGGGGTCGTAACCGAGCAGTGCGCGCACGCGCCGCCGCTGCACGAGCGGCAGCAGGCGGACGACCTCGTCGCGGCGCTCCTCCGGCAGCTCGCTCACGAGGTCGGCCGCGTCGTCGGACTCCATGCGCGCGAGCACCTCCGCCACGTCCGCGTCGGAGCGCTCCTCGATGAACTCCTGCTGGTGATTCGGCTCGAGCTCCTCGAAGACGTCCGCCTCGAGCTCGGGGTCGCCGCCGACCGCGCCGAGGATCTCCTGTCCCTCGTGGTGCGACGCCTGCTCGACGAGGTCGGCGAGCTGGGCCGGATGGAGCCGCGCGAGCTTCGGGTGGGGCACGCGCAGGCGCACGCTCGGCACGTGACCGGTGAACGGCTCGACCGAGGCCCAGTCGAGGAATTCGTTCGTTCCGACCGAGTGGGCGAGGGCTCGCGGGACGACCCGGCGCAGCAGCCCGCGGAGGCCGGTGTCGACGCCGACCACCCGGTACCAGCCGTCGAGGCGTGCAAGCTCGATCTCGTTCGAACGGACGAGCCGGGCCCCGTCGACGTTGATCAGCTGCCGGTCGAGCACGTCCTTCTTCAAGCAGCACCTCGTCGGGGCGCCGTTCGAACGGCTGCAGGTCGAGCCGGCGGGCGCGCATACGGACGCGGCCGTGCTCGATCTCCGCGATCGCGTCCGCGGGGACGAACACCTGGCGCCCGGCGAGGGTGGCGAGCAGCCCGGTGACGGGCGGGTACTCGTCCTCGCCCAGCCGGACGATGAGGTCGTCCACGCGGCCGAGCTTCGCGCCGGCGGGGTCGAGCAGGTCGCCGCCCGTGACGAGCGCGAGGTGGAGGACGCGCGGAGTCGTGGAGGCCGGCGCTTCCATGCTGCCGACCTTACTTCGCTGGCTGTTCAGGCGGCGTTACGTGCCTCCCAGGCCATCCCGGACGACCTGCGCCATGACGCTCGGGAGGTCGGCGACGAGCGCCGCGCGCTGCTTCGGGGTCAGGCCCCGCCGCAACGGCGGGCCGAGCACCTTCGGTTCGCAGCGGCGCGCCTCGAAGTCGTCGAAGTCCTCGCGGATGATCGAGTAGTAGAGGTCGGCCGGATACGCGTTCGCGCCCGAGTGAGCCAGGAGCGCGAGCGCGTCGCGCGTGAAAATCCGTGCGTCCTTCGCACATTCGGCCGGGCTCGGCGTGCCCGTGATCGTCTGCCGCGGGATACGGGCCGTAGCCCGGCACGGTGAGGGTCGCCCGCTGCTGACCGCCGCCGCCGCACCCCGCGAGCAGCGCGGCTGCAAAGGGGAGAATCCATACGTGTTTCACACGCCGGATCACCTTTCCGGGTGGCGCCCGGCCACCCGTTTCCGACGAAACTTGGAGTGCATCACTGCGGCAAGGTAACTGCGGCGAAAGAGATAATCGATGTTCGATGCACTCGGCACGGGCGGTGTCCGTGTGGCTGAACCTGAGGTCTCGGCGGCTCCTCCCCTCGGGAGGCTCCTTGTCGAACGCGGTCATCTGACCGAGGAGCAGCTCCAGACGGCGCTCGACGAGCATGCTCGCACGGGTCTCCCGCTCGGGCAGGTCCTGATCAGCCTCAGCTACGTGACCGCGTCCACGGTCGCGCAGGCGCTCGCGACGCAGCAGGGCGGCCTCGTCAAGACCGAGTACGGCCTCTCCACCGGGTTCGGCACGCCCGGCCTCGTCTCGTCCCCCCCATCAGTCCGCCTGCGTCGGCACCCCTCGCGGCGTCGTGGATCCCACCAGCCCCGGAGGCCGAGACTCCTCAGGCCGAGGTCGTCGCGCTCCCAGAGGTCGTCGCACCTCCAGAGGTCGTCGCGCTTCCAGAGGTCGTCACGCTTCCAGAGGTCGTCGCGCTTCCAGAGGTCGTCGCGCGCCCAGAGGTCGTCGCGCTTCCAGAGGTCGTCGCGCTTCCAGAGGTCGTCGCGCTTCCAGAGGTCGTCGCGCTTCCAGAGGTCGTCGCGCTTCCAGAGGTCGTCGCGCTTCCAGAGGTCGTCGCGCTTCCAGAGGTCGTCGCGCTTCCAGAGGTCGTCGCGCTTCCAGTACCCGAGATCGAGCAGGTCGTCGTCGCCCAGGGCCCCGATCCCGAGCTCGTGGCGGCGCAGGCCCGGATCACGGAGCTCGAAATGGAGCTCGCGGCCGCTCGGACTCGCCGAGGAACGCATCCAGTCGCTCGAGTCCGAGCTGGCGACGGCCCGCATGGACGCCGCCCGCATCCCGGCGCTCGAGGTCGACCTCGCCGCCGCCCGGCAGGCCGAGGCCGAGCGCGACGCACGCGAGCGGGAGCTCCAGCAGGCCCAGGCCGAGCTGGAGGCGACGCGGAACGAGCTTGCCGCCTACGCGGCCGACCGCGCAACGATGATCGAAACACTGCGCGTCGCGCAGGAGCGCGTGCAGGAAGTCGAGGCTGCAGTGGTGTTCCAGCAGCCGCGGACTGCATCGCCGTTCGCCTGGCAGAGCTGACGACGGCTCGGATGGAGCTAGGCGGGCTCGAACCGCCGACCTCCTGGGTGCGATCCAGGCGCTCTCCCAACTGAGCTATAGCCCCGAGTCCGCCGCAGTTTAGCCGGAGGCCGGAGCAGCCGAGCCGCGCGCCTTCTCCATCAGCTTGCCTTCGCGGATGGTGCGCGCCATGTCGGCGGACTCCGCGCGATACCAGCTGCCGTCCTCGAACTCGATGGCCGGATAGAGCGGCTGGCCCGTTCCTTCGAGCATCGCCGTCCTCGTCTTCCTGCTCGGCCATGGGCCGGGGACGATCTCGTACTCGATGCCCTGCGCGTCGAGCGCCTTCTGCACGCGCCAGCAGGGATGCGGCCCGAACTTCGCCCACAGATTGCCGCAGCGATGAAGCTTGACAGCCATTGACGGCCTCCTTGCCCTAGGCCGCGAACAGTGTCAGGTCCGGATCGCGCTCGCCACGAAGCACGGCCAGGTCGACCTCGACGCAGCGGATGCCGCGCGACTCGGCGAGCGCGACCGCCTGCGGCTTGATCGCCTGCGCGGCGAGGATGCCGCGGCAGCCGGCCTTCGCGGGGTCCTCGCGGATGAACGCGAGATAGCGCGTCAGCTGCTCAACCGCGTCGATCGTCCCGATGCGCTTGATCTCGACCGCGACCCACTCGCCGGCCGCGTCCTTGCACATCAGGTCGACCGGGCCGATCTCGGTCGGCCACTCGCGCTTGACGAGCGTGAGTTCCTCGCCGAGCGCTGCCGGCGCGGCGGCGAGCTCCAGCTGGAGGTCGCGCTCCACGCCGTCCTTCTGCAGCGCGGCCGACTCGCCCATGTCGTGGACGACGTCGCTCAGCACCTCGGCGAGGCGGATCTCGAGCACGTCCTCGGTCTTCGCCTTGCGGACGACGAGCCGGTCGCCCTCGTCCTCGACCACGGTCGGCGCCGTCATCCAGTTGAGCGGCTTGAAGCCGCCGGCGTCGTCGTGGACGAGCACGGAGCCGTCCGCCTTGAGGATGAGGAGCCGCACCGCCTCCGGCAGGACGGCGCTCAGGCGGCCGGAGTAGCGGACCTCGCAACGGGCGACGAGCAGGCGCACATCGGGAACCTACTGTCCCCTTCGGACACGTGAGCCGCCGACGATGGCGTCGCTGCCGTCGTCGAACCGCACCCAGGCCTTGCCCTTGCCGTCGTAGTCGGGCGACCAGACGAGCAGCGTCGCGTCGCGGCCGCCGACCTGGACTCGCTCGGTGCCTTCCGGCTCGGCGCCCGACCACACGCGCACGAACGGGTTGTGCTCGCGCTCGCGGCCGATCGTCGTCTCGTCGGTGTGACCGGGGAGCACACGCATCGAGTCGGGCAGCGCCATGAAGACGTCCATCACCGAGGAGCGGACGAGCGCCGGGTCGCCGCCGCCGACCGCGTCCTTGAAGAGCGTGTCGCCGGTGAAGACGAGCTCGCCGCCGGCGACGAACGCCACCATGTCGTCCGAGTGCCCCGGGCGTCGCGATCCCGCGGACGTGGATCCCGCCGAAGTCCCACTCCCCCGGCTCCGCGACGACCGGGATGTCGTAGAGCTCGTTCAGCTCGTCCTCCCAGGCGACGTGGTCGTGGTGCGCGTGCGTGCGCAGGATCGCCGCCGGGCTCGCACCCCAGCGCTCGAGCGCCGCGACGAGCGGCGCCGGGTCGGCTCCGGCGTCGACGAAGACGGCCGTCCCGCCCTCGGCGTCGGCCACCACGTAGGCGTTCGAGAGCCAGTCGGGGTGCATGTTCCGCTCGACGAGCAAGGCAGCTAGGCTAACGAACACATGGCCGGGCTTCTGTCTCGCACGCATCGCTGATCATCAAGGCGAAGTACTCGAAGCTGCTCAACCGGGCGGAGAACCCGACCGAGACGCTCGACTACTCGTACGAGCAGATGCTCGAGCAGCTCCAGAACGTCAAGCGCGGCGTCGCGGACGTCGTCACGGCGAAGAAGCGGCTCGAGCTCCAGCAGCAGAAGCTGGAGCAGAACGTCGTCACGCTCGAGACGCAGGCGCGCCAGGCGGTCGCGGCGAATCGCGAGGATCTCGCGCAGCAGGCGCTCGAGCGCAAGGCGGTCGCGCAGCAGCAGCTGCAGAGCATGGACGGGCAGGTGCAGGGGCTCGCCGACCAGCAGGAGAAGCTCGTCGCGTCGCAGCAGCAGCTCGAGACGCGCATCGAGTCGTTCCGCTCGACGAAGGAAGTGCTCAAGGCGCAGTACTCGGCGGCCGAGGCGCAGGTGCGCGTCGGCGAAGCGGCCACCGGCATCGGCAAGCGGATGGCCGACACGGGCCTCGCAGTCCAGCGCGCCAAGGACAAGACCGAGGAGCTGCAGGCGCGCGCCTCCGCCATCGACGAGCTGACGAGCACGGGCGCGCTCGAGGATCTGACCGCGGGCGACCAGACGCAGCTCGACCGCGAGCTGGCGCAGATCTCCGCGTCGTCGCAGGTCGACAGCGAGCTCGCGAAGCTGAAGGCAGAGGTCGGCTCGGGCGACGGCGCGAAGAAAGAGATCGCAGCCGGCGACGCCGAGCCTGCGCCCGACCCGGCGCAGCCGCAGCAGTAGCGGCTTGGGCCTGGGCGACGTCCTCTTCGGCCGCAAGAAGCTGAAGGCCCCTGCCGCGGAGCGGCTCGTTCGCGATCAGCACAGCCGCGGTCACGCTCGACACGTCGTGCTCGCTCACGACCGCCGGCGTCGGCGCGGTCATCTTCAAGCCGCTGTCTGCCGGCGAGTTCACCGCCGCCGAGCAGGAGATCGAGCAGCTGCTGCAGGCGGTCGCGACATCGAGCGGCTCGACGCTCGATCGCAAGACCGACTCGTTCGGCTACGAGTGGGTGATCATCAAGGATCCCGACCTCGAGGATCAGGTCGCCGGCGTGCACACGGTCGCGTCCGAGCTCGAGGCGAAGGGGTTCGGCGCGCAGCTGCTCGCAGCCGCCTTCAAGTTCCAGGGCGGGAAGAACCCGGTGTACTGGATCTACGGCTTCAAGACGGGGACGTTCTGGCCGTTCGTCCCGACGGGCGAAGAACGAGCGCGACAACGCGGAAGAGATGCAGCTGAAGGCGAAGCTCGAGCCGGAACTGCCGGTCGAGCAGGACCTGAGCCGTGGCTGGCTTGTTCGACGCCCCGATCTAGCCGTAGGTACGCTCGACCCAGGCCGTGACAACGCGAAGCGTTCGTGGGCCGACGCGCTGGGATGGCGAGCCACCACCGCGCGCGCAGCGAACCGTGCTCACACTCATAAGCTCGTGGGCTTCGCCCGTGAGCGCTCCCGCGAAGCGGGAACCTTCGCGCCTGAAAGTGCGGAGCCTTCAGGCGACAGGCCGGCCCATCTCGCGCGCGATGGCGGAGAGGGCGGCGAGGCGCTTCTCGAGCGGCGGGTGATCCATGAAGATCTCGCTCATCTGCTGCCGCCAGTTGGTCGGCATGATGAAGAACGCGTTCATGCCGGCGACCTCGCGGAGGTCGCGCTGCGGGATCTGGGTGATGCCGCTCGAGATCTTCTGCAGCGCGCTCATGAGGTTCTCCGGCGCGCCGGTGATGAGCGCCGAGCCGCGGTCGGCCGCGTACTCGCGGTAGCGCGAGAGCGTGCGGATCAGGACGTAGCTGATCGCGTACGTCACGACCGAGACGGCCAGGACGATCAGCCAGATCGGGACGCCGCCCTGGTTGTTGTTGTTGCTTCCGGCCGCCGCCGCCGAAGCCGCCGAACATGCCGAAGTAGAGGCCGAAGCGGGTTATGAGCGCGGCCAACATGGCGAAGAAGCTCGCCACCGTCATCACGAGCACGTCGCGGTTGGCGACGTGCGAGAGCTCGTGCGCGAGCACGGCCTCGATCTCCTGCGGCTCCAGCCGGCGCCACAGCCCCGTCGTCACGGCGATGACGGCGTGATTCGGGTTGCGCCCCGTCGCGAAGGCGTTCGGCACGTCGGTGTCGACGACCGCCACCCGCGGCTTCGGCAGCCCGGCCATGGCGCACAGCCGCTCGACCATCGCGTGCAGCTCGGGCGCATCCTGCTCGGAGACGATCTTCGCGCCCGACGCGGCGAGGGCGAGCTTGTCCGAGGTGTAGTACTGGACGACCGCGAGACCGATGACGATCACGAGCATCGGAGCGAGCCCGACGTTCAGCACCGAGAAGAGCACGACGGCGAAGACGACGTACAGCAGGCCGAGCAGCCCGCCCGTGGCGAGCATCCGCAACGTCAGCCCCCGATCACGCCCGTAGGTCTTGCGCTTCACGATTCACATGGTAGTCCCGGCCGGTAGAGTCTCGCGTCGTGCGCCGGGCGGTTCTCATCGTTCTCTCATGCGGGGTGCTCGCCGGGTGCGGCGCGGAGGGCGTCGTCAGCCCGACGCCGGTGACCGTCATCGGCAAGGCGCCCGCGGCGCCGACGTTCCCGATCACGCCGGCGTTCAAGCTCAAGGGCGACCCGACGGCAGGCGCGAAGGTCTTCGGAGCGCCGGGTGCGCCAGCTGCCACACGCTCGCCGCGGCGCACGCGACCGGCACGGTCGGGCCGAACCTCGACCAGCTGAAGCCGAACTACCGCGCCGTGACCGCGCAGGTGACGAACGGCGGCGCGGCGATGCCGTCGTTCAAGAAGACCCTCTCGACGCAGCAGATCGCCGACGTCGCCGCCTACGTCGTGAAGTCGACCGGCGGCACGGTTCCGTAGACCTCCCGCCCGGCTTCCCCCGTCCTCTCGCGGCGTTCGCGGTCGACCTCGACCGGACGCTGATCGCCGAGGACGCCGTCCTCCGTCCGCGCACGAAGGCCGCGATCGCGGCGACGCGCGCCGCAGGCGTGCACGTGATCGTCGTCACGGGACGGATGTTCCGCGCGGTGCTTCCGTACGTCGTGGAGGCCGGTATCGACGACCCCGTCATCTGTTACCAGGGCGCCGTCGTCGCCGATCCCGACGACGGGCGAGTTCCTCCGGCATGTTCCCATCCCGCGCCCCGCCGCGCTCGAGGCGATCGACGCCGTCGTCGCCGCCGGCTTCCATCTCAACTGCTACGTCGACGACCTCCTCTATGTCGCCGAGGTGACGCCGGAGGCGCGGCGCTACGCCGACTTCCAAGGGCTCGAGATCCACGCGGTCGGGCCGTTGCGCGACTGGCTCCACGACGACCCGACGAAGCTCGTCGCCGTCGGCGATCCGGCCGCGCTCGACGCGCTCGAGGCCGAGCTCCAGCCGCGCTTCGCCGGCCGTCTCTTCATCTCCAAGTCGCTCCCGTACTTCCTCGAGTTCGCGCACCCGGACGTGAGCAAGGGCGCCGGGCTGCAGTTCGTGGCCGACCTCCTCGGCTTCACGCCCGCGCAGACGGTCGCATGCGGCGACGGCGAGAACGACCGCGAGCTGCTCGACTGGGCCGGCTTCAGCGTCGCGGTCGCGAACGCGCAGCCGGACATCCTCGCGCGCGCCGACCTCATCGTCCCGCCCGTGCAGGAGGAGGGAGTCGCCGTCCTCTTGGAGGCCTTCGTAGACTCACTCGGATGATCGACCTGCGCGCCGCCAGGAACGACCCGGACGACTTCCGGCGCCGGCTCGCGCGCAAGGGTGCGGCGGAGGCCTTCGACCAGCTGCTCGCGGCCGACGAGCGGTGGCGGGCGCTCGTCCCGCGCGTCGACGAGCTCCGCGCGCGCACGAAGCTGAAGGGCAAGCCGACGCCCGAGCAGCTCGAGGAGCTGCGCGGCGTCAAGGAGGAGCTGCAGCGGGCCGAGCAGGAGCTTGCAGAAGCGGAAACGGCGCGCGACGAGCTCGCGCTCCGCGGTCCCGAACCCGCCGGCCGACGACGTTCCCGACGGCTCGACCGAGGATGACGTGCGCGAGGAGCGCCGCGTCGGCGAGCCGCCGCACGCTCACCGATCCGAAGGAGCATCTCGAGATCGGTCGCTTCGACATGGAACGCGCGGCGCGCATGTCCGGTGCGCGGTTCGGCTACTGGATCGGCGACACCGGCCGGCTCGCGCTCGCTCTCTACCGCTACGCCCTCGACCGGCTGGCGGCGAAGGGATTCGTCACGGTCCTGCCGCCGGTGCTCGTGCGCGAAGAGGCGACTGATCGGCACCGGCGCGTTCCCGTCCGACGAGCGAACATCTACGAGATCCAGGCGGACGAGCTCTACCTCGCCGGTACGGCAGAGATTCCGCTGGCGAGTCTGCACGCGGGCGAGATCGCTCGAAGAGTCTGCCGCTGCGCTACGTCGCGTTCTCGACCGTGCTTCCGCCGGGAAGCGGGCGCGGCCGGCCGGACACGCGCGGCATGATCCGCGTGCATCAGTTCAACAAGGTCGAGCAGTTCTCGTTCACGCAACCGGAGTCGTCCTGGGAGGAGCACGAGCTGCTGCTCGGCAACGACGGAGGAGCTCGTCCGCGACGCTCGGCCTGCCGTACCGCGTCGTCGTACTCCCCGCCGGCGACATGGCCTCCGCGTCGGCGAAGACGTACGACTGTCGAGAGCTGGTTCCCGAGCCAGGACCGCTACCGCGAAACCGCCTCGATCTCGAACACGACGGACTTCCAGGCGCGCCGCCTCGGGATCCGCTATCGGGCGGGGAAGAACCTCGAGCCGGTGCACATGCTGAACGGCACTGCAGCGTCGACCGGATGGCGCTCGCGATCCTCGAGAACTTCCAGGGCGACGTCCCCGACGTGCTGCGCGAGTACGGCGCGCCGGAACGCGTCCAGCGCTAGCGCCTGCGACAATGCGACGGCGCGGCGGGGTGCCGGAGCGGTCGAACGGGTCGGCCTTGAAAGCCGATGAGTCCTTCGGGGCCCGTGGGTTCGAATCCCACCCCCGCCGCTCCTCCATATGATCGGCCGGATGGTCGCCCCCGAAGATCTGCGCGGACTCATGCGGCACTGGCCGCACGGCGTGTCCGTGCTCACCGTCGACTACGAGGGCGACAGCATGGGCGTCACGGTGTCGTCGCTCGTCTCGCTTTCGCTCGACCCGCCGCTCGTCGGCGTGTCGATCGGGAAGGAAGCCTCTTGCTACGAGCTCCTGCGCCGCTCGGGCGCGTGGGCCGTCAGCCTGCTCGGCGGCGACCAGGCCGAGCTCGCCGCGCGCTTCGCGTCCGGCCGGCCGCCGATCGTGCACTGGGACGGCGTCGGCGTGCACGAGGGCCAGATCGCACCGCTCATCGACGGCGCCGTCGGCTGGATCGAGGCGACGACGCGCGCCGAGCACGACGCCGGCGACCACACGTTCTTCATCGGCGACGTCGTCAATGTCGAGCACGGCCCGGCGAAGAGCGCGCTCATGTACCGGGAGAGCACGTACCACCGCCTGTGACCGACGCCGTCGTCTTCGACATGGACGGCGTGCTGATCCAGTCGGAAGAAGTGTGGGACGAGGTGCGCGAGGCGTACGTCCGCGAGCGCGGCGGCCGCTACGACGCCGAGATCCAGCGCGCGATGATGGGCATGAGCTCGCCCGAGTGGTCGCGCTTCCTGCACGAGCACGCCGGCGTTCCGGACGAGCCGGCCGAGATCAACGCCGAGGTCGTGCGGCGCATGCTCGCCGCCTACCGCGACCACCTCCCCCTCATCCCCGGCGCCGTCGACGCCGTGCAACGGCTCGCCGCGCGCTTCCCGCTCGGCCTCGCGTCGTCGTCGAACCGCGAGCTGATCGACACGGTGCTCGACGTCGCCGGCCTCGCCTCGCTCTTCGCCGCCACCGTCTCCTCCGAGGAGGTCGCGCACGGCAAGCCGGCGCCGGACGTCTACCTCGAGGCCGCCCGCCGGCTGGACGTCGCGCCCGAACGATGCACCGCGGTCGAGGACTCGCACGGCGGCATCCGCTCGGCGAAGAGCGCCGGCATGCGCGTCGTCGCGATTCCGAACCCGAGCTATCCGCCGGACGCGGAGGCGCTCGCGCTCGCCGACGTCACCATCGGCTCGCTCGACGAGCTCACGGTCGACGTCGTATCAGCGTGACGCCGTCGCGGATCGGCACGAGGACGCACTCGACACGCGCGTCGGCCATGACGTGCTCGTTGAAGGTCGCGATCCCCTCGTTGCCGGCGAGGGCGGAGAGTGTGTTGTCGGCGAGGATGACGGCGTCGTCCGCGAGCTTCGGCAGCACGGCTTCGTAATACTCGACGTAGTCCGGCTTCCACGCGTCGATGAAGACGAGGTCGAACGGGCCGTCGAGGGTCTCGAGCGTCTCGAACGCATTGCCGACGCGGTAGTCGATGCGGTCGGCGACACCCTCCTCCTCCGCGTAGCGGCGCGCGATCGCCGTCGTGTCGGGATTGACGTCGCAGGCGACGATCCTCCCGCCGGGCGGCAGCGCCTTCGCCATCTCGATCGACGACCAGCCGGTGAAGACCCCGAGCTCGAGCACGAGCTGCGGCCGCTTCAGCGCGACGAGAAACCGGAGAAACGCGCCCTCGAGCGCGCCGACCGACATCTGCGGGGCATCCGTCTCCGCCTCCGTCTCCTCGCCGAGTCGCCGCAGCACGTCGGTCGCCGGCGTCGAGTGCGCCGCCGCGTACTCGTCGGCTTCCTCGAAGGAAAAGCTCACTCCACCCTCCCCACGAGAACGCAGCCGTTGTGTCCGCCCAGTCCCATCGCGTTGGACAATGCCACGTCCACGTGCGCCTCACGCGCAACGTTCGGCACATAGTCGAGGTCGCACTCTGGATCGGGATGCTCGTAGTTCGCGGTCGGCGGGAGCAGACCCTCGTGCACGGCGAGCACGCACATCATCGCCTCGATCGCGCCGGCCGCCCCGAAGCAGTGACCTGTGACCGACTTCGTCGAGGAGACCGCCAGCTCGTACGCGTGATCGCCAAAAACCTCCTTGATGGCCTTCGTCTCGGCAAGGTCGCCGAGCGGCGTCGACGTCCCGTGCGCGTTGATGTACCCGACGCGCGACGGCTCGACGCCGCTGCGCTCGAGCGCGCTGCGCATCATCTCCGCGACGCCGACCGATTCGGGATCGGGCTGCGCCATGTGGTGCGCGTCGTTCGAGGCGCCGTACCCGAGGATCTCGGCGTAGACGGTGGCGCCGCGCGCTCGCGCGGCCTCGAGCTCCTCGAGCACGAGCACGCCGGCGCCCTCCCCCATGACGAAGCCGGCGCGGGTCGCGTCGAACGGGCGCGACGCGCGCGGCGGATGCTCCTCCTCGGCGACGAGGCCGCGCATGGCGCAGAAGCCCGCGAGGATCAGCGGGTGGATGCATGCCTCCGTGCCGCCGGCAAGCACTGCATCGGCCGCGCCGCGGCGAATCATCTCCGCCGCCTCGCCCACCGCGTGCGACCCGGTCGCGCACGCGGACACGGGCGCGTAGTTCGGGCCGCGGTAGCCGAGCGAGATCGCGAGCTGGCCGCTAGCCGCGTCGACGAGGACGCTGGGGATGAACGTCGGCAGCACGCGGTCGGGCCCGCGCTCGCGCAACACATCGGCCTGTTCGACGATCCCGATGAGCCCGCCGATGGCGGAGCCGAAGAGGATGCCGACCCGCCCCGGGTCGTACGCGTCGTCCAGCGCTGCGTCAGCAACGGCTTCGCGCGCGGCGCCGAGCGCGAGCAGGACGTTGCGTTCGAGTTTGCGCACCTCCTTCGGCGATGCGACGGACGTCGCGTCGAAGTCCTTCACCTCGGCAGCGATCCGGACCGGGAAGGCGCTCGGGTCGAAGGCGCGGATGAAGTCGACGCCGCTCTCGCCGGCGACGGCCGCGCGCCACGTCGACGGCACGTCGTTTCCAATCGGCGTCACCGCGCCGAGCCCCGTGACCACGACCCTCCGCATCTTCCGAGCTTAGACGTGGACTACGCTCGCGAGGATGCAAAGCGAACCCGGCCCGAACGTCCCGTTCCCTCCGATGGAGGCCGAGCTCGTCTCCGAGCTGCCCGAGCGCGGCGGCTGGCGGTACGAACCGAAGTGGGACGGATTCCGCGGCGTGCTCGAGAACGACGGCGGCGAGCTCGCGCTCTGGTCGCGCAACGGCCGCCCGCTCCTGCGCTACTTCCCGGAGCTGCGGCCGCTCGGCGAGCTGCTGCCGCCGCACTCGGCGCTCGACGGCGAGATCGTCATCTCGCGCAACGGTGCGCTCGACTTCGACGCGATGCAAATGCGGCTGCATCCAGCGGAAAGCCGCGTGCGCAAGCTCTCGGCGGAGATCCCGGCGACGTTCGTCGCGTTCGACCTCCTCCTCTGGAACAAGAAGAAGATTCATGCGAAGCCGATCGAGGAGCGGCGCGCCGAGCTGGAGAAGGTCGCGGGCGGTATCTCGCTCTCGCCGGTGTCCGACGACGTCGCGCAGGGCCGCGACTGGCTGCAGACGCTGCAGGCCGCCGGCTTCGACGGCGTCGTCGCGAAGAAGCTCGGCCTGGCGTACCTCCCCGGCTCGCGCGACGGCGTCGTCAAGGTGAAACCGCACAAGACGGCGGACTGCGTCGTCGCCGGCCTGCGCTGGAAGGCGGGCGGCCGCGACACGATCGCGACGCTGCTGCTCGGCCTCTATCGCGACGACGGCCACCTCGACTACGTCGGCTCGTGCGCGGTCGGCGCGAAGAACCAGGCGGAGATCGCCGCCAAGGTGCTCCCGCTCCTCGACGAGAAGAGCGAGCGCCGCTTCTCGGAGCCGAACCGGTGGGGCACGAACGGGCTCGAGGAAGCGGCGCTGAGCCGAAGCTCGTCGTCGAGGTGCGCTACGACAAGCTGGAGAAGAGCCGCTTCCGCCACGGCACGAAGCTGATCCGCTTCCGCCCGGACAAGGATCCGGATCAGTGCACGTGGCGCGAGGTCCGTCCCGCCCGCCGGCCGGACGACCTCGCCGTCGAAGATCTCCTCTCCTAATCCTTCTTCGCGCGCGAGGGCTGCACGCGCTTCGGCTCGCCCGGCATCTTCGGGAAGTTGGGCGGATACGGCGCCTCGCCCTCGCCCTGTGCCTCTTCGCGCTCGACCCACTCGAGGAGGACGCGCAAATCGCAGACGGCCTCGTCGATCCCCTTGTGCAGGTCGCCGACCTGCGCGAAGCGCGGCGGCATGGTGGCGATGGTGAAGTCCTCCATCTCGACGTCGGGGAGCTCGTCCCATCGCACCGGCGCCGACACCGTCGCGTCGGGGCGCCCGCGCACCGAGTAGGCGGAGAGGATCGTGCGGTCGCGCGCGTTCTGGTTGTAGTCGACGAACACCTTCTCGCCGCGCTCCTCCTTCCACCACGCGGTCGTGACGAGGTCGGGCGCGCGCCGCTCGATCTCGCGCGCGAACGCGAGCGCGCACCGCCGCACGACGCGGAACTCCCAGTTCGGCTCGATGCGGCAGTAGACGTGCACGCCACGGTTGCCGCTCGTCTTCGGCCAGCCGGTGTAGCCGATCTCGTCCAGCACCTCGTGCACGACGGCGGCGACCTGCTTCGCCTCGGCGAAGCCGGTGCCGGGCTGCGGATCGATGTCGATGCGCAACTCGTCCGGCTTCTCCGGATCGCGACGCCGCGACGGCCACGCACCGAACTCGAGCGTGGCGAGGTTTGCCGCCCACACGACGTGCGCGATCTCGGTGACGCACAGCTCGTCCGCGTGCCGTCCGGACGGGAACGTCACGCGCGCGGTCTCGATCCAGTCGGGCCGTTTCTCAGGCACGCGCTTCTGCCAGATCACCTCACCGCCGACGCCCTCGGGCTGGCGCTTCAACTGGCAGGGACGCTCGTACAGCGCGCGCACGATCCCGTCACTGACGGCGACGAAGTAGTTCACGAGGTCGAGCTTCGTCTCGCCGCGCGCCGGGAAGTACACCTTGTCCGGGTTCGTCACCTTGACGGTGCGGCCCCCGAGCTCGAGCTCGACGAACGGCGACGGCATGGCCGCAGTATCGTGAATGCATGCTCGAGGACACGCGACCGATCCGCCTGACCCTGGAACCGCTGGACGACTTCGTCGTCATCGAGCAGAGCGACGAGGAGGCGGAGACGCGCGGCGGGCTGATCATCCCCGCGAGCGCGGAGACGCAGTGCCGGAGCGGAATCGTGACCGCCGTCGGCGCCGAGGCGGACGGCGTCGCGCCCGGCGACAAGGTGCTCTTTCCCGCCGACGGAGGCTACGAGGTGCGCCTCGCCGGGTCGGCGATGCGGGTCATGCGCCGGCGCGAGCTGATCGCCCGCATCCACGATTAGCTGGGTAACCTGTGCCGTCCTGGAGAAGTGGCCGAGTGGCTGAAGGCGGCGCCCTGCTAAGGCGTTATGGGGCTGAATGGCTCCATCGAGGGTTCGAATCCCTCCTTCTCCGCTGGAGGGGTGGCAGAGCGGTCGAATGCGGCGGTCTCGAAAACCGTTATCCGTCGTTAGGCGGATCGAGGGTTCAAATCCCTCCCCCTCCGCCAGTTTCACAGGGAGAGGTGTCCGAGTGGTCTAAGGAGCGCGACTGGAAATCGCGTACGTGCTGAAAGGTGCGTCGCGGGTTCAAATCCCGCCCTCTCCGCTTTCTTGTTCTCCGGTGTCAGACACGCAAAGCGGTGTCTGACACCCGCGTGACTTACGTCGCCGTCAGCTTGGTCACCATGCCGAGCTGGCGGTGACCGGGCACGCTGCAGTACAGCGTGTACGAGCCCTTCTTCAGCGTGACCGTGAGCTTCACGGTCTTGCCGGGCTCGATGTTCGCCGTGTGCTTCCCGCCCTGGACGGTCAGGTTGTGCGGGATCTTGCCGGCGTTCTTCACGACGAAGGTGACGACGCCGTGGTGAACCTTGTGCGTCGAGAGCGTGATCTTGTACTCCACCTCGGTCGCCTTGACGGTGACGCCGGCGACGGTCGTCGACGCGCCCTTCGCTTCGCTCTCGACACCGAAGATGACAACGGCGCTGATCATCGACGCGAAGAGGAAGACGCACGCGATGATGAAGACGCTGAGCCCGTTCTTGCCGGGGAAGTCGGGCCGGCGGCGCGGGGCCAGGAACGACGACGTCAACGCGAACGAGATGAACACGACCGCGACGACGGCGAGCCCGATCTTGTGGCCGGTGGAGAGGGCCGCGAGCAGCACGGGCGCTATTCCATCACAAGGCGCTCGTCCCGACGGCGGCGAGCCTCGCGCAGGCTCCAGAGCAGTGCGGCAACGAGGGCGATCGGGCTGAGGACGATCAAGGCGTAGAGCACGATCGTCCCCTCGAGGCCGAGGAACCCGATTGCCGAATGCACCATCCGGCCCAGCCGTCCCCGGTGGTGCGAGACGGGGGCGACCGCGGCCTTCGTGCTCAGTGTGAGCGAGATGGTGGCGTTCGTGCCCGCGGCGATCGTCCCGGTGCGCGCGTGTAGGCGCTGAGCGAGCGCGCGCTTCGCGTTCGCGAGTCGGATCTGCAGGATGACCCGCTGCGCGTCGGGGAGCGACGGATTGCGCAGTGCGGTCGCGAGCGCCGTGATCGTGTGTCGCAGCTCTGCGATCTGCGCCGACTCGGCCTGGAGGTCGTGCTCGAGATCGGTGACCGACAGGTTCTGCATCACGATCGTGCCGAGCGCCGTCAGGCGCGAGATCGCAGTTCTCACGTTCTGCGCCGGGACGCGCAGAACGAGGAACGCCGAGCCGCCGGAGCTGTAGTTCACCGACTGGGCGTAGCCGCCGAGCGCGGTCGCGATCTGCGTTCCGCGGGTCGTCGCGGAGGCGACATCCTTGACGCGGACCTCAAGGGTTGCCTCGATGCGCTGCAGCCGCGTTGCCGCGCCGCCTACGGACGGGACTGCGCCGTGCGCCGTGCGCCTGGTCCGCGCCGGTGCCGCCCGCTGAGCAAAGCGGCGCCCGCGAGGGAAGGCGGCGCGAGCGCGTGCGCGGACCAAGGAGTCTTGCGGGTCGCGGGGGTATTGCGGTAGAGCGCTGCGCTCTGGCGGCTTCGGCCCGGACGAGACGAGTCCGTGCACGATCGCCGCGGCGACCGCGATCGCGAGTGCGGCAGCGAGGACGAGGACGAGCTTCCGCGACGGCGATCTCCGCGGCTCGAGCGCGAGCACCTGCGTGCGCAGCGACTCAGGAGCGCGCGGCGCATGCGCGCGCAGCAGCGTCCCGACCGTCATGTCACTCGTGGACATCGCCCAACCTCTCTTCCAGTCGTTTCAATGCGCGGCTCAGCCGCGTCGAGCAGGCCGTCTGGCTGATCCCGAGCACGCGCGCCGCGCTCGGCCCGTCCAGCTCGAGGAGGACGCGAAGCGCCACGACCTCGCGCTCGGCCGGAGAGAGCTCGCGCAGCGCCTGCTCCATCGGCCCCGGCAGCCCGTCGCCGAGCTCGTCCACGAGATCCTGTCCTTGCGCATAGGTGTCCTCGCGGCGGCGGCGGCGCGCCTCGGCGCGGAACCAGTCGATCGCGACGTTGTGCGCGATCTTGCACAGCCACGTGCGCGGCGAGCTCCGGCGCGGATCGAATCGGCGCCACGTGCGAAACGCCTTCTCGAACGTCTCCGCGGCGAGGTCCTCGGCGGCAGCGCGGTCGCCCGTGAGATAGACGAGGTATCCGTACACGGCGTCCAACTGCTCGGCCACGACCTCGGCGAAGCTCGTCCGTGCGGCAAAGGCCGTCGGACCGTCGAGCGAGGTCGAAGCCGCGTTCACGCCCTCTTGTACGGCGCGACGGCGGCCGATCGTCACATCGCGCAGGGTAGATAGCCTCGGGCCGATGCGCCGTCTCGTCTTCCTCTGCGCCGCCCTCGTCTTCGTGGACACGATGCTGTTCGCGGCGCTGACGCCGCTCCTCCCGCACTTCGCCCACGAGTTCGGGCTGTCGAAATCGCGCGCGGGTGTCCTCGTCGCCGCCTACGCGGGAGGCGCGCTGGTCGCCGGGCTCGCCGGAGGGATCACGGCGACACGGCTCGGCGCGCGGCGCGCCGTGTTGATCGGGCTGACGCTCGTCGGGCTCGCGAGCCTCGGCTTCGCGTTCGCCGGCAACTTCTGGTCGCTGTTCGCCGCGCGCCTGCTGCAGGGCGGCGGCAGCGGCTTCACCTGGGCGGGCGCGTTCGCGTGGCTGCTCGCGGCGGTGCCGCGCGAGCGTCGCGGCCAGATGATGGGCACGACAATGGGCTCGGCGACGTTCGGCGCGATGTTCGGGCCGGTCGTCGGCGCGGCGGCGGCGCTTGCCGGGCGCGGCGTCGTGTTCTCCGTGCTCGCGGCTACGTCGGTCGTCCTCGGCGTCTGGGCGCTGCGGATCGAGCCGGCGCCGACGGAGCAGCCCTCGCTCGCCGCGGTCAAGCGTGCTCTGCGGAACCCAACGTTCCTGTCGGGGCTCGTTCTGATGTCGCTCGGGTCGCTCCTCTTCGGCGTCCTCGGGACGCTTGCGCCCCTCCATCTCGCGGCCGCCGGGTGGGGAGCGGCGGCGATCGGCGGGGTGTGGCTCACCGCCGCGGCGCTCGAGACGGTTCAGGCGCCGTTTGCCGGCCGGATGAGCGATCGCAGCGGGCCGTTGCGACCGACCCGCATCGCGCTCGTCGGTGCCGCGGCGGCGTCGCTCGCGCTCGCACTCGGGTCGCGGCCTGCTGCGTATGCGCCGGTCATCGTCGTCGCGGCGTTGTTCTACGGCGTGTTGTTCACGACCGCGTTCGCACTGCTCGCGGACGGCGCCGAGGAAGTCGGCCTCGCGCAGGGGATGGCCTTCGGGTTGATGAACGTCGCGTGGGCCGGCGGCGCCGTGATCGGGCCGGCGGCCGGCGGCGCGATCGCCGGCGCGACGGGAGACTGGATCCCGTTCGTGCTCGTCGCCGCGGTCTGCGGCGGCGTCTTCGGTGTGCTCCGTCGGCACGGAAGCGGGCGCCGGGTCCACGCTAAACTCGGCGTCCCGGGCGCGTAGCTCAGCGGGAGAGCACTCGCTTCACACGCGAGGGGTCGCTGGTTCGATCCCAGCCGCGCCCATTGAAAGAGCCTGCTAATCAGCCCGGCGATCACGCTCGCGATCTACGCGCACGAGTTCGCACACGTCGAACATGCAGATCGAACGCGCGAACGGATGGAGGCGAGCTTTGGGGAACTCATTAGCTAAGCGCCAGCAACGTCGCAGAGCAGCAACGGTTTCCTAAACCGTGTGCGCTGGTTCGATTCCGGCCGGGGCATCAATAGCGAGGCCTTTCGGAAAGACCTGCATCGCCGTTCTCTGCCACTTGAGATCAGCTTGTGCTCTGTTACACGCGCGCGCGGAGCAGTTCAGAGTGCAGCTCGAGGTTAGGCTTCCCGGCATGGCGATCGTGGCGGCATTGCTCTTGCTTGTCTTCCACGTTGGACCTCGAGCGTGGATGGTGGCATCGCTCGCGACCGCGATCGTGTTCGAGCTGGCGGAGAAGGGGCTCTTGGTCTGGTACACGCGGCGGATTCCGGTCGCGGCCGGCGCCGAGGCGATGATCGGACGACCGGTTACCGTTGTCTCCGCCTGCCGCCCAGCCGGTCGGGTGCGTTTCGGAGGCGAGTCTTGGAAGGCACGCTGCCCCGAGGGTGCCGGGGTCGGCGAGCGCCTCGTCATCGACGCGGTGGAGAGCGTGACACTCGTCGTCAGCACGCCCGGCTCGTAGCGCGCTACACCCGGAACATGCTGCCGATGAGGGCCTGGGCGAGCTCGACGCCGGCGCCCCTCTTCACGCCTGCAAGGGCCACGGTCGGCATGTTCGGCCCGAACGCACAACCTGACCGGAGAACGCGACGGAGTCGGCTTTATGAGGTGCTGTTGCGGTAGAGGCGTAGGGCGACTGCGAAGAAGACGACGATGATGCCGGCAGACCAGGCGAGCGCTTGCCAGACCCAGTGTGCGGCCGGGCCGCCTTCGAGGAGCGCGCGGACGGCGGCGACGGTGACGCTCAGGGGCTGGTTGCGGGCGAAGGGTTGCAGCCAGCCGGGCATGGTGGCGACGGGCACGATGGCGTTGCTGGCGAACATCAGGACGAAGAAGGGCAGGATGCCGGCGACCTGGGCCGTCTCCGGGTCCTTCGTCGCGAGCCCGATGGCGGCGTACATCCAGGAGAAGGCGTAGCCGAAGGCGATGATCAGCGCCATGCCGGCGATGATCGAGGGGACGCTGCTGTGGAAGCGGAAGCCGACGGCAGGCCGAGGCCGACCATGATCGCGAGGGAGAGGAGGCTGCGGCTGAGGTCGGCGAGCGTGCGGCCGGCGAGCACGGCCGAGCGGGCCATCGGCAGGCTTCGGAAGCGGTCGACGATGCCGCTCTTCAGGTCCTGGGCGAGCCCGATCGACGTGGTCATCCCGCCGATCAGGACCGCCTCGAGGAACACGGCCGGGACGACGTAGTCGACGTAGCTGCCGCCGGGGATCCGGATCGCGCCGCCGAGGACGTAGCGGAACAGGAGGAGCAGCATCGCCGGCTGCACCGCGGCCGATGATCAGCATCTGCGGCGTGCGCACGATGCGCAGCAGGTTCCGTTTGGCCACGCCGGCGGTGTCGCGAAGAGCGAGCCTCGCGGTCATCGCCGGCGCCGAGGCGGGCGGCCGGTCGATGCGAGCTCGCTCATCATCCCGCCGATGTCTCCGACTGTGCTTGGGAAGCGCGATCGCCGTTGTGCTCGCGGCAGCGCCGGTGAGCGCGAGGAAGACGTCGTCGAGCGAGGGCCGGCGGATGCCGAGGTCGTCGAGCGGGATCCCTTCGTCCTCGAAGCGGCGGCCGGCGGCGAGCAGGAGCGCCGTGCCGCCCGTGGTCGGCACGCTGACGCGCTGCTGGTCGGGATCGATGCGCGGTTTGCGGCCGCGACCTCTCCGAGCAGCGCAGCTGCGCGATCGAGGTCGGCCGGGTTCGTCACCCGGGCTTCGAGCGTGTCGCCGCCCAGCTGCTCCTTCAGCTGCTCGGCACGTGCCCTCGGCGATCACCCTGCCGGTGTCGATGACGACGATCCGGTGCGCGAGCCGCTCGGCCTCCTCCATGTACTGCGTCGTCAGCAGGACGGTCGTGCCGTCGGCGACGAGCTCCTCGATGAACCGCCACAGGTCGTTGCGGGTCCGCGGATCGAGGCCGGTCGTCGGCTCGTCGAGGAAGAGCACGGCCGGGCGGGCGATGAGGCTGGCGCCGATGTCGAGCCGCCGCCGCATCCCGCCCGAGTACGTCTTCACCAGCCTGTCGCCGGCGTCGGTGAGCGCGAACCGCTCGAGCACCTCGCTCGGCGCGGCGGCGGTACTCGCGCTTGTCGAGGTGGTACCAGAGCCCGACAAGCTCGAGGTTCTCCCGCCCGGTGAGCAACTCGTCGACCGCGGCGTACTGGCCGGCGAGCCCGATCGCCGACCGCAACCGGCAGCGTCGGCGACGACGTCGAAGCCGGCCACGCGTGCGCGGCCGCTGTCGGGCCCGAGCAGCGTCGTCAGGATCCGGACCAGCGTCGTCTTGCCGGCGCCGTTCGGGCCGAGCAGCGCCAGCACCTTGCCCGTCTCGGCGGACAGGTCGACGCCGGCGAGCGCCTGCGTCGTCCCGAAGCGCTTCGCAACCGCCTCGACTTCGATCGCTGCCTCAACCACCATGATCTCTTCCGCAGACGGGGATCGAAACCTCTTGCGTGCGCAAGTCCACCTTGCTCGATCTCAGAGTCATGTCCCCCGTCAGGGTCGCGGATTAGCCGCGGCAATGACCGGGGCAGTTGCAGGAGCTGGCGTCTCGGCGCGCGCGCCGAGGTGGCGGTAGAAGTACGACTTGCCAAGCTCCGCAAGGGCCAGATAAGTCACGGTCATCGCGGCGAGGATGGCGAGGAAGAGCCAGGGCAGCGAGCGGAACCCGAGCGCGTGCGCGAGCGGCGAGTATGGGAGCGCGATCCCGACGAGGACGACGACGATCGTCGTCGCAAGCAGCGGCCGGCTCGGCCTGCTGTGGAAGAACGGGACGCGGCGCGTGCGGATCACGAACACCACCAGTGATTGCGTCGCGAGCGACTCGACGAACCAGCCGCTGCGGAAGAGCGGCGCGTGCGCGTGAAAGACCCAGATCATGACGGCGAAGGTCGCGAAGTCGTAGAGCGAGCTGATCGGTCCGAAGAAGATCATGAAGCGGCGGATGAAGCTGATATCCCAGTGCTCGGGCCGTGCGAGCAGCTCCTCGTCGACCTCGTCGGTCGGGATCGTGAGCTCGGAGCAGTCGTACAGCATGTTGTTCAAGAGGATCTGGCTCGGCAGCATTGGCAGGAATGCGAGGAATAGAGATGCACCGGCGGCGCTGAACATGTTCCCGAAGTTCGAGCTGGTGCCCATCAAGACGTACTTCGTCGTGTTGGCGAAAATCCGCCGCCCTTCGACGACGCCGTCTGCGATCGCACGCGAGGCTCTTCTCGAGCAGCAGCACGTCGGCCGCTTCCTTGGCGACGTCCACGGCGGTATCGACAGAGATGCCGACATCGGCCTTGTGTAGGGCGACGGCGTCGTTGACGCCGTCGCCGAGGAAGGCGACATCTCTGGCCGGCCCGCTGCGCCGCGGCGACGAGCGCCGCCTTCTGCTCGGGGCCGACGCGCGCGAAGATTGTCGTCGCTTCGACCAGTTGGGCCAGCTGCTCGTCGCTTAGTCCGTGAGCTCGTGCCGCGGGCGATGCCTTTGACGGCGAGGCCGAGCTCGGCGCAGACGTGGGCGGCGGTGCGCTCGTTGTCCCCGGTGAGAATCTTGAGCTCGATGCCGAGCCGTTGCAGGCGGGCGATCGACTCGGCCGCGTCGGCCTTGGGCGGGTCGGCGAAGACGAGGAACCCGAGCAGCTCGAGGTCCTGCTCGTCCTCGTCGCTATAGCGAGCCTTCGCCGCGATCGGCCGTTGAGCCAGGGCCAGCATGCGATGCCCCTGGTCCAGCAGACCGTCGAGCGTCTGGTCCACGTCGGTGCGCACGTCCTCGATCGGTTTCGAGCCCGGCGGTAGGCGCGCCGTCGTGCAGCGGGCGAGGACTTCTTCTGCGGCTCCCTTGCACAGAAGGCGCCGTTCGTCCACCGTCGTCGAGCACGACCGAGGTGCGGCGGCGCTCGAAGGTGAACGGGAGCGTCGCGACCCGCCCTGCCTGCGCGAGCTCGGCCTCCGCAACCTTCGGCTCGAGGCTGCGCCAGACCGCAAGATCGAGCGTGTTCCCCAGCGGCACGCCGCCGTGTTCGAAATCGAGCTCGCTGCAGAACAGCCCTTGCAGGTTGAGGTCGTGCCGCACAACTCCCGTCGGCCCGACCGCTTCCCGGTAGCGGATCTCGCCCTCGGTCAGCGTTCCGGTCTTGTCGGTGAAGAGCACGTCGGCGTCGCCGAGGTCCTCGATCGCGACCAGTCGCTTCACCAGCACTTTCCGTTCCGCCATCCGCCGCGCGCCGGTCGAGAGGCTGACGGTGACGATCGCCGGCAGCAGCTGCGGCGTCAGTCCAACCGCGATCGCCAACGAGAACAGCAGCGAGTCGAGGAACGGATGGCCGATGCTCGCGTTGATGACGAAGATCGAAACCGTCAGCACGCCGGTGACCTTCGCCAGCAGGCCGGCGAACGAGGTCAGACCCCGCTGGAAGGCGGTCGGAGGCTGGTGCTCCTGCAGGCCGCCGGCGACCGCGCCCAGCCGCGTCTGCATCCCCGTGGCGACGACGAGGCCGAGCCCGCGCCCGCTGCGCACGATCGTCCCCATGTAAGCGCAGTTGGCATGGACAGCGCCGGCGCCGTCGTCTACTGCTGCCGGTCTGTTTTCTCGACCGGGTACGGCTCGCCGCTCAGCGCCGCCTCGTCGACAGTCAGCTCGGTCACGCCGAGCAGACGCAAGTCGGCCGGCACAACGTCGCCGATCTGCAGCACGCACACGTCTCCGGGAACGAGCTCGGCGGCCGGAAGCTCGAGCGGCACGCCGTCGCGTAACGCGGTCGCGCGTCTGCCTGTCCGCTCGCGCAACGCGGCGAGGGTCTGCTCGCTTCGAAACTCGTTGAACACGCCGAGGCCGACGCTCAGCGCCATGATCGCGAGGATGATCGCGCCCGAGGTGCGCTCACCGACGCCGATCGACACGGCGGCTGCGACGAACAGCAACCCGAGCAACGGACTTCGAACCTGCGAGAGCAGGACGGCAAGCAACGTACGGCCGGAACGGCCGAGCTCGTTCGCACCCTCCCGCTCGAGCGCGGCCGCAGCCTCTTCCCCACTCAAACCGGTGCGCTTCACGCCGAGCGCGGCGAGCACGGCCTCCGGCTCGAGTCCGGCAACCCGGTCAGAGCTGGCGGCCGCGGCACTGTTCACGCCATGACGGCGCTCACCACCGTTCGAACGTCCGGTCACTCGCGGGCGCATGCGGCGCTCAGATCGTCCCAGGCACGGACATGGCCGCCGCGGCCACTCGAGTCTGCTCGACAAGAGGTCTGGCCACACGACCTCAGCGCATGATGGTGACCGGCACGCCCGGGCCGACGCGGGCGACGAGCCAGCGCATCGCAATGTCGTCGAGACGCACGCAGCCGTGCGAGTGGGCCGTGCCAGGCACGCCGGAGTTAGCTTTCACTTGGCGGGACGATCACGATCGGACAGGGGCTGTGGTGAGCGCACTGCTGGCTGACCGATCCGAGCAAGAGCCCGACGAAGCCGCCATGTCCGCGGGTGCCGACGACGAGCAGGTCGGCGTCGGCTGCAGCTTCGATAAGCGCCTCCGCCGGCACGCCTTCGACGACGGCGCGATTGACTTTGAGGCCGTCGAGCGCCGGAGCGACCGCAGTGCAGGCCTCCTCCAGCCGCTGCTCAGCGAGCTTCTTGAGGTCGTCGATCAGCTCTGGGGTGACGCCCGCCCAGCTTGCGCCTGTATAGAAGCCTGCCGGCCACTGCCAGGCCAGAAGTACGGTGAGCGGTGCGGCTCGCACCTTGGCTTCTGCAGCCGCCCATTCGAGCGCGTGCCTTGCTCCCTCGGATCCGTCGATTCCAACCACGATCCCTTTCATCTCGACTCCCTTCCGCTTGACTGTTGACGACCGTGAACGAGACATTGCGGGCGGCAGCGACATCGCCAAGACGAGGCCCGAGCATGCATAGACCGAGCCTGACCAAGGCTCTCCCTGATCGAATCGTGCCATTCACCGACACTTCTGCGGCGTTACCGCAGGCGCCAAGCGTGCGCTGGAACTTCTTACAGGAGAGATACGCCGAGCCAACAACCCGGTCGTACCGTGGATCATGGCTCGTAGGAGGAGAGCAACAGATGAAGCGTTTGGGCGCCGTGACGGTCGTGTTCTTCGTGCTGATCGCCGCGACGGCGGCGGCGTCGAGCGGCGTGGCTCCGCCGCCGTTCCGCGCGCGGACGATCACGGTGCACGGTCCGGTAGGCCCAAAGGGAGGACCGCTGGGGGCACTTGCTCTGGACGGTCCGCGTGCGACATACGTGCTGGGCAACAGCGACGGACACGGATGCCAGCTGGGGGCTCGCGTCTACCGGCTCGATCTGGCGACCGGTCGCTCGGCCATCGTGAGCGGCCACTTCACCTGCTCGGAGCCGCAAACGAGCACCGGAGCGGGAATCGAAACGGTGGCGGCTGCCGGTGCTCGCACCGCCTGGCTTCTCAACGAAGGCGGAAACACCGAGAGCGATGACATCCTCTTCGCCTCGACGGCAACGACCGGCAAGGAGAAGGCACTTGCGCGGGCGGGCCGCACCGGCACCTCTCCGCCCGCGAACACCGGCACATGGATCGGCGGCCTCGTCTCCGACGGCACGCGCATCTCCTATGCCACCTGGACGACGAGCGGCACCCAAGCGGCCACGAAGAGCGCGTTGTGGCGTATCTCCCCAGGCAGCGCGCACGTGCTCGCGCAAGGCAGCGGCGCGGTCGTATCGGCATCCGCCGACGCTGGCCGGGTCGCGCTTCTCCGATCGGACGGCACCGTTGCGATCTACGGGCTCACCGGAGCTCTGCTGCAGACAATCCCCGTCGGCCCGGCGCAGGCGGTCACAATGAGCGGCGACATCGTCGCCGTCCTCACGAAGCACACCGTCGAGGTCTACAACAGGCTGACCGGGGCGCTCGGACACACCTGGCCCATCGCATCGGGACCGGGCCCGCAGCTCCGTGCAAGCGGCGACGTCGCTGTCTACGTCACCTGGCGATCCATCCACGCCCTCAACCTTCTCACCGGCCAGGACGCCATCGTCGCAACCGCGAAACGCGCGATCAACGACGCCGCCTTCGACAGCACCGGCCTCCTCTACGACTACAACCTCAACTGGACGGCGAACGCGGGCCGGATCGTCTTCACGCCCTTCACGCAGCTCGCCACCGCCGTCGGCGGGTAGCACCGGCAAGGCGAATCCGCGCTCGCATGCGCCAGTGTGCGGGAATGACGCCAGAGCGGACCGTGACCCGGGCTAGGCTTCGTGACGATGCAGGAGGGCTTCCTCGTGGCGCCGGGCGGGCCAGCGCTGGCCGCCGAGCATCTGACGAAGCGGTTCGGTGAGCGGGTCGCGGTCGACGATGTCTCCTTCAGCGTCGCCGCCGGGGAGGTGTTCGGCTTCCTCGGCCCGAACGGCGCCGGCAAGACGACCACTGTTCGCATGCTCGCCACCCTGGTTGCCCCCACCTCGGGCACAGCCCGTTTAGCGGGTGTGCCGCTCGACCCGGCAAACGGCGTCGAGATCCGCAAGCGGATCGCGGTGATGACCGAGACTCCCGGCCTCTACCTGCGTCTCACAGTCGCTGAGAACCTCGAGTTCTTCGCCGGACTGTACGAGCTCGCACAGCCGAAGGCGCGAATCGGGCAAGCGCTGGCGGCCGTCAACCTCGCCAGCCGAGCCAACGATCCCTGCGGCAGCCTCTCGAAAGGACTCCGCCAACGCGTCGCGCTCGCACGCGCTCTACTCAGCGATCCGGCGATCCTCTTCCTCGACGAACCCACCTCCGGCCTCGATCCGGTCGCATCCCGCGAGGTGCACGAACTGATCGACGGCCTGCGCGAGCACGGCGTCACCGTCTTTCTCACCACCCACAGGCTCGAGGAAGCCGAGCGTCTCTGCGACCGCGTCGCCATCCTCAACACCACTCTGCGCACGATCGGCCGGCCGGACGAGCTCCGCGACCGGCTCTTCACAAAGACCCTCGTCGTGCGCACCCTGGCGCCGCTCGCCTCGCCGGACGCCGTGTTCGCGGTCGCCGGCGTCGACGGCTGGCGCGCCGACGACACAACCGGCTACGTGCTGACCGTCAGCGATCCCCGCACCGCAGCACCGGCAGTGACGCGAGCCCTCGTCGCCGCCGGCGCGGACCTGCTCTCGCTCGCCGAGCAGCAGCACTCACTCGAGGACGTCTACCTCGAGCTCATGAACGACGACAGCGAGGCAGGATCGTGAGCCTCAAGCGCGTCGCCTCGGTCGTGCGCAAAGAGGTGCGCGAGTTCCGGCGCAACCGCTTCGTGATCGGGACGATGGCAGTGTTGCCGTTCATCTTCCTGATCACGCCGATGATCACGATCTTCAAGATCCCCGCTTCCGCTTCCGGCCCCCAAGTCAAAGCCGCCGTCGGCGTGATCTCACTCCTCATGCTGATCATCCCGATCGCCATCCCACCCGTGATCGCCGCCTACTCCGTCGTCGGCGAACGGGACCAGGGAACACTCGAACCGGTCCTCACCACGCCCGTCCGCGCATCTGAGCTGCTGCTGGGGAAAGCCGTCGCCGCATTCCTACCGTCAGTCGCGATCGCCTACGCCATCTACCTCATCGTCTTGATCAGCGTCCGATTCGGGGCCGCCCACGTCGTCAGCACCGTCGTCTTCCACCCGCCGCAACTACTCGCCCAGATCCTCTTCACCCCCCTCCTCGCACTCTGGTCGATCTGGATTGGCATCGGCATCTCCACCCGCGCCAGTGACGTCCGCGTCGCCCAGCAGCTCGCGACCGCCGCCAGCCTGCCGCTGCTCGGCTTCACCTCCCTCCTCTCCTTCCAGATCATCAAACCCTCCCTCCCGCTCGCGATCGGACTCGCCCTCGCGCTGCTCGCCGCCGACATCACCGCATGGCGCATCGTCTCCCACCTCTTCGACCGCGAACGCCTAGTCACCGGCCAAAGAACGAGTACGCCTTCACGACGCAGCGATCTCGCGGGGATACAGTGAGCTATGCGCTACCTATGCTCGCGATCATGGTCGTTACCCTCCCCAGCCGCGGTCACGAGCCTGCTCTGCAACCCGCTCGCGCTCGTGCTGCTCGGGCCGAGGCCTAGCGAGGAGCAGGTCATGCAGCGAAGGTCTGGTTCGAGTCCGTCAGTGGGCTTTAGCAGCCCGTTAGCAGGGCGCGCGCTTGCTGCGAAAGGCTCGCAGTTCATACATCAGGGGTATTCCTAGTTCGACTCTAGGTGGTGGCGGAAACTGAGTTTGCGCACCTCACAGGCAGCGCCTGCGCTCACGGCGCGACCCCGCCGTCCGCGACGGCAGCCGCGATGTCGAGGGTGGAGAGAACCCCTATCGGCCGCCCGGACGAACGATCGAGAACGGCAAGGTGGGAGACGCTGTGCTCGGCCATGAGTGCCGCGGCGCGCTCCAGGGGTTCGTCGTCGCGAACCACAACGAGCGGTGTGACCGCGCTGTTCCGGGCGGTTCGCGCGTCGAGGTCTGCCCCGACGGCGGCAGCGACGTCGAGGTCGCTGACGAGACCCCAGAGCTCGACCGTCTCGTCGTCCTCGCGTCCGTAGTCGAACACGTAGACGGCGTGGATGTGGTGGGTCGCCATGATCTTCGCGACCATTCGCAGCGTCGCTTCGGGCGTGCAGCTGATCAGGCCGCTTGTCATCGCGTCGGCGACGCAAACCGGTTCGATCGAACTCCGCCTGGCCTTCGTTGGCACGGCGCTCATGCCACGATCATCGGGCGTGTCCGTTTACGCCGAATCGGGGTCGGCCCTGAGGCCCCTCGCCGGAAACCGCGGATCGTTTCAACCTAGACCTGCCGCACGATGAGCGTGCGCGGGCGGACTAACGCGAGCCGCGGCGTGCGAAGTTCGAGGATGCCGCCGGCTTCGGTCGCCTCGAGGCGGTCGGCGTCGGCGTCGTCCGACAACGTGACCTCGCGGTGGAAGGCGGTCGACGGCTGCGTTGGAGTCGTCCTGTGCGTGCTGGACAGAGAGCGGGTTCCCACATTGACCTTCAGGGCAGCTTTGGATGCTTTCGATCCAGTCCGGTCGGACAGTTCGCCCAATGAGATCCGTTGCTGTTGTGCCGTTCGCGGAATCGCCGGCCCCATGCACCGGCGGACGCGTTCTCAGGCTGAAGCGGATGGCGGAACCCTCATGTGCCGAGCCGTCAAGCCTGCTCGACACCTGCGAAGAGCGCACGCAGATCGAGCGACGGCGCATGGGCTCGCGTGGCGAGAGAAACGTATTCGCGGGCGAGCGCGTCTTTGGCAGCGCCAAGTGTGGTGCTAACGAGCCCGAGCGCTTCGGCGAACTCGCCTGGTTGCAGCTCGGAGATGACGCGGCCCCAGACCGCCTCTTCGAGCGCGTTGATGGCGGTCTGTACTTCGGACAGGTCGTAGCCTGCGCTGAACCGTTCCCCTGCGAGTCGCCTTGCATATGCGACGACACACCCGAGATCACGACTCGCGGCGGCGTCGACGAGACGGTCGAAGAGTGCCTCAAGCCGTGCTCGGATCTCACTTGGCCCCGCCGATTCGTAATGACGCGCATGGGCACCGGCGACACTGGACACCGCTGCATCGACGATTGCGGCTCGCTGCAGGGCGAGGAAGTCCGCGGCGCGTGTGGTGGCCTTGGCGTCTAGAGCCATTGGCATGTACACAGGCGGCGCGGATGGTGGCAGACCTGGCACTCAACGCTGCGCCAGCTGAGTCTCTTCTTGCTCACGCCCGCAACGACCATCAGTAAGCTGGCGACGACCGCCGCGGCTAACGCGGAGGTCGACGAGGTGGCTGCGACAAGCATCATGTGGTCATCCTTCCGATCAATCAGTCGCGCTGCCTCCGGCGCTGCCCGGAGCTTTGCTGCGGGTTTGTCGCAGTCGCTACACGGCAGGCCTGCAGACGTTGGACTTCGCCTGCGTCATCAGAGGTGTGGCTTTCCAGCGGTGAAGATCAGGCCTGCCACGGACACCCGTTTCCACGTCCGGTCGTACGCTGAAGACAGATCCGAGGAGGGACGAAATGAGCGTTCTGATGGGTACGGAAACGGACAGCCAGCTGGAGCTCGAAGCTGCAGCCGGATTCACGAAGATCGTCGTCGGGCTCGAAGTCGACGAATCGTCGTTCGAGGCGACACGACAGGCGTCGCTCCTGCTGGAGCAAAACGGACTGCTAACTCTGATCGCCGCCTATCAGCCGCTCGCGGCGGTGCCGGCCTGGGGTGCGTACAGCATCGGCTACATCGAGCCGGAGCTGCGCAAGACGCTGAAGCAGGACGCGATCAAGAAGCTCTGGATGGCAGAGCAGGTCGCAACCCGCGCCAAGCCGGGAGAGCTGATCCAGGCGAAAACGAAGGACGAGGCGACAGCCGCCGCCCTTGTCGACGCCGCAATAGAGCAGGGTGCCGACCTCATCGCCATCGGCGCTCCGAAGTCCGGACGCCTGTGGGGAATCCTCTCCGGGCAGACCGCGACGTTTGTCCTCCACCGCGCACCATGCTCGGTCCTCGTCGCGCGCGCACCGGTGATCTCCGCCTTCAAGCGGATCACGGTCGGGATCGACGGCTCGCCCACGTCGGCGCGAGCGCTCGAGGTCGCACGGACGATCGCCAAGCAGTGCAAAGCCGAGCTCCATGTCGTGGCCGCCTACGGCGGCTTCGAGCTCGACCTGGACGCGGTCGAGGCACTCGACCCGGCGTACACGAGCTCCGCGAACGACCCGGTCGACGCGCTGCTCGGATTCGCCGGCGAATCCGACCTACTCGTCGTCGGCAGCCGCGGCCTGAAAGGCCTCCGATCGCTCGGCTCGGTCTCGGAACGGGTCGCCCACGAAGCCGTCTGCTCGGTGCTCGTCGTCCGCTGACAGCGTGGCGGTGCGCAAACCCGTTTCGCTTACAAATCACACGATCGGATCGCGTTCACGCGCGCGTATCGAGTTTGCGCACGTCACAGATCCCGGCCGACGTGCTTATCGAGGCATGCAAAGAGGCGTGGCTCGCGCGGATACTGCGGGTTTCGCCGGGCTGCTGCTCGGTCCCGTCAGGCAGCAGTGCGCAACCCCTTCCCCCGGTCGCCATCGTGCGGCCGGACGTCTCGTCATGGTTCGCTCGTCGCTGGCTACCGGAATCTGTTATTCGCGCGCGCGGCTACACCTGGTTATTCGGGTGAGTCGGTTTGAGCTGACGAAGGAGCTCGGCCAGCTTGGTCTTTCTCCTTCTCTACCCGACCCCTTATCGACTCCAGAAGAGGTCGCTTGGCTAGCCGAGTGAGAGCACACTCGCGCACGCCGACGGTATCTCTCTTGACCGCCTGGCCGATGCGCAGAGGCCAGATGCGATCCGTGTTCGCCCGGGCGTGCGTCCTCGCTCGTTATCCGGCGAGTTGGAGTGAGTCGACGCCGTCGCCGTTGGTGCCGGCGTAGACGATGCGGCCGACCTGATCGATCGCGAAGGCGGCGACGCCGCCGGCGGGAAGACCGCGGTCGTATGGACGCCAGCTCGCGCCGCTTTCGCGGCTTATGAACACGCCGCCGCGGGTGCTCACGAAGAGAATTCGCGGGTCTGTCGGATCGATCGCGATCGCGCTGACCGTCCGATTCGTCAGGCCGGTGTTCGCCCTCATCCACGTGTCCCCGCCGTCGCTGCTCTTGATGATGCCGCCGGTGCGCCTGCCTGCGTAGACATTGTCGGGGTCGCTCGGGTCGATGGCGATGACGGCGATCGCATACTGATGCGACAACGGAAGGGTGGGCGCCTCTGCCACACGGCGCCAGCTGCGGCCGCCGTCTCTGCTTCGAAGGATGTCGCCTCGCGCGGTGCCGACGAACACCGTGTTCGAGTGGCGCGGATCGATCGCGACCGAAAGCGCGGACGAGGGAACGCCGGTGACCGTCCGCCAGTGGGCACCGGCGTCCTCTGTCTTGCGAAGCGTGCCGGCGGAGCACCAGGTGCGGCAGTCGACGACGTACATCGTGCTCGGGTGGTGAGGGTCGATCGCGATCGCGAGCACGTTGTTCAACGCAGCCTGGACGCGGCTCCACCGCGCGCCGGCGTCATGGCTCTCGAACAGACCGCCCGAGGACGTGCCGGCGAAGACGGTACGCGGCTGCTTCGGGTCGACGGCGAGCGTGGTCACCGACGCACTGCCGATCCCGGTGTTCGCGGCGCGCCACGTCTTTCCCATGTCCGTGCTCTCGAACAGGGGGCCGCTCGTTCCGGCGTACACCGTTGGAGGGTTCCCCGGGGCGACCGCGAGCGCAGGGATCAACATCGACACGAGGCCCGTGTCGGCCGCGCTCCACGTCTGCCCGCCGTCGATGCTCTTGACGACTCCGTCGTTCGTCGTGGCGTAGATGGTGGCCGGGTCGGTTGGATCCGTGACGGCCCCGAACCAGCCGAAGTTCCTGGGGACCGTCTGCCAGCTGTCTCCGTCGTCGGTCGTCCGGAACGCCGTCGCGCCGTTGCCCGTGGCTGCGTAGATCGCGCCGCTTCCGGGATCGACCGTGAGCGCGTCGACCGTCGCGCCCAGGGGCCCGTCCGGCGCCCAGGTCCGACCGCCGTCGGCGCTGCGGAACATCCCCGACTTCGGCGCGATGCTCGCGAGCAATGCGCCCGAGGCGGTGACGACGAGGCCCGAGATCCTGAGCGGCGTCGCCGTCGGGACTCGATGCCAGCTATCGCCGCCGTCGGAGCTCTCGTACATGAGCCCGGCCGTGGGCGTCGCGGCGGCGTAGATGGTGTCGGTGTTGGTGGGGTCGATGGCGAAGGAGATGGCGGTGTACCCGCGCCCGAGCGGGCACGTGCGGCAGATCTCGCGTCGGAGCGGTGCCGGCACGATCGACTGCCAGCGCGCGCCGCCGTTCCTCGTGCGGTAGAGACCGAGGCCCGTCATCGCGTACACGGTCGCCGGATGCCGTGGGTCGATGGTCAACGACCCGGCAAGGCTCCCGTTCGGCGGCACGGGGACCGCCGGCAGCGTCTCGCCGCCGAACAGCCCCGTGTCGACCATGCGCCAGTGCCGTCCTCCGTCCACCGTCTTTCCGATGCCGCGATCGGTGCCCGCGTAGACGGTGCCCGGATGCACCGGATCGACCGCGAGCGACAAGATCTCCTGCCAGGGCTCGTCGCTGATGCTCTTCCAGCTGCCGCCGGCGTTGCTCGACTCGAAGACCCTGCCCCAGCCGGCCGCGTAGACGATCTTCGAGTCGGCCGGGTCGATCGCGATCGCGAAGATCGTGCCGCCCTGGGGCCCGTGCAGCGGCCGCCACCCGGCTGCCCCCGATTGCGCGGCCGAGACAGTGGGCGGGCCGCCGGACGCCGAGCGTCCCAGCGATACGCCGCCGTTGCCGCCGATGTCGAACGACGACCACGCGGCGGCGCCGAGCGCAACGAGCACGATCGTGGCATAGATGCTGCGACGGCGTCTCGCCCGCCTGCGCGCCTCCTCAATCAGCGCCTCTAGAGCCGCGACACGCCGCGCGAGATCGCCATCGCGCTCGGTCTCGGGCCGGCTGGGCGGCGTGGTGACGGTCACAACGACTCCTCCATCGACAAGACGCTACTATCACTAGCACTATGCGCCAAGTCAAGCTCGACCGCGAGAACCCCCTCGACCTGCACGAACAAGTCGCCGCTGAGATCCGCCGCGCCATCGCAGACGGCGAAGCCAAACCCGGCGAACGACTCCCGCCCGCCAAAGACCTCGCCCACGTCCTCGGCGTCAACACCAACACCGTCCTGCGCGCACTCCGCCAACTCCGCGACGAAGGCCTCCTCGAATTCAGACGCGGCCGCGGCATCACCGTCACCGGCACCCCCGAACAGAGCGCCGTCACCGAACGCGTCAAAGAACTACTCCACTACGCCCGCACCCAGGGCTACAAACCCGACGAACTCATCCACATCATCCAACAGCTCGGGGGACATTCCCGAACACTGGCGCATCCCAGGGCAGTGACCTCTGCCGAACTCGGGCGTAGGGTGGGGCTCGCGGTCACAGAGCAGCTCCAAGGCCGTACGGGCAGGGCGGCAGACGCGCCCCGAACTGCCCCGTCAGCTAAGGAGTGGGTGCGAGTGGAAGCCCGATGGTGAATGTTGATCCGCTTCCGGGCCTGGATGCGACGGTGATGGTTCCGTTCATGTAACGGATTAGTTCTCGGGCGATGTGGAGTCCGAGGCCGGAGCCGCCGACTCCGCCGGTCATGTCGGGATCGAGGCGGTAGAACTTCTCGAAGATGCGGTTGTGCTCGTCGGCGGGTATGCCGAGTCCTTGATCGGCGACGTCGATGACGCCATAGCCGTCCCGGCTGGCGACGCGGAGTTCGATTCGGCCCCCGCGGGGCGAGTATTTGATCGCGTTCTCGAGCAGGTTCGAGACGACTTGGTGAAGTCGGGGAGCATCGGCGCCGGCGAGGATCGGCGAGGAGGGCTGGATGACCTCGAGTTCGAGCCCGGCCGGCAAGCGAGCTGTGGTCGAGGAAGCGAGAGTTGCGATGAGCTCAGAGAGATCGACCGGCTCGATGTGAACATCGGTGAGAGTGGAGCTGTCGAGCTGTGCGGTGACGAGCAGCTGGTCGGTGACGGTGCGGAGTCTCTCGGACTCGGTCTCGATCAGTGCGAGGAGCTGCTCGTGCTGATCCGAGGTCAGCGCCGCTCCGCGGACCGTGCGTATGGCACCGTAGACCGCTGCGAGTGGCGTCCTGAGCTCGTGTGCGGCGGTGGCGACGAACTCGGAGCGCATCCGCTCCAGCTCGCGGTCGTCGGTGACGTCGCGAACGACGACGACGGAGCCGTCCGGGAACGGCGACTCTGCAACTGCAAGCCACTTTCGTTGGCCGCCCAGGACCACCTGTGCTGTGCTCTCGCCGCTTGCAGCGAGGCTGCGCACCTCGGTGAGCTGGGGCGCAACGGTCGCGGCCGGACGCCCGAGACCCGCGTCCGCGGGCAGGTCGAAGAGCTTCTCCGCGGCGGGATTCCACGAGCGAATGACGCCGTCCGAGTCGATGAGAGCGACGGCGTCGCCGACGTGGGCGAGGGCCCTTACGGCCTCGGCACCTTCCTCGGCCGCTCGGCGAGCCTCCTCCTCGTGCCGGTACAGCCGGTATAGGCGGGTTGGAATGCGGAACAGGAGCATGAGAGCGATCGCGAGCGCGACCAGCCCTGCGCACACAACGATGATCATGGTGACGATGTAGGTGTGGTGCTGCTGATTGCGCGCGTGAGTGAAGATGCGGACTGCGTCGGACTCGAGTGTCTGTGCCGCCCGGCGGAAGCGGTCGAATCGCGTCTTGCCGGCGAGCACGTCGGCGGCCGCTCGCTGCTGCCCCTTCGGCCCGCGGCGTACGAGTGTGATCTCCGATGCGAAGTACCGGTCGAGTGCCGCCACCTGCGCGCGCGTCGCGTCTACGTGGGCCGGCAACTGCGCGTCTCCAGTCGGGTTCCGCTCGAGCTCAGCGAGCTCCAATGCCTCATATCTGCGCCCCTGCCGATACGGGGCGAGCGTTGATGGATCGCCGGTGATCACGTAGGCGCGCACGGCGGTTTCTTGGTTCAACATCTCCACGAGCACGTCCTGCCCGGACGCGAAGATCGGAGCGGCCTCCTTGACGTAGCGTTCGTTGCCGAGCGTGTAGATGTCCCTGACGGCGAAGGCAGCAGTTGCGACCAGTGCAGTGACGAGACCGATCAACACGAGCAGCGAGGTGCGCGCCCATCGACGCGCCAGCCGTGCGCCGTCGCGCGGCCTCGCCGCCGGAACATCTGCAGCCGTTACATCGAACTTCTCTTCGATGGCGTTCAGCACTGAGGCGGCCCGAAGCGCAGCCGTCGCACACCGTCGGCCCCCAAGCGCCGGTGCTCGTCGAGGTCGTCGAGAAGCCGATCGGCAAGCGTGAGCGGGTCGAACGGCTTGACGATGTAGTCGATCGCACCCGCCAGCCGGCCCTGCTCGATGTCGGCCTGCGACGCCCGGGCCGAGAAGAACACGATCGGAAGCCGTTCCGTGCCGGGCGCGGACCGCAGCCGTTCGGCGACGTCGAGACCTCCGAGATCGGGGAGCATCACATCCAGCAGCACGATGTCGAACTGCTCTTGATTTGCCCGCTCCAGACCTTCGAGCCCGGTTGCGGCGAGCTCCACGTCGAACCCGGCCAGCTCGAGATTCACCGAGCACAGAAGCCCCATTCCAGGATCGTCCTCGACGACGAGGATCCGCGGCGCGCGGCTGGCCGGCGCGGCTCCGTCGGTGTCGCCGACGAGCGCGAGCGCCCGCTCTTGCGCACGGTAATCGAGACTCCTCTGAGACCCCCTCCCGAGGACACGGATACCGCCAGCGACGACACCCCGCCCCGAAGATTCGCGCAGCCAGCCGTGTAGGAGTTCGACGAGCTCGGCATGGTTATCGCAGTTGACCCGCTGTGCCGTAAACGCTCGGCGGTTCTGCTGACTCTGCAGGTCATGTGGATCGCGCCTCGTCCTCTGCGGCGCGACGTGAGGGATAGAAATCGAAGAAGCGATCGACCCCTGCGATCTCGAAGACCCTCTTGACTGTCGCGTCGTCGATCACGAGCAGAAGTCGTCCGCCGTCGGGGAGCTCGTTGCGCGTGCTCAAGAGCACACTCAGCATCGTCGAGTCGAGGAACTTCGTCGCGGTCAGATCGACAACCGCTGCCCTGGCGCCGGCCGCGATCACGCTACGAAGCTCCTGCTGCACTTTCGGAGCCGTGTGGAGGTCGTGCTCGCCGGAAAGCGAGACGACGAAGATGTCCTGGCCTGACCGCTCGCTCCGGATCGCGTAGGCGATGGTCGACCCGTCCAGCTCTCGGGCAGGCACGACCGGTTGCCGTTCTTCGTCGATGGCGGTCCGGAAAGGATCGACGCTGCTCATTTACCCCTCCAACGTGGCTCGATCCGGCTGGTTTGCTAACCTATGACACAGAACGCGCGACTGAACAAACGAGTAAAAAGAAACGCGAAACGCAATATAGGATAACGGTGTCTTCTATGTCAAGCGCTGGAACAGCTCACTGGACCTTCCTCACAAACCACGCCCAGGTGCTGCTTTGCATAGCCAACGACCCCAACACCAGGCTCCGAGACGTCGCCGAGACAGTCGGCATCACCGAACGAGCAGCCCAGCGGATCGTGGCCGACCTCGTCGAAGCCGGATTCCTCGAACGCGAACGACGCGGCCGACGCAACCGCTACCTGATCAACGAGAAGACGGAGATGCGCCACCCAGCCCAAGAGGGCTATGAAATCGGCGAACTGCTCAAGGTTCTTCGCCAAGTCCGTAGCGGTCGCAACCACGCGAAGCAACTCACAGGCTGACCCAGCACTCCTTCCGCCGCGGCGTGCAATACCTATGTCGCGGCTCAGTACCGCGTCGCGCTTCGTCGCCTAGCTCCTCCTCGAGGGATACGAGTTAGATGCGGCGGTAGCGGCCGTCGGTGAGCGAGTAGACGCCGAACGCGATCAGACCGGCGGCGACGATCGCGAGGAGGAAGGGGCCGTAGGAGGCGTGGTCGACCTTGGCCAGGGCACCGTCGAGGCCGACGGCCTTGTCGGGGTTGTAGTCGACCGCGGCCCTGATCAGGAAGACGCCGACGAGGCCGAAGACGACCATGCGCGCGAGGTAACCGGCGGTGCCGACCCACTCGATCCAGCTGTGGATCGCCGGGCTCATCTCCTCCGTTTTCGAGTCGGCGAGGAAGTCCTTGCGAACGCCCCGGTAGCCCTGGTAGAGGCCGACTCCGATGAGCACCGCGCCGGCAATGCCGACGAGCCACGTGCCGGCGGGCCAGCCGAGGACGCCGGCCGTTGCGCTCTTCGCGTTGCCCGAGCGCCGCGGCCGGAGCCGAGCAGATCTCGACGGCGAGCGCACAGAGGACGGAGTACGCGACGCGCTGGCGAGCGCGGTCACGCGGTCGAGCCCGCGGTCGGCCCCTTCCGGCCCATGGCCGAGCAGCGCGCGGACGATCCGCCACAGGGCGTAGCCGGCGAGGCCGGCCGCGATGAGAGTCAGGAGGACTTTCCGAAGGGCTGCGCGGCGACCGCCTTCACGCGCCCTGCTGGCTGGATTCGCGTCGCCGTTGCCGACCGCGAGCTTGATCGCGAGGAGCCCGTTGACGATCGGCGCCGCGAGCGACAAAGCCCGCACGCGAAAACCACTCGAAGGCGCTGCTCCGTGCGACGTCTTCGCCGGTGCGTCGGGCGCTCCGGACGGGCCTCGGTTTGATCGACATGTCCGCCATCGCTCGGCGTATGAACTGTCCCGGGGGCTGCGCGGTTACGCCGTAACCCGTCGACTCCTTCGATCGTTGGTGGCTCCAGCAACCGTTCGAGGCCAAAAAGGGAGGGTCCATGGGTATCGGAGTGAGCATGATTCTTATCGCCGTCGGTGCGGTGCTCGCGTTTGCCGTCCACGTGACGACGTCCGGCTTCAATGTCCACACCGTCGGCTACATCCTCCTCGTAGTCGGCATCGTCGGCGTACTCATCTCGCTCGTGTTCTGGTCGAGCTGGGGTGGATTCGGCGGCCGCACCGTCGTCGCGGAAGGGCCGGCCACGCGCCGGCGCACGATCGTCGAGGACGAGGTCCCGCTAGACCTAAGCACCGGGGCTCGCCGCGTCCGCACGGAGGCGGCGAGCCCGAGCATCACCCACCGCCAGTTCGGGGTGACATTCCCACGCTCGCGCAGGCAAGCGCAATAGTCGCCTGCCCGCGTCTGGCTAGAGCAGACGTCCCGAAACGAGCACGAGCCAAGCAAGCATCGCGGCGTAGTACGCGCGCTCGACGAGCCCGAACCAAGGACGCAAGGGTGGATGCACGCGTGCGCGAGAGCAGGCCGGGCGCTTCCCGCCCGATCCTTTCGTCACCCTCGGGGCGTCATTCCCGAACGCTCGCGCACGCGATACGCACGCAATAGTCAGCTGCCATTGCCTCACACTCAAGCGACCGGAAACACGGTCGCTGTCAGATCCACCGTCGCAGCCGTGCGAGGGCGAGCGTTTTGCCAGGGCAATCACGATGATGGCGACGACCACGATCCCAGAACAACGGCGAGTGGATGAACGTGCGTCCGCTGAAATTGACGTTCATTCCCGCCACGCCGGCGAAGAGTGCGCCGGGAAGACCACCAAGATCGACGCCAGGGTGAGGACTTTCATGATCTCGTTCGTCCGGTGTTCTGTCCGGACGATGAGCACGTCGAATGAGCTCGCGATCCCGTC
>CAVOMK010000007.1:0-239854 GCA_963697005.1 uncultured Actinomycetes bacterium | reverse complement strand
GGGCAGTGTCTGCAGGCGCGGATTGCCGAGGAAAACGCCGAGCCGCTCGCCGAGGAGGCCCTCGCCCATGTTCGCGTGGCGGTCGCGGTTCGAGCCGAGCGCGGTGGCGGAGTCGTTGACGTGCAGCGCGCGCAGCCGGTCGAGCCCGATCGAGGCGTCCACCTCGTCGAGGCATGCGTCGAGCGCCGTGGGATCGGCGACGTCGACGCCGGAGGCGTACAGGTGGCACGAGTCGAGGCAGATGCCGAGGCGCGGGTGGCGGTCGAGGCGCTGGAAGATCGTGGCCAGCTCGTCGATGGAGCGGCCGATCGTCCCACCGGTGCCGGCGGAGTTCTCCATCAGCAGCCAGGTCCTGTCGGTCGTCAGCGTGAGCACCTGCTCCATCGCCGGCACGACGCGCTCCAACCCGTGCTCGAACCCGGAGCCGAGGTGCGAGCCGACGTGGAAGACGACCGCGTCGGCGCCGATCGCGCCCGCGACCTCCATCGTGTTGCTCAGCGCGGCGACCGACTTCTCGTACACGTCGTCGTTCGGCGCCGCGAGGTTGCAGAGGTAGAGCGCGTGGCAGAGGACGCCGCCCATGCCGGTCTCGGCGCGCCGGTCTCGGAAACGGTCGAAGGTGGCCGGGTCGTGGTTCGTCGGCCGCCACATGCGCGGGCTCTGCGTGAAGAGCTGGAGCGAGTCGGCGCCGATCGCGACCGCGCGGTCGACGGCGGTGTGGATGCCGCCGGAGGAGGAGACGTGTGCGCCGATCTCCATCAGGCGCCTACGCTATCCGTGTGACCGTTCGCGTCCGCATGGCACCGAGCCCGACAGGTCTGCTGCACATCGGAGGCGTCCGCACCTTCCTGTTCAACTGGCTCTTCGCCCGCAAGCACGGCGGACAGAACCTCCTGCGGATCGAGAACACGGACACGAGCCGCGAGGTGGCCGAGGCCGTCGACCACATCCAGAGGTCGCTTCTCTGGCTCGGGATCGACTGGGACGACGAGATGACCTTCCAGCTCGATCGCATCGACGACTGCCGGCGCGTCGCCGAGCAGCTCGTCGCCGACGGCAAGGCGTACGAGGACGAGGGCGCGATCCGGTTCCGCATGCCGAACGAGGGCGTCACCGCGTGGGACGACGTGGTGCGCGGCCGTGTCGAGGTGCAGAACGAGACGATCGAGGATCTCGTGCTCGTTCGTTCGGACGGACGGCCGACCTACAACTTCGCCTCACCGATGGAGGACGTGTGGGACGGGATCACGCACGTCATCCGCGGCGACGACCACATCTCCAACACGCCGAAGCAGATCAATCTCATCCGCGCGGTCGCCGGCGACATCCCGGTCTACGCGCACGTGCCGAGCATCTTCGGCCAGGATGGGAAGAAGCTCTCGAAGCGGCACGGAGCCGTCGGTGTCGAGGAGTTCCGCAACGCCGGGTACCTGCCGGAGGCGCTCGTGAACTTCCTCGCGCTGCTCGGCTGGGCGCCGGACGGGGAGACGACGATCATGAGCCGCGACGAGCTCGTCGAGCGGTTCACGCTCGAGCGCGTCAGCGCCAGCCCTGCGCAGTTCGACTACGCGAAGCTCGACTGGATGAACGGCATGTACATCCGCGCGCTACCGGCGGACGAGTTCGCGCACCGGCTGATCCTCTGGCTCGGCGAGAACGGCTACGACTGGGACGCGGAGCTCGTGCGCAAGGCGGCGCCGCTCGTGCAGGAGAAGATCGCGCGCCTCGACGAGTTCCCCGACTACGCCCGCTTTCTCTTCGAGGACGTCGAGGCGAGCGTGGACGGCGGCGCCGAGGTGCTCGCTGGCGCGCGCGACGCGCTCGTCGATCTGGAGCCGTTCACAGCCGACGCGATCGAGGCGGCGCTCCGCGGCGTCGTCGAGCGACTCGGCCTCAAGCCGCGGCAGGGCTTCCAGCCGATCCGCGTCGCGGTCACGGGCTCCACGGTCTCGCCCGGGCTGTTCGAGAGCATCGAGCTGCTCGGCCGCGAGACGACGCTCAGAAGGCTGAGCGCCGCCTCTCACTCGTAGGAAGCGGCCGCGGCCGCGCCAGCGGATCGAGGGCGCGTTGATACATGCGCCATGCCCGTCCGCCTGAACTCCGGCGTCGGCTCCGGCAGATCGTGCTGTGCCGCCTCGTCCCCCCGGTCCACGGGCCGCCACGTGTCGCCCGTTTCCGTCTGCATGGCCAAAGGGGAAACGCCCGGCTCGCCGACCGGGATACGGAGTACATTCCTCGCCGTGGATCGCCCGGCCGTGCTCGTCGTGGACGACGAGCCCTCCATCCGGCTGCTCTGCCGGATCAACCTCGAGCTCGAGGGCTTCGACGTTCTCGAAGCGGGGACGCTCGCCGAAGCGCGTGCGGCCGCGGCGTCGCGCGACCTGAGCGTCGTCCTCCTCGACCTGCGTATCGGCCACGAGTCCGGCAGCGATCTCGTCCGCGAGCTGCACGACCGGACGCCGCCCGTTCCCGTCGCGTTCGTCACCGGCTCGGCGGAGATCGGCCCGAATGTGGACGGCCTCGCGGATGCCTACCTGCGCAAGCCCTTCACCATCGACGCGCTCCTGTCGACGGTCAAGCGGCTCGCCGCTCGGTAGTCTGCGGAATCATGTCAACGACAGCCGTTCGCACCCCTGCCGAGTACGAGTCGCGCCTGCGCGACTACTACTTCGAGCGCTCCGAGGAGGGCCGCGCCGTTCGCGTCGGCGAGAAGGAGGTGTCGGAGCAGGCGGCGATCGTCGCCCGCTACACCGACCTGTTCTCGCGCGCGCAGCTCGAGGCGCTGCACGAGGCCGAGAACGCCGCGCAGGGCGAAGACCGCGAGCGTCTCTACCGGCTGCGGAAGACGTGCGAGGGCGGGATCATCTCCGCCGAGCTCGCGGACAAGCAGGACGCGCTCGAGAACGCACTCATTGGCGCCCGCGTCACGTTCAAGGGCGAAGAGATGCCGCTGCGTGCCGCGCAGGCGCGCCTGGCGGTCACAGACGGCTACGCCGACCGCGAGGAGCTCGGCAACCTCGAGCGGACGGAGTCGGCGCGGCTCAATCCCGACCGGCTGCAACTGCTCGCGGCCGTCGAAGAGCTCGATGCGGCGATCGGCGGCGAGCCGGACCCGGTCGCGCGTGCCGAAGAAGAGAAGGCGATCTCGCTGCGCGAGCTCGAGCGCGCGCTCGTCGCCGCTTCCGACGCGACCACCGTTCCGTACGAGGTGATGCGCGACCGCTGGTTCGACCGCATCCTCGGGACCGACCGCGACGCGATCCCGACGAGCGGTCACGTCGCCTACGTTCGGCGCCTATCGCCGCTGGAGTCGACGTACACGAAGGAGCGGGCCACCGCCATCTGCCTGGAGACGACGTCGGCGCTCGGCTTCGACCTCACCGCGATCCCGAACATCAGGCTCGACCTCGAGGACCGTCCGCAGAAGAATCCGCGTGCGTGCGTCATCGCCTCCGATCCGCCCGACGTCGTGCACCTGATCACGCTCGCGCAGGGCGGGCTCGCCGACTATCAGGCGTTCATGCACGAGGCCGGCCATGCGCTCCACTACGCCGGTGTCGACCCGCGGCTGCCGTTCACGTTCCGCGCGATCTCGCGCGACCACGCGCTGACGGAGATCTACTCGTACATCTTCGAGGCGATCACGCGCGAGCCAGGCTGGCACGCGCTTCACTTCGGCCTCTCCGACGCGCAGGCAGAGGAGAACGCCGAGGCGACGCTGTTTCTCGAGGCGCTGCTGTACCGGCGGTACACGGCGAAGCTCCGGTACGAGCTCGGCTTCTGGTCGAGCTTCGCCGAGGAGGGCGGCTCGTCGCCGCGCGACTACTCGCCGCTCCTCACCGAGGCGACGGGTGTGCGCTACGACCCGCGCAACTATCTCTCCGACATGGACGGCGGCTTCTACTCAGCCGACTATCTGCGCGCGTGGATCCGGAGCGCACAGCTGCGGGCGCACCTCCTGCGCGAGGTGGGCGAGGACTGGTGGCGGAGCACGAAGACGGGCGACATCCTGCGCGACCTCTTCGCGGAGGGCACGAAGCCGTCGAGCGAGGAGATCGCCGGACGGCTCGGCTTCGAGCCGCTCGACACGGGGCCGCTCGTCGCGGACCTGTCCGCCGTCAGTTAGCACGAACAAAGGCCCGCTACGCAGGGGGCTTCATCGAAAAGGCGCATACGGGATTCGAACGCGCCTGCTAAGCGGCCATTTTCAGCGCTGCGTGTACCACCGGTGACGCACCGCCTGAGCCGATTCGGTCACGTTTGACCGGTTTCGCCTCCGCGAAGTCGCTTGAGCCTCGGCGTAGTGCATCACGAAGTCCGGCGTCATACGCGCGAGGCAAGTGTCGAGGTCACCCGCATTGAACGCTTTCAGCGTGTCCAGCAGGAGGGTCGTGTTCGCATCTGCGGCCACGCCTGGGAGAGTAGTTCCTGACCTGCGCCACTGTGCGAGACAGTCCCCCGAGCGGATACCTTGGTTGCGGTGGCCGAGGCGCAGGTCACCCATTGTGCGCTCGCCGAGGACGAAAAATCGGCCGCGAAGGGCACCGGCACCGGCGCCGCGCCGGATCGGGAGCACGGGCGAGCTCGAACCGGCCGCGTGAAGTTCACGCCCCGGGCTGCCCGGGGCCATGACCGCTCCCGGTGATCGGCTTGCACGAGTAGTTCACTTCGTAGTGCTTGAAGTAGAGCGTGTCAGCGGAGAAGAAGTTGTCTTGGTGCAGCATTACGTGCAATTGCCCCCTGATGCCCGGAGAAGCCGTCCCCACGTCTCGGTTCCAGTAGTCGATCCCCTCCGGCTCCTGGTCGTTACCCGGGTCGTACGCAAAATCGAAGGCCCCCTTGCCCGAATCGTTCGTCGACTCGGCGATCAGCCGGCCGTCAGGGCCGAAGAGGTGAATGCCTCCGCGAACAGCGCTTACGCTGCTGCTGTCGTGAGTCCCGTTGACGACGTACAAGTCGCCCCGGGGGTGAACACCCCGCCCTGCATGTAGTTGCCGAGTTGGGGAGACAGCTGGGTGCCGTTGGCTTCGAGCAGATGGAAGCGGCCCTGGTATGTGATGCCGCCGCCGACGTCTCCCGTGGCTAGCTTGCTGAAGTCGACCTTGTAGCGGTACAGCGGGTCGGTGCCCGAGACGTTGTTGTCGGAGCTGTACAGCATGTCCTGGCGAGCGTTGAAGGCGACCCAGCCCGCATTTGTTTGTGCTGTGACCTTCAAGCCGACGAAGGTGAGGTCCGACGCCTTGAAGACCGCGATCGCGGGCGGGTGTTGCTTGCTGCCGCTGCTGTTTTCGACGGGAACGAAGAGGAAGCCACCAACCTGATCCGGATCACCGAGGTGGTCGTACCCGAGACCGCTCAGCGGGTTAGGCCCGCGGGTCTGCACCCCGGCAGGCGGGTGGGCGGGGTTAAACGAGGTCGCGAGGTTGTACTGGACAGGGATCTTCAGCAGCCAGTCCTGGGTCGTGAAGAACCAGTCGCCATCGTCGTGAGCCACGCCTTGGGAATCGCCGTTCCAACCCAGGGAGGAGCCAGACGGGTAATTGCCGAGATAGACGGTGTCAGGACACGCAGTCGGGCTCGCTTGCGCCACCTCGACCAGACCCGACCCGGCCGCAGCCGCCAGCACCGCGACCGCAGCCAGCGCCACGAGCGCGCCGATCCTGCGCCCGCGCGCGGTGGGACGTCGCATCCGCTCGACGATCGAACGGTTGGCGTGCTGGCCGTTTGGGTCTTGCGTCATCGCTTTCGTGCCCTGCGCCATGTTGCTCCGGCGGTGCCCCCACGGCGCCGGCGATCAAGCGTACGCTCTTGAATTGCGGAGATCAAGCGTCACGTCCCCACTCGAGCGGGTGCCTGGTCGCGGCCGGTCGCGAGCGAGCGACGCGAACGAATGTCGAGTCAAGCGGAAACGAGTTTCGCGATTAACCTTCGCGCGGCTCGGGTCGTACGATGAGGGGCGTCATGACCAGGTGGTGGTTCCTCCTCGTGGTCTTCGCTGCGCTCGTGGTTACAGGCGGCGCCTCGGCAAAGACGCCACATCCGACCGCCGCCTGCGCACACAAGCTCGCGGCGAACCAGGACACAGCGAACTCATGCCCTGACGGCCCTGGATGCCGGTGGTGGTGGATCATGGGACGCGCGTGCCTCGCCGGCTCGCCGGTACAGGGTGACCTCACGGCGGGTGAGGCCGTGCGGATCAAAGGCACCCCGTGCTGTGTCGGCCCGATGATGGTGATGGTGACCAACTCGACCGGGACGAACGGCGACCCTGCCTACATCGCTTGGTCCTTCACATGCTCCGGCGGACTCAGCCGCAACGGCGGACAATCGGACATCTACAGCGGGGAGGCGGTGGCGCTGACGCCGAACTTCCCCTACGGCAGCACGTGCGTGCTCTCCGTGCAGGCGCAGGTACAGGGTGCGCCCGCCGACACGAGCCTCACGGTGCGCATCTACGTAGGCCGATCCTGAGCCGTCAGGTGCGGTCTGGAGCATCGGGTGTTTCAGGCTGCGCCGGGCGGTCGCCTGCTTGTTGCCTTCGCTGGCGATTGCCCCGTGTACCACCGGTGACGCACGGGCCGATCATTCACGGCACATCTGGCACGCATGACCCGCGCAATCATGCGGAATCGGCTCCGCTGCGAAGGTCTGAAAGGCGCATACGGGATTCGAACCCGTGCCGCCGCCGTGAGAGGGCGGTGTCCTAGGCCACTAGACGAATGCGCCCCGAATCGGCGGTTAGTGTAGCGGCGCCCTGGGCACAGGGAATGCATGTTCGGGCGGCGGAAGAAGCGCGATGAGCAGCAACGCGCGGCGAAGGAGCAACACGCTCACGACCCGCGCCTCGCCGTGCCGAGCCTCGGGTACCGCTTCGCGCGGGTGGAGATCGTCGAGAACGAGGGAACGGCAGTGGCCGGTCCCGGCGGCTCGCCCGAAGACCCGCTCGACGCGCAGCAGCGCGTTTCCTAGCCGCGCCGCGCGAGCCCGACCGCGAGCCCGACGACCGCGACCGTGCCGGCCGCGCCGAGGACGGTCCACGCGAGTCCGCTCCCGGCCGGCGCCGCCGCGAGGGCGACGACGAGCGCAGCCAGCGCGAGCGAGCCGAACGCGAGCGCACCGAGCGCGACCGCTCGCGCGCGGCGTACGGCTCGCTCCGCGGAGATGCGCAGGCGCTCGTCGATCGACCACGCCGCGAGCTCGCCGCACAGGAGCAGCCCGACGGCGACGAGCGGCGCCGCGCCGTCCACGCTCGAGCCGCGGACGACGAGCTCGACGCCGTATGCAACACCGAGAAACGCGAGCGGCCACGGCACGAGCTCCGCATTCGCACGCACGAGCACGACGACGAGCAGCAACGCGCCGATGCCTCCGAGCGCGCCCGTCGCCGGGACTGTCGTGCCCGACCGCGCGAGCATGTACGCGAGCACGCCGCCGTAGATGCACACCGACAGTGCGGCGAGCGTCACGCGCGCGCGGGCTTGGCGTAGCGCCTGAATGCCGACACCTCCTCGAGCGGGACGTTGAGGGGGACGCCATCGACCCACTCGACGATGGGCACGCCCGCCTGCTGGTAGCGCGCACGCAGCGCCTCGCGCGACAGCCGCCAGAGCCGGTACGACAGTTGCTCGAGCTCGCCGCCGCCCGGCGTCGACGAACGGCACCGGCGACACCTCGACGACGACGAGGTCGAAGCCGCGTGCACGGAGATCGAGCAGCGCCGGCCCGGTGCGCGGATCGAGCATGGGCGTCAGCGCGAGCACGAGGGCCTTCGGCGGCAGCGAGCGCGGCGGCAGGACCGCGACGTCGCGCGCGGCGAAGCTGAGAACGATGTCCATCTGCAGCAGCGAGTCGACGATGCGGTACAGCTGCCGCGTGCCGGACTCGGGCTCGAGCCACGAGAGGTAACCGCCGAAGCTGACGAGCCCGACGCGGTCCTTGCGCTGGAGGTAGCGGTGCGCGAGCGAGGTGGCCGCGCGCACGGTCAGGTCGAGCGTTCCGCGGCCGCCCGACCGCGCGTCGGTGAACGTGTCGAGGAAGAGGACGACGTCGGTGTTGCGCTCCGGATGCTGCTCGTTCACCCAGAGCTCGCCGCGCCTCGCGGTCGCGCGCCAGTTGATGCGCCGCGGGCGATCGCCGGGGCCCCAGGCGCGAATGTCCGCGAACTCGATCCCGTCGCCCTTCGTCCGTGAGACCTGATTGCCGACGAAGACCTGCGTCTCGAGCGGAGCAAGGAGCGCGTGCAGCGTTTCGACGCTCGGATAAACGCGCAACGCCGCCCGACCGCCGAGTCGCGTTTCCCAGGTGTAGAAGCCGAGGCGGTCGTGCGCACGCAAGAGCGGAGGGCCGAGGACGAAGGCGCCCCAGCGGTTGCAGCGCAGCAGGAGCTCGAGCGTCCGCTCCTCGCCGGCCTCGAGCGCGAGCGCCTGCGGGTTGCGGCTCGTCGTCGAGAGCTCGGGCGGGAGCTCGAGGAACATGTCCACGCGCCCGGCTTCGGCTGCAGTGAGCGAGAGCGCCGCGTCGACGGTCTCGCTCTCCAGTGCACGCTCACGGTCGAGCTCGAGGGTGACCCGGAGGCTCGGCGCGCGGGCGAGGGCGGGCGCGACGACGGCGGCGAGCGCGAACGGGGCGGCGAGAGCGACGAGCTCGACCCGCCCGAGGACGAGCCCCGCCAGGAGCCCGGCCGCGGCGAGCGCGACATAGGCGGCCAGGCGCGGCGAGACGTGCTGCGTCACGTGGTGGTGCGGACGTCCTCGGCAGGTGGCGTCGGCACCGACTCGAGCGCTTCGCCGACGACGTCCTCGCCGCGGATCCGCTGCACCCACAGCTCCGGACGGAGCGTCAGCCGGTGCGCGAGCGCCGGCACCGCGATCGCCTTCACGTCCTCGGGGACGACGAAGTCGCGGCCGGCGAGCGCCGCCTTCGCGCGCGAGAGCTTCAGCAGCGCCAAGCTGCCTCGTGGGCTAGCGCCGACGGCGAGCTGTCGTGACGCGCGGGTGGCCGCGACGAGGTCGACGATGTAGCCCTTGATCGCGGCGGAGACGTGCACCTGCTCGAGCGCGCGCTGCATGGCGATGAGCGTCGGCGCGTCGACGACCGCCGACAACTCCACCTCGTCCTCGCCGCGCGCGAGCCGGCGGTCGAGCATCTCGATCTCGTCGTCTCGTGCGGGATAGCCGATCGCTGCGCGGATGAGGAAGCGGTCGAGCTGCGCCTCGGGCAGCGGGTACGTCCCTTCGTACTCGATCGGGTTCTGCGTCGCCAGCACGACGAACGGCGACGCGAGCGGCCGGGTCACGCCCTCGCTCGTCACCTGCCGTTCCTGCATCGCCTCGAGCAGCGCCGCCTGGGTCTTCGGTGGGGCGCGGTTGATCTCGTCGGCGAGGAGGAGGTTGGTGAAGATCGGCCCGGGCATGAACTCGAACTCCGCGCGCCGCTGATCGAAGATCGACGACCCGGTGACGTCCGAGGGCATGAGGTCGGGCGTGAACTGGATGCGGGAGAAGCCCAGGGACGTCGCGCTCGCGAACGAGCGGGCTGCGAGCGTCTTGGCGAGCCCGGGATAGTCCTCGAGCAGCACGTGGCCGTCGCAGAGGACGGCGAGGAAGATGAGCTCGAGCGCGGGCCGCTTGCCGACGACGACGCGCTCGACCTCGTCGAGGACGCGCGCGGCGTGGTCGCGCAGCTCCGGCAGCTCCATCACAGGCGCTCGACCGCGTCGACGAGGGCGGCGATCCGGCGAAGCGGCAGACCGTGAGCGGCGCGATCGTCGGGCGCCTGCCGGTCGGGGCGGAGGTACTCCCACGCCTCCTCGCCGAGGAGGTCCTGCGCGTGTGCGAGATCGACGTCGTGCCGGTCGGAGAGGCGCGCGGCGGCGACTTCGCGGAGCTGCGGCAGGACGCGCGCGTGCAATTCGCCGGCGTTGGCGCTGCTCAGCGTGAGGTCGCGTTCCGTCCGGATGAGCTCGGCCGGCCGAGACTGCGTCATCCGGCGCGGTGCAAGAGCACGCTCGAGCTCGGACGTCGCCCGTTCCCATTCCTCTTCGGTCCGCGCCATCCGCGTGAGCATGACGAGCGCGATCGCGGTCAGCGCCAGCACGTAGGCAGCGAGGATCTCACGGACCGACGCCGGGCGCAGTCCGAGGGCGATCGCGAGGCCGATGGTGATGACGACGAGCGTCCCGATCGGGATGCGCGGCCTTCTCACGCCGCCGCCTCGACCGGCTGGCGGAGCTCGTCGCGCAGGGCGACGAGCGCGTCGATCGCTTCGTCGCGCATCGAGGCGTCCGGCTCGTGGTGGCTGAACTTCGCCCACTCGAAGAGATCGGTCAGGCGCGTGACCGCGGCCGCGCTCGCATCGAGGTCGTGCAGTGCGCGCGCGAGGTACTCGAGTGGCGCCTCCGCGGGGCGGCGCGGGATTCCGGCGGCCGCAAGCGTTCGCTCCATGCGCGCGTACGCGGCGATGATCGCGCGGCGCAGGTCCGGCTCGGAACGGAGGTCGTCGAGGGACTCGTCGAGGGCGAGCGCAATCTCGTCCTGCGAGCGGCGCCGCAGCGGCCTCATCGGCTTGGCCTTCTGGCTTGCGAACGCCGCGACTCCGGCCGCGGCGAGGAGCGCGGCGACGATCGCCACCTCGTCCCAGCGCAGTCGCGCTCCCCGGAGGACGGAGGGGTTTGGCGTGCTTGCGGGCGCGCCATTCCCCGCCGCGCCCGGCTTGGTGCTTTTGGTCGTCTTGGCCTTCGCCGGCCGGTGAAAGTGGGCGTGGAGGAGGAACCAGCCCAGCAAGAGGCTCGCCGCGAGCGAGAACAGGAGCTGCACGAGGTTGTACTTCGGCCTGTTCTGCGCAGGCTTATCCGGCTTCGCGCCGAGCAGACTCCAGACGACCACGACGGCGATCGCGATGACGAAGAGCGCGACCGTCGTGAACACGTAATCGAAGAAGTGCGACGTCGGGCCTGTTGCCGTGCGACGCCGGTCAGCGGCCGTCCGTGGCTCGCGAGCGCGGCGATGGCGAAGAGGCCGGCGACGGCCAGGACGAGCGGCAACAGCCGGCGCGTGCGCACCGCGGCAGTCTCGCAGGGAAGAGGCTGCGGGACAGGGATTCGAACCCCAACTTCCGGTTCCAGAGACCGGCGTCCTACCGTTAGACGATCCCGCAACGGGTCGCCCGCAGTGTAGCGAGGCGCTGGACGGTCTTCAGACGTCGAGCCGGTACACCGGGACGAGACGTCGCTCGGTCTCGGTGTCGATATGTGCGACCACCTCGACGTACGGCTCGAGCCCGGATCCGCGCAGCTTCGCGCGCAGAAGTCCGTCCACCTGGAAGAGGCCGGACGAGTTGTTCATCAGGATCTCGATGAGGATCGGCCGCTCCTCGCCGTCGGTGATGGTGACGTCCTCGATCGCGGCCGCCGAGAGCGAGTGCATCGACACGCGGCCGCGCTCGAACCCGATGCGCGAGCGCCCCTTCGCCATGTCGAGCGCGTCGGCGACCCTGACGATTCCGGCGTCGGTCGTGAGCGGCTCGCCGTCGGCGCGGTGACTGATGATCGCCTGCAGCACCTCCGAGACGACGACCGTCCGCTCCGGCTCGTCGTAGATGCCGGTGAGCAGCTCGCGCATCTTCGGTTCGGACAGGAACAGGCTGAAGTCCTCGTGGCCGTGGCGGTGGATCGACATGCCGATGCAGTGCATGAGCGCGGCGAGCGTGACGACGACCTCGGCGTCGTCGTTCGTCATGCCGTAGTCGCGCACCATCGCCGACTCGACGCCGTGCTTCGTGAGCTGCCGCAGAAGCTTGAGCGCGATGTTGGCCACGATCTGCACGTGCACCCAGGAGTGGTCGTTGATCTCCATGCGCGCGACTGCGTTCACGTTGGAGACGTGCCACCACCCCTTGATCTGTTTGTCGGCGTTCACGCGCTCGATGACCGTGCGCAGCTTGCGGTTGCCGCGCACCGGCACGTTGATGCGCATGCGCTCGATCGCCTCGGCGGGCGTGAGCCTCGCTTCGCGTTCCGCTTCCTCCGGAACAGGCTGATCGATCCGGCCGGCCGTCTCCTCGTCGAGCGCCATACCGCGGAGTCTATTCAGGCTCTTCGGTGCGCTCCTCGTCCCAGATCGACGGCCATGGTTTCGCGCCGCGCTCGGGCAGGATCGGCACCTCGGGCTGGGTGAGCCGGTAGTAGAGGACGGTGAGGACGTGCGCCTCATACGGGACGGTTATCGCTCCCGCGAGCGTTCCGCCGATCCAGGCTCCGAGGAAGCCCGGGAGGACGTTGAACACCGAGCCGACCAAGACGGTGATGATGTTCGCGATCACCACGATCAAGAGGACGCGCCCGGTCTGCCCGCGCACGAGCTCGGACGAGCGGCGGAACGCATCCCGCGTGCCGCGGCCCTCGATCATCACCAGCGGCACGATGAGTGACCAGCGCGCGACCGCGATGAGGCCGGGGACGATCAGGAGGATGAAGCCGATGACGACACCGACGCCGTACCTCAGCGACGCGACGACGAGCGTGCCCAGCCGCCCGCGCGTGCGGTCGTAGTACACGTTTACGGCCGCAGGCTCGCGCCCCTCGTGGAGGTCGCGCACGATCTCGACGAGCGCTCCCTGGACGAGCAGGCTGCCGACGAGGCTGAGCAGGAGGGAGATGAGCAGCGCGATGGCCGTCCCACTGCGGCTGGCCAGCGCCTGCGCGAGCGCGACGACGGCGAAGATCAGGCCGGCGACGACCACCGACCGGCGGAACAGGCGCCGGTAGACGGCGAAGGCCTCGCCAAGGACGTCGGAGATCCGCACGCGCGGGAATCTATTCGTCAGGCGACGTCGGCGGCCCAGTCGCCGTACAGCGACGTGTAGAGGCCGCGGCGTGCGAGGAGCTGCTCGTGCGTTCCCTGCTCGACGATCCGGCCGTGCTCGAGCACGACGATGAGGTCGGCGTCGCGGATGGTCGACAGCCGGTGCGCGATCACGAACGCGGTGCGCTCGGCGAGCAGGATGCGGAGCGCCTGCTCGATCTTCCGCTCGGTGCCGATGTCGACCGACGAGGTCGCCTCGTCGAGGATGAGGATGCGCGGATCGGCCAGCAGCGCGCGCGCGAAGGCGACGAGCTGTCGCTGCCCGAGGGACAGGCGTGAGCCGCGCTCGCCGAGCTGCGTCTCGTAACCGTCCTCGAGCCGGAGGATGAAGTCGTGCGCGCCGACGAGCTGCGCCGCGCGGACGATCTCTTCCACCGAGGCTCCCGGCTTGCCGAAGGCGATGTTCTCCGCCACCGTGCCGGCGAAGAGGAAGCCCTCCTGTGGGACGACGCCGAGCTGGGAACGCAGGGAGCGCTGGCTGACGTCGTTCAGGTCGAAGCCGTCGATGACGATTCGGCCGCCGGTCGGCTCGTAGAAGCGGGCGAGCAGCTTCGCGATCGTCGACTTGCCCGCGCCGGTGTGGCCGACGAGGGCGACCGTTGTCCCGGCGGGAACGTCGAGGTCGAGCCCGTGGAGCACCTCGTCCCCGCGGCCGTACGCGAAGCGAACGTTCTCGAAGCGAACGTGGCCCGCGATGGCCGGCAGGTCGCCCGCACCGGGCCGGTCCTCCACCTCGGGCCGCTGTTCGAGGATCCCGATGATCTTGTCGAGCGCCGCCGTCGCCGACAGGAACGTGTTGTAGAGCTGCGACAGCTGCTGCACCGGGTCGAAGAAGTTCTGCACGTAGAGCATGAAGGCGAAGAGCGTGCCGAGCGAGATGGAGTGGTCGAAGTACAGGTGACCGCCGTAACCGAGCACGACAGCGAGCGCGACGGTCGAGAGGAAGTCGACGAACGGGAAGTACACGCCGTTCAGCACGACCGTCTGCATGTTCGACTCGCGGTAGCGCTTCGCGACCTCGCGGAAGTTCGCGTACGCGGCGTCCTCGCGCGTGAACGCCTGCACGACGCGCATGCCGGAGATGTCCTCGGCCAGCGTCGCTGTGACCAGACCGAGCCGTTCGCGCACGTCTGCGTACGCGCTCGCGGAGTGCTTGCGGAAGATCACGGTCGCGACGCTCATGAGCGGAATGACCGCGCACGTCGCGAGCGCGAGTCGCCAGTCGAGGATGAACAGGAGAACGGCCGTCCCGATGAGCGTGAGCGTGCTCTGCACGAGGGTGGTGACGCCGTCGGTGACGAGCTGGTCGATCGCCTCGACGTCGTTCGTGAGCCGGCTGATGATCACGCCCGCGCGGTTGCGCTCGTAGAAGCCGAGCGACAGACGCTGCAGGTGCCCGAAGAGCTGCTTGCGCAGGTCGGCGAGGATCCGCTCGCCGACCCAGCCGGTGAGGTACGTCTCGACGTACGTCATTCCCCAGTTGGCGAGACCGGCGGCGACGAAGATGCCGACGACGATCTCGAGCTTCGCGCCGGTGTGGCCGTTGATCGCGTCGTCGAGCGCGTACTTCGCGAGATACGGCGGCGCGAGCGCCGTCGCCGTCGCGGTCAGGAGCGAGATGACCGACAGCCCGGTGCGGCCGCGGTACGGGCGCGTCAGCCGCCAGAGCGTCCCGAACCTGCGCCTCGTCGTCCGCCAGGACCAGTCGTCGACATCGGCGCCGCGCTCGCGCATCAAGTGGCCGCCGGGCTGGTGGACTCTCATGCGACGTCCGCCCGCGCCTCGACGGCGTCCGCGAACTGCCGCTCGAGCAGGCCGTGCTCGTAGATCTCGCGGTACACCGCGCTCGTCCCGACGAGCTCGTCGTGCGTGCCGCGTGCGGCGACGCGCCCGTCGGCGAGGACGACGATCTCGTCCGCGAGCGCGATCGTCGACAGGCGGTGCGCGATGATCAGCGTCGTCCGGCCCTCCATGGCGGTGCGCAGCCCGGTTCGGATCTGCGCCTCGGTCGTCGCGTCGACCGACGCGGTCGCATCGTCGAGGATGAGGACACGCGGGTCGACCGCGAGCGCGCGCGCGATGGCGATCCGCTGCCGCTGCCCGCCCGAGAGCGTGATGCCGCGCTCGCCGATGACGGTGTCGTAGCCCTGCGGCAGCCGCTCGACGAACTCGTGCGCCTGCGCGAGCCGCGAGACGCGCTCGACCTCCTCGTCGGAGATGCCGGCGCTGCCGAACGCGATGTTCTCGCGCACGGTGGCGGAGAAGAGGAACGGATCCTGCGCGATCACGCCGATCGCGCTGCGGAGCGAGGTGAGCGTCACGTCGCGGACGTCCTGGCCGTCCACGGTGATGCGTCCGGTGGTCGCGTCGTAGAAGCGCGGGACGAGCGAGGTGAGCGTCGTCTTGCCGGAGCCGGTGTGGCCGATGAGCGCGACCGTCCGGCCCGGCAGCGATGTCGAGGTCGATGTCCTCGAGCACGAGCCGGCCCGGCAAGTACTCGAACGAGACGTGCTCGAAGCGGACGCGACCGGGGCCGGGTCCGAGAGGGGTCGCGCCGGGACGGTCGGCGATCTCCTCCGGCTCGTCGATCACCTGGAAGATGCGCTCGCCCGAGGCCGTCGCCCGCTGGGCCTGGCCGATCCACATCCCGAGCGAGCGCAACGGCGTGACGAGCATGCCGAGGTAGAGGAAGATCGCGCTGAAGCTTCCCGGCGTGAGGTCGCCGCGCGCGACCATGCGGGCGCCGATGAGCAGGACGAACGCCTGCGCGAGCAGCGGCACGAACGAGATGAGTGGCACGTACGTCGCACGCTGGCGGTTCACCTTCAGCGTCTGGTCGAAGACGAGCTCAGACCGGTACTGGAACTTCTCCTCCTCCGCGGGCTCCTGCGCGAAGGCCTTGACGACGTGGACGCCGACGATGTTCTCCTCGGCGACGGTGGCGACGTCGGCGAGCCGCTGCTGCACGTCGCGCAGCGTCGGATGCGCGATGTGGCTGTACCGGTACGCGAGCACGACGAGCGGCGGCGTGATCGCGAGCGCGATGAGCGCGAGCTCCCACTGGAAGAAGAAGAGGACGACGGTCACCGACACGACCGTGAGCACGTTCTGGAAGAAGAAGATGAGGCCGTAGCCGAGGAAGAAGCGGACGCCCTGCAGGTCGACGGTCGCGCGCGACATGAGCTGTCCGGTCTGATGGCGGTCGTAGAAGCCGTACGACAGGCGGACGAGGCGCGCGTACAAGTGGCTGCGCATGTCCATCTCGACGTCGAGGGCCTGCTTGCCCGAGAGGAGTCGTCGCCCGAGCATGAACACGGCCCGCGCGAAGCCGAGGGCGACGATCTCGCCGACGGTCAGCCAGAGGCGGTGGCGGTCGTGATGGATGAGCGCGCCGTCGATGACGTTGCGGCCGGTGAGCCAGACGAGCGCGATCTGCGCAGCCTGAGAGCCGACGGCGAGAACGATGGAGACGGCGAGGCCGACCCGGTAGGGACGGAGAAAGCCGAGCAGACGCACGAACGTCGCCCGGTAGGGGACGGCACTCACCTTCTCAATGTAGACGCGCGAGCTCCTGCTTGAACGAGGGAGAGCGCGCAGTCGAGGCGCTCGCGATTGGCCGGCACGTTCGGCCAGCTGCTCGCACCGGAGGGATGGGGGAGCGGGATGACGGGCACCCCGTCGAGCTCGTGGCGCTCGCCGATGCACTCCGTCAGCGAGGACGGGCCGAGGAGCGCGCGCAGCGCGAGCCCGCCCACGGTCACGATCAGTCGCGGCCGGAGGAGCTCGAGCTCCCAGCGGTGCCAGAACGCGCACAGCTCCTGCTCGCGCGGCGTGGGCGTCCGGTCGCCGCGTCCCGACGCCGGGCGACCGGGATAGCAGCGCGTCACGGACGCGCAGTAGAACGTCGCGTAGAACGTGTCCTCGTCCAGCTCGAGCCAGCGGCGAAGCGTCTGGCCGGCGCGGCCGCGCCACGGCAGGCGCTCCTCGCCCTCGACGATGCCCGGCGCCTGTCCGTACAGGTACGCCTGTTGCTGCGCGAACGGCGCGCGGACGGGCAGCGACTCGAGCGGATAGCCGGCCTCGACGCACGCGCGACAGCGGGACAGGTCGCGCTGGAGGGATGTGAGCGATCGATACGACGACCGGCGAACCGTCATAGGACGTGTCCGAATGAGCATCTTGCGGTCGACGGGTGGGGAGCCGCGACGCTTGGGGACGTGCGTTGGCCGTGGAGGCGGCCGAATCGAGCGCGAGGACATCGACGCTGTGCTCGCCGCGCTCTTCGACATTCGCGTATGAGTTGAATCGGCATCCGTATCATTCTCGATGAGGACGGAGATGGACAGGAGACGAGAGGATTCGTAGACGCTCGGGAGCGAGCGGAGCGAGGAGTTCCGCAACCAGCCCGAGCGACCAAGCTGCTCGAGCGAGCGGATGGCCTACCACCGCGGCATCATGGCGGCGGAGCGCGAGCGCAGGCGAGCGGCGTCAGGCGGCACCGATCTGGCGGCGCCTTCTGCACCTGTACTAGTGCGGCTCTCTTCTCGTTTCCGAACCCGGTCAACGAAACGTCCGCGCGGCTCGTCGCCGGCGTCGTCGCGGTGCTCGCCGTCGTGGCGATCGCATTCCAGCAGGGTTGGATCCTGCCGGTGCTCGCGTACGGGTTCGTCGCGCGCGCGCTGACCGGGCCGAAGCTGAGCCCGCTCGCGTTCGTGGCGACGCGCGTCGTCACGCCGCGCCTGCACGTCGCGCACCGGTACTCACCCGGGCCGGCGAAGCGGTTCGCGCAGACGATCGGCGCGGTCTTCACGGTGACGGCGAGCCTCCTCTGGTACGCCGCCGGCCAGCACACCGCGGCGCTCGCCCTCGCCGGCGTGATCGCGGTGTTCGCGTCGCTCGAGTCCGGCTTCGGTCTCTGCGTCGGCTGCAAGGCGTTCTACCTCGGCATGCGGCTCGGGCTCGTCCCGCCGAGCGTGTGCGAGGACTGCGCACCGTTCCTGCGGGCGTAGTCTCTGCGCGTGCTGCCGCTCGAGAGCGTCCCGAACTTCTCCGAAGGGCGTGACCGCCTCGTCATCGCCGACATCGGGACGGAGCTCGCGCGCTTCGCAAAGCTCCTCGACGTCCACTCCGACGCGGATCACAACCGGTCCGTCTACACGTTTGCGGGAGACGAGGCGCAGATCGTGGACGCGCTGCTGGCCGGCATCGCGGTCGCGCAGGAGCGGATCGACCTGCGCGAGCACGGGGGCGTGCATCCGCGCATCGGCGCCGTCGACGTCGTGCCGGTCGTCGCGATCCGGCGTGAGGACGCCGACCTCGCGCGCGAGACGGCCCGCATCGCCGCGCAGCGCATCGGCGAGGAGCTCGGGCTGCCCGTCTTCCTGTACGGCGAGATCGGCGAAGGCCGCGGCCCCGCGTTCTTCCGCCGCGGCGGTCCGGAGGAGCTTCAGCGCCGCATCGATGCCGGCGAGCTCGCGCCCGACTTCGGGCCGCGGCAGCTACACCCGTCCGCGGGCGGCGTCATCGTCGGCGCGCGCCGCCCGCTGATCGCGTTCAACGTGAACCTCGCTCACGCCGACGTCGAAGCGGCGCGCGCGATCGCCAGCACGATCCGCGAGCGCGACGGCGGCTTCCCCGGCGTGCGCGCGCTCGGGCTCGACCTGCCACGCGCGGGCCACGCGCAGATCAGCATGAACGTCGAGGACTGGGAGGCCGCCGCGCTGCACGACATCGTCGCCGCCATCGAGCGCGAAGCGGCAGCGCGGGGTGTGGAGCTCGCGGGCGCCGAGCTCGTCGGGCTCATGCCCGCCGGTGCGGCGATCGCGGCCGCAGGCGCGCTCCTGCGCATCCAGGGCTTCGACGCGTCGCACATCCTCGAGCTGCGGCTACTCGAGTAGCGCGCGTCCGACGACCGCGCCCTCGAGGCCGAGCGCCGCGAGCGCGTCGAGATCCTCCTGCGACCGGACGCCGCCCGCGGCCAGCACCGGGCCGCCGAAGCGGCCGACGACGCGCTCCATCAGGGCGAGATCGGGGCCGCTGAGCGTTCCGTCGCGGTCGACGGCAGTACAGAGAAGACGCGCGACGCCGGCGGCGCGGCAGCGGTCGACGGCCTCGTCGACCGTGAGGCCGCTGCCGTGCTCCCAGCCGCGCGTGCGCACCTCGCCGTCCCGGACGTCGACGGCGACGACGAGTCGCGCGCCGAGCGCCTCGACGTACGGCTCCGGCCCCTGCTCGAACGCCGCCGTTCCGACGATGACGCGTTCGATGCCTGCGCCGACGAGCGCGACGGGCGTCGTCGGGGCTGCGCACGCCGCCGCCGAGCTGGACGGGGACAGGCGCGACCGCCGTCGCCAGGCGCCGCGCGAGCTCGATCGGGACGCCGCCCGAGCGGGCTGCGTCGAGCACGACGACGTGGAGCAGGGGAGGGGCGGTCGCGGCAAAACGGCGAGCGAGCTCGACCGGATCGCCGGCCTCGCGGGTCACGGCGTCGAAGTCCCCGCGCTCGAGCCGCACAGCGCGCCCGTCGAGGACGTCCACGGCCGGAAGAAGTTGAAAGCCCTCGTTCACCGTGTTACCATGCTAACACGATGGCAGCGACGGAGCCTCGACATTGGCCGACCAAGGAACACCGAGACCTCTTCGAGACGGTCGCGTCGCTGCGGACGAAGGAGGAAGCCCAGAGCTTCCTCCGGGATCTCTGCACGCGCGCGGAGCTGGACGCGATGGCGCACCGGTGGCAGGTGGCGCGGCTCCTGGACGAGGGGCTGCCGTACCTGGAGGTCGCGCGGCGGGCGCACGCGTCGACGACGACGGTGACGCGCGTGGCGCAGTGGCTGCGACGCGGCGAGGGCGGCTACCGGCTGGCGCTCCAGCGGCGGCGAAGATCCTGAGGATCGCGGTCCCGTCGAAGGGCCGGCTGCGCGATCCCGCGATCGCGCTGCTCGAGGACGCCGGCCTCGGGCCGGAGACGCCCGGCGACCGCGCGCTCGCGTTCCCGTGCCGCAACGCGCCGGTCGAGGCGCTGCTCGTGCGCGCAGACGACATTCCCGAGTACGTGCAGGACGGCGTCGTCGACTGCGGCATCACGGGCCTCGACATCGTCCGCGAGCGCGGTGCGAACGTCACGGAGCTGCAGCGCCTCGGCTTCGGCGCGTGCACGCTCGAGGCCGCAGTGCCGGAGGAGTCGGCGTTCGCCTCGCCCGAAGACCTCACCGGCGCGCGCATCGCGACGAGCTTCCCGCGGCTCGCGCAGGATCTGTTGCCCGTGCCGATCGCGCTCGTCGACGTGCACGGCTCCGTCGAGCTCGCGCCGCGACTCGGGCTCGCCGACGCGATCGTCGATCTCGTCTCGAGCGGGAGCACGCTGCGCACGAACGGCCTCCGTTCGATCGGCGTCCTGCTCGAGTCCGAGGCGGTGCTCATCGGCCCGCCCGAACCGTGTGCCGAGGCCGTGCAGCTCGCCGGCGTCTTCCGCAGCGTCGTCGACGCGCGCGGGACGCGCTACCTCATGCTGAATGCGCCCGAGGATGCGATCGACGCGATCTGCGCACTCGTACCGGGCTCCCGCGCGCCGAGCGTGCTGCCCCTCTCCGAGCCGGGGATGGTGGCGGTGCACAGCCTCGTTCCGGCCGCCGACATCTGGCGCCTGCTGCCCGAGCTCGAGAGCGCGGGCGCGTCGTCGATCCTCATCGTCCCCGTCGAACGGATGCTCGGATGAACATCGTCGAGGACGTCAAGGCGCGCGGCGCCGACGCGGTGCGCGAGTGGGCGCTGCGCCTCGACGGCGTCGAGCCCGCGCGCGCGGAGCCGTCGGGCGACCTTCCGGAGGAGGCGGTGCTGGCGCTCGCCGACCGTGTGCGCCGCTGGCACGAAGTGCAGCGGCCGGCCGACGTGCGGCTCGAGGTCGAGCCCGGCGTCGAGCTCGAGCGCCGCTGGGTCCCGCTCGACTCCGTCGGCGTGTACGTGCCTCGCGGGCTCGTCTCGACGCTCGTCATGTGCGCAGTGCCCGCGCAGGTCGCCGGCGTGCGGCGCCTCGTCGTCTGTACGCCGCCGGAGGGCGCGGGCCTCGTCGCGCGCGCCGCGGAGCTGCTCGGGATCGACGAGGTGTGGGCGCTCGGCGGGCCGCAGGCGATCGGCTACCTCGCCTACGTCGAGCGCGTGGACAAGATCGTCGGACCGGGAGGCCCGTACGTGAACGACGCGAAGCTCGCGGTCGCGCGCGACGTCGCCATCGACCTGCCTGCGGGGCCGTCGGAGGTCGTCGTCGTGCTCGGCGCGGGCGGCGACCGCCGGCTCGCCGAGCTCGAGGTCGCGGCGCAGGCCGAGCACGGGCACGAGGCCGTCTGCCGCATCGTCTCGACGCTGGAGGAGGCCGAGGCGATCGCGCCCGAGCACCTCGTCCTGCTCGGCGACGCGGAGGCGCTCGCACCGCAGGTGCGCAACGCGGGCGCCGTCTTCGTCGGCGAGTGGTCGCCGGTGGCGAGCGGCGATCTCGGCACCGGCGCGAACCATGTGCTCCCGACGGGCGGCTGGGCGCGTCGCGTCGGCGGCCTCGGCCTGGAGACGTTCCTCAAGCCGATCACCGTCCAACGGCTCACGGCGGAGGGGCTGGCCCGCGTCCGGCCGACGGTGGAGGCGCTCGCCGCGATCGAGGGCTTGCCCGCGCACGCCGAGGCGGTGCGGCGATGAGAGCGCTCTCGTCCGAGTTCGCCGAGTACCAGTGGGCGCCGTCGACGGCCGAGCTCGCGCGCCGTGCGGGGCTCGACCCGGTGCAGATCATGCGGTTCGACGGCAACGTCCCGCCGCTGCCGCTCCCGAGCTCGCGCCCCGCGGCGATCGCGTCCGCGCTCGCGCGCGTGAACGAATACGCGCATGGCGGCCATCCGTTCATCCGCGAGGCGATCGCCGAATACGCGGGCGTCGAGCCCGGAGAACGTCGTCCTCGGCGCCGGCGCGGACGACCTCATCCTCCTCGTCGCGCGCTCGTTCGCAGGCCCCGGCGACACCGTCGCGATCCCGCCCTCGCCGACGTATCCGCTGTTCCGTGTCGCCGCCCAGCTCGCAGGCGCGGAGGTCGGCGACGAGGCGCCTGTGCTCACGTTCGCGTGCCGGCCGGGGAATCCGACCGGCGCGCTCGAGCCGCTCCCGTCCGCGCGTCCGCTCGTCGTCGACGAGGCGTACTTCGAGTACGCGGACGATCCCGGTGCGGTCGGCCTGATCGACGACGGCGTCATCGTCCTCCGGACGTTCTCGAAGATCTTCGCGCTCGCGGGCGCGCGCATCGGCTACGCGCTCGCGTCGCGCGACGTCGCCGCCGAGCTGAACGCGCGGCAGGCGCCGGAGCCCGTGTCGTCGCTCTCGGTCGCGCTCGCGCTCGCCGCGCTCGCGTCGCCGCCGGACCCGGCGCCCGTGATCGAGGAGCGCGAGCGGCTCGCGACGGAGCTGCGCGGCGCTCGGCTTCGCCCCGCTGCCGTCGCGCGCCAACTTCGTCTACGTCCCGGTCGCCGATCCCGGCGCGGTCGCGGCCACGCTGCTCGCCGCCGGCTGCGTCGTGCGCGTCTTCGAGGACGCCGTTCGCATCTCCGTGCGCGACCGCGAGGACGACGACCTGCTCCTCGCCGCGCTCGCCGGCGAGGACCGCCCTGCGCAGAAGCGCCGCGCCCGTCACGTGCGAACGACCGTCGAGACGACCCTGCGCGTCCGGCTCGCGCTCGACGGCGCCAGCCGCGTGCGTGTCGGCACCGGCGCCGGGCTGTACGACCACTTCCTCGAGCAGCTCGCGTTCCACGCCGGCTTCGACCTCGTGCTCGAAGGCAGCGGCGACCTCGAGACCGGCGACCACCACACCGCCGAGGACGCCGCGATCGCCCTCGGCGAGGCGTTCGACCGCGCGCTCGGGGACCGCAAGGGAATCGCGCGCTACGGCGACGCGGTCGTGGTCATGGACGACGCGCGTGCGAGCGCCGCCGTCGATCTCGGCGGCCGCCCGCACACGAGGATCATCATCGATCCCGCCGTCGGCCTTGCGCCGCACGTGCTGGCGAGCTTTGCGAACAACGCACGCATCGGCTTGCACGTCGAGTCGACGGGCGACGACGCGCATCACGTCGCCGAGGCGGCGTACAAGGCGACCGGACGCGCGCTGCGCGCCGCCGTGCGGAGCGAGGGCGACGTGCTTCCGTCGACGAAGGGCTTGATGTGAAGACCGTCGCGATCGCGCGCTACGGCGCCGGCAACGTCCGCTCCGTCGAGCTCGCCGTCCGCCGCCTCGGCGCGGAGATGACGGACGACCTCGAGCGCGCAGACCTGGCGGTGCTCCCCGGCGTCGGCTCCGCCCGGTCGGCGATGGACGGGCTCGGGTCGGCGGCCGACGTCTTGCGCGCACGCCAGGCGGCCGGCCGGCCGATCCTCGGCATCTGCCTGGGCCTCCAGCTCGCGCTCGACGAGAGCGAGGAGGACGGCGGCGTCGCCGGGCTCGGGATCGTGCCGGGCCGTGCGGTGCGGCTGCAGGCGGAGCGTGTGCCGCGCATCGGCTGGGCGACGGTCGAGCCCGGCGGCGAGGCGTACTGGTTCGCGCACTCGTACGAGGCGGTGACCGACGCGACGGTGGCGACGAGCGAGGGTCACGCCGCGATCGTCGAGCACGGCTCCTTCGTCGGCGTGCAGTTCCATCCCGAGAAGAGCGGCGTCGCCGGTCAACGGTTTCTGGAGCAATGCCTCTCCCGCGCCTGATCCCGTGCCTCGACGTCGCGGGCGGGCGCGTCGTCAAGGGCGTGCGCTTCCGGCAGCTGCGCGACGTCGGCGACCCGGTCGAGCTCGGTGCGGCCTACTCCGACGGCGGCGCGGACGAGCTCGTGTTCCTCGACATCTCGGCCACCATCACGTCGACGGTCGCGGCGGCCGGCGTCGCCGCGCGCGTCGCCGAGCACGTGACCATCCCCTTCACCTTCGGCGGCGGCATCCGCTCGGTCGCGGACGCGACCGCGCTGCTCGAGGCGGGCGCGGACAAGATCAGCGTCAACTCGGCGGCGCTCGCGCGTCCCGAGCTGATCGAGGAGCTCGCGCGCGCGCTCGGGAGCCAGGCGGTCGTCGTCGCCATCGACACGGAAGGCGGGCGCGTGCGCTCGCACGCCGCGACGCGCGACGCCGCGCGCGACACCGTCGAGTGGGCGCAGGAGTGCGAACAACGTGGCGCAGGCGAGCTGCTCGTCACGTCGATCGACCGCGACGGCACGCAGGACGGCTACGACCTCGAGCAGCTCGCGGCGCTGCGCGACGCCGTGTCGCTGCCGGTGATCGCGTCCGGCGGCGCCGGCAATGCGCAGCACGTTGCCGATGCGCTCCAGGTGTCGCAGGCAGCGCTGCTCGCGTCGATCCTGCACGAGGATCCCGCCCGTCTTGTCTCGCTGCGGACGGAGCTGCAAGGAGCTCGGCGTATGCCTCCGCTGAAGCCCGCGATCGTGCAGGACGCCGCCGACGGGCGTGTGCTCATGCTCGCGTGGATGGACGCGGAGGCGGAGCGGCTCACGCGCGAGACGGGAGAGGTCTGGTTTTGGAGCCGGTCGCGCGAACGCCTGTGGCGCAAGGGCGAGACGTCGGGGAACGTCCTCGCGGTGGAGGAGATCCGCGACGACTGCGACGGCGACGCGCTGCTGCTGCGCGTTCGACCGGCGGGGCCGGTGTGCCACACGGGCGCGCGCTCGTGCTTCGCGCCTGCGCTCTGGCGGACGATCTCGGAGCGGAAGAAGGAGCGCCCGGAGGGCTCGTACGTCGTCTCGCTCCTCGACGCCGGCGTCGCCCGCTGCGCGCAGAAGGTCGGCGAGGAGGCGGTCGAGACGGGGCTCGCAGCCGTCTCGGGCGACCGCGAGGCACTCGTCTCCGAGGCGGCCGACCTCGTCTTCCACCTGTACGTCCTGCTTGCGGCCGCCGGTGTCGACGTCGCCGACGTCGAGGACGAGCTCGCGCGCCGCGCCGAATAGAGTCCCTCCGTGCCTCCGGTCGCCCTTACCGGCGACGACCTGACCGTCGCCGACGTCTGGGCCGTCGCCGTCGAACGACGGCCGACCGAGCTGACCGACGCCGCGCGCGAGAAGATGCGCGCCGCCCGCGACGTCGTCGAGCGTGCGGCGCACGGCACCCACGAGCACACGTACGGCGTCAACACCGGTTTCGGCCGCTTCGTCTCGCAGTCGATTCCGGAGGAGCTGACCGAGGAGCTGCAGCTGCGTCTGCTGCGCTCGCACGCATGCGGCGTCGGCGAGCCGTATCCGGACGAGATCGTGCGCGCGGCGATGCTCCTGCGCGCGAACACGCTGGCGAAGGGGAACTCCGGCGCGCACGTCGCGACGGTCGAGCTCCTGCTCGCGTGCCTCGACCGCGGCATCGTCCCCGTCGTTCCGGCGCGGGGGAGCGTCGGCGCGTCCGGCGACCTCGCACCGCTCGCGCATCTCGCGCTTCCGCTCGTCGGGGAGGGCGAGGCGTTTCTCGAGGGCGAGCGCATGCCCGGCCTCGAAGCGCTGACGCGTGCCGGTCTCGAGCCCGTGCAGCTCGCCGCGAAGGAAGGTCTCTCGCTCATCAACGGCACGCAGTTCATGGCCGCGTTCACCGCGCTCGGGCTCGTGCGCGCGCGCCGACTCGCGCACGCCGCCGATGTCGCGTGCGCGCAATCGCTCGAGGCGCTGCAGGGATCGCGTACGTCGTTCATCCCGGAGATCCACGCGCTCCGCCCGCTTCGAGGCCAAGCGGCGTCGGCGGCGCACGTGCTGCGGCTGCTCGAAGGCTCGGCCATCATCGAGTCGCACCGCTGGTGCGACAAGGTGCAGGACGCGTACTCGCTGCGCTGTGCGCCGCAGGTCCACGGCGCGTCGCGCGACCTGCTCGACTACATCGACTACACCATCTCGGTGGAGCTGAACGCGGCGACGGACAATCCGCTCGTGCTCGTCGACGAGGACGCGCTCGTCTCCAACGGCAACTTCCACGGCCAGCCGCTCGCGTTCGCGCTCGACGTGATGGCGATGGCGTCCGCCGAGCTCGCATCCATCTCCGAACGGCGCGTGGAGCGGCTCGTCAACCCGAACCTGTCCGACGGCCTGCCCGCGTTCCTGACGAGCGAGGGCGGGCTGAACAGTGGGTTCATGATTCCCCAGTACGTGGCCGCGTCGCTCGTCTCCGAGAACAAGGTGCTCGCGCATCCCGCGTCGGTGGATTCGATCCCGACGAGCGCCGGGCAGGAGGATCACGTGTCGATGGGAAACGCCGCGGGGCTGAAGGCGTGGCAGGTGCTCGCGAACTGCGAGAGCGCGCTCGCGATCGAGCTGCTCGCCGGCGCGCAAGGCGTCGAGTTCCTCGCGCCGCTCGAGCCCGGGGTCGGCGTGCGCGCGGCTCGCGCATTCGTCCGGGAGCTCTCGCCGCGGCTGAAGGACGACCGCTCCCTCGCTCCCGACATCGAGGCGGTGGCTGCGGCGATCCGTGACGGCTCGCTCGAGACGAGCTGTCGGCATGAGCGTCACGCACGTCACGCGTCGAGGAGCTGTGCGGCGACCTCTCCCGCATCCGCGCGCCGCGGGGCACGACGCTCAACGCGCGGCAGTGGTCGACCGAGGCGCCGCTGCGCATGCTGCTCAACAACCTCGACGCCGAGGTGGCGGAGAAGCCGGAGGAGCTCATCGTCTACGGCGGCTCGGGCAAGGCGGCGCGCAACCACGAGGCGCTGCGCGCGATCGTCGCCACGCTGCTCGAGCTCGGGCCGGACGAGACCCTCCTCGTGCAGTCGGGCAAGCCCGTCGGCGTGCTCGCGACGCACGAGGGCGCGCCGCGCGTCCTCATCGCCAACTCGCTGCTCGTTCCGCGCTGGGCGACGTGGGACGAGTTCCGCCGCCTCGAGGCGCTCGGCCTGACGATGTTCGGCCAGATGACGGCGGGGTCGTGGATCTACATCGGCACGCAGGGAATCCTCCAGGGCACGTACCAGACGTTCGCCGCCGCCGGCGAGAAGCACTTCGGCGAGCCGCACCTGCGCGGCCGCACGATCCTGACGGCGGGGCTCGGCGGCATGGGCGGCGCGCAGCCGCTCGCCGGGACGATGGCGGGCGCGGCGATCCTCTGCGTCGAGGTCGACCCGCATCGCATCGAGCGCCGGCTCGAGACGCGCTACCTCGACGAGGCGACGGACTCGCTCGACGACGCGCTCGCACGCATACGCGCGGCCGCCGCCGAGAAGCGTGCGCTTTCGGTCGGGCTGCTCGGAAACGCCGCCGACGTCGTCCCGCTTCTTGCCGCGCGCGGCGAGCACTTCGATCTCGTCACCGACCAGACGGCCGCGCACGACCCGCTGAACGGGTACGTGCCGAGCGGATACTCCGTCGACGAGGCAGCGGCGTTGCGTGCGTCCGATCCGGACGAGTACCTGCGGCTCGCGCGTGCGTCGATCGCGGCGCACGTCGAGGGCATGCTCGAGTACGTCCGGCGCGGTGCGTATGTTTTCGATTATGGCAACAACCTGCGAGGCGAGGCCCGTGAAGCCGGTGTAGCGGAGGCCTTCTCATACCCGGGCTTCGTCCCGGCCTATATCCGGCCGCTGTTCTGTCGCGGGATAGGGCCGTTTCGCTGGGCGGTGCTGTCCGGGGACCCGGCCGACATCGCGGCGATCGACGCCGAGCTGCAGGCGCTGTTCCCGGACGACGCGCTCCTGCAGCGGTGGCTCGAGCTCGCACCGGGGCGCGTCGCGTTCCAGGGGCTGCCGGCGCGCATCTGCTGGCTCGGCTACGGCGACCGCGCGAAGGCGGGGCTCGCGATCAACGAGCTCGTGCGCAACGGGACTGTGAAGGCGCCGGTCGTCATCGGGCGCGACCACCTCGACGCGGGATCCGTCGCCTCGCCCTACCGCGAGACCGAGTCGATGCGCGACGGCTCGGACGCGATCGCCGACTGGCCGATCCTGAACGCGCTCGTCAACGTCGCCGCCGGCGCGACGTGGGTGAGCGTGCACCACGGCGGCGGCGTCGGCATCGGCAACGCGATCCATGCGGGCATGGTCGTCGTCGCCGACGGCACCGACGACGCGGCGGAACGCCTCCAGCGCGTGCTCACGACCGACCCGGCCACCGGCGTGCTCCGCCACGCGGACGCCGGCTACCCCGAGGCGATCGAGATGGCGCACGAGCATGGGCTGCGGCTCCCCATGCAGGAGGCGTAAAGCTCACAGGACACTCACAGGTGGCGCTCACAGGCGGCTCATGGCGCGTGGCGAAACTCGCAGCATGAATCCCGCTACGGCCTCCTTCCCCGCGCTCGGCACCACCGCTGAGATCACCACCCTCGACGCGCTGTCGCTCGCCGATGCGATCGACGTGCTCGAGCGCGAGCTCGACGCGATCGACCGGGCCTGCAGCCGCTTCCGCGCCGACTCCGAGGTCTCGCGTCTCGCCCGCAGCGGCGGACGGTGGATGCCGGCGAGCCGGCTGCTGCGCCAGGCACTCGCCGCCGGCGTCGACGCCGCGGCCGCCACCGGCGGCGCCGTCGACCCGACCGTGGGCGCGTCGATGCGCGCCCTCGGCTGGGACGCCGACTTCCGCGTCGTCGTCTCCCGGCGCGAGCCTGCCCGGATCGAGCTCGTCCCCGCCGCCGGCTGGCAGCGCATCGAGATCGACGACGAGCGTGGCCGCGTGCGCGTCCCCGCCGGCGTCCTGGTCGACCTCGGCGCGACCGCGAAGGCGCTCGCCGCCGACCGTGCGGCCGCAGCAGCGTTCCGCGCGACCGGCTCCTCCGTTCTCGTGAACCTCGGCGGCGACATCGCCGTCGCAGGGCCGGCGCCCGCCGGCGGCTGGCCGATCCTCGTCACCGACGACCATCGCGCTCCCTCCGTCGCGGACGGTCAAACGGTGGCGATCGCCGCCGGCGGGCTCGCCACCTCGAGCACGACCGTGCGCCGGTGGCGCACGACCGAGGGCATCGCGCATCACGTCCTCGACCCGCGCACCGGCCGGCCGGCCGCGGAGGTCTGGCGCACGGTCAGCGTCGCCGCAGCGTCGTGCCTCGACGCGAACACCGCGTCGACCGCGGCCATCGTCCTCGGTGTGGACGCGCCGGGCTGGCTCGAGGGCGCCGGCGTCGCCGCCCGCCTCGTCCGCCCCGACGGCGGCGTCGTCCTCACCGGCGGCTGGCCCGCACAGGAAGAGCTCCCGTGCGCAGCCTGAACAACCCGATCGTCTGGTACCTCATGCGCGGCAGCGGCGTCGTGACGCTGATCCTCTTCACCGTCGTCGTCGTCCTCGGCATCGCCACCACGCGCCGGTTTCGCACCGCGCGCCTGCCGCGCTTCGTGACGCTCGGCCTGCATCGCAGCGTCTCGCTGCTCGCCGTCGTATTCCTCGGCATCCACATCGCGACGGCGCTCGCCGACTCGTACGCGAAGGTCAGCCTCGCCCAGGCGCTTCTCCCGCTGCCGAGCGCGAAGTACGGGCTCTGGCTGGGCATGGGCGCGCTCTCGCTCGACCTCCTCGCGGCGGTGATCGTCACGAGCCTGCTCCGCCACCGGATGAGCCAGCGCGTGTGGAAGAGCGTGCACTGGCTCGCCTACGCGTCGTGGCCGCTCGCCTTCGCGCACAGCGTCGGCATCGGTACCGACAAGGCGCGCCGGCTGGTTCCTCGACACGGGCGTCGCCTGCGCCGGCCTCATCGCGGTCACGCGTCGTCTGGCGACTGCTTGCGCTCCGCAATCCGTATCCGAAGTACCTCGGGGCGGCGTCGTGAGCGCCGCCGTCGCTGCCGAGCGGCGAGCAGACGTGTCTGCGCGCCTCCTTGCTCCGATCGACACGCCGTTGCCGCGGCGACGACGTGCCGAGCTGCTCGCCGAGATCGAGGCGAGCGGGCTGACGGGCCGCGGCGGAGCCGCGTTCCCGACGGCGGTCAAGCTCGCGGCCGTGGCACGCACCCGCAATGCGGTCGTCGTCGCGAACGGAACTGAAGGCGAGCCGGCGAGCTGGAAGGACAAGGTCCTGCTGGCCGAGAACCCCCACCTCGTCGTCGACGGCGCGATCGTCGCGGCCCGGATCGTCGGCGCCCGCCGGCTGATCTTCGCGGTCGGCCGCGAGAATCGCACCGTTCGGAAGCGTCTCGAACGCGCACTCGCTCAACGGAGTGACGGCTTCGACTGCTCTCTCGAGGCGGTGCCCGATCGCTTCGTCGCCGGCGAGGAGTCTGCGCTCGTCAACCACCTGAACGGCGGTCAGGCGAAGCCGACGATGCAAAAGCCGTACGAGAGAGGCGTGCTCGTCCAGAACGTCGAGACGCTAGCGAACCTCGGCCTCATCGCGCGCTACGGCGCCGACTGGTTCCGCGAGCGCGGCACGGCGGACGAGCCGGGCACCGTGCTCGTCACCGTTCTCGGCGCCGTGCGAAGCCCGGCGTCGCGGAGGTCGAGCTCGGCACGCCGATCCGCGACGTCCTGCAGCGGTTCGGCGGACTGACCGCGCTTCCGAACGCAGTTCTCGTCGGCGGCTACTTCGGTACGTGGGTGCGCGCGCACGACGCGCTCGACCTCCCGCTCGACGACGCCGCGCTGAAGCCCCTCGGCGCGTCGCTCGGCGCCCGCACGATCGTCGTCCTGCCGCAGGACGCGTGCGGGCTCGCCGAGTCGGCGCGGGTCGCCCGGTACCTCGCCGACGAGAGCGCCGGCCAATGCGGGCCCTGCGTGTTCGGTCTCGCCGCTATGGCCGACGCGCTCGAGACGCTCGACGTCGACCGGCTACGCCGTCTGGCGCCGCAGGTCTCCGGCCGCGGCGCGTGCGCGCATCCGACCGGCGCGACCCGCTTCGTCGCGAGCGCCGTGGACGTGTTCGCCGACGAGATCGAACGCCACCGCGCCGGCCGCTGCACCGGGCGCGCACATTCCCCCGTGCTTCCGCTGGGAGCCTCCCGCGAATGGAGATGAGCATGAAACTCCTCGTGAACCCGATCCTCTGCGACGGCTACGGCCACTGCGCGGAGCTCCTGCCCGAGCTCGTCGAGCTCGACGAATGGGGCTACCCGATCATGCCGCGCGAGCCCGTCGCCCGCAGTCTCGAGCCCGCGGCGCGGCACGCCGTGAAGATGTGCCCGCGCCTTGCGCTCTCGCTCGAAAAGCGTGCGCGATGACCCCGAAGAGCCGCGACCGGAACATGACTCGCGTCCGCCGAATCACCGGCGCCGTTGCCGGCGCCGCGCTCGCCGCGTGTGGGCTCTTCGCCGGGCTCGCCGCCAGCGCGACGCAGAAGGCCTACTCGACGACCGCTGCGACCACGACCAACAAGCACCCGCAGGCGACAACGGCAGCTGCGACGACGACGGTCACGCCGGTCACGGTCACACCGGTCACACCCAGTCCGCACCGGTCGCCTCCTCGGGAGGTTCGTAGACTCACCGCGTGCGCCTCCTCATTCGCGATCTCGCCCAGGTGGCGACGCCGGCGGGCCGCGAGGCGCCGCTGCGCGGCGCAGCGCTCGGCGAGGTGGACGTGCTCGAGGACGCGTACGTCCTCTGCGACGGCGACACGATCGAGGCCGTGGGGCGGATGCGCGACCTGCATGCGCTGGACGGCGACGTCGTCGAGGTCGACGGCGGCGGGTGCTGCGCGATCCCCGGCCTCGTCGACTGCCACACCCACGCGGCGTTCGGCGGCGACCGGGTGGAGGAGTTCTCGCTCCGCGCGGCCGGCGCGTCCTACGAGGAGCTGCACGCGCGCGGCGGCGGCATCCTCTCCACGGTCCGCGCCACGCGCGCGGCGGGGGAGGACGGGCTGCGCGCGGCGGTCGAACGGCACCGGGATTGGATGCGGCGACACGGCACGACGACGTTCGAGGCGAAGTCCGGCTACGGGCTCGACCGCGACACGGAGCTCGCGTCGCTGCGGGCGATCCGGTCCGCCGGCGGAGTCCCCACGTGGCTCGGCGCGCACGCGGTGCCGCCGGAGTTCGACGACGCGGACGCGTATCTCGACTTCGCACTCGCGGAGGTGCTTCCCGAGGCGGCGGCGATCGCGGAGGCGGCCGACGTCTTCCTCGAGCGCGGCGCGTTCGACGCGGCCCAGGCGCGGCGCTACCTCGAGGCCTGCCGCGACGCGGGCCTCGCGCTGAGGCTGCACGGCGACCAGTTCACCGAGCAGGGAGCGATCCCGCTCGCGATCGAGATCGGCGCGCGTTCGGTCGACCACCTCGAGGCGACCGGCGACGAGGGCATGCGCATGCTCGCCGCGAGCGACGTGACCGCGGTCGTCCTTCCGGCGAGCGCGCTCTTCCTCGGGCGGCCGATGCCGCCGGCGCGCGCGCTCGTCGACGCCGGCGCCGCGGTCGCGCTCGCGACCGACTTCAACCCGGGCAGCGCGTTCTGCGAGAGCCTGCCGCTCTGCTGCTCGCTCGCCGCCACGCAGTTGAAGCTCTCGCCGGCGGAGGTCGCTGTCCGCGTGCACGGTGAACGCGGCGCACGTGCTCGGGCGCGCTGACCGGATCGGCAGGCTCGCGCCCGGCTTCCGCGCCGACCTCGTCCTGCTCGACGCGCCCGACTGGCGCTACCTCGCCTACCACCTCGGCGGCGAGGTCGTCGCCAGGGTCGTGCTCGGCGGCGAGCTACGCTAGGTGCTCCATGCCGACGAGGAAGCAGAAGCGCCGCGAGGCGAAGGCCAAGCGGCACGACTACGAGTTCGTCTACCTCGACGACGACGGGAACGAAGTCGAGGCGCCGGAGGAGACTCCGGCCGAGACGCGTCGCAACGGCGCGAAGCCCACGGCGAAGAAGGGTGCGCCTCCGGCGCGGGGACGCCGCACGCCGCAGCCGCCGTCGTGGGGGCGGGCAGGCCGGCGCGCGCTCATCCTCGGCGCCGTCGTCTTCGTCCTGTTCGGGATGCTGAACAAGACGCACAACTACACGGGCGCTGCGGTGGCCGCGGTGCTCTACACCGCGCTCTTCATCCCCTTCACGTACATGCTCGACCGGTTCGCCTACCGTCGCTGGCAGGCGCGCGACCAGGCTCCTACGAAGCGCTGACGCCGACTTCGTCGCGGTAGCCGCGGTAGTAGCCGACGCCCAGGCCACGGGGACGGCGCGAGCAGAAGGCGCGCGCCACCGGCGCTCGTCACCGAGCGCCGCTCGTCGGGTCGAACCAGAAGAGGTCGCCCGCGTGCGCCTCCACCGACTCGTCGCCGGCATCCACCTTCGCTTCGCCGTCGACGACGAGGATCAGGGCGGCCTCCTTCACTTGTGCTCACCGAGCTCCTGCCCGGGCGTGAGGGCGATCAACACGACGCGTCCCTCGCCGTCGCGCGAGGGAGCACGGTCAGCGAGCGTGAGCCGTCCAGCACGGGGATCTCGTGCAGGTTCCAGTGCCGCATCAGGCGAGCGTGCCCGAAGACGTGCCTCGTTAGACTCGCTCGATGCCGCTTGTGGTGGACACATACGGGCTCGGACCGCTGCAGACGAACTGTTACGTCGTGCGCGCGGAGCGCGGCGCGGCGGAGGCGGTCGTCGTCGATCCCGGCGGCGACGCGGCGCAGCTGCGCCTCGAGCTCGCCGGCATGGGCGCGTCCTGCGCGGCCATCCTGATCACGCACGGGCACTTCGACCACGTCGGCGGCGTCGCCGATCTCGCCGAGGGAACCGGCGCCCCGGTGTACATGCCCGAGGGCGAGCGCGACCGGCTGGAGCGCTTCCCGGAGTTCGCGCCCGCCGGCGCGCCCGGACGCGCATACCCGGTCGACCATCCGCTCCACGGCGGCGAGACGCTCGAGCTCGCCGGCATCACGTTCGAATGCGTCGCGATCCCCGGCCACTCCTCCGCGCACGTCGCCTTCCACGCCGACGGCTGTCTCTTCAGCGGCGACCTGCTCTTCGCCGGATCGGTCGGCCGCGTCGACCTCCCTGGAGCCGACTGGGACACGCTGCTCGCGTCGGTGCGCACGCTCACCGAGCGGTTCCCCGAGGACACGATCGTGTACCCCGGCCACGGGCCGCGGACGACGCTCGGCGCCGAGCTCGCGCGCAATCCGTTCCTCGCGGAGCTGCGCGCGTGACGCGCATCGAGGCGCCGCGCGGAACGCACGACATCCTCCCGTCCGACCAGCCGCTCTGGCAGAAGGTGACGGGGGAGATGGAGCGCATGTGCGCGCTCTACGGCTACCGGCGCATCCAGACGCCGGCGTTCGAGGACACGGAGCTCTTCCAGCGCACGTCCGGCGCGGGCTCCGACATCGTCCAGAAGGAGATGTATACGTTCGAGGACCGCGGCGGCCGCTCGCTGACGCTGCGTCCCGAGGGCACGGCGCCGATCTGTCGCGCGTACATCGAGCACGGCATGCATCGCGAGCCGCAGCCGGTGAAGCTCTACACGATCGCGACTATGTACCGGTACGCGGCGCCGCAGCGCGGCCGCTTCCGCGAGCACACGCAGCTCTCGCTCGAGTGCATCGGCTCCGCGGAGCCGTCCGTCGATGCCGAGGTGATCCAGTACTACGACGCGCTGCTGCGCAACCTCGGCATCCGGAATTTCGAGCTCCAGCTGAACTCGATCGGCGACCGCAACGTGCCGACCGGCGTACATCGAGCGGCTGAACGAGTGGCTCGACGCGCACTCCGACGTCCTCGACGACGACGCGAAGCAGAAGCGCGCGACGAGCCCGCTGCGCGTGTTCGACGTGAAGAATCCGAAGGTGCGGGCGGCGCTCGAGGACGCGCCGAAGATCGGCGACTCGCTCTGCGACGAGTGTGCCCAGCACTTCGCGCGTGTGCGCATGTACCTGGACGAGTATGGCGTGCCGTACACCATCGTGCCGACGCTCGTGCGCGGCATCGACTACTACACGCGCACGACGTTCGAGTTCCTCGGCCCGGACGAGAGCGCGCAGGCCTCCACGATCTGCGGCGGCGGGCGCTACGACTATCTCGTCGAGGAGATCGGCGGCCCGCCGACGCCGGGCATCGGCTTCGGCGCCGGCATCGAGCGGCTCGTGCTGTCGCTCGAGCTGGAGGGGATCACGGCCGACGAGCCGCTGCTCGACGTCTTCCTCGTCGTCGAGCCAGGGCAGTCCGCGCTCGCCGCCGTCTACGAGCTGCGCGCGCGCCGGGATCGCCGCCGACTCCGACCACGCCGGCCGCTCGCTCAAAGGCCAGCTGACGTACGGGCAGAAGCACGCGCGCGCGACGGTCATCGTCGGCGCTGACGGCTGGATGCTGCGCCGCGCCGGCGAGCTCGACGTCGCCGTCGACGGTGTCGGCGAGCTGAAGGAGCTGCTCGCGTGAGCTGGCGCGACACCATGTGCGGCGAGCTCGCGCGCCGCCGACGCCGGCCGTCGCGTCACGCTCGCCGGCTGGGCCGACGCGCGCCGCGACCACGGCGGCCTCGTCTTCGTCGACCTGCGCGACCACACCGGCATGGTCCAGCTCGTCGTCAGCCCGGAGCACTCGACGCAGCCGCGGAGTCGCGCACGACGTGCGCAACGAGTTCGTCCTCCAGGCCGAGGGCGAGGTCGTCGCGCGCGCGCCGGACGCGGTCAACCCGAACATCGCCGACGGGCGAGATCGAGATGCCAGGTCGACACGCTGCGCATCGTCTCGACGTCGGAGCCGCTGCCGTTCCAGATCGGCGACGAGAGCGTGGACGAGGTGCTCCGCCTTCGCTACCGCTACCTCGACATGCGCGGCGACCGCATGCAGCGCAACCTGCGCCTCAACCACGTCATCATCAACGCGATCCGGCGGACGATGGACGACCTCGCCTTCGTCGACGTCTGGACGCCGAGCATGACGAAGGGAACACCGGAGGGTGCGCGCGACTTCCTCGTCCCCGTCCGGCTCCAGCCCGGCAAGTTCTACGCGCTGGCGCAGTCGCCGCAGCTCTTCAAGCAGCTGTGCATGGTCGGCGGGCTCGACCGCTACTACCAGATCGCAACATGCTGGCGCGACGAGGATCTGCGCGCCGACCGGCAGTTCGAGTTCCGCCAGCTCGACCTCGAGATGTCGTTCGTCGAGCGCGAGGACGTGCTCGACGTGCTCGAGCGCTGCGTCGTCGCGAGCTTCGAGGCGGTCGGCCGAGAGGCGCCGCCGCGGCCGTTCCCGCGCATGCAGTACGCGGAGGCGATCGCGCGGTACGGCACCGACAAGCCCGACCTTCGCTTCGGCCTCGCGATCGAGGACGCGACCGAGGCGACGCGCGGCTCGGAGTTCGGCGTGTTCGCGAGCGCGCCCGTCGTCCGCTACATCGTCGCGCCGCGCGCGTTCTCGCGCGCCGACCTGTCGAGGCTCGAGGAGATCGCGAAGGAGTGGGGCGCGAAGGGTCTCGCCTACCTCGTCAACGACGACGGCGAGATCCGCTCGCCGATCGCGAAGTTCCTGTCCGAGGACGAGCTCGCAGCGTTCACCGGGCCGCCCGGCTCGACGACGTTGTTCGCCGCCGGCGACGAGGCGACGGTCTCGCGCGTCCTCGGCGGGCTGCGGACGCATCTCGGCCGCGAGCTCGAGCTCGCGGAGACCGGGGAGGAGGTCTTCCACTGGGTGGTCGACTTCCCGATGTTCGAGCGCGACGAGGACACGGGCCAGTGGACGTTCCTCCACCATCCGTTCACGGCGCCGATGCCGGGCGACGAGGCGTTCGAGGGCGACCCGGGCTCGCGCGCTCAGCCAGCACTACGACCTCATCTGGAACGGCTGGGAGCTCGGCTCCGGCTCGATCCGGATCCACGACGCCGCGATGCAGCAGGCCGTCTTCCGCGTGATGGGCATCGGCGAGGACGAGCAGCAGGCGAAGTTCGGCTTCCTGCTCGAAGCGTTGAAGTTGGGCGCGCCTCCGCACGGCGGCTTCGCGATGGGCATCGACCGTTTCGTCGCCCGCATGGCGGGCGAGCCCGACCTTCGTCAGGTGATCGCGTTTCCGAAGGTGGCGAGCGGGGCCGACCCGCTGACCGGCGGCCCGACGCCGATGCCGGACTCCGTGCTCCGTGAGCTCGGCATCAAGTCGACGGTCGAAACGGCCGAAAACTAGGTCCCGACCCGCCGACGAAGAGGTCATACTTGTCGCACATGGCAACCGAAGGCCAGGATCGCGCCGCCCAGCTGACCGCGCTCCCGAAGATCGAGGACATTCCCCGCGCCGGGGACGGGCTCGACGCGGACCAGGTCCGCGAGGCCTTCGATGCCTTCCGCCGTCACGTCGCGCAGCTGCAGGCGCAGCTCCGCGTGCTGCAGGCGGCCGGCAATCGCGCCGGCGCCGGCGAGCCGAGCGGGCACGCGGTGCGCATGGACGCGCTGCATCTCATCCGCGCTGCGGCCGAGTTCGCGGACACGATCGAGCGCGACGCACAGACCGCATCCGCCGCGCAGCTCTCGCGGACGGAGCAGGAGCTCGTGCGCCGGCAGAGCCAGATCGGCGATCGCGAGGCCGCGGTCGAGCGGCAGCGCGCAGGAGATCGAAAGGCAGCGTGCCGAGACGCTCAACGCGGCCCGCAACGAGGCGCGCGAGCTGCTCTCGAAGGCGCAGGCCGATGCGGCGCGCGAGCTGCAGGAAGCCGAGGCGCGCGGCGCCCGGCTGCTCGAGCAGTCGCGCCACCAGGCCACCGAGCTCACGAACGCCGCCCGCGCTGAGGTCGAGCAGACCCTCGAGTGGGCGCGCAACCAGGCGCGGCGTCGTCATCGGCCGCGCGCAGCAGGGCGCCGAGCAGCTTCTCGGCGCGGCCGGGCTCGGACAGGACGCGATCGCCGAGGTCGCGGCCGCGATCATGCGCTCCGCGGAGCAGTCGAACGAGGACCGCCCGCTTCCGCCGACGGCCGCGCTCGCCGGCCCGCCAACGAGCGTCGCGGCGCCGCCCGAGCCCGAGGGCTCGGAGCCGTCCGAGCCGCAACCGTAACCTTCTGCACATGAGGCCACTCTTCGGGCCGCGCACCGTCGTCGAGGCGGCATTCATCGTCGCCGTTCCGGTGATCGCCCTCGAGGTCGGTCTCAAAATCTGGGGCATCGTCATCGCGGGCACGATCGCGTATCTGCTCGTCGTCCTGGTCGAGCTCGGGTACTGGTACGAGGGCAAACGGAAGCCGTTGCCTGCTGCGGCGGCAAGCGCCCGCACCGGCTGTGCCGGAGGCCGAGCCGCACGTGCGCGTCATCCGCGCCGAGCCGGAGCCCGAGCCGCAGCCTGAGCCGCCGCCGGTCCGGTCGCCGTCGTCGCCGCAGCCCGAGCCGGAGCCCGAGCCCGTCCGCGAGCCGCCGCGCCTTGCGCCTGCGCCCCCGCCGCTTTCCGCGCCCGAGCCCGCGCCTGAGCCCGAGCCGGAGCTGCCGCCGGCGGCCGCGGTCATCCGCATCGGCGGCCCGCGCCAGTGGAACGTCTGGGATCTCGAACGCGTCGCGCGCGAGCACTCCGGCGGCGATCCGATCGCCGACGAGGAGCGGACGTTCCTGCTCATGTACCTGCGTGACTTCGCCGGGCCCGACGGGCTGCTGCCCGTCGACTTCGACGACCTCGTCCGGCAGAGCTTCGGCGGGCTCGTCGCCAACCTGTGACGGCCGCCGCAGGCCGGCGCGTCGCGTCACTCGCCGCGGTCGCCGTGCTCGCCGTGTCGATCGCGATCTACCGTCGACCATCGACACCGTCACCACCAGACGCTTCCGGCCGGAGCCGGGCCATGGACGACGGCTCTCGCCGCTCCCTACGCGCCGACCGGCCGGACCGCCTGCGGCGTGAAGGTCGGGGCGCGCACCGTCGGCGTCGGCCATCCCGTGCTGCCCTGCGGCGTTCGCATCTACGTCCGGTTCGGCGACCGCACGGTGCTGACGACGGTGATCGACCGGGGCGACGTGCCCTCCGGTCGCGAGCTCAATCTCACGCCCGCGCTGGCCGCGCTGCTCGGCGTGCAGGGAACGCAGAGCGTCCAGTGGCGCTTCACGCGCTAGGGTGTGAGCTGGGTCCGGGCCGAATGGTGAACCAACAGCACCATGAAGGGAACCCGCGTCCGTCTTCGCGGCGGCAGGGTACCCACCTGTTTCGACAGGTTCCCTAGGTCCGGGCCCACTTTCTTCCTATGATCGAGAGCTTCGGAGACTCCACCCGCGACGGCGAGTGGGCCGCGGTTCGGCTCCGCGTCGACGGCGAGCGCATCGTCGAGGCGGACGCGCCCGGGCTCGATCGTCCGATCGTCGGGATGACGCTGCTCGAGGCGGCGGCCGTCGGCGGCGAGACGCTCGCGGTGGACGCGCTCGCGAACGCGCTCGGTCCCGTGTTCCGCGCCGAGCCGTCACGTGGACGCACCGCGGTGGCGATGAGCGGCGGCGTCGACAGCGCCGTCGCGCTGCTGCGCGCGCTGCCGAACGCGGTCGGCGTGACGCTTCGCCTCTGGCTCGATCCCGCGGGCCCGAGCGCCGAGCGCGCGTGCTGCTCACCGGAGGCGGTCATCGCGGCACGCGCGACGTGTCACCGGCTCGGAGTTCCGCACGTCACGCTCGACCTGCGCGAGGAGTTCCGGAACGCGATCGTGTCGCCGTTCCTCGACGGCTATGCGCGCGGCGAGACGCCGAACCCGTGCATCCGCTGCAACGGCGCGTTCCGCTTCGATGAGCTGCTGGCATTCGTCGAGCGCGCGGGCTGCGACCGCCTTGCGACCGGTCATTACGCCCGCATCGTCGAGCACGGCGGCCGCCGGCTGCTCGCGCGTGGCGCGGACGCCGCGAAGGACCAGTCGTACATGCTCGCGCAGCTCGACCCTGCGCTCCTCGACCGCATCTGGTTCCCGCTCGGCGAGCAGGGCAAGGAGCAGACGCGCGACGAGGCGGATCGCGCCGGGCTCGACGTCGCGCGCAGAGCGGAGAGCCAGGAGGCGTGCTTCCTCGCCGGCGACGACTACCGCGCGTTCCTCTCACGGCACGGGCTCGCGCCGCGGCCGGGGCCGATCGTCGACGCCGAAGGAAACGAGCTCGGCGTCCACGGCGGCGCCTGGGAGTTCACCCCGGGCCAGCGCCGCGGCATCGGCGTCGTCGCCGAGCGCCCGCTCTACGTGCTCGACACGGACGCGGCCGCGAACGCCGTCGTCGTCGGCCCGCACGAAGCGCTTGCCCGCAGCCGCGTGCGCGCGTCGGGGCGGCTCTATCTTCCGGCCGAGCGCGTCGACGCGAAGCTCCGCTACCGCTCTCCGGCCATCGCCGCGCGGGTGTCCGACACCGAGGACGGCTTCGAGCTGGAGCTGGACGAGCCCGCCTACGGCGTCGCGCGGGGCCAGGCGGCCGTTCTCTACGCAGGCGACGCCGTCGTCGGCTGCGGGACCGTGACGGGCGCCTCCTAAGGGTAGGATCGCCCGGGAATGCTCGTCGCCGCATTCACGTGGGGGGATCTCTGGCGACTCGCGCTCGCCGTGTTCCTCCTCGCCGTCGGCATCGGGTCGGCGTATTTCCTCGTGCGCCTGGGCGGAACCGCCGGGCGCCTCTCTGCGTTCATCTCGGGAGCAGAGCAGGAGATCCTGCCCGTCATCAACAAGGTCGGAGGCAGCGTGGACCGGGTCAACAGCCAGCTCGACAAGGTCGACCGGATGACGGACAGCGCGGTTGACGCGGTGGAGAGCGTCGACACCGCCGTACGGACGGTGAGCACGGCCGTGACACGGCCGGTGCAGAAAGTCTCGGGCTTCGCCGCGGGCGTGAGCTACGGTGCCGCCGACTTCAAGGCGAAGCGCGACTGGAAGCATGCAGTCCAGTCGGGAAAGGAAGCCGCGGCTCGTCGCGAGCAGGAGCTCACCGACGAGCTGCACGACGCTGGGGGGCCAGGGTCGTGAGCGATGAGATAACGCTTGTGGTGCCGGCACAGGAGGACTTCCGTCCGATCGTGCACCTCGTCGTCGGCGGCCTCGCGGTGCGCCTCGACCTGACGATGGACGCGCTCGAGGATCTGCAGGTCGCGCTCGACGCACTGCTCGCGCGACGCGACGACGAAGGAGACGTCGTCGTGCGGGTCGTCTTCGACGACCAGGAGATGCGCGCTACGGTCGGACCGCTTCCGTCCGCGATCCTCGAAGACATCGAGCGTGACGGCAACGAGCTCGGCCTACGGCGCGTGCTCGAGACCGTGTGCGAGGCGTTCGAGGTCGAGGAGCGCAACGGCGAAGCATGGGTCGAGTTGACGAAGCGAACGGCCGCACCGACGGCTACTGGGGGGTAGACGTGCCGCGGATCGACGACAAGATCCTGCTCCGGCGCTATCACGAGCAGGGAGATCTCAAAGCGCGTGAGCAGCTCATCGAGCAGTACATGTCGCTCGTGCGCTCGCTCGCGCGCCGGTACTCCGTATCGCGGCGAGCAGCTCGAGGACCTCGTGCAGATCGGCGCCATCGGGCTGATCAAGGCGATCGACCGCTTCGACCTCGAGCGCGGCGTCGAACTGACGACGTACGCGACGCCGAACATCATCGGCGAGATCAAGCGCCACTTCCGCGACAAGGGCTGGGCTGTCCGCGTCCCGCGTGGCCTGCAAGAGCTGAACGTGCAGCTGTCGAAGCTCGTGGAGCAGCTGACCGTGCAGCTCAGCCGCTCGCCGACGATCCCCGAGCTGGCGACCGCCGCGGGCGTACAGGAGGAGGAAGTGCTCGAGGCGCTCGAGTCCGGCCGCGCCTACTCGTCGCTCTCGCTCTCGTCCGGCGGCGGCGACGGCGAGGACGATCTCGATCCGCTCGAGTCGATCGGGACGATCGAGCACCAGTACGAGGTCTCCGAGGATCGCGCGGTCCTCGCGCCGGGATTCCGCGCGTTGGACGAGCGCGAGCGCATGATCCTCCAGCTCCGCTTCTTCGACGGGCTCACGCAGTCGCAGATCGCGCAGCAGGTCGGCATCTCGCAGATGCACGTGTCGCGGCTCATCCGCCGCTCGCTCGAGAAGATCCGCGCGGAGATCGCCGAGGACGAGCCTACGAGCTCGAAGCCCGCGGCGCTGAGCAGCGCCCGCGACCCGCGCCGCGGGCGCCGACGCTTCCTTGCGCTCGTACAGCTCGAGAGCTCCTGTGAGCGCAGTCGCTGCCGCGCCGGGATCGCCCGACGCAATCTGCACCTCTGCGATCGCGAACAGGGCGTCTGCCTGCGCGAGCAGGTAATCCGGTCTCGGAAGCAATGGCCAGTGCCTCGCGGGCGATCCGCTCGGCCTCTGCGAGCTCGCCACGCCTGAGGAACAGCTGCGCCTGCACGGTGCGTGCGCGAACCTGTGGGTCCACGTCGTCCGCCTGGGCGAGCACGAGCGCGGCGTCGAGGATTCCGTCCGCTTCTCGGTCGCGGTCGAGATCGACGAGCGCCTGCGCGAGCAGGGTCGCGACCGTCGAGCGGAAGCCGGTCTCCCCGAGCTCGCCCAGGCGGCCATATGCGGCGCGCAGCTCCTCCTCGGCGACGTCGGGCCTACCTCCTTCGAGCTCGATGATCCCGATGGCGATCGGGAGGGCACCCGATCTGTGCGATCAGACCGATCTCGGCGACCATCGTCCTTCGCCTTCGCGAAGTCGAGACGCGCCTCCTCGAACCGGCCCTGGTAGCCGGCATACCAGCCGTGGAGGAGATGCACCCATGCCTGGAGCGACGCAGAGCGGTGCTCCTGGGGAATCTCATCGAGAAAGGCCAGCGCCTCGCCGAACGGCGTCGGTCCCCAGCCCTTTCCAATCGCGAGGAAGACGAGGCTCTCCTGCGCCCGCGGTATGTCGTCGGCGCGCATCGCGCACTCGAATGCGCGCTGAAGCACGGGCTCCGCTTCGCGGGCGCGACCGAGATAGAAGCGGTGGCGCCCAGCAATGACGAGCACTGCAGCGAGCGAGCGATCGTCGCCTCTGCGCTCGAAGATCGCCGCTGCATCGTCGGCTAGCTCGAGTGTGCGCTCGAACGATTCGCCCGCCTCGGTGTGGACGGCGATGACGGATGCCTGCAACGACGCCATTGCCAGCACGCCGGCGTTACCGCGGGTCGTCGCCGTCGCGATCGCCTCCGAGAGGATCTCGCCCGCGCGCGCGAGCTCGGTGGTCTCGAAGAGGAGGTCGGCTAGCTCCGGGCAGGAGCTCAAGCCTGCCTTCGCCGGCAAGATCCGCGGCACGCGCGAGAAGCGCTGCGGCTGCGCGGAGGTCTCCGCGGAGACGTGCGGTGCGCGCCGCAGCGTGGAGGAGGCTTGATGCCCTCGTCGCGAGCGCTTCGCCGTTCGAGTCGACCGGGCCGAGCTCGGCGCGATAGCGGTATGCCTGTTCGAGGTGGTACGCGACGATCTCGTCGTGCTCGACGACGTCGGTCCCACGCACGTCGAGCCAATCGGCGAAGCGCTCGTGCAGCTCGGCGCGCACCGCCTTCGGAAGCGCGTCGTACGCGGCGTCACGGATGAGGATGTGCCGGAAGCGGTACGCGTCACCAACCGGCATTTGCGCGTGATCCGGACGGACGAGCTCCTTGCGCACGAGCGCGACGAGCTGTCGTTCGACGGAGGCCGGCACGCGCGCGATCGCCTCCACGGCGGCACTGTGGAAGAGCTGGCCCTCGACCGATCCGCGCTCGAGCACGTTGCGTTCGACCGGGTCGAGCTGGTCGAGCCGCGCCGCGAGAAGGGCCTTGATCGTCGGCGGAACGACGACCTCGCGTTCGCCCGACGCGCGCACCATGGCGAGCATCTCCTCGACGAAGAGCGGATTGCCGTCGGCGGCGGTGCGGATGCGCGAGACGAGCTCCGGCGTCGAGCTCCTCGCCGCCGAGCAGTCGCTCGATCAGCTCGTCCGTCTCGCCGGCGTCGAGCGGGTCGAGCAGGATCGTGGTTGCGTTCAGCTTTCCGCCGCCCCAACCGGGCCGGCGGTCGAGCAGCTCCGGCCGGGCGAGGCACAGGAGAAGGATCGGCGCATCGCGCGAAAGGTCGGCGATGTGCTCGATGAGATCGAGGAACGTCGGCTCACGCCCAGTGCACGTCGTCGAACAGGACGACGAGCGGCTTCTCCTGCGCCTTCGCCTCGAGCACCTTGCGGAGTGCCCATGCGATCTCCTCCGGCGTCGTCGGCGTTTCGGTTTCACCGAGCAATGCTTCGAGCGCCGGTTGGCCGGCGCTCCCGCCGAGCTGCTTCAGCACCTCGACGACCGGCCAGTACGTGATGCCCTCGCCGTACGAGAGGCACTGGCCCTGGACGACGCGCGCGTCCACGCCGCTGAGGAACTCGCGGGCGAGACGAGACTTGCCGACGCCTGCTGCCCCGAGGAGCGTGAAGAGCGCGCACGCCCGCTTCCGGGCGGCATTGGCGAAGGCGTCGTCCAGGACATGCCGCTCGTGCGTGCGGCCGACCATCGGTGCGTCGAGGTGCCGCGCCACGCCCGGTGCGTCTCGCGTCAGCGCCTCGAGCCGGTATGCGACGATGGGCGCCTGCTTTCCCTTCAGCTCGATCGGGGCGAGCTCCTCGACGACCACTGCGTCGCGCGCGAGCGCGCACGTCTCCCGGCCGAGCAAGATCTCTCCCGGCGCGGCGGCCTGCTGCAAGCGCGCTGCGACGTTGACGGCGTCGCCCGTGGCGAGCCGCTCCTCCGTACCGGTCACGACCTCGCCCGTGTTGATCCCGATCCGGAGCTCGAGTGTCGTGTCGTAGTCGCGGTTGAGCTCGGCGTTCAGCACCTCGATTGCGCTCCGCAGCTCGGCGGCGGCACGCACGGCGCGGATCGCATCGTCCTCGTGCACGACGGGGACGCCGAAGACGGCCATCACGGCATCGCCGATGAACTTCTCGACCGTTCCGCCGTGCCGCTCGATGACGCGCCGGGCCTCGTCGAAGTAGCGCGCCATCACGCGGCGGAAGCTCTCGGCGTCGAGCCGCTCTCCGAGCGCGGTCGATCCGGTCACGTCGCAGAAGACGACCGTGACGGTCTTGCGCTGCTCGTGCGCCTCGGCCGGCGTGGCCTGCGTCGCGCCGCAGCTGTCGCAGAAGCGCGCGCCCTCACGGAGCTCGGCGCCACAGGACGAGCACACGACCATGTGGGTAGTTCTACTCGGAACGGAAGCCGAAATCGAGCAGCCGCGTCCCGTCGACGTACATGTTCGGGTCGTCGAGCAGCACCGCGATGAGCGTATGACCGTGGCGCGTCGCCGAGACGACGAGGCACGGCCCCGACTTGTGCGTGTACCCGGTCTTGACGCCGTCGGCGCCGGGATAGGAGCGCAGCATCAAGTTGTTGTTGACGTAGACCTTCGAATACGTCGGTGCGCTCCACGGCACGTGGATGATCTTTGTGCGCACGATCTTGTCGAAGCGCTCGTTCCGCAACGCGACGCGTGTCAGCGCCGCCATGTCCCACGCGCTCGAGTAGTTGTCGCGGTCGACGACTCCGCTCGGCGAGATGAAGTGCGTGTCGCGCAGGCCGAGGCGGTGCGCCTCGTCGTTCATCTCGCGCACGAACGTCCATTTGTCGCCGCCGGCGGCGATCGCGAGCGCCAACGCGTCGTCGTTCCCGGAGTAGAGGAGCATCGAGTAGAAGAGCTTCCACGCCTTCACGCGCTCGCCCGCGCGCAGGCCCTCGCGGACGAGCGGGACGCGCGGCACGGACTTGTCGACGGTGACGATGTCGTTCGGCGCGAGCTTCTTCAGCGCGAGCAGCGCGGTCATGATCTTCGTCAGCGACGCGACCTTGCGGCGCTCGTGCGGCTGGAGCTGCCAGAGCACGCGGCCGGTGCCGGCGTCGACGACGATCGCCGCCGCCGCCGACAGGGGCGGCGAGAACGCGTGCTGGACGACGTCGTCGCCGTTCAGGAGATGGTCAGAGGCGAGCGGCACGGCCCGCTCCGGTGTGGACGCGCCGGCGCGTCGATGACGAGCGGGCCGGATGCGGCCGCGTTCACGGTCGTGGCCGGGCGCCGCGCGCCGACCCACGCACCCGCCATGACCGCCGCGAGGACGAGCAGCACGATGGGCGTGAGCCGACGGAGGCGGTACTTCCGGCGGGGTCGCACTCGGCGAGCATACGGCGGCGCCCGGAGGACGCCAACCTAGAATGGCCGCCGATGCGCACGTCTGCGGAAATCCGGGAGGGATTCCTCTCCTACTTCGAGGAGAAGGGCCACATGCGCCGTCCGTCGGCATCGCTCGTGCCACGCGCCGACGATCGGTCGACGCTGCTCACCACCGCGGGCATGCAGCCGCAGATGCCGTTCTTCCTCGGCCGCGAGCAGCCGCCGGCGCCGCTGACGACGACGGTGCAGAAGGTCTTCCGCACGCCGGACATCGACGAGGTCGGCCTCGACACGTACCACCTGACGTTCTTCGAGATGCTCGGGAACTTCTCGTTCGGCCAGTACTTCAAGGAGGGCGCGATCGCGTACGCGACCGAGTTCGTCCAGGAGCATATGAAGCTCGACTGGGACCGGATCTGGGTGAGCGTGCACGCCGGCGACCCGGAGCTGAAGCTCGGCCCCGACGAGGAGGCCATCCGCCTGTGGGAGGCGATCGGCATCCCGCCCGAGCGGATCGTGCCGCTGCCGTCGTCCGAGAACTTCTGGTCGGTCGGCGGGCCGGGGCCGTGCGGGCCGGACTCGGAGATCTTCTACGACTTCGGCGAGGAGACCGGCTGCGGCGAGCCCGACTGCAAGCCCGGCTGCACGCGCTGCGAGCGGTTCCTCGAGTTCTGGAACCTCGTCTTCATGGCGTACGAGCAGCACCCGGACGGGACGCTCACCGACCTGCCCGCGCAGAACGTCGACACCGGCATGGGCCTCGAGCGCATGGCACGGATCCTGCAGCAGGTGCCGTCCGTCTACGACACCGACGGATACCAGACGATCATGCGCTGGATCGCCGCGGAGTCGGGCGTCGCATACGGCGACTCCGTCGACGCGACGAAGGCGCACCGCGTGCTCGCCGACCACGGCCGCGGCATGACGTTCCTCGTCTCCGACGGCGTGACGCCGTCGAACGAGGGCCGCGGATACGTGCTGCGGCGCGTCATCCGCCGCGCCGCGCAGCACGGGCAGCGCATCGGCATGCAGCCGCCGTTCCTCGCCGGCCTCGCCGACGCTGTGATCGAGCAGATGGGGGAGGCGTATCCGGAGCTCGGTGAGCATCGGCGCGAGATCCAGCAGGTGCTCACGGCCGAGGAGGAGCGCTTCGGCGAGACGCTCGAGCGCGGGATGAAGGTGTTCGAGGAGGCCGCGGCGCGCGGCGAGATCACCGGCGACGACGCGTTCACGCTCCAGGCGACGTACGGCTTCCCGATCGAGCTGACGCAGGAGCTCGCGCGCGAGCGCGGCCTCGGGCGTGAACGACGAGGAGTACACGCGGCTGTTCGAGGAGCACCGCGAGATCTCGCGCCGGACGAGCGGCGTCCAGGTCGACGTCCGCTTCCCGGGCGCGCCGCGCACCGAGTTCGTCGGCTACGAGCGCACCGAGGTGCCGACGGCGATCGTCGCGTACGCCGATCTCGGCGACGGGCTCTTCCAGGCGAAGCTCGAGCGGTCGCCGTTCTATCCCGCCGGCGGCGGCCAGGTGTCGGACCTAGGGACGATCGCGAAGGACGATGGGGCGGTCGCAGAGGTCGTCGAGCTCATCCGTCTGGACGGCGGACCAGGAGATCGTGTTCCGAGGCGAAGGCTTCGGCGACGGTGACCGCGTCACCGCGGTCGTTCCGTGGAGCGTGCGCTTCCCGACGATGGCGAACCACACGGCCACCCACGTCCTCCACGAGTGCCTGCGCGAGGTGCTCGGCGACCACGTGAAGCAGGCGGGCTCGGCGGTGCGGCCGGACAAGCTCCGCTTCGACTTCACGCATCCGCAGGCGCTCAGCTCCGAGGAGCGCGTCGAGGTCGAGAGACGCGTGAACGAGCGCGTGTTCGCGAACCTCCCTGTGCGGATCTACGAGACGCCGATCGCCGAGGCACGCAAGCTCGGCGCGATGATGCTCTTCGGCGAGAAGTACGGCGACATCGTGCGCGTCGTCGACATCGACGGCTGGTCGGTGGAGCTCTGCGGCGGCACGCACGTGCGCTCGACGGCGGAGATCGGGCCGTTCGTCATCCTCAACGAGAGCTCCGTCGGCGCAGGCGCGCGCCGCATCGAGGCGGTGACGTCCGGCGAGGCGTTCGCGCTCCTGCACGAGCAGGCGCGCGAGGCGGAGGAGCTGCGCGGCGAGCTCGAGCGTGTGCGGCGCGAGTCGAAGCAGCCGAAGCAGGAAGCGGCGGTGCAGTACGAGATCACCGAGCGCGTGGACGGCGTCGTCTTCGCGCAGGCGTCCGACCTGCAGCCGGGGCCGCTCCGCGACCTTTCCGACCGCATCCGCCAGCAGGAGAAGGCCGACGGCGCCGTCGTCGCGTCCATCACCGACGGCCGGGTGCACATCGTCGTCAACGTGGCAGAGAGCGTCGGCGTGGACGCCGCCGCGCTCGCGAACGAGATGGGACAGATCGTCGGCGGACGTGGCGGTGGGAAGCCGACGATGGCGCAGGCCGGCGGAAACGTCCCCGAAGAGATTCCGAACGCGTTCGCCGCGGCGAAGAAGGCGCTCGCATGAAGGTCATGGCGCTCGACTTCGGCTCCGCGCGGACCGGTGTCGCGGTGTCCGACCCGACCGGCGTGGTCGCGCGCCCGCTGGGTGTGGTCGAGCGCGCCGGTGGCGAGGCCGGCCTCGCCGAGGTCGTGCGGCTCGCCCGCGAGCAAGAGGTCCAGGAGGTGGTCGTCGGTCATCCGTTGACCTTGCGCGGCGAGCGCGGGGAGCAGGCGCGCGCGGCCGAGCGGTTCGCCAAGGCGCTGCGCGCGGCCGTCGACGTCCCCGTCGTGCTCTTCGACGAGCGCTTCACGACCGATCTGGCGGAGCAGAGCTCCTCGGCGACCTCGGAAGACGCGCGCGCGGCGGCGCATCTCCTCTCCAGCTACCTCGAGTGGTCCGGCTCAGCGCGGCGCTAGCGGTTGCGTTCGCTGCTTGTCGCCGCCGGCTGCGGCGGCTCGAAGCAGCCGGTCGCGACGACGCCCCCGCCGCCGAAGCCGTTCAAGATCGTCTTCCCGGAGGGGTTCACGCGCGCGCAGATGGCGGAGCGCGTCCAGGCGGTGGCGAAGATCGCCTTCAACGAGCGTCACGTGCATCCGAAGATCTCGGCGCGCACGTACTTGAAGGCGTCGGGGCCGCAACACGTTAGGGGCTTCGGCGCGGCGAAGCTGCCGCTCGAGGGATTCCTGTTCCCGGCGCTGTACGACTTCCTGAAGAACACGACGTCGCGGCAACTCGTCCAGGCACAGCTGCAGGCGTTCCACGTCGAGTGGTCGAAGGTCGACCTCTCGTACGCGCGCTCGAAGAACCTGACGCCATACGACGTGCTGAAGATCGCGTCGATCGTGGAGCGCGAGGCGGTGGTGCCGAGCGAGCGGAAGCTGATCGCGGCGGTCATCTACAACCGGCTGCACGACCGGATGCCGCTCGGCATGGACTCGACCATCCGCTACGGGCTGCACGTGCCGGGGACGAAGCCGCTGCTCGCAGTCCGACCTCGACAGCAACAACCCGTACAACTCGCGCAAGTTCCTCGGCCTGCCGCCCACGCCCATCGCGAACCCGGGATTACCCTCCATCGAGGCGGCCGCGCATCCTGCACACGTCGACTACCTGTACTTCGTGCGCAAGCCCGATCACCGCCACCACTACTTCACGTCCAACTACAACGACTTCGTCAATCACGAGCATCTCTACGGCTACGAGTGGCCACGACCGTGACCACTAGATCGTCGCGCTCCTCGGCCATCCGGTCGAGCACTCGCTCTCGCCGCGGATGCAGAACGCTGCGTTCGCCGCGCGTGGGCTCGACTGGGCCTACGTCGCGCTCGACGTCCCGCCCGAGCATCTGGAGGACGCTGTCCGCGGCCTCGCCGCGCTCGGCTTCGCCGGTGCGAACGTGACCACACCGCACAAGTTCGCCGTGGCGAAGCTCGTGGGCTCTGAGCTTCCCTCGGTGAACACGCTTGTCGGGATGGAGGGCTTCTCCACCGACACGGCGATCCTCGACGGGCTCGACGTTCGAGCGGCCGTGCGATCCTCGGTGACGGCGGCGCGGCGCTGCGTTCAAACATGCGCTCCCGCAGGCGCGCGTCTTCTCCCGCAAGGGCGAGTGGCCTCCCGACGTGACGCGACGCCGACCTCGTGATCCACGCGACATCGGAGCGCGACGACGTGCTCGCCGAGCTCCGTGCGGGGCAGACGCTCGTCGATCTTCTGTACCCGCGCTCGGCGACAGCGGCGGCCGCGGCGGCCGCCGGCGCGCGCGTGCTCGACGGTTACGAGGTGCTCGTCGCGCAAGGCGCCGCCTCGTTCAGGCTCTGGACGGGCGTGCCGGCCCCGGTTGCCGTCATGCGCCGGGCTCTAGGCTTGCCCGAGTGAATCTCGAGCTGGCATCCGCAGGGGAGTCGCACGGCCCCGCGCTCGTCGCGATCCTCTCCGGCCTGCCCGGCGGGGCTCGTCCTCGACAAGGCGGCGATCGACGCGGACCTGCGCCGCCGCCAGCAGGGCTACGGCCGCTCGCCCCGTCAGCAGATCGAGACGGACGAGGTCGAGGTGCTCGCCGGCCTCCGGCAGGGCCGCACGCTCGGGACGCCGCTCGCGCTCGTCGTCCGCAACCGCGACCACAAGAACTGGACCTGGGGGATGAGCCCCTGGCCGCCCGAGGGCGAGCCGGAGGGCAAAGGCACGAAGGAGGTGACGCTGCCGCGACCCGGCCACGCCGACCTCGCCGGCGTACAGAAGTACGGCCTCTCGGACGTGCGCGACGCACTCGAGCGTGCGTCGGCGCGGCACACCGCCGTGCACGTCGCCGCCGGCGCGGTGGCGAAAGCGCTGCTGAAGGAGATCGGGATCGAGGTGCGCGGCTCGACCGACGTCGACGAGGCGGCGATCGACGCCGCACGCAAGGACCAGGACACGCTCGGCGGCATCGTCGAGGTGCGCGCGACCGGTGTCCCGCCCGGGCTCGGTTCCTACGCGCGCAAGGAGGACCGGCTCGATGCGCGCCTGGCGGCGGCGCTGATGGGGATCCAGGCGGTGAAGGGCGTCGAGATCGGCGACGGCTTCGCGCTCGCGGAGCTGCGCGGGTCCGAGGCGCACGACGAGATCGGAACCGACCATCGGCGCATGTCCAACCGCGCCGGCGGCATCGAGGGCGGCATGTCGAACGGCGAGGAGATCGTCGTCCGCGCCGGGATGAAGCCGCTGCCGACGCTGATGAAGCCGCTCGCGCTCCGTCGACCTGCAGACGGGCGAGGCGGCGAATGCGCTCGTCGAGCGCAGCGACGTCTCCGCCGTCGAGGCGCTCGCCGTCGTCGCCGAGGCGGCAGTCGCATGGGAGCTGGCGCGCGCAGCGCGCGAGAAGTTCGGCGGCGACGCGCTCGGCGACTTCGTCGCCGCGTGGAAGGCGTACATGGAGCGGATCCGCTGAAGAAGATCGCGCTCGTCGGCTTCATGGGAGCCGGCAAGACGACGGCGGCCCGCGTGGTCGGTCTTCCGGTCGTCGACTCGGACGAGCTCGTCGAGCAGGTCGCCGGGAAGCCGATCGCAGAGATCTTCCGTGACGATGGCGAGCAGGCATTCCGCTCGCACGAGGAAGAAGCGATCGTTCTCGCACTCGGTGGCGGCGCTGTGACCTCGGCGAAGGTCCGCGAGCGCCCTGGGGGACACGCTCACGGTCTGGCTCGACGTCGATGTCGACACCTGCTGGGAGCGCGTGCGTGGCAGTGACCGTCCGCTCGCGCAGGACGAGGTGGAGTTCCGCCGTCTGTACGAGGAGCGACGCGCCTTGTACGCGCAGGTAGCCGACGTGGTGGCTCACGACGTTCACGACGTCGTTCTCGCGGCCGCAGGCGTCCACGTCGAGCGCGGCGCGCTGCAGAAGCTCGGCGCGCTCGTCCCCGGCGACGGCCCGGTCGCGCTTGTCTCCGACGCGACCGTCGCCGGCATCCACGGCATGGACGCGCAGCTCGCGCTCGGGTCGCGGCTGGCCGAGACGCACGAGCTGCCGTCGGGGAGGAGGCGAAGACGCTCCTCACGATCGACCGCCTGTGGCAGGAGCTCCGGCTCGACCGGCGCGGGACGATCGTCGCGCTCGGCGGCGGCTGCACCACCGACGCTGCCGGATATGCAGCGGCTGCATATTTGCGCGGCATCGCCTGGGTGCCCGTGGCGACGAGCCTCGTCGCGCAGGTGGACGCCGCCATCGGCGGCAAGACGGGCATCGACCTGCCGCAGGGGAAGAACCTCGTCGGCGCGTTCCACTGGCCGGCATGCACGGTGATCGACCCGGCGCTGCTCGAGACGCTCCCCGACGCACAGCGGCGCGAGGGCATGAGCGAGGTCGTGAAGACGGGCCTCCTCGCCGGCGAGCCTTTGTGGGAGTTGCCCGACGACGAGCTCGTCCGCCGGTGCGCGGCCTTCAAGGCCGCCGTCTGCCTGCGCGACCCGAAGGACAAGGGCGAGCGGAAGATGCTCAACCTCGGCCACACGTTCGCGCACGCGCTCGAGGCGGCGGCCGGCTACGAGGGCGTGACGCACGGCCGTGCGGTCGCGCTCGGCCTGCTCGCAGCGCTCCGCCTGTCCGGACGGGACATCGGCCAGGTGGAGGAGATCCTCCGGCCTACTCCCGTCAAGGTGGACGGGAGCGAGCATGGGAGGCGCTCCTGCGCGACAAGAAGGGCGCCCCTGCGACTCGTCCTCCTCGGCGACGACGGGCCCGCAGTGGGATGTGCGCGGTCCGGCCGCGGACGTCCGGCGCGAACTGGATAGGTTGATCGCCGGTGGAGTCGCCTGGGATGAAGGTCATCGTGCTCAACGGCGTGAACCTGAACATGCTCGGCCGTCGCGATCCGGATGTATACGGCGGACTCTCGATCGCCGAGTTGGAGAGCCGCATCTACAAGTGGGCGCGGGAGATGGAACTGACGGTGCAGTGCCGGCAGACGAACAGCGAGGCGGAGTTCATCAAGTGGTGCCACGACGCGTATGACAACACCGACGGGATGGTGGTGAACCCGGCCGCGTGGACGCACTACGCGTGGTCGATCCACGACGCGCTCGAGCCGCTGACGATCCCGGTCGTGGAGGTGCATCTCTCCAACGTCGACGAGCGCGAAGAGTGGCGGCGCAAGTCGGTCATCTCCGACGTGGTCGCGACCCGGTTTGCCGGGCACGGGCCTGACGGCTACAAGATGGCGATGCAGTATCTAAAGGAGCACGCGTGAACAGGATCGATCGCCTGCGGCAGCTTCTGGAGGAACCGCTGCTCGTTACCAATCTCGTGAACATCCGCTACCTCTGCGGCTTCGACAGCTCGAACGCGGCGCTCCTCGTCGAGCGCGATCGCGTGCGGCTCTTCACCGACTTCCGTTACATCGACGCCGCGCGCGCCGTCGAGGACGTCGAGGTCGTGCAGACGAAGCGGTCGCTCGTCGCGGAGCTTGCGGAGACGCTTTCGGGGACGCTCGGTTTCGAGACCGGTGCTCCCGTTCGCACAGTACGAGACGCTCCGCGCGGGGGGCATCGACCTCGTTCCGGGAGCGGGATCGTCGAGTCGTTGCGCGCGGTGAAGGACGAGCGCGAGCTCGACGCACTGCGGCGCGCGTGCGAGATCACGGATCGCGCGTTCGAACGGCTGCTCGTGCCGTTCATCGGCCGTCGCGAGCGCGACGTCGCCTGGGATCTCGTCCAGATCTTCCACGAGGAAGGCGCCGAGGCGGTCTGCGCCCGAGTTCATCGTCGGCTCAGGGCCGACAGGCTCGCAGCCGCACGGCCGCGCCGGTGACCGGAAAATCGGGAAGCACGAGCTCGTCGTCGTCGACGCAGGCTGCTCGATCGGCGGGTACACGTCCGACTACACGCGCACGTTCGCGACCGGCCCGCTCGACGAGGAGTTGCGCGAGGCGTACGAAGTCGTGCAACTTGCCCAGGATGCGGCGCTCGGCGGTATCCGCGCCGGCATCTCCGGCGTCGAGGCGGACGCCCTCGCCCGCAACGTGATCGACGCGAGCCCGTTTCGCGGCGCGATGGGCCACGGGCTCGGCCACGGTCTCGGCCTCGACGTGCACGAGGATCCCGCGCCTATCGACGGAGTCGACCGACGTGCTGGAGGCAGGAAACGTCGTCACCGTGGAGCCGGGCGTGTATGTCGGCGGCCGGTTCGGCATCCGAATCGAGGACGACGTCGTCGTCACCGAGAACGGCATCGAGAACCTCACCAAGCTCCGGAAGGATCTCGTCGAAGTCGGATAGGCGTAGCTACCATCCGGCGCCGTGGCAGATACGGTCAACACGAACCAGTTCAAGAACGGCATGCACATCGAGCTGGACGGTGCGCCGTGGCGCATCGTCGAGTTCCAGCACGTGAAGCCCGGCAAGGGCGGCGCGTTCGTTCGCACGAAGTTGAAGGCGCTCGACTCCGGCGCCGTGGTCGACCGCACGTTCCGCGCCGGCGAGAAGTTCTCGCGGGTGCACACGGAGACGAAGAACGTGCAGTACCTGTACGACGATGGTGGCGACGTCCACTTCATGGACAGCGAGAGCTTCGAGCAGTTCTCGGTGCCGCACGCCGATCTCGAGGACGCACTCCCGTTCATGCAGCCGAATGCGACCGTGCAGGTGCTCGTCGTGGACGGGAAGCCTTCGACCGTTCAGCTCCCGATGTCGGTCGAGCTCGCGGTCGTCGAGACCGAGCCCGGCGTCAAGGGCGACACCGTCTCGAACGTGACGAAGCCGGCGACGCTCGAGACCGGCGCCGTCGTGCAGGTGCCGCTGTTCGTGAACGTCGGCGACCGCCTCAAGGTCGATCCGCACGAACGCCGCTACATCAGCCGGGCGTAGACTTTCCAACCGTGATCTGGCGCTCCGCGCTCTTGCTGGCCTATATCGGGCTGGGGATCGTCTTCGGTGTCTTTCTCGGGGGCGGCGCGGTCGTTCTCGTCTTCTTCGCGGTGTGGGGCGGGGTGTGGTCGGGCCGCTCTTCTGGGGCTGGGCCGATCGCGCGCGCAAACGCTCTGAAGCGTAGAGCGCGAGATCTGAACTTCCGCGACTCACCAAGGTCATCACTTCGATGGATGCAGCGACTTACGATCGAGAATACGTTGTGTCGCGCGAAACCTCTCTCGAAATTCAAGCTTCGCTTTTCATATTTTTTTTAAGCTTCTGTTTAAGGCGTTGCAGGTCTGTCGTTCTATACCTTTTAGCTTTGCCATCTTCTCTAAACTAGGTTTCGCTTTACTTGTGTCTCTATTCAGGCTGGGGTGTAGTGCTACACGGATCCCGCACGTGTCTCCTGGCTGTTGATTATCAAGGAGTATTTATGTCGCTTATTTTTCATTTACTTTGGTAAAAGGCGCTACCGGGTTGAGTGAGTCTGTGTCCGCACGGAGAGATATGTTATCTTACTCGTGTGTTACTTTTTGTCACTGTGCTTCCGCAACTACGCTAGCGTCGCTCTTCGGTCTTTTTCTTCTCTTCATGCGCTTTTCAGCCTACTTCCGTGTTCACTCGCGGTTGTACTATTACTACGTAGTGCGACGGTAAGATGCGCTCGGGTTCTCATTCGCTCTTCTGGGTGCTGGGCCTCGACCGTTTCGCGCGTCGAAACGCTCTCGCTGTTTGTCAACTTCTTGCCTGCCGTCCGCTCGGCCTCTCGATCCACGCGTTCTTCTCGCTATCGCCTTCTGCCCGGCGCTGGGCGATGCGATCGACGCGCGCGGCTGCTGAAGCCTAAGGCAGTCTGAACCCGCGATAAGGTCCCATCCGTGCCGACCCTCGCCGACACGACCATTCGCCTGCTCGGACAGGAGCCGCTCGCCGGCCGGATGCCCGTCGCCGACCAGCTCCGGCTGGCCGAGATCCTCGACAAGGCCGGCTTCGCGTACCTCGAGGTCTCGGGCGGCGGCTGCTTCGACGCAGCCGTCAAACGCGGGATCGAGAGCCCCTGGGAGCGCATCCGCGCACTGAAGGCGCGTACGAAGACGCCGCTTGGGCTCGCGCTCCGCGGCCGCTTCCTCGTCGGCTCACGCCCGGTCGACGCCGACTTCGCCCGCCGCTTCGTTGCCTCTGCCGCCGAGAACGGCATCGACGTCTTCCGGTTGCACGACCCGCTCAACGACGTCTCCAACCTGCGCGAGGCGGCCGAGGCGATCGCCGCCGCCAACCGAGACTTCGAGGCCGGCCTCGTCTACAGCCCCGGCCCGACCGGCGAGATCGACATCCTCATCGAGCGCGCGAAAGCGCTGCCGGAGCTCGGCGCCGTGCGCGTGCTCCTGCACGACCCGACCGGCTCGCTCCAGCCGCACAAGGCCGAGGACCTCGTACACGCGCTCGCGGACGCGAGCGGCCTGCCCGTCGGCATCTACGTCCAGGGCGCAGGCGGCAGCGCGCTCGCCGCGACGCTCAAGGCGGCGGAGGCGGGTGCGCAGCTGATCGCGTGCGCGATCTATCCGCTCGCGCTGTCGCTGCACCGCGTCTCCGGAGAGGCGCTCTCGGAGGCGCTCGCCGGCATGGGGCTCGACCCCGGCATCGACGTCGCCCGGCTGTGGGAGGCGTCGGATCTCGTCGACGAGCACATCGGCGACGAGCCGGTAGCGCCGCTCGCGCCACGCGTCGCAGTCCGCGCCGCGCAGCACGACGTTCCGGCCGGGCTCGTCGCAGGCCTCGACGCAACGTTGCGCGCGCAGGGTGCCGGCGACCGGCTCGAAGAGGTGCTCGAGGAGCTCGACCACATCCGCGCCGAGGTCGGCTGGCCTCCGCTGGCAGCGCCGATCGGCGGCGTGCTCGCCTCGCAAGCCCTGCTCAACGTGCTGGCAGCGAGCCGCTACCTCACCATCGTCGACGAGCTCCGCGCCCTCGTCTCCGGCCGCTTCGGCGTCCCGCCCGGCCCGATCGACCCGGCGCTCGTGCGCGCGGTCGAGCTCACGAACGACCCCGACAGCGAAGAGAACGTCGCCCCTGGGCTGAGCGAGGTGCGCGAGAACGCGGAGGGCATGGCCGCGAGCGAAGAGGAGCTCCTGCTGCTCGGGTTGTTCGGCGAGGACGCCGAGCGCGCTTCTGCTCGGGATCCGCGGACGTGCAAGCGGGGAGGGCGACGAGCTCGACTCGGTCGACAAGGCGCGCGCGGAGCGCATCCGCGAGGTCGTCCGCATCGTCCAGGAGACCGGCATCGGCGAGATCACGATCGAAGAGGAGGGCATGCGCGTGTCGGTGCGCTCGACTCCCGAGCCCGCGCCGACGTCGGATGCTCCGCTCGCGCTGCCGGATGTTCCTTCGACGCCGACAGCGCGCCCGTCGAACGGCTACCACCGCGTCGAGTCGCCGATGGTCGGCACCTTCTACCGCGCGCGCGCAGCCGGGCTCACCGCCGTTCGTCGAGGTCGGCGATGTCGTCGCGCCCGGGCAGACGCTCTGCATCCTCGAGGCGATGAAGCTCATGAACGAGGTGAAGGCCGACCTCGAGGGCGTCGTGCGCTCGATCGGTGTCGAGAACGCGCAGCCGGTCGAGTTCGGGCAGGTGCTCTTCGAGCTCGAGCCGCTCGCCGGCCGGCCCGTGGACGCCGTCTAGTCGGACCGTAGACTCTCCGCGTGTTCACCCGCGTCCTCGTAGCCAACCGTGGCGAGATCGCCGTGCGCGTCATTCGCGCGCTGCACGAGCTCGGCGTCGAAGCGGTGGCGGTGTACTCGACCGCCGACGAGGACGCGATGCATGTGCGCCTCGCCGACCGCTCCGTCCGCATCGGCCCGCCGTCCGCGGCGGAGAGCTACCTCAACATCCAGTCCGTCATCGCCGCCGCGATGACGACCGGCTGCGAGGCCGTCCATCCCGGGTACGGCTTTCTCGCGGAGAACGACGAGTTCGTCCGGATGTGCGAGGACAACGACCTCGTCTTCATCGGCCCGCCTGCGGACGTCATGGCGCGCATGGGCGACAAGGCCCTCGCGAAGCAGGAGATGCGCGCAGCGGGAGTGCCGCTCGTCCCGGGCACCGAGGGCGCGACGAACCCGGCGGAGGCGCAGGCGGCGTCCGAGCTGCTCGGCTTCCCCGTCCTGCTGAAGGCGGCGGCGGGCGGCGGCGGCAAGGGAATGCGCCTCGTCACCGACGCCGACGCGCTCCACGACGCGTTCCAGCGCGCCGCCTCGGAGGCGCATGCCGCGTTCGGTGACGGGACGCTGTACGTCGAGAAGGCGATCACACCCGCGCGTCACGTCGAGATCCAGGTCCTCTGTGACAACCACGGCACCGTGCTTACGTGCGGCGAGCGCGAGTGCTCGATCCAGCGGCGTCATCAGAAGCTGATCGAGGAGTCCCCGTCGCCTGCGCTCGACCCGGAGCTGCGCGAGGAGATGGAGGCCGCCGCCGAACGCGCGTGCCGCCACATCGGCTACCGGAACGCAGGGACGTTCGAATTTCTCGTCGGGCCTGACGGCGCGTTCTCGTTCATCGAGCTGAACGCCCGGCTCCAGGTCGAGCATCCAGTGACGGAGCTCGTCACATCGCTCGACATCGTCCGGCAGCAGGTGCGTATCGCTGCCGGCGAGGCGCTCGAGCACGGGGGCCGCGCCTCGCGCGCCGGGCACGCGATCGAGATGCGCATCAACGCCGAGGATCCGCGGCACGACTTCCGCCCGTCGCCCGGAACGCTCACGCGCTTCCGGCCGCCGCTCGGCCCCGGCGTGCGGGTCGACACCTTCGTCGAAGAGGGCTCGGCGATCCCGCCGTATTACGACTCGCTGATCGCGAAAGTCATCGTCCGCGACAACGACCGTGAGCTCGCGATCGCACGGGCGCGTCGGGCGCTCGAGGAGCTCGAGATCGAGGGTGTGCCGACCACGCGCGACGTCCTGCACGAGATTCTCGGCAGCGAGGCGTTCCAGAGCGGCGACTACTCGACATCGTTCCTCGACGACGTGCAGCTCGCGACGGTGAGCGCGTGAGGACGCTCGCTCCCGACGTGAAGGTGACCGACGGCGCGCTGACGCAGATCGTCGTCCGCGCTGTCGAAGGCGTCGAGGGCGTGCGCGTGCGCCGGCCGCGGCGGAAGGTCGCGATCGTCGTCGAGCAGGGGCATGTGCGCGTGAACCTCGAGCTGGCGGTGGAGTACGGCAAGGTGCTGCCGGAGGTGGCGCGCGACGTGCAGCGGGAAGTCGCGGACGCGCTCGGCCGGATGTGCGACTTCACCGTGGACGGGGTCGACGTTGCCGTGGAGGAGCTCGAGTGACATCCCGTCGCGAGGCTCGCCGCGCCGCCGTCTTTCTGCTCTACCAGTGGGACGTCACCGGCACGCCGCTCGGCTCCCTCTACGAAGGAGAGGTGGACGAGTACACGCGTCAGGTGACGGAGGCAGTGGCTGCGCACGCGCCGGAGCTCGATGCACGCATCACGGCGGCGTCGGACGAGTGGACCGCCGACCGGCTCGGCGCGGTCGAGCGGAACGTCCTGCGCGTGGCGCTCGAGGAGCTGGACGCGGGCGACGTCCCCGACGAGGTCGTCCTCGACGAAGCGATCACGCTCGCGAAGCGGTACGCATCCGACGATGCTGGGAGACTCGTGAACGGCATTCTTGGCAGGATCGTGAGAGAGAAGGCGGCATGACGGACGAATCCCTCACCCGGGCGGAAGAGCTGCTGGCGCGGCTCGAGGCTGCGCGCGCGGAGCTCGACCGGCTCTCGACCGACGAGAACGCATCGCCGGAGCGCGCGCTCGAGATCCTGAGCGAGCTGTCCGAGCTGGCGAAGGCGGTCGAGGAGGAGCTGGAACGCGCGAAGCGCGAGGCGGAGAGCGATGCCGCACAGTCCTGACGAGCTGCGCGCGCTCGTCGAGGACGAGCTCGACCGGCTGAAGCTGTGGCCCGAGCTGCACGGACAGGCCGAGTCGGCGCATTACGGCCTCGTCGCGATGGGCGGCAAGCGCGTTCGGCCCGTGATCTCGCTCGCGGTCGGCGAGGCGCTCGGCGCGCCGGTCGAGCAGGTGATGCCGGCGGCACTCGCGATCGAGCTCGTGCACAACTTCTCGCTCATCCACGACGACCTGCCCGCGCTCGACGACGACGACGAGCGGCGAGGGAAGCCGAGCGTATGGGCGGTGTACGGTGAGGGGACCGCGGTCCTCGCCGGCGACGCGCTGCTCGCCGAGGCGTTCAGGCTCGCGTGCCGGTATCCGTCGTCCGACGTCGCGCGGGAGCTCTCGCAGTCGACGCTCGGGATGATCGGCGGCCAGTACCTCGACACGATGGTCCCTGACGCCGATCTCGCCGTCGTCCACCGGCTGAAGACCGGTTGCCTCTTCTTTGCGTCGGTGGCGATGGCGTTGTGGGCGGCGGACCTGCCGGAGGAACGGCAGGCGCCGTGGCGCTCGTTCGCGGACGAGCTCGGCCTGCTCTTCCAGATCGTCGACGACATCCTCGACGGCGACGGCTACGTCGCGCTGCACGGGCCCGAGGGCGCACGGCGCCTCGCGGACGAGGCGGCCGACAACGCGCGCGCGCGGCTCGGCGAAGTGGACGCCGACACGAGCGTGCTGCGCGAGATCGTCGACGGCCTCGCCGTTCGTACCGCGTGACGCCGCCGTCGGGCCGGACCGGCGAACGCTTTAAGTCCGGACGGCGACGTCGAGCGTCGCGAGGTACGTCTTCCGCACCGTGCGGTCGCCGATCCGCTTGCGGATGAGGTCGAAGAGCCTTTCGCGCGCCGCCTGCTTCTGCATGAGGTGGTCCGAGTACGTGCCGAGCACGTCGACGTACGCGTCGGCGGTGTACTCCACGTCCCACTGATACCGGCGCTCGGCGACGACGCGGAAGAGGCCGCTCGCTTCCATCTCGGCGCTGAAGTCCTCGACTCCTTCGGCTCGGCCCGGCGACTCCCCGCCCTTGCCGACCGCGTCGTAGTCGGCCTGCACCTCGAGGAAGAACGGATCCGCGTCCTCCGGCATTACGTGGTGCACCATCGTCACGGCGAGTGCGCCGCCCTCACGCAGGACCGCGGCGACGCTCGGGTAGCGCAGCTCGGGCGGGAGCCAGTGGAATGCGGTGAAGGCGACGACGGCGTCGTAGTCCGCACGCTCGGGGTGCCACGTCTCGAAGTCGGCGTTGACGATCTGGACGCCGGGGAAGAGCGCAAGCTTTCGCTGCGCGATCGTCGCGAGCGATGCGCCGAGCTCGACGCAGGTGATCCGGAGCCCGCGCCCTGCAAGCGGGAGCGTCGCCTTTCCGGTTCCGCACCCGATCTCGACGACGCGTGACCCCGGTTGCAACCCTGCGAGCACGACGACGTCGTCGATGAGCTCGTCGGGGTATTCCGGCCGCGCGCGCTCGTACAGCTCCGCCGCCCGGTCGAAGCTCGCACGCCGCTCGCGCTTCACAGGCCGGCGAAGGCGGTGAGCACACGGAGCGGCAAGCGCTCCGTCCGGCGCAGCTGCGCCGGCAGCAGCGGGATGAGCCGTCGTGTCGATCCGGCCGCTCCGGGAATCGGCCGCCGAATGCCGTACTGCTCGCGCAGAGCCGCCGGCAGCAGCCCGGCGGTTTGTGCGGCGAGCAAGCGCAGCGCAGGACGGAACGGCAACGGCACGGGCGGCGAGAGGACCGTCGCGGCGACGGCACGGGCATCGTCGCCGACGCGGACCGTTCCGCTGTCCATGAGGTCGCGCTGGTACGAGCGAAACGCGGCGAGCGTGGGCGGGTGCACGTCGTCCGGAACGCCGAAGACGTGTGCGACCAACTGCATCTGCTCGTAGAACTCGTCCGCCTCCGCCGGCTCGAGACGCCGGACGTAGAGCTCGTACAGCGCAAGCCCGGTGTCGACGAGCGTCGAGTGGACCCACAGCATCAGATCCGGATCGGCGGCGGAGTACGCGTGTCCGTCTCTGGAACCGCGCACACGCCGGTGCGCAGCCCGCGTGATCTCGCCCATGCGATCGCCCTCGGCTTGCGTCCCGAACACGATCGTGTAGAGCGCCGCCATCGTGCGCGCAAGTCGGCGCCACGGCTCCTCGCCGTACCGCGAGTGGTCGACGATCCCCGCCGCGACGAGCGGATGCGCCGCCTGCATGAGCAGCGCCCGGGGGCCGCCGAGCATGAGGACCGACTCGCGCCCGATGCGGCGAATCGCGCTGTCGTCCGAGAAGTAGCCGTCCATGTGAGACCTAGGTCTACCCTCACACCATGAGAAAGCGCGTCGACGTCCTGCTCGTGGAGCGTGGCCTGGCCGAATCGCGCAGCCAGGCACAGGCATTCGTCCTCGCCGGTCTCGTGCCCGGTCACGAGAAGCCGGGCGAGCAGGTGGACGAGGACGCCGAGCTCGAGCTGAAGGCCCGGCCGCCGTTCGTGTCGCGCGGCGGGGAGAAGCTCGCGCACGCGCTCGACGCCTTCGGCATCGACCCGGTAGGCCTCGATTGCCTCGACGTCGGTGCCTCGACAGGCGGTTTCACCGACGTGCTCCTACAGCGCGGAGCGGCGCGCGTGATCGCGCTGGACGTCGGCTACGGCCAGCTCCACCAGCGGCTGCGCGACGACGACCGCGTCGCGGTGCTCGAGCGGACCAACGCCCGTGCCGTCACCGACCTGCCGTTCGCGCCGCAGCTCGTCGTCTGCGACGTCTCGTTCATCTCCGTCCGCGTGGCCCTGCCGCCCGTGCTGCGCCTCGCAGCGCCCGGCTGGCAGGCGGTCGTGCTGGTCAAGCCGCAGTTCGAGGCGGGCCGGGCCGACGTGGGCAAGGGCGGCGTCGTGCGCGACGATGCCGTTCGCACACGGGTCGTCCGCGAGGTGGCGGAAGCCGCGCTCGGCTGGAATGCGCGTACGATCGCGGTCGTAGACTCCGGGCTCCCCGGCCCGAAGGGCAACCGGGAGCTGTTCCTCCACCTCGCAGAGGCGAACCTCCCGACGCTTCCCGATGACCTCGATGAGCGAATTGCCGCAGCCGTCCAAGCCTGAGACCGTCGCCGTCGTGGCGCACGGCCGCATCGACGTCGGCCCTGCTGTCGAACGCGTGCGCAGGGTCGCCGCGGAGGCAGGTGTGACGGTCATCGACGAGCCCACGGACGCCGATCTGACGGTGGCAGTCGGAGGCGACGGAACCATCCTGCGCACGCTCGCGCGCCTGCTCGGCACCGACGTGCCGGTGATCGGCGTCAACTTCGGCCGCGTCGGCTTCCTCGCCTCGATCGCGCCGGAGGCGCTGGAGCGCGACCTCGCGCGCGTCTTCGCCGGCGAGTACCGCGTCCTGGAACTGCCGACGCTCGAGGTGAAGCTCGACGGCGAGCAGTACGTCGCGGTCAACGACGTCGTGACGACGAGCGCGACGCTCGGCCGCATGGTCGAGCTGACGTACTCCGTCGGCGGCGAGGACCTCGGCACGATCCCCTGCGACGGGATGATCTGCAGCACGCCGTCGGGCTCGACCGCGTACAACCTCTCCAACGGCGGCCCGGTGCTCGTCCGGGGCGTCGACGCGATGGCGATCACGTTCATCGCCCCGCACTCGCTGCACGCGCGGCCGCTCGTCGTCCCGCGCGGCTCGCCGTTGACGGTCCGGAACGCGACCGCCGACGTCAGCGTCTGCGTGCTCGTCGACGGCCATCAGGTGGCGGAGATGGAGTCCGGGGACGAGATCGTGATCGCGCTGGGCGGCCAGCGCAGCCTCCTCGCGACGCATGCCGGAGACGACGTTCTTCGGCCGCTACCGCGAGACGTTCGCGTAGTGCCCGTACTGGGCACGTCGTGGTGGCTCGAGGAGGCGGCGACCGCGTTCGACGACGACGTCTCCGAGCCGCTCGCGGGCGACGTCGAGGCCGACGTCTGCATCGTGGGCGGCGGCTTCACCGGGCTCTGGACGGCGCTCGCGGTGAAGGAGCGCGATCCGTCGGCGCACGTCGTCCTCCTCGAGGCGGAACGCTGCGGCGCGGGGCCGAGCGGGCGAAACGGCGGCTTCCTGCACGGCTACTGGGCGGGCATCGGCCGCGCGCGGTCCGTGCTCGGCGAGCAAGGCGCGCTCGCGATCGCGCGCGCGGGCGAGGGAATCATCCCCGCGGTGCGCGCGCTCGGCGCCGACGTGTGGCTGCACGAGAGCGGAATGCTGAGCGTGTCCACGACGCCTGCGCAGGATCGCGCCCTCGACGACTCGGTGGACGCGGCCGCGGCCGTCGGCGCGCCGGAGCAGGCGGTTCCTCTCGACCCGGACGAGCTCGCGCAACGCATCCAGTCGCCGGTCTTCCGCCGCGGCGTGTTCTTCCCCGAGTGCGCGACGGTGCAGCCGGCGCGGCTCGTCCGCGTGCTGCGGCGGAAGGCCATCGACGCAGGCGTCGAGCTGCACGAGCGAACGCCCGTGCGGCGCATCGAGGATCTCCGCGGGGCGAAGGCGATCGTCGTGGCGACGAACGCGGCCGCGAGCGGATGGCGGCCTGTGCGCCGCCACGTGACGAACTTCGGCTCGTACGTCGTCCTGACGGAGCCCGTGCCGGACCTCCTCGCCGAGATCGGCTGGACCGGCGGCGAGGCGGTCGTCGACGGACGGATGTTCCTGCACTACTTCCGCACGACCGACGACGGCCGCGTCGTCATGGGCAGCGGCAGCGGCCCGATCGGGTTCGGCGGCCGCGTGGACGCGCGCTTCACGCACGACGCCGCCACTGCAGCTCGTGCAGAAGCCGGCCTGCGCCGTCTGCTGCCCGGCCTCGCGCGCGCGCGAGGTCGAGCGCGCGTGGGGCGGCCCTATCGATGTCTCCGCCGATCACCTACCGTTCTTCGGGACGGTGGCGGGAACGCGCATCCATTACGGGCTCGGCTACTCCGGCAACGGCGTCGGCCCGAGCTGGATCGGCGGGCAGGTCCTCGCCTCGCTCGCGCTCGGCCGCGACGACGAGTGGTCGTCGCTCCCGCTCGTGCGCCGGCCGCCGTCGCTGCCGCCGGAGCCGTTGAAGCGGATCGGCGGCGGGCTCGTGCGCGCGGCCATCCTCGCGTACGAGGAGGCGGAGGAGGCCGGCCGCCGCCCATCGCTCGTCGCGCGCGCGGGCGCCGCGGTACCGCGGAAGCTCGGGATGCGGATCGGGACGCGATGAGCGCGGCGATCGAGCTCGAGCCGTCGAGAAGCACTACGGTACGCACGCCGCCGTCGACGGCGTGACGCTCGCCATCGGCGAGGGCGAGTTCTTCTCGCTGCTCGGCCCGAGCGGGTGCGGCAAGACGACGACGCTGCGGATGATCGCGGGCTTCGTCGAGCCGGACGGAGGGCGCATCCTCCTGCACGGCAGCGACGTGACGTCCGTGCCGCCGAACCGGCGCCCGGTGAACATGGTCTTCCAGCAGTACGCGCTCTTCCCGCACATGTCGATCTACGACAACGTCGCGTTCGGGCTCAGCGTGAAGCGCGTGCCGCGCCGCGAGCACCGCGAGCGCGTGAACGAGATCCTGCGCGTCGTCGCGCTCGAGGGCTTCGAGCGCCGCCGGCCGCGCGCAGCTCTCCGGCGGCCAGCAGCAGCGCGTCGCGCTCGCGCGCGCGCTCGTGAACCGTCCGGCGGCGCTCCTCCTCGACGAGCCGCTCGGCGCGCTCGACGTGAAGCTGCGAAGCACATGCAGCTCGAGCTGAAGCGCATCCAGCACGAGCTCGGGACGACGTTCGTCTACGTCACGCACGACCAGGAAGAGGCGCTGGCGATGTCCGATCGCATCGCCGTCATGAACGGCGGCCAGGTCGAGCAGATCGGCACGCCGCGCGAGATCTACGAGCATCCGGCGTCCGTCGTTCGTCGCCGACTTCGTCGGCACGGTCAACGTGCTCGACCTCGGCGGAGGCGAGATCTCGGTGCGGCCGGAGCGCATTCGCATCGTGCGCGAGGGCGGCAAGCTCGACGGCGTCGTCGCCGACGTCGTCTATCTCGGCATCTACCGCCAGTTCCACGTCGACACGGCCGCCGGGCCGCGTCGTGCTCGGTCCGCCTCGCCGACGAGCCGCCTCGACCACGTCGAGGCCGGCTCGGCCGGTGTCGCCTCAGCTGGGACTGACTCTCGAGCCGCCGCTCGGCCGCGCGCCGTCCCGACCTCGGCGCCGACGACGACGAGCAGCGAGACGACGATCACGACGACCGCGACGGCGATCACCTGCGGCAGCTGGCTCGGGAAGCGCAGCGCCGAGTAGAGGTAGATCGGGAACGTCACGCGCGTGCCGACGACGAACGACGCGACGGCGTACTCGTCGAACGACGTCGTGAACGCGATCAGGAACGCGGACACGATCGCCGGGAGGATCAGCGGCAACGTCACCGAGCGGAACGTCCGCAGACGGCTCGCGCCGAGGTCGTAGCGCCGCCTCCTCGAGCGAGACGTCGATCTGCTGCGAGCCGCGGCATGAGCACGAGGATCGTGTACGGGAGCGTGATGACGATGTGGCCGATCACGACCGTGAGGATCGAGCGCGGGATGCCGAGCTGGTGGAAGAGCAGCAGCAGCGAGATCCCGAAGACGACGTACGGGATCACGAGCGGGCTGAGCAGGAGCGCCGAAGCGGCCGCCTTGCCGCGGAACCGCCGCCGCACGAGCGCGATCGACGCGAGCACGCCGAGCAAGACGGCGCCGAGGCTGGAGAGCGTGGCGATGATCGCGCTCGTCTCGAGCGACGCCCGCAGATCGGAGTTGTGCGATGAACTCGCGGTACCAGTGGAGCGTGAAGCCGCTGAGCGGGAACGACGGCACCTCCGAGTTGTTGAACGAGAAGATCAGCAGGATCGACGATCGGCGCGTACAGGAAGACGACGACGAACGCGAAGAACACCCGCAGCAGCCCGCGCGCCGTTGCGTCGAGAGCGCGACGTCCATCAGTCCGGCGCCACCTGCCGCGGCTGGATGAACCGCGAGAAGACGACCGTCAGCGACGGCGACACGACGAGCAGGAACAGCGCGAGCACCGAGCCCGTCTCCCAGTCGGGGAAGCCCGTCCCGAACAGGTCGACGATCTGGTTGCCGTACATGTAGCCGCTCGTGCCGCCGACGAGCGACGGCGTGATGAACTCGCCGAGCGGTCGGGATGAACACGAACAGGAACGCCGCGACGACCCCGGCAGGCGAGCGGCAGCGTCACCCGCCGGAACGCCTGCAGCCGGCTCGCGCCGAGGTCGCTCGCCGCCTCGAGCAGGCGGCGGTCGAGCTCTCGAGCGAGACGAAGATCGGCAGCGCGACGAACGGGAGCCAGATGTAGCCGAGCACGAGCATGACCGCGAACCGGCTGTAGAGCAGCTGCGAGATCGGGTGGTCCGGCGACCGGATCCCCGTCCAGAAGAGGAACGAGTTGACGACGCCCTGGTCGCCGAGGATCACCTTCCACGCGAGCACGCGCAGCAGGTAGCTCGTCAGGAACGGCGCGATGAGGACGAGCAGCAGGATGTACTTGCGCTTCGTGCCGCTGACAGCGCGAGGTAGTACGCGAGCGGGATACGCGAGCGACGACGATGATCGCCGAGACGATCAGCGACATCTTCACCGACTTCCAGAACAGCCCGAGGTACACCGGCTCGTGGAAGAAGTCGCGCCACGCGACGAGCGTGAAGCCGTGCGGGCTCGGCGGCAGCGCGTAGACGTCGAAGCTGTACGCGGCGACGATCCCGATCGGCGCGAGGAAGAAGACCGACGAGCCAGCCGAGCGGGAGCCCGAGCAGGCCCGGCGTTGTGAGGTCGAGCCGCGCCGCTCGTCAGGAGGCCTTCACCTCTTCCCATGCTTCGCGTAGACCGCGCGCCGCGGGACGTCGCGGTCGAGGTAGGCGTTCGGGAGCGTGACCGCCGCGGGTTCGTCAGCTGCAGCGCCTTCAGCAGGTCGCTGGACGACGGCCGCGCGAGCGTGTTCGCGTGGCCGTAGCCGTAGTTGTCCTCGAGCCACTTGCCGCTCTTGGCGGAGCTCCACGCGTCGACGTACGCGTGCGCGAGGTCGGGGCGCGGCGTGCCCTTGAGCAGCATGAACATCCCGACCCACGCGATCGGCTTCTTTCCGACCGCGGGTGCATGTAGACGACGGGCAGCCTCTTCGCCTTCATCTGCACCCAGTCGTTCGGCCACGCGAGCGCGATCCAGATGTCGCCGGAGCGCGAACTGCTGGTCGAGGTCGGTCTCCGACGCCCAGATCAGTGCGGACGAGGTGCTTCTTCGAGATGAGGAACTTCTGCGACTGCTTCAGCTCGGCGTCCGATCTGGTTCCACGGATCCTTGAAGCCGAGTAGAGGCCGGCGATGGTGAGTTCTCGACCGGATCGTCGAACCAGGCGATCTTGCCCTTGTACCGCTCGTCGAAGAGCAGGCCCCACGAGTTCGACTTCGGCTTCACCTTGTCGCTGCGGTAGAGGATCGCGTCGAAGCCCCAGTCGTCGGGGATGCCGTACTGCTTGCCGCCGTACTGGCCGGCTTTCACCATGAACGGGTTGAGGTGCTTGAAGTTCGAGATCAGGCGCGTGTCCCACGGCTGGACGAGCCCGCTCGTGGCGAAGTACTCCACCCAGCCGACGTACGGGCGGAAGAGGTCCGGCTTGAGACCCGCCTGGATCTTCGCGAGCGCGTCCGACTCGTTCGTCATGTACGTGAACTGCGGCTTGTTGTTCGGGTACTGCTTGACGTACTGCGCGAACATCGCCTGCCCGCCGTCGTTGCCGTAGCCGGCCCAGTCGAGGACCTGCAGTGCGCCCGACTCGCCGGCGAGCATCGATGCGCGCTCGCGTCGGCCGCCGCGGCCGGCCCGGCGACGACGCCCGGCGCCGCCGGCGAGCGCCGCGACTTGAGCAGGTCCCTGCCGGTTGAGCCGCCTCCGCCCTGCTCATGTCCATCTCTCCTTTCAGTAGCTGGGCGGACTGTGATCACGAAGAGCACTTCCGCCGTCTCGCCCCCCGGATTGCTCACAGCGATGCGGCGTCGAGCTTCGGTAGTTGACGCTGTCGCCTGCGCTCGAGCTCGTGGACCTCGGTGCCGAGCTGGAGTGGACCCGGCCCTCGATGACGACGAAGAGCTCTTCGGAGTCGCCGTGCGTGTACGGCTCGTCGCCGGTCGACCCGCCCGGCGTCGAACTCGGCCGCGATGACCTCGAGTGCGTGGAACGGCTTCGGCGTGAGCAGCGACTTGCGGCCGAGGTACCCCAGACGAGCGGGCTCGCGGGCCTCCCGCCGGAGGACGCGCGGCCGCGGCGGGCCGTTCGGCGCGAACAGGTCGGAGACGCTCGATCGCCGAGCGCGGCCGCGATGCGCTGGAGCGACGCGACGCTCGCGTTCGTCCGGCCGCGCTCGACCTGGCTGACGAAGCTCTCGCTCACGCCGGCGGCGTCGGCGACCTCCTTCAGCGTCCGCCGCCGCAGCAGCCGGATGGCCCGGAGCCGCTCGCCGACCGGTAGTTCAGAGGCCTGAACCGTCGCTTCACTCAAGTGAAGCGAGCATATGCCGGTCGGCCCGGAAAAGGCAATAGGCGGCGTCGGAGGCCCTCTCTAGACTCGATCCCAGTGCTGCGCCGCCTGCGCATCGACAATCTCGTCCTCATCCGCACGGCCGAGCTCGAGCTTGCGCCGGGCCTGAACGCGATCACCGGGGAGACAGGCGCTGGGAAGACGATCCTCGCGCAGGCGGTCGGCCTCCTGCTCGGGACGAAGGCGGACGACTCGTTCGTCGGGCCGGCCGCGGACGAGGCGTACGTCGAGGCGGAGCTGGACATTCCGGCCGAGCTGGACGAGCTTGCGGAGCTGCGGCCCGAGGACGAGGACGCGCTCGTCGTCGCGCGCCGCGTCTTCGCGGACGGACGGACCCGCGCATACGCCTGGGGCCGTGCGGCCGCGCGCGAGGACGTCGCCGCCGCCGTCGAGCGCGTGATCGCGATGTCCGGGCAGTTCGAGCAGCGCCGCCTGGCGCGCCCGTCGTACCAGCTCGAGCTGCTCGACCGCTTCGCGGGGGTCGACCGCGAGCCGATGCGAACGGCATGGCGCGAGCTGCAGGCGGCCCGGCGCCGTCACGAGGAGCTGACCGCGAACGCGGCTGCCGTCGATGCTCGGATCGCGGAGCTGCGCGCGCTCGCCGAGGACACGGAGGGGATGGAAGACGGGGACGAGGAGCAGCTGCGCGGCGACCGCGAGCGACTGCGGCACGTCGCCGAGCTCGCGGAGGCTGCGTCCGCGGCGGCCGACGCGCTCACGCCGGACGAGGGCGAGGGCGCAGCCGGGCTCGTCGCGCTCGCCGAGCGGGCCGTCGCGCCGCTCGAACGGCTCGCGCCCGAGCTCCAGCGCGCCGGCGACGACCTGCGCGACGTCGAGCTCCGCCTGCGCGAGACCGCATCCGAGCTGAGCTCGTTCCTCGCCTCGCTCGAGGCGGAGCCGGGCCGGCTGGAGGAGCTCGAGGCCGGGCTCGACCGGATCGCCGAGGCGAAGCGCCGGTTCCGCGTCGTCCACGTACGAGGAGCTCATGCAGCGCGCAGCGGAGGCGCGCGAGGAGCTGGCGGCGCTCGACGGAGGGGTCGACCCGGCCGCGGCGGCCGCGGCAGCGCTCGAGGCTGCGGAGGCATGCGTCCACGACCTCGCCATCGAGCTGCGCGCGGAGCGGAACGCGGCGGCGCCGGCGTTCGCGGACGCCGTTGCGGCCGAGCTGCACGACGTCGGCATGGGCGAGGGCGAGTTCGTCTGCGAGATGCGCGAGCGGGAGATGGGGGCGACGGGCGCGGACGAGGCGGTCTTCCTCATCCGCCCGAACGCCGGGATGCCGTTCGGCCCTGTCGCCGACACCGCCTCGGGCGGCGAGCTGTCGCGCATCGCGCTCGCGATCGCCGCGGTCGCCGGCGGCGAGACGCTCGTGTTCGACGAGATCGACGCCGGTATCGGCGGGGAGACGGCGAACGCGGTCGGCCGGGTGCTCCGGCGGCTCGCGGAGCGGGCGCAGGTCATCACCATCACGCACCTGCCGCAGATCGCGGCCGTCGCCGACCGGCACTTCCGGGTGGAGAAGATCCCGGGCGATCCCGACGCACACGCGGATCGAGCAGCTGGGCGAGGACGAGCGGAAGGCCGAGCTCGAGCGGATGCTCGGCGGGCAGGAGTTCCTTGCCACGGTACGCAGCTGAGCGCGTCCTGCTCGCCCCGGTCGAGGACGTCTGGGCGTTCGTGGCCGAGCCGTACCACCTGTCCGACTGGTGGCCGGGCATCTCGGGCGTCGAGCCTGACCGCCGTGGGGTCGCGGCAGGAGCTCGGTGGAAGGTGCAGGGGCCGAGCTATCTCCGGAAGCCGGAGACGCCGGCCGTGCTCCTCGTCCATGCCGTCGAACCGCGGCGTCGGTTCGCCTTCGAGCTCCCCAGCGAGCACGTCGTCGTCGAGCTCGCGCTCCGTCCACTCGATGCTCGCCGCACAGAGGCTGCCCTCACGGTCGAATTCCCCTGGTGGAACATCTTCCGCGGCACGCTCCCGAAGGAGGCGCTCACGCGGCTGTACGACCTCGTCCAGACCGCGGCTGAGCGCTGACCTCCGCTACTGCTACCCTCAAATCCCGTGAGCGCACGGGCCCCGAAGTACGTCTTTGTCACCGGGGGAGTTGTCTCCGCGCTCGGGAAGGGAATCGTCGCCGCCTCGCTCGGCCGGCTGCTCAAAGCCAGAGGCCTGCGCGTCCAGCTCCAGAAGTTCGACCCGTACCTGAACGTCGACCCGGGGACGATGAGCCCGTTCCAGCACGGCGAGGTCTACGTCACCGAGGACGGCGCCGAGACCGACCTCGACATCGGCCATTACGAGCGGTTCGTCGACGAGAACTTCCTCCGCAACGCGAGTCACAGCGCGGGCGCGATCTGGGACACGGTCCTGCGCAAGGAGCGCAAGGGCGACTTCCTCGGCGCGACCGTGCAGGTCATCCCGCACATCACGAACGAGATCAAGGCGCGCATCCGCCGCGCAGCGGAGGCGGCGCCGACCGACGTCGTCATCTCCGAGATCGGCGGCACGGTGGGCGACATCGAGTCGCTGCCGTTCCTCGAGGCGATCCGCCAGTTCCGGCGCGAGGTCGGCCAGGAGAACGTCGTCTACGTCCACGTCACGCTCGTCCCGTTCATCGAGGCGGCCGGCGAGCTGAAGACGAAGCCGACCCAGCATTCGGTGAACGAGTTGCGCCGCATTGGTATCCATCCCGACGTGATCGTCTGCCGCTCGCACGAGGAATTGTCGCGGGACATTCGCGACAAGATCGCTCTCTTCGCCGACGTCGATCCCGGCGCGGTGATCGCATGTCCGGACGTCCGCGACGTCTACCTCGTTCCCGTCCGTGCTGAAGGAGGAGGGCTTCGACCGGCTCGTCTGCGAGAAGCTGCACCTCGAGACCGCGGAGGCCGACCTCGGCGAGTGGGACGAGCTCACACGGCGCATCGACGAGCAGCACGAGCTCGTGGAGATCGCGCTCGTCGGCAAGTACGTGAAGCTCCACGACGCGTACCTCTCGGTGCACGAGGCGCTCAAGCACGCCGGCCTGCACAACGGCTGCCGCGTGCACGTGCAATGGCTCGACGCCGAGAACATGTCGTACGAGGAGACCGCGGAGATGCTCGACGGTGTCGACGGCGTGCTCGTCCCCGGCGGCTTCGGCTCGCGCGGCTGGGAGGGAAAGATCCTCGCGTGCCAGGTCGCGCGCGAGCGCGGCATCCCGTATCTCGGCATCTGTCTCGGCATGCACGTCGCCGTCTCCGAGTTCGCGCGGCACGTCGTCGGCCTCGACGGCGCCAACTCGACGGAGATGGACCCGGAGACGCCGTTCCCGGTCATCGACCTGCTGCCGGAGCAGAAGGGCATCGAGGACCTCGGCGGGACGATGCGCCTCGGCGCGCAGGCGGTCGAGGTGGCAGAGGGAACGCAGGCCCGCGAGCTGTACGGCGACGCGGTCATCTTCGAGCGCCACCGTCACCGGTACGAGGTGAACAACCATTACCGCGAGCAGCTCACCGACGCGGGGCTCGTCGTCAGCGGCACGTTCGACGGCGGGCGCCTCGTGGAGATCGTCGAGCTGCCCGGCCATCCCTGGTTCGTCGCGAGCCAGTTCCATCCCGAGTTCAAGTCGCGGCCCACGCGGCCGGCGCCGCTCTTCCGCGGCTTCGTCGCCGCCGCGCTCTCCCGCGCGCGTTCGCGTCAGACCCAGCGCGTCGCCGCTTGACGGAGTCGTCGACCTCTTCCTCGAGCTCGCGGCGATCGCGAGCCCGCCCGGCGAAGAGCGCGCGGTCGCCGACGTCGTCACGCGCTACCTGCGCGACCTCGGTCTCGACTCCGACGAGGACGACTTCGGGAACGTCTACGCGCGGATCGAGCCGACGGCAGAGGGAAAGCCGCTTTTCTTCTGCGCGCACCTCGACACCGTGCCGCCCGACGGCAGGCTCGAGCCCGTCCTCGGCGAGGACGGCGTCATCCGCAACGCGGGCGGGACGATCCTCGGCGCCGACAACAAGTCCGCGGTCGTCGCGATGCTCGAGGGCGCGCGGCGCGTGCTCGCCGAGGGCCGCCCGCACGCCGGCATCGAGCTGCTGTTCACGATGCAGGAGGAGATCGGCCTGCTCGGCGCCGCCGCGTTCGACCACACGCGCCTGCACGCACAGCTCGGCTACGTGTACGACCAGGCGGCGCCGATCGGGGAGATCATCCTCGGCGCTCCGTGGGCGCAGGGCATCGAGGTCACCTTCCACGGCCGCGCCTCGCACTCGGGGATGTTCCCGGAGGAGGGCCGCTCCGCGATCCAGGCGGCGGCGAAGGCGATCGCCGATCTGCGGCTCGGCCGCGTCGACGACGAGACGACCGCCAACGTCGGCGTCATCTCCGGCGGAACGGCCGGGAACATCGTTCCCGAGTGGTGCACGTTCCTCGCGGAAGCGCGCTGCCATGACGAGCGGAAGCTGAACGACATCGTGCAGGAGATGCTGGACGCGTTCACGTTTGCGGCCACGGCGACCGAGTGCGAGGTCTCCACGGCCTTGAAGAAGACGTATCGCGGCTATCGCTTCGCGAAGAGCGACGACGTCGTGCGCCTCGCAGCGGACGCACTCGAGCGTTGCGGGCACACGGTGAGCTACGCGCTCTCGGGCGGCGCCGCCGACGCGAACTCGTTCAACGAGCGTGGGCTGCGCTGTGTCAACCTCGCGAACGGCATGACCGACATCCACACGCCGAACGAGCGCATCTCCGTCGCCGACCTCGAGGCGATGGTCGACGTCACGCTCGCGCTCGTCGAGACCGCTCGTGCAGCCTGACTCGTCCGAGATCGTGTGGCAGGGAAAGCTCCTCGCGGTCACCGTCGAGCGCTGGGGCGAGCACGAGCGCGAGATCGTTGAGCATCCGGGCGCGGTCGCGATCGTGGCCGTCGACACCGAAGGCGAGATGGCGTTCGTCCGCCAGGTGCGCGAGGCGACCCGCGGGACGCCTGCTGGAGATCCCCGCCGGAACGTGCGAGCCCGGGGAGGAGCCGCTCGTCACGGCGAAGCGCGAGCTGCACGAGGAGTGCGGCCTCACCGGTGGCGAGTGGAGCGAGCTCGGCGCCTTCTGGACGACGCCCGGCTTCTCGCGTGAGTACATGCACGTCTTTCTCGCGGAAGGCGTCGAGCGTGGCGAGTCCGCGCCCGAGCCTGACGAGGAGCTCGAGATCGTCCGTCACCGCGCGGCCGACGTCGTCTGCCCTCATCCCCGAGCTCGAGGACGCGAAGACGCTCGCCGGCCTGCTGCTCTACCTCACCAGCCGCGCCACGACGCACGGGAGATGAAGAGCCCGTGCGCGCCGGCCGTGCACGTGAGGCCGGTGCGGCGTGACGTGCACGTGATCGCGCCCGTCTGCCATGTGCTGCCGTAGGCGAGAATCCGGTACCGCGGCGGGCCGAGGATGATGCCGCCGGAGCAACTCGGTGTTCCTCGTTCGGTCGGCGAGAGCTCGAAACCGTGCCAGTCGAGTGAGGCTCGCGCCTGGCACCGGCGCTGGAGCTGCGTCGCGTAGGCGGCTTGCGCGATCTGGCAGCGCAAGGCGCCGTGCGCGGCGAAGCAGTGGATGTTCCTGCTCGGAGTCCTGATTCCAGGTGCAATGGCGAGGATGACAGCGCACGAGGAGGTGCACAGGCGGTATTGTCACGCGCCGTGCGGATCGGCGTCGCCAGAGGAGATCAAAACCGATGAGTACCGGGTCGCGCTGACGCCGGCGGGCGCGCGCGAGCTCGTGCACAAGGGACACGACGTCCTGATCGAGACGACCGCCGGCGACGGCAGCTCGTTGCCGGATGCGGACTACGAGCGCGCGGGCGCGGAGATCGTGTCGGTCGATGATGTCTGGAATCGCGCCGAGCTGCTGTTGAAGGTGAAGGAGCCGATCGCAGCCGAGTATCCGGCGCCTGCGCGAGGGGCTCGTCCTCTTCACGTATCTGCACATCGCCGCCGACGCGCCGCTGACGCATGCGCTCGCCGACAGCGGGATCGTGGCCGTCGCGTACGAGACGGTCGAGACCGACGACCGCCGGCTGCCGCTGCTCGCGCCGATGAGCGAGATCGCCGGACGTCTCGCCGCCCAGGCGGGCGCGCATTTCCTCGAGAAGCCGCTTGGCGGCCGCGGCGTCCTGCTCGGAGGCGTGCCCGGCGTTGCGCCCGGACGCGTGCTCGTGCTCGGCGGCGGGATCGTGGGCTACAACTCCGCGATCATCGCGCTCGGGCTCGGCGCACAGGTGACGATCCTCGAGCGGTCGATCGACCGCATGCGGCACCTGGACGAGATCCTCTCCGGACGCGTAAGCCTCGTCATGTCGTCGACGCTGCAGATCGAGTCGTCGATCGCGGACGCGGACGTCGTGATTGGCGCCGTCCTCATTCCCGGTGCGCGCGCACCGAAGCTCGTCACGCGCGCCATGCTGAAGGAGATGAAGCCCGGCGCGGTCATCGTCGACGTCGCGATCGACCAGGGCGGCTGCTTCGAGACGTCGCACCCGACGACGCACACCGATCCGGTGTACACGGTCGACGGCATCCTCCACTACTGCGTGGCGAACATGCCGGGCGGCGTGCCGATCACGTCGACGAAGGCGCTGACGAACGCGACGCTCCCGTATGTCGAGGAGATCGCCGACAATGGGCTCGCCCGCGCCGTCGCCCGCGACCGTTCGCTCGCACGCGGCGTGAACGTGGTCGAAGGGAAGATCGTCTACGAGGCGGTGGCCGAGGCGCACGACCTCGAGTTCACGCCGCTCGAGGACGTCCTCCCGCTCGCTCCTGCCTAAGCTCACTGAAGGTCGGCTCTCGGGGGCTCCGCGTCCGGGCTTCTTCGGGTTCGGCGCGAGGCGAACGACGAGCCACGTGATCGCCCGCAGCACGCTGCGATCACGGCAGCGCGATGAAGACGCACGAATTCGACTAGGCCGAGGGCGGTCTGCATCGCACTCCTAGAATAGCCTCGTGGCCACGTGCATGCGTGATCGTCCTCGATGCCGTCGGTGCGGGAGCACTCCCCGACGCCGCGCACCTACGGGGACGAGGGCTCGGACACGCTCGGCAACGTCGCCAAGGCCGTCGGAGGCCTCGACCTGCCGAACATGGAGGCCCTCGGGCTCGGCAACGTCGAGCCGCTGGAAGGCTGCCCGCCGCAGCCAGGCGCGCCCGCGGTCGCCGGCCGGCTCATCGAGCGCTCGAAGGGCAAGGACACGACGACGGGCCACTGGGAGATGATGGGCATCGTCACCGCGCCAGGCGTTCCCGACGTATCCGCACGGCTTCCCGCACGACGTCATCGACCCGTTCATGCACAAGACGGGCGCGGCGTCCTCGGCAACAAGGTCGCGTCCGGGACGGAGATCATCCAGGAGCTCGGCGAGGAGCACCAGAAGACGGGCAAGTGGATCGTGTACACGTCGGCGGACTCCGTCTTCCAGGTCGCGGCGCACGAGGAGACCGTCCCGCTCGAGGAGCTGTACCAGGCCTGCCGGGACGCGCGCGAGATCCTCACCGGCAAGGACGCGGTCGGCCGCGTGATCGCGCGGCCGTTCATCGGCGAGCCGGGCAACTACACGCGCACGCCGAACCGGCACGACTTCTCGCTCGTGCCGCGCAAGCCGAACTACCTGACGCTCGTGCGCGAGTCCGGCATGAAGGTGCACGGCGTCGGCAAGATCGGCGACATCTTCGCCAACCAGGACATCGACGAGTCCAACCCGACGAAGTCGAACATCGACGGCATCCAGGTGACGGAGAAGCTCCTGCAGGAGCTGGACGAGGGCTTCGTCTTCGTCAATCTCGTCGAGACCGACATGTTGTGGGGGCATCGGAACGACCCGGTGAACTTCCACCGCTGCCTCCAGGACTTCGACCGCCGCCTGCCCGACCTGCTCGAGGCGCTGCGCCCCGGCGACCTGCTCATCGTCACCTCCGACCACGGCTGCGATCCGACCACGCCGTCGACGGATCACTCGCGCGAGCACGCGATGCTGCTCGCGTACGTCGCCGGCCGCAACGCGTCCGGGCGCATCCACGAGGGCGAGTTCGCCGACGTCGGCGCGACGGTGAACGCGTGGCTGAAGGGCAAGGCCCCGTCGCGCGGCATCCCGGGCCAGCCGATCCTGCACGCCTTGAGCCCGCTGAACGACCCGGAGGTCGTCCGCCGACGAGTACGCCGATGAGTCGCGCTTCGCGGTCCGCGCAGGCGCATGGCGCACGCTCGACCGGGCCCGAACGCGATCTCGATGAGCCGTCGAGGCCGTCGCCGAGGTCGCGCCCGCGCGGTCCTCGAGGTCGGCTGCGGGCCGCGGCGAGACCGCGGAGTGGATCGCGCGAGAGATCGGGCGCGAGGTCGTCGCGCTCGACCAGTCGGAGCGCATGGTCGAGCTGACGCGCGAGCGCGGCATCGACGCGCGCGTCGGCGACGTTCAGGAGCTTCCGTTCGAGGACGAGTCGTTCGACTGCGCCGTCGCGGCGTGGATGCTCTACCACGTCGCCCGACCTCGATCGCGGCCTTGTCGGAGCTCGCGCGCGTCCTTCGGCCGGGCGGCCGGCTCGTCGCGGCGACGAACTCGAAGCGACAACATGCAGGAGCTCAAGGACGCTGGTCGGTCGCGACCGTGCGAGAAGAGCACGTTCAGCGCCGAGAACGGCGAGGAGAGCCGCTCCGCCGCCACTTCGCTCGATGTCGAGCGGCGCGACGCCGATCGGCGAGTGATCTTCGAGCCGCGACGAGGCGATGCGCGCTACCTCGCAATTCGATCGGCCACGCTCTCTGGCGCGACACGTCCGCTGCCGGCGTTCGACGAGCCGATTCGCGTCACGAAGGCCCATGACGATCTTCGTGGCCACGAAATGACGCATCCCGGAGCTCATCGAGCGCAAGCGCGACGGCGGCGAGCTCACCCAGGGCGAGATCGACGAGCTCATCCTCGGCGACGTCCCCGACTACCAGCTCGCCGCGTTCTGCATGGCCGTCTACTTCCGCGGGATGTCGAGCCGCGAGACGTTCGCGCTCACGGACGCGATGGTGCGCAGCGGGGAGCAGATCCACATCGGCGAGGCGCTCGGCCGGCGCGTCGTCGACAAGCACTCGACGGGCGGCGTGGGGGACAAGGCAACGCTCGCCGTCGGCCCGATCGTCGCCGCGTGCGGCGTCCCGTTCGGGAAGATGAGCGGCCGCGGGCTCGGTCACACCGGCGGCACGCTCGACAAGCTCGAGTCGATACCGGGCTTTCGCGTCGAGCTGTCCACTGAAGAGTTCATCGCGCAGGTACGCGACATCGGGATCGCAGTCGTCGGGCAGACCGCGAACCTCGTGCCCGCGGACAAGAAGCTGTATGGGCTGCGCGACGTGACCGCGACCGTCGACAGCGTGCCGCTGATCGCGTCCAGCATCATGTCGAAGAAGATCGCCTCCGGCGCGGACGCGATCGTGCTCGACGTGAAGGTCGGCGACGGCGCATTCATGAAGTCGGTCGCCGATGCGCGCGTGCTCGCCGAGGCGATGATCGCGCTCGGGCGGGAAGCAGGCCGCGACGTCGTCTGCGAGCTGACGGACATGAGCCAGCCGCTCGGGCAAACGGTGGGCAACGCGCTCGAGGTCCGGGAAGCGCTCGCGACGCTCCGAGGAGAAGGCCCCGCCGACCTGACCGAGCTCGTGCTCGCGTCGTGCGCGCACCTCCTTGCGCTCTCCGACCTCGGCGTCGACGAGGCCGAGGGGCGCCGCCTGGCCGAGCAGTCGGTCGCCGACGGATCGGCAGTCGCTGCGTACGAGCGGTGGGTGCGGGCGCAGGGCGGCGATCCGGACGAGGCGACGCTGCCGAAGGCGCCGTTCATTCGTCGAAGTCTTCGCCTCCCGCGACGGCCATGTGCAGCGCCTCGCCGCGTTGCCGATCGGCCTCGCCGCGCTGCATCTCGGCGCTGGACGACGGACGAAGGACGATCCGGTCGACCATGCCGTCGGCGTCGTCTGCCGCAAGAAGCGCGGCGACGAGGTGGAGGAGGGAGAGCCGCTCGCCGAGATCCACGCCGCCGACGAGGCGACTGCCGCCGAGGCGGCCGACACAGTGTTCGGCGCCTACCTGCTCGGCGACGAGCCGCCGGCCGCCGTTCCGATCGTGCTCGAGACCATTGCCTGAGCTCCCCGAGGTCGAGACGGAGCGTGGGCGCCTCGCCGCCGTCGTCGAAGGGAAGCGGATCGCATCGGCGCGGATCGACGACACGCGCCTGACCCGGCCGGAGGACCCGCAGCTCGTCGCCGGCGTCCTCACCGGCGATCGCATCGCAGCGGTCGACCGGCGCGGCAAGTACATCGTCGTTCGGCTCGAGAGCGGGCACGTGCTCCTCGTGCACCTGCGCATGACCGGCGGCTTTCGCTATGCGCCGGCGAGCCACGAGCGCGCCGTGCTCGAGCTCGACGACGGCAGCCGCGTCGCCTATCGCGACACGCGGCGTTTCGGAACGTGGCTGCTCGCCGAGGAGGACGAAGCGGAGCGCCTCCTCGAGGTCAAGAACGGCCCCGAGCCGCTCGGCCGCGGCTTCACGAACGCATTCCTCGCTGCGCGCCTCGCCGGCAGGCGCGCGCCGCTGAAGGCGGCCGTCCTCGACCAGCGCACCGTCGCCGGCCTCGGGAACATCTACGCGGACGAGGCGCTCTGGCACGCGCGACTCAACCCGCTTCGCCCGGCGGGCGAGCTCGACGCCGAGGAGATCGCCGCGCTGCGCGACGGGATCCGCAAGGCGCTCCGCCTCGGCATCCGCCGTCAGGGCGCCGACCTCGGCGACGGCGCCTACGCCGGCGGCCGGATGCAGGACGAGTTCCGCGCGTACGGCCGCGACGGCGAGCCGTGCGACCGCTGCGGGACGCTCATCGTCAAGACGCGCGCCGGCGGGCGCGGCACGTGGTTCTGCCCGACGTGTCAGGCGGCGAGCAGCTCGGCGAGCCGGCCGTCGCGGTCGAGACGCCACAGCTCGGTGTAGCCGCCGATCGGCCGGCCGTCGATCAGGATCTGCGGGACCGTCCAGCCGCCCGTGAGCTCGTGCAGCTTCTGGCGGAACGCGGGATCGTCGTCGAGATTGATCTCCTCATACGCGAGCCCGCGGGCGTCGAGGAGCGTCTTCGCCCGCACGCAGTACCCGCACCAGGTCAGTGGTGTACATCTGAATCCGAGCCACACCTGCTTCAACGAACAAGGGCGGCCGCGCGTTCCCCGACCGGGAGCCAGACGCGGAACGTCGTGCCGTCGTGCGAGCTCTCGATCTCGATCGTGCCGCTGTGCGCGTCGACGATCGCCTTCGTGATCGTCAGGCCGAGCCCCGTTCCGGGCACGGCGCGCGCGTTTACCTCGTGACTGCGGAAGAACGGGTCGAAGAGCCGATCGCGATCGCCGTCGGCGATGCCGTCGCCGGTGTCGGTGATCTCGAACACGGCGTCGTTTCCGCGGCGCCCGGCGCGGACGGTGACGCGCCCGCCCTTCGGCGTGAACTTGATCGCGTTCGAGATGAGGTTGTCGAGCATCTGTGCGAGCCGGGTTGGATCGCCCGCGACCGTGACCGGGTCGCCGTGCTCGAGCCGGACGATGATTCCGCGCGCGTCCGCGGCCGGCCGCGCCGACTCGACTGCGTTGGCGGCGAGCGCGGCGCTGTCGACCTCCACGAGCTCGAGCGCGAGCGGTCCGCGCTCGGCCTCCGCCACGAGCAGGAGATCGCCGACGAGGTCGACGAGACGGTTGGTGCTGCGCTGGACCACGGCGAGATACGCAGCCTGCTCGGAGGTCAGTCCCCCGGCGTCGCCGTCGGCGATCAGCTCGACGTAGCCGATGATCGACGTCAGCGGCGTGCGCAGCTCGTGTGAGACGACTGCGACGAACTCGTCGCGCAGGCGGATCAGCTCCTCGGAACGCGCGGCGTTGTCCCGGTCGATGCGCCCGGAGCGGCGCTCGAGCTCGAACAGCCAGATGAGCAGCACGACGAGGAGGCCGGCGCCGATCGCGGCCGATGATGAGAGCGGAGCGCGCAGACGGGTTGATCCGGCGGATCTCGCCCGCCTGACGCGAGAGCTCGGTTTCGATCTGCCGGTTGAACGTCGCGGCATGTCGCGGCGCCGCGAGATAGGCGACGTAGGCCGCATCGAGCCGCCGTCCCTCGCCGGAGTCGTGCGTGGCCACGTTGCGGAATGCGGCGACGACGTCGCTTCGGTTCCCTTCGAGCACCGCGGTCTGAAGCTCCTGGGTGCGAATGGTCTGGCGTTCGGTCGACGCGGCGTGATGGAGCCGGAAGGCCCCAAGCCCCACCGCGGCGAACGTGAGGAGGAGCGCTGCGGAGATGAAGGCGTAGGCGAGCTTCTGCACGTTCCTCCAGCTTACGCAGACCTGTCCCATGCGTACACTCGAACGATGGCCGGTCGCACGTACAAGACGGAGGCGGTCGTGCTCCGCTCGATCCGCTTCGGCGAGGCCGACCGCGTGCTGCATCTGTACACGCTCGACCGGGGCCGCGTGGGTGCGGTGGCGAAGGGCGTCCGCAAGACGACGTCGCGCTTCGGCGCGCGGCTGGAGCCGCTCTCGCACGTCGAGCTGATGCTCCATCAGGGCTCGGGCGAGCTGCAGACCGTCACCGGCGTCCACCTCGTCCACCCGCACAGTGACGCGCGCGAGGACTACTACCGGCTCTCGGTCGGGCTGATCGGGGCGGAGGCGATGCTGCGCCTGTTCAGCGAGCAGGAGGCGAACCCGCGCGCGTTCACCGCGCTGACGCGTTTCCTCGACCTCCTCGACGAAGCGCCGCACTCGACGCAGCGCCCGGCGCTCGATCCGCTCGCGCTCTCGTTCCAGCTCAAGCTGTTGTGGCTGTCGGGCTACCTCCCGCACCTGACGAGCTGTGCCGAGTGCGGCGCGGCCGACGCGGCGCTCGTCGGCTACTCGCCGCGTGCGGGCGGCGCCGTGTGCGCAGCCTGCGCGGCGCAGTCGGAGGCGATTGCGCTCAGCACGGCGGGCATCCGGTCGATCGAGACGCTGCTCACGAGCCCGCTGGCGGACGCCGGCGCCGCCGGACTGAACGAGCGGTCGGCCCGCGACGCGCTGCGTCTCGTCCAGGCGTCGTACGAGTACCACGGCGGCTTCCGCCTCAAGACTCTCTCGGCGTGAGGCGCGACCTCGGCGACGGGTACGAGCTCGACGACGACCGCGACCGGGTCGACGTCGACGCAGTCCACGCGTATCTCTCCGGCGAGGCGTACTGGGCGAAGGGCCGCCCGCGCACGGAGGTGGAGCGCCTCGTGCGCGAGTCGCAGCGCGTCGTCGGCCTGTACAAGGACGGCGCGCAGATCGGCTACTGCCGGGCGGCGAGCGACGGCGTGTCGTTCGCGTACCTCGCCGACGTGTACGTCCTGCCGGAGCATCGTGGTCGCGGCCTCGGGCTCGAGCTCGTGCGCGAGATGGTCGAGCGCGGCCCTTACGCCGACCGGAAATGGATCCTGCACACGCGCGACATGCATGCGCTGTACGCGAAGCTCGGCTTCGGCGCGCCCGGCGAGCGGCTGATGGAGCGCGACCCTACGAAGCGCTGAAGACTCTGAAGTGCAGCGAGCCCTGCTCGCACACCGGCGTCGGCGGCTGAATCGGCGCGTCGAGCGTCCCGCCGCCCGGTGCGGTGACGCGCAGCACCGTCGCAGTCGGCTGGCACTGGCCCGTCGTCGAGTCTCCGGTGCCGTTCACGTCGGGTGAGAAGCGCGCCTCGGCGACCGCGGAGCCGCCGTGCTGGAGCGAGACCTTCGGCGGGCTTGCCGGCGCCGGAGGCTCGGCCGAAGCCGACGTCGGCAGCGCGCCCCCGGTCGTGCCGAGGAGCTGCACCTGCGGGATGCCGGAGACGAAGCAGGGCGTCGCACCCGTGTTCGTCAGCGTCAGCTTGTAGGAGATCTGGCCGGCGCCGGGGCTGCCGGGCACGACGTCGAAGCTTCCCTGGAGGCTGCCTGCCGCGCAGGGCGCGGAGGCGGCGGTCGTGGTCGTCGTCGTCCCCGCGCGGTCGTCGTGACCGTGACCGTCCGCACGTGGGTGACGGTCTGCGTGACGGTCTTGCGTCGTCGTGCCGCCGCAACCGGCGAGCGCGAGCACGGCGAGGATGGCGACTGCGGCTTTCACGCCTTGGGTGTTCGCCACGGGCGTTCCAGTGCCTCCTCGAGCCAGGCGCGGACGCCGCCGATCGGCAGCCGCTCCTGCGCGAGCGAGTCGCGGTCGCGCACCGTCACGGTGTCGTCCTCGAGCGTCTGGTCGTCGATCGTGAACGCGAACGGCGTGCCGATCTCGTCCTGGCGGCGATAGCGGCGCCCGATCTGCCCGCCGTCGTCGTACTCGACCATGTGCTGCTTCCGCAGCTCGTCGTGAAGGCCGCGCGCCTTCTCGACCATCTCCGCGTTGCGCGGGATGAGCGGCAGGATTGCCGCCTTCACCGGCGCGATCGCCGGATGGAGGCGCAGGACGGTGCGATCGCGCTCGGCCACGACTTCCTCGTCGTATGCGTCGACGAGCATGGCGACGAAGATCCGTTCGATGCTCACCGCCGGCTCGATCACGTACGGCGTGTAGCGCTCGGTGTCGTCGCCGACGAACTCGAGCTTCGTCCCCGAGTGCTGCGTGTGCTGCGTGAGGTCGAAGTCGCCGCGGTTGGCGACGCCCTCGAGCTCGGACCAGCCGATCGGGTAGAGGTACTCGATGTCGGTGGTGCCGCTCGAGTAGTGCGAGCGCTCCTCGGCGGAGTGCTCCCGCTTGCGCAGCATGCTCTCGCGCAGGCCGTACTTCAGATACCAGTTGAAGCGCTCGTCGACCCAGTAGCGGTACCAGCGCTCGGCGTCCGCCGGCGGCACGAAGAACTCCATCTCCATCTGCTCGAACTCGCGGACGCGGAAGAGGAAGTTCCCGGGCGTGATCTCGTTCCGGAACGACTTGCCGACCTGCGCGATGCCGAACGGCGGCTTGCGGCGGGCGAGCTGGAGGACGTTCTTGAAGTTGACGAAGATGCCCTGCGCCGTCTCGGGGCGCAGGTACGCGGTCGAGCTCTCGTCCTCGAGCGCACCGACCTGCGTCTTGAACATGAGGTTGAACTGGCGCGCCTCGGTGAGGTCGCAGTCGGGCGTCTCGCCCGGATGCTTGGACGGCCTGCGGCCGCAGCTCGCCTGGTCGATCTGGTCGGCGCGGAAGCGCAGCTTGCAGGTGCGGCAGTCGACGAGCGGGTCGGTGAAGCCGCCGACGTGACCCGACGCCTCCCAGACGCGCGGGTTGAGGATGATCGCCGAGTCGAGGGCGACGATGTCGTCCCGCTCCTGGACCATCGCCTGGAACCAGAGCGAGCGGATGTTGTTCTTCATCAGGACGCCGTAGTGGCCGTAGTCGTACGTCGACCCCATCCCGCCGTAGATCTCGGAGGAGGGGAAGACGAAGCCGCGCCGCCGAGAGAGCGACACGATCTTGTCCATGGTGACGTCGGCCATCGGTGCGACCTTAGCGGGCTAGGCTGCGCGGGTGCCGAGCATCCCCGTCGAGCTGCACGTCGTTTCCGATGCGACCGGCGAGACGGCGGCGCGCCTCGTGCAGGCGCTCGAGGCGCAGTTCCCGGAGCAGGAGTTCGTCGAGATCAGGCACCCGCGCGTCGAGTCCGAGGACGACCTCCAGCTCGCCGTGAACAGGATGCGCGGCCGGCCCGCCGTCGTCGTGTACACGCTCGTGAAGCCGGAGCTGCGCGAGGCGATGCGGACGCTCTGCCGGCGCGCGAGGCTCCACTACTGCGACCTGCTCGGCCAGCCGATCGAGGCGGTCGCCCGCGTGTCGGGGATGGCGGCGAAGATGACGCCGGGATCGCGCCCGCCGCTCAACTCGGCGTACTTCAAGCGCATGGAGGCGATCGAGTTCGCCGTGCGTTTCGACGACGGCGTCGGCCGCGGGCTCCACGACGCCGACCTCGTTCTCGTCGGTGTCTCGCGCACGTCGAAGACGCCGCTCTCCATCTATCTCGGCTATCTCGGCTACAAGGCCGCGAACGTGCCGGTGGTGAAGTCGATCGAGCCGCCGAAGGAGCTGTTCGAGATCGATGCGCGCAAGATCGTCGGGCTGACGATCGACCCGAACCGGCTCGCCGAGATCCGCCGTGCGCGCATGCGGACGATGGGCGGCGGCGCACGTAACCGGCAGTACGCAGAGCTGACGGAGGTCTACGACGAGCTCGAGCAGGCGACGAAGCTGCACCGACGGCTCGGCTGCCCGGTGATCGACATCTCCGAGCTCTCGATCGAGGAGACCGCGCACCGCGTGCTCCGTGTCGTGGAGGAGCGCCGGGATGAGAAATGAGAAGGGGTCGGTCCCGCTGCGCTACTGGGTTCTCTGGTGCACGATCCTCGTCTTCGCGGCCGACATCCTCTTCTACGTCGTCTTGACGCCGATCTGGATGGGGCTGCGCGCGATCGCGTGGCTGGCGGAGTTCCGCGCGCGGAGGCGCCGGTGATCGCCGTCGCGGTCGCGGGCATCGTCCTGCACGGCGGGCAGACGCGGTTCTTCCTGCCGGGCGCGTTGCGGCCGGGCGAGAAGATCAGGTGCACCGCAAAGGGCCACGCCACCGTCGGCGACGTTCCGAGCCGGGCAACCGGGACGGACGCGTTCACGATCCGCGGGCCGCAGCTCGACATCGACCGGCGGGCGAACGGCGCGATCATGATCGCGTGCGGAAAGACGAAGGCGATCTTCCCGCCGACCAACACGATCCCGTACATCATCGGCCAGAACGGGCTCGCGCGCATCCGCGGAGCGAACACGCTCAGCCGGCTGGAGGAGATCTACGGGAAGCCGAGCGAGACGAAGCCGTGTCGTGCGCTGTGGAAGGACATAGGTCTCGAGGTGACGTTCTCGGGGCCGAGCTGCAACGTGCTCGACGGGGCGAGCGTGACCGGTTCGCGGTGGAGCTCGCTGAGCGGGGTCCACATCGGCGACTCGGTGGCGAAGATGGTGTGGCTCACGCAGACGCGCGGCCATCCGGCCCTCGGCCACGTCTGGGTGATCAGCCGTGGCGCGCAGTACCGGTCGGAGCTCGTCGCCTGGATCGACTCCAAGGGGACGGTCGTGCGCTTCACTGCGACGCTCGAGCGACCACCCGGGTAGGCAGCGGCACCTCGCCGTCGGGGCCGATGCTGTACCCGCGCGCATCCGGTCTCGACGACACAACCTCGACGAGCTCGGTGCCGACGAAGCGCCCCGCGGCCGCGTCGTCGAGCGCGATGCCGGCCGGGAACCCGTTCGCGACGAGCTCGGTGTAGACGGGCCGCCGCTCCACCTCGGTGTCGTAGTGCGGGCACGCGCTGCCCGGAAGGAAGCCGAGGCCGTCACGCATGCCGGCGAGCTGTGGCCCGAACGAGTCGGTGATGCCCGCCTCGAACCAGCAGATCAGTCCGGCGCTCCAGCCGCTGAGCACGACACCCGACTCCCACGCCTCGCGCAGGATCCGGTCGAAACCGTGCAGGCGCCACACGGCGAGCATGTTCGCGGTGTTGCCGCCGCACACGAGGATGACGTCCGAACCGAGCGCGAGCTCGCGTAGGTTCTCCGGCGGCCACGGGTAGAAGCTGAGGTCGGTCAGCTCGCCGGGAAGGTCGATCGGCTCGCCGTACTGCGGGCTCGCCGTACGGTCGACGAGCACGCGCCGGCCCCGCGCGAGGTCGAGGACGTTTTCCCACAGCTCGACCGAGGGGAAGCCGCCCATGCCGACGATCTGCCGTGATTCACTATCTGCGCGCATGACCCGGTACATATACGCATTCGACGAGGCATCTGAAGGCGGCCGGGAGCTTCTCGGCGGCAAGGGGATCGGGCTCGCCGAGATGACGCAGCTGGGCGTGCCGGTACCGGCGGGGTTCACGATCACGACCGATGCCTGCCGCGCGTACATGCGCGACGGCGGCTTCCCGGCGGGCCTGGACGAGGAGATCGAGGACCAGATCGCGCGTCTGGAGGAGAAGGCGGGCAAGCGGTTCGGCGACCCGGACGATCCGCTGCTCGTCTCGGTGCGCTCGGGTGCCGCGGTGTCGATGCCGGGGATGATGGACTCGATCTTGAACGTCGGCCTGAACGACGTGTCGGTGGGCGGGTTGGCGCGCAACACGGGGAACGAGGGATTCGCGCGCGACTGCTACCGCCGTCTGATCCAGATGTTCGGGGAGACCGTCGAAGGCGTCTCGCACGACCGCTTCAGTCCGGACGACACGGTCGAACATGCCCGCGAGGTATACGTCGCGGAGACGGGGCGCGAATTCCCGCAGGACGCGCGCGAGCAGTTGCGGCGCGCGATCGTGGCGGTGTTCGAGTCGTGGAACTCGCCGCGTGCGCAGGTGTACCGGCGCACGTACGAGATCCCGGACGACATCGGCACCGCGGTGAACGTCGTGCAGATGGTGTTCGGGAACAAGGGCGACACGAGCGCGACCGGTGTCTGTTTCACGCGCAATCCATCAACGGGCGAGCAGGGCGTGTACGGCGAGTATCTCGTCAACGCGCAGGGCGAAGACGTCGTGGCCGGGATCCGCACGCCGCAGCCGGTGGAGGAGATGGCGAAGCGGCTGCCGAAGGCGTACGAGCAGCTGCTGGAGACGCTGGCGCGGCTGGAGCAGCACTACCGAGACATGCAGGACATCGAGTTCACCGTCGAGGAGGGCCACCTCTATCTGCTGCAGACGCGCTCGGCGAAGCGCACGGCCGCGGCTGCGCTCAAGGCGGCGGTGGACATGACGGCCGAGGGGCTGATCAGCCGCGAGGAGGCGATCTCCCGCATCGATCCGGGCCAGCTCGACCAGCTGCTGCATCCGATGCTCGACCCGAAGGCGGAGTTCGAGGTAGCGGCGCGCGGGCTGAATGCGTCGCCGGGCGCGGCCTCCGGGAAGATCGTGCTGGACGCCGACACCGCGGTCGAGCGCGGCAAGGGCGGCGAGGCGGTGATCCTCGTGCGCTGGGAGACGACCCCCGACGACATCCACGGCCTCATCCAGTCGAAGGGTGTACTGACCGCGCACGGCGGAATGACCTCGCACGCGGCGGTCGTCGCGCGCGGGATGGGCAAGCCGTGCGTGGCCGGCTGCGAAGGCCTGGAGATCGACGTCGCGACGAAGACGGTGACGCTCGGCGGTCACATGCTGCACGAGGGCGACGTGATCACGATCGACGGCGGCACCGGCCGGGTGATCATCGGCGAGGTACGGCTCGTTCCGCCCGCGATCAACGAGGACTTCGAGACCGTGCTCGGCTGGGCGGACGACGTGCGCCGCCTCAAGGTGCGGGCGAACGCCGACAACGGCGTCGACTCTGCGAAAGCGCGCGAGTTCGGCGCGCAGGGGATCGGCCTCTGCCGCACCGAGCACATGTTTTTCGGCGACCGGCTGCCGGTGGTGCAGGAGATGATCCTCGCCTCCGACGAGCCCGGACGCCGCGAGGCGCTCGAGCGGCTGCTCCCGTTCCAGCAGTCCGACTTCGAGGAGATCTTCGAGGCGATGGCCGGCCTCCCGGTGACCATCCGGCTGCTCGATCCGCCGTTGCACGAGTTCCTGCCCCCGCTGGAGGAGGCGACCGACGAGCGCATGCGCAACCGCATCAAGGCGCTCACCGAGTCGAACCCGATGCTCGGCACGCGGGGTTGCCGTCTCGGCATCCAGTGGCCGGAGATCTACGAGATGCAGGTGCGCGCGATCGCGCGGGCCGCCAAAGCCGTGCCGGGCGCTCTCGTCGAGATCATGATCCCGCTCGTCGACTTCGCGGAGGAGCTCCGCCGGCTGCGCGCGCTGACGGAGCACGTGATGGCCGAGGAGGCGCCCGAGATCGAGTACACGTGCGGCACGATGATCGAGCTCCCGCGCGCAGCGCTCCGCGCCGGCGAGATCGCCGAGTACGCGGACTTCTTCTCCTTCGGCACGAACGACCTGACGCAGACGGCGCTCGGCATGTCGCGCGACGACGCCGAGGGCAAGTTCCTCACCTTCTATCTCGAGGACGGCGTCATCGAGCACAACCCGTTCGAGACGCTCGACCAGGACGGTGTCGGCGAGCTCATGCGCATCGCAGTCGAACGGGGGCGCGCCGCGAAGGACACGATCAAGCTCGGCATCTGCGGCGAGCACGGCGGCGACCCGAAGTCGGTCGAGTTCTGCCACGGGCTCGGGCTCGACTACGTCAGCTGCTCGCCCTACCGCGTGCCCGTCGCGCGGCTCGCCGCCGCGCAGGCGGTGCTGAAGGAAGCGCACCGCGCCGCCTACGTCGCGGCGGGAGGCTAAGCGAGGCCGTGCACGTGCCAGATCGCGATGGCGACGCTTCCGACCGCGATCAGGACGAGACCGAGCGCTCCGCCTAGCCCGATTCGCCCGTACGCGGCGTGGCCGCGGCCCCAGCGGGCGAAGGCGAGCGTCGCGAGGATGCCGCCGATGAGCCCGCCGACATGGCCGCCCCAGGAGATGCCGGAGAACGTGAAGCTGAACGCCAGGTTGATCACGATCAGGGTCATCGCCTGCCCGCCGAGCTTGCCGGTCGCCTGCCATTCGAGGATGAGCATCGCGCCGAGGATCCCGAAGATTGCACCGGACGCGCCGACGGTGATGAAGGGAGTCTGGAGGAGCGCGCCGGCGGACCCGGCGAGCCCGGCGACGAGATAGAGACTGAGGAAGCGCACGCGGCCGAGGTACTGCTCGACGGGGCCGCCGATCACCCAGAGCGCGAACATGTTGAAGCCGATGTGGATGATGTTCGCGTGCAGGAACGCCGCTGTGATGAGCCTCCACCAGCCGCCGTTGTGCACGTCGTACGCGTCGAGCCAGAACTTCTGGTAGAGGGAGCCGCCCGGGCTGTTGAACCCCGCTCCCTGGACGGCGCCGATCAGGTAGATCGCGACGTTGATCGCGATCAGCGCCTTCGTCACCGGCGCGAACGTCGATCCGATCTGCCGTTGCGCGCGGACGACCGGAGCCGGGCCGCGCAGCCGTGGCCGTCGCCCCGCGTTCCCGGCGTGCTCAGGACAGCGGATGCCGACCGGCGCCATCGTCATGCACTCGGTGCAGATCGGGCGGCCGCACTCCGAGCACGACAGGCCCGTTTCGCGGTCGGGGTGGCGATAGCACGTCGGCATGCGGCACTAGGGTAGTCGCGTGCGTGTCCACGTCGCGTTCACTCCGGGCGAGCAGACGCCCGCGCCGATCGGGATCGTCGTCGACGTGCTGCGCGCAACCTCGACGATGACACAGGCGCTCGCCGCCGGGTATCGCCGCGTGCTCTGCTGCGCGGAGATCGAGGACGCACGAGCGCTCGCCGAGAGCGAAGGCTCGGTGAAGCTCGCCGGGGAGCGTCGGCTCGAGCACATCGAGGGGTTCGACTTCGGGAACTCGCCGCGCGAGCTCGCGGGCGGGCCGGCGGCGGAGACGCTTGTCCTCTCGACGACCAACGGCACGCGGCTCCTCGTCGCCGCGGCGGCGCGGTTCGAGCAGGTCTTCGTCGGGTCGCTGCTGAACCTCGGTGCGGTCGCGTTCGCGGCACGGGAGACCGGGGAGGACGTCGCGGTGCTGTGTGCGGGCGTGCTCGGCGAGCTCGCGCTCGACGATGCGTACTGCGCCGGCCGGATCGCGACTGCGCTCGGCGGCGATCACGCCGACTCGGCCGCCGCGGCGGCGCGGCTGGCGGCGAGCTTCCCGAACTCGGTCGCCGGACTGGGGGCGAGCCAGAGCGCCCGCAACCTCCGCAAGCACGGCCTCGAGGACGACATCGAGTGGTGCGCGCGGGAGAACGCGCTCGACGTCGTGCCCCGCTTCGTCCGGATGGTCGGGGCTGCGGCCGAGGTCGCGCTCTAGGAGTTTCGGACCGCTTGACAGGGGAACGTGTGTTCGTATAGAACATACGTTCCCATGATCGCCTGCCTAACCATCCCCGGATTCGAGCTCAAGGCCGCGCTGCGCAAGTCACCCTCCCTTGCGCTGTGCCCGGCGGCGCTCGCGCCGGAGGCGGGCGGGGAGCCCCTGCTGGGGCCCGTGACGGCGGCAGCCGAGGCGGCGGGCGTCCGACCGCGGATGCGCCTGGGCGAGGCGCTGGCAACGGCGCCGCGGCTCGTGCTCGTCGATCCCGACCCGGCTGCCGCCGAGCAGGCATGGGAGGAGATCGTCTGCTCGCTCGAGGACACGGGCTTCGCGGTCGAACCGGCCGCGCCCGGCGTCGCCTACTTCGAGACGCGTGGGGTCGAGCGGCTGTACGGCGGCCTCGAGCCGGCGCTCCGGCGCGCGCTCGCCGCAGTCGGGCCCGCGTGGGACGCGCGCATCGGCGCGGCCACGCGACGCTTCACCGCGCTCGCCGCCGCATCGGTCGCACGGCCCGGGCAGGTGCTCGTCGTACGCGACGAAGACGTCGGGCGCTTCCTCGCGCCCCTGCCGCTGACACTGCTGCCGCTCGACCGGCAGCGCTACGAAGAGCTCGAATCGCTCGGAGTTCGCAGGCTTGGACAGCTTGCCGGGCTCCCGGGTGGCGCCGTCGCCGAACGTCTGGGGCCGGACGGCCGGCGCGCCTGGAGCCTGGCGAGAGGCGGGGCGGCCGCGCGTGTGCGCGGTCGCCGTCCGCCGGCCGAGCTCGCCGAGACGCTCGCGTTCCCGGAAGCGGTCGGCAATGAGCTGACGCTGCGGCGTGCGCTCGGCGCGCTCGTCGAGACAGCGCTGGCACGGCCGGAGCGGCGTGACCGCTTCGTCCGCAAGGTCGCACTCACCGCTGTCATCGTCGGAGGCGGTTCCTGGCGGCGGACGTTGACGCTGCGCGAGCCGAGCGCGGACGGCGGCCGCATCCGCATCGCCCTGGCTTCGAAGCTCGCCGAGCTGCCCGGACCGGTGGTCGAGCTCCGGATCGAGCTCGTCGAGCTGACCGAGCCCGCCGGTCTCCAGCTGGAGCTACTCGCCGCCGGCGCCGAGGACCGCCGCCGCCTCAGCGACGGGCTCCGCCAGGTCCGAGCAAGCACCGGCTCCGGCTCCGTCTGCACCGTCGTGGAGGTGGCGCCATGGTCGCGAATCCCCGAGACGCGCGCGCTGTTCGTACCGCGGGACGACTGAACGCGCCGCGCCCGGCGCGCGTCGAGACGCGCATCGACGGGGCGCCGTGCGCGGTGAACCATCAGCCGGTCGCCGTGCTGCGCGAGGAGTGGCGCGTGCTCGACCGTTGGTGGACCGAGGAGCCGGTGCTGCGCCGCTACTTCGAGGTCGTGCTCGAGAGCGGCGAGAACACCGTCGTCTTCCACGACGGCTCAGGCGGCGGGTGGTTCAGCCAGCGCGGCGCTTAAGAACCGTGAACAGTCGAAGAGTCGCTGAGCGACGCGAGCCCGTCCCGCGGCGGTGCAGGCGCGCCGCCGGCCTCGTAGTTCGCGCCGGTCGGGGTGGACGAATCGAAGCCGTGGTTCCTCGACGCCAGCGTCGGCAGTCCGAACACCCGCTCGACGAACTTCAGCATCGACGTATGGTCGGCCGGCTTGGCCGACTTCACCACGCCCTTGCGTGCATGCGGCGACACGACCCACAGCGGCACGCGGACCCCGAGCCCGTAGGCGTCGACCTTCGGCGGCGAAACATGGTCGAAGTAGCCGCCGTGCTCGTCGTAGGTGAGCAGGAACGCGGACGTCTTCCATGCGGTCGACCTCCGTAGCGCCGCGATGAGCTCCTTCTGCAGCTCCATCCCCACCGACACGTTCGCGGGCGGGTGCTCGTCGAGCTGCTGCGAGAAGCTCGGGACGATCCACGAGACCTGGGGCAGCTTCCCGTGTGCGCAGTCGTCGAGGTACTCCTGCTTCGTGGCATGCGTCCGCGAATCGTGCGTCCAGCCGCTCCAGAAGACGGCGACGTTGTCGGTGTCGAAGATCGGGTCGGTCCCGGCGTTGTAGATCTTCCAGCTGACGTGCGCTTCGTCGAGCAGGTCGAGGATGATCGGCCACTTCTTCGAGTCGAAGACGCCGTCGCCGAAGACCCCGTCCGTCGTGATACCGCCGGACGTGCCGGACATGAGATAGAAGCGATTCGGCCACGTCGGTCCGAGAACGGAACAGAAATAGTTCGCGCACAGTCCCGCCTCGGCGAACAGGCCGTAGTAGAAGGGCAGCTCCTTCGCGGTGTAATACCCGATCCCGGTCGGCCCGCTGGATCTGTAGAAGCCGTCCATCTTGCCGCCGTCGACCTGGGCATGAACGGCCGGCCAGAAGTGCGGCGGATCCGGCGTCGACAGCGCCTTCAGCTCGAACGGCGCATGATGGGCGCCTCCGGCGCCGGGCTGTGTGTATCCGGACGGAGGACCGAAGCCCGCGGCCTGGACCTCGCGGGCGTAGCCGAAGTAATGGTCGAACGAACGGTTCTCCTGGCACGAGATGACGACGTGCCGGATCGGGCTACTCGGCTTCCGTGAACGAGCCCCGATCGCGGGCGCACCGGCGAGCGCCACGCCGGCGACCGCTGCCCGCTCGAGAAACGCCCTCCGTGTTATCGCGTCCTGCATGCGGCTGCGCGACCCTACTCCTCCGTTCGGAGCGCCGCGCGGAGGTCTCGCGCCGCCGCTTCGGGATCGTCCGCGTCGCGGATGGCACGGACAACAGCAACGCCAGGCGCACCGGCAGCGACCACCTCCGCGACGTTCGCGAGCTCGATGCCGCCGATCGCGAACCACGGGATCGTCACGCGCGCCGCCGCCGCGCGCACGAGCTCGAGTCCGCCGGCGACGGACTCCGTCTTCGTCGGCGTCGCGAACACTGCGCCGACGCCGAGGTAGTCGGCTCCGGCGATCGCATCGAGCTGCGCCTCCGTCTCGATCGAGAGGCCGACGAGGCGCTCGTCCCCGACGATGGCCCGCGCATCGGCGACACTCGCGTCCCGCTGGCCGACGTGCACGCCGTCGGCGCCGCACGCGATCACGAGGTCGGGCCGGTCGTTGAGCACGAACAGTGCTCCAAATGCGTCACATGCGCTCCGGAACGACTCCGCCGCGCGCACGAGGTCGTCGTCGGAGGCCTCCTTGTCGCGCAACTGGACGACGTCGACACCGCCGCGCAGCGCCGCGTCGAGCACGTGCGTATGCGCGCCGTCGAGCACGACATACAGCTGAGCCACAGCGATCCTTAACCGTCGGTTCATTCGGTGAAGCCTAGGGTGGCCAGGTGATCGGCCTCCTCGCGGCCATTCTGAGCGCGGTTTCGCTCATTTCCTCGCCGCTACCGGGCGCGCTGCTCATCGCCGACCGCGGCAACGATCGCATGCTCCTCGTCGACCCGCAGCACCGCGTGCTGTGGCATTTCCCGAACGCGCGCGACCTCGCGAAGGGCATCCATCTCAACTTCGACGACGACACGTTCGTCGAGCCGGGCGGCAAGGCGATCGTCTCCAACGAGGAGGAGGCGCACACGATCGTCTCGGTGAACATCAAGACGCACGCGCGCGTCCACCTGTACGGGACGCCAGGCGTACGCGGCAGCGGCCCGAACGAGCTGAACACGCCCGACGACGCGTACGTGCTCCCGGACGGGACGCTCACCGTCGCCGACGCGTACAACTGCCGCGTCCTCTTCATCCGGTCGCACAGGATCGTGCGCCAGATCGGCACGACCGGCGTGTGCAGGCACGATCCGCCGAAGTACCTCGGCGCAGTCAACGGCGACACGCCGCTCGTCGGCGGCGGAGTCCTGATCTCCGAGATCCAGGGCTCGTGGATCGACGACATCTCGGCGAGCGGCCGCCTGCAGTGGGCCGTGCAGGCGCCGGTCTCGTACCCGTCCGACCCGCAGCCGCTGCCGGGTGGGCGGGTCCTGCTCGCCGACTATGCGAGCCCGGGCGCGGCAATGATCATCGACCGGCACGGCAAGGTTCTCTGGCGCTATGGGCCGAGCTCGGGGTGGGGAGCCCTCGACCATCCGTCGCTCGCGATGATGCTCCCGAACGGGAACATCGCCGTGAACGACGACTACAAGGACCGCGTCGTCGTCATCGACCCGAAGAAGAACAAGATCGTCTGGCAGTACGGCCACGCCGGCCTGCCGGGCCGCGGCGCCGGACCGCCTGAACACGCCCGACGGGCTCGACTTCGTGCCGCTCGGCCCCGGCGACGTGCCGCTCTGGGCCGACGTCCACCACCCCTAGCGAGCGAACATATGTTCGTATAGCGTAGGACGGTGACCTACGTCGAGCTCCACGCGCACTCGGCGTATTCCTTCCTCGACGGGGCCTCGCAGCCGGAGGAGCTCGCCGCCCGGGCGGCCGAGTTCGGCTACGAGGCGCTCGCGCTCACCGACCACGACGGCGTCTACGGGTCGCTCGAGTTCGCCCACGCGGCGAAGCACTTCGGCGTCCGGCCGATCACCGGCGCAGAGGTGACCCTCGTCGGAGGAGCGCACGTCACGCTCCTCGTCGAGACGGCAGCGGGTTACGCGAACCTCTGCCGGCTGCTCACCGCCGCGCACGCAGGCACGCGTCCGAAGGAAGGAGCGGAGCCGCTGCCGCCGGCGCTCGACCAGACATTGCTCGAGGAGCTGCACGAGGGGCTCGTCTGTCTCTCGGGCTGCTCCCGCGACGGCCTCGCCGTGCACTACCCGAACGCGGCTGCGCGGCTCGCCGCCGCCTTCGGCCGCGACCGCTTCTACGTCGAGCTGCAGCGTCCGTACGAGCGCGGCGATGCACGCCGCAACGCTGCGTTGCGCGACCTCGCCGAGACGCTCGGCGTTCACACCGTCGCTACGGGAGATGTGCATGCGCACGACGAACGCCGCGCGGCACTACAAGACGTGCTCGTCGCGATCCGCTGCCGCACCTCGCTCGACGGCTGCGAGCGGGAGCGGCGCGGCAACCACGAGTCCGTCCTCGCTGCACCGGCGGAGATGGCCGAGCGCTTCCCCGACGACCGCGGCGCGGTTGCACGGTCGAGCGAGCTCGCGGACCGGCTCGAGTTCGACCTCACGCAGGAGCTCGGCTACCGCTATCCCGACTTCTCCGACGGCGCCGAGCCTGCGAGCGCGCAGCTCCGCCGCGTGTGCGAGCGCGCCTTTGGCGAACGCTACGCCGGGTTGAACGGCCACAAGCGGCGCGTGCAGGCGCGGCTGGACGAGGAGCTGGCGCTGATTGACGAGCTCGGGCTCGCCGGCTTCTTTCTCCTGCACTGGGAGGTGCTGGAGCTCGCGCGCGAGGTCGCACTCGAGGTGCGCGGCCCCGGCTCGATGCGGCACCTGCTCCCGCCCGGCCGCGGGCGCGGCTCCTCCGTCGGATCGCTCGTCTGCTACCTCACCGGGCTCTCGCACGTCGACCCGGTGCAGGCGAACCTCTCGCTCGGCCGCTTCATCAACCGCGAGCTCTCGTCCGTCCCCGACATCGACCTGGACTTCCCGCGGGACATTCGCGAGAAGCTCATCGTCCGCGTCACCGACCGCTACGGCCGCGAGCACGCCGCGCTCGTCGCCACCTTTGCGACGTACCGCTCGCGCGGCGCGATCCGCGACGTCGGCAAGGCGCTCGGCCTGCCGTTCGCCGACCTCGAGCGGCTGGCGAAGCTGACCGACGGATGGAATGCCGCCCGCGTCGCCGAGGAGATGGCGATGCTCCCCGACGCGGAGCAGAAGCTCGTCTCGCCGCGCTGGCGCGCGTTCGGGGAACTGTGTACCGAGATCGGCGGCCTCCCGCGCCACATCTCCCAGCATCCCGGCGGGATGGTGATCTCGACGCGGCCGCTCGTCGAGCTCGTCCCCGTCCAACCGGCGGCGATGGCGGGACGCCAGATGTGCCAGTGGGACAAGGACTCGTGCGCGGACGCAGGCTTCCTGAAGATCGACCTGCTCGGGTTGGGGATGCTGTCGGCGGTGGAGGAGTGCGTCGACCTGATCGCGCGCACGCGCGGTAAGCAGATCGACCTCTCGCGCATCCCGCTCGACGACCGCGACGTGTTCGCGGAGATCCAGCAAGCGGACACCGTCGGCTGCTTCCAGATCGAGAGCCGCGCACAGATGCAGACGATCCTGCGCACGCGGCCGGAGAATCTCGACGACATCACCATCCAGGTCGCGCTCGTGCGGCCGGGCCCGATCCAGGGCAAGGCGGTGCACCCGTACATCGAGCGGCGGCAGAAGCTCCGCGAGGACCCGAGCTACGAGCCGCCCGCTGACCACCCGCTGCTCAGGGAGCCGCTGCGGGACACGCTCGGCGTCGTCGTCTTCCAGGACCAGGTGCTCGACGTCGCCATCCATCTCGCCGGCTTCACAATCGGCGAGGCGGAGGGACTGCGGCGCGCTATGAGCCGCAAGCGCTCGCATGCGGCGCTCGAGTCGTATCGCGAGCGCTTCGTCGCAGGCGCGCGCGCCAACCACGTCGACGACGACACCGCGAACATGATCTACGACAAGCTCGTGGCGTTCTCAGGCTTCGGCTTCCCGAAGTCGCACTCGGCCGCGTTCGGGCTGCTCGCATATCAGTCCGCGTGGCTTCGCCATCACTACGGGGCCGAGTTCCTCACAGCGTTGCTCAACGCGCAGCCGATGGGTTTCTATCCGCCGGCGACGCTCGTGCGCGACGGCCAGCGCCACGGCATCGAGACGCGCACTCCGGACGTCAACCGCAGCGAGGTCGACTGCACGATCGAGGATGGCGCGGTTCGCGTCGGGCTCAAGTACGTGCAGGGCGTGGGGGAGGACGACGCCGAGGCGGTCGTCGCGAAGAGGCCGTACGCGTCCATCCGCGAGCTCGCGCAGCGGACGCCGCTCTCAGGCGATGAGCTGCGCGCGCTCGTCGAGTCCGGAGCATGCGACTGCTTCGGGATGAAGAGGCGCGAGCTGCTCTGGCAGCTCGGGCTCGTACCGCGCGCGCAGACGGTGCCCGGCTCACGCGGCGAGGAGAAGCAGTTGGCGCTCCCGCTCGACCCGACGGTGCTGACACCGGACCTGCCCGAGCCGACGGTGTGGGAGCGGATGCTCGCCGACTACCGCACGACGAGCCTCTCGATCGGCGTGCACCCGATCGAGCTGATGCGCCCGCATCTGCCGCCGGACACGCTCTCGACCGTCGAGCTACGCGACCGCCCGAACGGCAGCAGCGTGCAGATCGCCGGAATGGTCGTCGCGCGCCAGCGGCCGTCGACCGCGAACGGCGTCGTCTTCATGCTCCTCGAGGACGAATACGCGCAGGTCAACCTCATCGTCTTCCCGCAGGTCTACGACCGATTCCGCGGCGTCGTGCGCGGCGAGCCGCTCTTGCTCGTCCGCGGCAGGTACGAGCACGCCGACCGCAACCGGAACATCGTCGTCGAGGAGATCATCTCCCTGGCCCAGCTCGCCCACGAGCTCACCGAGGGCGCCGATGTCCACGGCTCTCTGCCAGCCGCCCATCACTTCGGGCATCGCTAGCCGGCGTGACGCTTGTGCATCGGCGACGGTAGGTGCGGCACGAGGTTGAAGGCGGTATTCACGAGCGCGAGGTGCGTGAACGCCTGCGGGAAGTTCCCGAGCAGGCGCTTCGCCTTCGCGTCGTACTCCTCTGCCAGCAGCCCTACGTCGTTCGCGAGAGCAAGCAGGCGCTCGAACAGCGCGTGCGCGTCGTCGTGCCGGCCGATGAGCTCGAGGCAGTCGACGAGCCAGAACGAGCACGGGAGAAACACGCCCTCGCCGGACGGGAGCCCGTCGACGCCGCTCTCCTGCGTGCGATAGCGGAGCACGAAGCCGTCGACGACGAGGCTCTTCTCGATCGTCTCGATCGTGCTGCGCACGCGTGGATCCGACGCGGGCAGGAAGCCGGCGAGCGGTACGAGCAGGAGGCTCGCATCCAGCTCCTTCGACCCGTACGACTGAACGAACGAGCCGAGCTCCTCGTCATAGCCCGTTCGCGCAGACGTCGGCATGGATCTCGTCGCGCAGCGCGCGCCAGTGCTCCACAGGCCCGTCGACCGCGTGCTCCTCGACCGAGCGCACTGCGCGGTCGAACGCGACCCAGGCCATCACCTTCGAATGGACGAAGTGCCGCCGCTCGCCGCGGATCTCCCAGATGCCCTCGTCCGGCTCGCGCCAGATCTTCTCGAGGTGGTCGAGGAGGACCTTCTGCAGGTCCCACGGGTTCTTCTGGAACTCGAGCCCGTGCACCCGCGCCTGGTAGAGCGCGTCGACCACCTCCCCGAAGACGTCGATCTGCAGCTGCTCGCTCGCGGCGTTGCCGATACGAACAGGCGCTGACCCTTCGTAGCCGGCGAGCCATGGCAGCTCCAGCTCGGTGAGGCGTCGCTCGCCGGCGACGCCGTACATCACCTGGATGTCGGCGGGATCGCCGGCGACCGCGCGCACGAGCCACGTGCGCCACGCGCGCGCCTCCTCCTCGTAGTCGGCGTGAAGGAACGCGAGCAGCGTCAGCGTCGCATCCCGCAGCCAGCAGTACCGGTAGTCCCAGTTGCGCACGCCGCCGATCCACTCCGGTAGCGAGGTCGTCGGCGCAGCGATGATCCCGCCCGTCGGCTCGTAGACCAGCGCCTTGAGCACGATGAGGGACCGGATGATCACGGCGCGCCACTCGTCTGGGATGTCCGCCTTACACGCGCCGACCCATTCACGCCAGAACTGGTCCGTCTCGACGAGTGCCTGCTCGGGGTCGGTTACTCGGCGGAAGGTCGCCGTGCGACGGAAACCATGTGAGCACGAAGGGGACACGCTCACCCGCGTCGACCGTGAACGTCGAGATCGTCCGCATGTTCTCGCCCCGCGTGCGCGCGTCGGTGCGGAAGCAGAGGCCGTCGGGGCCGGCGACCGCGACGCGAGCATGATCAATGCGCCGCAGCCAAGGGACGATGTGCCCATAGTCGAAGCGGATGACGATCTCCGAACGCATCTCGACCTTGCCGCGAATGCCCTCGACGATGCGAACGACGTCCGGCGCGTTGTCGCGCGGCGGCATGAAGTCGTACACGCGCACGGCGCCCTGCGTCGTTCTCCCACGTCGTCTCGAGCACGAGCGTCTCGCCGCGGTAGCGACGGGTGGTCGTGCCGCCGGCAGCGGGCGCGAGCAGCCAGCGGCCGTTCTCCGGGTCGCCGAGCAGAGCGGCGAAGCACGCGGCCGAGTCGAAGCGCGGGAAGCACAGCCAGTCGATCGAGCCGCCCCGCTCGACGAGCGCCGCGGTCTGCAGGTCGCCGATCATGGCGTAGTCCTCTATACGAGCCATCGCCATCGCTTCTTCGCGGCGCGCTCGAACACGGATTCGTACTCGTCGACTGCTTCGCCCTCGAGCGTTCGCGCAAAGCGGTCGCGCATGTCGGCAAGCGCGTCCTTCACGGCGTCGACGATGTCCATGTAGTCCCCGTACGCCTCCTCGGCTTCCTCACGGTCGGCATGGTCGTACTTGTCCTTCGTCTCGCGCACTTCGGCGAGCAGTCCGTCCGCCTCGTCGGTTGCGAACACGTCGAGCTGCCGCGTGACGACCTCCGAGAAGCGTCGGCGGAACATCATGCAATCTCCTCGTACAGCGCGAGATGCGCACGGGCGGCAGCATCCCAGGTGAGCTCGTCGCGTGCGCGCATCGCTCCGGCCCGAGCGCCTGCGAGGGCATCGACGTCGGTCAGCAGCTCGTGTATCGCAGCGGCGAGCGCGTCGACGTCGCCCGCCTCGACGACGCGGCCGGCTGCGAAGCGCCGCACGGGCTCGGCGATGCCGCCGACGTCGTATGCGATGGCGGGCACGCCGGCGCCGAGCGCGCGCAGCAGCGCGCCGCTCTGGTCGAGCTCGGGGCGGTAGGGGAAGACGGCCACCGTCGCTTCGCCGAGCGCGCGGTCGACCTCCGCCTGGGGCAGGTAGCCGAGGCGCCACTCGACCTCGAGCCCGGTCGCCGCAGCGCGATAGCCGTCGACGGGCTCGAGCGGGTCGCCGGCGACGAGCAGCCGCGCGTCGCCTGCCAGGCGCACGGCGTCGATCGCATCGCCGAGACCCTTGTACGGCCGGATGACCCCGAAGGCCAGAACGGTGCGTCCGTCGTCTTCGCCGCTCGGGATCGCTACGGAACACCGGATGCGGAATGACGCGTGCGTCGACGTCGAGCTCGGCGAGCGCCTCCCGGCCGCGCTCGCTGTGCACGACGACACGATCGAAGCGCGCGAGGAGGTCGCGCCACAGGTTCTCCTTCTTCGCCGTGCGTCGCGGCAGAAGGTCGTGTGCAGTGAAGACCGACGGCACGCGCGGCCGCAGGAGCCGCGCGTCGAGCTCCGGCACGAGCCACTGCACGTGCACGACGTCCGCACGGCGGCGATTCAGGGCAGCGACGCCGAAGGGATGCTCGACGACCTTCAGGGGCAGCCGCAGCCGAGAGCGGCCGAACAGCCGCGAGGAGAGCGGGTAGTACGGCTCGCTGCGTATGTACCCGACCGGCGTCGGAACGTCGCCGAAGCGGAAGCGCGACGTGAGGAGCTCGACGTCGGCGCCGGCGCGCGCAAGCGCCGACGCGAGCTCGTGGTCGTACGCCGGCGTGAACGCGGGAGGGTCGGCGAGGACGATTCGCACGGTCGTAGGCTACGCGTGTGCCGCTGCTCGTCCGTACGTGGAATCTCTTCCACGGCAATGCCGTCCCTCCGGAGCGGCGCGCGTACCTCCGTCAGATGATCGAGCTGGTGACGGCCGACGACCCGGACGTCGTCTGCCTCCAGGAGGTGCCGGTGTGGGCGCTTCTCACCTGGAGTCCTGGAGCGGCATGCACGCGATCGGGGCGGTGGGCGCGCAGCCGCTGCTTCACAGCGCCGACCTCGGCCGCTGGGTCACGGAGCTCCACCACGGCATCCTGCGCTCCGCCGTCACCGGCGAGGCGCTCGCGACGCTCGTCGCGCGCCGGCATGCGGTCGTGGAAGAGCGCCGCGACCCGGTCGGCCCGGACCGCGTTCTCCTCGGCGTGCAGCTCGAGGGCAGCCCGTTCGTCGGCAACTTCCACGTCACCGGCGGCGCCGTGGCCGAGGAGCAGTTCCGCCGGGTCCTCGATCTCGCCCGCGGAGACGCGGTCGTCCTCGCGGGCGACGTCAACCTGCGGCCGCCGTATCGGGCTCGAGGGCTACTCCGAGCCGCTCGCCGGCAGCATCGACCAGATCCTCGTTCGCGGGCTGCCGTCGACTGCGCCGGTCGCGTGGCCGACGGAGAGACGCCGGGTCGACGGGCGGCTCCTCTCCGACCACGCGCCCGTGGAGGCGACGGTCGGGTGACGTTCGAGGAGGCACGCGCGCAATTTCCGGTGCTCGAGCGCTACGCGTATCTGAACGCGGGCACGAACGGCCCGCTCGCCGCCGCGACGACGGCCGCGATCCGGGAGGAGCTCGAGCGCGAGTCCCGGGACGGACGGAGCGGCTCGCGGTGGATCGAGCGCATCCTCGCGCTGCGTGACGAGGCGCGGCGCGGGCTCGCCGCCGTCATCGGCGTCGACGCGGAGCATGTCGCTCTCACGGAGTCGACGAGCAGGAGCTGCGCGATCGTGATCTCCGGTCTCGACCTGACCGGCGACGACGAGATCGTCACGACCGACCAGGAGCACTTCGGCCTGATCGGCTCGGCCTACGCGTCCGGTGCGCGCGTCGTCGTCACCGACGCCGACGAGGACGCCATCCTCGCAGCGGTCACGCCGAGGACGCGCCTGATCGCGACCTCGCACATCCTGTGGACGACCGGCAGGCGACTCGATCTCGCGCGCGTCCGCGAACGGAGCGGCGTTCCCGTGCTCGTGGACGGCGCCCAGTCGGCCGGCGCGGTCGAGGTGGATGCGAGCGGATTCGACTTCTACACCGTGTCGCCGCAGAAGTGGCTGTGCGCCCCGGAGACGGGTGGACTGTACGTGCGCGATCCCGAACGGCTGCGCGTGGCGTCGCCGGGCCATTTCGCCGCCGCCTCGTACGAGCCGTCGGGCGCATTCGAGCCGAAGCCGGGAGCGGCGCGGTTCGACTCCGGTTTTACGCCAGGCCCGACGCTTGCCGGCCTCGTCGCCGCGCTCGGGACGCATCCCGAGTGGCGCTACGAGCGCGCGGCCGCGACTGCGGCGCGCTGCCGCGAGCTCCTGTCGGAGCTCGTCGAGGTGGTGACGCCGCCAGGGCATTCGACACTCGTCTCGTGGCGGCCGAGCGGCGACCCGACCGAGCTCGTCGCAGCGCTCGACCGGCAAGACGTGATCGTGCGCGAGCTGCCGGGACGCAACCTCGTGCGCGCCGCCGTCGGCTGGTGGACGAGTGAGGACGACCTGCAGCGACTTGCGGCGGGACTAGCCGGGTAGCCCGAGCTCGGCGGCGATCGGCTGTAACGCTTCGACGACCGTGCGGATGTGGTCGTCGAGGTCGACGCCGAGCTCCTCGGCGCCCTTGTAGACGTCCTCGCGGTGCACGCCGGCGGCGAACGACGGCTGCTTCAACTTCTTGCGCACCGACTTCGGCTCCAGGCCTTCGAGGCCGGTCGGCCGCACGAGCGCGCATGCGTGCACGAAGCCGGACAGCTCGTCGCAGGCGAAGAGCGCCTTCTTGAGCGGCGTGTCGCGGGGAAGGCCGAGATGCTCCGCGTGCGAGAGAACGGTGTCGACGACCTCGTCGGGATAGCCCTCCTCGCGAAGGATCGGCGCGCCGTCCTGCGGGTGCTTGTCCAGCGTCGGGTGCATCTCGTAATCGAAGTCGTGCAGAAGCGCAGCGACGCGCCAGAGCTCCTCGTCGCCGCCGAGCTTGCGGGCGTACGCGGCTGTTGAGGCCTCGACGGCGAGCGCGTGCCGCAGCAGCGACTCGCTCTTCGTGTACCGCGTCAGCGTCTCCCAGGCCTGTTGGCGAGTCGGTTCGGACACGCCGCTACATTACCGCCCAATGGCCGTCGTTCCTGCTGTCGCCGACGCTTTTGCGATCGAAGGCGCACGCCCGCTGAGCGGGTCGATTCGCGTTGCCGGAAACAAGAACGGTGCGCTTCCGATTCTCGCCGCCACCTTGCTCACCGGAGAGCCGGTGGCGCTGACGAACGTCCCGCGCATCCGCGACGTGGACACGATGATCGAGCTTCTCGCCGACCTCGGCGCCGACGCTGCGTGGACGGGGCCGAACGAGGTGCGCGTCGACACGGCGAACGTGGCCAGGTCCAACCCCGACCCGCTTCTGTGCGCACGCATGCGCGCGTCGTTCCTGCTCGCCGGCCCGCTGCTCGCACGTTTCGGCCGCGCGACCATGCCGCCGCCCGGAGGCGACGTCATCGGCCGCCGCCGGCTCGACCCCCACATGCACGCGTTCGCAGAGCTCGGCGCGGACGTCGACATCGATCGCCAGTACGAGATGCGCACCGACGGACTCCGCGGCGCGAATGTGTTCCTCGACGAGGCGAGCGTGATGGCGACGGAGAACACCGTCATGGCGGCGGTACTGACGCCGGGCGAGACCGTGCTCGGCAACGCTGCGTGCGAGCCGCACGTGCAGGACCTGTGCCGCTTCCTCGTCTCGCTCGGCGCGCGCATCGAGGGGATCGAGTCGAACGTGCTGCGCATTCACGGCGTCGACACCCTGAGCGGCGGCTCGTGGGCGATCGGCCCCGACCACATCGAGGTCGGGAGCTTCATCGGCATGGCCGCCATCACGGGCGGCGACGTCACCGTCGAGGGCGCCGACCCCAAGGATCTCGTTTCGATCAAGCCGGCGTTCGAGCGCCTCGGCGTTCGCATGGAGATCGGCGAGGACAGCGTGCACGTGCCGTCTGGGCAGCAGCTCGTCATCCGCGACGACCTCGGCGGAATGATCCCGAAGATCGAGGACGGCCCCTGGCCGGCGTTCCCGTCCGACCTCACATCGATCGCGATCACGGTCGCGACCCAGGCATTCGGGACGGTGCTCATGTTCGAGAAGATGTTCGAGAACCGCCTGTTCTTCACCGACAAACTCGTGTCGATGGGAGCACGGATCATCCTCTGCGATCCGCACCGCGCCGTGGTCACCGGGCCGACTCCGCTCGTCGGCCAGCGGATGGAGAGCCCCGACATCCGCGCCGGCATGGCGATGCTGCTCGCGGCGCTGAACGCCGAGGGGCGTTCGACGATCGGCGCGATTCATCAGATCGACAAGGGCTACGAGCGGATCGACGAACGCCTGCGCGCGCTCGGCGCGTCGATCGAGCGCGTCGAAGTCACCGCCTAACCCGCAAGTAACAAGTTGTTACTTGGCGGCGAGCGTCGCAGCGCGTCCGACGCTACGGGGCGGGGTGGACGAGAGCCATGGGCCGGCCGGCCCATCTTCCGGTCGCCTGGTCCCACGGTCCGAGGTAGTACGCTCGGCGCCATGAACGCACGCGAGCCTGCGGCCGGGCGCAGCGGTGTCCGCGTCGACCCGCGCGGGGTGGGATCGGCCAACGTCGAGACCGGCCTGCCCGTGCTCGACAGCTTGCTCGAACGGCTCGCCGACTACGCATCGTTCGACCTCTCGCTCGAGGTCGAGCCGGGTGCCGCCGAGGCGGAGGTCGCGGAGGCGGGCAGTGCGCTCGGCCGCGCGCTCGCCGGGCCGCTGCGCGCCGAGAACGCCCGCGGGTACGGCTCCGCCGTGATGACGTCCGCAGAGGCGCTCGCGACGGTCGTGCTGGAGGTCACCGATGCCCCGCTGCTCGTCTCGAACGTCGACCTCACCCAGGCGCGGATCGGCGGCCTCGGCACGGATGTCGCGCGCCGCTTCCTCGAGCGCTTCGCCGAGGGAGCCGGCGTGACGCTGCATGTCCGCCTGCTGAACGGGACCGACACGCAGCACGTGCTCGACGCGATCTTCAAGGCGCTCGGGGTCGCCCTCGCCGCCGCATGCACCGAAAGGAGCCGAGCGTGAGTGACAAGACCGTTGTTCGCACCGAGGCGGCGCCCGCGCCGTTCCAGGGCGCGCCGTACTCGCAGGCCATCCGCTCGGGCGGGTTCGTGTTCGTCTCCGGCCAGCTCGCGCTGAAGCCCGGCGCGAAGGAGCTGAGCGGCGGCTCGATCGAGGAGCAGACCGAGCAGGTGATCGCGAATCTGCGCGCGATCCTCGAAGAGGCGGGCAGCGGCCTCGACAAGCTCGTGAAGACGACGGTGTTCCTGCAGAACCTCGACGACTTCCAGGGAATGAACAGCGTGTATGCGCAGCACGTCGGCGACGTGCCGCCCGCGCGTTCGACCGTCGAGGTGGCGAAGCTTCCGTCGGGGGCGCTCGTCGAGATCGAAGCGATCGCGACGGTCTAGGCACCACGTGATCCGCGCGATCGAGGACTACGTCCGTTCGCTCGGCCTGGACGCGTACCTCGTGGGCGGCGCCGTCCGCGACGAGCTGCTCGGCCTCGAGTCGAAGGACGCCGACTTCCTCGTCCCTGGCGTCGACACCGACGCGCTCCGGGCTGCGCTCGAGCCGCACGGCCGCGTCGAGGACCTCGTCGTCGCCGATCGCCTCGTCGGAATCCGCCTGCATCCGCGCGATGCGGAGATTCGCGCGCTCGCGCCGGCCGGAATCGAGTTCGCGCCGCCGCGCAAGGAAGTGAGCACCGGCCCGGGCCGGCACGACTTCGAGATCGTCGCCGATCCGGCGCTGTCGGTGGAGGACGACATGCGCCGCCGCGACTTCACGGTGAACGCGATGGCGCGCCGGCTCGAGGACGGCACGATCGTCGATCCGCTCGACGGCCGATCGGACCTCGAGCGCCGCATCTTGCGCACGGTGTCCCCGATGAGCTTTGCCGAGGACCCGCTCCGTCTCGTGCGCGGTCTCCGCTTCGTGTCGCAGCTCGGGTTCGAGCTCGACGAGCAGACGCGCGCGCAGATGGTCGAGGAGGCGCCGGCGGTTCGGCTCGTGTCCGGCGAGCGGATCGGCGGCGGCCTCGCCGCGGACGGAATGGGGGAGCTGTCGAAGCTCCTGCTCGGCGCCCGCCCGGCGGCGGCGCTCACCGCTCGCACGTGACACCGGTGTGCTCGTCGAGCTGATCCCCGAGTTCGGACCGGCGCGGTATCTCGCCGATCACATCTTCGCCGTCGTCCAGGAAACGGCCGACGCCGGCGACCACCTCGCCGTACGGCTGGCGGCGCTCTTCCACGATGTCGGCAAGCCGGTCGACGCCGATCCTCTCGGGCACGCGCGCGTCGGAGCGCAGATCGCGCGCGACACACTGCGCCGGCTGCGCTATCCCGAACGACTCACGCGCCGCGTCGTCGCGATCGTGCGCGAGCATCCGTACCGCGCGGAGGACCGGCCGAAGACGCCGCGCGAAGCGCGCCGGTTCCTGCTGCAGCACGGCGACGAGCTCGCATTCGACCTGGTCGCGATCCGGCTCGCGGACCTGCGTGCGAAGGACCGCGACGCGAGCGGCGTCGAAGAGCTGCGCGCCCTCCTCGAGCAGGAGCTGCCGAGCCCGCACCGTCTGAGCGACCTCGCCGTCGACGGCGACGATCTCCTCGAGATCGGCTTTCGACCCGGCCCCGACCTTGGACGCGCGCTGCAGGAGCTGCTCGAGCTCGTCGTCGACGATCCGAGCATGAACGACCGCGACCGCCTGCTCGAGCATGCGAAGGTGGAGGGATGGCCGGCGTCGCGCTGATCGACTGGGACGCGCTCGGCCCGTACCGCGTCGCGTTCTCGACGCGCGAGGGCGGCGTGAGCGAGGGCGCGTACGCGTCGCTCAACCTCGGTATCCGCACCGAGGACGATCCCGCCTCCGTCGTCGAGAACCGCCGGCGTTTGTGCGAGGCGGTGGGCGCCGACGCCGACGCGGCCACGATGGCGTGGCAGCGGCACGGAGCGACGGTGACCCGCGCGCAGTCGCGCGGCATCGTCACGCCGGGAACGGTGTACGACCACTGCGACGGTCTATGGAGCGACGAACGCGGCCGCGCGATGCTCCTCATCACGGCCGACTGCGTGCCGGTGGCGATCGCGCGCCGGCCCGAATCGCGCGTGCGTCCCGCCCTCGCCGTCCTGCACGTGGGCTGGCGCGGTCTGCTGGCCGGAATCGTCGCCGAGGGCGTGCGCGCGATCGGGCCTGGGAAGCTCGCGGCCGTCGTCGGCCCGGCGATCGGGCCGTGCTGCTACGAGGTGGGGGAAGAGGTCGCCGGCCCGGCGCGCGAGGCGTTCGGCGCCGACGTCGTCGTGGACGGCAAGCTCGATCTCTGGACCTGTGTCGAGCGGGCGCTCCGCGCGGCCGGCTGTGAGCACGTGGAGCGGCTCGACGTCTGCACCGCGTGTCACGGCGAGCGCTTCTTCTCCCATCGCCGCGATCTCGGCCGCACCGGCCGCCAGGGAGTGATCGCGTACGTCACCTGAGCCGGCGGCGATCCGCGATCGCTACGACCGCATCGTCGAAGAAGTGGGGCCGACCGTGACCGTCGTGATCGCGACGAAGTACGTCTCGCTCGAAGAAATGGCCGTGCTCGCCGAAGCGGGAGTGCCGGTGGTCGGCGAAAATCGCGCGCAGGACCTGGAGGCGAAGCACGCACGCTACGGGAATGCGTTCCGATGGCACTTCATCGGCCACCTCCAGAGCCGCAAGGCGAAGATCGTCAACGCGACCTGCGAGCTGTGCCACTCGCTCGACTCGGAGTCGGCAGCGCAGCGCCTGACGATTCCCGCACTCGTCGAGGTGAACCTCTCCGGCGAGCCGACGAAGTCCGGCGTCGTGCCCGAAGGCGTGCCGGCCTTCGTGGAGCTGTACCCGCAGGTGCGCGGGCTCATGACCATGCCGCCCGCGACGGACGACCCGGAAGCCTCGCGCCCGTACTTCCGGCGGCTGCGGGAGCTGGCCGAGGCAAACGGGCTGTCCGAGCTGTCGATGGGGACGAGCCAGGACTACGCCGTCGCCGTCCGAGGAGGGAGCGACGCTCATCAGGGTGGGCGCAGTCCTCTGGCAGGGGTAACATCCGCGCAACCATGGCCTTCGCCGACGTCTGGAACCGCACCCTCGTCTACTTCGGCATCGCCGAAGAAGAGGACTGGGACGAGGACGGCTACGTCACCGACGAGGAGCTCCAGCGCGCGTACGCCGAGCGGCCGAACGTCCGCCGCCTGCCGCACCGGCGCGGCCGGCGCGAGGAGTTCGACGACTGGACCGACCCCGAGTCGGCCGCGAACGCGCGGACGAGCATCCTCCGGCCGGCCCCCGAGCCGCGGCGGCTGCGCGGCATCGAGAGCGTGCCCGGCCCCGGCGCCGTCCGCGTGCACCTCGTCCTGCCGCGGAGCTTCAACGACGCCCAGCAGATCGCCGACCGCTTCAAGGAGGGGATGCCGGTCATCCTCAACCTCCAGGGCTCCGACCAGGAGCTCGCCAAGCGCCTCATCGACTTCGGCAGCGGCCTGACCTACGCGATGGACGGCGGCATGCAGCGCGTCGCCGACAAGGTCTTCCTGCTCACGCCCCGCAACGTCGAGGTCTCCGCCGAGGAGCGGGCCAAGATGCTCGAGCGCGGCGGATTCTTCAACCAGGCGTAGGAAAAGGCCCCGAGGGGGCGAACGCGCATTCGATGGGCGTTACGGCCACCGTTACCTTGCTCGGAGATGCCATCTCGAAGGCGGAGACGTTCGTGGACGTCTTCATCACCGTCTACACGCTGGTGATCTTCGCCTACATCATCACGAGCTGGCTCCGACTGCCGTATTCGCCCACGCTCAACCGGATCCAGCGCTTCCTCTACGACGTGTCGGAGCCCTATCTGCGGATCTTCCGGCGGTTCCTGCCGTCGTTCGGGCCGCTCGACCTGTCGCCGATGGTCGCGATCATCGTGTTGTGGCTCCTCGATCGGGTGCTGATCACGGTGCTGAACCGCTTCAACTAGAGAGGGGAGAACCCGATGGCACTCACACCAGTCGAGATCCTGCACATGACACCGGGCACCGGCTTTTTCGGGTACAAGCGCGGCCCGACCGACCGGCTGCTCGCGGAGATCGTCAGCAGCTTCGAGGACGTGTGGCGCGAGCGCGCCGACCTCGCGGACAAGGTCGAACAGCTCGAGAACGACCTCGTGCGCTACCGCGAGCTCGAGGCGCTGCTGCGCACGACGCTCGTGTCGGCGGAGCGCGCGTCGCAGGAGTTGAAGGAGCAGGCGCGCCGCGAGGCGGAGCTCATCCTCACCGAGGCGCACCAGGAGGCGCGCGCAGTGCAGCGCCGGTCGCTGTCCGAGAACGAGCGCCTCATCACCGAGACGCGGATGCTTCGGGAACGGCTGCGCACGGTGCTCGAGCTCGTCGCCGACGTCGAGGACACGCTCCACGGCCGGGAGCCGCGCATGGTCGCGCCGGAAGCGGCGTAACCCCAGTCCCCTACAATTCGAGGCATGAGCGCTGCCACGACGCGCCTGCGGCTGCGCGTGAGCCCCGGCAGCGGCCGAGCCGAGATCGTCGGCCGCCACGGAGACGCGTGGAAGGTTCGCGTGACGGCGCCTCCGGAACAGGGGCGCGCCAATGACGCCGTCGTGCGGCTCATGGCCGACACGCTTGCCTTGCCCCTCAGCGCCGTCGCCATCGTTTCGGGGCACAGCGCCCGGGACAAGATCGTCGAGCTGACCGGCGTCGGTCCTGCTCTCATCGAGCGGCGGCTCGCATCGGCGTCCTCGGTGGATCGGGGCAGAAAGGACCGACGCTCATGAGCGAGCCTCTGCGGCGTGAGGTCGATGTGAGAGTTGGCTCGTCGACGGACGCGCTCACGCCGATCTCGGTGGCTGAGCGCTCGCTCCGCGCCGGCCCGATGCAGTGGCTCGGCCTCGCGGCGATCGGCCTTGCGGCGGTGGCGGCCGACCAGCTGACGAAGCACATCGTCACCGGCCATCTCGCGCTCGACGACGGCATCCACGTCATCGGGCCGTTCTGGATCCATCACGTGCAGAACTCGGGCATCGCGTTCGGGCTCTTCGCGAGCGCGACGCTCGGTCGTCATCGTCCTCACCGGGATCGCGGTCGCGTGGATGCTGCTGTTCTTCGCGCGCTCGGGCGCGCGCCACCCGGTGCTGCCGGTCGCGCTCGGCCTCGTGATCGGCGGGAGCGTGTCGAACCTGGTCGACCGCGTGCGCCTCGGCTACGTGACCGACTTCATCGACCTGCGCTACTGGCCGGCGTTCAACCTGGCCGACAGCTTCATCGTCGTCGGCGTCGTCATCCTTCTCAGCACGCTCCTCGCAGCGGAGCGGATGCCGCGCAACCGTGGCCGCCGTGACGCACCTGCGCGTTCCTGAGACCGCCGCCGGCGAGCGGCTCGACCGCTTCCTCGCCGGCTTGCCCGAGATCGGCTCGCGCGCCGTCGCCGAGCGGCTCCTGCGCGACGGCGGCGTGCTCGTCGACGGCAACCCGCGCTCCAAGAGCTCGCGGCTGGCCGGCGGCGAGGAGCTCGAGTTCGAGCCCCCGGGCCCGGTGACGAGCTCGCTTCAGCCCGAGGAGATGGAGCTGACGGTGCCGTACGAGGACGAGCACCTGCTCGTCGTCGACAAGCCGGCCGGGCTCGTCGTCCATCCGGCTCCCGGCCACGCGCAGGGGACGCTCGTCCACGGCCTTCTCGCCTACGACGTCGAGGGCGGAGAGGAGCCGGAGCGGCCGGGCATCGTCCACCGGCTCGACCGGGACACGTCCGGCCTCATGGTCGTCGCGCGGTCGCCCGAAGCGCACCGGCGGCTGCAGGAGCTCGTGCAGCAGCGTGCGCTGACGCGCGAGTATCTGGCGCTCGTCGTCGGCCGGCCGCGCTCGCGGAGCGGCACGATCGACGCGCCCATCGGGCGCGACCGGAGGGATGCGCTGCGCCACTCGCTCGACACCGACACGCCGCGCGAGGCGGTCACGCACTTCGAGGTGGAAGAGCTTCTCCGGCGGCACGCGCTCCTACGCGTCCGCCTGGAGACGGGGAGGACGCATCAGATCCGCGTCCACCTGGCCGCCGTCGACCTGCCGGTCGCCGGCGATCCCGTGTACGGCCGCGCCGGAGATCTCGGCCTCGAGCGCCAGTTCCTGCACGCAGCCCGCCTGGCCTTCCCGCACCCGTTCACGGGCGATCAGGTCGACGTGAGCTCGCCGCTCCCGGCCGATCTCGAATCCGCCCTTTCTGCGGCCCGCAGCTAGACTTTTCGCCGGAAACGTCCCTCCTCCCCGGCGGCTCGTCCCGCGGCGCGGGTGCCGGTCCTTGAGACCGGTTGCGCCTCGGTTCCGCCGGCGCTCGCCAAACCAATCTGGAAGGAGCACCATGCCCGTTGCCTCCATGCGCGAGCTGTTGGAGGCCGGAGTTCACTTCGGCCACCAGACGCGACGCTGGAATCCCAAGATGCGCCGCTTCATCTTCACCGAGCGGTCCGGCATCTACATCATCGATTTGACGCAGACGAGCGAGCACCTCGAGGAGGCCGCGCTGTTCGTCCGCAACCTCGCTGAGCGAAACGGCACCGTGCTGTTCGTCGGCACGAAGAAGCAGGCGCAGGACGCCGTCGAGAACCAGGCGAAGCGCGTCGGCATGCCCTACGTGAACCATCGCTGGCTCGGCGGCCTGCTCACGAACTGGCGGACGATCTCCGACCGGATCGAGCGGCTGCACGAGATGCGGCGCCTCAGGGACGAGGGCCAGCTCGACCTGCTCCCGGCGAAGGAGCGCATCGCAATGGCCGCCGAGCTCGAGAAGCTCGAGGCGAACCTCGGCGGCGTCGCCGACATGCGCCGTCAGCCGGACGCGATCTTCATCATCGACCTGAAGAAGGAGCAGCTCGCAGTGCGCGAGGCGCGCCGGCTGAACATGCCGGTCGTCGCGCTCGTGGATACGAACTGCGACCCGGACGAGGCCGACTACGTCATCCCCGGTAACGACGACGCCATCCGCTCGTGCGGCCTCATCGCGCGCGTCATCGCGGACGCGATCGAGCAGGGCAAGGCAGAAGATCGCCGTGAAGGAGTTCAAGCCGGCGATGCAACGGCGCAGAGGCCGAGCTGCCGAGCCTGCCAGAGCCGGAGCCGACTGTCGAGGCGAGCCGACTGCGGAGCCTGACGCCGAAGTCGAGGCACCGGTCGGAGGAGGTGGAGGCCGGTGATGGCTGAGATCTCGGCGAGCCTCGTCAAGGAGCTCCGCGACCGCACCGGCGCCGGGATGATGGCGTGCAAGCAGGCGCTGCAGGAGACGAACGGCGACATGGACGCGGCGATCGTCCTCCTGCGCGAGAAGGGAATGGCGAGCGCGGCGAAGCGGGCCGGCCGCGAGACGACCGAGGGCAAGGTCGGCTATCGCCTCGCGGACGACGGGTCCAAGGGAACGATGGTCGCGATCGGCTGCGAGACCGAGCCTGTCTCGAACAACGACGAGTTCCTCGCGTACGCGAAGGCCGTGCTCGACGCTGTCGACGCGAAGGGCGTCGGCGCGGAGTCCGAGCTCGACGAGCAGCGCGTGGAGCTGTCGGCCAAGCTCGGCGAGAACATCGTCGCGGCCGGCGCGGCGCGGTTCGAAGCGGTCGACGGCGGACTCGTCTCCGCGTACGCCCATCCGCCCGCGAACAAGCTCGGCGTGCTCCTGCAGACGCGCGGTGCGGACGCCGACTTCGGGCGCAAGCTCGCGATGCACATCTCGTGGTCGAATCCGCAGTGGATCGCGCGCGACGACGTGCCGGCCGACGTCGTCTCCGCGGAGCGCGAGATCTACGCGAACTCCGACGAGGTGCTGTCGAAGCCGGAGCAGGCGCGCGAGAAGATCGTCGACGGGATGCTGAACAAGCGCTTCTTCGGCGTGAACGTCCTGCTCGAGCAGGAGTGGATCCACGACTCCTCCAAGACGGTCGCGCAGGCGCTCGCCGACGCCGGAGCGGAAGTCCTCGAGTTCCAGCGCTTCTCGGTCGCAGGGTGAGCGTCGGCCAAACCGAGCCGGCGGCGAAAGCCGCGCCCTCGGGCGGCGGCTTCCACCGCGTGCTGCTGAAGCTGTCGGGCGAGGCGCTCATGGGCGAGCGCGAGTACGGCATCGACGTCGGCGTCGTGCGCAGCCTCGCCGGCGAGATCGCGGATGTCCGCGAGGGCGGCGTCGACGTCGCGATCGTGGTCGGCGGCGGGAACTTCTACCGTGGCCTCGCGGCCGCGGCGGAGGGAATGGAGCGCGCAACCGCCGACTACGCGGGGATGCTCGCCACGCTGCTCAACGCGCTCGCGCTCCAGGACGCGCTCGAGCGGCAGGGTGCGGTTACGCGGGTGCAGTCGGCGCTGGCCGTCGCCGAGGTGGCGGAGCCGTACATCCGGCGTCGCGCCATCCGACATCTGGAGAAGGGCCGCATCGTCATCTTCGCCGCCGGCACCGGCAACCCGTTCTTCACCACCGACACCGCTGCCTCGCTGCGCGCGCTCGAGATCGGCGCCGACGCGATCCTCATGGCGAAGAACGGCGTCGCAGGCGTGTACGACGGCGACCCGCGGGTCGATCCGAGCGCGGCCTTCATCCCGAAGCTCACGCACCTGGAGGCGATCGAGCGCGGTCTGCGCGTGATGGACACGACGGCGCTCTCGCTCTGCATGGACAACAAGCTCACGATCCACGTGTTCGAGCTCGCCGACGGCAACATCGCGCGCGTCGTTGCGGGCGAGAAGGTCGGAACGGTCATCGAGACGCACTAGGAGGGCGGAGCAGGATGGCAACCGTCGACGATCTGATCCAGGAAGCGCAGGCGCGGATGACGAAGTCGGTCGAGCACTCGCGCGCCGAGTTCAACACCGTCCGGACCGGCCGCGCGTCGGCTTCGCTGCTCGACCGGATCGAGATCGACTACTACGGCACGAAGACGCCGCTGAAGCAGCTCGCGACGATCGGCGTGCCGGAAGCCCGGATGCTCACCATCCAGCCGTTCGATCCAGGCTCCATCCGCAGCATCGAGAAGGCGATCCAGGAGTCGGATCTCGGGCTCACGCCGTCGAACGACGGCAAGATGATCCGGCTTCCGATCCCGCAGCTCACCGAAGAGCGGCGCAAGGACCTCGTCAAGGTCGTGCGCGGGCTCGCGGAGGGGCACCGGGTCGCGGTGCGCGACATCCGTCGCGACGCGATGCGGCACCTGAAGGAGCTCGTCGACAGCGGCGACGTGGGAGCCGACGACGAGCACCGCGCCGAGGAGCGCGTGCAGAAGCTGACCGACGACCACACGAAGCAGATCGACGACCTGTTGCGGCACAAAGAAGCGGAGGTCATGGAGGTCTGACCGCCACCGACCTCCTCACCGAGATCCCGCGCGCGGTCGCGATCGTCATGGACGGCAACGGCCGCTGGGCCTCCGCCCGCGGCCTCGACGTGGCGGAGGGCACCGCGCCGGCTCGCGGGCGCTGCGACCGGTGGTCGAGACGGCCATGGACGTCGGCGTCGCATCGCTCGCCGTGTACGCGTTCTCGACCGAGAACTGGGCGCGGTCCGAGCACGAGGTCTCGGCGCTGATGGAGATCTTCGGCGACACCATCGACCGCGAGCTGCACGACCTCGCGCAGGAAGGCGTGCACACGCAGTTCGTCGGCCGCCGCGACCGCGCACCCGAGTGGTTGCGGGACAAGATGGAGGAGCTCGAGCGCGCGACGGTGGCGGCGCGGCGCCTACACCTCTGGATCGCGTTCGACTACGGCGGCCGGGCCGAGATCGTCGAGGCAGCGCGCCGGCTCGCGGCTGACGGAGGACCGTTCGACGAGGAGTCGTTCGCCCTCCGGTTGTATGCGCCGTCGATGCCGGACCCGGATCTCGTCATCCGCACCTCCGGGGAGCTCCGGCTGTCGAACTTCCTCCTGTGGCAGTCGGCGTACTCGGAATACGTCTTCACCGACACCCTGTGGCCCGACTTCGGGCCCGAGGAATTTCGCAGCGCGTTGGAGGACTACGCGCAGCGGCGCCGCAGATTCGGCGGACGATGACCAATCTCATCTCCCGCGTCGTCGTGGGCATCATCGGCCTCCCGGTCGTGCTGGGCATCGTCTGGCTCGGCGGCTGGTGGCTGCTACGTCCTCGTCCTGCTCGCGAGCCTCGTCGCCGTCCACGAGTTCGTCACCGTCGCCCGGCCGTTGCGGCCGCTCGCGCCGGCGATCTATCTCGGCGTCGCGCTGGCGCTCACCGTGGCGCAGACGAACGGGCTCGCATGGATGCTCGGCGGCCTGCTCGCGACGTTCCTGTTCGCGTTCGCCGCGAGCGCGCTCGCGAGGACGCGCGCGCCGTCGACCGTGGCGATCGGCGCCACCGTGCTCGGGGCCGCCTGGATCGGGTTCGGGCTCGGCTTTCTGCTTCTCCTGCGTCATCCGCACGATCACGGCCGGCTGCTCGCGTTCACCGTTCTCCTGACCGTGTGGGCGAACGACACGCTCGCGTACTTCGGCGGACGGCTGATCGGACGGCACAAGCTCGCGCCGACGCTCTCGCCCGGGAAGACGTGGGAGGGCTTCGTCATCGGCGCGCTTGCCGGCATCTTCGTCTCGTTCGTCGCGCTGTACGACACGCGGCACACGTATCTGAACGTGTGGCAGTCGGTGGTCCTCGGCGTCGTCGTCGTGCTCGCCGCCGTGGCCGGGGACCTGTTCGAGTCGATGCTGAAGCGCGACATGCAGGTCAAGGACACGGGACGGCTGCTCGGCGGCCACGGCGGCATCCTCGACCGCGTGGACGCGCTGCTGTTCGCCGCGCCGGCCGCGTACTTCCTCCTGCTCGGCCTCGGGCACGCGTGAGGCCCCTACACTGACTCGGTGAAGCGCGTCGCTCTTCTCGGCGCCACGGGGTCGATCGGGCGCCAGGCGATCGAGATCGTCGAAGCTCATCCGGGGCTCGAGCTCTGCGCCGTCGGCTTCCGGCTCCTCGCCGCTGGACGACGTCGACGCGCCGCTCAAGCAGGTCGGCGGCGACCTCACCGAGCTCCTCGACCGGGCCGAGCCGGACGTCGTCCTCAACGCGGTCGTCGGCTTCGCCGGCGTGCACGCGACGCTGTGGGCGCTCGAGCACGGCGTCGACCTCGCGCTCGCGAACAAGGAGAGCCTCGTCGCAGCCGGCGAGCTCGCGCTCGACGCGCAACGGCGCGGCGGCGGGCGGATCCTTCCGGTCGACAGCGAGCACTCGGCGCTCTTCCAGTGCCTCGAAGGTCGTGAGCCGGAACAGGTCGACTCGCTCGTCCTCACCGGATCGGGCGGGCCGTTCCGCGGCCGCACCCGCGACGAGCTGACGGCGGTGACGCCGGAGGAGGCCCTCGCGCATCCCACGTGGCGCATGGGGCCGAAGATCACGGTCGACTCGGCGACGCTCGCGAACAAAGGCCTCGAGCTGATCGAGGCGCACTTCCTGTTCGCCGTTCCGTATGAGCGCATCGACGTCGTCCTGCAGCCGACGTCGATCGTGCACTCGCTCGTGCGCTTCCGCGACGGCGCGGCGCTCGCGCACCTCGGCTACCCCGACATGCGCGCGCCGATCTCGTACGCGCTCACGTATCCGGAGCGCGCCGCTACGCCTCTTGCCCCGCTCGACCTGACCTCGCTCTCCCTCGTCTTCGAAGCACCGGATCTCGAGACGTTCCCGATGCTCGCGCTCGCGCGCGAAGCGGGGGAGAAGGGCGGCACCTATCCGTGTGTCTTCAACGCCGCGAACGAAGTCGGCGTGGCCGCGTTCCTGGAGGGGCGGCTGCCGTTCCTCGAGATCGCGGAGATCGTGGCGGACGCCCTCGAGCGCGCCGACGGATCGCCGGCGCGCGACCTCGCCGACCTGGTGGAGGCTGATCGCGCAGCGCGCGCGATCCCCGTCGCGTGATCTGGGTCACCGTCATCCTCGGCCTCGTGCTGCTCGTGTTCCTGCACGAGCTCGGGCACTTCACGGTCGCGCTCGCCGTGGGCATGCGGCCGCGCGCGTTCTACATCGGGTTCCCGCCCGCGGTCGCGAAGGTCAAGCGGAAGGGAATCGAATACGGCATCGGCGCAATCCCGCTCGGCGGTTACGTCCGCATCCCCGGCATGCATCGTCCGGCAGGAAGCGACCTCGAGGCGTTCATGGGGCCGGCGCTGCACGAGGACGCGTCGCTCGCGCCTGTCACGCAGCAGGTGCGCCGCTTCCTCGACGCCGACGACCTCGAAGGCGCGCGGGCGCACATCCCGGAGCTGCGACAGGCCGTCGAGCAGGCGGAGCTCACCAAGGCCGCGCGCCGTTCCGCGAATCGCGCGCTGCGCGAGGTGGACGAGGGAACGAGCTCCGACGCGTACTGGCGCCAGAAGACGTGGAAGCGGATCGCCGTCATCGCCGCCGGGCCGCTCGCGAACGTGCTCGTCGCCTTCCTCATCTTCACGGCGGTGTACGCGACCGGCGCACCGAGCGCGCAGCCGAGCAACGAGGTCGCAGCCGTCACGGCGAACACGCCGGCAGCGGCCGCCGGGCTGCAGGCGGGCGACCACGTCGTCGCGGTCGACGGGAGGCAGGCGACGACGTTCGACACCGTCTCGCGTCTCATCCGGAGCAGCGATGGCCGGGCAATCACGGTCACGGTCGATCGCGGAGGGCGCACGGTGGTGCTCGGCCCGCGGAAGACGATTCGCCTTCAGGGCCGCTGGATCTGGGGCTTCGAGCCGGCGGCGACGCTCGTGACCTATTCGTTGGGCCACAGCGCGAGCCGCGCGGCATCGGACTGCTGGACGGTCGTGACGGGCACCTTCAGCGCGTTCGGCTCCCTCTTCCACAAGCACGGGTCAGACCCAGCTGACGAGCACCGTCGGCATCGTCCGGATCTCGGCCGCGGCGCTGAAGGTCGGGTTCAACTACTACCTCCAGATCGTCGGCCTCGTGAGCATGTCGCTCGCGCTGCTGAACCTGCTGCCGCTGCTGCCGCTCGACGGCGGCCACATCCTCTTCTCGATCATCGAGGGGGTGCGCCGCCGCGCGCTCGCCCGCGAGGTGTACGAGCGCGTGTCCGTGATCGGCTTTGCTCTGATTATCTTGATCTGGGTGATCGCCCTCCAGCACGACCTCGGTGGGAATGCGCCTGGCTAAACTGGGCTGAGATGGCCAGCACACGGCAGATCTCGGTCGGCGGCGTGAAGATCGGTGGCGGCGCGCCCATCGTCGTCCAGTCGATGACGACGACGAAGACGCACGACGTGCCGGCGACGACCGCACAGATCGCCGAGCTCGTCTCGGCCGGCTGCGAGATCGTGCGCGTGGCGGTGCCGAAGACAGAGGACGCCGAGGCGCTCGGCAAGATCGTCCGCTTCTCGCCGGTGCCGATCATCGCCGACATCCACTTCAACGCGAGCCTCGCGCTGAAGGCGATCGAGCAGGGCGTCGCGGCGGTGCGCATCAACCCGGGCAACATCGGCGGGCCGGACAAGGTGGCCGACGTCGTCCGCGCGGCGAAGGCGAAGGGCATCCCGATGCGGATCGGCGCGAACTCCGGCTCGCTGCCGAAGCATCTCGAGGACATCGCGCACCGCGACCAGGCGGAGGCGCTCATGGAGGCAGCCCTCGAGGAGGTGCGCCTGCTCGAGTCGCTCGACTACTACGACTTCAAGATCTCGGTCAAGTCGAGCCACGTGCCGACGATGATCCGCGCGTACCGCATGCTGGCCGAGCGCGTCCCGTATCCGCTCCACCTGGGGGTCACGGAGGCGGGGACCGTCTTCAGCGGCTCGATCAAGAGCGCGGTCGGCATCGGCACGCTGCTCGCCGAGGGGATCGGAGACACGATCCGCGTCTCGCTGTCCGCCGACCCGGTCGAGGAGCCGAAGACGGCGTTCGAGATCCTCAAGGCGCTCGGGCTCCGCGAGCGAGGGCCGGTGATGATCGCCTGCCCGTCATGCGGTCGCGACAACGTCGGCGTGCACACGCTCGCCGAAGAGGTGGAGACGCGGCTGGCGAACTACCCGCAGGCATTCGAGGTCGCTGTCCTCGGCTGCGCCGTGAACGGCCCGGGGGAGAGCGGCGACGCCGACTTCGGCATCGCGGGCGGCCGCGACGTCGGCTTCATCTACGCGCACGGACGCGTGCTGAAGAAGGTGTCGTCCGACATCCTCATCGAGGAGCTGTTCTTCGAAATCGACAAGTGGATCGCGGAGGGAATGCAGCGCCCGAAACGTCTGAAGATGGCGAAGCCGGCCGCGCTTGCGATGGCCGAAGCTTCGATGATCCCGCTCGAGTAGTCTGCCCGGACAACGCATGATCTTCCGGGCCTCACAGCTCTTTCTCCCGACGCTGCGCGACGACCCCGCCGATGCGGACGCGGTCTCGCACAAGCTCCTCGTTCGCGGCGGGTTCATCCGCCAGGTCAGCGCAGGCCTGTGGACGTTCATGCCGCTCGGCTGGCGCGTCCACCGCAAGGTCGAGCAGATCGTCCGCGAGGAAATGGACGCGATCGGCGGGCAGGAGATGCTCATGCCCCTGCTCACGCCGATCGGAGCTGTGGGAGACGACGGGGCGCGCCAATGTCCCCGAACTTTGCGTTCCGCGTCGAGGGCACAGCCCTACCTCCTTGCGCCCACGCACGAGGAGACGGTCACGTTCCACGCGCGCGAGATCCAGTCGTACAAGCAGCTCCCGCAGCTCTGGTACCACTTCTCCGTCAAGGACCGCGAACGAGCCGCGCCCGCGGCGGAGGCCTCCTCCGCGTCCGCGAGTTCATCATGAAGGACGCCTACTCGTTCGACCGCGACGACGAGGGCGTCAAGCGGAGCTTCGAGGCGAACCGCGAGGCGTACAAGAAGATCTTCGCCCGCTGCGAGCTCGAGGCGTACGACGTTCAGGCCGAGAGCGGGATCATGGGCGGGAAGTTCAGCGTCGACTTCCTCGCGCCGTCGGGCTCGGGCGAGAACGTATTGGTGCGTTGTGAAAATGGCGACTACGCCGCGGACGGCGACATCGCGCAAGCGGTGCCCGCACGTGCCGACGTTCCCCGAGACGCTCGTCTCCGCGGAGGAGGTCGTCACGCCGGGCATCACGACGTGCGAGTCGCTCGCCGACTTCCTCGGCATCGACGTCGCGGCGACGTCGAAGGCGATGCCGGTGACGAAGGCCGACGGCACCGTCGTGCTCGCGCTCGTGCGCGGCGACGACCGGCTGAGCGAGATGAAGCTGTACGACGCGTTGCCCGGCGAGTCGCGTCCGTCCACCGACGAGGAGATCCGCGCCGCCTTCGGCGCGAGCGGCGGGTCGCTCGGCCCGGTGGGCTTCTCCGGCGAGGTGATCGCAGACGAGACGCTGCGCGACGGCCAGTTCGTCGCCGGCGCGAACAAGGACGGCGTCCATCTCCGCGGCGTCCAGGCCGGCCGCGACTTCACGCCGCGCTTCGCCGACCTGCGCGAGCCGAAGGAGGGCGACCGCTGCCCGCTCGACGGCGGGCGACCTCCACTTCCAGACGGCCGTCGAGGTCGGCCACATCTTCAACTTCGGCAGCTTCTACTCGACGCCGCTCGAAGCGACGTTCCTCGACGAGGACGGACAGGAGAAGCCGCTGCTCGGCGGCAGCTACGGCATCGGGCCCGGCCGCGTGCATGGCGGCGATCGTCGAGCAGCACAACGACGACAACGGGATCGTGTGGCCGGCGTCGGTCGCGCCGTACGACGTGCACCTGGTTGCGCTTCCCGGCGCCGAGGAGATCGCCGAGCAGGCAGCGGAAGCGCTGTCGGCTCTGGGAAAGGACGTGCTGCTCGACGAGCGCGATCTGCGGGCGGGGGAGAAGTTCGCCGACGCCGACCTCATCGGCTGCCCCATCCGCATAACGGCGGGGAAGAAGAGCCTCGAGGACGGCAAGGTGGACGTCCGCGACCGCGCAACCGGCGAGGAGCGGCGGTTAGCCGTCGCCGATCTCGGCAAGGAAGGCTTGGTGATGGCTCGCAAGAGGCGCTTCAGCGAGGAGCCGTTCGGCGCGACGGTCGAGTCGCTCATGAACGAGGTCGGGGTGACCTACCGTGAGCTCGCGGCCAAGACCGGCCTCTCCGCCGGCTATCTCAACCATCTCGTCCATGGCAACCGTCCGGTCCCGTCGAACGACGTCGTGCGGACGCTCGCAGACGCGCTCGACGTCGAGGCGGAGCACTTCCGCGAGTTCCGGCTGCGCGCGATCACCGAGCGGCTCGAAGCGATGCCGGAGATGATCGACCGGCTGTACCGGCGGCTTGGCGTAACGACTCGCCGTAAAGCCTTCGTAAGACTCTTGGACGAGGCAGGTGCCGTCCAGGTGCCTGCGTACAGTGGCTCGCATGAAGAGACTTCTGCTCGTAGCCTGCTCGTCGTCGCTGTCATCGTTCCGGCGTACCGCCGTCACTTCGCCGCCGTGGCGGCGCGACGTTCACAGCGGCACTGCCGCCGTCGAACACGGCGCCGCCGACTGTCTCCGGAACCGCCGCAGCAGCGGCCAGGCGCTGACGGCGTCCAGCGGCGAGCTGGAGCCGGCGACAACGCCGATCACGTTCACGTACGCCGTGGCAGCGCTGCGACAGCGCCGGCTCGAATTGCGCCGCACATCGCCGGCGCGACGGCGCAGACGTCTACTCCGTCGTCGCGGCCGACGGGTGGCACATAGCCCTGACGAACCGCGGTCACGGCGCACAACTCGGCCGGAACGGCCACGGCGGAGTCCGACGCAGACGGCGATCGTCACCGGCGCAACCGCCTCCGTCGAACACGGCGCAGCCGACAGATCACCGGCTCCGGCCGCAGTCGGATCGACCCTCACCGCGACGAACGGCACCTGGAGCGGGCTCGACGCCGATCACGTACACCTATGTGTGGCGCGCGCTGCGCGACGAACGGCGCCTCGTGCGCCAGCCATCTCCGGCGCGACGTCGAAGACGTACGTCAGCTGCGAACTGCCGATGCCGCTCACACGATTCGCGTCGTCGTGACCGCGACCAACGCTGCCGGCTCCGCGCCAGGCGACCTCGAACGCTACGAACTCGGTCAACGAGCACCAGCGCCCGGTCAACACCGTCGCTCCCGCGGTTAGCGGAACGGCCAAGCAAGGCCAAACCCTGTCCACGACCATCGGAACGAATGGATCAGCGAGGCGTCGACTCACCTATACCTACCTCTGGTAGCGCTGCGACGCGGGCGAGACCAACTGCGTCTCGATTGCGGGGGCGACGGCAGCCGACGTACGTCGCTGACTGCGACCGACGTCGGCCACTACATCCATCTCGACCGTCGTCGCGTCGAACAGCACCGGCTCCGCGAGGGCGAACTCGAATGCGATCGGCCCGATGACGGCTTCGGTCGCGCCGCCCCCGCCGCCGCCTTCGGGCACGACGAAGCTCCCGAACGGCGAGACGTCCATCCAGGCCTCGAGCGTTCCCGACACGGACCGGCTCACGGTCTCGTCGGTCAAGTTCAACCCGTCGGTCATCACCGGCCGCGCGCCCGTGACCGTCACCTTCAAGGTCATCGAGAACAACAAGTACGACGTCTCCGGAGCGCTCGTCTACGTGCTCGGCCTGCCGTACAGCTGGGCGAAGGCATCCCCGGAGGCGGCAACCGCGGCGGACGGCACGGTGACCCTCACCATCACGCCGACGGCGAAGGCCCCGAAGCGTGGCTCGCTCGTGCTCTTCGTTCGGGCCCGGACGCCGAGCGGCAGCCTCCTCGCCGGCTCGTCGACGCGACGGCTCGTGCAGGTCTTGATGCGTCCGTGATCAGTCGATCTTGAAGGCGGCGTGCTTGATCTGGGTGTACTCCTCCATGGAGTAGATGGACATGTCCTTGCCGTAGCCGGACTGCTTGTAGCCGCCGTGCGGCATCTCGGATGTGATGGGCAGCAGGTGGTCGTTCACCCAGACGGTGCCGTACTGCAGGCGCCGAACGGCGTTCATCGCGCGGCCGACGTCCCGCGTCCACACCGACGCGGCGAGGCCGTAGCGGACGTCGTTCGCCCAGGCGATCGCCTGGTCGTCGTCGGCGAAGCGCTGCACGGTGACGACCGGCCCGAACACCTCGTTCTGGACGATCTCGTCCGTCTGCTTCACGTCCACGACGACGGTGGGCTGCACGAAGAAGCCGCGGTCGCCGTTCGTGCCGCCGCCGGTGAGGATGGTCGCTCCCTTGGCGCGCTCGAGGAAGCCGAGGATGCGCTCCTGCTGCGCCTGCGAGATGACCGAGCCCATCTCGATCTCGTCGCTCTCGAACGGATCGCCGACCTTGAGCGACTCGACCTGCGGCACGAGCGCCTCGAGCAGCCTGTCGTAGATCTTCGGGCCTGCGATGACGCGTGAGCCGGCGGTGCAGTCCTGCCCCGAGTTCCAGTACCCGCCGAGGCGGATGCCGGCGGCGACCGCCTCCGGGTCGGCGTCGTCGAAGACCACCATCGGCGCCTTGCCGCCCAGCTCCAAGTGGACGCGCTTGAGCGTGTCGGCCGCGTTGCGCGCGATCGCCTTGCCCGTCGAGACGTCGCCCGTGAGCGACACGAGGCGAACGTCGGGATGCGCGACGAGGCGCTCGCCGACGGGGACACCGTCGCCCGGTCACGACGCTCAGGACGCCGGCGGGGAGCACGTCCTGCGCGAGCTGGGCGAAGCGCAGGAGCGACAGGGGCGTCTGCTCCGAGGGCTTCAGGATCTGGATGTTGCCGGCCGCAAGCGCAGGGCCCCATCTTCCAGACGGCCATCATCAGCGGGTAGTTCCACGGACAGATGCCGCCGACGATGCCGAGCGGCTCGCGCCGGATCATCGAGGTATAGCCGGCGATGTACTCGCCCGCCGACTGTCCTTCGAGATGGCGCGCGGCGCCGGCGAAGAACCGGAGGTTGTCGGCGGAGAACGGCATCTCGTCGCGCGAGGCCATCAGCGGCTTGCCGACGTTCCGGGATTCGAGCTGCGCCAGCTCCTCGGCGTTCTCCTCGAGCACGTCGGCGAGCTTGTGCAGGAGCTCGGAGCGCTCCTTCGGCGTCGTGTCGAGCCAGGCCGGCAGCGCCTCCTTCGCAGCGGAGACGGCGCGGTCGACGTCCTCCGCGCCGCAGCGCGGGACGGCGGCGATCGTCTCGCCCGTGGCGGGGTTGATGACCTCCATCGTCTCGCCGGACGCGGCATCGACCCACTCGCCGCCGATGAAGCACTTGTAGCTCGTGGTCGTGGTGCTCATGCGTGCCTCCTGTTCAGACGGCGGTGATCTGCGCCGACTCTACGGCTTCCGTGACGTTCCCGGCGGTGCGTCGGAGGACGCCGGTGTCGCGCATCAGCCGTTGCGCAAGCAGAACCGGGATCGCGGTCACCACGATCATCGTGAATGCGATGACGTTCACGACCGGAAGCTGCTGGCCGAGCCGGATGTACCCGAGGATGAGGAGCGGGATCGTGTTCTGCGCCCCCGCAGTGAACGTCGTGACGATGACCTCGTCGAACGACAGTGCGAACGCGAGGAGGCCGCCGGCGACGAGCGCGGTGGAGAGGACCGGCCATACGACGAAGCGGAACGTCTGCCATCCGTCGGCGCCGAGATCCTGCGACGCCTCGATGAGCGACGGCGATGCGCGTCGCAGCCGGGCGAGAACGTTGTTGTAGACGATGACGACGCAGAACGTCGCATGGCCGATCACGATCGTCCACAGCGACAGGTTGATGTGGCCGGCGATGAAGGCCGAGCTGAGCGCGATGCCGGTGACGATCCCCGGCAGCGCGATCGGCAGGACGAGCAGGAACGACACCGCCTCGCGTCCGAAGAAGCGGAAGCGGGCGACGCCGAACGCAGCGGCGGAGCCGAGCACGAGCGCGATCCCGGTCGCGATCAGGCCGACGCGGAGGGATAGCCACAACGACGTCCTGACCTCGGCCGTCCACGCCGCATGGAACCAGTGGGTCGTAAAGGCCGGAATTGGCCAACTCTGCACGTTCGATTTGTTGAACGCGTAGAGGACGATGAGCGCGAGCGGAATCCAGAGGAACAAGATGACGAGCGCCGACCAGACGCCCATCGCCATGCGGGTCGAGCGCCGCTCCATCAGTGGGTCGCCCGGTGGGATTTCTGGATGCTCGGGTCGCGAGCACCAAGCGATGCAAGGACGCAGGGAGCGGTCATAGCCGCAGCTATGGCCGCGACCGAGGACGCAGCAGCGCGCCGCGTGATCGCGGGCCGAGCGCCGGAGGATTCCGCCGGGCGGCCCACTAAAGCGCCTCGAACGCGCCGAGCTTGCGCGCGAGCAGGAGGTAGAGGCCCATGACGGCGAGCGGCACCGCGGCGAATGCGGCCGCGAACGGCACGTTGTTCGAGCCGATCGTGTCGTACACGACGTTGCCGATGAACTGCGAGGACGCACCGCCCGCGAGCAGCGGCGTGACGTAGTCACCGAGCGTCAGCGAGAACGTGAAGATCGAGCCGGCGACGACGCCGGGAAGCGCGAGCGGCAGGACGATGCGACGGAACGTCGTCAGCCCGCCGGCGCCGAGGTCGCGGGACGCCTCCAGGTACGACTCGGGAATGCGCTCGAGCGCGCCGTACACGGGCAGCACCATGAACGGGAGCCAGACGTACGTGAAGATGAGCCAGACGGCCCAGTTCGAGTATCCGATGTTGGCGGCCGGAAGACCGACCTTCTGCAGCGTCCAGTTGAGAACGCCCTTGTCGTCGAGGATCAGCCGCCAGATGTAGACGCGGATGAGGTAGCTCGACCACAGCGGCAGGAGCACGGCGACGAAGATGAACGCACGCGAGCGGCCACCCGCGATGCGCGCCATGAAATAGCCGAGCGGGAAGGCAAGGACCGCGTCGGCGAGCGTCACTCCCGCGGCGATGCCGATGGTGCGTAGCGCGATCGACCGGTACGCGGTTGAGTCCCAGAGCGTCTTGTAGTTCTGGACGTTCCAGATGTGCTGGATCTCCGTCGTGAACGGGTTGACCGTCCAGAACGAGGAGATGAAGAGCGCGACGAGCGCCGTGATGTAGACGAGCGTGAACGCCAGCAGTGGAGGCGCGAGGAGCAGGAGCGCCTTCGCCCACGGATGCCGCCAGAAGAGCCCGGTGAGCCGAAGCCGGGCCGCCCGCGAGGGGCGGCCCGGCGGTCTTTGACTCAGCCCTTGAGCTGGGTCCAGGCTTGCTGCCACTGGGTGTAGTCCATGCAGTTGTTCTGGCCGTTGCCGCACGCTGCCACCGGCGTCTTCCAGAAGTGGATCGAGTCGAAGTACTTGGCTGACGCGCCGCAGTGATACTGCGCCGCGGACCCGGGAGAGAGCTTGTTCATGATCGGGCACGCCAGCGGATTCGCGGGCGTCTCACCGAAGTAGATCGCCTGCTCCGCCTGCACCTTCGGCGTGGAGACCCACGCCATCCACTTGTACATGCAGTTCGGATGCTTGGCGTGCGCCGACATCATCCACGTGTCGGCCCAACCGGTCGCGCCCTCCTTGGGGATGAGGTCCTTGACCGGGGCCTTCGCCGCGATGAGCGTGTTCGTCTGATATGGCCACGCTGCGCCGACGACCGCGTCACCGTTCTTGAACAGGTCGATCTCGTCCGAGGCGAGCGCCCAGTACTTCTTGATCAGCGGCTTCTGCTGCTTGAGCAGGTTGACCGCCGCGTTGAACTGGGTCGAGTTCAGCTCGTACGGATCGGTGATCTTGAGCGACGGCTGCGACTTCGACAGATAGAGCGCCGCATCCGCGATCTGGATCGGGTTGTCCGGCACGGTGATCTTGCCCTTGTACTTCGGGCTATAGATGACCGACCAGCTCGTCGGCGCCGGCTTCACGAGCTTCGTGTTGTAGAGGAGCGTGTTCGGGCCCCACTGCAGCGAGATGCCGTAGTGCACGCCCTTGACGGTGTTGTGCGGCGGCGACTTGAGCGCCGGGATGAAGTTCTTCCAGTTGGGGATGAGGTTGGGGTTCACCGGCTGGACGTCGTGCCCGTAGATCAGGCGGAGACTTGCGTCGCCCGACGCCGAGACGCCGTCGTACTGCGAACCGCCGCCCTGACGCATGAGCGTCACCATCTCGTCCGACGAGCCCGCGTACTTCGCGTTCACCTGGCAGCCGGTCGCCTTCTCGAACGGCTTCACCCATTGCGGCTGCGTGTAGCCCTCCCATGCGATCAGGTTGAGCTGCCCCTCGCCCTTGCCGATCGACGTCGGCAGCCCTTGGCCCGAGCTGATGCCCGCCGCGGGAACGCACAGTGCGACCGCCATCGCGGCGAACAGCACGTGCACTCTCTTGATCCTGGTCACTCGCCCTCCTTGCCTATTTCGTAGGTGTGCTCCGGCCGCCACGACAGGCGGACCCGTCGGCCACGAGCCTCGAGCGCTTGCTGTGAGGACGTCTCGAGGTTTTGCTGGACGACGACGAGCGTGCCGCCGGCGTCGAGGTCGACCGCGTAGCGCGTGACCATGCCGACGTAGACCACGTCGCTGACGACGCCGGGCTCGCCCGTGCCGTCCTCACCGCTCATCGCGATCTTCTCGGGCCGGATGGTGAATCGCCTGCCATTCCGCTCGAGCACGTTGGAGACACCCACGAACCCGGCGACGAACTCCGTCTCCGGGTGCTCGTAGACGTCCGCCGGCGTCCCGATCTGCTCGATGCGGCCGTTGTTGAACACTGCGAGGCGGTCGCTCATCGTGAGCGCCTCCTCCTGGTCGTGCGTGACGTAAACGAACGTGATTCCGAGCTCGCGTTGGAGCTGCTTGAGGAAGATCTGCATCTCCTGGCGCAGCTTGAGGTCGAGCGCGCCGAGGGGCTCGTCCAGGAGCAGGACGGACGGCGAGTTCGCGATTGCACGCGCGAGCGCTACGCGTTGGCGCTGCCCGCCGGAGAGCTGCGCGGGTCGGCGCGCGCCGACGTGGGGGAGACGCACGCGATCGAGTACCTCGCTCGCCTTCGCCCTGCGCTCCTGCTTCGCGACGCCGCGGACGCGCAGCCCGTACTCGACGTTCTCGAGCACCGTCATGTGCGGAAAGAGGGCGTAGTCCTGGAAGACGGTGTTCACGTCGCGCTCGGACGGAGCAACCCGCGTCACGTCGACGCCGGAGAGCTCGACGTGGCCGTCGTCGGGGCGTTCGAAGCCCGCGATGACGCGCAACGTCGTCGTCTTCCCCGAGCCAGAAGGGCCGAGCATGGTGAAGAACTCTCCCGTGGCGATGTCGAGGTCGACGCCGTCGACGGCCAGAACGTCCCCGTACGCGCGCCGTATGCCAGAGAGGCGAACCGCGGGAGCGGTGGCCGGGGCGGCGACGTCGTCCCTACTCGGGGCTTGCGTCGCCAAGTGCTTCCTCGAGGATCGCGAGCCCACGTACGAGCTCGTCGTCGGTGGCCGACAGCGGCGGCAGCAGACGGATGACGTTGCCGTCGAGCCCGCACGAGAGGAGTACGAGGCCGCGCTCGCGTGCCCGCGCGACGACGCGCTTCGCAGCTGCGGCGTTGCGCTCGGCGAGCTCGAGCGCCAGCATCGCTCCGAGACCGCGCACCTCGCCGACGACCGGGCGCCGGCTCGCGATCTCGTCGAGCCGTTTGCGCAGCAGCGTCGCGATCTGATCGGCGCGCTCGCGGAACCCCGGCGCGGTGAGCTCGTCGAGCACGGCCGCGGCGGCGGCGCACGACACCGGGTTCCCGCCGAAGGTCCCGCCGAGGCCGCCCGGGTGCACGGCGTCCATGATCGAGGCCTTGCCCGTCACCGACGCGAGCGGAAGCCCGCCGCCGAGCGTCTTGCCCGCGACGAGGATGTCCGGCTCCACCTCGAGCCGCTCGATCGCCCACAGCGTCCCGGTTCTCCCGCAGCCGGACTGCACCTCGTCGTCGACGTAGAGGATGCCGTGGCGCTCGCACCGTTCTTTGAGCGCGCGCACGAACTCGGCCGGCATGGGGATGAAGCCGCCCTCGCCCTGAACCGGCTCGAGCACCATGCATGCGACCTCGCCGGGGTCGACGTCTTGCTTGAAGAGGAGGTCGAGGCCTTCGAGCGCGTTCTCGGTCGTGACGCCGCGATAGGGATACGGCGCGGGCGCGCGGTAGACGGAGGGCGCGAGCGGGCCGAAGCTCTGCTTGTAGACGAGCTTCGACGTCATCGCCATTGTCAGCATCGTGCGGCCGTGGAACGCGCGATCGAAGACGACGACGCCCGGCCGTCCCGTCGCGGCGCGCGCGATCTTCACCGCGTTCTCGATCGCCTCCGCGCCGGAGTTGACGAGGATCGACTTCGTCGCCGCCTCGCCGGGCCAGAGCTCGTCCAGCCGCCGGCAGACCTCGATGTACGGCTCGTACACGCCGACCATGAAGCACTGGTGGAGGTACCGGTCGACCTGCTCGTGGACGGCGCGGACGACACCGGCCGGGCCGTGACCGAGGTTCTGGCAGGCGATGCCGCCGGCGAAGTCGAGGTACTCGCGGCCGTCGGCGTCCCAGATCCGTGCGCCCCAGGCGCGGGCGACGACGAGGTCGGAGGCGGAGATCCCGCGCGGGACGTAGCGATCCCGTGCGGCGAGCACGTCAGCCGCCGAAGACTTCTCCTCGACCCTCACAGAGCGAGCCTATCGCTTACTGTCGCCAATGGAATGGGTGTCGCCGCGGGAGTAAACCACGCAATGCGCAGCGCAATCCTCGCCGCCGCGGACAGCCCGCGCGTCCGCCGATTCGTAGGGAAACACGGCATGCGGCTTGGCGCAGGCCGATTCGTGGCCGGCGAGACCCTCGACGAGTGCATCCCCGTATTGCGCAGCCTGAACGACCGCGGTCTCGCGGCGAACACGACGCTCCTCGGCGAGGGTGTCCGCGACGAGGCGGAGACCCACGCCGTCGTCGCCGTCTACGAGCAGGTGATCTCGCGGCTCGTCGACGAGGGTCTGCGCGCGAACGTCGCGCTCAAGCTCACGCATCTCGGTCTCGAGCTGGACGAGGAGCTCGCATATGCGAATGTGAAGCGGCTCGTCGAGCATGCGCAAGGGCTCGGGAGCTTCCTCCGCATCGACATGGAACAGGCGGCGTTCGTCGACCCGACGTTGCGCATCTACCGGCGGCTACGGGGCGACGGTCTCGATGGCGTCGGGACGGTGCTCCAGGCGTATCTGTACCGGAGCGAGGCAGACCTGGCGGACCTCCTCGAGCTGAGGCCGAACCTCCGGATCGTGAAGGGCGCGTACCTCGAGCCTGCGGAGATCGCGTATCCGAAGAAGGTCGACGTCGACGCGGGATACGTCCGCCTCCTCGAGACGTCGCTCTCGGGCGGCGGGTACACGGCGGTCGCGACCCACGACGAGCGTCTGATCGAGCACGCGATTCGGTACACGGACGAGCACGGCATCGGGCGGGACCGTTTCGAGCTCCAGATGCTGTACGGCGTTCGCCCGCGCCTGCAACAAGCGCTCGCCGACCGCGGGCTGAAGGTGCTCGTCGCGACGCCGTACGGGCCGGAGTGGTACCCGTACCTCATGCGGCGCCTGGCCGAGCGGCCGGCGAACGCGCTCTTCTTCCTCAAGAACCTGCTGCGCGGCTGACGCGGAAGAGCAGCGCGTGCTTGTCGGAGGCGACGAGCACGAGGCGCGCGTCTTGGGCCGCACGGCGCCCCGCGTGTGACGTCCGCTCGACGAGCACGAACGCCGCATGGCCAATGGCCGGAGCGCCGGCAGCTTTGCCGTCCAGCCAGTCGACGTAGAGCTGCTGGTCGGAGCGGCGGAATGCGTCGATCGGGTTGTCCACCCACACACGGCCGCCGGCGAGGACGAGCTGCTGGCCGAGAATCGCATCTGCCAGGACAGGACGTCCGGTTCGCGCAGCGAGGCCGGCGAGGCGCTGCGATCCCGGGTCGGCCGGCCCCTTCACGAGCAGGGCGACCGAAAGCGCTGCGAGTACACCCGCGACGAGTGCGACGAGTCGCGGCCTTGGCGCACGGATCCGCCACACGCGCGCAGCCGGATACGCCGCGAGGAAGAGGAACGAGCTCCCCGTACGTGCGACGTGCACGGTCTCGGCTGCGAGACCGAGCATGGCCACCGCCTCCCACAAACGGATGCGCGTGCCGCGCACGACTGCGATCGCGACGAGCACGAGGGCCGCGGCGACGAGCACGAGATCGAACGGCGCGGCCCCGAGCGGCATCCAGAGGCCCTCGCCCCGTCGAGCGACGACGGTGCGGAACACCGACTCGTAGTACTGCGGCGTGTGCCAGAGCTCGGGATTGGCGAACGCCGCAATGACGGAGGCGCCGAGAACGGGGAGATCGCGCGGGCGGCGGAAGAGGACGTAGCACGCGAGCAGGGCAAGGCCCGCGAGCACGCCGCCGTGGAGGTTTCCCCAGAGTGCGATGAGCGGGACAGCGAGCCAGACGCGGCCGGAGCTCGACTCCAGGAGCAGCAGCAGGAGCGAGAAGAAGGCGAGCGAGAAGATCTGGACGCCGGTGACCGCGACGACGGGGATGGAGCCGACGAGGACGACGACACTGAGGATGATCGCCTCGCCGTCTCCCGCTTCACGGCGAAGGCCGGCCGCGAGCGCGCCGAAGGCGAGGGCTGCGGCGGCCGCCTGCCCGACGACGAGCCCGCGCATGCCGCCGAGCGCCCGGTACAGCGCCCAGAACACGAGCTGCGCGCCGGCCGGTACGTCGTGCCAACCGTGCGTCGGCGCAGTGGCGAACGGGAGGGAGTTCGGGAGGTGGCCGTGCGCCACGAGGTGCCCGAGCGGAACGAGCCACAGCGCGTCGGAGCCGATCAGGCCGAGCGCCGCGACGGTGGCGGCAAGCATCGCGGTGGCCCAGGGGACGGAGAGGCGCATCGGCATTAACTATGAAAGAAACGCGGCGCCTCACAATCTCACTCAGCGATGAGGCGTGAACCGCTCGAGTGGACGCTCCTGGGCGTCCTTCCGGTGCTGCTCGTGGTCGCGTTCGCGCTCGGTGCCCGTCACCACCAACCCGCGTTCGACTTTCGCGCCATCTGGCAGGCGGGTCGCGACGTCGCCCACGGTCACAATCCATACCCGGCGGTCGCGACCATCCCGTCCAACCCGGCAGCCCATCACGACGAGTTCATCTATCCGGCCGTCGTCGCGGTTGCGATGGTGCCGTTCGGGCTGATGCCGTTCGGCATTGCCGCCGGCCTGTTCTTGGCCATCCTCGTCGTCTCCGTGGCGGCGACGCTCCGCGTCCTCGGCGTACGCGACTGGCGCTGCTACGGCGTGGCGTTCGCATCGATACCCGTGCTCGAGAGCATCCGGCTCGGCGCGCTGTCGCCGCTGCTCGCGCTCGGGCTCGCCGGTGCGTGGGTCGCACGCGGTCGGCGGTGGAGGCTGCCCGCCATCGTCGCGGCCGTCGTTCTCGCCAAGCTCTTCCTGTGGCCGCTCTTCGTGTGGCTGCTCGCAACGCGGCGCTGGGGAGCAGCGGCTCGAGCGGCGCTCCTGACCGCGGTCGTCGGCGGGCTCGGATGGGCGGTGGTCGGCTTCGGGACGCTCGGCTCGTATCCCGCGCTGCTCGGGAAGATGGCCGACGTCCAGCTCCGCGACACCGTCGGTGTCGCCGGGCTCCTCACATCGCTCGGAGCCGGGGCGGCGTCGGCTCACGCCGGCGTCATGCTCGCCGCGATCCTCGGATCTGCGGGCATCGTCGCCGCAGCACGCTGGGGCGACGGGCCTGAGCTCGCGTTCGGGGTCACGGTCCTCGTGTCGCTCCTCGTCTCGCCGATCGCGTGGCTGCACTACGACGTCTTGCTCCTCGTCCCGCTCGCGCTCGCTTCCCGGCGGCTATCGGGTGGTGGCTGCTGCCGCTCGCGCTGTGGGTCGCGCCGCAGCCGCTGAGCGACGGTTCCACCTGGCGAATCGCCGTCCCCATGGCCGTTCCGCGCCGTGGTGCTCGGACGGCCCTTCGCCGACGGCTCGTTAGGTGGAAGCCGTTGCGGGCATGGCGCGGCCTGGTTGGCGCGCCATCTGGGCTCTGAGGTCCCGATTCGAATCTCGGCGCCCCGATTCGAACGGCTAGCGATCGAGCACGAGCGGTTCCCCGGCTCGACGCCGGCGGCCGCGCCGACCGGTAGCTCGATCACCTTTCGCCCCGCGCGCGGCCGCTGTCTTCCACGGCTTGAGGTCGCGCACGACCTTCACCACCTCAGCTCGCGGTCGCAGAACACGACGTCGATCGCGAAGCGCATGAAGAACATGTGGATCGACCCGGTGCGCGGAAAGAGCATGCCCTCACCGGCTTCGAGCGACGAACGCCCCAGCAGCCCCTTCAGCCGCGCGATCGGCGTCGACGCAATCGCGCACCGCGTGCACACGACGGTCCCGTCCACCGTTCGCAGCTGAGCCACGTGCACACCTTACCACTACCCCTTTCGGGTGATCTTTCGCACAAGGCGAAAGAGAACGAATCGCGCCTCGCTCATAGGGACATCCACGCGTTCGGTCTCATCCGCAGATGGTCTCGCTCGAAGGGAGGTGCAGGTATCCGCACGAGTTCCGCGTTGTTCGCCAAGAGGGCCAGGCGATGGTCGAGTACGCAGCGATTCTCGGGCTCATCGCCGCGACACTCGTCCTCGCTTTTTCGTCTCTGGCGCGACGACCTTCCACCTGTTCGACGAGGTCGTCACGCAATGGCCGTAGGCAAACCACGAACATCGAGGTGAATCAGATGGTCGTTTCGTTCCTGTTCAACTGGGTGAAGGACAACATCAAGCGCCAGGAAGGCCAGGCAATGGCCGAGTACGGCATCATCCTCGCCCTCATCGCCGCAGTCGTCATCGCAACGCTGGCGATCCTCGGCGGCAGGTCCTCGCCGCGCTTCAGACGGTCGTCAACGCGCTCTAGGACTCCCACCGAGGCGTGGTGGGCCGGCTCCAAGGCGGCCCACCACCCTCACGGGCCGCCGCACATGCCGACGCCGCGCCGTATCCGCACCGCCAGCCTTCGCAGCGAGGAAGGACAGGCTGCCGTCGAGTTCGCGCTCGTCGTGCCGATCCTCCTTGCGCTGCTTCTCGGAATCGTCCAGGCCGGCATTGCGTTCAACCACTACCTCGCGATCACCGACGCGGCGCGCGCAGCCGCTCGTCAGGCGATCGAGGCGCGTGTCTCGGGCGTGACCGTGAGCGACATCCAGCAGGCGGCGCAGAGCGCCGCGGGCGGGCTCGACCTGACCGGCCGCGTCACCGTCGCCGATCCGTCCGACCCCACATTCACGCAGGCAGGCAGCACGTTGACGGTCACCGTCGTCTATCCGTACTCGATCAACGTCCTCGGCTGGGCGGTCTCGTCCGGAAACCTCCAGAGCACGATGACGGACCGGCTCGAATGACGGCGCGGCTCCGCAACGAGAACGGCCAGAGGGAGAGGGAGGGGAGGAGGAGAGGCGACGGCGGACGCAGCCGCGCCCGGAGCGGGGGGGGGGGGGGGGGGGGGGGGGGGAGGGGGGGAGGATGGAGGGGGGGAGGGAGAGGGGGAGGACGGAGGAGGTTCGTGAAGAGGGGGGGTGCACGAGAGGTCGGGGCGGTAGGTAGAGGGAAGGGCGGAAACGGCTTGCAGTCCAACACCAGCCAGCATCTGTCCGTTTTCGGCGTGTACAGCGTCGAGCTCGTCAACTGAAGGAAGGCCATGACGTATCGCATCCGAAACATTTTCATTGCCGTCGGCCTCGCCCTTGTCGCGATGATGCTCACGCTCTTCTACGTCACGAACTACAAGCGCTCGGTGCAGCACTCGACGACGGGCGTCTCCGTCTACGTCGCCGCGAGGGACATCACGGCCGGAACGCCCGGGGCTGACATCGCCAAGCAGCGATCTGCGCGTCGAGAGCGTCCAGCAGCGTGACGTCGTGCCGGCGCGATCTCGGCGCCCGAGCAGGTGTCCGGCCTGGTTCTCTCCGCACCGATGTACGCCGGCGAGCAGGTGACGCTCCGGCGGTTCTCCGACGTCGCCGCGCAGGGCATCCGCAGCCAGCTGAAGGGCACGTTGCGCGCCGTCCAGATCGCCGGCGACCCGAATCAGCTCCTGGCCGGGACGCTCGAGGCCGGCGATCACGTCGACCTCGTCGCCAATCTGCGGCTGGACACGAACACGGCGGCGACGGCGACGCGCATCGTCCTGCGCGACCTGACGGTGCTGAGTGCGCCGAACGATCCGGCGCTCGGAAGGTCTCGACGCCGTCGGGCGGCGACTCGGTGATCCTCGCCGTGACGGACACGCAGGTGCAGCGGCTCTTCTTCGTCGTGAAGAACGCCGACTGGACGCTCGAGCTCCGGCCCGTCATCGGCGCTGTGGACAGCGCCGAGCGCATCGACACGCTCAGCACGGTGATGCAGGCAGGTGCGAAGTCAGCGACCGCGTCCGCATCTACTTCACGGGCGACTGCGAGGGCTTCGACACGCTGCGCGGCGCTCTTGCCGCCACCGAAGAGGTCGACGTCGTCGGTGCGAGCGTGCAGGTCGACGCCGCGACGACGCCGCTGACCGGCGGCCACCTCGACGCCGTCCTCCACGCGACCCGCGGGTCGGACTTCCCGGGCGGCCGACGTCGCGGCGATCCGCGAGCACACGCGGGCGCCGGTCATCCTGCTCGCTCCGGCGCCGAGGCGCCGCGATGCTCGAGTCCGCCCTCGACGCCGGACGTCGCCGACGTCCTCCTCGCTGCCGCAGCTGACCCAGAACTCGTCTTCGCGATCCGCAAGGCGTGCCACGCGAGAGCGCCAGCGCAGACGGCCAGCCATCGACGGGCAGGTCATTACCGTGTTCTCGCCGAAGGGCGGAACCGGCAAGACCTGCGTCGCGACCAACCTCGCCGCGACGCTCGCGAAGAGGGAGGAAGCGCACGCTGCTCCTCGACCTCGACCTGCAGTTCGGCGACGCGGCGATCATGCTCGGGATCGAGCCCGAGAAGACGATCTACGACCTGGTCGTCGCCCCGGGCGAGCTCGACTCGGAGAAGCTCGCCGGCTACATCACCCCGCACCCGTGCGGCCTCGACGTCCTGCCGGCGCCGATCAGGCCCGAGGACGCCGAGCTCGTCATCGAGAGCAAGCTCGCCCGCTGCTCGAGGTCGCACGCGCGTCGTACGACACGATCATCGTCGACACGTCGCCGTTCTTCCACGGGCCGATGCTCGCGACGCTCGACCGCACGGACGTGCTCCTGCTCCTGTGCGGGCTGGACATCCCGACGATCAAGAACGTTCGGCTCGGCGCTGCAGACGCTGGAGCTGCTCTCGTTCCCGACGAGCGGATCACGTCGATCCTGAACCGCGCGAACACGAACGTCGGCCTGAAGCGGAGCGAGGTCGAGGAGACGCTGCAGGACGAAGGTGCACGTCGAGCTGCCGAGCGACCGCGCCGTGCCGATGGCCGTCAACCGCGGCAAGCCGGTCGCGCTCGCCGAGCCCCGATCGGACTTCTCGCAAGGCGATCTCGCGACTCGCGAAGCAGATCGCGCCGAAGACGCAGGCGCCGACGGCCGCGAAGCGCAAAGGCGCCGGCGGCCTCGTCGATCATCTCGCGAGGAGCTGACGCATGGGCCTCCAGGACCGCCTCTCCGAGCAGCAGCAAGCAGCAGCGAACGCCGGCGTCCACGCCGTGCTCGCGGCGCAGCGTGCTGCACCAGAGGCGATCGCAGAGCCGATCCGTACGCCGAGCTGAAGACGGCGGTCCACCACGCGTGCATCGCGCGGCTCGGCCCGGAGCTGTTCAGCGCGGACGCCGGCGACATCGCCGACCGCGTGCTGCGCGCGGTCACCGAGCAGCTCGCGCTCGACCGGGACGCCGCTGACGCGCGACGAACGCCGCAAGCTCGTCCGCGAGATCGCCGACGACATCCTCGGCTACGGGCCGCTGGAGCCGTTCCTCCGCGACGACGCCGTGACCGAAGTCATGGTCAACGGGCCGAACCAGATCTACATCGAGCGCTCGGGCAAGCTCGAGCTGACGAACACGCGCTTCCTCGACGACGCCCACCTCCTGCGCATCATCGACAAGATCGTGTCGCAGATCGGCCGCCGCATCGACGAGTCGTCGCCGATGGTCGACGCGCGCCTCCCGGACGGGAGCCGCGTCAACGCCATCATCCCGCCGCTCGCGCTGCGCCGGCCGACGCTGACGATCCGGAAGTTCTCCCGCGACCCGTACACGATGGACGACCTGATCGCGTTCGGGACGCTCTCGCGCGCGGGCCGCGCACTTCCTCGCCGCGTGCGTCCAGCGGCAAGCTGAACATCCTCATCTCCGGCGGTACCGGCTCCGGCAAGACGACGACGCTCAACGCCGTCTCGGCGTTCATCCCGAACGACGAGCGCATCGTCACGATCGAGGACGCGGCCGAGCTCCAGCTCCAGCAGGAGCACGTCATGCCGCTCGAGTCGCGGCCGCCGAACATCGAGGGCAGGGCGAGGTCAGGATCCGCGAGCTCGTCCGGAACTCGCTGCGCATGCGCCCCGACCGGATCATCGTCGGCGAGGTCCGCGGCGCCGAGACGCTGGACATGCTCCAGGCGATGAACACGGGCCACGAGGGCTCGCTGACGACGATCCACGCGAACACGCCGCGCGACGCGCTCTCCCGTCTCGAGACGCTCGTGCTGACGGCCGGCGTCGACCTGCCGCTGCGCGCGATCCGCGAGCAGATCGCGACCGCGTTCGACCTGCTCGTGCAGATCGCGCGCCTCGTCGACGGCTCGCGCCGGATCACCCACATCACCGAGGTGCTTCGGCATGGAGGCGGACGATCACGCTGCAGGACGTCTTCATCGCCTGGCCGCCGGACGAGGAGACGCCGCAGCGAACGAAGCGGCTGCTCGGCCGCTCCAGTGCACCGGTCTCAAGCCGCACTTCCTGGACAAGATGGCCACCAACGGCGTCGTGCTGCCGCCGGGTTCTTCGAGAACGAGGACGACCGACCTGCGCGGCGGCGTTCGCCGCCGCGGCTTCGGAGGCGGCCACGAGTGACGCAGGCGCCTGCGGCCGCTGGGCGCTCCTGCCGTCGTCGCGCGCGCTCTCCCTCGCTCCGGCGGCCGCGGCCGGTCGGTGCACATCCGGGCGTCGACACGAGCGGCTACCCGCGCTCCGGGTCACGGTCGTCGCGCCGGCCGGGAGCCGCGCAGCCGCACGCTGCGCGAGAACGGCCTGCCGGTCGCCGGCGCCGAGCGCGGTCAACCTCGGCACGCGAAGAGCGTCGTCCTCGCGATCGACCGCTCGCAGTCGATGACGCGGCGCGCCGCTGCGCGACGCGACCGCCGCCGCGCGGCGCATTCGTCGACGCGAAGCGTGCCGCGACCAGATCGCGGTCTCGACCTTCGGCCACCAGACCGTTGCGCTCGACCCGCTTCTCGAGCGCGACGACCGACGCCGACGCGGCGCTCGCGCGGCGATCGCCGTCGACCGCACGCCGGGCACGACGATGTGGGACGCGCCGTCCTCGCGGCGCAGGCGCTCGGCGGCGAGGATCACGGCGGGCCGGGTGATCATCGTCGTCACCGACGGCCAGGACGTCTCGAGCTCGGCGTCGTTCGCCGACGCCGTCGCGGCCGCGCGCCGGCGCACGCGGCGATCTACGCGATCGGCATCGAGAGCCACCGTTCACGCCGGGGCCGCTGCAGAAGCTCGCCGCGGGCACGGGCGGTCACTATCGCGGGCGTCGTCGGGCGCGCTGCTCGCGCGCGATCTACGCGTCGATCGCCGACGCTCGTGCGCACGTGGCAGCTCGAGTACCTGACCGCGGCGCGGCCGGGCGACAAGGTGCGGCTCGTCGGCGCCGTCGGGCGCCGGCAGCGGCCGAGCGACGGTCACGCTCGCGGGCAGGCGTCTCGCTCTCGCCGTCAACGCGCTCCTTCGAGCGTTCTCCCGCGTCGGTCTGGAGCTCGCCGGCTCGCGCGCCGTCGCCCTCGCCGGCGCGTCGGCCTGCTCGTCATGCTGGCCTTCGTGGTTCGCTGTCAGGAGCCGCAGCGCGACCGGGCTCCGGCGCCGGATCGCAGCCGCACATCGGCCAGGAGAAGCGGCGACGAAGGCCAAGCCGAAGCGCAGAGCCGGACGCTCCTGCTCGGCGCTGTTCTCCTCGACCGAGCACGTGTTCGCGACGTCAACCTGTCGGACGCTCGCAGCGGCTGCTCGAGCGCGCCGACCTCCCGCTGCTCGCGGTCCGAGTTCGCTCTACATCTGCTCTCGGCTGCGGCGCTCGTCTTCGGCGCTCGTCGATCGTCGCTCGTTCGGCGTGCCGTTCCTGCTCGTCGCTCGCTGCTCCTGGTCGCTCGGCGGCGCGACTCCCGCTCGTCTGGTCGTCGTGAAGGCGCGGAGGCGCCTGAAGGCGTTCGACGAGCAGCTTCCCGACCTGCTGATCGCGATCGCCGCGTCGCTGAAGGCCGGGCACTCGTTCAAGCAGGGGATCCAGACGGTCGTCGAGGAGGCGCGCGAGCCGACGAAGAAGGAGTTCCAGCGCGTGCTCACCGAGGCGCAGCCTCGGCCGGCCGATCGACGCGCGCTCGCGGACATGGCCGAGCGGCTCGGCTCGAAGAACCTCTCGTTCATCGTCACCGCCGTCACGATCCAGAGCCAGGTCGGCGGCTCGCTCGCCGGCCTGTTCGACATGGTCGCCGACACCGTCCGCCAGCGGCAGCAGTTCTCGCGGAAGATCAAGGCCTGACCGCGATGGGCCGCTGTCCGCCTACGTGCTCGCCGGCCTGCCGTTCTTCGTGGCCTCGCTGATCAGCGTGATCAACCCGACGTACATGCGCCCGCTGTATTTCACCGCACCGGCCACTGCTGATCGGCATCGGCCTCGTGATGATGGCGATCGGCTCCGTCATCCTCAAGAAGATCGTGTCGTTCAAGGGCTGATCGATGATCCTGCTCGTTCTCGCCGTCCTCTCGCTCGGCGCTCGCCATCTTCCTCGTCGGCGAGGTCGCGACCGCGCCGCAGCGGCGCCGGCATCTCGCGCTCAAGCGCGCGGCGACGTACGGCACGCGCGCGAACGCGCAGATCCGCGAGCGCGCTGCCGGCTTCAGCGAGCGCGTCGTGCGCCCGGCGGTCGAGCGGCTCGCGGCGCTCGCGCTCCGGATCAACCCGAAGGCGTCGACGGAGGCGATCGGCGACGCGCCTCATCGCCGCCGGCGCTCGCGCAGCGGATCTCGACGTCGCAGTTCCTCGCCGCTGAAGGGCCGCGCTCGCGATCGCCGGCGTCGTCGCCGGCCTCGCTGTTCGGCCTCGTCGATCGTCGCCGATCGCCGGGGTCTTCTTGTCGCCGCTGCTCGGCGCGCTCGGGTTCATCGCCCCCGGACGCGATCCTCGCGCTCGAGATCCGCGCGCGGCGGGAGCGGATCCGGTCGCGAGCTGCCCGACGCGCTCGACCTGCTCGCCGTGTCGGTCGAGGCCGGCCTCGGCCTCGACGGCGCGATCGCGAAGCTGACCGAGCACATGGAGGGCGCGCTCGTCGACGAGTTCGCGCTGACGCTGGGCGAGATGCGCGTCGGCGAGGCGCGGCCCGAGGCGCTGAAGAAGCTCGCCGAGCGCGTGCCGGCGCCCGAGGTCGTCCGCCTTCGTCCGCTCGGTCATCCAGGCCGAGCAGCTCGGCATCTCGCTCGGACGCATCCTGCGCGTGCAGGCCGCCGACTCGCGGCTGCGCCGCCAGGCCGCGGCCGAGGAGCGGGCGATGAAGGCGCCGATCAAGATGCTCTTCCCGACGGCGCTCTTCATCTTCCCGGCGATGTTCGTCGTCATCCTCGGGCCTGCGCTCCTGAACATCACGAGCTCCCTGAACTTCAATTGACGCACGAGACCGAAACCGGATTCGGCACAGGGCTGCGCGCGCAGCTCTCGCGCAAGCTCGGGAGCGAGGCACCCGACGTCGAGGCGAGCCCGCGGCCGTCGCGTCGAGCTGCCGGAGCTGCTGCCGATCGGCGATGTCTTTCCGCTCGTACCGGAGCCCATCGTCGACGAGCCGGAGGAAGTGACGGCGCTGCGCGGCGAGCTCGAGCGCGCGCTGACGCGCGAGCGCTCGCTTCGCGAGGCGCTCGAGCACCAGGTCGAGGCGTACGAGCGCGAGCTCGCTCGACGCGCGAGCTGGCCGTCCGCGAAGCGGAGGTCGAGCAGCACATCGCGCGCGCGCGAGAGCCACGCGCCGAGCTCGAGGAGCAGCAGCTCGTCGCTGAAGATCCAGCGCGACCAGGTCGAGAGCGAACGCGTCGAGCTGGCGCGCATGCGCGCCGAGCTCGTCGCCGAGGAAGCGCGCGTGACCGAGCTCGCGACGCACGTCGACTCGCGCTCGGTCGAGCTCGAGTCCGTCACCAGGAGCGCGCGCAGGCGGGCGCGCATCTCGCACAGCAGCTCGCCGGCCTCGCCGAGCGCGAGCGGGAGCTCAAGCGCGAGCGCGCGGCGCTCGAGGCTGTGCGGCAGGAACAGGAAACCGGCGTTCCTCGCACGCGAAGAGAGCCTGCGGCAGCTCGACGCCGCAACGCGGCAGCGAGAGCGCACCGTCTCGGAGCGCGAGGTCGGCCTTCGGGCCGGCGCGGCCGAGCTCGACAGCAGCGGCTGCGGCTGCAGGAGCGCGCGGACGAGGTGGCGGAGCGCGAGGCGACGCTGGAGCGGCGCTACGACGCGCGCGAGAAAATGCTTGCGAACGGCGAGGCGGCGCTCGCCGCACGCGAGGCACGACTGCGCGAGGACGGCGAACGGATCGAGCGCGAGCGCAACGGGCAGGGGCAGGTTTCCCAGGAGGCGTTCGCTCTGCTCGCCGAGCTCGAGCAGCGCGAGCACCGCGTGCAATCGCGTGAGCAGCGGCTCCTCGAGAGCGAGGAGCGGCTCGCCGAGCGCGCGGGACAGCTCGGACAGACCGACGAGGAGCTGCGCCTCCGCGAGGCCGCCTCGCTGGCGGACGTGGAGCTGCGCGAGGACCGGTCGAGAAGCGCGAGCGCGACGTCGCGGAGCGCGAGGAGCTCATCGAGTTCCGCGAGCGCGACGTGTCCGCGTACGTCGGCGAGCTGCAGGGACGCATCAACGATCGGAACGTGGCGTGACCGGCGTCGTCGACCTCGTCGTCGCAGTGTTCTTCGTCGCCGTCCTGATCGTCGTGTCGGTCATCGACGTGAAGCACCGCATCATCCCGAACCGGATCGTGCTGCCCGCGGCGGCCATCGTGCTCGCGGCGCGCACGCTCGTGCATCCATCAGTCGTCTGGCTCGCCGCCGGCGCGGGCGCCGCCGCATTCCTGCTCGTGGCGGCGATCGCTCGTCCGGGCGGGATGGGAATGGGGGACGTGAAGCTCGCGTTGCTGCTCGGCGTCGCCGTCGGGAGGACCGTGCCGCTGGCGCTCATCGTCGCCCTCCTGGCGGCGTTGGTGCCGAGCGTGGCGCTCCTCGTCGCGCTACGGCGCCCGCGGCCGGACGATGGGAATCCCGTTTGCGCCGTTCCTGGCGCTCGGAGGCCTGGTCGCGCTCGATCGCGGGCGCGCCGCTCGGCTAGGAGATTTAGCCAGAAGAGACAGTGTCCCTAATGAGCGAATACCGCAAACGGGTGACTGTAACTAGCCGGAGACAAATCGCACAATTCATGCTCCGCACCGACCGGGGGACGAGGGAAACCAGTGGCCGCAGCAGGGGATGCAGGTCGCGCAGGCGATTCGGTCGCCAACGCGACGCACGATCTATACCGGCAGTACGGCAAGCAGATCTACGCCTACTGCCTGCACCAGCTCCGCTCACGCGAGGAGGCGGAGGACGCCGTCCAGACGACGTTCCTCAACGCGTTCCGCGGGCTGCAGCGCGGCACGACCACGCGCTTCGAGCAGGCGTGGCTGTACAAGATCGCGCAGAACGTGTGCATCGCGCGCCGCTCGTCGTCCGGGCAGGCGCCTCCGGCTCGAGAGCCCCGACGACTTCGAGATCCTCGAGGAGGTCGTGCCGTCGGCAGGCGCGGCCGACAGCGACACCCTCGAGCTCATGGGGCTCGACGACCGCGCTCGAGCGGATGCCCGAGAACCAGCGCCGCGCGATCCTGCTGCGCGAGTGGCAAGGCCTCTCCTACCGCGAGATCGCGGCGCGAGCTCGACCTCTCGCAAGGCGCGGTCGAGATGCTCATCTTCCGCGCGCGGCGAACGCTCGCTATGGCGCTCGAGGAGCCGGCAGCGGCGAAGCGGCGCAGCGGCAAGGCGAAGACCGGCTTCAGCTTCGGCTCGCTCATCGCCGCGATGAAGGGTCTGTTCGCCACCGGCGCAGCGGTGAAGATGGCTGCCGTCGCCGTGAGCGCCGGTGCCGTCGGGACGAATGCAGCCGTCCACTCGGTCGTGCATCGAGCCGTGACGCACGAGCATGTGCGCGCGGCTGTGGCGCCGCAGATCGTGCAGGCGACCACGCAGGCTCGTCGTCCAGAACGAGCTCGGCGGCGCTCGTCTCGTGGCGGGCTCGCGCGGATCGACGTCGCAGCGACGCGGCACCCGCCGGTCCGAACCGGCGTCCGCAGAGCGGCCGGCGTATCGGGCCCGAAGCCGGTGATCGTCCAGGACGTCTCCGCTGAGCTCGACGCCCGACCCGCCGGCGACGGCGGATCGCCCTGCCGCGTCCGGGATCGAGCCCGCGTGGCAGTCCGTCTCACTCCCATGCGCCTGCCGCCCCGGCGACGACTCCGGCCGCGTCGGCAACAGCCTCCCGTCGCGTCCGCCGCCACGCCGACGCAGCGCCGGCGGCTTCCGGCAGCGCCGACGGCTCGAGCGGCTCGCAAGGCTCGGGAGCAGCTCGGGGAACCCGGTAGCGTCCACCATGCGGAACGACGGCCCTCGGTGTCGCACGGCAAGGGGAACGGCGACACCGGCGACTCGACGCGGCGAACGATCAGTTGGCTACAACCGCCGACGGCGCCCACGACCGAGCCACCTCCGGCACGAGCGACCGACCCGACGACGACGACGACGCCGACTACGACGACGATCAGACGACGACTGACACGACGACGACGACCGACACCACGACCACACCACGACCACGACGAGCGACCATCGACCGAGCACGACCGCCGACCACCGACGACCACCACGCAGACGTCCGACGCAGACGACAGCGGGTCGACAGCGAGCCCGCCGTCGTCCGACTCCTCGCGGCGACAGCGGTCACGACCACGGCCATGACGGCGGAAACGGCGGCGGCGGCGGCGGCGGCGGCGGCGGTGGCGACCACGGTCACGGGCCACTGACGCCGTAGGCGCCGGCTCAGCGAAACACGTCGGCCGAGCAGCCGGCGACGAGCGCGCACAGCGGCTCCGCCACGCCGCGCAGCTGCGGGTGCGACGCGTTCACGGTGACGTCCGGCCAGTCCTCGATCCCGATCGACGCCGGCGCCCTCGTCGGAGCCGATCGCCAGCAGCGTCGTCGACGCGCGAAGACGTCGCGGCGCCCGGACTGACGGCGGGCGATCCCGTCCAGCTCGCGCAGCTCCTCGAGCGGGTCGATGCGCACGTTCGAGTCCGAGCCGATGCACAGGCCGATGCCGCGGTGCAGGAGGCGCTCGACCGGGAGGAAGCCGTCGCCGAGGTTCGCCTCGGTCGTCGGACACGCGCATACACGCGCACCTGCCTCGCCGAGCAGGTCGAGCTCATGGCCGTCCGCGTGGGTCGCGTGCACGACGGTCGTGTGCGGGCCGAGGCAGCCGCAGTCGGCGAGAAGCTCGATGGGGCGGACGCCGTGCTCGGCTAGGCATTCCTCGATCTCGCGCGGCTGCTCGTCGGCGTGCACGTGCAACGGCAGTGCGTGCTCGGCCGCGTAGCGGCCGAGCTCGACGAGCCAGTCGCGCGGGCAAGCGCGCACGGAGTGGGGGGCGACGCCGACGCGGATGCCCTCGTCGCGGAGGCTCTCCAGATCCCGCAGGTAGTCCGCCACCGAGCCCTGGCGGAAGCGCTCGATGCCTCCGCGCGCGTAGGCGACGTAGAGGACGACGAGCTCGATGCCGATCTCGCCGGCCGCCTCGACCGCGGCCCGCGCCTCCTCGAGGCCGAGGTAGTGGAACTCGCCCACGGCGGTGTAACCGGCGGCGCGCATCTCGGCGAAGACGGCCCGGTAATCGGTACGGACGCCCGCCGCCAGCTCGAGCATCGCCTCCCGCCAGGCCCAGAAGTCTCCGCCCTCGACCCGGCCCCGCAGCGCGCGCTGGAAGGCGTGGCTGTGCGAATTGACGAAGCCGGGGATCTGGAAATCGTCCGGCACGTGGGGGAGAATACGGCTGCATGCGCCGCCTCCTCGCGGGGGGGCTCGTAATCGCATATCTCGCTGCTCCCGGTCTCGCCCGGGCCGGAACGGTGGCGATCTTCTACTACCCCTGGTACGGGACGCCGCTGCATGACGGCACGTGGATGCACTGGAACCAGAACGGGCACGTGCCGCCGACCGACGTGTACTCGCGGTACTTCCCGGCGAGCGGTCCCTACTCGAGCGGCGACCCGCGCACCGTCGATCGCCAGATGGCCGAGATCGCGGCCGCCGGCGTGAACGAGGTCGTGATCTCGTGGTGGGGGAAGGGCTCGGTGGAAGACACGCTGCTTCCGATGGTGCTCGTCGCAGCGCGGGCGCACCATCTGACTCCGGCCATCCACCTCGAGCCGTACGCGGGGCGCTCGCCTGCGTCGGTGGCGCAGGACCTGACGTATCTCGCGTCGTTCGGGATCCGCGACGTCTACGTCTACCACCCGCTCGACTTCGCCGCATCCGACTGGGCGACGGTGACGGCGCAGAAGCCCGCGGGCATGCGCATCTTCGCCGCCACCCAACTCGTCGGCTTCGCCGCCGCGGGCGGGTTCACCGGCTTCTACACGTACGACTTCGTCGACTACGGCGGTGCGAAGTTCGTGCGCCTGTGCGACGAGGCGCACGCCCGCGGGCTTCTGTGCCTGCCCAGCGTCGGCCCGGGCTACAACGGCGTGCGAGCGGGCGAGGACTCTCTGTCGCGGTCCCGGCGCAACGGCGCGACGTACGACGCCCTCTGGAAGGCCGCGATCGCCGCCCACCCCGACGGCGTCACGATCACGAGCTTCAACGAGTGGGGCGAGGGGACGCAGATCGAGCCGGCCGCGGCCCGCAGCGGCTATCTCTCGTACAACGGAGCGTGGGGCCTCGAGGGCACCGCCGCGCAGACGGCCTACCTGACCCGCACGGCGTACTGGGTCGCGCGCCTCCTGTCCTTGAAGTAGCGCCTCCGTACACTTGTGCGGGATGGCCACCCGCGCGGTCCCGGCTCCGCTGGCGCAGCTGCCGAACGCACTGACGCTCGGCCGCCTCGCGGTCATTCCCGTGTTCGTCGTGTTGATGGTGCAGGCCGGCGACGCACACACGTGGCCCGCCGGGCTCCTCTTCGGCGTCGCGGGCGTCACCGATCAGATCGACGGATTCCTCGCGCGCCGCTGGCACGTCGAGTCGCGCTTCGGGAAGATCGCCGACCCGCTCGCCGACCGGCTCATGATCGACGCGGCCGTCATCCTCCTCGTCGCGTACGGCCGCCTGCCGTGGGAAGGCCTCGTCGTCGTCGCCGCGCGCGACCTGCTGCTGCTCGCCGGCTGGCGCGTGCTCGCCCCGCGCGGGATCGACCTCGACGTGAACTTCGTCGGCAAGGCCGCGACCTGGGCGCTGTATCTCGCGATCGGCTGTCGCATCGTCACGCACGACGCCACGTCGTGGCCGCTGTGGCTCTTCTGGATCGGCCTCGGCGCAGCCGTCGTCGCGGCGATGTTGTACGTGCGCGAAGCGCGGAAAGTCGCTGAAGCGATGAAGGCCGTCGTCATGGCGGGCGGCGAAGGCACGCGCCTGCGCCCGCTCACGTCGAACCAGCCGAAGCCGCTCGTGCCGATCGTCGGCAAGCCGTGCATGGAGCACATCGTCGACCTGCTCAAGCACCACGGCTTCGAGGACGTCATCGTCACCGTCGCGTTCCTGCCGCAGGCGATCCGCAGCTACTTCGGCACGGGGGAAACCCTCGGCATCGACCTCGCGTACTCGGTCGAGGAGTCGCCCGCCGGAACCGCCGGCTCTGTGCGCCTGGCCGCCGGGCGGCTGGACGACACGTTCCTCGTCATCTCCGGCGACGCGCTCTGCGACCTCGACCTCGGCCGGCTGGTCGACTTCCACCGCGAGAAGCAGGCGTCGGTCACCATCGGGCTGAAGTCGGTCGACAATCCGCTCGAGTTCGGCATCGTCGTCACCGACGAGGACGGAAGGGTCGAGCGCTTCCTCGAGAAGCCGACGTGGGGCCAGGTGTTCTCCGACACGATCAACACCGGCATCTACGTGATCGAGCCGGAGGTGCTCAAGCACATCCCGGCCGATCGGCCATTCGACTTCTCCAAGGAGCTTTTCCCGCTGCTGCTCGAGATGGGCCGTCCGATCTACGGGTGCGTCCTCGACGGCTACTGGCAGGACATCGGGAACCTCGACCAGTACCGGCAGGCGAACTTCGACGCGCTCGACGAGAAGGTCCGGCTCGACATCTCCGGCGTGCGGCTGCGCGGCAACATCTGGCTCGGCGAGGGCGTCGACGTGCACGACCTCGATGCGATCGAGGGGCCCGCGTACCTCGGCAACTACTGCCGTATTGCGCCGGAAGCGACGGTCGGCCCGTACTCGGTGCTCTCCACAAGCGTGACGCTGCGCGAGCGCGCGCGCACGACGCGCTCGATCGTCGACGCGTCCACGTACATCGGGCGCAGCGCACTCGTCGAAGGAGCGATCGTCGGCCGCTCCTGCGACCTGCGCGCGCACGTGCGCGTGCACGAGGGCGTCGCGATCGGCGACGAAGTGACGATCGGCGCCGAGAGCGTGATCATGCCCGGCGTCCGGATCTACCCGTACAAGGAAGTCGAGACCGGCGCGCACCTGTTCGAGAGCCTCATCTGGGAGTCGCGCGGCACGGCCCGCATCTTCGGCAAGGAGGGCGTCTCCGGGCTCGTCAACGTCGACCTGACGCCGGACGTTGCCGTTCGGCTCGCGGCGGCGCTCGGCACGGCGCTCAAGCGCGGCGCGCGCGTCGTCGCCTCACGGGAGGGCACGCCTGCATGCCGCATGATCAAGCGCGCGATGATCTCCGGCCTGTCGTCCACCGGTGTCGACGTCGCGGACCTGCGCGTCATCCCTGCAGCGGTCGCGCGCCATCTCGTCAAGTCGGAGGGATACGACGCCGGCGTGCACGTCGGAGTCAGCCCGAGCGACTCGGAGGCGATCCGCATCCAGTTCTTCGAGCCGCCCGGCATCGAGATGAGCGCTGCGATGCAGAAGGAGGTCGAGAAGCACTTCACGCGCGGCGAGATCCGCAGGGTCGCGTCGACCGACGTCGGCCGCATCTCGTATCCCGCGCGCGCGAGGGAGACGTATGCGAGCGACCTTCTCTCAACGCTCGACGTGTCGGCGATCCGAGAGCGCCGCTTCCGGATCGTCGTCGACTACGGCTTCTCCGCAGCGTCGTACGTCCTACCGCTCGTGCTCGACCCGCTCGGAGTGGAGGTGGTCGCCGCGCACGCATTCCCGAGCGACGGCAACACCGACGCAGACGGTGCCGGGCCGCTGGCGGCATCCATCGGCCAGGCGAAGCGTCTCGTCACGGCCGTCGGCGCCGACCTGGCCGCGGTGTTCGACCGGCCCGGGGAGCGGCTCTACCTCGTCGACGAGCAGGCGCGCGAGATTCCGGTCGAGCAGGCGCTGCTCCTGTTTCTCCGGCTGATCGGCTCGAACGGGCGCACCGGCCGCCTCGCGTTCCCGGTGACCGTGACGAGCCAGGTCGACCGGCTCGTCGAGGGATCCGGCCTCGAGATCGTGCGCACGGCGGCATCGCTCCAGGAGCTGACGCGGACGGCGGCCGAGAAGGGCGTCGTCTTCGGCGGAGCGGTCGGCGGCGGGTACGTGTTCCCCGAGTTCCTGCCCGGCTACGACGCCGTCGCGAGCCTCGTCAACCTGCTGGAGCTGCTCGCGCCCGTGCGCCGCCCGATCTCGGAGATCGTGGCCGAGCTGCCCCAGCCGACCCTCGTCCACCGCCAGCTCGCCCTCGCGTGGTCGCTCAAGGGGCTCGTCATGCGCGTCCTGAACGAGCGCATGGCCGGCCGGGAGCTCGACCTCACCGACGGCATCAAGGTCTTCGACGAGCGCGGCTGGATCGAGGTGCTGCCCGATCCCGACGAGCCGTTCCTGCACCTGTACGCCGAGGGAGAGACGGTGGAGGCCTCCGAAGAGCTCGTCGACGAGCTGCGCGGCATGGTCGAGGAGATCGCGCAGGGGGAGACGGCCGAGGCCCGAACCTAGACGGAGGCCCGAGAAAGGCTAAAGTTGAGGTTGACCCTCCCGAGCGAAAGGCCCACGTGGAACTGCTGCCTGACCTTGCTTCGCTGACGGACGCCGATCTCAAGCAGCTCATCCAGAAGCTGCAGGAGGAGGAGCGCGAGATCTCGTACGAGCGCCGCCTGCTGCACGGGAAGATCGACATCCTGCGCGCCGAGTACCAGGCGCGGCTGAAGGCAGCCGGGCCGGAGACGATCCTCAGCCAGGTCGACGTCGAGTCCCTGACCGAGATCCTCGCCGGCAAGGCCAGCCCGCCGGCGAAGTAATGAGCACATCACATCTACTGCCCGGAGTGCGGCTTCCAGAACCTGGAGGCGGCGAACTACTGCACCAAGTGCGGTGCGCTGCTGCACACGCCCGAGCCGGCGGAGCAGACGCAGACGTTCAGCCCGGAAGAGGTCGGTGACGAGCTCGACCAGCTCGACGACATGCGCATCGAAGGCCCGGCGCTTGTCGTCCGCTCCGGCGGCGGCCGCGCGGGGGAGACGTTCACCCCGCAGGGCGACCGGACGACGATCGGGCGCTCGCCGGACTGCCCGGTGTTCCTCGACGACGTGACCGTGTCGCGGCGCCACGCCGTTCTCGTGCAGCGCGACGGCCACTGGTTCGTCGAGGACCAGGGGAGCCTGAACGGAACCTTCGTCAACCGGGAGCGCGTCGAGTCGTCCGAGCTCTCCGACGGCGACGAGCTCCAGATCGGCAAGTACCGGCTCACCTTCCTCGCGCGCTGATGTCGACCGCCGAAGCCTACGGCTCGCCCCGCCCTCGCCTGCTCACGATCGGCGCGGTCTGTCGCAGGCTGAAGGCCGAGTTCCCCGACGTCTCGATCTCGAAGATCCGGTATCTCGAAGGCGAAGGCCTGGTCACGCCGCGGCGGACGCAGGGCGGCTACCGGCTCTTTTCCGAGGACGACCTCGAGCGGCTGCAGACGATCCTGCGCCTGCAACGCGACGAGTTCCTGCCGCTGCGCGTGATTCGCGAGGAGCTCGCGGCCGGCGCTGCGAAGGCGCGCCGCAAGCGCGCGACCGCCACGCTCGGCGAGCACGACGAGGATGGCGTCGACGTGGACGACCTGTGCGAACGGGCGGGCGTCGATCCCGCCAGAGCGCGCGAGCTCGAGCAGTTCGGGCTACTCGAACCGCCGTATACCGAGCTTGACGTCGAGATCGCCGCAGTGTGCGAGCGACTCGCGCGGTACGGGATCGCGCCGCGCCACCTACGCGCGTTCCGGACCGCCGCCGACCGCGAGGCGGGACTGCTCGAGGCGCTCGTGCTCCCATCGCTGCGCTCGCGCAACCCGGAGCGCCGCCGCGCCGGCCTCGACGACCTGCGCGCGCTCACCGAGGCGGCGCAGGAGCTCTCGCAGTTGCTGCTCGGGCGAACAGTCAGGAGGCTCGCCGGATGAAGACGGAGATCGACCTCAGGTCAAAGATCCGGGAGGTCCCGGACTTCCCCGAGCCCGGAGTCGGGTTCAAGGACATCGCTCCGCTGCTGGGCGACTCCGCCGCGCTGCGGCAGGCGGTGGCCGAGCTCGCGGACTGGACGGCCGAGCGGAAGCCCGACCTCGTCCTCGGCGCGGAGGCGCGCGGCTTCTGGCTCGGCGCCGCGATCGCATGTGCGGTCGGGTGCGGGTTCGTGCCTGCCCGCCGCCCGGGCAAGCTCCCGCCGGAGACGGTGTCGGCCCGGTACGCCCTCGAATACGGCGAGAACGCGCTCGAGGTGAACGCCGACGCCATCGCCGACGGGGCGCGGGTCGTCATCCACGACGACGTGCTCGCGACCGGCGGCACGGTGAAGGCGATCGCCGGTCTCGTCGAGCAGCTCGGCGGCCACGTCGTCGGCATCAACTTCGTCATCGACTTGACGTTCCTCGGCGGCCGCGACCGCCTGTCCGGACTACGACCTGCACGCGCTGATCTCGTACTAGCTCTCCGGCTCCGTCCGTCCTGCCGATTACAAGATGGACATGTACGACCCGCTGACGAGCCGGTACACGTTCTCGTGCCCCAACCGGGGTGAGGCAAAGGTGCCGCTGTCCGCCTTCCGGAGGATCGAGCAGCTCGAGGGCGCGGCGCACCCCGTCGTCTACCGCGTTCGCTTCGCGTGCCCGTGCGGGGAGGAGCACGACGGCCTCGTCAGCCACGACGATCTCGACTGGGCGCCGCTCGGTCTCGACGGCGGTGTCTTCCTCAACCTCATGACCTCCCGGGTGGAGCCGGTGGCCGACGAGCTGAGCGACCTCGCCGCCGTCCACATCGGGGCGGGGGAATGGCCGTGGAGCTTCTTCTGCTACCCGGAAGAGCGGCCGCGACCGGTGTTCCCGTCCGCGTTCCTCCTCCTCGCGCCCGGCGACGGGCGGCTCGGGCTCGCCGTCCACTGCCCGGCGTGCGAGTGCACCTCGGTCAATCTCGTCACGCACGAGCACGTCGACGTGCCCTTCCACAACGACCGTGAGGTGGGCGTCGTCGAGCACGTCTTCACCGGGGACGTCCACGCGACGGTGGAGGAGTTCCGCGCGGAGCTCTGGTCGTCGGCCTTCGACGCCCGCCGTCTGGCCTTGTAGCGCACCCGTACCGGGGGTTCGCGCGTTTCTCCTGCAGGTCTGGCAAACGCGGAACGAGGTGATCGGATGCGACGGTACGGACTGTACGACACGACGCGCGGCCTGACGACGGTCGCCGCCGTCGGGACGGCGGGCGTGCTCCTGTGGGCTGCGACGCTCGTGGGACAGCGCACCGACGGCCGTTTCTGGGCGGAGATGGGGATCGTCGCGGGCGCAGGCCTCGTGCTGGCGATCTCGCAGGTGGTCGGCGGCTGGACGAAGGGCCTCCGGCTGCGCATCTCGCTGGGGACGCTCGCACTCGCGTTCCTGCCGGTGCTGATCGTCGTCGGGTGGATCCTGATGGCGAGCCAGCCTGCGCACGGCTGGTACCAGGGGACGTTCGAGACCTGGAGCCGGCACGCCGGCCTCCTGGGCGTCGTCCACGACCTGGCGCTCTGGCACGGGGTGCTCGCGCTCGGCTTCGGTCTCGTGCTCGGGATGTCGTTCGACACGGTCCCGGCTGATGCTCCGATCGCGACGCCGACGCCGGTGGCGCTGGACCGCGGAGGAGCCGCTGAGCGGCGGAGCGCCGCGAGATCGACACGCCGGCAGGTCAGCCGCACGAGGTCATGGTCGGCCCGCACAGGGACTGAAGCGGGGGAGGGGTCGCTGCGCCGGCCGCGGCGACCCAATCCCTGCCGTCAGGGATCGGGGTGGCATCGCCCGACGGCCGATAGAAATGGCGGATGGAGCTCGCAGGCATCACGCAGCGCGAGAGGGGGCTCGATCTGCTCGCCGCACATCTGGCCGGTCTGGACCCGGATACCGAACGGGCCCGCACTCGCCTCGAGCGGACGATCGGATCGGATCTCGCCACGCTGCTCGTCGCCGCTCTCAGCAGGCGGAGCGTCAACCGCCGCCCTTTGGGCCGGCCGGTCGCGGCCGCGGCCTGAGCTCGTCCTGACGCGCTAGGCGCTGTTGCCGCGGGTGCGGACGAACAGCCAGATGCCGGCCGTCGAGACCATCGCGATCACGATCGCGAACGCGCCCGTCGTGCCGACGGCGAGCAGCCCGAAGTAGATGAACGTGCCGAGGGCGAGGGCCCACACGAGGGCGATGATGCCCGGGTCGATGCTCGGCGGATGGAAGTGCATGCGGGCTGATCCTAGATGTACGGGACCAAAAAAATTCGCCGAGCGTGCCGCGGTTTCGTCCACCGAGCCGCTCGACTTTCCGCCTCAGCCCTCGCGGGCTTCCTCGTACGGCCTATCGGCTCCGCTTCAACCTACTCCCGCGCCGCGCTCGGCGCATGTGTGAATCTAGGGGGTGCGCAACCACCGTGCAAGGGGAGCAAAAACGAAAACGTTCGCATTTTGCGAATTTTGAATAATCAACATTTCCACAGCGGACCGTGCAACCTGTGGAAAAGCCGGTCGGGGGAGAGTGGCGCTTCCGACCATTCAGGCGTTTCTGCGCCAGCTTGACGTAACACTTCTTCTCGTGCACTGGGTGTACGGGAGCGCCGGCCGCCCAGGACGACGTGGATCGTAGGACGAAACCCTTGATTTAGGGATGCCTCGCGTGTTTTGGTCCCCCTGCTGCGCGGAACATCGCCCAGACAACTGATCGGGGGGAATTTGACGGTCGAGATCGACATCATCCTCAGGAGCGAGGATCTGCTCGCGCTCCTGGAAGCGGCGGAGTCCAGCGGTCAGCTCCGGCAGACGGAGCTGCAGGAGGTGCTCGAGCCGCTCGAGCTCGACCCGTTCGAGGTGGACGCGGTCTACATCGAGCTCGACCGGCGCGGCATCGAGCTGGTCGAGGAGCCGAAGGAGGAGCAGCCCCCTCCCCCGCCGCCGGCCGTTGTCGAGACGACGACCGACGCGCTCCAGCTGTTCCTCCGCGAGGCCGGCAAGCACGCGCTGCTGACCGCCGCGCAGGAGGTCGAGCTGGCGAAGAAGATCGAGGGCGGCGACATGAGCGCGAAGACGCGGATGATCCAGTCCAACCTGCGCCTCGTCGTGTCGATCGCGAAGAACTACCGCAACCAGGGACTGCCGTTCCTCGACCTGATCCAGGAAGGCACGCTCGGCCTCATCCGCGCCGTCGAGAAGTTCGACTGGCGCCGCGGGTACAAGTTCTCGACGTACGCGACGTGGTGGATCCGCCAGGCGGTTGCGCGCGCGCTCGCCGACAAGGCGCGCACGATCCGCATGCCCGTGCACATCGTCGAGCGCATGCAGAAGATGAACCGCGCAGAGCGGACGCTCTGGATGGAGCTCGGTCGCGAGCCCACGCTCGAGGAGATCGCGGAGGAGGCGTCGCTACCGGTCGAGCAGGCGCGCGAGGTGCGCGCCGCCGCCCGCGCGTCGGCGAGCCTCGACCAGCCGGTCGGCGAGCAGGAAGACGCTGTGTTCGGTGACTTCGTCGCCGGCGACGACCCGCTGCCCGAGGAGCACGTCGAGGTGTCGCTGCGGAGCCAGGCGCTCATGCTCGCCCTGCAGTCGCTGCCCGACCGCGAGCGGCAGGTGCTCGTGCTGCGCTACGGCCTCATCGACGAGGAGCCGAAGACGCTGGAGGAGATCGGCAGGCGTCTCGGGCTCACGCGCGAGCGGGTCCGGCAGATCGAGCTCGAATCGCTACGCCGCCTCGCCAACCTGCGCGAGATGCAGCTCGTCGCCTCGAGCTAGGTCGACGTCGCGATGTCTGGAAGGTGGAGAAGGCCGGCGCGAGTCGGAACGAAGCCGCACGCATCGAAATAGAACGGCGCGAGCTCATCGTCGAAATCGACCTCCATCCACTCGCAACCCGCTCTCTTTTGCATGTTGCGCAGCGATGTGAACAAGTTCCGTGCCGACGCCGCCACGTTGATGATCAGGTCGGACCTTCGTGTCGATGAGGAACGCGTGATCGCCTCCGTCCCACGCGACGTTTACGAATCCGACTAGCTTCCCGTCTTGGCCGCGCGCGGTCACCCAGCCGAGGTTGTGCGGACTGATGCGATCCCACCAACCGGACTGCGGGTTGCCTCCATGCGATCGCGTAAGCTCGAAGAGCTCGTCGTCGCTGACTTCGGCACGCCACTCGAAGCGGAGCACCCGAAGAGCCTAAAGGCGCGCGCTACCTAGGAGCAGCCGCACGGCGAAGCCGTGCGGCCTCTTATGGTCGGCATCGCAAGCGACGCCTAAGTGAGATAAAGCTCGAGATCGGGCGCGGCGATGCGCAACTCGCGCAACGCACGCGACTCGAGCTGACGCACGCGCTCGCGGGTGACGCCGAGCTCGGTACCGATGTCCTCGAGCGTGCGCGGGCCTTCGCCGTCCAGCCCGAACCGGAGCACGAGCACGCGCTGCATGCGGGGAGCGAGCTGGGCGATCGCGTCCGAGAGCTCGCCGTGGCGATGCTCGATCGCGGTGCGCTCGTGCGGCTGCGCCGACGACTCGTCCTCGATCAGGTCGGCGAAGAAACTCTCTCCGTCGCCGACGGGAGAATCGAGGCTCACCGGATCGTCGACGAGGCCGAGGAGGTCGACCACCTTGTCCTCCGGCTCGCCGGTCTCCTTGGCGAGCTCGGCCGGCGTCGGTTCGCGGCTGAGCTTCTGCGCCATCTGGCGGCGAACCCGGAGCAGCCGGCGCACGCGCTCGGCCACATGCGTCGGGAGGCGAATCGTCCGTCCCTGATCAGAGAGGGCACGGCTCACCGACTGCTTGATCCACCACGTCGCGTACGTCGAAAGCTTGAAGCCGAGGCGGTAGTCGAACTTCTCCACCGCGCGGATGAGACCCAGGTTGCCCTCCTGGATCAGGTCGAGGAGCGGGACGCCCGCGCGCGTGTAATTGCGCGTGATCGACATGACGAGGCGAAGGTTCGCCTCGATGAGCTGCCTCTTCGCCAGCTCGTCGCCGGCGTCCTTGCGCCGGGCCAGCTCGCGCTCTTCCTCGCGCGTCAGCAGACGGCCGTCGCCGATTGACCGGATGTACAGCTTCAGGGGATCATCGAGCTGGCTGGCGGGCTCTTCTGCCTGCTCGACATCTCCCTCCGCAGCGAGGAGAGGCTCCACGAGGGCACATATCGGCTTGCGGGGGTGCAGGCTTGAGGCCGGGTGCGCCGAAGTGTCCGCTACGGTTGGAGGTGACCTAGATCGTGTGCGGAATCGCCGGATACAGCCTCTCGTCCCGTAGCAGCGTCGATCGGACGCTGGCGGCGCAGGCGCTCCTGGCCGGGATCGCCGAACGAGGCGCGGACGCGGTCGGGTACGCCCACCGCGGCCCGGGCAGTTCCTACCCTGTGGTCACGAAGCAGAGGACGCCCGCCAGCCAGCTCCTGGAGCGGATCGACGTCCCGCAGACGGCAACCGAGCTCCTGGTCCACGTGCGCGACTACACGAAGGGCCACCCCTCGATCTCCGCCAACAACCACCCCGTCCGGCACGGGCCGGTGGTCGGCATCCACAACGGGATCATCGTCAACGACGACGAGCTCCTGGCCGAGTTCGACTGCGCCCGCGCGGAGCCGCGGATGACCGTCGACTCCGAAGCGATCTTCGCCCTGGCCGCCCACTCGCGAAACGAGCCGGCCGCCTTCGAGGCGCTGCTCGGCTCCATGGCCACCGCCTGGCTGGACGAGCGCGAGCCGGGCACGGTCTTCGCCGCCCGCGGCATCGGCCGCCCGCTCTGGCTCGGCTCCGGCAAGCACGAGCTTTTCTTCGCGTCGACGCGCACGGCGCTCGAAGTGGTCGAGGAGTACGCACACGTCCGCCTGCGCAAGAAGGAGCTGAAGGACGGGACATTCCTCGCTATCCGCAATGCCAACGTCGTGCGCGACGAGCATTTCCGGCCCGACCCGCGCTTCCAGGAGCCGGGCAAGCCTCTCCCCGCGGTACGGGCCCCGGGCGAAGGCGTCTCCTGCCTCGAGCGCCTCGCCGCGCTCGCAGCTGCCTAACGCTTCTTCTTGATCGTCCCGTCACCGGCGACGGTGACGCTCTGCTGCTCGAGCAGTTCGCGCACGAGGAACTGGAACGTCGACCACGCACCGCGGCGCGCGTCGAGCAGCCGGTAGACCTGCCATTCGGTGAGGAGCGAATCGTCCGCCTTGCGCGCCTCGGCCCAGTCGGCGAACTTCGGCAGTCGCCCGAGCCGGCGCGCGAGCGCGGCGCCCTGCTCGACCGCGCGCTCGAGCCGCTCCTCCCCCACCGGCACGTCGAACCCCGCCTCGCGCAGTGCGGTCGTCAGCGACCCGAACGTGTGCCAGTACAGCGACTTGGACGGAAGCTTGCCCTTGTGCTCGTCGATGTCGCGCGCCGTCGGCGGCCGGCCGAGCTCCTCGCCCAGGTCGCGGAGGAGACCGAGGAGCTCCTCGCGCGTTGCGAATCGCCGGGGAACGAGACCGGCCGCCCGCTTGGCCGCATTCCACGAGCCGAAGTGCTCGATCACGGTCTGCGGATGGACGGTCGTCTGCGGATCGGCGGCGAACTCGCGCATCGTCGGCGACCGCCCAAGCCGCTCGGCGCTCGCCTGGAGCTCGCCCACGATCTGATCGTCGGTGTACCGCTTGCGGATGCCCGCCTGGAACTCGGCGAGCTTGCGCGGGTCGATTTCCGCCACCGCGCGAAAACGGGGCTTCCGGGGCACGACAAGTATGGTAGATCAGGTTGGACGATCCGCAAGTGAATCCGCGCAGCGGTAGATTCGGCCCGATGGCCGTCCCGCTCGCCGCCGAGATCGCCGCCGCCCGCGCGGTCGCCGCCCTTTCCCGCCTCGTCGGCGCCGGCGGAGGGACGACGGTCCCGGGCAAGCTCCTCTCCACGCTCGACCCAGGCGCGGTCGATCGGCTGGCCGCGCGGCTGCCGGCGGGCACCGCGACGATCTCGGCCACCAACGGGAAGACGACGACCGCGGCGATGGCGGCCGAGATCCTCCGCCCCCGCTTCCGCCTCGCGCACAACCGCTCGGGTGCCAATCTCCTCTCCGGCGTCGCCTCTACGCTCCTCGCAGCGGGTGACGCACAGCTCGGGCTCCTCGAGGTGGACGAGGCCGCGCTTCCGGAGGTGATGCGGCGTGTCCGGCCGCGCGCCGTCTGCCTCGGGAACCTCTTCCGCGACCAGCTCGACCGCTACGGCGAGCTCGAGCTCGTCGCCGAGCGCTGGCGCGATGCCGTCGCAGAGCTTCCCGTGAGCACGACCCTCGTCGTCAACGGCGACGATCCGCTCGTGGGCGACCTCGCGAACGCCCACGGCCCGGCGCTCGTCTTCGGGCTCGACGACCCGCGCGTCGCACGGCCGGCGCTCCAGCACGCGGCCGACTCGAAGTACTGCCTGCGCTGCGGCATGCCGCTGGAGTACGCGGCCGCCTACGTCGGCCACCTCGGCGACTACCGCTGTCCCAACGGCCATATCGCCCGCCCCGCGCTGGACGTCGTCGCGCGCAACATCGAGCTGCACGCGCTCGACGGCGTCGCCTTCGACCTCGACCTGGCGGGCGAGACGCGGCGCGTCGAGCTTGCGCTCCCCGGGCTGTACAACGTCTACAACGCCGTCGGCGCCGCCGCGCTTGCGCACGCGCTCGGAGCCACGACAGACGAGATCGTCGCCGGCCTTGGACGCTTCAGCGCGGCGTTCGGCCGCTTCGAACGCATCGCCGTCGGCGACAAGACGATCCTGCTGCTCCTGATCAAGAACCCGGCCGGCGCGAACGAGGCCATCCGCACGCTCGTCGACGGTGGCCCGCCGCGGCTCGCCGTCGTCGCGCTGAACGACGCCATCGCCGACGGACGCGACGTGTCGTGGATCTGGGACGTCGACTTCGAGCCGCTGCTCGCCGGCTTCGACCGCGTGGTCGCAACCGGTGACCGAGCCGCCGAGCTCGCGCTCCGCTTCAAGTACGGCGGTCTCGCGGAAGATGCGATCGAGGTCGAGCCGAGCCTCGAGCGCGCGCTCGACCGCGGACTCGAGCTGACGCCGGACGAGCGGCGAGCTCGTCGTCCTCCCCACCTACACCGCGATGCTCGGCCTGCAGCGAATCGTCGCCGCGCGCGGGCTCGTGCGTCCCTACTGGGAGCGCGCCGCGTGAACATCCGCGTCGCGCATCTCTATCCCGACTACCTGAACATCTACGCCGACCGCGGCAACATCGCTGTCCTCTCAGCGCGAGCCGCGTGGCGCGGGCACGAGCTCGACGTCACGGAGGTCGGTATCGACGGCCGCATCGTCCCCGGCGCGCACGACCTCTACTACCTCGGCGGAGGACAGGATCGCGAGCAGCTCCTCGTCGCCACCGATCTCGCCGCGAAGGCCGAGCCGCTGAAGGCGGCTGCAGCCGAAGGCGCCGCCTTCCTCGCGGTCTGCGGTGGCTATCAGCTGCTCGGGCGCGGTTATCGCGGCCATCACGGCGACGACATGCCGGGCGTCGGCCTCCTGCCGCTCGAGACCGTCGCCGGCGATCGGCGGATGATCGGGAACGTGCTGCTCGAGTGCGAGCTGGAGCCCGGCGTTCGGCGCACGCTCGCGGGCTTCGAGAACCATGCCGGCCGAACGCGGCTCGATCCCGGCGCCGAGCCGCTCGGGCGCGTCGTGTCCGGGTTCGGCAACGACGGCGAGAGCGGCTACGAGGGCTGCCGCGTCGGCCGTGCGATCGGCACGTACCTCCACGGACCGCTCCTGCCGCGCAATCCGTGGCTCGCCGACTGGATCCTCGCGCAGGCGCTCGCACATCGCACCGGCGGCGAGCCGCCGGAGCTTGCGCCGCTCGACGACGAGCTCGAGGCGCAGGCGCATGCGGTCTCGTCGGCGCGCGCTCGACGACGCTAGCGGGGCCCACAGTGCGCCGAGGTATGCCGCCGGGTCGCCCGGCTCCCATCGCCGGAGGAAGCGCTGGATGGGTGGATGGAGCACGACTCCGTCGAGATCGGCGGTGTCGAACAGTCGATGTCCGCGCACGGCAGCGTCCTGCGAGGTGACCGCCTCGAGCGACCGCCCCGAGAGGTCGCCGGCGAAGATGATGTGCACGACGTGCTTCGCGCCGAGCCCGCGCTGCGGTGAGATGGAGTCGACGAGCGCAACGGGGCCTTCGACCGGAAGCCGATCGGGGATCCCGACCTCCTCGAACAGCTCACGGTGGAGTGCGGTGACGAGGCTCTCGCCTGCGTTCACGCCTCCACCCGGCAGCAGCCAGTACTCGCCGCGGCCGGCCTTCTCGTGCCGGCAGAGCAGGATGCGATCCTCCCAGCGCAAGACGGCCGAGACGCGGATGCGGGGCTCCTGCATCAGTGGCTCGACGACCCGAAGCCGCGCACGCCGCGCTCGCTCTCGGGCAGCGCCTCCACCTCGACCGGCTCGACGCTCGCCACCGGAACGACGACGAGCTGCGCGATGCGCATGCCCGGTTCGACGACGAACTCCTCGCGCGCGTCCGTGTTCAACAGTACGACGCGGAGCTCGCCGCGATAGCCAGAGTCGACGAGGCCCGGCGTGTTCACGATCGTGATCCCGTTTCGCATCGCCAATCCGGACCGCGGCTGGACGAAGCCGGCGTACCCGTCGGGGATCGCGACGGCGAGTCCCGTTCCGACCGTGGCCCGCTCCCCCGGCCCAAGGACGGCGCCCTCGCACGCGACGAGGTCAAGCCCTGCATCGCCGTCGTACGCGCGCACGGGCACGACTGCGTTGTCACGCAACTTTCGGAATGAGACCTCCATTAGAGGGCCGCTCAAGCCCCGACGAGGTAGCGGGCGAAGCGGTTGATCTCGCGACGCGGCAGCCGCGCGAGCACGAGCACACCCTCGCTCGTGTCCTCGCGCTCCTCGATCGGCGCCCCGATCGCGTACAGCTCGTTGAGCTTCCCGCCGTCCTTGTACGGCAGCAGGAGGCGCACCGGCTCGAAGAGGTTCGCGAACCGGTCGGCGATGCGCGTGCGCAGCTCATCGAGCCCTTCGCCGGTGAGCGCCGACACCTGCAGCGCGTCGGGATAGCGGTTGGAGAGCGCGCGTCTCCGCGTCGCATCGGCAGCGTCGGCCTTGTTGAGCACGAGCTCGATCGGCAGCTCGTCCGCACCGATGTCGTGCAGCACGCCATTGACGGCGGCGATCATCTCGACGAGCCGCTCCTCCGGCGCCGAGGCGTCGACGACGTGGAGGATGAGATCGGCCACGAGCGTCTCCTCCAGCGTCGCAGCGAAGCCCTCGACGAGCTGATGCGGGAGACGCCGCACGAAGCCGACGGTGTCGGTGACGAGATACTTGCGCCCGTCGTGCTCGAACCCGCGGGTCGTCGGGTCGAGCGTTTCGAAGAGGCGGTTGCGGACGGACACCTCGGCGTCGGTCAGCGCGTTCAGGAGCGTCGACTTGCCCACGTTCGTGTAGCCGGCGAGCGCGACGGTGGGCGTGTGCGTCCGGCGCCGCTCCTTGCGGCGCACGTCGCGCTGCTTCGAGAGCTCCTCGAGCCGGTCCTTGAGCAGCGAGACACGCCGGCGCGCCATCCGGCGGTCGGACTCGAGCTGCGACTCGCCGGGGCCTCTCGTGCCGACGCCGCCGCCGAGGCGCTCGAGGTGCTTCCACATGCCGCGCATGCGCGGGAGGTTGTACTCGAGCTGCGCCAGCTCGACCTGGAGCTTCCCCTCGGCGCTGGTCGCGTGCTGCGCGAAGATGTCGAGGATCAGCTGCGTCCGGTCGACGACGCGCGCTTCCAGCGTGTTCTCCAGGAGACGTTGCTGCGACGGTGAGAGCTCGTCGTCGACGAGGAGCACCTCGGCCTTGACGCGGCCGTATTCGCTCTTCAGCTCGTCGAGCTTCCCCTTGCCGACGTAGGTGCGCGGATCCGGCTGCGGACGGTGCTGGAGGACGCGCGCGACCGGGCGCACTCCCGCCGTGCGCGCGAGCTCCTCGAACTCTCCGATCTCGTCGTCGGCGTCGACACCTTGTGCGAGCACGGCGAGGACGAGCCCGCGCTCGGGCTCGAGGCCCGGCGTGGGATCGGGCTGTCTGACTGCCACCGAACGTCATTATGACCTCTGCCGTGCCGACCCCCGATCTCGCCGCCAGGACGCTGCAGTTGGTCGACGTCCCCTCCGAGAGCCGTTCGGAGGCGGCGATCGTCGAGCTGGTGCGCGATCTCGTCCCCGGTGCGCCGATGTACGACGACGGCGAGGTGCTGCTGTACGGCGACGGCCCCATCGTCCTCGCAGGACATCTGGACACGGTGCCGGCGCAGGGGAATCTCCCCGGCCGGATCGATGGCGGCGCGGTGCACGGCCTCGGGGCAAGCGACATGAAGGCCGGCGTCGCGGTCATGATCGAGCTCGCCCGCGCTGGTGTTCCCGCGCGCTACCTCTTCTTCACGCGTGAAGAGGTCCCGGTCAGCGAGAGCCCGCTGCCGGCGCTCTTCGCGACCGACCTGCTCCGCGACGTGGAACTGGCGGTCGTGCTCGAGCCGACGGACTGCGAGCTGCACGCCGGCTGCCTCGGCAACCTGCAGGCGCGCATCACCTTCCACGGCGAGAGCGCGCACTCCGCGCGCCCGTGGACCGGGGTGAACGCGATCCACGAGCTCGTGCGCGGCCTGCAGCCGCTCGTCGGCCTCGAGCCGGTCGACGTCGAGCTCGATCGGTCTCGTCTACCGCGAGGTGGTGAGCGCCGTCCGCGTGGCGGGCGGCATCGCCGCGAACGTCGTCCCCGCGACCGCGACCGCGGAGCTGAACATGCGCTTCATGCGTCCCGGCGCCGAGGCGCGCCTGCGCGCGCTTCTTCCCGAAGGCGAGATCGAGGTGCTGAGCAAGTCGCCGTCCGCGCCGCCCGCGCTCGACAACGCGCACACCGCGCGACTGCGCGAGCTCGTGCCGACCGTGAAGCCGAAGCAGGCGTGGACGCCGGTCGCGCAATTCGCCGAGCAAGGCATCGACGCGATCAACTACGGCCCCGGCGCAACGGCGTACGCGCATCGCGTCGACGAGCAGGTGCCGATCGAGAACCTCGAGCGCTGCTACGAGACGCTGCGAGAATTCCTCTCGTGATCAACCCGACGCTCACGGAGATGGCGACGTACCCGTTCGTTCGCCTCGAGGAGGCACGGCGGCGGCTCGTGGCGGCCGGCGTCGAGGTGATCGACTTCGGCAAGGGCGACCCGAACGAGCCGACCGACCCGATGATCCGGCAGGCGCTCATCGACGCGGTGCCCGAGCGCGCGCCGTACCCGCTCGCGCAGGGCCTCCCGGAGCTGCGGCAGGCGGCGAGCGACTGGTGCAAACGGCGCTTCGGCGTCGCCGTCGATCCGGACACCGAGATCGTGCCGACGTACGGATCGAAGGAGGCGATCTTCTCGCTCGCGCAGGTGCTCGACACCGCCGGCCGGACGATCGTCTTCGGGGAACCGGCCTATCCCGTCTACGAGCGCGGCGCGCTCTTCGCCGGCGCGAAGGTACAGACGCTGCCGCTGCTGCGGGAGAACGGCTTCCTGCCCGACGTCGACGCGATCCCCGACGACACCGCGATCGTCTGGGTCAACTACCCGCACAACCCGACGGGAGCGGTGGCCCCGCTCGAGTTCTACGAGCGGCTCGCGCAGGCCGCGGCGGAGCGCGACTTCTACATCGCCTCCGACGAGGCGTACAGCGAGCTCTGGTTCGACCAGTCCCCGCCGTCGGTGCTGCAGTTGGCCGACCGCTCACGCGCGATCGTCTTTCAGACGCTGAGCAAGCGATCGTCCATGACCGGGTACCGCTCCGGCTTCGTCGCGGCCCCGGCGGAGATCGTCGCCGCGCTGAAGGCGTACCGCCCGACCGTCGGCACCGCGCCGCAGGAGTTCGTCCAGCGCGCCTCCGTCGTCGCCTGGAACGACGAGCGCCACGTCGACGAGACGCGCGCGCGGTATCGCGCGAAGCGCGACGTGATGATCCCGGCGATCGAGGCGAAGGGCTGGGAGATCGTCGCGAGCGAGGCGACGATGTATCTCTGGGTCGTCGGGCCGGATCCACGACGCGCTCCTCGAGCGCGGCATCCTCGTCTCCCCCGGTGAGTTCTTCGGGCCGAGCGGCGCGGGCTACGTCCGCTTCGCGCTCGTGCCGACCCTCGACGAGTGCGAGCGCGCAGCGGCGATACTCGCTGAGCTGTGAATACCGAAGAGACCATCGCGGCCCTCGACCGGGGCGAGCTGCGCGTCGCCGAGAAGGTGGACGGCGAGTGGCGCGTGAACGAGGACGCGAAGGCCGCCATCCTCGACTACTTCCGGATCAGCAAGCTCGAGCCGATCGAGGTCGGCCCGTACGAGTACCTCGACAAGATCCCGCTGAAGCACAACTACGCCGAGCTCGGCGTCCGCGTCGTGCCGCCCGCGACCGCGCGTTTCGGCTCGTTCCTCTCGCGCGGCGTGGTGATGATGCCGAGCTACGTGAACATCGGCGCCTGGGTCGGGCCGAACACGATGATCGACACCTGGGCGACCGTGGGATCGTGCGCGCAGATCGGAGCGGACGTGCACCTCGCCGGCGGCGTCGGCGTCGGCGGTGTCCTCGAGCCGATCCAGGCGCGCCCGGTGATCGTCGAGGACGGCGCGTTCATCGGCTCGCGCTGCATCCTCACCGAGGGCGTGCTCATCGGCGAGCGCGCCGTGCTCGCGCCGAACGTCTCGCTCACCGGCTCCGTCCCCGTCATCGACGTCACCGGCCCGGAGCCGGTCGAGCACCGCGGCTACGTCCCGCCGTACTCGGTCGTCGTTCCCGGCACGCGGCCGAAGGAGTTCCCCGCCGGGACGTACCAGCTCGGGTGCGCGCTCATCATCGGCCGGCGCAGCGAGCAGACCGATCTGAAGACGTCGTTGAACGACGTCCTGCGCGAGTATCAGATCGGCTGAGCAGGACCGGTGAGCGTCGCGCGGCCGCCCTCGAGGCGCACGCGCAGGTCGCCGCCGGGAAAGTGCACGAGCACCTCGCCCTCGCCGTGCGTCGCCGCTGCGACGGCGACCGCGCTCGAGCCGGACGCGGTCGTCTCCCCCACGCCGCGCTCCCAGACGCGCGCGGTCACCTCGCCGGGCGCGTCGACGCGCGCGACCTGGACGTTCGTCCGGTTCGGAAAGCGCGGGATGCGTCTCGAGCAGCGGCCCGATCCGCGGGAGGTCGTCGGGATCGCCGACGACGACCGCGTGCGGGTTGCCGACCGACACGCGGACGACGTCGAGATCCGCGATGCGCTCCGGCTCGGAGACTTCGACGTCACCGAGCTCCGACTCGTACAGCTCGCCGACACGCCGCACCTCGACGACGCGCGGCCCGACGCGCACGTGCGCGACGTCATGACCGGTGCGCTCCATGAGCCACGCGCCGGCGATGCGCGTCCCGTTGCCCGACATCTCGGCGTGAGATCCGTCCGGATTCACGATCGCAATGGTCATGTCGTCGCCATCGACCGACAGGACGTCGACCGCTCCGTCGAGGCCGTCCTCGTGCACGTACGGCTCACCCTCGAGGACGAGGTACACGTTCCCGTGTGCGTGCCAGCGCGACGATGTCATCGGCGATCTCGCCCGGCGGGCGATCCGCGTCGACCATAGCGATGCCGGGAATGCGGCGCATCCATTTGCGCTGGTACGCGGCATAGCGGCGCGTGCGCACGACGAGCGCCGCGATCGCCTCCTCGCGCGGCAGGGTCGCCACCTCCTCCAGGCCGAGAGCCTGCCGCGCGGTGATCGAGATCGTCCCCGCGAGCGCGAGCCGAACCTCCTCCTGCACGCCCGCCTCGAACATCGCGCGCGTCCGCTCTTCGATGCGCGCCTCGAGCACGGCCTTCGGGACGTCGAGCCCGACGACGACCGTCGGATGGCGCGTCGGGCCGGACCAGAGCCGGTCCTCACCGGGCGCGAGGGACGCTCCCGCCTCGGCGAGCTCGAGGGCGCGGACGACGCGCCGGCGGTCGTTCGCGTGCACGGCCGCGGCCGCCGCCGGGTCGAGCTCCTCCAGCCGCGCATGCGCGGCCTCGGCGCCGTCCTCGTCGTAGACGCCTTCCCACCGCTCCCGGGCGCCCGGCGCAGGCGCGGGCGGCAGCGAGAGCTCGGCGAGCGCGGCCCGGAGGTACAGCCCGGTGCCGCCGACGACGATCGGCGTCCGGCCGGCCGCCAGGATCTCGTCCACCGCGGCATGGGCCAGCGGGGCGTATTCGCCGACCGAGGCCTCCCGGTCGAGGGGCCAGATCCCGACCATCCGGGTCGGCTCGCTAGGCTGGTTCGTCAGGATCGGGATCCCCCGATAGACCTGAAGCGCATCAGCAGAGACGAGCTCGGCAGGAATCCGGCCGGCGACTTCCGCAGCGACCCTCGATTTGCCGCTCGCGGTCGGCCCGAAGATGCCGATAACCGTCACCGGAGGATTCTCCCCTGCGTTACCTGAACATCGAACCGAAGAGCCATCTGCACCGGTCGACGACGGAGTCCTCCGTGTTCCTCGTGGCCGCCTCGCTCCTCGCGCTGGCGACCCTCTTCGCACTGAGCGAGGTCGCCGGCTTCGAGCGGGTCTGGGATCGGATGCAGGCGCGTTCAGCCGATCTGGTTCCTCGTCGCGTTCGGCGCGGAGATCGTCGCGTACCTCGGCTACACGCTCGGGTACCGCGAGGTCTCGCGCGTCGACGGGGGATCGAAGATGGGCAGCGGCCGGGCGGCTGCGGCGGTCGCCGCCGGATTCGGGCCGTTCGTCACCCAGGGCGGGTTCGCGCTCGATCTGCACGCGTTCAAGCAAACCGGAATCTCGGACCGCGAGGCGCGCGTGCGGGTGCTCGGCCTCGGCGCGCTCGAGTACGCCCTGCTCGCGCCGGCCGCCTGCATCGCGTCGATCCAGCTGCTCGCGAGCGGCGCGCACACGCCGACGATGGGCCTGACGCTCCCGTGGGCGATCACCGTGCCGCTCGGCTTCGCCGCCGCGCTGTGGGCGGTCGGCCATCGCCAGCGGTTCCGCAACCAGGGGTACTGGCGCGACGGGCTCGCGCAGGCGCTCGACTCGATCCACGTGCTCCGCTGCCTCTTTGCGCGCCGGCACCTCGCCGGGCCGCTCGGCGCGGCCGTGTACTGGTTCGGGGAGATGGCGTGCCTGTGGGCGTGCCTGCATGCATTCGCGCACGGCGCCCCCAACGTGGAGCTCCTGCTGCTCGGCTACGCGACCGGATACGCGCTCACGCGGCGGACGCTGCCGCTCGGCGGCGCCGGCGCGGTGGAGGCGCTGCTGCCGTTCGCGCTCTCGTGGACCGGCGTGCCGCTCGCGGCAGCCGTCCTTGCCGTCTTCACGTACCGCATCTTCAACTTCTGGCTGCCGGTCGTTCCCGCCATGGTGGGAATGCGCAGCCTGCGCGCCGCCGAGGCCTAGACAGGCACGACGGCGAGTTGTGCGCCGCCGAGCGTCTGCGACGTCGCACGCTCGATCCGCACGTTCACGAGATCGCCGGGAGGGGCGTCGCCCGTGAAGTTGACCGCCATGTTGCGGCGCGTGCGTCCTCGCAGGAAGCTCGGGTCGGTTCGGCTCGGCCCTTCGACGAGCACTTCTTCGACGTTGCCGACCCGGGCCGCATTGCGCTCGGTCGCGACGCGCTGCACGACCTCGACGAGCCGCTCGATCCGGTCGCGCTTCACGTCGTCGGGAACCTGGTCCGTGCGCGCAGCCGCCTCCGTGCCGGCGCGCGGCGAGTAGACGAACGTGAACGCGCTGTCGAACCCGACCTCCTCGACCGCCGTCAGCGTCTCGCAGAAGTCCTCCTCCGTCTCGCCCGGGAAGCCGACGATGAGGTCGGTCGACAACGCGAGATCGGGGATGGCGGCGCGCATCTCGTCGACCAGACCGAGATAGCGCTCGCGTGAGTACGTGCGCCGCATCGCCTTGAGCACACGGGTCGATCCCGACTGGAGCGGAAGATGCGCGTGCTCGCACACCGCAGCGCACTCCGCCATCGCCTCGATGACGTTCGCGCGGAAGTCCTTCGGGTGCGGGCTCGTGAACCGGATGCGCTCGATGCCGTCGACGGCGTCCACGGCGCGCAGCAGCTGCGCGAAGTCGGTGCCGAGGTCGCGCCCGTACGAGTTGACGTTCTGGCCGAGCAGCGTCACCTCGCGCACGCCCTCCGTCGCGAGCGACTCGATCTCGGCGAGGACCTCGCCCGGCCGCCTCGAAACCTCCCGGCCGCGCACGGCCGGGAACGATGCAGTACGAGCACACCGAGTTGCAGCCCATCGAGATCTGGACCCAGGCCTGGAACGTCCGCTCGCGGTGCATCGGCAGCGTGGCGGCGAAGGCCCGCTCCTCCCCGGTCCCCCACGCGCCGCGCGCGACGCCGAAGCCTCCTGCGCCGAGCCACTCGCCGAGATGCGCGATCGTCCCCGGCCCGAACGCGACGTCGACCTGCGGATAGAGAGAGAAGATGCGCTCCTGCTGCGCCTCGGCGTAGCAGCCGCCGACGGCGATCACGGTGCCCGGATGCTCGCGCTTTCGCGCGCCCGCGTCACCGAGGTACGCGGCGAGCTTCGTGTCCGGCTTCTCCCGGATCGTGCAGGTGTTGAAGACGACGACGTCCGCGTCCTCGGGAGCCGCCGCCTCGCCGAGGCCGAGCTCCTCGAGCATGCCCTTGATGCGCTCGGAGTCGTGAGCGTTCATCTGGCAGCCGAAGGTGGTGACGTGGTACCGGCGCACCCGCGTAGGGTAGCCGGGCCATGAGCGCCCAAACCGCCGTCGCGGTCGCATTGGCGCTCGCGTCGACCACGCTGACGAACGTCGCCTACCTCCGCGAGCACGACGCGGTGGCGGCCCTCCCGGACTTCTCCCCGCGGCGGCCCGTGCAGGCGGTGCGAGTCGTGATCACGAATCGCGACTGGCTTCGCGGGTTCGCGCTCGAGAGCACGGGCTTCACGCTGTACGTCGTCGCGCTCGCGCTCGCGCCCCTGACCCTCGTGCAGAGCCTCGCCGCGGGCGGAATCGGCATCCTCGCCTTCGTCTCGGCGCGCATGGGCGGTAGGTCGCTTCCGCGGCACGAGGTCGTCGGCGTCGCCGTCTCCATCGTCGGGCTCGTCGCGCTCGCGGTCTCGCTCGCGGGCGGCAGCGGCGAGGGCGGTGGCGGCTCGTCCCTCGAGATCGAGCTCTGGCTGGCAGCGACCGCGGCCGCGGCTGTCATCGTGGTGGCCGTCGGCCGCAGGTTCGGCGGGCTCGCCGTCTCCGAGGGCATCGCCGGGGGACTCTTCTTCTCCATCGGCGACCTCTCGGTGAAGGTCGCGACGCAGGGCGGCGGCCGCGCCGCCTTCGGGATCACCGTCGTCGCCGGGTACGCGCTCGGCACCGTCCTCCTCCAGTTCGGCTACCGGCACGGCGGTGCGCTCACTGTCGCCGGCCTCGCGACGCTGCTGACGAACGCGTTGCCGATCGCCGCCGGAACGGTCGTACTGGGAGAGCCGCTGCCGACCGGTGCGCTCGGCGCCGTCCGAGTGCTCGCCTTCGTCGCCGTCACCGCCGGCGCCATCCTCCTCGCGCGGCGCAGCCGCGGCTAACCGTGAAGAAACTCTCCGTCGCCGTAGCCGCCGCCGTCGCGCTCGTCCTGCCCTCGACAGCGGGAGCACATCTGCGCACCGGGACGGTCGCCGTCGACTACCGGCCCCGTATCACGCACCGCCCGCCGGGGCCGTTCACGATCGGCGTCTATCTGAGCGACCGCGCGCTCCATCTCAGCGTCCGGCGCGGCGCCACGGTCGTCGTCTACGGCTATCTCGGCGAGGCGTTCGTGCGCGTGAACGACGCGGGCGTCGCCGTCGACACGGATTCGCCGACCGCGGCCGCGACCGGGCTCGTCCCACGCGGCACGCCGCATACAGGTTGGAGGCTCCGCTCGAAGGGCCGCTTCGTCGTGTGGCACGACGTGCGTACAAGTCGGCGGCAGTGGCGCGTTCCCATCGCAGTAAAGGGTCGCCGCCAAGCGATCACGGGCGAGACGCTCAAGCTCCGGCGGCCGGCGCTGTGGCCGTGGCTCGTCCTCCTGGCGGCGATCGCAGCGGCTGGGGTCGTCGTCCGCCGCTCGACGGCGCTCGGGCTGCTCTCGTCAGCGGCCGCGATCGTCGTCGCCGCCGCGTTCGCGCTCAGCGCGTATGCCGACCCCGGCACGTGGATCGCCGGCGTCGACGAGCTCTTCTTCGCCGCGGCCGGCATCGGCGTCCTTCGCTGGGGACCGCCGGTCGCGCGGCTGCCGAGCGCGCTGTGGCTGAGCGTCCTCGGTCTCGCAGTCGGGCTGAGCAAAGGCGCGGTGTTTCTCCACGCGCTCGTGCTGGCGCCGCTGCCCGGTCCGGCGATGCGCGTGGCCGTCGTGATCGCCGTCGGAGCCGGTCTCGCCGGAGCAGTGAGTGCCTGCGTCGCGTACGCGCGGGCTGGCTAGGCTGGGCCGATGGACCATCCGAACACGATCGAGGCGGAGAAGCTCGTCCGCGAGTTCAAGAAGGGACCGCGGGCGGTCGACGGGATCGACCTGCACGTGGAGGCGGAGAGATCTACGGCTTCCTCGGCCCGAACGGCGCCGGCAAGTCGACGACGGTGCTCATGCTGACGACGCTGCTGCCGCCCACGGCGGGCACGGCGCGCGTCGGCGGATACGACGTCGTGCACGAAGGCCCGCAGGTGCGCTCGCGCATCGGCGCCGCGCTGCAGGAGGCAGCGCTGGACGGGCTGATGACCGGCCGCGAGCATCTGCGCCTGCAGGCGGCCCTGCAGGCCTTGCCGCGGAACGAGCGCGCCGCGCGCGCGGATGAGCTGCTCGAGCGCGTCGGTCTGACCGAGGCCGCCGACCGCAAGGTGCGCGGCTACTCGGGCGGGATGAAGCGCCGTCTCGACCTCGCGATGGCGCTCGTCCACAGGCCCCGCATCCTCTTCCTCGACGAGCCGACCACCGGCCTGGACGTTCAGAGCCGCACGGCACTCTGGAGCGAAGTCGGACGGCTCGCGCGCGAGGACGGCGTCACGGTCTTCCTCACGACGCAGTACCTCGAGGAGGCCGACGTGCTCGCAGACCGCGTCGGGATCATCGACCACGGGCACATCGTCGCCGAGGGCACGCCGGACGCCCTGAAGGCGGAGATCGGCCGCCCGACGGTCGAGGCGACGGCGTCCGGCCCCGACGGCCGCGCCGAGCTGACCGAGGTGCTCGAGCGCTTCGGCACGCTCGTGCCGTCGTCCCGCGGGATCGCCGTGCGCCTCGACGCGGGCGAGGCCGGGTTGGCCGACGTCGTGCGAGCGCTCGACGCGAAGGGGTGCAGCGTCGCGAACCTCGAGCTGCACCAGCCGAGCCTCGACGACGTCTTCCTCGCGAAGACGGGCCGCTCGCTCGAGGGCCACGGCGGCGACGCGTCCGAGCCTGAATGAGGACGACGGCCGACCAGGTCCTGCTGCTCGCGCAGCGCTCGATCGTGCACACCGCGCGGCAGCCGGCTGCAATCGTCTTCCCGCTCCTCTTCCCCATGCTGCTCCTCGCGGTCAACTCCGGCGGCCTGCGGGCGGAGACGCACCTCCCCGGCTTCCCGACGAAGTCGTTCGTCGCGTTCGCGCTCGCCGTCCCGTTCATCCAGGGCGCGCTCTTCGCGACGATGAACGCCGGTACCGACCTCGCACGCGACGTCGAGACGGGATTCCTCAGCCGGCTGTCCCTCACGCCATTGCGTGGCGCGGCGCTCCTCGCCGGCCAGCTCGGCGGCGTCGTCGCGCTCGGCGTGATCCAGGCGTGCTTCTACCTCCTCGTCGGCGTCGTCGTGGGCGTGCGGCCCGCAGCGGGAATCGGCGGCGTCGCCGTGCTGCTCGTCTTCGCCGCGATGATCGCGCTCGCGTTCGGGAGCATCGGCGCGTGGGCCGCGCTGCGCACCGGGTCGCCGGAGGCGGTGCAGAGCCTCTTCCCCGTCTTCTTCGTCTTCCTGTTCATCTCGTCGATGAACATCCCGCGGAACCTCATCTCGACGACGTGGTTCCGTTACGCGGCGACCGCCAACCCGGTGTCCTATCTGCTCGAGTGCGTCCGCAGCCTCATCATCACCGGCTGGAACGGTGAGGCTCTCCTCCTCGGGTTCGGCATCGTCACGCTCGTGGCGATCATCGGGCTCTCGCTCGCTTCGTACACGCTGCCGCGGAGGCTCGCGCGATGAAACGGAATCTGTCGGTCGCGCAGGGCGTCGCTTGGCGCACGCTGCACAACGTGTTCACGAACCCGTCGCTCGTCATCCCGCAGCTCGCGTTCCCGTTGTTCTTCTTCACCGCGTTCGTCGGTGGACTGTCGCGCATCCACAAGGTCCCCGGATTCCACTATGCCCAGGGCTACACAGCATTCCAGTTCGTCTTCGTCCTGCTGCAGTCAGCGGCATTCGGCGGCGTCTTCACGGGATTCGGGATCGCGCGCGACTTCGAGACCGGGTTCGCCCGGCGCCTGCTGCTTGCGGCGCCGCATCGCACGGGCATCGTGATCGGATACGCGGTCGCCGCACTGTGCCGTTGGCTCGTCACCGCCGTCTTCCTCACCGTGATCGCGTTCGCCGTCGGCATGAAGGTCGGCGGCAGCGGCATCGATCTGCCTGCGCTGTACGTCCTCGCAGCGATCGTCAACTCGGCGGCGGTCCTGTGGGCGTGCGGCGTCGCGATGCGGTTGCGAACGATGCAGGCCGGGCCCGTCATGCAGATGCCGGTGTTCCTCGTCCTCTTCTTCGCACCCGTGTACGTCCCGTTGAATCTGCTCACCGGTTGGATCCACGGCGTCGCGCTCGTCAATCCGCTCACGCGCGTGCTCGAGGCCGGCCGCAGCTTCGTCGCCGGCTCGCCGGCGCAGGTCGCGGCGGCGTACGGCGCGGCGTTCGGGCTGGCGGTGCTCTTCGCATGGTGGGCGATGCGCGGCCTGCGCAAAGCCGAGGCCGCCGGCTAAGGCTTTACGCAAACCTTTCAGCGAATCCGTTAGGGGTTGCGGCTCAGGGGTACCTGGATGTGTGGGATGCCTCTGGTCAGCGCCGCGATCATCACGCACAACCGCGCGCACTATCTCGCTGATGCAATCACGAGCGTGCTCGCGCAGACCGTCACCGACGTCGAGCTGATCGTCGTCGACGACGGCTCGACCGACAACACCGCGGACGTCGTCGCGCCCTTCCTCGACCGGATCCGATACGTCCGGCGGGAGAGACGCGGCAAGGCGGCCGCCCGCAACGCCGCGGTCGAGCTGGCGCGTGGCGAGCTGATCGCCTTCTGCGACTCCGATGACAGCTGGTACCCGGACCGGCTCGAGCGCCAGCTGGTTGCGCTGGAGCAACACCCGGACGTCGGCATGGTGCACGGGCACGTGGACTTCATGAGCTCCGACGGCCTCGCTTTGCCGGACCGCACGTCGACGATGCGTGCGCTGTTCGGCGCCGCGCACCATCCGCAGGCGACGTATGCGTCGTACGCATTCGACTGCCGCTGCATGAGCTCGACGATCCTCGTTCCTCGTTCCGTCTTCGACGTGGTGGGCCTCTACGACTGCGAGCTCCCGATCGAGGACTACGACTTCTACCTTCGGCTCGTGCTCGATTTCGACATCCTGTTCCTGGACGGGCCGCCGCTGGCGAGGTATCGCGTACACGAGGAGAAGACGACCGACTACGAGCTCGGCACCGGGCAGATTCAGACCGCGGAGAAACACCTCGCGATGCTCGACGCGCGCTCCGACATCCCTGATGCGCGTCGCGCTCGTCGAAACTTCCACCTGATGATCGCCCAGACCTCGCGCGTGCTGGGCGACCGCCGCCGTGCACGCACGGCCGCGCTGCGAGCCCTCGCCCTCGGAGAGCCCAAGGCCCTCCGCCTCGCGCGTTAGCCAGCAGCTAACAGATTCGTGACGGATCCGGGCTAGCGTGTCCGGCGATGCCCAGGGGGACTGCATCGGCGGCTGCGTTGGCCGCGCTCTGCCTCGCCGCAGCCACGACAGTCCTTTTCCTGGCTTCCGCTCCTGCCCAGGCGGCGACGAGCTGCCCGTGGATGAGCCAGGCGATGCGACCGGCCGCGCGCGCGGCCGCGTTGCTCGCAGCCATGAGCCCGAGCGACAAGCTCGCCCTTCTCAGCGGCGTCGATCCACATGCTGCACTCGGCGTGGCCGACGGCCCGCTGTACGTCGGCTACGTCCCCGGCAACCCACGCCTCTGCATCCCGGCGCTCACCCCCAACGACGGGCCGGCGGGCATCGCCGACACGCAGATCGGGACGACGGCCTTCCCGGCGCCGATCGCCCAGGCTGCGACCTGGGACCCGGGCCTCCAGCGACGTCTTGGACAGGCGCTCGGGCTCGAGGCATGGGAGAAAGGGATCGACATGCTGCTCGCGCCCGACGTGAACATCGCCCGCGTTCCCGAGAACGGGCGCAACTTCGAAGCCTTCGGGGAGGATCCGTTCCTGAGCGCTCAGACGGCCGTGGCCGTGATCGCCGGAATCCAGCAGAACCCCGTCATAGCCACCGTCAAGCACTTCGCCGTCAACAGCCAGGAGACGAACCGCTACTACGTGTCCTCGAACGTCGACGACCGCACATTGCACGAGATCTACCTGCCGCCGTTCGCTGCGGCGGTCGGCCAGGGACACGTCGGTGCCGTCATGTGCGCGTACGGGCTCGTCAACAGCGTGCAGTCGTGCCAGAACCCCCAGTTCCTGACGACCGTCCTCAGAGACCAGTGGCACTTCCGCGGCTTCGTCGTGTCGGACTGGGGCGCCACGTGGACGACCGTGCAGGCCGCGAACGCGGGCCTCGACCTGGAGATGCCCGGTGGCAGGTACTTCACCACGCCTCTCGCCGAGGCCGTGGCGTCGGGCTTGGTCACGAGCCAGACAGTCGACCACATGGCCGGAAGCATCCTCACGTCGATGTTTGCGCAAGGACTCTTCGACCACCCGCCGCAGCCGCTTGCGGACGTCTCCTCTGCGGACGTCTCGACGTCGGCCGACCAACACGTCGCACTCGAGGTCGCCGAGGAGAGCACCGTGCTTCTGAAGAACGCGTCCCGGACCCTTCCACTCCGGCTCGGCGGTGGAGACACGATCGCCGTGATCGGGGCGCCCGCCGGGTTCGGCGACCTTCGGCCGTACATCGCCGGCGGCGGCAGCGCCTACCTCGGCGGGGTCGACCCGGTCACGCCTCTGCAGGCACTCGCCAAGCGCGCGGCCAGGGCCGGGGACAGCGTCATCACCGCCGACGGGACCGACCCGAGCGCGGCAGCGGCAATCGCGCGTCAGGCGAGCGTCGCAATCGTCTTTGCCTACGACCAGGAGCGCGAGGGGCTGGACCGGACCGACCTTTCGCTTCCGAACGGACAGGATCAGCTCATTGAGCAGGTAGCCCAGGCAAATCCGAATACGATCGTCGTCCTGGACACCGGTGGCCCGGTGCTCATGCCCTGGCTCGACCAAGTGTCGGCCGTCGTCGAGGCCTGGTACCCCGGCGAGCAGGACGGCAACGCCGTCGCGGCCATCCTGTTCGGCGATGTGAATCCAAGCGGCCGGCTTCCCCAGACGTTCCCGCCGAGCACCGCGGCGGTCCCGGCATCGTCAAGCGACCAGTGGCCGGGGGGCGGCGACGGTCAGGACGCAGCCTTCTCGGAGGGGCTGGACGTCGGGTATCGCTGGTACGACGCCTACAAGGTCACGCCTCTGTTCCCCTTCGGATACGGGCTTTCGTACACGAGCTTCGCGTACAGCCATCTGCGCATCGCGCGATCCGGCGCTCACCTCGCGGTGTCCTTCACCGTGCGGAACACGGGACCGCGCGCCGGTGCGGAGGTCGCACAGCTCTACGTCGACGATCCGGCGGCGCGGGCGAGCCGCCGAAGCAGCTGCAGGGGTATCAGAGGGTGTACCTCCGCCCCGGTCGAAGCACGCGACTGACAATCGCGCTCACCCGGCGTTCGTTCTCCGATTTGGGACACCGCGTCCCAGTCGTGGCGGACGACCCCAGGTCTGTACCGCATTCTCGTCGGCGCTTCTTCGCGCGACATCCGGCTCCGCGGCTTCGTGCGAAAGTAACCGTCAGACGACGTCGGCGCGATCGCGCTCGGGGTCGAGCGGACCCGTTTCCCGCTCGCCGTTCGCCCACGCGGTTGCGTGCGACATCGACCGCGCGGCTCTCGCGGATCACGGTCACCTTCACCTGGCCGGGATACTCGAGCTGATCCTCTATCTCGCGCGCGATCTCGTGCGAGAGCAGAGCCGCCTCCTCGTCGCTCACGTCGCCCGGCGCGACGATGACGCGGATCTCACGGCCGGCCTGGAGCGCGTAGACCTTCTCGACGCCCGGTTTCGCGGCGGCCAGCTCCTCGAGCGACTCGAGGCGCTTGATGTAGTGCTCCAGGCTCTCTCCTCGCGCGCCCGGCCGCGATGCGGAGATCGCGTCCGCCGAGATCACGAGGACGGCCTCGACCGTCTGCGGCTGCACCTCGTAGTGGTGCGCCTCGATCGCGTGCACGACGCCTTGCTGCTCTCCGTACCGGCGCGCGAGCTGCGCGGAGATGAGTGCGTGCGATCCCTCCATCTCGTGGCTCATCGCTTTGCCGATGTCGTGCAGCATCGCGGCGCGCTTCGCGGTGCGCACGCTCGCCCCGAGCTCGGTCGCCATGATCCCGGTGAGGTGGACGACCTCCAGCGTGTGCTTGAGGACGTTCTGCCCGTAGCTCGTCCGGAAGCGGAGCCGGCCGAGGATCTTCTGCAGCTCCTCGTGGAACGGCCCGCAGTTGGCCTCGAACACGGCCTGCTCGCCGGCCTGCCGGACGATCTCCTCGAGCTCCGCCTTCGACTGGTAGTAGGTCTCCTCGATGCGGGCCGGGTGGATACGGCCGTCCTCGATGAGCTTCGTCAGCGTCAGGCGCGCGACCTCGCGGCGCAGTCCGTCGAACGACGAGAGCACGACCGCGTGCGGCGTGTCGTCGATGATGAAGTCGACGCCCGTGAGGTGCTCGAGCGCGCGGATGTTCCGACCCTCGCGGCCGATGATCCGGCCCTTCATGTCGTCGGAAGGAAGCTCCACGACGGTGACGGTCGTCTCGGCGGCATGGCTTGCCGCGACACGCTGCAACGCGTCGGCGACGAGGTTGCGCGCGCGGCGCTTCGACTCCGCGCGTGCCTCCTCCTCGAGCATTCGCACACGCCGCGCGAGATCGTGGCGAACGAGCTCCTCGCCGCGCTGGAGCATCTGCGCCTTCGCCTCGGGCTGCGTCAGGCCGGAGATCCGCTCGAGGGCGGCCTGTTGCGCGCGGTTCACCTCCTTCAGCTCGTCCTGGAGCGCGCGCAGATGCGTTTCGCGATCCGCGACGCCCTGGTCGCGGCGGGACACCTCGAGGAGCCGGCGCTCGACGTCTTCCTCCTTCGCGAGCACGCGCTCCTCGATCTTCACGACCGCCTGACGGCGATCGGCGAGCTCCGCGTCGATCTCCGCGCGCAGCTTGACCGCCTGCTCGCGCACCTCGATCTGCGCTTCGCGGCGGACGGCCTCTGCCTCGCGCTCGGCGTCCTCGACGAGCTGCCGCCGGACGCGCCGCGCCTTGCCGACACCGGTGGCGCCGAACACCTGCACCGCGACCAGCGCGAGGATCGCTCCTCCGACGATTCCGGCAGCGACTCCGATCGCGATCAGCACGGGCGGCTCCTCGCTCAGGTGGAGATGAGTTGTCCGCGCCATCCGCCGTCACCGGCAGACGGGGTGTCCCCGAAGTCGCTCAGCTGTCGACGCGCACGTCCGTACGCGCCACCGTGCGCCGCCCTACCTCTGCGGCAGCCTCCGGTAATTCGAGTCGGTTGCGAAGTCGATTCTCACAGCGTGGGATGCGTTTCGGAAAAAGCCCGTATGCAGGAAAAACGTCAGATGGAACGTGAAGGGATGGTAGCGCCGATCACGTGTCGGACGCAACTTCGAAGCCCCGCGCGGCCAGCCAGCGCTGCGAGCGGCCGGCGGCCAGGAACGCCCCGGCCCGCTCGTGCTCGGGCATGAGGCCGGCGAGCGCCGCTTCGAGCGCCTCTCCGGCGAATCCCTCCCCCTCGAGCGTCAGCCGCACCGCCGCGTCTCCGTACCCACGGCCGGCGAGCCCTTGCGCCCGGGTCGCCGCCGCCCGCACGTCGTCGAGGATCCCGCTCCGCTCCAGGGTCGCGATCGCATCGTCCGCGGCCCGCCCGGGCACGCCGGCGGCCGTGAGCCGGTGCCGGACGGCCGCCTGCGACCGGTCGCGGTGCGTGAGCGCCCGCGTGGCCCGTGTGAGGGCGCTCGACCGTCGCAGCTCACGGGCGAGTGTGCGCGCCGTCGTGCGATCGAGCGCGCGGCCGACGAGCAGTCCGCTGCGCACGACCGCGTCCGCCGGGAGCGTGCGCCACGGCGCGCCGTCGAGCTCGACGTCCACGCGGCCGCGCGGACGCTCCCGGAGCGCCGTGACGGTGGCCACCTACGCGGTGACGGGCTCGGTCGCTTCCTCGGTCTCGACCACAGCCTCGGCTTCCGCTTCGGCTTTCACCTTCGGAGGCGTCTTGCCGTTCGACGACGGCTCCTCGAGCACCGGCAGCAGCCGTGCGGACACGATCTGCTCCGGCCCGAGATCGATCTGGATGCGCTGGAGGATCTGCTGCGTCACGTCCGGATGCTCGCGCAGGAACGCAGCCGCGTTCTGCCGGCCCTGGCCGAGGCGCTCGTCGCCGAAGCTGAAGTACGAGCCCGACTTCGTCACGGCCTTCCGCTCGATGCCCGTGTCGAGGACGGTGCCCTCCCACGAGATACCGGAGCCGTAGATGATGTCGAACTCAGCCTGCTTGAACGGCGGCGCGACCTTGTTCTTCACGACCTTCACGCGCACGCGGTTGCCGTACGCCTCGACGCCTTCCTTCAGCGTCTCGATGCGGCGGATGTCGAGGCGAACCGACGCGTAGAACTTCAACGCGCGGCCGCCCGGGCGTCGTCTCCGGGATTGCCGAACATGACGCCGATCTTCTCGCGCAGCTGGTTCGTGAACAGGCAGATCGTGTCGGTGCGGTTGAGCGTGCCGGCGAGCTTGCGCAGCGCCTGGCTCATGAGCCGCGCCTGCAGGCCGACGTGCGAGTCGCCCATCTCGCCCTTCGATCTCCGCCTTCGGCGTGAGCGCGGCGACCGAGTCGATGGCGACGACGTCGAGCGCGCCCGAGCGCACGAGCAGCTCCGCAGATCTCGAGCGCCTGCTCGCCCGTGTCGGGCTGGGAGACGAGGAGGTCGTCGATGTTGACGCCGATCCGCTTCGCGTACGCCGGGTCCATCGCGTGCTCGGCGTCGATGAAGGCGCAGATGCCGCCGCGGCGCTGCGCCTCCGCGATGACGTGGTACACGAGCGTCGTCTTGCCCGACGACTCGGGACCGAAGATCTCGACGACGCGGCCGCGGGGCAGCCCGCCGACGCCGAGTGCGAGGTCGAGCGACAGCGAGCCGGTCGAGACGGCGCCCACGGACACCGCGGCGCGGTCGTTCATCTTCATGACCGATCCCTTGCCGAACTGGCGCTCGATCTGGCCGAGCGCGACGTCGAGTGCTTCGTTTCTTATCCACCTTCATCGACCTCCTAGGGCAACTGACGCGAGAACCTCATACTCCGCACCGCTTGGGCGTAGCCGGGACAGATAAGCAGAGGCGTCGGACGGAATGAGAACATATGTTCCCATGTTCGCCAGGTCTGGGCCGAGTCCTGGCTGCTCCCGAAAACGGCCCACGGTGAGGTGCGGGAGCCACGGCCGCCCCTCCCGGCGGTAGACGCCGATCCGTTCCAGCCGCTCCTGGAGATCGGCCGCGAAGCGCCCCTGCCCGGCCGCCTCTCGTCCCCGCAGACGAGCATGGCGACGCTCCGGGTCTCGCGGTACGCGACCGGCGTGAGCCGGAGCTCGCCGTGGACGGCCCCCGCGGCCGCCCGCAGGGCCTCGAGGACGGCCGGGAGATCGGCGGCCGGCCGATGCCCGAGAAAGGCCAAGGTGAGATGCAGCTGCCCGCGCGGGACGATGCGCATGCGCTCGAGGTGGGCGTGCTGCCACGCCTCCACGACGTCGAGCGCGGCGCCAGGGAGGCGGAGGCCGAGAAAGAGCCGGATCCGTTCACTGCCGCCCACGCTAGGCGGCGTGGTCATACGGCTTCGTCGCGACTCCGTGTCAGGAGCCGCCGCACGAGATGGAGCGCCCCGACCGCGCTGCGCGCGCGGATCGACCCGCGGTCGCCCGGGAAGCTGAACTCACGGGCGAGGCCGCCGTCCGGCCCCTCGGCGTGGAGATACACGAGGCCGACGGGTTTCTCCGGCGTCCCGCCGCCTGGGCCGGCAACCCCCGTGACCGCCACCGCCACGTCTGCGCCGAGCCGCTCGCGCGCGCCCCGCGCCATCGCCCCTGCCGCCTCCGCCGACACGGCGCCTTTCGCCTCGAGCAGCCCCGCGGGGACGCCGAGCTGCACCTCCTTCACGGCATTCGCATACGCGACCACGCCGCCGACGAAGACGTCGCTCGCCCCCGGTATGGACGTGAGGCGTGACGCGACGATGCCACCGGTCTCCGACTCCGCCGTTGCAAGCGTCAGTCCTCGTGCTCGCAAGAGCGCGAGGACGTGCTCCTCGATCGGGCGCTCGTCGCGCGAGTACAGCCAGCGTTCGATCGGCGGTAGGAGCGCCGACTCGAGCGCGTCGGCGCGCTCCTCCGCTCCGCGCTCGACGACGAAGTCGACGTGGATCTCGAAGTCGCGCGCGCAGATGGTCGCCTCCACCCCGTCGCCGTCGCCGCCCGCTTCCGCCAGCGCGCGTGCGACTGCAGACTCGCTGACGCCGAAGAAGCGCAGCACGCGCCGGCCCGGCGGCTGCGTCCGCGCGAGCAGCGCACGGAAGGCGTCGGTCTCGAGCGCGTTGGGCCACAGGCGCTGCAGCTCCGAGGGCGGCCCCGGGAGCACAACGACCACCCGTCCGCCGTCGTGGTCGGCGAGGAGGCCCGGCGCCGTGCCGGCGAGCCCGAGCGAGATCGCACCGTCGGGGATGGTCGCCTGCTTCGTCACGCCGGTCTGGAAGTCTGCGTACGGCCGCTTGAGCCGCTCTGCCGCGGCGCGCGAGACCGCTTCGATCTGGCGCTCGAGCTCGGCGTCGACGTGCAGGTCGCGTCCGAGCGCGCGGGCGACCATCTCGACCGTGCGGTCGTCGTGTGTCGGCCCGAGACCGCCGGAGATGAGGCAGACCTCTGCAGCGACGCCTTCGGCGACGGCCGCCGCCAGCTCCTCCGGCGCGTCGCCGACGATGACGATCCGCGCCGGCTCGAGGCCCAGCCGGAGCGCCTCGGCGGCGAGGAACGGGCCGTTGCGGTCGGTGCGCTCGCCGCGCACGAGCTCACTGCCCGTGACGACGACGATCGCGCGGGGCCGGCCCGTCAACCGGCGAGCGCGGTGCTCGAAGGCGTCACGAGCACGGTCAGCGTCTTCCGTCCCGGGAGCGAGACCGTCTTACCGTTCAACGTCATCCGGAGGCCGCTCTGGTGGCGGATCCGCACCCAGAAGCGCTTGCCCGTGACGAGATTCGACTCGCCCGACTGAAGCGTCCCCGCGTACAGCACCGATCCCGTCGACGACCCGCGGCGCACCTCGATGTACGTGCCAGCCCCGGAGAAGCGCAGCCCTTGCGGCGCGGACACCTGCGGAAGCAGGGACGACGGCGAGCCGGACGTGCCGCCGAACTTCCACGCGACGATGACGAGCGCTGCGAGCGCCGTCATGCCGACGAGCGCGAGCACCACCGCGCGCCGCTCGAAGCTCAGATCGTGCTGACGCTGCCTCGAGGGGCGGTGCGCCGGAGCGTCGACGAAGCCCTCGGCGACGAAGCGCGACTCGTACTCGTCCACGTACAGCTGCCCGTCGAGGCCGAGGAAGTCGGCGTATGCGTGCAGGAAGCCCTTGACGTACGTCTCCGCCGGCAGCACGTCGAAGTGCTCCTCCTCGAGCGCGCGCAGGTACTTGGCGCGGATCTTCGTCGCGAGCTCGGCCTGCGAGAACTCGAGGCCTTGCCGGGTGCGGGCCTCGCGGAGGCTGTTGCCGAGCTCGAACATCTACCGAGCGATTGTAGGCGGACGGAGGACGGCGAACTGATCGGTGATCTCGAGCGTCGTCGAGCCGAAGCGGTAGACCGCAGCCGGACGGCCGCCGCCGCTCCCGTAGTGCCGCTGCTCGCCCGTGTCCTCGAGGAGCCGGCGGCGCAGGAGGACGCGCTGGAGGTTCGTCGCCGAGACCGGGTGCCCGAGCGCGGCCGTGTACAGGTCGCGCAGCTCCGCCATCGTGAAGACGGCGGGCGCGAGCGCGAAGCCGAGGTTCGTGTACGAGAGCTTCCCGCGCAGGCGCTCGCGGGCGGCGAGCAGGATCGGCTCGTGGTCGTAGGCGAGCGGCGGCAGCTCGTCGAGCGGGTGCCAGCGCGTGTCCGGCGGCAGCGCCGGGTCGGCGTCGCTCGGGACGAGCCCGAGGAACGCGGTCGCGAGCTCCCGGTGCGCCGGGTTCCGCCCGGGGTCGCTGCGCGTCTCCAGCTGCTCGAGGTGCGACACCTCCCGGACGTCGACCTTGGCCGCGAGATGCCGGCGCACCGACTCCTCCAGCGTCTCGTCCGCCTCCAAGGTGCCGCCGGGAAGCGCCCAGGAGCCGGCGTACGGCTCGCGGGCGCGCTGCCACAGGAGCGCCTGCAAGCGGCAGTCCCGCACCTGGAGGACGGCTGCGAGAACCGCGTGCGCGGCTGTTTTCGCTCCGGAGTCGGGAACCGTGTACACTCGCCCATAGGTTATCGCCTTTGAGGAAGAAACTGCATCCCGACCTCGCGGTCGTCGGTGCCGGAGTCGCCGGCCTCACCGCTGCGCTGACCGCCGCCGACGCGGGCGCATCGGTCCTCGTCCTCGCAAAGGGCGCGGTCGACTCCTCCAACAGCTGGGCCGCGCAGGGCGGCGTGGCCGCAGCGGTCGGTCCCGACGACGACCCTTCGCTGCACGCCGCTGACACGCTCGCCGCCGGCCGCGGGCTCTGCCGCGAGAGCGCGGTCGAGCTCCTCACCCGAGACGCGCCGGAACGCATCGCCGAGCTCGTCGACCTCGGCGTGGAGTTCGACGAGGGTCTCGCCCGCGAGGGCGGCCATTCCCGCAGCCGCGTCGTGCACGCGGGCGGCGCCGAGACCGGCCGCCGTATCGCTGAGGTGCTCGCTGCGCGCGTGCAAGAGCACCCGCGCATCCGCATCGTCGCCGACGAACGCGTCGACTCCATCTCCTCGCTCGCCGGGCAGCCGGTCATCCTCGCCACCGGCGGCTATGCCGCCTTGTGGGAGCGGACGACGAACCCGCGCGGCGCGACCGGCGAAGGGCTGCTGCTCGCGCACGGCGCGGGCGCGGCGCTCGCCGACCTCGAGCTCGTCCAGTTCCATCCCACCGCGCTGCTCGACGACGGCTTCCTCCTCTCCGAAGCGCTGCGCGGCGCAGGCGCCACCCTCCTGGACGAGGACGGCGAGCGCTTCACCGACGAGCTCGCGCCGCGGGACGTGGTCGCGCGCGCGATCGCCGCGCGCGACGGCGCGTCGCTCGATCTCCGCAGCATCGAGCGCGACCGGTATCCGACGCTGATGGCGACGCTCGCGCGTGCGGGCTACGACCCGGCCGGCGAGCCGATCCCCGTCTCCCCCGCCGCGCACTACGCGATCGGCGGCATCGTCACCGACCTCGACGGCCGAACGAGCGTGCCCGGCCTGTACGCGGCCGGCGAGTGCGCGTGCACGGGCGTGCACGGCGCCAACCGGCTCGCGTCGAACTCGCTGCTCGAGTGCCTCGTGTTCGGCCGCCGCGCAGGCATTGCGGCACTCGACGGGCCACCTCTGGTGTCAGACACCGGAGAGCGGTGTCTGACACCGAGCCCACGACGCCGGGCACGCGCTCTGGCGAGAACGCCGGCCTCATCCGCAGTGCCGCCGGGCTCGAGCGCCTCCTGGACGCGCCGTCGGAGCTCGTCCGGCTCATCGCGCGCAGCGCGCTCGCGCGCACCGAGAGCCGCGGCGTCCACTTCCGCGAGGACTTCCCCGCCGAGGACGACGCGCTTGCCGGTCACCTTGTCATCCATCCCGGCGGCGATCCGGAGCTGGAGCGATGGAGCTGACGGACGCCGAGATCGACCGCGTCGTCACCGCGGCGCTCGCCGAGGACGTCGGCACAGGAGACCGCACGACCGCCGCGCTCGTCCCCGCGGACGCGCGCTGCCACGCTCAGCTCCTGCTCGAGGAGCCCGGTGTCGTGTGCGGCGTCCCGATCGCTGCCGCCGTGTTCCGCGCCGTCGACCCGTCCGTTCGCGTCGAGCCGCTCGTCGAGGAAGGAATGGTCGTCACCGACATGCCGGCACTCCTCGCCGAGATCGAAGGCCCTGCGCGCGCGGTCCTCACCGGCGAGCGCGTCGCGCTCAACCTCCTCGGCCGACTGTGCGGCATCGCCTCGCTCACGCGTCGCTACGTCGAGCTCGCGGACGGGACCGGTGCGACGATCCTCGACACGCGCAAGACGACGCCGGGCCTGCGCGCGCTGGAGAAGTACGCAGTGCGCTGCGGCGGCGGCGCGAACCATCGCGCCGGCCTATACGACGCGATCCTCGTCAAGGAGAACCACCTGCGCATCGCCGGCGGGATCACGGCCGCGGTCGCCATGTTGAACGGCACCGCCGGTGTCGAGGTCGAGGCAGAGACGCTCGCGCAGGTGCAGGAGGCCATCGACGCCGGCGTCGGCCGGATCCTCCTCGACAACATGAGCCCCGAGCAGGTCGCGCAGGCTGTGACGCTCACCGCCGGACGCGCCGAGCTGGAAGCGTCGGGCGGCATCTCGCTCGCCACCGTCCGCGGCTATGCCGAGACAGGCGTCGACTTCATCTCCGTGGGCGCGCTCACGCACGGTGCGCGCTCGCTCCACGTCTCACTGGAGGTCGAATGACCGTCACCACGCTGCACGAAGAGATCCGCGAGCTCGCGCGCACACGCGACGCGGTCATCCTCGCCCACAACTACCAGCGTCCCGAGGTGCAGGACGTGGCCGACTACGTCGGCGACTCGCTCGGCCTCTCGCGCCAGGCGGCCGCGACCGAGGCCGACGTGATCGTGTTCTGCGGCGTCCACTTCATGGCGGAGACGGCGGCGATCCTCAGCCCGGAGAAGACCGTGCTCCTCCCCGACCTCGGCGCCGGCTGCTCGCTCGCCGCGTCGATCACGGGCGACGCAGCTGCGCGAGTGGAAAGCGAAGCATCCCGGCGCCGTCGTCGTGTCCTACGTGAACACGACCGCGGACGTGAAGGCGGAGACGGACTACTGCTGCACGTCGGGCAACGCGCAGCAGGTGATCGAGGCGATCCCGGAAGACCAGGAGATCCTCTTCCTGCCGGACATGTACCTCGGGCTCTGGCTCGAGCGCGTCACGGGACGGAAGCTGACCATCTGGCTCGGCGAGTGCCACGTGCACGCCGGCATCCGGCCCGCGGACATCGAGCGCTGGGAGCGCGAAGCGCCGGACGCCGAGCTGCTCGTGCACCCGGAGTGCGGTTGCGCGAGCCAGGCGATGGCCTTCGGGAACGAGCGGACGCAGATCCTGTCGACCGAGAAGATGGTCGACTACGCGCGGCGCTCGCCGAAGCAGCGGTTCCTCGTCGCCACCGAGACGGGCATCCTGCACCGGCTCCAGAAGGAAGCGCCGGGGAAGACGTTCGAGCCCGTGCGCGAGGACGCCGTCTGCCGCTTCATGAAGGTGACGACGCTGGAGAAGGTGCGCGACTCGCTCGTCGAGATGCAGCATCGCATCACCGTCGAGCCGGAGATCGCCGACCGCGCGCGGCTCGCGATCGAGCGCATGGTCGCGATCGGGGGCTAGAGGCGGACCTGGCCGGATACTAGCTGTATCGCAGATGGTAGCTGGATCGACGTGCTGCTGCGTCCTCGTCGCTCCGTAGTGAAACGACGAACGCGCCCTGCATCCTTGCATCCCGTCCGACACGCGCATCCCTGCGACGAGCACCATTCCGCCAAACCCTCCTCTGTGCTAGTGCTCGAGCCGCACGAGGAGCTCGTAGAAGCCGACCGCGATCCCCGCCGAGAGCGCGACACAGATACCGGCCACCGCGAGCCAGCGGGTGGCGCGCAGCCGTCCCGCTCCCCCGGCGCGCTCGAGCGTGCGCCGGATCTGGCCGCGGGCGCCGCGGGCGAGGAGGAGCGCCCCGAGACTGAGCCCCATCCCGATGGGGATGGCCCACACGGCGTCGAGGAGGTGGATCTTCCCCGTCTGCCGCGACAGCGCCACCGCGGCCGGCACCACGAGAACGCCGCAGAGCGCGGCGATCAGCGCGAGCGAGGCGCGGTGGTTGGGGCGGCTACTGCTTGCGGTACGGCTTGCCATCGTCGACAGGGTAGGCGCAGCGGCGGCTACTGCTTGACATACGGCTGTCCGTCGGCCGCCGGCGGGACGGAACGGCCGATCACGCCGGCGACGGCGATGAGCGTCAGGACGTACGGCAGCACCTGGAAGAGCGTCGCCGCCGAGCTGGAGTAGACGGGCAGCCGGTAGGCCAATGCCGTCGAGAAGCCGAACAGCAGCGCCGCACCCCAGGCGCCGAACGGACGCCAGTTCCCGAAGATCATCGCGGCGAGCGCGATGAAGCCGCGACCCTCCGTCATGTTCTCGGTGAAGCTGCCGCCGCCGAAGCCGATCGAGAGGAACGCGCCGCCGAGCGCGGCCAGCATCCCGGAGACCACCACAGCCGCGTAGCGCACCGCGTAGACGTTGATCCCGACCGTGTCGGCCGCGCGCGGATGCTCGCCGCAGGCGCGAACCCGCAGGCCGATCGGCGTCTTGAAGAGGATGAAGTACGAGAGCGGTACGAAGGCGACCCCGACCCAGATGAGCAGGTTCAGGTCGCCGATCGCCGGCCCGAGATAGGCCATGTGGTCGATGCCTGGAATAGCCACGTTCGGGACGGTCGAGACGCCGGCCGGGATGTTCTGATTGCCGTAGAGCTGCTCGAAGAAGTACCCGGTGACGCCGAGCGCGAGGAAGTTGATCGCCATCCCGCTCACGATCTGGTTCGCCCGCAGGTGGATCGACCAGTAGGCGTGCAGGAGCGCGAACAGGCCGCCCGCTGCGAGGGCGGCGAGGATGCCGACGACCCAGCTCCCACCCTTGTCGGCGCCGTAGACGCCCCAGAACGCGCCCATGAGCATCATTCCCTCGAGCCCGACGTTCACGACGCCGCTCCGCTCGGACACCATCCCGCCGAGCGCGCCGAAGGTGAGCGGCGTCGCGAACACGAACACCTGCGCGACCAGGTCGGCGGCGAAGACGACGTGGAGGTTGCCGGAGCTCGACCGCGTGGCGAGCAGACCGAGCCCGAGGCCGATGACGCCCGACGCGATCGCGCCCCACCCGAGGCGACGCGTGCCGCGCGTGACGGCCCACAGCCCGGCCGCGATCGCGAGGACGCCGATCAGGATCGGCACGAGCGGCGAGCGCACCGTGAAGGGCGGGAGCGCGCTCCAGAACGCGACGAGCCCGAGGATGCTCCCGGCAACGGCGATTGCCTTCGGCTGGAACGCCCAGTGCGTCTCCTGGAGCGGCTGCGCGTGGTTCGTCACGCGGCAGCCGCCTCAGCTCGGCGTCTCGGCCGGAGCTTCCGGCGGGAGTTCCAGATGTAGAGGACGAAGACGTCGGCGCCGACGAACAGCACGATCAGCCCCTGGATCATCGAGGTCAGGTTGCCGGCGAGGCTCGGGTCGAAGACGCTCGGGTTCAGGCCGCGCGTCGTGCCGTACAGAAGGCCGCCGAAGAGGAACGCCGCTATGCCCGTGCCGACCGCGGTGTTCCGCCCGAGCAGCGCGACCGCGATTCCGAGGAAGCCGATCTGCGAGGCCTGGACGTCGAGCACGCCGAACTGGAAGAGGTAGCCGAGCATGTCGAGTGCGCCCGCGAGGCCCGCGAACGCGCCCGAGATCGCCATCGCCTGGATGTACTTGCGTCTGACGTTGATGCCGCCGTATGCCGCTGCTTCGGGGTTGAAGCCGACCGCGCGCACCTCGTAGCCGAGCGTCGTCCGGTTCAGGATCAGCCAGAAGACGACGAGGGCCGCGATCGCGACGAAGAACCCGTAGTCGAGGCCCTGCAGCACCGGGTTGCCCCAGAAGACCGGGATGTGCGCGCTCTGCACGACCGTCCCCGACTCCGGCGCTGCGGGGTTGTACGTGTTCTGCAGCGGGCCGCCCTGGCCGAACAGATACTGGCCGCCCCAGATCGCAATCCAGTTGAGCATGATCGTCGAGATCACCTCGTGCGCGCCGGTCGTCGCCTTCAGGAAGCCGGCGATGCCGGCCCACGCCGCTCCGGCAAACGCCGCCGCGCCGATCCCGAGCAGGACGTGCGGCAGCGTGGGCCAGCTCGCGAACGAGACGCCGACCCAGTTGGCGACGATCAGCCCGACGAGGTACTGGCCCTGTCCGCCGATGTTGAAGAGCCCGCAGCGGAACGGGAACGCGACCGCGAGCCCCACGAGGATCAGCGTCGTCGTCGTCAGCAGCGTCTGGCTCAGGTTGAACGCGTCGAGGTTGACCGTGTTCGTGTTCCAGGGAATGTGGAAGAGCCAGTTGAAGCCGGCGCCGTCCCAGATGCCCGCGGTAGGCGGCCAACGGGTTGTGTCCGGTCGCCGCGACGACGATGCCGCCCGCGAGAAACGCGAGCACCGCCGTCAGCACCGGCACGACCAAACCACCGGCGCGCTGCGCGACGCCGAGCCGCACGACGAAGTCGGTCGAAGGCTCCTGCTCGGGCGGCACGTTCGCGGTCGGCGTCGCCTGCTCGCTCATGCCGCCTCCTTCCTGCCGCCGAGCATCTCCAGGCCGATCTCCTCCTCGCCGGCGCCGGCCGCGTGCTCGCCGACGATGCGTCCCTCGTACATGACGAGGATGCGGTCGGCGAGCGAGAGCACCTCGTCGAGCTCGAGCGACACGAGCAGGATCGCGCGGCCCGCGTCGCGCTCGGCGACGAGCCGCCGGTGCACGTATTCGATCGCGCCGACGTCGAGCCCGCGCGTCGGCTGCGCCGCGATCAGCACCACAGGGTTGCGCGCCACCTCGCGCGCGACGACGACCTTCTGCTGGTTGCCGCCCGAGAGCGCCCGCGCAAGCGTGAGCGGGCCGCCGCCGCGAATGTCGAACTCCTTGATCAGACGCGCGGCCCGCTGCACGAGGCGCTCGGGATAGAGCCAGCCGTGCTTCGAGTCCGGCGGCTTGTCGTAGTCGTGCAGGGCGATGTTCTCGGCGAGGTTGAACTCGAGCACGAGACCGCGCCGGTGGCGATCTTCCGGGATGTGCCCGATGCCGGCGTCGATCATCATCCGCGGCGTGAGGTGGCCCTGCGAACTCGCGGCCCCCGACCGCCACCGTGCCGCTCGCGATCCGGCGGAGCCCGGTGATCGCCTCGACGAGCTCGGTCTGCCCGTTCCCGTCGACGCCGGCGATCGCGACGATCTCGCCGCGTCGCACGGTGAACGAGACGCCGCGCACCTTCTCGAGGTCGCGCTCGTCGATCACCTGGAGGTCCTTCACCTCGAGCGCCACGTCTGTCGGCGACGCCGGTGCCTTGTCGACGCGCAGGAGCACCTCGCGACCGACCATCATCCGCGCGAGGCCCTCTTCGGTCGCGCCCTGCCGTGGAGACCGTGTCGATCTTCTTGCCGCGCCGCAGGACGGTGATCCGGTCGGCGATCTCGAGCACCTCGTTCAGCTTGTGGCTGATGAAGATGATCGACTTGCCGTCTGCCTGGAGGCTTCGCACGATCGCGAAGAGCTCGCCGGCCTCCTGCGGCGTCAGCACCGCCGTCGGCTCGTCGAGGATGAGGATCTCGGCGCCGCGATAGAGCGCCTTCAGGATCTCGACCCGCTGCTGCTGCCCGACGGTGATGCTCGAGACGAGCGCGGTCGGGTCGACCGCGAGGCCGAACTGCTGCGAGAGCTCCCGGACGCGCTCCTCGGCGCCGCGCTCGTCGAGCAACACACCGTCGCGCACCGGCTCGACGCCGAGGACGATGTTCTCCGCGACGGTCATGACCGGAATGAGCATGAAGTGCTGGTGCACCATGCCGATCCCCGACTCGATCGCGTCCTTCGCGGACGAGAACGACGACGCTGCTTCCCGCCGACGACGATCTCGCCCTCGTCGGGCTTCGTCAGCCCGTAGAGGATGTTCATCAGCGTCGACTTGCCGGCGCCGTTCTCGCCGAGCAGCGCGTGCACCTCACCGCGCCGCAGGTCGAAGTCGACGTGGTCGTCGGCGACGATCCCCGGGTAGCGCTTCGTGATGCCCTGCAGCTCGAGGACGCTGCCGCTCTCGTCCGCCATCGCGATGATTCTACGCGCCTGAAAAGAAGGGGACGGGCATGACGCCCGTCCCCTCGACAGTTCCTACGTCAGTGCGTCGGCCCGACCTTCGCGCCCGGCAGGAGGCCGAGCAGGTCGGAGCCCTTGGCGACCGGCACCTTGACCGCGCCGGAGATGATCTTCGCCTTGAGCGCGTTCATCTTGGTGATGAACGCCTTCGGCACCTTCGGGCTGATCTTGCCCACGCCGACGCCGTTGTTCTTCATGTCGAACAGCAGGTCGCTGCCGCCCTTGAACTGACCGGACTTCGCCTGCTTGATCGCCGTGAAGATGCCCATGTCGACGCGCTTGAGCGCGCTCGTGAGCACGTTCTTCGCGAGGGCGTACTGGTCGACGTCGACGCCGATGCCCCAGATGCCAGCCCCTGCTGCCGCGTTCAGGGCGCCGATGCCGCAACCGCCGGCGACCTGGAACTCGACCTGCGAGCCCTGGCCGATCTGGTTCTGCGCGACGGTCTTGCACTTGTCCTGCGCGACGAAGTCCTGCGAGTAGCCGACGAGCACCTTGATGCCCGGATCGGCCAGCTTCGCGCAGTAGTTGTACCCGACGATGTAGTCGTCGACGGCCGGGATCTCGATGCCGCCGACGGCGCCGATGACCTGCTTGCCGCCCTTCGCCTTCGCCATCTCACCTGCGAGATAGCCGACGAGACAACCCGGACTGGTTCGACGCGTAGACGAGACCCTCGATGTTCTTGACGCTCTTCGCCTTCGCGAAGTCCGCGCCCTTGACCGAGTCGTCCGTGATCGTGAAGTCGACGTTCGGGAACTGCGCGGCCACCGTCGAGAGCGTCGGCGCGAGCAGGTACCCGGCCGCGGAGACGATGTTTGCGCCCTCGCGGACCATGGTCGTCAGGTTCGGCAGGTAGTCCGAGCTCGAGTTCGACTGGATCTCGAGCGTCTTGACGCCGAGCTGCTTGCCGGCGCGCTTCAGACCGGCCAGCTGATTCTCGTTGAAGCCCTTGTCGTTGAACTTGCCGATGTCGCTGACGAGCGCCGCCGTGAACGTGGCATGAGCCTTCACAGGCGCCGCAGTTCCGCTCCCGGCGAGAACGAGCCCCGCGAGCAGCGCCACAGCCGCCGCGGCGAGCAGTGATTTCTTCACAAACCCTCCTAAGACCGAATAGTTGGTATCCCTCCGATTCAAAGACGAGTCTAACCCGGAGAAGTTTGGGAGTCGAGAGGGGCCTTCGTTACGCGCTAGCGTAGGAACCGTGACCGTCGCCGGGCCGCGAGAGCTCCCTTTCGACCTCACGGACGACCGGTTCATCGCCGATCCCTATCCAGGCCTGAGTGCGCTTCGCGAGGCTGCCCCGCTCGTCTACGACGAGCGCCTGGGCCGCTGGTTCGTCACCCGCCACGCCGACGTCCGGGCGTGCCTGCGGGACAAGCGCCTCGGTCGCAACTTCCGCCACGTCGGCAGCGACGCCGAGTTCCACGCCGAGCCTCTGGACCCCCGCTGGGCCGACGTTCTGGACGAGCGAGCGCTGGAGCCTCCTCTGGCTCGAGCCGCCCGAGCACACGCGTATCCGGAAGCTCGTCGCCGCGGCGTTCACGCCGCGGGCCGTCGAGAGCATGCGCGAACCGGCGACACGCCTCGCGCGCTCGCTGCTCGAGGACCTCGGCGACGAGTTCGACCTGCTCTACGACTACGCGCAGCCGTATTCGATCACCCTCATCTGCGAGCTGCTGGGCGTGCCGACCGACCGCCATCGCGACCTGCTCGACTGGTCGCACGCAATTGTGAAGATGTACGAGTTCGACACGACCGAAGCGCAGGCGGTCGCGGCGAACGATGCGGCGCGCGAATTTCGCACTTACGTCCTGGGGCTGATCGAGGAGCGCCGCACCGATCCGCGCGACGACATGGTGAGCGGGCTCGTCCAGGCGCGGGTCGACGGCGAGCGGCTCTCGGACGAGCAGATCGTCTCGACCGTGGTCGTGCTCCTGAACGCAGGCCACGAGGCGACGGTGAACACCGTCGGCAACGGCTTCCGCGCGCTCGCCGCGCATCGGGACGAATGGGGGCGACTCGTGTCGGGCGAGGTGCCGGCCGCACAGGCGATCGAGGAGCTGATCCGCTGGGACCCGCCGCTGCAGCTGTTCGAGCGCTGGGTGCTCGAGGACGGCGTCGAGGTCGCAGGGGTGCCTGTGCCGCGAGGCGAGAAGCTTGCCCTCCTCTTCGGCTCGGCCAACCGCGACCCGCGCGTCTTCGCAGATCCCGATCGGCTGGACATCGCACGCACGAACGCGGCCGAGCACATCGGCTTCGGCGGCGGCATCCACGTCTGCATCGGAGCGCCGCTCGCGCGCATCGAGCTCGCCGCGAGCCTCGAAGCGCTCGTAGAGCTCTGCCCCACGCTCCACCTCGTCGAGCAGCCGGAGCGCGTACCGGCGTTCGTCATCCGAGGCTTCGAGTCCGTGCGCGTCGCCCGCTGAAGGCCTACGAGCGCTGGACGAGCGCCGACTCGTCGACGAGCACGCGGCGCGGCTTCGAGCCTTCGTAGCCGCTGATGATCCCGCGCCGCTCGAGCATGTCGATCAGCCGGCCGGCGCGCGTGTAGCCGACCCGGAGGCGCCGTTGGATGAGGGAGACGGACGCGGTCTGCGTCTGGACGACGATCTCGATCGCCCGGTCGAGGAGCGGGTCGTCGTCGGGGTCGAACTCGCCGTGGGCACCGTCATCCGCGGGCTCGGCGAACACCTCGGGAAGCTCGAGGTAGCCCTCGTCCAGCTCCTGCTCCCGCTGCCGGGTCTGCTCGACGACGAGCGCGATCTCCTCCTCGGAGACGTACGCGCCCTGGACGCGCTGAAGCCGCGACGTCCCGAGCGGCTTGAAGAGCATGTCGCCCTGGCCGAGCAGCGCCTCGGCGCCGTTCGTGTCGAGGATGACGCGCGAGTCGGTCTGCGACGAGACGGCGAACGCGATCCGGGACGGCACGTTCGCCTTGATCATCCCGGTGATGACGTCGACCGATGGGCGCTGCGTCGCGAGCACGAGGTGGATGCCGACGGCGCGGGACTTCTGCGCCAGCCGGATGACGGCGTCCTCGACCGCCTGCGGCGCGACCATCATCATGTCCGCGAGCTCGTCGATGACCACGAGCAGGTACGGCAGCGTCGGCTCGCCCCGCTGACGGAACGCGCGGTTCGCCTCGTTCAGGTTGCGGGCGCGCACCGACGAGAGCCGCTCGTACCGGCGCTCCATCTCGGCGAGGCAGTTCGCGAGCACCGCCGCCGCCTCCTTCGGGCTCGAGACGACCGGCGTCAGCAGATGCGGGATCGACTCGTAGTGGTTGAGCTCGATCCGCTTCGGATCGATGAGGATCATGCGCACCTCGTCCGGTGTCGAGCGCAGCAGGATCGACGTCAGGAGCGCGTTGATGCAGCCCGACTTGCCCGAGCCGGTCGTCCCGGCGATGAGCAGGTGCGGCATGCGCGCGAGATCGGTCCACACCGCGGTGCCGGAGATGTCCTTGCCGAGCCAGACCGACAGCGGGCTCGCTGTCGCCGGCAGGTCGTCGAAGATGTCGCCGAGCGTGACGAGGTTCGGCGAGAGGTTCGGCAGCTCGACGCCGACCGCCTGCTTGCCCGGGATGGGCGCGAGGATGCGGATCTCGGTCGTCGCCAGCGCGTAGGAGAGGTCGTCCTTCAGGCCCGCGACCTTCGACACCTTCGTGCCGGGCGCGAGCTGCAGCTCGAAGCGCGTCACGCGCGGCCCCGAGATCTGCCCGATGACCGTCGCGTCGACGCCGAAGTGCGCGAGCGTCGTCACGAGGAGCTCGGCGACGCGGGCCGAGCTCTCCTCCGACGCGCCCGGCTTCTCGGGGCTGCGGTTGAGGACGCTGCGGTCCGGCAGCTTGTACTCGGCATGCTCGGTGGTGATGTCCTCGAAGAGTTGCTCCTGGTGCACGACGAGCGGCTCGGGCTCGAAGCTCATCAGCGGCGTCGGCGCGGACGCCACCTCGGTGACGATGTCCGGGTAGGCCTCCTCCGCGTCGACGACGGGCTGCGTCTTCTTCGGCGCCGCGGCACGCGCAGCTGCCGGCGCGACGGCAGCGCCGTGGCCGGCGGGCGCGGGTGGCCGCCAGCCGCATCTGGCGATGCGAGCCGCGCAGCATGGCGCCGAGCGACGCGCCGGAGAGGAGCAGCGCGCCGACGAGGAGCAGGAACACACCGAGGATGGTCGACCCGGTGACGCCGATCGCGACCCCGACGGCGCCGCCGAGCACCTGGCCGAGGTAGCCGCCCTGATCGCGGCCGAGAGCGATCATGAGCCCGAACGAGAGGACGACGAGGCCGGCGCGGAAGGGGCGGACGTCGACGAGCGCGCTGCGCGCGACCATGAGGGAGCCGAGCGCGACGAGGAGCACCGGCAACACCCATGAAGCGCCGCCGATGAGCGTTTCGAAACCGTCCACGAGGGCGTGGCCGAGCCAGCCTCCGTTCCAGCCGGCATAGCGGACGCTGCCGAGGAAGGCACCGAACGCGACAAGGCCGAGCCCCCAGAGCTCCGGGTACTTCTTTACGAAGCCACGCGGCAGCGCCGCGCCGCTTCCGCTTCTTCGGACGCGCCATGGGCGCGTTCTTCGCGGCGGCTAGGCGGATACCTCTGCGACGAGCATTCCGAAATACGAGCGCCGCGCGTAGGCGAGCAAGTCCACCGCGGCGCCCTCGCCAATCGCGCCCTGGAGCACCAGGAGCTGCCAGAGCGAATCGGCCTTCCCGTCGTCCACGAACTCGGCGAGCGGCAGGAAGTCGAGCCGCTCCGAAGCGAGGATCTCGAGCAGCAGGTCGTCGTACGAAGCCCCGGCCGGATCGAACCCATACGGGCCGTCGGCTGCATGCGTGTGTCCGTGGTCGGCGGATGCGATGAGTGCCACGCGACCCGGGAAGCCGGGCGATCGCCTCGCCCGAGCAGGATGTGCTCCTCCAGAGGCCGGTCGCGCGCCGGCGACACGACGACGACGCGCTTGGCGCGCATGAAGTCGAGTGGCACCTCCGTCCCCCAGTCGAGCGGCATCTCCGACTGCGCTTGGACGTTGCCGCCGTACGAGACGCCGAGGATCGGGAGCTCGGACTCGAGCAGCGCAGCGGCGGCGTCGCGATCCGTCTCCCACTCCCCCACGCGCGCGGCGGTTACGACGGCGAAGTGGCCTTCGACGTGGACGTTGTGCGGCGTGACGAGGATCGCGACGTCCGGCGCGGCCGCGTCGAAGCGGCGGCCGAGCTCTTCCATCGCACCCCGGAGATCGGGGATGTCGTCGAGGTCCCCGTGTGGCGCGATCGCGGCGAAGACGATCACGGCAGGGTGGCGATCCGATCGTGGAGCAGGTCGAGGAACCGTGCTGCGTCGACGTCGACGCCGACCTGCGCGTTCCGCGTCCCGCTCGTGACATGCCACCGGTCGACCACTGTGCGGCCGTCGCAGAAGCGCGATGCGGTCTCGATCTCGACGTTGCAGTGGACCGTCTCGAGCAAGGAAGGGTCAACCACGTGCGCGACCGCCATCGCGTCGTGGATGGGCGATCCGTCGAAGCCGTACCGCTCCTCGTGGAAGCGCTGGAAGAAGTCGGACAGCTCGGCGACCACGCGCCCTGCGGTCCCGGCCGAGCGCAGGCGGTCCGCATCCGCGCGCGTGAAGAGCGCCTTGTGCGTCACGTCGAGGCCGACCATCGTCAGGTCGATCCCGCTTCCGAACACCGCCGCGGCGGCCTCCGGGTCGACGAACGCGTTGAACTCCGCGGCCGGCAGTGATGTTGCCTTCCGCGATCGCTCCTCCCATCCACACGATGCGGTCGATGCGCACGCCGCGCTCGACGAGGCGGGCGACGTTCGTCAGAGGCCCCGTCGCGACGAGCACGACGCCTGGCTCGAGCCAGTCGGCCGGGTCGACGTCGGACGGCATCGCGGACGGCTCCGGCAGGTCCGGGCCCGTCGAGCCCGCTCTCGCCGTGCACGTGCGCGGCCGTGCGCAAGGGCCGCCGCAGCGGCGCGCTCGGCGCCTTGCACGACGGGGATGTCCGCGCGGCCGGCGAGCTCGAGCACCTTGAGCGCGTTGCGGGTCGTCTTGTCCACGGTCTGGTTGCCCGCGACCGTGACGACGCCGCGCAGCTCCACCTCCGGCGAGGCGAGCGCGAGCAGGATCGCGATCGCGTCGTCGTGCCCCGGGTCGCAGTCGATGACGATGGGCGTGCTCACATCAACGCGTCCACTTCCGCCGCCGTCGGCAGGGATGTCTGCGCGCCGAAGCGCGACGCGGCGAGCGCGCCGGCGATGCATGCGCGACGCAGCGCCTCCTCGCGCGTGCGACCCTCGAGCAGCGACACGACGAGACACGCGGTGAAGGCGTCGCCGGCGGCGGTGCCGTCGACCGCCTCGATCGCCGGTGGCATCGCCCGGGCGACCTCCTTCCCGTCCTCGAGCAGGATCGCCCCCTCCGCGCCGAGCGTGAGCGCGACGACGCCGTCGCGCTCCGGCAGCGTCCCCACCTCGAAGCGGTTCACGATCGTGACGTCGGCGGCCGGAATGGGGCCGCGTGCCGGCGCGGCGTTGAGGAAGAAGCCGTCGGGCGCGAGCTGGGAGGCGCGCTCCACCGTCTCGAGCGGGATCTCGAGCTGGCAGAGGACGGCGTCCGTGTCACCCAGGTCGAGGTCGTCCGGCAGGAGCTGGAGGTTCGCGCCGGGAGCAACGACGATCTCGTTGTCGCCGTTCGCGTCGACGGTGATGAGCGCCACGCCGGTCGGCCCCTGCACCCGCTTCAGCCGGTCGAGCCGGACGCCGGCCCGCTCGCAGCTCGGCGAGCGCGAGCGCTGCGTGCTCGTCGTCGCCGACGCAGGCGATGAGATCCACATCCGCGCCCGAGGCGGGCGGCGGCGACCGCCTGGTTGGCGCCCTTGCCGCCGGGGATGCGGCTGAAGGTCGCGTCCGTGACGGTCTCGCCCGGCTGCGGCAGGCGCTCCGCGCGGGCGACGAGGTCGAGGTTGATCGACCCGACGACGGTCAGGCGTACTGGCGTACGGCACCCGGGGGAATGCATCAGAGTGGACGGTCAGGACGCGCAGGTCGTCGAGCGCGCCGCCGAGGAGGTTCTCGCGCAGGTCGAACAGGCCGGCCCAGAGCGACGAGGGGTCGGGAACGAGCTCGATGCGCGCGGCGTCGGAGAGGCCTTCGAGCGCGCGCACGAGGACGGCCAGCTCCAGGTAGGCCTGCGCAACACGATCCGCAGGAACGCGCACACCCGCGCGGTCGAGGATCGGTCCCCAGTCGAGCAGCTCGGCCACGCCGGGGCCGCCGTACCACGACCGGCCTTCGAGCGCGTCCGCCTCGAGCTCGAGCAGATAGCGGTCGAGGGGATCCTGGAGACCGGAAAGCGCCGTCTCCACGCGCTCCGCCGCGCGGCGAATCGCCGCCTGCCGTCCACCGGGCGTCGCCGGCTTCGGCTCGCCGCGCGCCCACTGCTCGAGCAGACGGCAGAACGCGAGCGCGGACGCTTCGCAGGCACCGAGCTGTGCGACGAGCCGCAGGCCTGTCGCCTGCTCGGTCGCGCACTCCTCGAGCACGTCCGCCCACGTGGGCACGTAGCGCAGGCGGTGGTGGGCCATCAGACTTCCACCAGGACCGGGAGGATCATCGGCCGCCTGCGCGTGCGGTGGTACACGATGCCGCCGAGCGCGTCGTGCAGATGCTCCTGGAGGAGCTTGATCTCGGTCACGTCGTCCCTGAGGAGCTGTTCGAGCACGCGCAGCGCTTCGCTCGCGCAGCTCGTCCAGGAGCGGTTCCGCGCCTTCGCCGAAGCCGCGCACGATCAGCTCCGGCGGCGCCGTGAGGGCGCCGCTGCCGTTCGAGGCGGCAAGGGTGGCGACGACGATGACGACCCCGTCCTCTGCGAGCCGGCGCCGGTCGCGCAGCGCCACGTCGTGCACGTCGCCGACGCCGAGGCCGTCGACGAACGTCATTCCGGCCTGGACGTGGTCGACGACGCGCGCGACGCCGTCCTTCAGCTCGACGACGGTGCCGTTCTCGGCCAGCAGGATGTTCTCTTCCGCGAGGCCGCTCTCACGCGCGAGCTGGGCATGCGCGGCGAGCATGCGGAACTCGCCGTGCACCGGCATGACGGCGCGCGGACGGAGCAGGGCGATGATCGTGCGCAGCTCCTCGGCGCGTCCGTGCCCGGAGACGTGCACCGGCGCGTTGTCCTCGTGCAGCACCTCGGCGCCCGACCGGGCGAGGCGGTTGATCGCGTCGTGGACGCGGAGCTCGTTGCCGGGGATCGGCTTCGCCGAGATGATCACCGTGTCGCCGGCTTCGACCCTGACGGCGGGATGGTCGTTGTACGCGATGCGCGTCATCGCCGACATCGGCTCGCCCTGGCTGCCCGTGCAGAGGATGAGCTGTTCGCCCGGCGGCAGCTCGGCGAGATCCTGCGGGCGCAGGATCGCCTCTTCGGGAACGTTCATGTAGCCGAGGTTGCGTGCGATGTTCGCGTTCTTGCGCATCGAGCGGCCGACGAACGCGACCTTGCGGCCGCACTCGATGCCGACGTCGGCGGCCTGCTGCATGCGATGCACGTTGGACGCGAACGACGAGATGAGGATCCGGCCCGTCCTGCGACGGGAAGATCTGGCGGAACGCCTCGCCGACGACGCGCTCCGACTGCGTGACGCCGGCCCGCTCGGCATTCGTCGAGTCGCCGAGGAGGAGGTCGACGCCCTGATTGCCGACCGAGGCGAGCTTGCCGACGTCGGTCCGCTGGCCGTCGACGGGTGTGTGGTCGATCTTGTAGTCGCCCGTGTGCACGATGCGCCCGCCGGGCGTCTCGAGCACGACCGCGGCCGCGTCCGGGATCGAGTGCGCCATGCGAATGAATTCGATCCGGAACGGGCCGAGATTGAACGGCTCGTCGCCGGGCGCGACCTCGCGCAGCTCCGCTTCGCGCGCAAGGCCGTGCTCGTCCAGCTTCGACTTGATCAGGCCGAGCGTGAGCCTCGTCGCGACGACGACCGGAACGTGCACCTCGCGCATGAGATACGGCAACGAGCCGACGTGGTCCTCGTGGCCGTGCGTGAGCACGACGCCGCGGATCATCTCCGCGCGCTCGACGAGATAGGAGAAGTCCGGGAGGACGAGGTCGACGCCGAGATGCTCGTCGCGCGGGAACGCGAGGCCTGCATCGACGATGACGATCGAGCCCTCGGCCTCGTAGGCGGTCATGTTCTTCCCCACCTCGCCGAGGCCGCCGAGGGGAATGATCCGGCAGACGCCCACCAGTCTAGTTGTGTGGCTCCCTCCCACTGAGTGGATCCGCACCGTCCACCTCGACGCCGCGGCGTCGCAACTCCAAAGCACCAGCTGCCGGCGATACCCGGACCACGTGAGCAGGTGCGCGGCCATTCCCGCGTACGTGAAGCTCTCCGGCGGATCGCACGTCGTGTCGACGAAGGCGGTGTCCCACGCGCCGCGGTCGCGCGCGCCGCGAATGACTTGCGCCAGTCTCGGCCCGGCCTCGTCCAGCCGCTTCTGCAGGCACATGGTGCTTCCCGGCCTTCGCTCCGGAAGGCCGCGGCCCTCGACGGCCGCCAGCCACATCTCCTTCGTCCAGACGAGCCGCTCGACAACAGGAATCCACCCTCGAACCGGCTCGGCGCGACGCCGAACGCGCGCTTGAACGCGCGGGCGAATGCCTCCGGCGAGTCGTACCCACCGGCGGCGGCCGCCTCGCCGACCGAGCCGCCGCACGCGAGCGTCCACGCCGCGCGCTCGAGGAGCAGCCGGCGTCGGAACACGCCCGGCGTCTCGCCGATCGCGGCTGTGACGAGACGGTCGAAGTGAAAGCGGCTGACGTGAGCTCGGGCCGCGACGTCCTCGCCGCGGCGGCCACAGCGCTCCACGCTCTCGACGAGCGCGTCGAGGAGGGCTCTCAACCCGTCGGTGCGGATTCCCATAGCGGCGATCTTTGCGCCGCCAGCCGCGTCCCGCCTAGCCGATCTTGCTCAGCTACGCCTGGACCGGCTGAAGCACGCCGGCACGCTCGAGGCACGCGCGAATCTGCGCGAGCTCGTCGTCGGTCGGCTCGACCATCGGCAGCCGATAGCCGCCGACCTCGTGCCCGAGGAGATTGACGGCGGCCTTGATCGGGATCGGGTTCGTCTGGATCTTCAGAAGATCGAACGCCGGCGCCATCGCATCGTTCAGTGCCTTCGCGCCTGCGGTATCGCCGCTCTTGTACAGCCGGACCATCTCCTTCGTCTGCGGCCCCCAGACGTGCGTGTGCACGCAGATGCCGCCCTCGCCGCCGAGCTCGAGGAACGGGTGGACGAGGTTGTCGTCGCCCGCGTAGAGCGTGAGCCCGGCGTCGACGATGTGCCGCGCCTGGCCGAGGTCGTCGTTGGCCTGCTTCACGCCTGTGACGTTCTCGATCTGCGCGAGCTCGGTGATCGTCTCCGGCTCGATGTTGACGACGACCCGGCTCGGGATGTTGTAGGCGATCACCGGCTTGTCGGTGACGACCGCGATCTCCTGGAAGTGGCGGACGATGGCGCGCTGCGGCGGCTTGTTGTAGTACGGCGTGACGGCGAGGATGCCGTGCGACGCCGAGGTCGTGCGCCTCGCCGGTGAGATGGACCGAGTGCGCGGTGTCGTACGTGCCGGTGTTCGCGACCACGGTCGCGCGATCGCCGATGGCGTCCATGGCGACGGCGAAGAGCTCGAGCTTCTCCTCGTCGGTGAGCGTCGGCGCCTCCCCCGTCGTGCCTGCCACGACGAGGCCGTCGGACCCGTTGTCGACGAGGTGGGCGGCGAGCCGCCGGAAACTTTCGAGGTCGACAGAGCCGTCCGGATGGAACGGGGTGACGATCGCGGTCAGGACTTCGCCGAGCACGAGATGATGTTACGTCAGACGGTCGTCGAGCTCCCGCAGGCACCAGAAGATGCCCTCGGAGAAGCTCGGGAACGGCTGGATCGTGTCGAGCAGGACGTCGACGGGGACCGCTGCGCGGACGGCGAGCGTCAGCTGTCCCAGCCACTCGGTCGCCTGCGGCCCGACGGCGACCGCACCCACGAGCACGCGCTTCTCGGGGTCGGCGAAGAGGCGCAGAAAACCGTCGCGCTTCGGCTTCTCGTACGTCGCCATCCGGGACGTCGCCGTCAGCTCCCACCGCGCGGACACGAGGTCGTCGCCGTCGGTACGCCCGACGGTCGCCACCTCGGGATCCGTGAAGATGCCTGCCGGAATCGCGCGGTAGTCCGCCTCGACCGGCCGCCCCGCCATGTCCGCCGCGGCCACGCGCGCCTGGTACTTACCGATGTGGGTGAAGAGCGCGACGCCCGTGACGTCGCCGATCGCCCAGACGTTCTCGGCGGCGCGCATGCGCCCGTCGACCTCGATCCCGCGCGGGCCGGCCGTCACGCCGATGTCCTCGAGGCCGAGGCCCTGCACGTGGAGCTTGCGGCCGGTCGCGACGAGAAGCGTGTCGGCGTCGACCGTCGAGTCGTCCGACAACGTGAGCCGCACGCCGGGCTCGACGCGCACGACGTCCGTGCCGAGCCGCACGTCGATCCCCTCCGCGCGGAATACGTCGGCGATGAGCGCGCCTGCTTCCTCGTGCACGCGGCCGAGCAGGCGCGGGCCGTGCTCGACGAGCGTCACCTGCGAGCCCATGCCCGCGAAGAACTGCGCGAACTCGGCGCCGACCGGGCCGCCGCCCATGATCGCGAGCCGCTTCGGGATGGAATGCGTGCGCGCAGCGTCTTCGTTCGTCCAGTAGTCGACGCTGTCGAGCCCCTCCACCGGAGGGATCGCCGGCGCGGAGCCGGTCGCGATGACGAGCCGGTCGTACTCGAGCTCAGGGCCGTCCTCGACCGCGATCACGCCAGGGCGGATGACCCGTCCGTAGCCACGGACGAACGCGGTGCGGTTCTCCTCGAGGAACTGCAGCCCCGCGGCGTCGTCCCAGTTGTCGGTCGCCCAGTCGCGCCACTCCCAGACGCCGGCCTCGTCAGGACGCTGCGACCGGAAGCTCGGGGCGTGGTCGAGCGCGGACGACAGCTCGACCGAGCGCAGCATCGTCTTCGTCGGGATGCAGGCGTAGAACGTGCACTCGCCGCCGACGAGGCGGGTCTCGACGACCGTGATCTCGACCTCTCGGTCGAGCCGGCGGAGGGCCCCGACGAAATGCTCGCCGGTCGACCCCCCGCCTAGCACGACGACGTGCACTACTTGAGCCCGTTCGCCTTCAGGAAGGCGGAGGCGACTGCCGCGGGCGTCTTCTTGTCGATCCCGACCGCCTTGTTCATCGCCTGCATGGCGGCGAGCGTGAGCTTGGACGAGACCGCGTTCACCGTGCTCGAGAACGCGGAACCGCCTGCCGCGAGGAGCTTCTGCGACACGATCGGCGCCACGTTCTGGAAGCCGAAGATGTGCTTCGTGTCGGTCAGCGCGACGTACTTGCCCGTCGCCTGCTGCGGGTCGGTCGAGAAGCCGTCGCCGCCCGTCGCCTTCCCGTCGTCGAGCAGCGTGTACACGCTGATGGTCGCCAGCGGCACGAACTTCGTCTGCGTGAGCCCGTAGGTCCGCTTCAGGCCGAGCAGACAGGTCATGCGCGTCTGGCACTCCGGGAAGCCGGCGTACGTGAACGACTTGACCTTCTTCAGGTCACCGATCGTCTTGAGGCCGTACTTCTGCGCCGTCGACTTCAGGACCGTGACCGTGTCCGTGTCGTAGAACGGCGTCGCGTTGAGCATCGTCAGCCCACGCGTCTGTTCGAACTTCTTCGCCTGGGCGTAGACCGCGCTCGCCGTCTTGCCGGGCGTCTCCTTGGCGATGTCCTGCACGACGACGCCGGTGTACTCCGGCAGCAAGTTGATCTTGCCGCTCTTGATCGCGGTGTCCGCGAGCTCGGAGCTGCCGAGGCTGCCGGCGTACTTCACGGTGAAGCCCTTCGCGGCGAGCGCCTGGCCGTACAGCTGGCCGAGGATGAACTCCTCCGTGAAGTTCTTGTTGCCGACGAGGACCGTGGGCTTCGCCTGCGGCGTCGCCGATGCGACGGCCGCGGTCCCACCCAAGACGATCGCGACACCCAACGAGATCGCGAATGCCGCCTTTGCGGCACGCCGCGTGTGCTTCCTGATCATGCGTCCCTCCCGGGAACGGAGTGATAGATACCCCGGGAGCCTACGGAAGCGGGACAGGTCTAGGCGAGGCCGCTCTCCGGATGACGGAGAGGATGGAGGCGGCGAGAAACGCGAGCGCGGAGACCCACAGCGACGCTGCGACGACGCCGCTGAGGCCGTAGCTGGCTTGGTTGACGATGATCTGACCGAGGCCCCCGCCGCCTGCGACGGCGGCGATGGTCGCGGTGGCGATGACGAAGATCGCGGAGATGCGGATCCCCGCGAGGACGAACGGCAGGCCGAGCGGGAGCTCGACCTGCAGCAGCACCTGGCGCCCGGTCATCCCCATCCCTCGCGCAGCTTCGACCGCGTCGCGGTCGACGGTGTCGATCGCGAAGTACGCGTTCGTCAGGATCGGCGGGACCGCGAGCACGACGAGAGCGGCGGTGTTGTTCCAGAAGCCGACACCGAGGATCGTGAGTCCGAAGGCGATGAGCACGAGGCTCGGCAGCGCCCGCCCGACGTTCGAGACGCTCGCAGCGAGGAAGAGCCCGCGGTGCAGGTGGCCGAGCCACAGCCCGATGGGGAGCGCCAGCAGCGAGCGCGATGCCGAGCGCGGCGCCCGACAGCTCCAGGTGCTCTCCCGTCTTCGCGAGCAGGAGATGCGGGTTGTCCGCCATGAAGCGAAACGCGTTGATGAACGTCTTCATGCGCGCACCCACGGAGTCAGGCTGCGTTGGAGAAGCACGAGCAACCCGTCGGCGACGAGCGCGAGCGCGATGACCATGCCGCCGGCCGTGAAGATCTCCGTCTTGAAGATGTCCTGCGAGAGCGCCGCATAAATCGGCTGGCCCAGACCCTTTGCGATGACGAACGGCGCGATGGTCGCGATCGAGATCGTCGACACCGTGGCAACGCGTAGCCCGGTGAGGATCGCAGGCAGCGCAAGCGGCAACTCGACGCGCCTGAATGTCTGCGCGCGCGTGAAGCCGGAGCCGCGCGCCGCATCGACGACCTCCTCCGGGACCGCGCGCAGGCCCTCGATCATGTTGCGGTACAGGATGAGGAGCGTGTACGAGACGAGCGCGATCTCGACGGTGAGCAGCGAGATCCCGGTGAACGGGACGAGGATCTGGAAGAGAGCAAGGCTCGGGATCGTGTACAGGAAGTCCGAGACGATCCCGATCGGCGGGTCGACGAGCCGGAAGCGGAAGCCGACGAGCGCGAGCGCGAACGCGATCACGAAGCCGATTCCGATCGCGATCGCCGCAAGCTCGATGTGCTGGAAGAGCGCCGGCTGCAGCGTGTCGCTCCAGTGCTGGCGGACCCAGTCCGTGCAGAACCAGCCGTTGTTCACCTCGCAGGAGCTGCCGCTCCCGAAGTTGGGGATGACGGGACCGCCGGCGACGATCACGAGAGGAGCGCCTCCCTCGTAACGGAGCCGACGACGGCGCCGCTCTCGTCGGTGACGGCGAGGACGTCGCGCGTGCTTCTCGATCGCGAGCGCGAGTGCGTCGCGGACGCGTCATCGTGCGCGCGCATTCGGGCCCGTCCGCGGGCGGGCCGAGCTCGAGCTCGGCGAGCGTGTGCAGCGCGAGCGCCTTCAGCGCGCGATCACGGCCCGACGAACGCGGCGACGAAGTCGTCGGCCGGCTTCTCCAGAATCGCGCGCGGCGTGTCGAACTGCGCGAGGTGCCCGCCGGTGCGGAGGATGGCGATGTGGTCGCCGATCTTGATCGCCTCGTCGATGTCGTGCGTGACGAAGACGACCGTCTTCCGCACCTCCTTCTGCAGGCGGAGGAACTCGTCCTGGAGCCGCGCGCGGACGATCGGGTCGATCGCGCCGAACGGCTCGTCCATGAGCATGAGCGGCGGATTGCCCGCGAGGGCGCGTGCGAGGCCGACGCGCTGGCGCTCGCCGCCGGAGAGCTGCGCCGGGTAGCGCTTCGCGTACGACTGGTCGAGGCCGACGAGCTCGAGCAGCTCCTCCGAGCGCGTGTGGATCCACGAGCGCGGCCGGCCGTAGAGGCGCGGAACGGTTCCGATGTTCGCCTCGATCGTCATGTGCGGGAAGAGGCCGACCTGTTGGATGACGTAGCCGATGCCGCGGCGCAGCTGGACGAGGTTCTGCTCGCGGACGCTCGTTCCGTCGATCCGAATGTCGCCGCTGGTGAGCTCGATGAGCCGGTTGACGAGGCGGAGCGCAGTCGTCTTCCCGCCGCCGGACGGGCCGACGAGCACGCAAATCTCGCCCGCCGGAACGGTGAGCGACAGGCGCTCGACCGCCGCGCCCTCCCGTCCCTCGTAGCGTTTCGTCGCCTCGTCGAAGACGAGCTCGGCGGCCTGACCCGGCATCGCCGGAATCATGTCTTACTTGCGTCGCCCGAAGATGCGCAGCACGTACAGGAACAGGTTGATGAAGTCGAGATAGAGCGCGAGCGCTCCGACGATGGATGCCTTCTCGACCGCCGGGTCGTTCGGATCGCCGTCCACCTCGTATTTCTTCAGCCGCTGGACGTCGTACGCCGTGTACGCCGAGAAGATGAGGATGCCGGTGGCCGTCGTGGCCCAGTAGAGCGTGCTGTTGAGCCAGAAGATGTTGACGATGAGCCCGAGCAGCTGGCCGAACAGGAGCCCAAGGAGGAGGTTGCCCCACGAGGTGATGTCGCGCTTCGTCGTCCAGCCCCAGAAGGCGAGGAACCCGAACATCGCCGCCGTGACGAGGAACGCGGAGAAGATCGACTTCGTCGTGTAGACGGCGAAGATGGACGAGATCGTCAGCCCGTTCAGCGCCGCGTATCCGAGATAGACCGCGGCGGCTTCGAAGAAGCTCATGTGCTGCACGAGCCCAACGAGGCCGGCGACCAGTGCAAGCTCGACGACGAGCGCCACAATGACGATCACCACGCCCTTGCCGGTGAAGATGGCGTTCAGCGCCCGCTGGTCCCTCCCGATCGCGTAGGCGACGCCCCCGGTCACCGCGAGACCGAGCCCCATCCATCCGAAGACGCGCGAGAAGAAATCGGTCTCGGTCGTGGACGGCGCGATGCGGTCCGTCGCGAAGTCGGGCATCAGGCGAGTATGGCGTCGAGCCCGACCGTGAGGCCGGGTGGCAGGGTGTCCAGCTTCTCGAGCGCGAGCAGCACGCCCTCCGCGAACGACTCGCGCGCGGTCGTGTCGTGGCGGATCGTGAGCAGCTGGCCCTCGCCGCCGAAAATGACCTCCTGGTGCGCAACGAGGCCCGGCAACCGCACCGAGTGGATGACGATCTCGCCGCCGATGAGCTCCGCCGTCATGCGCGCCGTTCCCGAGGGCGCGTCCTTCTTCGCCTCGCTGTGCAACTCGATGATCTCGGCGCGCGGGAAGAAGGCGGCCGCCTCGCGCGCGAACCGCATCATCAGCACCGCGCCGATGGAGAAGTTCGGGGCGACAAAGAGGCGGAGGCCGTTCGCGGCCGCGAGCTCGTGCAGCGGCTGCGGGTCCCAGCCCGTCGTGCCGACGACGCAGGACACTCCCTGCTCGAGTGCGGCGCGCACGTTCGCGGGCGCCGCCTCCGGCGTCGTGAAGTCGACGCACGCGTCGAGGCCGCGGACGTCCGGCTCGTCGCCGAGCTCGATCGCCTTCACGTCGTGGCCTGCGCGCACGAGGATAGGCAGCAGGGCCGCTCCCACTTTCCCTTCCGCACCGAAGAGCGCGAGCTTCATGCCGCCTTCCGGGCCACGCCGTTCCCGATCGCGGCGCGGAACCGGTCCTCGTCCGGTCCGACGCACGCGGCGGACAGCCGATCCGGTCCGAGTAGGACGCCGGCGAGCTCGGCCACCTCGTCCGGCTCGACCGCGTCGACCTCGGCGATGATGCGCTCGAAGCTCAGCAGCTCGGTGTCGGTGATGAGCGACTTGCCGAGCCGGCTCATCCGGTTCGCAGTCGATTCCATCGAAAGCGTGATGCGCCCCTTCATGCTCTCCTTCGCGCGCTCGAGCTCGCCCTTCCGGAACCTGCCAGCTGCGATCTCGGCAATCTGCTCCGTGCAGATCTCGACGCACGAGGCGAGGTTCTCCTCGCGCGTGCCGACGTAGATCCCGATCAGCCCCGTGTCGGTGTACTGGGAGGCGAACGTGTAGACGGAGTACGCCATGCCGCGCTTCTCCCGGATCTCCTGGAAGAGGCGGGACGACGCCGAGCCGCCGAGGATGGAGTCGAGCAGCGACGCGGCGAAGCGGCGGCGGTCGGAGCGCGAGATGCCGGGTGCGCCGAGACAGAGGTGGTATTGCTCCGTCTCCTTGGGCTCGAAGCGCAGGCTGGGCGGCGGCGCCTGGGTGAGCGGGCGGCGAACGCGCGGCGCTGTTCGGCCGGCGGCGGCGCTCTTGCGCTCGAAGCGCTCGAGGAGCGAGACGAAGCGGTCGTGCGCGATGCTCCCGGCCGCCGCGACGACGATGTTCCCGCTCGTGTACATCGCGCGGTGGTACGCGGCGACCGAGCGACGGCTGACCGACGAGATCACGTCTGCTGTCCCGATCACGGGCCGGCCGAGCGCGTGCTTCCCGAACACCGCCTCGGAGAAGAGATCGTGGACGAGCTCCTGCGGGGTGTCCTCGTACATCGCGATCTCCTCGAGGACGACCTCGCGCTCCTGGTCGAGGTCGGCGAACGCCGGGGCGAAGACCATGTCGGTCATCACCTCGAGCGCCTCGTCGGCATGACGGTCGGGAACGCGCGCGTAGACCACGGTGTGCTCGCGCGACGTGGCGGCGTTCAGCTCGGCGCCCATGGCGTCGAACGTCTCGGCGATCTGCTGTGCGTCGTAGCGAGCGCGACCCCTTGAAGAGCATGTGCTCGATGAAGTGGGACACGCCGGCGCGGTCGTCGCGCTCGTCCCGCGAGCCGGCGCCGATCCAGAAGCCGATCGCCACCGAGCGCACGCTCGGCACGCGCTCGGAGATGACGCGCTCACCCGAGTCCAGCTCGGACAGGACGTACTTCTGCACGTCCGGATGCGTGGATGCTTCAGACGAACTGGAGGCCGGTGCCGGAGCGCTTCGCGTGGTAGAGCGCCTCGTCGGCCAGGCGGAACAGCATCTGGGCGTCGCTCGCATCGGCGGGGCACGAGGCGACGCCGAAGCTCGCGCGCATGCCGTCCATCTTGTCGCGGATGCGGTCGATCACCTCGCGCGCGTCGTGCTCCGTCGCCTCCGCGAGGAGCAGCGCGAACTCGTCGCCGCCGACGCGGAACGCGTTGTCGCTCTTGCGCAGCGCCTTCTCGATCGTCCGCGCGAACATCTGCAGAGCCTCGTCGCCCGCGGCGTGCCCAAGCCGGTCGTTCACGCTCTTGAAGCCGTCCAGGTCGCACACCACGAGCCCGAACTGGCGCTCGTAGCGAATCGCCCGCGCCACCTCCGCCTCGAGGCGCTCGACGAACGCGCGCCGGTTGAGCAACCGCGTCAGCGGATCGTGGTCGGCAAGGAAGCTCAACTCGCGCACACGCTCGGCCGAGACGATCGCCGCCGCCGCCTGGTTCGCGAAGATGCGCAGCGCCTGGAGCTTCTCGCTCGACGGCAACAGCCGGTCGGCCGGCTCGTCGGCGGAGAGGATGCCGATGACCGCGTCGTCGGCGTCGTGCAGCGGGACGAGCAGCCAGTGCCGGTTCCAGGCGTGCGGGCCGCGCCCGTTGAGCTTCGACGCGTACGTGATCTTCTCCCGGGAGACGAGGCGTTCGGCCTCGTCGTTCGGCACGAGGTAGCAACCTTCGACCTCGAACGCGGGGTCGAAGAGCGGCAGGATGTCCGGTAGATAGATCGGGGCCGTGAGGACGCTGTCGCGGTTCCAGCCGACAGCCGCGCCTGCGCTCACCTGACTCGTCAGCGGATCCGTCAGCAGGACGAGGACATTCTGGAAGCCGAGCGCGTCGCGCACGCCGACGCACACCCGCTGCATGATCGCGTCCGCGCTCGGGTGCGCCGTGAGACCCGTCGACACACGCAGGAGCTGCTCGAGCGCAAGCCTGTGCCGCGCTGCGTCCGCTGCCTCCTGCGCCGACTGCAGTGCGATCGCTGCATGATCCGCGAGCGCGACGAGAACCTCGAGGTCGTCGTCGGTCGGGCGCTGACGGTTCGCCGGCTCGTCCACCGACAGGATGCCCAGGAGATGACCATGTTGGTGGCGCATCGGCACGAAGAGCGCGTCGAGCGGATGCCACGCGTTCTCGCCGACACCAGCCGCCTCGTCCGGGAGATAGAAGTCCTCACCGGGCGTCCCCCAGTCGAACTCACCTGCGGGCACGACGTAGGCGCCGCGCCGGTGGAAGCGCTCCGCGCAGCACCGGCTCCCACTCCTCGATCCGGCGCACGTGCCCGATGAGCGTCTTCTGCGCCTCCTCGCCGCCGTGCACGGTGGCGGTCTCGAAGTCGTCCCACTCGGGCCGGTACAGGTTGATCGCGACCGTGCCGTAGCCGAGCGACTCGGCCACAACGCGCGCGATCGCCACCAGGAGCTCCGGGACGTCGTCGGCCGCGCGGACGAGCCGCGTGACCTCGAGCAGGCCGCGGAGCGGTGAAACGGGTGGAAGGTTCGGCTGGTCCAGGGCGGGACTCCTCACCTCGGATCATCGGCACAAACGGGGGTGGATGCCTACCCCGTCCGAGGGACAAGAGGCGGTGTCAGACACCGCAGAGCGGTGTCTGACACCGACCAGCACTTCTTAGCGGCGGCCGCGGCCGCCGCCACCGCGACTGCGGTCGTCGCGGCGCGGGCGCTCCTCCTCCGGAGGCCTCGGCGGTGCGTCCTTCGCCCGCTCGATCAGCTCCTCCGGCTGGACGAGGCGGCCGTCCTCGTGCTTCGCGATGAGCTTCAGCCCGATCCGGCCGCGCGCCTTGTCCACCTCCTGGACGACGACGTCGACGACGTCGCCGCGCGCCATCACGTCCTCGATGTGACCGACACGGCCCGGGCCGACGTTGGAGACGTGCAGCAGGCCGTCCGTCCCCTTCTTCAGCTCGACGAAGGCTCCGAACTGCGTCGTCTTGACGACCTTGCCAGTGTAGGTGTCCCCCACTTCCGGCTCCTTCGTCAGCGACTGGATCGCGGAGATCGCCGCCGCGGCCTTCTCGCCGTCGGTCGCGTAGATGAGGATCGTGCCGTCCTCCTCGATGTCGATCTGCACCTCGTAGTCCGACTCGAGGCCGCGGATCGTCTCGCCGCCCTTGCCGATGACCATGCCGATCTTCTCGGGATCGATCTTGACCGACGTGATCCGCGGCGCGTTCTGGGAAAGCTCCGCGCGCGACTCCGGAATGACGTCGAGCATGATGTCGAGGATCGCGTTGCGCGCCCGGTTCGCCTGCTCGAGTGCGCCCTTCATGATCTCCTGCGTGACGCCGGTGATCTTGATGTCCATCTGGAGTGCGGTGATGCCGTCCCGTGTCCCCGCGACCTTGAAGTCCATGTCGCCGAGGTGGTCCTCCGCACCCTGGATGTCGGTCAGGATGACGTAGTCGTCGCCCTCCTTCACGAGGCCCATCGCGATGCCGGAGACCGGCGCCTTGATCGGCACACCGGCGTCCATCAACGCGAGCGTCGAGCCGCAGACGGAGCCCATCGACGAGGAGCCGTTCGACTCGAGCGTCTCCGAGACGATGCGGATCGTGTAGGGGAACTCCGTCGCCGGCGGGATCATCGCCTCGAGCGCCCGCTGAGCGAGCGCGCCGTGGCCGATATCACGCCGCTTCGGGCCGCGCATGAAGCCGGTCTCCCCGACCGAGAAGGGCGGGAAGTTGTAGTGATGCATGAAGCGGCGGTCGGTCTCGAGCGACAGGTCGTCGATCCGCTGCCCCTCCTTCGCCGTGCCGAGCGTGAGCGTCGACAGGACCTGCGTCTGACCGCGCGTGAAGAGGCCGGAGCCGTGTGCGCGCGGGTTGACGCCGACTTCAACCTCGATCGGCCTGATCTCGTCGGTGCTGCGGCCGTCGGGCCGCCGCTTGTCGACCGCGATCTTCTTGCGGACGAGGTCCTTGTAGATCGCCTCGGCAGCCTTCTTGATGTAGCTCTTCGTGAGACTGTCCTTCGTCGCCGGAGCGTCGGTGTCGGCGGCAGGCCCGACGGGGAACTGCAGCTCGACGTTCGAGATGATCTGCTCGAAGAGCAGGTTGCGCTTCGCCGACTTGAGCTCCTTCGAGTCCTGCTCGGCATCCGTGAGCGCCCGCAGGCCGCTCTCGAACTGGTCGCGGACCGGGCCCTCGACAGCGGCGAGACGCTGCTTCTCGAGCAGCATGTTGAGGCTCGCACGCACCTGCGTCAGACGCTGGATGTCCTCTTCGCTCGAGTCCATCGTGATCTCGCCTGCAAGCTGTGTCGCGAGCTCGTCGACGATCGTTCCAGCCTCGCGCAGGCCGACGCTCTGGATGCGCTCCCAGATCGCGTGCCCGTGCGACGACTCGAGCTCCGCCGTCAGCTCCATGTCGAGCCACTTCGGCTTGCCGGCCTGGCGGCGCAGATCCTCCTGCGCCTCGCACAGCTTCTTGATCTCGCCATGAGCGAGCTCGAGCGCCTCGAGGAGCACGTTCTCGGGCACCTCGTCGGCGCCGGCCTCGACCATCGTCAGGCCGTCCTTCGTGCCGACGACGATCAGGTCGAGCGCCGTCTCGGTCCAGTTCTGCTGCATCGTCGGGTTGACGACGAGCTGGCCGTCGATCCGGCCGATGCGGACGGCTCCGACGGGGCCGAAGAACGGCAGCGGCGAGAGCATGAGCGACGCGGACGCGCCGTTGATGCACAGGATGTCGTGCGGTGTGACGAGGTCCGCGGAGAGCACGGTGCAGATCACCTGTACCTCGTTGCGAAAGCCCTTCGGCCACAGCGGCCGGATCGGGCGGTCGATCATCCGTGCGGTCAGGGTGGCGCGCTCGCTGGCGCGACCTTCCCGCTTGAAGAAACCGCCCGGGATCTTGCCGGCCGCGTACATCCGCTCTTCGACGTCGATCGTCAACGGGAAGAAGTCCGCGCCTTCGCGCGCCTCCGCCCGTCCGACCGCCGTCGCGAGCACCATCGTCTCGCCGGAGCGAACGACGACGGCCCCGTCCGCCTGCTTCGCGAGCTTACCGGTCTCGAACGTGATCTCCTGGTCACCCACCTGCACGGAGACGCGAGCCCGTTGCTCGGTCGTGATACTCATCCGATTGTCCTCCACTCTGCTTGGGTCGGAGAGTGGGAGTTGAGACAGCCCCGCGTCTCGGAGCTCGCTCAACTTCCACTCCCCGTGGTTTTTCACGGCCTGCTTATCTGCGCAGGCCGAGCTCCTTGATCAGGGCGCGATAGCCCTCGAGGTCGTGCTTCTGGAGATAGGTCAGGAAGCGGCGGCGCCGGCCGACGAGCTTCAGGAGCCCGCGGCGGGAGTAGTGGTCGTGCTTGTGCGTGCGCAGATGCTCGGTCAGCTCGTTGACGCGCTGCGTGAGCATTGCGATCTGCACCTGCGGCGAGCCGGTGTCGGCCTCGCCGCGGCCGTGCTTCTTGATGATCTCCAGCTTTGCTTCCTTCGTGAGGGCCATGGGCCTCCCTGGTAGGCGTCTCCCGAGCCTCCGCTCACCGCGCGAAGGAAGGACGCGCTGCGGCCGGGGCTGGGTCGGCAACTAGGGTAGCAATCCCGCATGGATGCTGCCTTCGCGCTCATTCCGGCAGTCGCCGCCGGTCACCCTGCCACCGCCGAGGCAGGTGTCGAGATCCTCGCCGAAGGCGGATCGGCGGCGGACGCCGCCGTCGCCGCCGCGCTCGCCTCCTGCGTCGCCGAGACGGTGATGACCGGGCTCCTCGGCGGCGGCCACGCCATCTACTGGGACGCGGCGGCAGCGAGTGCCCGGAACCTCGACTGCTTCTGCGCCGTGCCCTCCGGATCGGGCGGCGAGCTGGTCGGGCTCGACGTGCCCTTCGGTGAGGAGCTCGTCCACTACGCGGTCGGGGCTGCCAGCTGCGCGGTGCCCGGCGTCGCCGCCGGCCTCGGCGCCCTGTGGGAGGCGCACGGCCGCCTGCCGTGGGCACGGCTCGTCGAGCCGGCGCTCCGGCTGGCCCGCAACGGCGTGGAGATGCCGCCCGCGCACGCCTCGTGCCTCGCGATGCTCGAGCCCGTCATGACGATGCGCGAGGGCGCACGCATGTATGCGCCCGGCGGCCGGCTGCTCGAGGCGGGCGACCGGCTGGAGCAGCCCGGCCTCGTTGCGGCGCTCGAGTCGCTCGCCGCCGAGGGCGCCGCCGGCGCGTACACCGGCACGATCGGGCGCTCGCTGCTCGCGCTCTCGGACGAGCGCGGCGGACTGCTCACCGAGACGGATCTTGGCGGAGTACGAGCCCCGTTGGACCGAGCCGGTCGAGGCGGACTGGCATCCGCGCTTCCTCACCCGCGGCGGGCTCTCCAGCGTGCCCGAAACGCTCGCGCGCCTGCCGTACCTGAGCGGTACGACTCCCACCGAGCGGGTCATGCTCCTGCTCGGCGCGCTCAGCGACTCTCCCGGACCGGACACGCATACGACGAACCTCGTCACGGTGGACGAAGACGGCAACGCCTGCGTCCTGACGACGAGCCTCGGACTCGGCTCGGGCGACTGGCTGCCCGGCCTCGACCTCCATCTCAACAGCATGCTCGGCGAGGTCGACCTGCTCGTGCGCCCGCTCGAGCCCGGCGCCCGCATGGAAAGCATGATGGCGCCGAGCCTCGCGTTCGACCGACACGGGCTCCTGCTCGCGATCGGCGCCGCCGGCGGCACGCGACTCCGCACCGCGCTTGTCGGCGTCGCGTCGGGAGTCCTCCACGAGGGCCTCGGGATGCAGGAGGCGGTCGACCGGCCGCGCGTGCATGTCGCGAACCGCGTCGTCAACGCGGAACCGGGCGTCGACGAGGACGCTCTCGCCCTGCTCGAAGCCGCGGGCCTGCGCGTTCGGCGCTGGCCCGCGCTGCACCACTACTTCGGCGGCGTCAGCGGAATCGGGCGGCGTGGCGCGGCGGCCGACCCCCGACGGAGCGGCGCGGCGCTTTCGGCTCGAGAGCGAGCCTGACCGGTATCCACCCGACGTACCCGCACACGGGGCAGCCCGGGTTCATCTCGCTCGTCCCGCCGACGGTGGGCTTCGCGTACACGCTGCCGCATTCGAGGCAGCGCACGCTGGCGAGCACCGCCAGCCGGCTGGACGTGGGGTTCGTAGCCACTTCCATACCGAGGAAGATGCCGGCCGGCGGAAAAACTCACGCTGGGCGTTGGGCCTCGCGCGTGCGGAGAACATCGGCGGCAATCGCCTCCACGAGCTCGGCCTCCGACTCGAAGGCCGCCTCGTCGCGCAGCCGCTCCCAGAGCTCCACCACGAGCCGGCTGCCATACAAATCGCCTTCGTAGTCGAGGAGGTACGCCTCCACGCGCCGGTCCGTGCCGCCGTAGTGCGGGTTCGTCCCGATCGAGACCGCGGTCCGGCGGTCGAGCGCGGCGCCGGCGTAGATGCCGAGCGCGGGCACGAGCAGGCCGGGCGCGACGTCGAGGTTCGCGGTCGGGAACCCAAGACCGGCTCCGCGATGCGAGCCGTGCACGACCGTTCCCTCCACCTCGGGAGGCCGACCGAGCAGTTGGGCCGCATGCCCCACATCGCCCGCCGCGAGCAGGCGGCGGATGTGACTCGACGACACGTTGTCGACGATCGGCACGCGGCGGACGTCGAATCCCATCCGCTCCAGGAGCGCGAGGTCGCCCGAGCGGCCACTCCCGAAGCGGAAGCCGTCGCCGGCGGCAACGACCTCGGCGCCTGCCGCACGGAGAATCGATTCGGCGAACTCCTCCGCCGGCAGCTCGGCGAGCCCAGGGTCGAACCGGCAGACGAGGACGTCTTCGATGCCGAACCCGGCGAACAGCTCGATCCGCCGCTCGAGCGTCGTCAGGAGCTCGACCGGCTCGCCGAAGAGCGTGCGCGGATGCGGATCGAAGGTGACCACCGCCGGCCGCAGCCCGGACGCGGTCGCCGCCTCGAGCACCCGGGCGTGACCGCGGTGGACGCCGTCGAACGTGCCGACCGCGACCGCGCGGCGCGCAGGCTCGAGCTCTTCCGGGCGATGTGCGACGTTCACAGCGCGGCGAGCACCTCCTCCTCGCTCATGAGCCGGCCCGGCTCGAACTCCTCCGGCAGAACCGCGTCGTCGATCGAGAACGGTCCCACCTCGGTCCGGCGCAGCGTGCGGCAGTGCCCGCCGAGCGCGTCGGCGATGGCGCGGATGTACGTTCCGGAGCTGACGCGCGAGATCGAGTGTCACGACGTCTCCCGTATACGCGATCACGTCGAGTGCGTGCACGGTCGAACGGCGTAGCGGCATTTCGACTTCCACTCCGCGCCGGTGCAGCTTGTAAGCGCGCTCGCCGTCGATCTTCACGGCGGAGGCGGCAGGCACAGGCAGCTCGATCTCGCCGCGCAGACGCTCGACGTCGAGCACCGCCGGCGGGTCGTGCCGTTCGACCACCTCTCCTTCCGGATCGCCGGTCGTCGTCGTCGCAGTCAGGTCGATCGTCGTCAGGTAGCGCTTGTCGAGGCCGACGAGCCGCGGTGCGAGCTTCGTCGCGCGTCCGGAGAGCAGCAGGAGCAGTCCGGTCGCGAACGGATCGAGCGTGCCTGCGTGCCCGGTGCGCGCACCGGTGACGCGGCGGATCTGCGCGACGATCGCGAACGACGACGGGCCGGCGGGCTTGTCGACGAGCGCGACGCCTGCAGGCTCAAGCGCTCGTGCGGGCACGTTGCTCCACGAACCCGTCGCGGATGATCGCGGTGATCTCGTCGATGGACGCATCGCTCGAGAAGCCTGCGGCCTGGCGGTGGCCGCCTCCGCCGAAGCGCCGCGCGATCGCGGACACGTCGAGCTCGTCGACGCTCGAGCGGAGCGAGACGCGCCGCGTCGGCCCTTCGTCGCCGGGCGGCTCGCGGATGAGGACCGCGAGCTCCGAGCCCTCGACGGCGCGGAGGTAGTCGATGATCCCTTCCGAGTACGCCGCGACGGCGCCGACCTCCGTGAAGTCGCTCTGCAGCAGCACGGAGACGATGATGCGACCGCCCTCGAGGACCTGCGCACGGTCGAGGGCGCGTGCGAGCAGCTTCAGCTTCGCGAACTCGACCGACTCGTACACCTGTTGGAAGACCGCGTGCACGTCGGCGCCGGCCTCGACGAGCTCCGCGGCGAGGCGCAATGCCTTCGGCGTCGTGTTCGTGTACTGGAAGCGGCCGGTGTCGGTGACGAGCGCGATGTACAGCGGCTCGGCGATGTCGGAGGTGATCTCGACGCCGAGCTCGCGGAAGACGTCGCGCATGACCTCGCCCGTCGACGACGCCTGCGCGACGATGAGGTTCACGTCGCCGAAGCGCGAGTTGTCGTGGTGGTGGTCGATGTCGAGCTTGAGCTTCGCGGCCAGGAGCGGCTCGGGGTCCGGGCCGATGCGATCCGCCTTCGCGCAGTCGACGGCGACGAGCACGCGCTCCGAGATGTCGGCCGGGACCTCGCGCGTCAGGTCGTCGAGCGGCATGAACCCGTACTCGCGCGGGATGGGCGAGTCGCCGCTGAGATACATGACGCGTCCTTGCCGAGCTGTCTGAGCGCGAGCGTCGTCGCGAGCAGCGAGCCGAGGGAGTCGCCGTCCGGGTTCTCGTGGCTGACCACGACAAAGCGGTCGTTCGCGCGAAGCGCGTCGACCACGGCCAGCAGGTCACTCGTCGTCTGGGGCGAGCTCATCGATGAGGTGGGTCATGCGCACGCCGCGCTCGACCGTCGGATCGTACTCGAAGGTCAGCTGAGGGGTTCGTTTCATTCTCAGCTCCCGCGCCAGCCGTCCCTGGAGCAGCCCGTGGGCGGCGGCCAGCCCCTGGAGCGAGGCGTTCCGCTTGCGGGTCGAGCCGAAGACGCTCACGAACACGGTCGCCTGCCGGAGATCCGAGGTCGTGTCGACCCCCGTGACCGTCACGAGGCCGATGCGGGGATCCTTCAGCTCGAGGAGCGCTTCGGCCAGCACCTGCCGCACCGACTCGTTCACCCTGCGCATTCGGTCGGGCATGAAGCCTAGTGTCGCAGGGGCGCGCCTGCGAGTGCGGCGATGATGCCCACGGCCCCGGCGAGGAGCAGCGTGACCACGATGCTGCGCCGCAGCAGGAGGAGGACGACCGCAGCCGCGGCGAGGACGCCGAACTGCCAGTTCTCGTGCAGTGCGCGCGCGAGCGGCACGGCCGCCCCGACGATCGCCCCGATCGCGGCCGGGCCGGCGCCGTCGAGAAAGGCGCGCGCCCGAGCATCCCTGCGGATGCGGTCGAAGCGGTCCCCGCCGACAAGGACGAAGGCGAACGACGGCGTGAAGGCGACGAGCGAGGCGAGCAGTGCGCCGCCGATGCCCCGCGCCGCGTAGCCGACGACGGCGACCGTCTGGACGACGGGGCCCGGTGTGACCTGACCGAGCGCGACGGCGTTCAGGAATTGCGCCGCCGTCATCCAGTGGTAGTGCGCGACCGCATCGGCCTGCATGAGCGGGACGATGACGAAGCCGCCGCCGTAGGAGAGCGCGCCCACCTTGAAGGCGACCCAGACGAGCGCGAGCAGGCCGCCTGCGGGTGCGGCCGCGAAGAGCGGGACGAACGCCGCCGCTCCGCCGCGCTGGATGAGCAACTCGACGGCACCGCAGACGAGGAGCACGAGGACGACCCACGCACCGACGAGTGCGGCCGCCGCCGCGCCGGCGACGGCGTAGGCGATCCAGCGAAGGCGGCCCGCAGAGGCGACGCGCGCCCAGCTGCCCGGCACGAGCGAGGCCCCGGCGCGCACGGCCACCGCGGCGACGGCTGCTCCGGCTCCCGCTCCGGCGCCGAGCACCCAGCGTGGCGGCGCGGACGCGAGGAACACGGCCGCGAGGCCGATGATGAGCGCGAGCCCCGGGACGATGAACGCGACGCCGCCGACGAGGCCGCCGAGCCGTCCGCGCAGCCGCCAGGCGCAGTAGATCGCGAGCTGCGTGGAGGCGGGGCCGGGAAGCAGGTTGCACGCGGCGATCGCGTCCTCGAAGTCCTGCTCCGTCAACCAACCGCGCTTGCGCACGCAGAGCTCTCGGAGCAGCGCGATGTGCGTCGGCGGCCCGCCGAAGCCGATGCACCCGATGCGTCCCCACTCGCGGACGATCGTCGTGAGCGAGACCCGCATCGGCTCAGTCGTCCGGGTCGACGACGAGGCGCTCGGCGAGTGCGACTTCCCACTCCTGTCCGCGCAGCCACCGCTCCGCCTCGTCGAGCAGCCGCTCGACCTCGCCGCTCTCCCTCGCGACGCAAGCGACGGTGATGCGCGCGCGCTGCCACACGTCGTGGTGGTCGACCTCCGCCACGGACGCGCCGACGCGGCGCTGCAGCTGCGCCTTCGCGGAACGGAGGTGGTGCCGCTTCTCCTTCAGCGAGTGCGAGTCGGGGAACTGCAGCTCGCAGGTGAGGATCCCGACGAAGCCGCTGGCCATCGCGGCCCGTGCGCGGCTAGGAAGCGGCGGCGGAGGGAGCTTCGTCGAGCGAGGTGCGCTCGACTTCGCGCGTCTCGAATGCTTCGAGCACGTCGCCTTCCTTCACGTCGTTGAAGCCGTCGAGGAGGATGCCGCACTCGAAGCCTTCCGCGACTTCGCGAGCGTCGTCCTTGAACCGCTTCAGCGCACCGATGGTCGTCGTGTAGATGACGGTGCCGTCGCGGATGACGCGAACGTCCGCGTTCCTCCGCACGACGCCGTGCGTGACCATGCAGCCGGCGATCGTTCCCAGGCGCGACACTTTGAACAGCGCCCGCACCTCGGCCTCGCCGATGGTCTCCTCGGTCTTGACCGCGGCAAGCTTGCCGACGAGGGCGCGCTCGATGTCGTCCGTGAGCTGGTAGATGACGTTGTAGCTGCGGATCTCGACGCCTTCGCGCAGCGCGAGCTCGCGCGCTTCCGCGTTCGGCCGCACGTTGAAGCCGACGATGAGCGCATCGGACGCGGACGCGAGCATGATGTCGTTCTGCGTGATCGCGCCGACGCCCTGGTGGATCACGTTCAGCCGCACCTCGGAATGCTCGAACTTCGAAAGCTCCGAGACGACCGCCTCGACGGAGCCGACGACGTCGCCCTTGACGACGAGGTTCAGGTCGGCGACCTCGCCGGTCTGCATCTGCTCGAACAGGTTCTCCAGCGACACGCCGCTCGTGCGCTGCGTCGCCAGCTGCTCGCGACGGAGCCGCTCCGCGCGCCGCGTCGCCAGCTCGCGCGCGAGCCTGTCGTTCTCGACGACGCGTCCGAGCTCGCCTGCGGGCGGCGGCTTGTCGAAGCCGAGGATCTCCACCGGCTCGCCGGGGAGCGCCTTCTGAATCTTCTCGCCCTTGTAGTTGAAGAGCGCCTTCACGCGGCCGTGCGCGTCGCCGGCCACGATCGCGTCGCCGACGATCAGCGTCCCGCGGTGGATGAGCATCGTCGCCACCGGGCCGCGGCCGACGTCGAGGCGCGACTCGATGATCGGGCCGGACGCCTCCGTGTTCGGGTTCGCCTTCGGATCGAGCTCGAGGTCGGCGACGAGCAGGATCTTCTCGAGCAGCGCGTCGAGGCCAACCTGCGTCTTCGCCGACACCTCTGCGAACTGCGTCGTCCCGCCCCAGTCCTCCGGCTGCAGCCCTTCCTGGGCGAGCTCGGCCTTGACGCGGTCGATGTTCGAGTCGGGCAGGTCGATCTTGTTGATCGCGACGACGATCGGCACGTCCGCAGCGCGTGCGTGCGAGATGGACTCCTTCGTCTGCGGCATGACGCCGTCGTCGGCTGCGACGACGAGGACCGCGATGTCCGTCACCTTCGCGCCGCGGGCGCGCATGGCGGTGAACGCCTCGTGGCCCGGCGTGTCGAGGAACGTGACCTTCCGCCCGTCGACGTTGACCTGGTAGGCGCCGATGTGCTGCGTGATGCCGCCCGCCTCGGTCGCGACGACCTTCGCGTTGCGGATCGCGTCGAGCAGCGTCGTCTTGCCGTGGTCGACGTGGCCCATGATCGTGACGACCGGCGGACGCGTGACGAGCGCCTCTTCGGGATCGTCGTACGCCTCCGGCTCTTCGTCCTCCTCGTCGGACGCGTGCTTGATCTGCACCTCGCGCTTGAGCTCGGCGCCGATCAGCTCCACTTCCTCGTCGGTGAGCGACTGCGTCGCCGTGCGCATCTGGCCGAGGGCCATGAGAATCTTGATCAGCTCCGGCATCGGGACGCCGAGCGCCTGCGAGAAGTCGCGGACGGTGACGCCGGACTCGACGGTGACAGGCCCGGTCGGCTGGACCGGAGGCGTCGTGCGCGGCTCGCGCGGCGGCCCTTCGTTGCGGCCGCGCGACTGGCGGCCGTCCGCGCGCGGCCGGGCTGCCTGGTTGTCGATGACGACGCGCCGGCGCCGGCCTGCAGCTCCGCCGCCGCCGCGAGGGCGGAGCGGGCGGTTCGGTCTGTTCCCTCCGTTAGGCATACGCAGGTCCAGTGTAGATGCGGGCGAGCGCGGGATCGACCCGGACGGGCGTGTGCAGCGTGCGGTCGAAGCCCCGCTGGGCGGTCGCACGCTCGAAGCAGGCGAGCCGCCGGCACGTGTACGCGCCGCGGCCCGGTGCAGCGGCGGGACCGCGCACGAGCTCCCCGTCGAGCGCGACGAAGCGGATGAGCTCACGCTGCGGTGAGCGCCGGCCGCAGCCGGCGCACCGCCTGAGCGGGACTGCCATTACTCCTCTTCCGCCCCTTCCTGCTCGACCGGGATGCCGGCGGGAATCTCCTCCAGCGGAGCGACCTCCGGATGCGGCAGGACGGTGTCGAGGTCGACCTCGCCTTCCGCCTCTGCGATCGCGGTCGCGTCCGGACCGTGTGTCGCGGCGGCGTCGGCGGGCGCCTCGTCGTCGACCTCGTCCAGCTCAGGGCCGGACAGTGACGGGCCGAAGCTCTCGGACTCCGGCGGCGAGATGACGGCCTCGAGCTCGGGCTCGTCCTCGGGGACGACCGGCTCCTCGTCGTCCGGGACGTCCGCGAGCGCGAGCGCCTGGTGCGCGGCCACGCCGCACCAGCGCGACCCGGGCAGCGCCGCGTTCGGGCACCGCTTGCCGTTGGCGAGGATCGCGCCGCAGCGGCCGGACAGATCCTGCTCGTCGCCGCCGCCGCCGAACGCGACGTCGGCCTCGGCCTGTGCGAACTCGCTGTCGCTCTGGATGTCGATCTTCCAGCCGGTCAGGCGCGCGGCGAGCCGGGCGTTCATGCCCTCCTTGCCGATCGCGAGCGCGAGCTGGTCGTCCGGGACGACGACGGTCGCTTCCTTCGCGTCGTCGTCGAGGTACACCTCGCGCACGCGCGCCGGGGACAGTGCCTTCGCGACGAAGCGTGCGGGCTCCGGGTTCCACGGGATGATGTCGATCTTCTCGCCGCGCAGCTCGGACACGACCATGCGCACGCGCGAGCCTCTCGGCCCGACGCACGCGCCGACCGGGTCGACGCCCTGCGTGTGCGACTCGACCGCGATCTTCGAGCGGTAGCCCGGCTCGCGCGCGACGCCGCGGATCTCGACGAGGCCGTCGGCGATCTCCGGCACCTCGAGCTCGAACAGCGTCTTGATCAGCTCCGGGTCGCGGCGCGAGAGGATGACCTGCGGCCCCTTCGTCCCGGACCGCACCTCGGTGATGACGGCCTTGATGCGCGAGCCCTGCTCGTAGCGCTCGCCGTCGACCTGCTCGGAGCGAGGCAGCAGCGCCTCGACCTTGCCGAGGTCGACGAGGACGTTGTTGCGGTCGCCGGCCTGCTGCACGATGCCGGTGACGACCTCGCTCACGCGGTCGATGTACTCGTCGTACATCATCCGGCGCTCCTCCTCGCGGATGCGCTGGAGGATGACCTGCTTCGCGGTCTGCGCGGCGATGCGGCCGAAGCCTTCCGGCGTCACGTCCTCGCGCTGAACCTGGTTCTCGGGAATGTCCGACCAGTCGATGTCGAGGTCGTCGTCGGTGATGAGCGTGTGCTGGCGCTCGCCCGTCTCCTCCTCGAGGCGCTCGAGCTCCTCGAGCTTGCGCTCGCGGGCCTCTTCGAGCAGGCGCGTCTCGATGTCGCCGGGAAGCTCGATCGAGAACACCCGGAAGTCGCCCTGGGTGTCCATCTCGACGGTCGCGTGGCGCGATGCGCCCGGTGTCTTCTTGTACGCGGCGAGCAGCGCATCCTCGAGCGCGGACACGAGCGCGCCTTCCTCGATGCCCTTGTCACGCTCGATCTCGCGAACGGCCTCGATGATCTCCTGGCTCATGTCACACCTCTCCGTCGATCAGGTTCGCCCGCACGATCTCGTCGTACGGAATCTCGGTCTCGTCGACCCGCACACGGCTCTCGTCTGCAAAAACAACCTCACCCTTCAGCTGCCGGCGACCGAGCGTGCGGAGCTTCACGCGGCGCCCGACGGCGCCCACGAAGTGCTCCGGCTTGCGCAGCGGCCGCTCCGTCCCGGGGGAGGAGACGTCGATGGCGTACTCGCGCTGGTAGTCGCGCAGGCTGTCGGTGACGCGCGCGCACAGCGCGTGGTCGACGCCGGCAGCATGGTCGACGAACACGGTGAACCGGTCCGGGCCCTGCAGCTCGACCGCGAGCACCTCGACGCCGTCGAGGCTGCCCTCGACGCGCTCGCTGATCTCGCGCTCCAGCTGCTTTTCCTTCTGCCGTACGTCCGCCAACTATCGCTCCTGTCACAAAAAATGGGCCCGCAGGCCCATTTCGCCGAACCGGTGAAAATGGTCTCAGGAGTGTAGCAATCACCGCTTGATTTCGCGGATTCCGCGCAGTTTCGTTCCCAGCAGGCGGGCGGCCCGCGACGAGTCCAGGGCGACGTTCCGGGCGCGCCCCGGAGGCGTGGGAGCACCGCGCGGTTCGACGGGCTCCGAGGAGCCGCGCGAACTCGAGTCGGGAGACGGCTTCCGGGGCGGCGACGTGCAGCACCCCGGTGAGGTCGAGCGCGGCGAGCTCGAGCAGCGCCGCGGCGAGATCGGAGACGTGCGTCGGGCAGCGGATCTCGTCCGTGTGGAAGACGACGTCGTCCGCGGGCCGCAAGAGCCTCCTGGGGGCCGGGCTTCCCGTACAGGAGCGACGTGCGGACGACAAGGCCGTGGACGAGAGCGCTCGGCCTCGAGCTTCGCCTGCCCGTAGGCGGACACGGGGCCGTGGCTCGTCCTCCTCGCCGTACGGCGCGTGCTCGCCGTCGAAGACGAGGTCGGTGGAGAGGTGGATGAGCCGGGCGCCGGCGCGGTCGGCGGCGTCGGCGACGTTTCGCGTGCTGCGGACGATCATGTCCGGGTCGGCCTGGACGTATGCCGTGTGGACGACGACGTCGACCTCGTCCAGCTCGAACGGCTCGCGCAGGTCGACGGTCAGCGGCGCGGCCGAACGGCGCCGGCGTCCGCAGCTCGGTGGCGACGACGTCGTGGCCCGCGTCGACCGCCTGCCGGCAGACCTCCGAGCCGAGATACCCGGCGCCGCCGGTGACGAGAATCCTCATTCGAGGACGATGGTCACGGGACCGTCGTTCACGAGCTCGAGCTCCATCGTCGCGCCGAAGACGCCGCGCTCGACCGGGATGCCGAGCGCCTCGAGCTCCGTGCAGAACCGCTCGTACAGCGGCTCGGCTTCCTCCGGCGGCGCCGCCTCGGTGAAGCTCGGCCGGTTGCCCTTCGCCGTGTCGGCGATGAGCGTGAACTGGGATACGACGAGTGCCGCCCCGCCGACGTCGAGAACGCTCCGGTCGAACCGCCCCGTCTCGTCGGGAAACACGCGGAGCCGTGCCACCTTGCCCGCGAGCCGGCCCGCTTCCTCGCTCCGCGTCCCCGCGCGCGACCCCGAGGAGGACGCAGAGTCCCGGCCCGATCTGGCCCACGGTGCGGCCCTCAACCCGCACCTGCGCCCGGCTGACCCGCTGGCAGACGGCCCTCATGGCGCGCGCACCATAGTCCGATAGAGGGAATCGTGGAGAGCCCTGCGACCTCCCCACCCCCCTTCCCATGCGCCTGGCGCCGGAGGGAACGTGGCGCGTGCCCTTGGGCTCGCTGCTCCTGCGCGACGGCGTGCTCACGACCGACCAGCTCGAGCAGGCCCTCACCGAGAAAGACGTCACAGGCCGGCGCGTCGGCGAGATCGTCGTCTCCCGCGGCTGGGTCCCGGCGGGAACGGTCGCACGACTGCTCGCCGAGCAGCACGGGCTCGAGTACCTCGACCTGACGACCGTCCAGATCGACCCGCGCGCGCTCGACCTACTGCCCGAGAAGTACGCGCGCCGGTACGAGGCGTTTCCGGTCCGCTTCCTGCGCGACGACCTCGTGCTCGTCACGGTCGCCGACCCGACCAACGTCCTCGCTTCCGACGACCTCAAGCTGACCCTCGGTCTGAACGTGCGGCTCGCCGTCTCGGCCGCAACCGACGTTGCGACGGCGATCAACCGCTTCTACAGCGAGGTGCTCCACATCACGGACGGCGAAGAGGAGGATCCGGGGCCCGACCTCGACGACGTGCGCAGCATCGCAGCGAGCGCACCTGCGATCAACACGGTCAACTCGCTCATCTCTCGTGCGATCGCGGAAGGCGCATCCGACCTCCACTTCGAGCCGGAGGCCGGGCACCTTGTCGTGCGCGCCCGGATCGACGGCGTCATGCGCCAGTTCACGACGATCTCGAAGTCGCTCCAGCCGTCGATCACGAGCCGCCTGAAGGTGATGGCCGAGCTCGACATCGCCGAGCGGCGCGCGCCCCAGGACGGACGCATGTCGGTCCGGTACGGCGGCCAACCGATGGACATCCGCGTCGCCATCCTCCCGACGACGCACGGCGAGCAGATCGTGCTGCGCATCATGAACCGACCGGGCACGCGCCTCGGCTTGAGCGAGCTCGGGATGAGCGCCGATGCGGAGGAGCGCTTCGCGCGTGCGATCCGGCAGCCGTACGGCGCCGTGCTCGCGGTCGGGCCGACCGGCTCCGGCAAGACGACGACGCTCTACGCGGCGCTCGACGTGCTGAACGAGAGCGAGCGCGTCCTCATGACGATCGAAGACCCGGCGGAGTACCAGATGCCCGGCGTGAACCAGATCGAGGTGAACTTCAAGAGCGGCCTGACGTTCGCGCGCGGGCTGCGGACGATCCTGCGATCCGACCCCGACGTGCTCCTCGTCGGCGAGATCCGCGACGAGGAGACCACGCGCATCGCGATTCAGGCGGCGATGACGGGCCACCTCGTGCTCACGACGCTGCACACGCACAACGCGGCTTCGTCCATCGCGCGCCTCGCGGACATGGGCGCAGAGCCGAGCCTCCTGGCAACCTCGATCAACTGCATCGTCGCGCAGCGACTCGCGCGCCGACTCTGCCTGCACTGCCGCGAAGCCGTACGAGCCGAACGAGGCCGAGCTTGCAGAGCTCGGGATCATCGACTCGGGCCCCGAGACGATCCTGCACCGCGCGATCGGATGCGTGCAGTGCGGCGGAACCGGATTCGCGGGCCGTGTCGCGCTGTACGAGGTTCTGGCCGTCCACGGGCGCATGCGCAAGCTGATCGAGTCCGGGTCGACCGACGAGATCTTCGCGGAGGCGGTCGCGGACGGAATGACGACGCTGCGCGAGGACGGGCTTCGGCTCGCGGTCGCCGGGCTTTCGTCGCTCGACGAGGTCCGCCGCATCACCGGCGACCGGCTCTCCTAGTCTCCGGTGTCAGCACCGCTCCGGTGTCCACCGGCGAGCATTCAGTCGCTCTGTATCCGCGCGCGGTACTGCTCGGACTCGGGCTTCAGCGAGCTCGCGAGCTTGTAGTGCCCGTTCGCCTCGTGCGTGCGGCCCTGCTTCTCGAGACAGCGTCCGAGGGCGTAGTGGGCGTAGTCGTTCACCGGGGAGAGATCGAGCAGCTTGCGGAACTCGGCCTCGGCCGCGTCCCAGCGGCGAATCCGGAAGTACGCGATTCCCGAGCGCCTCACGGATCGATTCCTTGTTCGGCTCGCGCTTCTTCGCCTTCTCGAGCGCCACCGTCGCCTGGGCCGGCATGCCGCGCTGCAGATGCGCCTTGCCTTGCTGGAAGAGGCTGTACGTCGATTCGCTCATGACTCCAGGTACGGGAAGTTCTCCCTCACCAAGTCAATCGGATACGTCAAGTCCCGCGTTCTCCCGATCTCGAGCCCTGCGATCGGAAGCCCGGCCGCGATCGCGTTCTCGAAGGCGACGCCGAGCTCGAACGGCGGGCCGGTGAGCGCGTCGAGGAACGGGCGGAGCTCTGGCCCGAGCGCCCACAGCGGCGCGCTCCCGACCGGATTGGTCGGATCGTCGTCGATCGGCTTCACGACGAGGCCGTCGACGATCTTCAGCGCGGCCCGGTGCGGGAACTCGGCCGGCGGGTCGCGCCGGCCGCTCATCGCGCCGGCGGCGCCCGAGCGGGCGAACGCCTGCGCGAACACCCCGATGTCGCCGGCGCGTGAACACCGTGTCGGCGGCGAGGACGAGGCAGGGCGGCTCGATGCCGGCCGCGAGCGCGCGCTGCACCGCGTCGGCGGAGCCGAGCACGCCGGGCTGCCGCACGGTGCGAATCTCGAGGCCGAACGCGCTGCCGTCGCCGACGAGCTCCTCGACCTGCTCCGCCAGGTGGCCGGTGACGACGACTACGAGCGCGCAGCCCGCGGCGGCGAGCTCGCGCAGCAGCGTGGCGATCACCGGCCGCCCGTCGATCGGCAGCACGGGCTTCGGCCAGCGCTCGGTCAGCGGACGCATGCGCGTCCCCTCCCCGGCCGCCATCACGACCGCGTTCAGTGGATCAGCTTCTCGACCTCGTCGAGGATCGCCGCGGCGATCTCGTCCTTCGGCGCCTTCGCGACTGCCCGCTCGCCGTTCGTCGCGATCAGCGTCACCTCGTTCGCGGCGGAGTCGAATCCGATGTCCGCGCGCGCCGACGTCGTTGTAGACGAAGAGGTCGGCGTTCTTGCGCTCGAGCTTCCCCCGCGCGCGGGCGAGGCCGGGCTCGCCTTCGTCGGCGGCGAAGCCGACGAGGATCTGGCCGGGATGCTTCGACGCGCCGAGCGTTGCGAGCACATCGGTGGTCGGCTCCAGCTCCACCGTCCACGCAGCAGTGTCCTTCGGCCGCTTGCCGGCGAGAGCGAGCGCCGGGCGGTAGTCGGCCACCGCCGCCGCCATCACGACGACGTCGGCATCGGCGCCGCGTGCGAGCGCCTCCCGTTCCAGGTCGGCCGCGGTCGGCGTCTCCACGAGCTCGATCCCGAGCGGTGCCGGAACGGCGAGGTTGGCCCCGAGCAGGGTCACGTGCGCACCGCGTCGCCGCGCCTCCGCCGCGAGCGCGACACCCATGCGTCCCGACGAGCGGTTCCCGACGAACCGCACCGTGTCGATCGGCTCGCGCGTCCCGCCGGCGGAGACGAGCACGCGCTTCCCCTTCAGCTTGCTGTTGCCGGCGAGCAGCTCTTCCGCTGCGCGCACGATCTCGTCCGGCTCGACCATCCGCCCCACGCCGAGCTCACCCTCGGCCGTCTCGCCTTCGTCGGGGCCGACGAGCACGATGCCGCGGGCGCGCAACGTCTCAGCGTTCGCGCGCGTCGCAGGGTGCGACCACATGCGCGGGTTCATCGCCGGCGCAACGAGGACTGGCCCGCGGTGCGCGAGCGCCGCCTCGGTGAGAACGTTGTCCGCGATCCCATGCGCGAGCTTCGCGAGCGTGTTCGCGGTGCAGGGCGCAACGACGAGAAGGTCGGCGCGCGTCAGGTGCAGGTAGACGTCGTCTCCGGCGGGCCGGCGGGCGAGCGCACGGAACGTCTCGGCGGTGACGAAGCGCTCTGCGCCGGGCGTGACGAGCGGCACGACCTCGTGCCCGCCCTTCACAAGGAGGCGGCAGACCTCGCAGGCCTTGTAGGCCGCGATGCCGCCACTGACCCCGAGCAAGATCTTCGCCACGGGGAAATGATGCCTACGCGGGAGGCAGAAGCTTCCGCGCGGCCTCGAGATCGCCGTCATTCACGACGACCTCCGTCGGCCCCGACGCCGAGGGGCCTCCGTACGCGCCACCGGCCGCAGCGTCGGTGGGGCGGTGGAAGCACTCGATGCCGTTCGCGCGGAGGAGCCCGCACAGCGCGTCGGCCTCCATCTCGTTACCGACGACGGTGAGAGTTGACTCGGCCAGCGGGCAGGAGTTACGACTTGGGGTAGTCGTACGAGAGGAGACCTTCCGAGATCTCCTCCATCGCCATGGTCAAGTAGTTCTTGGAGCGGGACTCGACGAGCGGCGGCGGATTGTCGTCGAAGGTGCCCTCGCCGAGCTGGTGGTGGTAGTTGTTGATCTGCCGCGCGCGCTTGGCCGCCACGATCACAAGGGCGTAGCGGGAGTCGACGTTCTGCAGCAGGTCGTCGATGCGAGGGTGGATCATGGTCGGGACATGGTACCGGCAGGTGCAAGCAGGCCGCTGACCAGCCTCGTGAGCTCCTCCACCGCCCGGTCGAGCTCGTCGTTCTCGACCGTGTAATCGAATTCGTCAGCCTGCTCCAGCTGGTGGCGGGCGAGGGCGATCCGGTCGCCGATCTCGCCCGTGCTCTCGGTCGCGCGCTCGCGCAGGCGCCGCTCGAGCTCCTCCACGCTCGCCGAGATGAAGATCGTCACTGCACCGGGAACCTCGCCCTTGACCCGCAGCGCGCCCTCGGTCTCGAGCTCGAGCAGCGGGACGCGGCCCTCGCTCCGGATGCGGTCGAGCTCGGAGCGCAGGGTCCCGTACCGGTGGCCCGACACGTACGTGACGTGCTCGAGGAGCTCTCCGCGCTCGATGCGGTGCAGGAAATCCTCAGTGGTAAGGAAGTAGTACTCCCGGCCGTCCTGCTCCCCCGGCCGCCGGTCGCGGGTCGTCGCCGAGACGGTCGCGCCGATGCCGGGGACGCGTTCGAGCACCTCCCGGATCAACGTCCCCTTGCCGGCTCCCGAGGGGCCGGTGACGACGATGACGGAGGGAGCTCTACTTGTGGAAGAGGTCAATCAGCTCCGCGCGCTGACGATCGGAGAGGCCACCGACGGTCTTCGACTGGCTGATGCGGCACGTGTTGAGGAAGCGCGCTGCCTTCACACGCCCGAACTTCGGGACCGCCATGAGGATGTCGATGACCTTCGCCGTCGACACGTACTCGGGCGGGTTGCCGAGGATCTGCTCGATGCGCACCCGGCCGTCCTTGAGGTCCTTCTTGAGCTTCGCGCGACGCACGCGCACATCGTTCGCGCGCTTCAGTGCGTCCATACGTTGATCGAGCGACCGGAGAGGTGCGTGCGCTTGCGTCTTCGCGGCCGTCGGCATGAGCGCCCGATACTACCAACGCTTTGGCGCGGATCAAGCGAGCACTTCACTCGCTTCGTGCGCGGTCCCGAATACCTCGTCCAGGTCCACCGAGGCGATCTCCGCGCGCACGCGCGAGGGTGCATTCGGGTCCGAGAAGAGCACGGTCCCGAGCGCGACGTCGCGCGCGCCGCAGGCGACGAGCTCCACGACGTCCTGCCCGGTCACAACTCCGCCCATCCCGACGACGGGCAACTTCGTCGCCGCGTAACAGGTGTGCACCGCGGCGAGCGCGACCGGTTTGAGGGACGGGCCGGACAGCCCGCCCTGCCCGCGGGCGAGAATCGGCTCGAGCGTTCGCGGATGAAGCGCCATGCCGCGCAGCGTGTTGATGAGCGAGAGGCCGTCTGCCCCGGCCGCCGCCACCGCATGCGCGACCTCTCCCAGATCCGGGTGCGCGGCCGAGAGCTTCGCGTACAGCGGCAGCGTCGTGGCCCGCCGGCACGCGGCGACGATCTCCGCAGCCGAGTCGGCCGCCTCGTCGACGTTCGGGCACGAGAGGTTCAGCTCGATCGCCTCGACGCCGGCGAGCGCGGCACAGGTCTCGGCGTAGTCGGCGGCACAGAACCCGCCGACGGAGATCCAGAGCGGCAGCTTCAGCTCGTGCAGACGAGGAAGCGTCTCGGCCAGGAAGCGCTCGCGCCCGGGGTTCGCGAGGCCGATCGCGTTCAGCATCCCGTGCGCCGTCTCGGCGATGCGCAGCGGCGCGTTCCCTTCGCGCGGCAACGGGGTGATCGTCTTCGTGACGAAGCCGTCGAGCTGCCGCGCCACCTCCGGCGCCGTCAGCGCGTCGAGGCAGCCGGAGGCGTTAAGCAGCCGCAAGAACGGGTCCCTCCACGCACAGCCGCTTCAGCTCGCCGTCGATCTCGAACGCGCACCCGTAACACGCGCCGTACCCGCAGGCCATCGCCGCCTCCCACGCGAGCTGCGCACCCGGGCTCCGTTCGGCGACTGCGCGCAGCATCGGTTCCGGCCCGCACGCGAGCACGTCGAAGCCGGGCTCGATCAGCTCGGTGACGAGCACCGGGTCGACGACGACCTCCGCCTCGGGAAGGAGTGCCGCCGCCTCGGCGTGGAGGTCGGAGCGGAAGCCGAGCACGACCGGCGGGCGCCCGATCTTCTCGGCGAGATACGGCAGCGGCGCCATCCCGATGCCGCCGCCGACGAGGAGCGGCCGCTCGACGTCGAGCCGGAAAGCCGTTGCCGAGCGGGCCGAAGACGTGGATGCGCTCGCCGGGCTGCAGCGCGCAGAGCGCCTCGGTCCCTGGGCCGACCGCTTCGAGCAGGAACGCGAGCTCGCCGGGCGGCGCGAGGCACAGCGAGAGCGCGCGCGGCAGTAGGCGTCCCGGCGCCTCGAGCATGAAGAACTGTCCCGGCACTCCCGGATCGAGGCTCGCCGCGATCGAGGCGAAGCAGTGTGTACGCGCCGACCGCTTCGACGCCGGTGACGCTACGCCGTTCGCGTCTCGGCATCGATCCGCTCCTGCAGCGACAGCGCCTGCTCCGCGCGCGCGTTCGCGATCGCGTGCACCGCCGCCGCTGCGCCGGCGATGGTCGTGATGCACGGGACGCGCCGGCTCAGCGCCGCCTCGCGGATCGCGTAGCCGTCCGAGCGCGCGTTGCGACCCTCGGGCGTGTTGATGACGAGATCGCATCGCCCGCGGCGGATGAGGTCGATGACCGTCAGCTCGTCGCCGTCGGCTTCGCTCAACTTGCGCACCGCTTCGACGTCGAGGCCGGCGCCCGCGAGCGTGGCCGCCGTCCCTTCGGTCGCGTACAGACGGAAGCCGAGACCGGCGAGCGTCGCCGCAATCGGAACGGCGGACTTCTGCTCCACCGGACGGATGGAGAGGAACACCGCGCCTTCGTGCGGCAGCGTGCGTCCCGCCGCGCGTTCCGCCTTCGCGAGCGCGGTGGGAAGGTCGGCGGCGCTCGCCATCACCTCTCCGGTGGAGCGCATCTCCGGTCCGAGGACCGGGTCGCTGCCGACGAAGCGCGCAAACGGAAGCACGGCCGCCTTCACGCTCCACTGCTTCGGCGGCCGCTCGCGCGGCAGCCCGAGGTCGCCGACGCGCGCGCCCGCGGCGAGCCGGCACGCGGCGGGAACGAGCTGCACGCCGGTGGCCTTGCTCACGAACGGGACGGTGCGCGACGCGCGCGGGTTCGCCTCCAGCACGTACAGGTCACCGGCCGGCGTGAGCGCGAGCTGGACGTTGAGCAGTCCGACGACGCCGAGCGCGCGGCCGAGCGTGCGCACGGTTCGCTGGATCTCCTCCTGCTGCGCCGGCGACAGGCCCGGCGCCGGCAGGACGCACGACGAGTCGCCCGAGTGGATGCCGGCCTCTTCCACGTGCTGCATGACCGCGGCGACGTACGTGTCGACGCCGTCGCAGAGTGCGTCGACGTCGATCTCCACTGAGTCCTCCAGGAAGCGGTCGACGAGCACCCGGCCGAGCACGGGCACCTCGCGCACCTCTTCGTCGCTGAAGCACACGCGCATCGCGCGGCCGCCGAGGACGTACGACGGCCTGATCAGCACCGGGTAGCCGATGTCGTTCGCGACGACGACCGCCTCGTCGCTCGACGACGCCATCCCCCACCCCGGCGAGCGGATGTCGTGCGCGCGCAGCAGGCCGGCGAAGCGCTCGCGGTCCTCGGCGAGGTCGACGGCGTCGTAAGGCGTGCCGAGGATCTTGTATCCCGCCTCCTCGATCGCGCGCGCGAGCTTGAGCGGCGTCTGGCCTCCGAACTGGATGACGACGCCCTCGGGCCGCTCGCGGTCGCAGATGGCGAGCACCGACTCGGCGTCGAGCGGCTCGAAGTACAGGCGGTCGGAGGTGTCGTAGTCGGTCGAGACCGTCTCCGGGTTGCAGTTCACCATCACCGCCTCATAGCCGAGCTCGCGGAACGTCCACACGGCGTGCACGCAGCAGTAGTCGAACTCGATCCCCTGGCCGATGCGGTTCGGGCCCGAGCCGAGGATGAGGACGCGCGGCTTCGCACCCGTCGGAGCCGCCTCTTCCGCTTCGCCCCACGTGGAGTAGTAGTAGTTCGAGGCCGCCTCGACCTCGCCCGCGCACGAGTCGACGCGGCGGAAGACCGGCCGCACGCCGCAATCGCGGCGCCGCGCACGGACGACGGTCTCGGGCACGTCGGCCGCGGCCGCGATGTCGCTGTCGGAGATGCCGAGCCTCTTCAGCCGCCGCCAGTCGTCGGCGACGAACTGCTCCACGTCGCTCCCGGCGATCTCGAGCAGCGCCTCCTGGATGCGCCAGATCTCCTCGACGAAGAACGGGTGCACGCCCTCGGGAACGTCGGCGAGCGTCTGCCATGGTGTCGCCGCTCCGGCGTCGAGCTCGCGCGAGCGCATCGCCTTCTGGAACGCCTCCGCGAACGTGCGGCCGATGCCCATCGTCTCGCCGACCGACTTCATCTGCGTCCCGAGCGTCCGGTCGGCGCCGGGGAACTTCTCGAAGGCGAAGCGCGGGAACTTGACGACGACGTAGTCGAGCGTCGGCTCGAAGCTCGCAGGGGTGGTGCCGGTCAAGTCGTTGGGAATCTCGTCGAGCGTGTAGCCGACGGCGAGCTTCGCGGCCACCTTCGCGATCGGGTAGCCGGTCGCCTTCGACGCGAGCGCGGACGAGCGCGATACGCGCGGGTTCATCTCGATCACGCGCACGTCGCCGGTCTCGCGCGAGCGCGCGAACTGGATGTTCGACCCACCGGTGTCGACGCCGACTGCGCGGACCACCGCTGCGGCCGCGTCGCGCAGCTCCTGATACGCCTCGTCGGGAAGCGTCATCTGCGGCGCGACCGTCACCGAGTCGCCTGTGTGCACGCCCATCGGGTCGAGATTCTCGATCGAGCAGACGATGACGACGTTGTCGAGACGGTCGCGCACGACCTCGAGCTCGAACTCGTCCCAGCCGCGCACCGAGTCCTCCACGAGCACCTGGCGGATCGGGCTCTCGCGCAGGCCGATGTCGACCTGCTTGCGCAGCTCCTCGCGCGTCGACGCGAACCCGCCGCCGTGACCGCCGAGCGTGAACGCCGGGCGCACGACCGCGGGGATCCCCAGCTCTTCGATCTGGTCGATGTCGGTGACGATGCGCGAGCTCGGGACACGCAGCCCGCACGACTCGACCGCGTCCTTGAAGAGTTGCCGGTCCTCGGCGCGATTGATGACGTCGAGCGGCGCGCCGATGAGCTCGATGCCGAGCTCTGCGAGGACGCCCGCCTGGGCGAGCTCGCGCGCAAGGTTCAGCGCCGTCTGCCCGCCCATCGTCGGCAGCAGCGCGTCCGGCCGTTCGCGTCGGAGGACGTCGGCGACGCTCTCGAGGTCGAGCGGCTCGAGATACGTGCGGTCGGCGAAGCCGGGGTCGGTCATGATCGTCGCCGGATTCGAGTTGATGACGACGGTGCGGAATCCGTCCTCGCGCAGCACCTTCAGTGCCTGGCAGCCCGCGTAGTCGAACTCGGCCGCTTGGCCGATGACGATCGGGCCGGAGCCGACGAGGCAGATCGTCTCGATGTCGCTGCGCCTAGGCATTGGCGGCAACCTCGTCCACCCAGTGCTCGAGCAGCGGCCATGCGTCGTGCGGGCCGGGGCCGGCCTCGGGATGGAACTGCAGCGAGCGGGCGCGCAGCTCCGGGAACTCGAGGCCTTCGACGGTGCCGTCGTAGAGCGAGACGTGCGTCGCCACCTCGGTGTCGGTCGCGCGCACGGCGAAGCCGTGGTTCTGGCTCGTGACGAGCACGCGCTGGTCGGCGCGTTGCAGGACCGGATGGTTCGCGCCGCGGTGGCCGAACGGGAGCTTGAACGTCTCGTGGCCGGTCGCGAGCGCCAGCACCTGGTGGCCGAGGCAGATGCCGAGCACCTGCGTGCGCCCGAGCAGGTCGCGCATCGTCGCCACTTGCGGTCGCGAGCGGTCCCGGGTCGCCCGGCCCCGGCGAGAAGAGGACGCCGTCGTAGGCGGCCAACTCGTCGGCGCCGACGTCGTGCGGATGGACGGTGACGGCCGCGCCCGCGGCGGCGAGCCGACGGAGCACCGAGTTCTTCACGCCGTAGTCGACGACCGCGACGCGCGCGCGGCCTTCTTCGGCGAAGACGTACGGCTCGGTCGTCGAGACGACTGCTGCGAGCGCGCGTCCCTCCATCGGCGGCAGCGCACGTGCCGCCTCGACCGCTTCCTCGATCGAGCCGCCGCCGGCGACGGCGACCGCGCGCATCGAGCCGAGCTCGCGGATCTTCAGCACGAGCGACCGCGTGTCGATGCCCGACAGCGCGACGATGCCGCGCTCGTGCAGCCAGCTCGGTCCACTCCGGGCCGCGCGCCTCGCGCATGAGCACCGCCTTCGCGTGCACCCGGCCCGACTCGGAGCGGGCTTCGGCGACGCCGTAGTTGCCGATCATCGGCGCCGTGAAGCAGACGATCTGCTCGGCGAAGCTCGGATCGGTGACGGCCTCCTGATAGCCGCTCATCCCGGTGGTGAACACGGCCTCTCCGGCGGCGAAGCCCTCGGCAGCCGACCGACTCGCCGCGGAAGACGGTCCCGTCCTCGAGTGCGAGGAAGCCTGTCATGCCTCGAACGCCACCGCGCCGCCGGCGATCGTCATCGCGACCGACTCCCGTGAGCCGCTCGCCGAGCAGCCAGCTGTTGCGCGAGCGCGACCTGAAAGACTGCGCGTCCACGTCCCACTCGCGCTCGAGATCGAGGAGCACGAGGTTGGCCGCGGCGCCGACGGCGACACGCGGCCGGTCGAGGCCGAAGGCGCGTGCCGGTCCTGCCGTCATTCGCTCGACGAGGGTAGCCAGGGGCAAGAGCCCGGGCTGCACGAGCCGCGTGTACAGGACGGCGAACGCCGTCTCGAGGCCGGTGACGCCGAACGGCGCCGCCTCGAACGGAACGTCCTTCTCGTGCAATGCGTGCGGCGCGTGGTCGGTCGCGATCGACTCGATCGTCCCGTCGCGGAGCGCGTCGAGCAGCGCTGCGCGATCGAGCTCTGCGCGCAGCGGCGGGTTCATCTTCACGTTCGGGTCGAGCGAGCGCACGACGTCGTCCGTGAGCACGAGATGGTGCGGCGTCACTTCCGCCGTCGCCGCGACGCCGGCGGCGCGGGCGCGGCGAAGCGCGGCCACGGATTCCGCGGACGAAAGATGAAGCAGATGGATGGGCTGTCCTTCGTACGCGGCGAGCGCGAGGTCGCGCTCGACCATCACCGACTCCGCCACCGACGGGTAGCCGGCGAAGCCGAGCTCGGCGGCGACCGCGCCTTCGTGCACGTGCCCGTCGTGCGAGAGCGAGCGCTCCTCGCAGTGGAGTGCGAGCTTGCGCCCGGTGATGGACGAGTACTGCAGCGCGCGGCGCATCATCCCGGCCGACGCGACGGGAACGCCGTCGTCGGAGAAGGCGACCGCGCCGGCGTCGGCGAGCTCCGCCATCTCGGTCAGCTCTTCGCCGCGCTGGCCGCGCGTGATGGCGGCGAGGAATCCGACGGCGATCTCGGCCTCGCGCCCCGCCGTCTCGACGAGCGCGCCGAGTGTCGCCGCGGAGTCGACGACCGGATCGGTGTTCGGCATCGCGAGGATCGACGCAGAAGCCGCCGGCCGCCGCAGCCTGCGTGCCGCTCGCGATCGTCTCCTCGTCCTCGCGGCCGGGCGTGCGCAGGTGGACGTGCGGGTCGACGAACGCGGGCGCGAGCACGAGACCGGCTCCCGTCGACGACGCGATGCTCGTTCGTGTCCAGCTGCTCGCCGATCGCGGCGACGACGCCCGCGTCGATGCGCACATCGACGACCGCGTCGATTCCCTCCACCGGATCGAGGACGCGTGCGCCCCGGACGACGATGTTCGCTCCCGGGCGATCCTTCAGATGCAGCATCACGCCACCTCCGCGGCCGCGAGCGCGCGGACCCCGACGGGGCCGCCGGTGAGCACGTCGTACAGGACCGCCATCCGGATGACGAGGCCCGATCGCACCTGCGTCTCGACGAGCGCGTCGACCGAGTCGGCGACGCGCGGGTCGATCTCCACGCCGCGGTTCATCGGTCCCGGGTGCATGACCTTCTGGCCCGGTCGCAGCCGGTCGGGCGTCACGCCCCACCGCGCCGCGTACTCGCGCAGGCTCGGAACGTAGTTCGAGCCCGCTTCCATGCGCTCCTGTTGCATGCGCAGGACGTAGACGACGTCGGCGTCGCGGATGACGCCGATGTCGGTCGTCATCTCCGCGTCCAATCCGCGCGGCAGGAGCGCCGGCGGCCCGACGAGCGTGCAGCGGATCCCGACGAGCGCGAACGCCTGCAGCAGCGAGCGTGCGACGCGCGAGTGCAGGACGTCTCCGACCACTGCGACGTGGAGGCCCTTCGAGCCGGTCGAACTCCTGCTGCATCGTGTACAGGTCGAGCAGCGCCTGCGTCGGGTGCTGATGCTTCCCGTCGCCGGCGTTGACCACGTGCGCGTCGGTGACGCGGGCGACGAGCTGCGGCGCTCCGATCTGCGGGTGCCGGATGACGATCACGTCCGGGTCGTACGCGCCGAGCGTCTGCGCGGTGTCCTTCAGCGATTCGCCCTTGTCCACCGATGAGCCCGCCGACTTGATCGTGAGCGTGTCGGCCGAGAGCCGCTTCGCGGCGAGCTCGAAGCTCGACGACGTGCGCGTCGACGCCTCGTAGAAGAGGTTGACGACGAGCCGGCCCTTGAGCGTCGGCAGCTTCTTCACCTCGCGGTCGAGCGCGGACTCGAACGTGCGCGCGGTGCCGAGCAGCCGCTGCACGTCGTCGCGCGTGAGGTCGGACACGGAGAGCAGGTGGCGGCGCGGCGGCGGCCCCGGAGGGCGAAGGTCGTCGCGCACGAGGCGGATGGACGTCATCGGGATTCCTCCTCGGGCACGGAGACGAGCAGGACGGAGTCGACCTCGTCGATCTCGACGAGCTGCACCTGGATGCGCTCGGTGCGCGCGGTGGGCAGGTTCTTGCCGACGTAGTCGGGGCGGATGGGCAGCTCGCGGTGGCCGCGGTCGACGAGAACTGCGAGCTGGACGCGGGCAGGCCGGCCGTAGTCGAAGAGCGCCTCGATCGCGGCGCGGATCGTGCGGCCGGTGTAGAGGACGTCGTCGACGAGCACGACCGTCCGGCCCTTCGAGCGGGAAGTCGAGCAATGTCTCGCGGACGATCGGCTGCGCATGCAATGGCGCTTCGCCTCCGCGCACGTGGACGTCGTCGCGGTAGAAGGTGATGTCGACGGCGCCGAGCTGCGGCGCCTCGCCGGCGCGCTCCTCGATCAGTCGCGCCAGTCGTTGCGCGAGCGGGACGCCGCGCGTCTGGATGCCGACGAGCGCGACCTCGTCGAGCTCCGGGTTCGCCTCGATGATCTCGTGGGCGATGCGGGAAAGCGTCCGCGACAGCGCTTCCGCGTCGAGCAGGACCTTCCCCGACGTTTCGGGGGCGTGCGTCGTCATTCGACTCCTTTCCGGCCTCGCTGGACCGGGTTAAAGGGTTCGTGCGGTTGCAACACTAGCGACCCTGACGGATGGACGTAGGATGCCCGCCGTGCGCGAGCTGCAGACCGGCATTTGGCACTGGACGTCGCGGCATCCCGACTGGGATGAGAAGCAATGGTGGCCGGAGCTCGTCTCGTCGTACGCGATCGAGCTTGGCGACGATTTCCTGTTGTTCGACCCGCTCTCCGTTCCCGACGAGCTGCGCGAGCGTGCGACCGCCGTCGTTCTGACCGCGCCGTACCACGAGCGCGACGCGCGCCGGCTCGGCCTCCCGGTGCACACGCCGCCCGCCGACACCTGGCAGGACTGGGTCGAGAAGTTCGGCATCGACCCCGAGCGCGTGCGCGGCATGGAGAGCGACGACCTCACCTGGCTGCGTGCGGGCGAAGGCGAAGGGCACTTCCACGGTCCCGGAGCGTGGCCGTTCGGCATCCACGCGTACGCAGGCCGCGAGGACAACGATCTCATCCTCTGGCTGCCGGCGATCAACGCGATCGTCACCGGCGACTCGCTTTCCGACTTCGGCGACGGATTGGGCATCCAGCTCGGCGGTCGTACGCACGTGACGCGCGACGACGTCGCCCGCCGGCTTCGTCCGCTGCTCGAGCTGCCGGTCGAGCTCGTGCTGCCGGCGCACGGCGAGCCGACGGACCGCGCCGCGCTCGAG
>CAVOMK010000006.1:0-424872 GCA_963697005.1 uncultured Actinomycetes bacterium | reverse complement strand
GGTCGTCGTCCCGCTGATCGCGATCGTGGACGTCGTCCCCTGGAAGAGCTTCGCGTCGCTCGAGACCTTCACCGACAGCGTGCCGCCCGTGCATCGAGAGTGGATCCAGCTCACGTGCGCGCGCGACCACGCTTCGACGCCGGGCGTCGTCGGATAGAGACCGATCACGCGAGTCGTGATCCGCGCCGGCTGCGTCACCCGGTAGAGCACGAGCTGCTTCGCGGGATCGGCCGCGATCTTCGTGCCGACGAGCTGCACCGTCGTGGGCGCGAGGACGTACGGCTCCGTCACGCCGCGCAGGGCGCCGCTTGCGGGATCGACGCTCGTCTGGATCTCCGGCATGTCGCCGGGCAGGCGCGCGCCGAGCCCGTAGACGCGGTCGACGCTGCGATTCCAGAACTCGTTCTCGAAGACGGCGAGGTCGTTGCCGCCGGCGAAGATCGACGCCGACGTGCGCGTCGCGGCCGACCGCGCGGTCGATCCAGCTCTTGTCCGCCCGGCCGACTCCCTGCGCGTAGGCGCTCGACGCGAGCCGCGGGAAGCTGTGCGTCCAGAGCTCGAGCGGAAGCCAGGTGAGCAGGAAGCCCACCGCGACGAGCGCAGGCAGAACGGGGGCGTACCGGCGCGGAAGCCAGAGGAAGCACGCCGCCAGCGCGAGAGCGAGCAGCACCGCAACGACGCCGACGCCGTGGCGGCCGGTCCAGGTGTTGCCGAGGAACCACCACGGCTGGAGCCCGATCGTGTCGGACTGCGCCGTGATGTTGAACAGATGCGCGAACGGGATCGCGCCCGGCAGCGCAGCGGCGACGCCTGCGGCCACCACCGACGCCCGCGGGGGCAGCGGCTGGCCGCGTTCGATCCACGCGAGCAGCGCGATGATGAGCAACGGCATGAGATAGAAGAGGTTCCGCTCTTCGATGCGCTGGGAGTAGCGCGACGCGAAGACCCCCACTTCGAGTGCGAGCCAGACCGAGAGCGACGTCGAGGCCGCGATGAAGACGCGCAGCCGCCGATCGAGATGGCGCGCGTTGGCGGCGAGGACGATGAGCGCCGCGAACGGAAGCACGAACACGGCGAGGTCGAGCTCGGCGAGGTGGAGCACGATCCAGTCGATCGCCGGCCAGGGCCGATATCCGCCGTTCGAGGTGACGCTGTAGTTGCCGAGGATGGCCGCGGGCGAACGTCCCCGCGCGACTTCGACCGCGACGACGATGACGCCCGCCGCGGCGACGATGCCGTACAGCGGGGCGAACGCGGCCAGGCGCCGCGGGCGTCCGCGCTCGATCCACGCGAGGACGAGCGGCGCGCTCAACACGGCGGCGATGATCGCGACCGTCTGCGCGCGCGTCTCGAACGCGAGCGCGCACACCGCGAGGAGCAGCACCTGCCGTGCGCGCGTCGGCCGCTCGAGCGCGGCGACGAGCGCGAGCGCGAGCCACAAGAAGACGGGATAGAAGACGTTCTCCGTCATCAGCGTTCCCGCGTAGGCCGTCGACGGGACCGCGACGGCGAGCGCCGCCGCGACGAGCGCGGCCGACGGGCGCACGACGCGCCGCGCGAGCAGGTACGCGGGCAGCACCGCCGAGCAGAGAACGAGCGCGTTCACCGCCTGCGACCAGCGGTAGACGTCGGCCATCGGCCCGATCGCCGCATACACCGGAGAGAGCAACAGCGGATAGACGAAGCCGTAGTTGGCGTGAACGCCGCGAATGAGGAAGTGCCCCGTGGACGCGAAGCTGCGCGCCATGTCCGAGTAGACGATCTCGTCGACCATGATCCACGGCGACGTGACGCGGAGCGCGAGCGCGAGCTGCACCGCGACGGCGACCGCGTACAGCCCACCGAGCCACGCCCAGATAGGCAGCCTGCGAAGCAGGTTGCCTCCGGTGTCAGACACCGAAACGGTGTCTGACACCGATCCACCGGATGACAGGAGCGACGCGCGCACGAGCTCGGCCGCGAGCGGCTCCTCGTCGACGCCGACGTCGGCCGCCGCAGCCGCGACCTCCTGCAGCACGGCGCCGCTGACGGCCGCTCCCCCCGCCGCCTCCTCCAGCGCGGCGGCGTACCGCTCGGCGACGCGGTCGACGTCGTGGTCGCGGGCGACGAGCGCCCGCGCTGCCTCGCCCATCGCTCGCGCCGCCTCCGGGTCTGCGAGCCGGCGCAGGGCCGCCGTGAGCGCCTGCACCTCCTCGTCGCCGCCGACGGGAATCTTGACCGCCACATCGTCGGGTAGCTCCGAGAACCAGCCGACGTCGCTGACGACGAGCGGCTTCCCGAGCGAGAGCGCGCGGATCGCGGCGCCCGACGTCTCGCCCATCGTCGGCGCACGGAGAAGCACGATCGCATCGCACGCCGCCATCAACGCCCACAGCCGCTCCTCCTCGACGTACGGCTCGCGGATGACACCGGTCGCGTCGAGCCCCGTCCGCTCGATGCGTCCGGCGAGATCGAACCCGGGCGACTCGGAGCCGACGACGAGCAGGCGTGCGCCGTGCCGCGTCCGGCGCAGCGCGGCGAAGGCCTCGAGCAGCTGCGGCACGCGCTTGTTCTCGTTGATGTGCCCGAAGCTGCCGACGAGCGGCGACCCGGCCACCGACTCCGGCGCCACGGGCGGGACCGGCCACGCGGGATGCGCAATCCGGTGCAGCGGCCCGGCGTAGCCGTGCTCGCGAACGAGCGTCTCGACGTACCGCGAATGCACGATCACGCTCGTCGCGCGATCGAGCACCTCGCCCGCGAGCGGGAACTCCTGCGGCCGCACCTCCCACAGCGGCGGCACGCGGCCTTCGAGCACGCCATAGCCGAGCAGGCGCCCCGGAACGCCGGCTTCCCGCTCCATCGCGGCGAGGTACGCGTGCCCGTCGTGGCGGCCGATGGTGAGGCCCGCGACGAGGTGGTGGATGACGAAGTCGTGCAGCACGACGACGCCGGGACGCCGGCGCAGCGCGTCGACGATCCACCCGTGCGCGTCGGGATCGTTGCCGATGTGGTAGAGCGCGACGTCGGTATCGGCCACGGGCCGCGTGCGGCCGGGGCGCACCACCTCGACCTCGACGAGCCGTTCCAGCGCGGGCAGCAGCAGCGCTGAGTAGTCGGCGATGCCCGACGTCGAAGGCGGCAGCGGTGAGAAGTAGGAAACCTTCACGCGACCGCTGCGAGGAGGCGGTCGATGCACGCGTCCCACGTCACGCCGCTCGCGACGTCACGGCCCGCGCGGCCGTACGCGCGCGCCTCGTCCGCGTGGTCGCGCAACCACACGTACGCGCGCGCGAGCTCCGCCGCCTGCGGCCTGACGACGAGCCCGGTCTCGCGGTCGCGCACGACATCGAGCGGCCCGCCTGCATCCGTCGTCGTCAGCACGGGCTTCTCGGAAAGGAACGCCTCGAACGGAACCATCCCGAAGTCCTCGTCCACCGGCGCGTAGTAGACGCCGAGGCAGCTCGCGTACAGCTCGGTCAGGCGCGCGTCGCTCACCCGGCCGGTGAACTCCGCACGTCCGTTCAGGCCGCGCTCCTGCGCGAGCCGCTCGAGCCGCTCGCGGTCCGGGCCGTCGCCGGCGATGACGACGCGCAAGCGTCGGCTCGGCGGCCGCCGCTTCGAGCAGGAGGTCGATCCGCTTCGCGCGATCGAGCCTGTTGACGGAGAGGATGAAGTCGTCGTACCGGTCGCAGCGGTATTTCAGCGGCGCGGGCGGGTGCGGCATGAGCTCGGCCTCGAGCCCGGTGGACTCGCGCAGTCGCCCGGCAACGTTGCCCGACGTCGCGAAGATCTTCCGCGCCTCGCCGAGGGCGGTGCGCTCGAATGCGAGCACGCGTCGCCGCAGCGCGCGGTCCTCCGCCGACTCCGAGAACTGTCCGAGCTCGGTGCGGTCGAGGTCCCACGCCTGGCGGAACTGGTGCAGCAGCCACACCACCTTGCGCGGATGCCGCACGGCGTAGGACGGGAACTTCGTCGCGATCACCGCGTCGATCGGCCGGCCGTTCGCCTCTTCGAGGTCGAGCAGGCGCCACAGGAACGCCTGCGTCAGCACGCGCTCGCCGGGATACCACTTGAACGGAACGGTGACGAGCTCGGCCTCGTGCCCGCGCGCGCACAGCTGCGCGACGAGATCGTCGGCGACGATCTCCGCGCCGCCGCGCTCGAAGGGGACCTGCGGAAGGCAGACGGCCAGTCTCACCAGCGCGATTCCAGCTCGTCGATGCGGCGCGAGAGGTCGTCGACGAGCCGCAAGAGCGCGTCGTTGACGATGCGCTGCTCGGCGAAGGCCGGCTCGACGTACCAGCGCATGAGCTTGCGCAGCACGCGCTTCGCCTGGAACGCGACCCAGCCCTTCGGGCCGGGACGGCGCTCGAGCGGCTTGTCCGCGCTCACGGGCCAGAAGCGCTCGGCGAGGCCGCGCGTGGAGGCGACGTCGCGGGAGCCGCGGTCGACGGCCTCCTTGAGCCGCGCATAGACCTCGTCGACGGAAAGCTCCTGCTGGTCGGCCATTTCGCGGTGAGTCTAAGGACGGTCTGTTACCGATTCGTGAGGCGGTCTCGAGCAGCATCGACGAGGAGCCGGACGAGGCCCTCGAACTGAAGCTGCGGCGACCAGCCCAGGGTACGGCGGGCCTTCGAGGCGTCGCCGGCGAGGTCGTGCAGCTCGGCCGCGCCCGCGCACGAGCGCGGGATCGACGCGGACATGCTCTCTCCAGTCGAGCCCGACGTGCCCGAACGCGAGCTCGACGAGGTCCTCGACGGTGTGCAGCACCCCGGTGGCGACGACGTAGTCGCCCGGCTCGTCCTGCTGCAGCATCAGCCGCATCGCCTCGACGTAGTCGCCGGCGTAGCCCCAGTCGCGCTGCGCGTGAAGGTCGCCGAGCGCGAGCTCCTCCTGGAGGCCGAGCGAAATCGCGGCCGCGGCATGCGCCACCTTGCTCGGCAGGAAGTCGACCGGGCGTCGCGGCGACTCGTGGTTGTAGAGGATTCCGCAGCTCGCGTGCAGGCCGTAGCGTCGACGGTACGAGTCGACGATGAAGTGCCCGTACGCTTTCGCGACGCCGTACGGCGTCAGCGGATGGAGCGGCGTCGTCCTCCGTCTGCGGCACGACCGTCGGCTCTCCGAAGATCTCGCTCGACGACGCCTGGTACATCCGGATCGCGGGATCGACGGCGCGGATCGCCTCCAGCAGCGCCGTGACGCCGACGGCCGCGAACTCGGCCGTGCGCACCGGCTCGTCCCACGACATCGGGACGAATGACGGCGATGCGAGGTTGTACACCTCATGCGGAGCATGCACGCGCAGCGCCTCCCCGAGCGCGGCCTCGTCCAGCAGGTCGACCTGGAGCAGCTCGACCCGTTCGCGCACGCCGGCGAGGTTCTCGTACTCCTTGTCGAGACGCGGAACCATCCCGACCACCTCGTAGTCGTGCCCGAGCAGCAGCTCGGCGAGGTACGAGCCGTCCTGGCCGCCGACGCCGGTGATCAGTGCTCTCAATGCCTTCACTGGTGCAAACCTCGCACGTACATCCAGGCCTCGCTCAAGCCCAGCGAGCGCAGCGCGTAGATCAGGAGGCCGTAGAGGAGCACGCCGGCCGCTGCCGCGGTGATAGGGGACAGCGCGATGCGCAACCCGCCGAACGCGAGCGCCGCTGCCGACCCGACAGCAAGCGCGAGCTTCGCGAGCCCGAGGGCGGCGATCCCGAGCGTGCGTATCGAGATCGTCGCGAGCAACCCGCCCGCGATGACCAGCGTCGCGAGCCCGACGGCGATCGCGATGCCGGGCAGCCCCCAGAGGGCGCGCAAGCCGAGACCGAGCGGAATGCAGAGGCCGAAGCCAAGCGCACCGAGCGGGAGGAGCGTCCAGCGCTTCTCCGCGACGAAGACGAGCGGGAACGTGACGGCGAACGCGACCCAGGCGAGCATCCACGGCGCCAGATACACGACGAGGTGTCCAAGCTGACTCCCGACATTGCCGCCGTACGCGCTGCCGAGGACGAGGCCGACGATGCGCCCTCCGACGACTGCGAAGACGCCGGCTGCGGCACCGACGATCGACAGACTCACCCAGGACGCGTGGACGACGTGCCGGCCGGCCGCGACCGCGTCGACACCGCGGCGCGTCATCGGCGCGGCAGAGATCAGTCCGAGCGAGAACGCCGTCGCACCGACGAGGGTCGAGGCGGCGAGGTACGCGTAGGAGAAGCTCGTCACGCTGCCGACGCCGAGCTTGGCGGCGAAGCGAAGGCCGAGGAGGTAGCAGCCCTGAAGAGCGACCGGGACCGCGGCTCCCTGGACGAGGTGCCACAACCGTGGCCCTATCCCGAGCTGGTCGGGCATGGCACCGCGCAATGCCCCTCGCCGGACAAGCGCAACGGTCGGAACCGCGAGCGCGACGACGGCATTCGCGGCCAGTCCCCATGCGAGCGCGACGATCCCAAGGCTCCCTGCGAGCGCGGCGAAGACGACGAGGCCTGCGATACCGCCTAGTGCGAAGCCCGCCGCAGCCGTGCCGTAGCTGTCGAGCGCTGCGAGCGCACTCGCGGCCAATGCAGCGAGGAGCTGTACGAACGCGGCCGGTACGAGCACGACGAGCGCGCGCGCTGCGATGTGTGCAGCGCGCGGAGGCAGGTTCCCCGTGAGGAGGTCTCCGATCTGCGAGGAGAAGACGCCGACGAGGATCGACACGGGCACGGCCAGGCAGAGATGCGCGAGCCCGTAGCTCCGACTCTCAGCGGAGAGCTCGCCGCGGGCGGCAGCCCGCGTGAGGTCGGGGACGACGACCATCCGGAACGACTGCGCGGCCAGGATGAGCACCAGGTAGACGGCATAGGCGCTGAGGAAGCCGTCGGTCTCGGCGTTGCGCCCGAACTTGTGCGCGAGCAGGGCGCCCGCGCCCGCCGCGGCGAGCGCCACGACCACCTGCGCGAGGCCCGTCAGGAGGCCGCTTCTGAGTGCAGACGTCCGCGCCACCTGGCTACCCTAGGGCGCGGTGCGCGTCGTCGTCACGGGTGGAGGTGGCTTTCTCGGCTCACACCTCGTCGAGCAGCTGCGGCAGCGCGGCGACGACCCGTTCGTCGCCCGCCGCGCCGACTACGACCTGACGCACTGGGACGACGCCGAGCGGCTCTTCCGCGACGCGCAGCCGGAGCTCGTCTTCCACCTCGCGGCCGAGGTCGGCGGCATCGGCGCGAACCGCTCCAACCCCGGGCGCTACTGGTACGCGAACCTCATGATGGGCGCGCACGTGCTCGAGCTGAGCCGGCTGCACGGCGTCGGCAAGCTCGTCATCGCAGGCACGGTGTGCGCGTATCCGAAGTTCACGCCTGTGCCGTTCAGCGAAAACGACCTCTGGAACGGCTACCCGGAGGAGACGAACGCGCCATATGGCGTCGCGAAAAAGTCCGTGCTCGTCGGCGGACAGAGCTACCGCGCGCAGTACGGGACAAACGCGATCTTCCTACTCCCGGCGAATCTCTACGGGCCGCGCGACAACTTCGACCTCGAGACGTCGCACGTCATTCCGGCGCTCATCCGAAAAATGGTCGCCGCCGAGGACGACGTTGTCTTGTGGGGTGACGGGTCGCCGACGCGCGAGTTCCTGTTCGTGGACGACTGCGCCGAAGGCCTGCTCCTCGCTGCCGACCGCTACAACGGCGAGGAGCCGGTGAACCTCGGCACGGGCAACGAGATATCCATCCGCGCGCTCGCCGAGCTCGTCGCCGAGCTGACGGGCTTTGCAGGCGAGATCGTGTGGGATACGTCCATGCCGAACGGACAGCCGCGCCGCAGCCTGGACGTCTCTCGTGCGCGGCAGCTCTTCGGCTTCGAGGCGCACACGACGCTGCGCGACGGCCTCGGCCGAACGATCGAGTGGTACCGGGCCTCGGTTCCCGCCGCCTGATGACGACGTCGCCTCAAGCCGTCGGTGCCCCGCGCCTCCGCGCCGGAGTGAGCGTGCTTCGCCGCGGGCTCACGTGGCTCGAGGAGGCGCAGCCGCGGAAGGTGCTCTCCGTCCTCCTCGTCGTCGAGTGGCTGACGATCCTCGGCGTCGCGTTGACGGTCCAGCGCAACGGGTGGATCTACTACCAGGGAGGCGACCAGCTCTGGCACTACGCAGCCTCCTGGCTGATGGGCCAGGGGCGGTTGACGCACACCTCGGTCGGCTACGGCTGGTCGATCATCCTCCTCCCGTTCGCGCTCTTGAGCGGCCCGAACCTCGTCTCCGCGCTGCCGGCCATCCTGCTCTTCAACGTCCTCGTGCTCATGCCGATCGCGTTCGTCTCCGTCTACGGAATCGGCCAGCGCCTCGGCGGCCGTCTCTTCGGCTACTGGACCGCGGTGCTCTGGATCGTGGTCCCGCTCATCGGCATCAACTACGCCGACACCGGCTATCACCAGCGCTACACCGAGCTCCTGCTGCCGCAGTCCTTCGGTCTGTCTGTGATGTCCGACTTCCCCTCCATGGTCGTGCTCGCCGCCGCGGCGTACTTCACGCTCCGCGCAGCCCAGGACAACGCGCGAAGCGATGCGATCCTCGCCGGTCTGCTCGCCGGTGTGGCGCTCGGCATCAAGCCGTCCAATGCTCCGTTCCTCGCCGGGGCCGGGCTCGCGCTCCTCATCGCGAAGCGCTGGCGCGGCATCGTCTTGTTCGGGCTCGGGCTCGCGCCGGGCGTCGTCGCGCTCGTCGTGTGGAAGGCGCGCGGCGAGGGACAGGTTCCCCTGTTTAGCAACTCGGCGCAGGTGAACCGGCTTGCCCTCGGAGCGCACCAGCCGTTGCTGGGCTTCGCCGGCCTGGACCTCCATAAGTACATCGGCTTCGACTGGCACTGGTTCATGGTTCAGCAGATCGACAGCCTGGACGGCCATTTCTGGAGCGTGCGCGTCCTCGAGTGGCTTGCGTTCGCCGGCGTGATCGGGCTTCTGCGCCGCTCGCGGCCCGCGGGGCTTCTCTTCGGCGGCTGGCTTTTTGCAACGATCTTCGTCAAGTGGGGCTCGACGAGCCACGGGTCGACGGTCGACGACTCCGACATCCTCCGGCAGACCATCTTCACCATTCCGGCGGCGCTGATGCTGATCTCGGGGATCTTGCTGTTGTTCCCCGGCTTGCCCCAGCGACTGCCGCGGACAGACACGCGTCCCTGGGGCTCGCACCGGCTTCGGGTTGGACTTGCAACGGGAATCCTGACGCTGTTCGGCGTCGTTCCAGTCGCGCTCGCTGTCGCGCTGACGCCGCTGAAGAACTCGGACACGCTCACGTACTACACGCAGACCGGCTCGCACCTGTCTGCGCCGTTCAACATCGATTCCACGTGGCATTTGACGGTGAAGCAACGAGGCGGCACGGTGCGCGTTGCGTGGCCGAGGCTGCGATCGATCGGCGGAACCATGAACTACGTCGTGCTTCGGGCCCCGGCGAGCAACGCGATCTCATGCGACGTCACGGGCGGCGGGGCGCAGTGCCGCCTGAACGTGACCATCGTCGATTTCACGAAAACGACGAGCTTCCACGAGCGTCCTGGGCCGGGACGCTGGGAATACCGGATCGGCGCGAAGGCGAGCTGGATCGACGACCCGACAGCCGGCGACATCTACGTCGCCACCCCTCCGCTGGACATCACAGTCAAACCGTAGCGTCGTCGCCGAGTCGCTCCTCGAGCAGCGCGAGCCGCTGTGCGAGCATCACGTTCTGATCCGAGAGCCGTGAGATCACGGTCGAGTAATGGAGCAGGACGGCGAGGATGAAGAGGATCCCGACCGCGAACAGCACAGCGGGCGGATACCCGCGTACGCCGACCCAGCCGGCGATGGTGTTCAACCCCTCGCGCCACGCGGAGAGGGCGGTGAGCGTCAGGCCGGTCGCGAGCCAGAGCAGGGCATAGCGCTCCCGCAGCCGGTGGCTGCGGATCAGCTCGAGCACGACGAGGACGAGTGTGAACGACGCGATGGCGCCGGCGATGGAGACTGCGAGCGGAGTCATCTGGCGTCCTCCTGCGGGACAACGTTGCGCCGGAACAGGCCGACGAAGATCGCGAGTAAGACCTTCACCATGTAATAGACGGAGCGAAGCGACGTGATCGACGAGCGGCCGCTGCCGCGTTCGCGCATCGTGACCGGGACCTCGATCAGGCGAAGCCGGTGCCTGAACACCATTACGGTTGCCTCGACCTCCGGATAGTCGTGCGGGTAGTCGCGCGCGAAGAGCGCAATGCCGTGCTTGTTCAGCGCCTGGAAGCCGGACGTCGTGTCCGTGACGCGCTGCCCGACGATGCCGGAGACGACGCGCGCCAGCAAACGAATGCCGATACGTCTCGTCCGCGAGGAGCGATATCCGTCCGCGTCCGCCGCGAAGCGCGAGCCGACGACGATGTCCGCCTCGCCTGCGAGCACGGGAGCGAGCAATCGTCCCAGCTGCGACGGATCGTGCTGGCCGTCGCCGTCGACGCGCACCGCGAGGTCGTAATCGTTCTCGAACGCGAACCGGAAGCCCGTTTGCACCGCTCCGCCGATGCCGAGGTTGAACGGCAGCCGCAGGACGCACGCTCCCATCGACCTCGCGACCGCGGCGGTGCGGTCGACCGAACCGTCGTCGACCACGACGACGTCGAGACCGGGATCGAACGCGCGCAGCTCGTCGATGACCGCCGGAAGCGCGCCCGCCTCGTTCAGCGCCGGCACGATCGCGACCCGTCGGAGATCCGAGAGGCCGCGGAGGGCGTCGGCCGGCGACCCGGTGGCGGCGGTGTCAGGCACCGGCCCTCGCGTGCTCCCCGAGACCGATCAGATCGAGGAGGCGCCGCGCTCGGTGCGCATACGTGTGCTCGTCGAGCACGCGCTCGCGCGCCCTCCGGCCGAGCTCCTCCGCCTGCCCCGGATCGGCCAGCAGCTCTCCGTAGACCTCCACGGCCTCGTCCGCACCGGTGACGATGCGCAGCTCGCGCTCGGGCTCGAACCAGCGCTCGACACCCGCGAGCGGGTTCGAGACGATCGCTGCGCCGCAGGCGGCAAGCTCGAACAAGCGCGCGGTGGACGACGCCTCGACCTCCGCGTGGGCGCGGCGCGTCGCGTTCAGGTTGATCCGTGCGGCAGAGATCGCCCGCGGGAAGACGTTGAACGGGATCCGCCCCAGCTTGCGCGCCTTGCCGATGTCGCCACGGTAGTCGTAGCCGCCGACGGCGAAGTCGACGTCTTCGAGCCTGCGGCTCGGCTCGCCGATGAGATCGCGCATCCACTCGCGCCGAAACTTGTCGGAGTGCCCGTAGAAGAACACGTCGGCTTCCTTTTCGACCTCCTGCGGGTGGAAGAGCTCCGGGTCGGCGGCCCAGTGGATCGCCTCCGCGCGCCGCGCGCCGAGCTCGAGCAGGCGTTCGAGCGAGCCCTCGGAGTTCCCAACCACGAGGTCGTACTCCCCGGGATCGGCGCCGACGTAGTAGTTGAACCCACTCGTATCTGTGCCGCCGTACTCGGGCAGGCTCATGGGCAAATCCCCGTCGTAGTAGACGAACGGCACGTCGAACCTATTCCGGAGCGCGGTCGGGATGCCGCGAAAGTGCGCCATCGGGACGGTGAAGACGATCACCGCGTCGACACCGCCTTCTGCCTCGATGGTGCGCTCGAGATGACGACGCCAGCGTGGTGTCACGTACCGCCAGATCGCCTGCCGGACGACTCGGTCGGCGATCGTGTCGCGCGGGTCATCCTCGGACCGGCGCATGAACTCCTGCCGTTGCAGGCGCGCGGCGGCGCCGCGGCCCGCGGCGAAGATCTCCGCCTCCCGATACAACGGGTTCGGCACCGTCCGCCACCACGGCGACTCGATCGCACGGCCGCGATACGTCGTGACGACGAGGTCGACGCCGTTCTCCGCCATGCCCTTCCAGAGCTGCCACCACGCGGGCGTACAGCCGTAGCGAAAGTCGAGGTCGGAGGCGGAGGCGACCGCAAGCACCTTGGGGGCAGGCATGCCGCCATTGTGTCAACGAGATCTGAAGGATCCGTTAGACCCCGTGGTATAAGGGGCGGCTTGGCCAATCCGCGTCTGCATCCGAGTCGCGTATCGGTGCAGTACGCCGTCCGCCGGCCGCTGCTCACGTGGCTGCAGGCGCAGCCCGTCGCCGGGCGGCGCCTGCTCGACGTCGGCTGCGGCGACCGGCCGTACGAGCCGCTCTTCGCCGGCGCGGCCGAGGTGGTGGGCTTCGACCGGCCCGGGAATCCATACGCTGACATCCACGGCTCGATCGAGGCGATTCCGGTCGAGGACGCGAGCTTCGACGTCGTCCTCTGCCTACAGGTGCTCGAGCACGTTCCGGACCCGGGCGCGGCCGTCCGCGAGCTGAGGCGGGTCGTGCGCAGCGGCGGCCTCGTGCTCGCGACGACGCACGGCGTCTACCCGTTCCACCCCAATCCCGAGGATCTGTGGCGCTGGACGAACACGGGGCTCGAACGGCTGTTCGAGGAGAACGGCAATTGGTCGTCGCTCGCCGTCACGCCCGGCGCCGGGACGGCGCTGACCGTCGCGATGCTCGTCGCGCATCTCGCCGACCTCTTCTTCAAGCGCGCGCACGTGCGGCCGCTCGAGGCGCCGCTCGTGTTCGCGCTCAATGCCTGCGGCGAGGCGCTCGACCGCGCCGTGCCGCTGCTACGCGCGCCGGTGCCCGGCTCGCTGAACGCGAATTTCCACGTCGCAGCAGTGACCTAGGCCATGCGGCGAAGCAGCTGCTTCGCCCGGTTCTTCACCAATCGGCCCAGCCTGAGCCGAGGCATGGCACGCGTCATCCAAATGCTGTGCTGTACCTCGATCTGCTCGAGCGGGAAGAACGCGAGCACCGCGTCCGACACACCATGCCGACCCCAGTCATGGCCGGAGAGCAACCCGTCCGGCTTGAGCTTGGGCGCCCACGCGCGGATGTCGGCGATCACGCTGCGGTAATCGTGCAGCGCATCGATGAATACCCAATCGACGCTCGCGTCCGCGACTTGCTCCGCGGCTGTGACCGATCCGCGTTGAATCACTTGGAGGAACGAAACCTCCGCGGTGTTCCGGTCGAAGATCGCACGACCTTCGTCGGGGGCCGTTCGATCACTCCAGGCCGGGTCGCCCGCGAATGTGTCGACCGCGACGAGCGTCGCATCCGAAACAGCGTCCAGCCCCTCCGCGATCGCCAGAGTCGAGCGGCCTTGGTAGGAGCCGACCTCTACCACGACTGCCCCGTCAGGCATGGTGCGAGCGAGCCGAGCGAGTAATTCGAGCTCCGATCGCTTCGTCAGCCCGTGGACGGCCGAGGCTCGTTCGAGCATTGCCGGTCCTCCGGCTAATAGGCGCCGCGGCGAGCGGCGACGGCCGGTAGCGTCTTCGCGAGGATCGAGATATCGAGCCAGATCGACCAGTTCTCGAGGTAGTAGAAGTCGAGCCGAACGAGGTCGTCGAAGCTCAGGTCGATCCGCCCGGAGACCTGCCACAGGCCCGTCATACCGGGCAGCACGAGATAGCGCTTGCGGTGCCAATCCTCGAGCTGGACGTAGTCGCGCAGCGGCAGCGGGCGCGGGCCGACGAGCGACATCTCGCCGCGCAACACGTTCAGCACCTGCGGCAGCTCGTCGAGCGAATAGCGGCGCAGGAACCCGCCGATCTTCGTGACCCGCGGATCGTCCTTGATCTTGAAGAGCGGCCCCGATGCTTCGTTGGACGCCTCGAGCGCGGCCTGCCGGAGATTCGAGTCGACGTACATCGACCTGAACTTGAACATCCCGAACTCCTGCTGTCCGAGCCCGATACGGCGGTCGCGGTAGAAGATCGGGCCGGGAGAGTCGAGCTTGACGGCGAGCGCGATCAGCGCCCAGAACGGCGACGCGAGCACGATCAGTCCGGTGCTCACGGCGATGTCGAACGCGCGCTTCACGGCCCAGTCGAGGCCGGCGAACACCGGCGGCCGGAGCTCGAACAGGGGAACGCCCTGACCGGGCACGTACTCGGCGCGCTGCGTGAGCAGCTCAGCCGTCGTCGGCGCGATCCGCACCTTGACGCCGAAGCGGTGCGCCTCGTCCACGAGGTCGAGCAAGGCCTCCTCATGCATGTCGGCGCTCGAGACGATGAGCTCGTCCGGCTTGTGCTCACGCAAGACTGCGCCAAGGTCGCGCAGCTCGGTCTGCGAGAGGACGCCGACGAAGTCGTAGTCGATGCCGCTGCGTCCACGTCCGATCGTGCGGCGGAGCGACTCGAGTCGTTCACCCTCGCCGACGAGGAGCGCGCGCCTGCGCACGCCGGCTACACGCCACAGGTCCGCGGTCACGACCTCGTAGCTCGAGCGCAGGAGAACGATCGCGATCGCGGAGAGAACGAACGCGGTGATGTAGAGACCGAACGTGGAGTGCTGGTACCCCGTGCCGACCGAGAAGATCACGGTGATGACGGTGATGAGAAGCAGCGACGACACGATGCGCCCGGCGCCCGCACGCCGCTCGCGCGGCGCGTACAGCCCTGCCTGCCAGAACACGAGGATCGTGACGAGCGTCAGGAACGCCAGCCAGTTCTCTTCCGTGCTCCAGAGCAGGCCCCAAAGGAGCGGTTTCGTTCCGCGGTAGAGCTCGCGCAGGACGAGAGCGAGATAGAGCGCGCCCGAGAGACCGGCGAGGTCGAGCAGGACGAGCGCGGCGACGCTCACGGAGCGCCGCCCGAGGGCGCGGACCTGGATCCCGGAAGGGAGAACGGGCGCCGAGCGGATGTCGGAAGCGGGGAGCTCCACCCCGGCACCGTCGCCCGACTCGGTGCCGACAACAGGCTTGGTCGCCACGAATCGGGAGTGTAGCTCCGGCGCTTCTCAGAACCTCTCGGCGCGGCGTCCCAGGACAGCCAGGGACACGAGCAACGCCGTGCGGCGGCGCGCGTCGAGCAGGTCGTAGTCGTGGAAGTACGCGTGCACGTAGCGCGGCAGCGGCCGGAGGACCGCACGGGCGAGCGAGCCCAGTGAATGCGTCGTCGGCAGGACGCCCGGCGACGGCTCGCCGTGTCGCGGCGTGCAGTCGACGAGCCCGAGCTCGGCGACGGTCGCCCGCACCGCTTCGTCGGTGTACCAGCCGCCGCCGCAGAAGTAGCGCGGCTCGAGGCCGCGCGCGCGCATCCATTCGGTGTCGCTCCGGACGCGCGCAGCCGGATCGCCACCGGTCGGCCGCGCGTGCGTCGGGCTCGTCCAGTGCGTGTGCAATCCAAACGGCGCACGTGCGGCGGCGGCTCGAGCGCGCTCGAGCCAAGGCTCCTCCGCCTCGCCGTGCTCCGCATCGGGCGGGCGCATGAGCGCAATCACGTCGAAGCCGCCCGGGCGCCGGCGCTGGAGCCGGTCGAACCGGTTCCAGGCATCGTCGTCGAGCGGCCGCTCGACGTGGCACGACACCACGGCGGCAGTCCCGGCTGACGGTAAAGGCACACTGTTGCCGATGTGCGGGATTTGCGGACTCTATTCGCCGTCCGGCGCCCCGCCTCCCATCGTCGTCGACGCGATGCGCGCACGCATCCGCCATCGCGGCCCGGACCAGGGCTCGACGGACGCATTTGGCCCATGCGTGCTCGGCCATCAGCGGCTGCAGGTGCTCGACCCGGAGCTCGGGTACCAGCCGGTCGCGAACGAGCGCGGGGACGTCGTCGCGGTCTTCAACGGCGAGCTTTACAACTTTCCCGAGCTTCGCCGCGACCTGGCCGCGCGCGGGCACGAGGTGCGCGGACGCGGAGACACGCCGGTCATCCCCCACCTGTACGAGGAGTACGGCCCCGCCTTCGTCGAGCGTCTCGAGGGGATGTTCGCGATCGCACTCTGGGACGCAGCCGAACAGCGCCTCTTGCTCGCCCGCGATCGCCTCGGGAAGAAACCGCTTGTCTGGACCCGCCTCGACGACGGCACGTTCGCGTTTGCGTCTGAGGTGAAGGCGCTGCTCACCGTGCCCGGCGTGCACCGTGAGCCCGACCTGGCGGCGCTCGACTCGTACCTCGCATTGCAATACGTCCCGGGCGCGCGCACGGGCTTCCGCGATATCCATCGCCTCTCGCCCGCATCCGTGCTGATCGTCGACAGCGCCGGCGAGCACGAGGAGCGCTACTGGCATCCGCACGCGCACGTCGAGCAGCTCTCGGACGAGGCGTGGCTCGAGCGCGTCCGTGACGAAGTGTCCGCGGCCGTCCGTGCGCGTCTCGCGTCCGACGTGCCGCTCGGTGCGCTTCTCTCGGGCGGGATCGACTCGGCGGTCGTCGTCGCGCTGATGGCCGCGGCATCGGCGCAGCCGGTGCGCACATTCACGGTCGGCTTCGCCGACGTGCGCTACGACGAGCGCACGTTTGCGCGCGCCGTCGCGCAGCGGTACGCGACGCAGCACGAAGAGATCGTCCTCGAGCCCGACGCGGCGGCAACGCTGCCACGGCTGGCGGAGGCGTTCGACGAACCGCTCGGCGATGAGGCAGCGCTGCCGTTGTTCCTCATCTGCGAGGCGGCGCGGAACGAGGTCACCGTGGGACTCGTCGGCGACGGAGGTGACGAGTCGTTCGCCGGCTACGAGCGCTATGCGGCAGCGGCGCTCGCCGAGCATGTGCCGAGGCCGGTGGCGAGCGCGGGCGCAAGCATGTTGCGCCGGCTTCCTGCCGGCCGTCGGGAACGCAGGTCGCCGGTCTTCCGTGCCGCGCGCTTCCTCGAGGCGGCGGCAGTCCCGCGGGCCGAGCGGTACGGCCGGCTCATGCAGGTGTTCACGCTGCAGGAGCGTGCGGAGCTCTGGAGCGCCGCGGCGAAGGCCGAGATCGGCACGCTCACCTCGGCCGGCTTCCTGCTCGGCGCGCCCCCGGACGAGGGCACCACCGGCCTGCAACTCCTGGACCTGAACACGTACCTCCCCGGCGACCTGCTTCCGAAGTCGGACATCGCGTCCATGGCTCACTCGCTCGAGCTGCGTTCACCGCTGCTCGATCGCCGCGTCGTCGAGCTCGGTCTCTCGCTGCCGGACGGACTGAAGCAGGAGGGCCGCACGGGGAAGATCGCGTTGCGGCGCGCGTTCGCGGCGGAGCTCCCGGCAGAGGTCGCCGCCCGCGGCAAGACCGGCTTCGGTCTTCCGCTCGCGGAGTGGTTTCGCGGCGATCTGCAACCGCTGGCGCGCGAGCTGCTCCTCGACGAGCGCGCGCGGAGCCGCGGCTGGTTCCGGCCCGAGGCGGTGGAGCGTCTCCTCTCCGAGCACGCAGCGGGGCGAGCGGACAACGGGCACCGTCTGTGGACGCTGACGATGCTCGAACTCTGGCAGCGCACGCACGTCGACGTGGGCGCCGGAGCAACGGTCGCGTGAGGGTCGCGCACGTCCATCGCATGCGCGGCATCGGCGGGTCGGAGCGCCACCTCCTCACTCTGCTCTCGGCGCTCGCCGACCGCGGCGTCGAGCCCGTCTTCATCGGGCTCGACGATCCGGCCTGGGACCCCTCCGACTTCTACGACGCGCTGACCGTGCCGGCCGTGCGCATTCCCGCCCCGCGGGACCTCGACCCGTTACTCCTCGCACGACTCGTGCGCGACACGCGTGCCGACGTCGTGCACACACATCTCGTACACGCCGACCTCTACGGCGGCCTCGCGGCGAAGCTGCGTGGGGCGACCCTCGTCTCGACCAAGCACAACGACGATCCGTTCCGCACGGGTGCCTTCCGTTTCGTCGAGCGTGGCCTCGCCCGCCTCGCCGACCGCGTCATCACCATCTCCGATTCGTTGCACCGCTTCACCGTCGAGCGCGTCGGCGTTCCTGCGGCGAAGGTGGAGACGATCCACTACGGGCTCGACGAGCCGCCGCGCGCGTGGGGGACGAACCCGCCCGACGCCGTGCCGGACGACGCACGCATCGTGCTCGCGGTCTCGCGGTTGACGCGACAGAAGGGCATCGACGTGGCTGTGGAAGCGCTCTCCTTCCTGCCCGGCGACGTCGTCCTCGTCGTACTCGGCGAAGGCCCGGAGCGGAAGGCGCTCGCGGAGCTTGCGCGCGAGCACGCCGTCGAATCGCGGGTCTTTCTCCCCGGCCGCGTTCCGGATGTGGCCGCGTGGCTTCGGCGAGCCTCGGTCTACGTGCAGCCCGCGCGCTGGGAGGGATTCGGGCTCGCCGTCCTCGAGGCGATGGTGTGCGGGCTTCCCGTCGTTGCGACGAACGTCAGCTCGCTGCCGGAGCTCGTCGCCGACGGCGAGACCGGCCTGCTCGTCCCGCCGGACGATCCCGCCGCTCTCGCGCGCGCGGTCGAGCGCGCACTCGCCGACCCCGCTCTCGGACGGGCAGGGCTCGAGCGCGCACGTTGCGAGTTCTCGGTGCAGCGCATGGCCGACCGGACGGTCGCGCTCTACGAACGGCTCTGACGGAGGTTCCGGGCGACGGCGCGGTCGGCGCGCTCGGTGAGCGCAGGGTCGACCACGGCTTCGACGATCACCCGTGACGCCGCGTCGGCCGGCACGATCGGCGCGAGGCGGGCGAGGCGAGGCGGCACGAGCGGCACGGTCCGCATCGGGCGATACCCCGCACGCCGCAAGAGATGCGCGACGGTGTCGGTCGTCCATTGGTGGTAGTGCACGTCGGCGTCGAAGGGATGCTCGCCGATCCGTCGCAACAGCGAGCGCACGGGTCGATAGCGAGGCAGGACGCTCGTTTGCAACAGGAGCGAGCCGCCGGGCTTCAGCTTCGTGGACAGGCGGCGGAGAACGAGGCGCGGCGATTCGAGATGTTCGAGGACGTCCGAGACCCAGAGGTAGTCGAAGGCGCCGTCCGGGATGCGGCCGAGCTCCTCCGGATCTTCGAGATCGGCGAGGAGCGCGTCGAGCCCGAGTGCGCGGGTGAACGCCACGCCCTCGTCGTGGTTGTCCATGCCGAGGCTGCCGGGCCCGAAGTGGATCAGGCACGTGCCGTACGAGGACCCGACGTCGAGGACGGCGGCCCGTTCGAGCGGCCATTCCTGCAGGGCGGAGACGAGGCGCTGCGGGAGATGGTCGTACCTCGTCGAAATGATCCGCTCCGTCTCGGCCGGATCGAGCGGGCTCTGACGGCGGATCGTCTCCCGAATCGATTCGAGCGATCGCGGCATCGACGTTCAGCGATCAGCGCGCTCGAGCGCGGCCTCGTACAGCAGCTCCGTCCGCTCGGTGCAGAAAACCTGGAGGAACCGAGCGAGGGCCCGGCGCCGCCCCGCTTCGCCCATGCGCAACGCGAGCTCCGGGTCGCCGGCGATGCGAACGATCGCCTCCGCCAGCGGCTCCGCCTCGCCGGGCGGAACGAGCAGGCCGGTCTCGCCGTCACGGACGAGCTCGCCGAGGCCCCCGATCGCCGCGGCGATGACAGGCCGGGCGCGCTCCATCGCCTCGAGCGCGACCATCCCGAAGCCTTCGCCCATGGACGGCACGACGACGACGGCCGAGTCTTCGATCGCCGGCTGAATCGGGCTCACCTGCCCGAGGAATCGCACGGCGCCGGCGACCCCGAGCTCGCGCGCAAGCGCACGCAGCGCCGGCTCGAGCGGGCCGCGACCGGCGATCTCGAGCTCGAGCGCGGGCAGCCGCTGCTTCGCGGCGGCGAAGGCCCGCAGCAACACGATGTGCCCCTTGATCGGAATGAGACGGCCGACGCACAGGAGCCGAGGCACCTCGCCGGAGTACGGCGACGGCTCGCCGTCGGCGTCGATGCCGTAGTGGACGATCTCGAAGCTCTCGCCGTCGAATCCCTCCACCTCTTCGAGGTATCGGGCGAGCCCGCGCGAGATGGCGATCTCCACGTGCGCGAGGCTTGCCACCGCGCGATCGGCGACGCCGAAGTACGGCATTTCGCGGAACTCATTGAAGCCGTGCTTCGTCGAGAAGCGGACGGGAACGCGCGCCGCCGTGCCGGCAAGCAAGCCGTACGTCTCTGCATGCACGAGGTGGGTATGCAAGATCATCGGGCGCGTGCGGACGAGATACGCGACGAGTTGCCCGAACGCAATCGGGTCGACGTCGGCGCGGACGCGGATCGCATCGAGCGGCACGCCCCGCGATCTCAACGCCTCAGCGAACTGCCACGCGCCCGGCTCGTCCTCGTGGAGCATGAGCATGCGCACATCCCAGCCGCGCTCGCGCAGGCGTGGCAGCAGCGCGAGCAGGTGGGCCTCCGACCCGGAGATGCCCGCGACCTTCTGCATGTGGATGACCAACGCGCGTCTCACTTCTCCACCAGGCGGAGTATCGCGTCCGCCCACGTCTCGACGGAATGCTGGGTGCGAACGCGTTCCCGCAGCGTCACGCCGATCGCGTGCCGCTGCTCGTCGGAGAGTGCGGCAAGCGCCTCGACCCGGTCGGCGAAAGTCTCGGGCCGCCCGCGGTCGAAGGCGAGCGACGGATCGATCCCGGCGAAGAGCGTGTCGAACGCCGGATGGGACGCGATAACGGGCCGACACGCAGCGCTTCCCTCGAGGACGATCTTGTCCGTCGAGATGAAGTCCGATGCGACGACGTCGGCCTGCGCGTACACCGGCGGCAGATCGGTGCGCGGAATCGGGCCCCCGACCGATGCGAACGCGCTGTACTCCGGCCGCGCGACGAGTGCCTCTAGCTCACGCTTGTACGCGGACTCCGCCTCCGACCCCGTGGTACCGAAGAGGTCGATGCGCGCGTCCACTCCGCGGTTTCGCACGATGCGCACACCTTCAATCATCTCGTCGAGCTTCTTGGGCCGCGAGTAGCGCCCGAGCGACATGACGCGAAACGGGCGCCCCGCAGCGGGCACGACAGACTGGCACGGGAACTCGTCCACGTCGATCCCGTGACCGATGCCGCGCACTTTCCCGGAGTTCAGCGGAAACGAGCGCACGTCGACGCTCGCGACGTTCGTGCACAGCAGCGTCGCGATCCTGAGGACGACATGGCCCTTCCAGTGCGTGTACCAGAGCACGAGCGGCACGCGGCGCGCCCTGACGAACGGCGCGGCGACGATGGCGTACAACGGGATCATGTGAGCGACGACGGCGACCGGGCGCTCTCGGAGCTCCGACACGAGTGCGACGACGTAGCGCGCAGCGCGTTGGACGCGCGTCGGGGCTCCGAAGACGCGCAGGCGGCAGTTGTCGGGGAGCACTCCGTCGACTCCGCGGTCGCAGAGGACGACGACTTCGTCGACGCGGCGCGCGAGTGCTGCGATCTTTCCCCCTGTGGCACCGAGATTCGGATCGGCCGAATCGACGACCTGGGTGATGAAGATGAGCTTCCGCTTCATCAGAAGATGTCGGTGTCGCCGAGCGAGAAACGGAACGCCCCGCGTCCGTGCGGCAGCGGCTCGTCCGGGTGCAGCGAACGACCGATGAACCTGATCGCCTCGGGGGTCGGCAGGAAACCGGCGGCGAGATACGTGCGGTACTCACCCGGGTTCGGCATGGCGATGAGGATGTCCGCGTCAGCCGCTCGCGCGCACTGGTTGAGAAGGCGCACGCCGTCACCGCCGACGAGCTCGCAGACGAGCCCGGCGGAGATGCCGCGAAACACGCCCCAGCCGAGGACGGCGAAGCCGCGTTCAGTGGAGAAGCTCGCGTACGAGCGCGGCGACGCGCCGTAGCGCCAGTTGAGGTACTCCGCGCTCTTCACGAAGTGGTCCGCCCAGCGGGTGGCTGCGCGGCGGTACATCTCCTCGTGCCGATCGGTGAACTTCTCGACGGGGCCGCGCACGCCGCCCGCCGGCTTCCCGTGCGCGCGCAGATGGCGGACGGCGCGCAACGGCCGCTTGGGGCGGGCCCACAAACGCAACCAGCAGAGCTCGTCCCAGCCGAGCTTGCCGACGAAGATCGGGCCTGCCATCGGGTTCGTGAAGCCGAGCGCAAGCCGGGCGCCCGACTGCGCTGCCATGTCGTCGTTGTGCAGCTGCAGTCCGGAAAAGACGCCCTTACCGCGCGCCGCCGGCCCCGTCATCACGTGAATGGTGAAGGTCGCCTCCCTCTCCCTGCCGGCGATCACCATCCGCGCGAAGGACTGGGCCGCGGCGCCGATGGTCACGCCGTCCTCGACGGCGAGATTGAGGATGAAGTGGCCGGTCGGGTTCTGCTCGAACCACCAGTCGAACTCGTCCTCCGACCACGCGGTGCCTTCGTAGACCGCGCGCATCAGGTCGAGGAACTCGGCACGGTGCTCCGGCCCGTACCGAACGATCTCCCAATCGCGGACGGCCATTACCGCGAAGTCGTGCCGAGCGCAGCGTTGAACAGCCGCCGCGCGTGCGTCCCCGTGACCGTGTCCTTGATCGCGATCAGGTCGCACGCGCCGGCGAGCACGAGCTCGAAGGTTCGTGGCGAATACGGCTCGACGTTGTAGCGGCGCAGTTGGAGCGGGTCGCTACGCGGCGAGTTCGCACCGGAGACTGCCGTGAACGCGATGTCGTAGCCGGCCTGCTTCACGAGGCTGGGATGGACGGGCTTGTAGTCCGCCTCGGAGCCCTTCACGTACGAGAAGGCGCGCACCGGCCGGCCGAGCCTCCGTTCGAGCTCGAGCTTCGAGATCGCGATCTCCCGTGCGGCCTCGTCGATCTCGAGCTCGGCCAGCGGCTTGTGGGAGATGCCGTGCGATTCGATACGCACGCCGTAGCGCTCGAGCTCGCGAATCTCGTCCCAGTCGACGGTGGGATTGTGCACCCCGTGGGCGGCGAGGTAGCGCTCGTGCGGAAGCGGCTGCGTGTCGCCGACGTACGCGATGGGAACGAACTGCACTGCCGGGTAGCCGTGCTTCGCGAGGACGGGCGCCGCGTTGAGCAGGTTGTCGCGATACCCGTCGTCGAATGTGATCAGTACGGCGCCGTCGGGCAGCGGCTCCCCGCGGCCGTAGTGTGCAAGCACGGCGTCGAGGTCGACGACGCGGTACCCGAACTCCCGGAGCTGCGCCATCTGCTCGTCGAAGCGCTCGACCGGCATCGACATCCGGTTGTTCGGGAGGTCGTTGACCTTGTGGTACATGAGAACGCGCAGGCTGCGATCGGCGCCGTCGGCCGTCCCCACACCGCTCGCGACCTCGCCGATCGCGCGGTAGACGGAGTTCTTGAGGAGCTGCTTGACCTGTTCGCGCATTGGGGGCTCAGGTTAGCCCGCGAGGACGTCGTGCACGAGCTGCTCGATGCGCGCGCCGTACTCGGCCGGCGTCACCACCCACTCCTCTCCCGTCCGCCGAGCGGCGGCACCAAGCCGCTCAGCCGCGGCGCGGTCGGACAGGATGCGAACGAGCGCCCCTGCGAGAGCGCCGGCGTCGTCCGGGTCGACGAGCAACCCGTTCTCGCCGTCGTGGACGACATCGGGTGTGCCCGCCCTGTTGCCGCCGATGATGGCACGGCCGCGGCATGCACCCTCGAGCGCCACTCTCGGCAATCCCTCCGAGCGCGACGGAAGGCACACGAGCCATGCGTCGTCCATCGCACGCGAGACCTCGTCCGCATCGAGCCTCGTGGACCACTCCGTCTGCGCCGGAAGCTGCTCGGTCAGCGCACGGACGCGATCTCTCAGCGTCCCGTCGCCGACGATGTGCAGGATCGCTCCGGGGAGCTGCGGCGCCGCGCGACGCCACGCCTCCACGAGCGTGTCGACGGCCTTGTAGCGCTCGAGCACCCCGACGAAGACTGCGCGCGGCTTCGCCGGGAGCGGAGCAGGCGGCCGCGCGAGGAAGGCGTCCGCGTCGACGTAGGAGGGAAAGACGGCCGTCGGCTCGACGCCGAGATCCCGCACGAGCCTGGACGTCTGCGTTGAAACCGTCCGGACGGCGTCGGCCCGCGGAACGACGAGGCGCGGCAGCGCATCGTTGATGGGGTTGAGCAGCCGCCGCAGCGGCGAGCCGTACAAGCGGGTCGCTTCGTGCCAGTCGCCCTGGACGTCGAGGATGAGCTTCGCATCGTCCCGCGCGAGCGAACGGCCGACGAGAAAGGCGGCCGCCTCGTGCACTCCCTGGACGAGCGCCACGTCGGGACGAAACGCACGGAGCTCACGCGCGATCCTGGCGGGCAGGGCGAGGTAGTAGAGCGCGCCGTCGGCGAAGCCGGGGCGAGCGGGAGGGGCGAGACGGAATGGGCCTCCGCGTGTTGGCGCCCCGGCCGGCGCTGCAGCGAGCACCCGCGGCTCGACCACCGTCTCCACGGCGCGCCACTTCCGCTCCTGCGCTCCTGCGAGCGGCAACTGGATGCGCTCGCGGGAGACGAACAGGACTCGCGGCCGCGTCATCCGCGCGCCAGCCTAATCGTCGCCACGACCTCGTCCGCCCAGTGACCGACCGAGTGCTCGGCCTCGACGCGCGCACGCAAGCGGCGCCGCTCCGTATCCGGCAGCGCGGTCGCCGCTCGGATCGCCGACGCCAAACCGGCGGGATCGCCGTCCGTGAACCGCAGCTCGGGCGGAAGCAACCCGTCGAACACCGGTGATGCCGCCACGACGGGAGTGCACGCGGCGAGCGCCTCGAACACGACCTTGTCCGCGCTCATGCCGTGCGTGGCGTTTACCAGGACGTCCGCCTCGGCCAAAAGCCTCGGCACCTCGACGCGCGGCACGGCATCGAGAAGGTGGACGTGCTCCTCGAGACCGAGCTCGGACACGAGCGCAGCGAGGCGTGCTCGGACGATCGCGTCGGTCGGGGTCGCCTCCTCTCCCCGTACAGTGAGCGAAGCGCCACGAAGCGCAGGGAGCGCTCGGACGGCGACGTCATGTCCCTTCACCTCCGAGTAGCGGCCGAGCGAAAGAAGGCGCACACCGTCGTGTCGCGAGCGCTCGGTGCATTCGAACCCATCGGTGTCGATGCCGTGCCCGATCGCACGGATCTTCGGCGAGGCGACCGGGACGCTCCGCTCATCGACGCTGAGGATCGTGTCGACGAAACGCAGAGAGCGATAGAAGTTCGGGCCGCCCTGTTGCTGCGTGAACCACAGGAGCAGCGGGACACGGACCGGCCGAAGGAGCGGCGCGGCGAGCATGGCGTAGACGGGCGACATGTGCGCGAGCAGCGCAGCAGGCCGCCCGCGGGCAAGCTCGCGCGCGAGCGCGGCCTCGAACCGAAGTCCGCGCAGAATCTGCGTGGGCGCGGCGAAGCTCCGGAAACGGACGTTTGCAGGCAGCGTGTCCACGGCCGCCGCCGCCGCGAGCACGATGACTTCGTCGAAGCGGGCGGCGAGCGCCGCCACCATGTCGGCCGCCGCGCCGAGCGTCGGATGCTCGCGATCGACCTGTTGCGTCACGAAGACGAGCTTCGTCATCGGCGGAGTGAGTCCACGAGCTCGCGCGTCCGGGTCGCGAACTCGTCGGGCGACTGCAGCCAGCGAGCGGCCGAAGCCCGTGCCCCGTCCGCGAAGGATCGGGCGAGCTGCGGATTGGAGAGAACGCGGACGAGCGCATCGGCGAGCGCCGGAGCATCGCCCGGCGCCACGAGCAGCCCGCTGACGCCGTCCTCGACGATGTCGGGAATCCCTCCGGCCCTCGCGCCAACGACACCGCGCCCACGCGCGAACGCTTCCATCGCGACGCGCGGCAGCCCCTCGGAGAACGACGGCAGCACGAGGACCGTTGCGCTGTCGAGCGCAGCCGCCACCGCCGCGGAGGGCACCTGCTCCTCCCACGTCACGCGACCGGGAAAGTCGCGCACGAGCGCCTCGACGACGGCCCGCTCCCGCCCGCGCCCGATGAGATGCAGCGTCGCCTCGGGCACGGCCGGCGCCGCGCGTCGCCACGACTCCGCAAGCCCGTGCACGTTCTTGTACCGCTCGAGCACGCCGACGAAGAGCGCCTGCGGCCGCTCCGGCAGCGGCGCGGGCGGCGTCGCTGAGAAGGCAGACACGTCGAAGTACGTCGTGAACGTCGTCGCCGGCTCCACGCCGACGGCCCGAACGAGGGCGCTCGTGAACGGCGAGACGGTGCGGACGGCGTCCACGCGGCGGACCGCCGCGCGCGCAAGCGTCGTGCTCACCGGTTCGAGCGAGCCGGCGCAGCGGCGATCCGTACAGCCTCGTCGCCGTGTGCCAGTCGCCGTGCACCTCGAGGACGACTCGTGCGTTCGAGCGCGCGAGCGCGCGGCCCGCGAGCACGGCAGCTCGCCTCGTACGGGCTCTGGGCGATGACGACGTCCGGGCGGAACCGCCGCAGCTCCTCCGCCACGCGAAGCGGGAGCGAGAGGTAGAACGCCGGCGAGCGGCCGGGCACGAGGCGGAAGCGGCCGTCATCCGCTGTGTCGCCTCCCGCGAGCACGCGCAGCTCCATCTCGGCTGCGAGTGCGTCCCACTTGCGGGCGACGCTCGGATCGAGCGGCAGCCGGTACCGGGTCCGGCTCACGAAGAGCACGCGCGGCTTCATGCGACGGCGGCCTCGAGCGCCAGCTCGATCTGGGAGAAGACCACGTCGCGGTCGTACGCACGCACGGACTCGGCGGCCGCCGCGCGCAGCCGCGAGCGCAGCGCGTCGTCGGAGAAGTACCGCCGGACCGCGTCCGCGAGCGCTTCGCCGTCCCCGGCGGGGACGAGCAACCCGTTCTCGCCGTCGCGGACGACCTCGGCGACGCCGCCGACGCGCGTGGCGATGACGGGTGTCCCGGCCGCGAGCGCCTCGACCACGGAGTGCGGGAAGTTCTCCCAGCTCGAGGAGAGAATCGACGCATCGGCTGCGCGGAAGAGCTCGATCACACGCTCCCGCGGCTGAGGCCCGAGGAACCGCACGTGCGGGCCGGCGAGCGCCTCGAGTCGCGCGCGCTCGTCGCCGTCGCCTGCAATCACGAGTGAGACGCCCTCGACGGCGTCAACCGCCTCGAGCGCGAGCTGGAGCGACTTCTGCACGGATAGTCGCCCGGCGAACGCAAGCGTTGGGCCGTTCATGCCGAAGGACCGCCGCAGCTCGTCGCGCGGCGCGAGCTCCGGCACCGGCGGCGCCGCGTTCGGGAGCACGCTGACGCGGTCTGCCGGAACGCCCCAGGAGATCGCCAGCGTGCGTAGGTAGTCGCTGGGACAGAAGACGTGCGCCGCACGCCGCAGCTCCAGGTCACGCGCGAGACGGAGCGCGGCGACGCGGAGGCCGGAGCGCGACTGGAACGCGTCGACGTCACCCCCCACGACGCCGCGACGGCGTGCGCGCTCGAACGCTGGATCGGCGGTGAGCTTGACGACGTACGGCCGGCGCGCAACGGTCGAACCGGCTGCGCTCCTTCCGAACATGCCGGTCGTGTAGACGACGTCCGCGTGAGCGGCACGCGCACGAACGAGCGCGATTCCGCGCAGATGACGGAGGCCGCTCGGCAGAGACCGCGAAACCCAGCGGACGTCGTAGGCCGCGGGCAGCGGCGGCTCCGATGCGGTCGTAACGACTTCAACGTGGTGCCCGCGCTCGGCGAGAAAGCCCGCGACCTCCGGTGCGTGACTGGCGGGCCCGCCGACGTCCGGCGGCCAGATGCCCGACACGACGAGCACTCTCACGTCGACAGCCCCACGATCTCCGGCTCGAGCGGAACGATCGCGGGAGGAGGCGGCTCTTTCCGGATGCGCGCGAAGAGCACAGCCCACGCGAGCGCGAACACGATGCTCGAGGCGAGCACTGCGATCGCGGCTCCCCGTGCTCCCCAGAGCCAGCCGAACGCGATCGCGAGCGGCAGCAGGACAGCAGTCTCGATCCCATGCGTCCAGATGCGGAGCTTGGGCCGGCCGATCGTGACGGCAAACGACTTCGACCAACCGACGACGAACTGCACCGCGCCGGCGGCCACGATGATGCGGGCGGCGTCGACGGCACCGAGGTTCTTCGATTCGAACAGCAGGCGCACGATCTGCGGCATGAACACGAGCAGGGGCGGGAGAAGGACAACGCTGCCAACGGAGGCGAGGAGCGTGTACCGGCGCACGCCCGCAAAGACTTTCTCGATCTTGCCGCGCTCCCAGTCTCGCGTCTGCTCGCTGAGCAGCACGAGCCTGATGGGCGCTGACACGGCGTTGAAGCCCGTCTGCGGGGACTGTGCGACGCGGAAGAGGCCGACCTGCGCCGCGGTCGAGACCATGCCGAGCAGCATCGGCGTGAGCGTCGAGCGCAGCGACACGACGCCGGTCGCTGCACTCGACTGGCCGATGAAGCGCAGGATCTCGCGCCCGTCCTCGCCGAGCGGCCTGCTGTCGCCGCGCGGGAACCGGTGGAACGCAAGGAGACCGGCGACGCCGATGGCCGCAGACGCGACGACCTGCGCGAGCACGATCGCCGCGACCGTCCAGGTGAGCCCGAAGTGCGAGCCGACGGCGATCGCAGCGAGGCGAACTGCCATCGAGAAGGCGAGGAACCCGCCGCGCACGTCGTAGCGTCCGCGCAGCATGAGCGGAACGGCGGCCATTCCCTCCGGCGACTGTGCCAGCGGGAGAAGCGCCGAGAGCAGGAGCGGCGTCCGCAGCTCGGAGTGATGGAAGACCGTTCCTGCTCCGAGGCCGAGGCCGACGAGCGCGACGCCCGCCAGGATCGCACCGGCCGCCTTGAAGACGAACGTCCGTCGGAAGAGCCGCCGTAGCCGGCCCCAGTCCTCGCGCGTGATGTAGCGAAAGCCGAACTTGATCAGCGCCTCCTCGATGGTCAGGTCGAGGAGCGTCTGGAAGAACCCGGCGGAGGCGATGACCAGCGTGAAGAGGCCGAGAACCTCGGTCGTGAACACCCGGGCGGCGACGATCGTGCCGAGGAATCCGAGCACGATCGACGCGTACGTGCCCGCGGCTGCACCCGCTCGCCGCCGGAGGACCGTGCCGTCCATCAGTGGGCCAGTGTAGTGAGGGCATCGTCCGGCTCCCCATTAGAGTGGCCCTCTGATGGCGAAGGCGCTCGTCACCGGCGGGGCAGGTTTTATCGGCTCGAACGTCGTCCGGGCTCTGCTCGAGCGCGGCGACTCGGTGCGCGTGCTCGACAACTTTTCGACCGGCAACCGCGCGAACCTCGAAGGCCTCGACGTCGAGATCGTCGAGGGTGAGCTGCGGAGCTACGAGCGGGTCCACAACGCCGTGCGTGGAAGCGAGGTCGTCTACCACCTCGGCGCGCTCGGCTCGGTGCCGAGGTCGGTCCAGGATCCGCTGACCTCGAGCGCGGTCAACGTCGAGGGGACCCTGAACGTCCTCCTCGCGGCGCGGGACGAGGGCGTCCGCCGCGTCGTCTTCTCGTCGTCCTCGTCGGTCTATGGCGCGAAGCGTGAGCGCCCAGTCGACGAGTCGCTGCCCGCCGATCCGATCTCGCCGTACGGAGTCGCGAAGCTCGCCGCGGAACGCTACTGCGTCAGCTTCAGCCGCGTCTACGAGTCCTTCGAGACCGTCGTGCTGCGCTACTTCAACGTCTTCGGGCCGCGACAGAGCCCGTTCTCGCAATACGCGGCCATGGTGCCGCTCTTCATCACGGCGATCGCCGCCGGCGAGCCGGTCACGGTCTACGGCGACGGCGAACAGTCGCGCGACTTCACGTACGTCGCCAACGTCGTCGACGCGACGTTGCGCGCTGCGCACGCTGAGGGCGCGAGCGGCCACATCTTCAACGTCGCGGCGGGCTCGCCTGCAAGTGTAAATGCGGTCGCCGAGGCCATCGGACGCATCCTCGGCAAGCCTGTGGAACGCAGCTTCGCGCCGCCGCGTCCCGGCGACATCCGCGACTCATGGGCAGACGTGACCGCGGCGAAGGAGATTCTCGGCTACACGCCGTCGGTGGACCTCGAGCAGGGCCTGCAACGCACCGTCGAGTACCTCGTTGCCTGAGACAGTCAAGGTCTTGCGGGTCATCGCCCGCCTCAACGTCGGAGGGCCCGCGCTGCACGTCGCCTACCTGACCGCGGGTCTCGCTGACCGGGGATACGACACGACGCTCGTCGCCGGAACCATCGCGCAAGGCGAGGAGTCGATGGCCTTCGTCGCCGACGCGCACAACGTGCATGTCGAGACGCTGGGCGATCTCCATCGCGAGATCTCACCAACTCGCGACCTGCGCGCCATCATGCAGCTCGCGCAGCTGATCCGGCGAGAGCGGCCGACGATCCTGCACACGCACACGGCGAAGGCCGGCGCGGTTGGGCGGATCGCGGCGCTGCTGGCGCGCGGCGCTCGGCCCCCGATCGTCATCCACACATTCCACGGCCACGTCTTGCGCGGATACTTCGGTCGGGTCAAGACCTTCGGCTTTCGCACGCTCGAGCGCTGGCTCGCGCGCACGAGCACCGCGCTCATCGCGGTCAGCCCCGAGGTGCGCGACGACCTGGTCGCGCTGGGCGTCGCGCCGGCCTCGAAGTTCACCGTGGTGCGTCTCGGCATCGACCTTCCGCGACGTGTCGACAACGACGACGCGCAGCGGCGCGAGGCCCGCCGTCAGATGGGCCTCCGCGACGGCGCCTTCGTCGTGGGCTGGGTCGGCCGCATGACCGCCGTGAAGCGGACGGAGCTCGTCGTGCGCGCACTGCAGGACCTCGTCGCACGAAATGTCGACGCATACGTCGTGCTCGTCGGTGACGGCCCTGACCGCGACCAGCTCGAGCGCTACGCGCACGAGCTCGGCGTGATCAAGCGCTGCCTCTTCCTCGGGTATCAGGAGGACGTCGCCCGCTTTTACGACGCCATCGACGTGCTCGTCCTCCCGTCCATCAACGAGGGCACGCCCGTGAGCGTCATCGAGGCCATGGCCGCGCGGCGACCGGCGGTCGCGACCCGCGTCGGCGGAGTGCCGGACGTCGTCCGCGACGGCATCGACGGCTTCCTCGTCGAAGCGGACGACCGAGACGCACTCGCCACGCGGCTCGCAGAGCTCGCGGCCGACCCGGAGCTACGCACGCGCATGGGCGAAGCCGGCCGCGCACGAGTCATCGAGCGCTACTCCGTCAGCCGACTCGTCGACGACGTCGACCGGCTGTACCGCGAGTTGCTCGCCGAGCGAGGCCTACCGCTACCGGGCTAGCCCCGAGGAACCTTGAGGAAGGCGTTCCAGGCGGGCTTGTGCTTGCCGGCGACCGTCTCGAGCCCTGACTGCCAGCCGCCGAGGTCCGGCTCGTCCTTGATCAGGAACCACAGGACCATGTCGATGCGCGGGTTCGCGCGCGCCATCGCATAGACCTGCGTCAGATACGCGGCCTGCTTCGCCCAGCTCACGCCGATGGTCTTGTCGGGCGGATTCGTCTGGTAGCCGTACTCGGTGATCCAAAGATGCTTCGGGCCGTACAGCTTCGATATCTCGGCGAGGAGCACGTTGATATTGCCCATCTGGATGCGGCGCGCGTCCTTCCCCGTCGGCACGTATGTGGGCGATTCGGTCGGCGCCGCGTAGTACGGATGGTGGGCGTAGACGTCGAACCTCTTCATCCCCGCCTTCTTCGCGGCGATGAGGAACGAGATCGGATCGACCGAGGCGCGCGAGGTCGCCGGCGCGTCGTTGCCCTTCGGGGCGGTGACGCCGCACGCGACCTTCTCGCCCGAGATGCCGGCCGAGTGGATGCCAGTGTAGATCGCGTTGCAGATCTTCGCGTACGACACCGCGCTCTCAACCACCCACTTGCCTCCCACACGCTTGTACTGCGGCGTGAGGAAAACCGGGTTGTTCGGCTCGTTCCAGGCGGTCCAGAGCTTCACCGCCGGGAGCGGATCGGTCGGGCTCTCGAGCGTCGGCTGCTGCTGCCACGCGGGAGGCACGTACAGCCCGCTGTAGCGCTGAGCCGCCGCAGAGGCGAAGTCCTCGAGCTCCTGCGGATTCGTCGGCGCGACCGTTCGCGCCGCGCCGCCGTTCGCCCACTTGGGCGTGAACAGGATCGAGAACACGACCTTGATGTTGTACGTGGCCGCGTAGCGCATCAGGCGGTCGTAGAGCGACCAGTTGTAGGCGGGATCGCCCGGATCGGTCGGGTCGGTCGGCTTCGCGCCGCGGGAGACGGCCCAGGATGTCCCGCCCCAGTACAGGTTCACGCGCAGCACCTGCGCGTTCAGGGCCTTCAGCGCCTGGAAGCCGGTGACGGGATTTCCGTACAGCGTGTCTGCTTCGTCGTCGATGCCCACGAGCAGATGGCTCGTGGCGGCAGCGGCGTGCTTCTTCGGCGAGGCGGTCGCGGCCGACACGGCGAGGCCGCCGGCGGCGAGGACGAGAACGACGATCGCGGCAACACGCTTAGACACTGAGTGACTCCCGTTCGTTCGCTTCCAGGACGCGCCGCAGGCCTTCTTCGAGACCGACCTGCGGCTCCCAACCCAACAGCTGCCGGGCTCGGGTGATGTCGGGCTGGCGTACCTGCGGGTCGTCGACGGGCAGCGCCTCGAAGACGATCTCGCTCTTGGAACCGATGACCCGTACGACGTTCTCCGCGAGCTCGAGCAGCGTGAGCTCCTGCGGATTGCCGATGTTCACGGGTAGGTGCTCGCCACTTTCGGCGAGCAGCACGAGCCCGCGGATCAGGTCGTCGACGTAGCAGAAGCTGCGCGTCTGCGAACCGTCGCCGAACACGGTGAGCGGCTCGTTCGCCTGCGCCTGGCGGATGAACGTCGGGATCGCGCGGCCGTCGTTCGGCCGCATGCGCTTCCCGTAGGTGTTGAAGATGCGGACGATGCACGTGTCCACGCCCTGCTGGCGGTGGTACGCCATCGTCAACGCCTCGGCGTATCGCTTCGCCTCGTCGTAGACGCCGCGCGGCCCGATGGGGTTGACGTTGCCCCAGTACGTCTCGGGCTGGGGATGGATGGCGGGATCGCCGTAGACCTCACTCGTCGACGCGAGCAAAAGCGTGCGCGCTTCCACTTCGCAAGGCCGAGGGCGTTGTGTGTCCCATAGGAACCGACCTTCAAGGTTTTCAGCGGCAAACGCAGATAGTCGATTGGGCTCGCCGGGCTCGCGAGGTGGAAGACGAAATCGACCGCTTCGTCGACCTCGAGATGCTCTGTCATGTCGTGGTTCAAGAACGAGAAGCTGTCGCCGCGCAGATGCTCGACGTTCTGCAACGAGCCGGTTTCGAGGTTGTCGACGCAGATCACGCGGAGGCCTTTAGCCACCAGGTGATCGCAGAGGTGGGATCCGAGGAAGCCCGCGCCCCCCGTCACGACCGCCGTCGCCATCGCCCCGATGCTAGCGGCGTTGTCGGCGGGCGACACGGACTTAACGAAGGATTTACCGCTTGAACCGGGGATTCAGCGCAGATCCTTGTTCGACTCCATGTCGAACCACATGGCGAACAGCGTGAACTGCGAGCCCGAGATCAGCAGCAGCGCGATGAGCACGACCGTGCCGACGCTGACCTGGTTCCCGGCGATACGGAAGCCGAGCTCGACGAGCCCGAGCACGAAGCCGGCGAACGTCGCCAGGAAGCCGAAGGCGTAGAAGAACACGAGCGGGTGGAAGTCGCGGATCACGTACTTCTCCCGCAGGCGCCAGAAGAACCCGCGCACGAGCAGCCACGAGATGCGCGGAACGACGCGCCGGTATCGGATGCCCGAGCGCTCGCCCACGCCGTAGACCGGACGCGACGGGAAATCGCGCACGCGCGCGTTCCACACGTTCAGGTGGACGAGCAGGTCGTTCGGGAACCCGTATCCGGTGTAGACGCGGTCGAGGTCGAGCTGCGCGAGCATCGGCCGCGCGATCGCCGTGTACCCGGACTGCGAGTCGGCGACGTGCCAGTACCCCGATGCGATCTTCGTCAGCATGGAGAGGACCGCGTTGCCGAGATAGCGCGTGTGCGGGATCAGCTCCCACGCCTGGCCGGTGAAGAGCCGGTTCGCCTTCGCGTAGTCGAGCTCGCCGCGCGCGACCGGCTGTACGAGCGTCGCGAGATCGGCGGGATCCATCTGGTTATCGGCCGCCATCACGCAGACGACGTCGAGTCCTGCTCCGATCGCGCGCTGGTAGCCGGTGACGATCGCGGCACCGACACCGCGGTTGCGGTCGTGCGAGATCACCTCCACGCGCGCGTCGCCGAACGACCGCGCACGGGCGCGCGGTCGCATCGCGTCGAGCCGTCGTCGACGACGAGGATGCGGTCGACGAACGCGGGGATCCCGCCGAGGGTCTCCCCGATGAGCGCCTCCTCGTCGTACGCCGGCACGACGACCCCGACGCGCTTTCCCTCGAGCATCAGACCGAGCGGCGGCGCGCGACGACTGCGGCCACGCGATCCCAGAGCAGCGCAGCGAGCCCGCCGAGCACGAGGCCGATCAGGCCTGTGACGACGACCGAGTTGCGCCGGCTCCGCGCCGTCACGCGCGCAGCCGATGCCGGCGTCACCACCGACGGCTCCTCGATTGCCGTCGCCTGGTGCAGCAGCTGCGTCGTCGACGACGAGATCGCTCTCCGCCGTGTTGAGCTGGACCTGGAGCAGGAGCTTGTCCGTCGTCGAGACGTTCGGATCGGCGAGCGCCGCATTGAGCGCCGTGATGCCCTTCTGTTCCTGAGAGAGCTGCCCCTGGAAGCTCGCGATCTTCTCGACCGCGTAGCCGGAGATGCGCGAGATGACGGCCTTCGCGAGCTGGTTCGCGGCGCAGGCCGCGACCTTCTTCTTCGCGGACAACACGGTGAGGGAGACGAGCGGGTTCTGGCCGTTCTTCGACAGGCTGCCGGCGATCGGCTTGTCGAGATCCCCGAGCGGAACGCCCCGATCTTCGTCTTGCAGAGCTCGCCGACCCGCTGGTCGACGGCGAGCGAGTGCGCGACCGTCCCGACCGAGCTCGGGTTCGTCTGCAGGCCCTGCAGCGCGACGTTGCCGCTCGCTGTGTACGGCTGGCCGAGGTAGAGGTTCGCCGACGCGCTGTACCGCTGGCTGCCGCCGAGCGAGACCGCATAGCCGACGATCGCGCCGAGCACGATCCCGCCGACCGGCACCCACCACCGTGCGGCGAGGAGCCGCCAGTAGCGGGAGAAGTCGATCTCCTGCTCGGCCTCGGGGTCGCCAGTCATCGCGCGGCGACTCTAGCGGAGGCCCAGGCCCACATCCGCGCGAGACCGTCCGCGAGCGGCACGCGCGGCTCCCAGCCGAGCGCGTCGCGGATGCGGGAGATGTCGGCCTTCGTCCGGCGCACGTCGCCGCGGGCGGGGTCGACGTGCCTGACCTCGAGCGAGCGCCCCGAGATCTGCTCGAGCAGGGCGATCGCCTCGAGCATCGAGGCCTCCTCGCCGCCGCCGACGTTGTACAGGGCGCCGGCCGGCGCACCGGCCATGGCGGCGATGGTCGCCTCGACGACGTCTGCCACCTAAGTGAAGCTGCGCGACTGCTCGCCGTTGCCGTAGATCTCGAACGTCCCTCCGGCGGCGAGCACGTCGCAGACGCGCCGGAAGAACATGTCGGGGCGCTGGCGCGGCCCGTACACGGTGAAGTAGCGCAGCGACGACGGCGTCGAGCCCGAAGCTCGACGGCGTAGGCGCGCGCGAGCTGCTCGCACGCGAGCTTCGTGATGCCGTACGGCGAGATCGGCTCGCGGCTGCGTGTCCTCCGGCGTCGGGTACCGCTCCGCCTCGCCGTACACCGAGGACGACGACGCGAAGACGACACGGACGCCTGCCTGGGCGGCGGACTCGAACACGCGCTGCGTCGCGAGCACGTTCCTGCGGAGATAGAGCGGGAACGCCGTCGCCGAAGCTGCGCACGCCCGGGCTGGCCGGCGAGGTGGAAGACGCCGTCGAACGCCGTCGAGGTCGAGACTGTCCTCGGCGAGGTCGATGCGCGCGACATCGAGGCCGCGCGCGTTCTCCTCCTTCTCCGCCAGGTCGTAGTAGTCGGTGAAGGCGTCGACGCTGACGACGTCGTCGCCACGGGCCGTAGCGCCTCCGCCAGATGCGAACCGATGAACCCCGCCGCTCCGGTGACGACGTATCTCATTGCTTCGGGACCATCCCATAGATGATGCCGTAGCCGATGAGGAACAGCTTCCCGCGCTCGGCGACGACGGGCGTGTACTTGCCGTCCGGGAACGTCCACAGCTCCTTGCCCGTGCGCGCGTCGAGCGCGTACGTCCGCCCGTTCTTCAGGTGCGGCTCGTGCAGCGTCGCGAAGTAGACGACGCCGCCGACGACGACCGCCGAGCCGGAGATCGGCCCGCCGGCGTGGAACTTCCAGCGGACTTCGCCGGTGCCGGTGTCGAACGCGAAGAAGTTCCCGCTGTAGGAGCCGACGAGGACGCGCTGCTGCCAGACCGCCGGCGACGCGTACACGTAGCCACCGGTCGAATGCGACCACAGAGCGGCGGCCGTCCGCCGCGCCGAACGCGTACACCTTGCCGTCCGTCGAGCCGATGTACACGCGGCCGTAGGCGACCGCCGGCGTCGAGTAGAAGTCCGAGCCCCCGAAGAGGCGGGGCTGCGCCGACCCCGTCCAGATCACCCGGCCCGTCGCGCGACAAGCCGTACACGTGGCCGTCGTAGGCGCCGACGTACAGCCGCCCGCCGGCGTAGGCGAGCGCGCCCTTGATCGCGCCCTTGGCGACGTGCCGGTGCCATACGACGCGACCGTGATTCGCGTCGAACGCCCACACGTCGCCGTTCCAGTCGCCGACGTAGAGGCGATTGCCGACGAGCAGCGGCGAGCTCTCGGACGGGCCGATCACATGCTGCCAGTGGATCTTGCCGTGCCCGACGCCGAACGCGATCACCTCGCCGTCGACGCCGTGGCCGCCGTTCTGCGCGTTGCACGGCGGCTGATTGAGGAATGCCTCGTAGACGGTGCCGTGCGCTGCGGGCCGATTGCCGGCGACGCGGCGACGCAACGGTGCGCGCGATACTTCCACGCGTACTTCCCGGTGCGCGCGCTGATCGCGGCGAACGTTCCCTTGTTCGTCGAGAAGAAGAGCCGGTTGTAGCCGATCGACGGCGGGAACTCGATCAGGCTGCCGGCCTGGTAGCGCCACACGATGCGAAACGGCGGGCGGAGCGCGATCTGCACCGAGCGCGTCCGGTCGGGCGAGAAGCCGTACGTCGGCCAGGGCACATCCGGCGGCGGCGGCTTCGGCGCCGCTTCGGTGATGACGTAGTCGGTTGTGGTCGAGCCGCGCTCGTCGGCGCTCTGGTGCAGCCGGTGGACGACGTATGCGGCGAGCGCGCCGCCGGCGAGAACGGCGACGGCGGCAAGGACGATCAGGAGGCGACGCACGCGCGGGCCAGCTTAGGTCATGCGCTAGCGTGAGCGCCCGTGCGCACCCGCCGGGCCGTGTTGCTGCTCGTCCTCGCAACGTCCCTCCCGCGGCTGCTGGCTCTCCTGCACGAGCGCGGGTCGATCCTCGTCAACAACGTCGACAAGGGCGACACGTTCGCGCAGACGTATCTCGCCACCGGGACGTACGGCTTCATCCCGGGGCATCCGTCCGCCTACACGCAGCCCCTGTACGGATGGTTCCTCATTCCGCTGTACTGGATCTTCGGCCGCAGCTGGGAGACCGTGGGCATCGCCCAGATCTGCGTCGCGGTCTGCACCGTGCTCGTCGTCTGGCAGATCGGCCGCCGCTGGCTGACGCCCGCCATCGGCCTGCTCGCGGGCCTCGCGGTCGCGCTCCACCCGTACCTCATCTGGCACGACATCCACATGAACCGCGAGATCCTCGACCAGCTGCTCGCAGCCGCGCTCACGTATCTCACGCTGCACGCGGCGGAGCGGTTCGAGTGGCGGCGCGCTGCAATGCTCGGCGCGGTGCTGGGGCTGCGATCCTCGGCAACGTCCGCCTCGCTGCGCTTCCGTTCGTGATCGGCGCGTATCTCCTCTGGCGCAGCCGGTTTTCCCGCCGGACCGTGCTCTCGTGCGTCGCCGTCCTCGCCGCTGCTGCGGTGGTCGTCGCACCGTAGGTCGTCCGCAATCGTGTCGACGTCGGCTGCTGGTCGGTGACGACCGACGCGCGTGCGCTGTGGAAGGCGAACAACCTCGGCACGTACGCGACGCTCGAGCGCGGCGGATGGATCGACAACGTGCCGATTCCGAAGTCGTTCCCGCTCGACCCGCAGACCATCTACTACCACTGGCAGAAGACCGGTGTCGTCATCCCGTACAGCGAATGCGCGCAGATGACGAGCTATGAGCACAAGGTCACGCAGTTCTGGATCCATCACCCGGGCGCGAAGGCGAAGCTCGTTCCCGTCGACCTGCAGTGGCTGTGGCAGCCGAGCGTCGTCGAGACCGCGTCGAGCCCCGGTGCAGGCTCGTGGGTCGGCACGCTCCGGTCCACGGCCGAGCCCGTCTACATGATTGCCGTCTACGTCCTCGCGATCGCCGGGCTCTTCCTCGTCCCACGTGCCCTCGCGGCGCTCGCGCTTCTCTTCGTGGGCTACCAGACGGTGGTCGCAATGATCTTCGTCGGCGTCACGCGCTACCGCGTTCCTTGGGACTTCCTCCTCGACCTGCTGGCGGCGGCCGCGCTCGTGGCGATCGGCGCGCGTGTGCGCACGAGGTACCGCACGTGACGGCGCTCCGCACACGCGCGCTCGTGCTCGCCGCGGCGCTCCCGTTGCTCTTCCTGCACGTCCACTATCAGCCCGGCATCGTCGTCCACGCCGGCTCGACGAGCGTGCACGCGTACCTCTCCGACTTCGCGGTGCTCGCGGTCGTGGCCGCCGCCCTCGTGTCGGGTGCAGTCGACGGCTGGGGGCCGCTGCGCGCAGGACGGCCTTTCTGGATTGCGGGCGTCCTCTTCTTCGCCTGGGTGCTCGTCGAGATCGCGTGGGGGCGGCACGTCTCCTCCACCGGATACGCATGGCACACGCACGCGGTCACCGCGGCGAAGTTCTTCGAGTACGCGTTGCTCGCGCCTGCCGTGCCGCTTCTCCTGCGTGAGACACGCGACCTCGTCGCAGTGGCCTGGTCGCTCGTGGCGTGGAACGCACTGGCGACGATCGTGGGGATCGCCGAGTTCTTCGGCGCCGCGATCTTCATGGCCGACGGCCACGGCGGCGTGCGGCAGTCGTCGTTCCTCGGCTCCTCCGATTGGGCAGCGCTGTCCGCTGCAACGCTGCTCGTCGGGATCGTCGGTCTTGCACTGCCGCGCCTCCGGCTCGGACGTCCGCTCATCGCCGTGGCGACGACCGGCGGGATCATCGGAATGGTGATCGCAGGGGCGCTCGCGTCGGTCATCGGCCTCGCGACGGCGCTCGTCCTGCTCACGCTCGTCCTCGTCGCGCGGCGCGAGGTCGACCTGCGCCGCCTCGCGGCGGTCGCCGCCGCGGGCCTCCTCGTCCTCGCGGGGACGCTCGCGATCCGCAGCAGCGACCTGAACGCGTTCCGGCGCTTCGTCGATTCGGCCCCGGCCAGAACTCAGTCGAGCGCGAACCGAACTCCGTCGTACGCTCACCGAACACTGCTCTCCTGGCTCGGCTACGAGATCTGGAGGGACCATCCCGTTCTCGGCGTCGGCTGGGAGGGGACGACCGAGCCCGCCGTCTTCGACCCCTACCTCCCCGCTGCGCACCGCCGCTTTCCGAACGTGACACCTCTGGCCTTCCCGTCGGCGAACCGCCGGTACGGCGTGCAGGACGCGTGGATCGAGGCGGCAGCCGACCTCGGCGCCGTCGGGCTCGTCCTCTGGGCCGGACTGTTCGCAGCCGCGGCGTGGCTCGCAACGCAGGCCCGTCGCTCGGCGACCGGCCTGTACGCGCTCGCCGGCCTCGGGCTGCTCCTCTGGCTGTGGGCGGCGCAGGGCTTCTACGCCGGGATCCCGCTCGACGCGCTCACGTGGCTCGTCTTCGGCGTCGCCGCCCTAGGAGGGCTGGGCCAAGGTCGAACGACGCCGTCTGGCCGGCTGAATTCGTGACCGCAAGTGTTGCGGCGCACCTGGAGGCTAGACGCGCCTGAGGAATGCCGAGGGCCAGTACGTGACGCGCTGCGCCACGGAGCCCTCGTTGAACGCGAACTCCGGCTCGACGATCTCGAATTCGGGTGCGCTGCGGCAAAGGCCTCGGCTGCCGCCTTTGGGTTGTTCCACGACCAGTCGTCGGAGCTGCGGGGGTCGCCCACGAGCGTTTCCATGATCCCGTCCATCGCGACGACGTACGAGCCGGGAGGGACGAGCGGCGCGTAAAGCTCGAGCTCGTCGAGCACGTGCTCCCTCGTGCTGGTTCGAGTCCAAGACGACGAGCACCCGCTCGCTCGGTTCGATCAGCTCGCGCACCTGCGTAACCGTTGCGGGCTCTGTCGAGTCGCCCTCGATCAGCGTTATGAGCGATGCGAGTCGATGCCGCTCGATCGCCTCGCGGTTGTGCGTGCGGATCTCGATGTCGACTCCGACGACGCGGCCGCGGCCCATCGCGTGCAACAGCGACGCGTAGAGGACGAGCGACCCTCCGTGCGCAACGCCGGTTTCGACGACAACGTCCGGCTCGACCGCGTAGATGACCTCTTGTAGCCGGAGCACGTCCTCGGGAAGCTGAATCAGTGGGCGTCCCATCCACGTAAAGCTGTAGATGTACTTCGTGTCCCAGCCCGCGCGGAGCCACGCCTGCGACACGAGGTTGAAGCCTTCCGCGCTGCCGAGGGAATGCTCGACCGTACCACCTGCACCATTGTCCACGGTCACCGTCCCGGCCTCGAAATCAACGGAGACCACCATGTCAGGGCCGAGGCGCCGCTCGGAGAAGCGGCAACGCGCGGTCGCGCTCCGACATCACGGGCTCGGAAGCCAGTGGCCACGCGATACCGACTTCAGGATCGCCGCTGTGGACGCCTCGCTGCGCCTCCGCGTCATAGAACTCGGCCATCAGATAGAGCAGCTGCGTGTCGTTTTCCAACGTCTGAAAGCCGTGCGCGAAGCCTGCAGGGATGAAGACGCTTCGGCCGTTGTCGGCGCTCAGCTCGACCGAGATCCAGCGTCCGAACGACTCGGAGCCCGGCCGCACGTCGACGACGACGTCGAAGGCCGCGCCACTCGTGCAGCGGACAAGTCTTCGGCTCCCATGCTGGCGGCGCCTGGTAGTGAAGGCCGCGGCGCGTGCCGCGGCCGGTGTTCAACGAGATGCTCTCCTGCACGGGCTCGAAATCTATGCCGTTGTCAGCGAACTCCTGCCGGCAGTAAGTTCGTGAGAACCAGCCCCGCTCGTCGACCTGACGCTCCGGTTCGATCATGATCACGCCGGCGAAAGCTGTCGGCAGGAAGCGCACCCGGCAATACTAGGGATATGCCATCGCCACTCGAGATCGCGCCGGGCGCCGACGTCAGCCCAGACGCAAGAATCTATCCCTCGATGCGCGGCAGCCGGATCACGATCGGCGCCGAAGTGCGAATCGCCGCCTTCGCGGTCCTTCGCAGCGTCGGTGGCACCGGTGACATCGAGATCGGCGAGCGCTGTTACGTCAACGAGTTCTGCGTCCTCTACTCCGGCTCCGGGATCATTCTCGGCGACGACGTCCTGCTCGACCCGGCACGATGATCGTGCCGGCAAATCACCGCATCCCACCGCGCGGCGAGCTCATTCGCGAGGCGGGCTTCGAGTCGCGAGGCGGCGTGCGAATCGGGCGCGACGTCTGGATCGGCGCCGGGTGCACGATCCTCGACGGCGCGGATATCGGAGACGGTGTCGTCGTCGGCGCCGGGAGCGTCGTCACCGGTGAGATCCCCGCGTACGAGATCTGGCGAGGCACGCCGGCGCGACGCACGCGCGTACGCGAGTGATCGCCTCGGCAGCGGCGGAAGCCCTCGATCGATATCGCGAGGCGGTGCGCGACGTCGCGCTGCTTCCCGAGGTCGAGTCGCTGGCGGGCGCCCGGGTCTGCGTGGCCGGCTTCACGGGTCAGGTCGGCTCGGCGCTGGTCCAGGTCCTCGTCGAGGCGAATCGAACGACGCTCGCAGGAAGGCCAGCGCACGTCACGGGCATCGCGCGCCACCCACGGAGTGCCACCCTCGACGGCGTCGACGCTCTTTACGCGGACGTCGCGGATCCCGCCGGCGCCTTCACGCCCGACCGTTTCACGCACGTGTTCTACGCGGTCGGCGTTACGAGCGACTACCGGTCGCGACCAGCCGACGTGATCGCAAGCCAGCTCGTCGGCCTGCAGGCCTTTCTCGAACGACTCGATCCCGCGTGCGCTTTTGTGTTCGTCAGCAGTGCCCGGGTCTATGGTCGCTACCCGACCGACGAGGCCATCTCGGAGGAGTCCGCGGCGATCGTCACCCCGATGCATCTCGACAACCTGTACGACTCCGCGAAGCGGCTCGCCGAAAGCCTCTGTCTCTGGCATGCCGAACAACGTGGACTGAATATCACCGTCGTTCGGGCGGGGAACCTCTACGGGCTCGGTTCGCCGCATTCGGCGACCTCTGTGAACGAGCTTGTGCGCGAAGCGGCGGCGTCACGACGCATCACACTCACCGGCAGTCCTTTGTCGCTGCGCAATTACTGCTGCGTCGTCGACTTCGCGCAGGGGATGCTCCGAGCGGCCGCTCGCGGAAAGCCCGGCCGCGCATACAACGTCGGATTGCGCGAGCACCTGACGACGCAGGAGCTCGCGCAGACGATCGCGGGCTGCTTCGACGGGCCGGTCGAGATCGTCGCCCCAACCGCTCCGGCTCCACCGTCGTATCAACGCCTCTCGCTCGACCGGGCGCAGGCAGAGCTTGCCTACACCCCACAGGTGAGGGTGCGCGACGTCATGCCCGCCGTGGTCGCGGAGATCGCATCCGTGTTACGAGCGGAGCTCGCCTGATTTCGCCGTGCTCCCGACCACCCGCGGCTGTGGGATCGGAATGATGAACCTGCCGCCGCCCTCCACAAACGCCCGCTGTTGGGCGATCACCTCGGCTGCGACGTTCCAGACGAAGAGGAGGACGAATCCCGGGCGGGTCTGGAGGAGCGTCTCCGGTTCCCAGACCGGGATTCGCACGCCCGGCAGGAGCTTGCCCTGCTTGTGCGGGTTCCGGTCGACGACGTACTCGACGACGGAGCCGCGTCGAGGCCGCATGTGTTCAGGAGTACGACCGCCTTCGCTGCGGCGCCGTAGCCGGCGAGGTGCTCGCCGGATGCGACGATGTCTCGTCGACCAGCGCGCCGATCGACGCGCGCAAGACATCCACTTCGCGGGCAAACGAGGCATACCGGGCCGGGTCGCCGATGCCCCACTCCGTCTCACGCTCGAGGAGCGCATCGACCCGGGCGGCGGCGTGGGCGTGATCTCGCGCGGCACAAAGACGCGCAGCGAACCGCCGTGCGACCGGCAGGCGCTCGACATCGACAATCGTGAGCTCGTGAGCGACGAAAAGGCGCGTGAGCGACGTGAGGGAGAAATAACACAGATGCTCGTGGTAGATCGTGTCGAACTCCAGGCCGATCGATGAGGTCGCATACGTACGGCACTTCGACGGAGATGAGCCCGCGGTCGCCGGCGAGCATCCGTAGCGCTGCGACGAAGCCGTGCAGGTCGGCGACATGCGCAAGCACGTTGTTCGCGACGACGAGATCAGCGTTGCGGCCGCGACGCGCAACGAGCTTGCGTGCGAGCCTCTGCGTCGAGGAACTCGGGATCGTCTCGATCGCCGCGCGCGGTCGCCGCGGTCGCGACATTGCGCGCGGGCTCGATGCCGAGCACGGGAATGCCGCCCTCCGCGAAGAACTGGAGCAGGTAGCCGTCGTTGCTCGCCGCCTCAACGACGAGCGATTCTCGTGCCGAGATCCGAGTTGCTCCGTCATTCGCTCGCGCGAACGCGCGCGCGTGCGCCACGAACGTGTCCGAGTACGACGAGAAGTACGAGTACTCCCGAAAGAGGATCTCCGGCGGGACCGTCTCGGTGATCTGCACGAGGTTGCACTGCGCGCAGTGCACGACTTCGAGCGGATAACGAGCATCTTCGTCATCAACGTCGTCGAGGAGTGCGTTGACGAGCGGCATATCGCCGAGCGAGAGCACCGGTTCGAGCCGGTTCGAGCCGCAGGCGCGGCAGGCGAAGATCGCAGTCACCGCGGCACGTCCCTTTCGTACTCCTCGATCTGGGCGATCGCGACGGCGCGGACATCCTCGCCGGAGGCGAACGCCCGGTACCACTCCACCGTCGCGTCGAGGGCACGCTCTAGCGACCACGCCGGCTTCCACCCGAGGACATCGCGGGCGCGGGACGTGTCGAGCCGGAGTGTTGCCGCCTCGTGGCCGCCGTCATTGGTCTCCGGAAAGCTGGTCGCGATCGGGCTCGGCCAGCGCTCGACGAGCTGGTCCACAAGCCAGCCGACCGGTTGCGCCTCATCCTCGAGCGGGCCGAAGTTCCAGGCGCACGCGAGCGCCCGGTCGAGGCTGAGGCGCTCCGCGAGCCCCAGGTACCCCGCCAACGGGTCCAGGACGTGCTGCCAGGGCCGGACGTGACCGGGATTCCGGATGACCGCGGACGTGCCGTCTACCGCGGCGCGCATTACGTCGGGGACGAGCCGGTCGCGCGCCCAGTCGCCGCCGCCGATCACGTTGCCCGCGCGAGCGGAGGCGACGGCGCGGCGCCTCGCGGTCGGCGAAGAACGAGTGGCGATAGGCGCCGCGTCGACCAGCTCGGCGCAGGCCTTGCTGCGCGCTGTACGGGTCGTGCGCCGCCGAGCGGGTCGTCCTCGCGAGTGCGCGCGTCGGTCCGCGCGGTCTCGTAGCACTTGTCGCTGGTGACGATGACGACGCGCGAACGGCCGTCGCATGCCGCGAGCGGCGTCGAGCAGGTTGACCGTGCCCATGACGTTGGTCGCGAATGTGTCGGCCGGGTCGTCGTAGGAGCGGCGGACGAGCGACTGGGCGGCCAGGTGGAAGACGACCTCCGGGCGCGCTCGGCGCATCGACGTGGCGAGCGCACCCAGGTCGCGGACGTCGCCGCTGACGCTCTCGACCCCGCTCGCCGACGCGCGCAGGCTTCGAAGAGCGACGGCGTGGTCGGCGACGAGCGATAGCGTAGCCGGTGACGCACGCGCCCAGTGTCGAGCCACAGCGCGAGCCAGCGCCCTTGAAGCCGGTGTGGCCGGTAGGAAGACGCGCCGGCCGCGCCAGAAGGCAGGCGTCAATTCCACACGCTTCCAGGGCGCCTGGTCCGCCTGCCCACAGCTCGCTCGAGCATGGTGCTTGTCGCGCAGCGTGTCCATCGGCTGCCAGAAGCCGTCGTGCTGGTAGGCGCGCAAGCTGCGCCGTCGCGCGGCGAGCCGCTCGAGCGGCTCGTGCTCCCAGACGGTGGCGTCGCCGTCGATGTAGTCGAGGACGCTCGGCGCGAGCACGAAGAAGCCGCCGTTGATCCAGCCGCCGTCGCCCGGCGGCTTCTCCGTGAAGTCGACGCACCTGGTCGCCCGTCGAGCTCGAGCGCGCCGAAGCGGCCCGGCGGCTGCGACCGCGGTGACGGTCGCGAGCTGGCCGTGCGCGCGGTGGAAGGCGATCGAGCGCGCCGAGATGTCGACGTCGGCGACGCCGTCGCCGTAGGTCATGCAGAACGTCGTCGTCGTCGAGGTAGCGGCCGACGCGCTTGAGCCGGCCGCCGGTCATCGTCTGCGTCGCCGGTGTCGACGAGCGTGACCCGCCAGGGCTCGGCGCTGGCGCTGATGCACCTCGATCCTGTTGTCGCGCATGTCGAAGGTCACGTCGCGACGTGTGCAGGAAGTAGTTCGCGAAGTACTCCTTGATCATGTAGCCCTTGTAGCCGAGGCAGACGACGAAGTCGTTGATGCCGTGGTGCGCGTAGATCTTCATGATGTGCCAGAGGATCGGCCTGCCCGCCGATCTCGACCATCGGCTTCGGGCGGACGTCTCGGTCTCCTCGCTCAGCCGCGTGCCGAGCCGCCGGCGAGGATGACGACTTTCATCGGGCGATCGTAGTCACCCGGCGAACGCGGACGCCCGCCGGCGCGCCTTCGCCACAAGAGGCCAGAGGCCGGCGGCGCAGAGGGTCGCCTTGACGAACGGGCGGACGCGGAGCAGGCTCGGCCGCCGGACAGCGCGGACGAGGGCGGACGCAAGCACGCGCGTCTGCGGTCCGGCGGCGACGGCCTCGAGCTGCTCGGCGACGACCATCCACGCGATGCGCGTGCGTGCCTCCGCGCCGAGAGCATCGGCTGCAGCCGCGAGGACCAGACTGGCGAAGACGGTGTAGTCGGAACCTGCCGCGAGAACGTCATCGACGGAGCCCGCCGGCGAGCCGAGCGCCGTGAGAAACGCGCGACGTTCGTCTGCGGGAAGAGCAAGGGACCACTCGCCGTGGCGCGCATCTAGCCACCAGGTGACGTACGCGACGTCGTCTCGCAGGAACGGGTCGACGGTGAACGCACTTGCGACAGCTGCGCTCGCTTCGTCGAGTTCACCGAGCCGGTACGCATGGACCGCCAGCTGGAGCGCGATCAGCGCCCGCACCCGCGGCTCGGCCAGATGGTCGTCCGAGGCGGCAGCGCGCTTCGAAAGCGCGCGGAAGAGCTCCAACCTGCGCGGCCGGTCGGCGTCACGGTTCTCCTCCGAGCGGTGCCGTTCATGCAGGCGGTAGCCGACGACCGGCTCGCCGGACACGAACACGCACCCGGCCCGTGCGAGCAGACGCATCGCGACGTACCAGTCGTTGAAGAAGACGGCTTCGTCGAATCCGCCCACCGCCGTCAGCAGGTCGCGCCGTGCGAGCATCGAAGCCCCGGGAACGAAATCGTGGAAGAGAAGCGCCTGCAGATGATCACCGGTCGCGTCGAACCCGAGCATCTCCTCCGGCGACCGGCCGGCAATACGGCCCGTGGGCCGGCCTTTCTCGTCGATTAACTGCGCGGTTCCGTACGTGAAGCCGGCCTCGGGTGCACTCGCGAGCAGGCGCACCCTACGCTCCACACTGTCGGGCGGGTAGAGATCGTCGGCCGGGAGAAGCCCAAAGTACGCACCGCGCGCGTCTCGAAGCCCCAGGTTGAGCGATGCGTTCACGCCACGGTTCTCGTGGCCCGCATGCGTGAGGACGCGGATGTGCGGATCGCGCTCCGCATAGTCGAGTGCGATCTCGTAGCTGCCGTCGGTCGAGGCATTGTCGACGATGAGGAGTTCGAACGGCTCGTATGACTGCTCGAGCACGCTTTCGATCGCCGCGGGCAGAAAGCGCTCATAGTTGTACGACGGCATACAGACGGTGACGAGCGGATCGTCGGATGTGCGGCGCACATGCGGAGGCTATTGGATCGCTCAGCGGAACGTCCTTTGCCTGCCTAGAGCGCTGCGGTCATGTCTTGATGATCAGACCTGGGCCGGTCGGGAGCGAGGCGATAGGGATCCCGCGGGGCTGAGCCCAAACCATCCATCGCCTGCTTCTGCAAGCCCCCAACGGGACCGCCGCCCCGCCTCAACGCAGGGCGTGGACAGGCTCGACGGCATACAGGCTCGAGTATCCGTGGAAGCAGCAAGCGCATTCCGTCCCCGGAGACCGGCACGTATTGACCGTGGGGGAAGTCGAGCACGAACGTGCCCTGTCGCGCGTCGACGCCGACGATCCGGTGCGCGAACGCTGCCCGCGTACGCGACGCCGTCGACGACGACGGCAGCGCCGGAGATCGGGCCGCCGGTTCCGCCTCCCACAGCTCGCGCCCGCTCGAGGCCGAGACGCCGTAGAAGACGCCGTTGTACGAGCCGAAGAACACGCGCCCGCCCCACGCCGCAGGCGAGGAGTAGACGTACGAGCCGGTCGAGACGCGCCACAGGTAGCGGCCGCTGCGTGGAGAACGCCGTGAGTGAGCCGCCCGTCGAGCAGGGGACGAAGACGCGGCCGTGCGGCGACCGCCGGCGTCCCGTAGATGCGGCCGTTCACGCTCGCCGTCCACCGCGTCGCGCCGGTCTCCGCCGACAAGGCCCAGAGGCGCCCGCAGTAGTCGCCGACGTAGAGCGTCCCACCCGCGATCGACGCGCTCGAGGTGATCTTCGCAGCCGAGCTCCCGCGTCCAGCGGACGCGATGTGTGCGCAGGTCGAGTGCGACGAGCCTGCCGTCCCAGGTGCCGAACTAGTCGATGCCGCGGCGGACGATGGGCGACGACTCGATCGGCGAGCCGACGTCGTAGCTCCAGCGAACCGACCGTTCGCTCGATCGAGCACCGACACGTGGCCGTCCATCGAGTGGACGACGAGCTCGGTCCCGTCGACGGCAGGAGACGACGCCATCGCCGGCGTTCGTCTCGTGCCGCCAGATCACGCTGCCGTTTCGCATGGCGATCGCGTGCACCGTCGCCGCTGCGCGTTGCCGATGTACGCGACACCGTTGTCGACGACCGCCGGGAACTCGATCAGCCCGCCGAGCCGCACGTACCAGACGATCTTGAACGGCGGCCGCAGACTGGATGTGCAGCCTGCGACTGCGCGCGCGAGACTCGCGCCGTACATCGCCCACTGCAGAGCGCGACCGGTAGATCCGCATCGTCGACCAGCGGATGCGTGCGGAACGGCTCGCACGAGCGTGCGCGTCCCGAAGCCGTCGGCGCCGACGGTGACGACATGCTCCTGCGATCGCGGCACGCGGATCATGGCCACGCCGCGCCGATTCGTGCGTGCCGCGCGATGCCGATCCGCACGGTCGCGCCGCGCACGAGCGTGCTGCGGTCGCCGTCGACGACGGTCACCGACCAGCTTCGCCGGCCGAAGCGGTCGCGAACGGTGCGCGCGGCGGCTGTCGGCGCCGCGGGCGATCGGTGGACCGCCCCGCCGCCACAACCGGCGAGGACGGCGATCAAGCAAAGCCGCCTCACGCTTCCGCGACCGCTCTGGGCAGCTCTTCCGCGAACGGTTCGAACGTGCCGCCGGCGTCCGTCGACAGGACCACCTGCGAGAAGAACCGGGTCATGAGACGCCTGCGCGGAAGTCGCCGAACCGCGGCTCGGGCCGCTCGCCGGCGGCCAGGGCGAGCGCCAGCTCCGGATACGCGGCTGCCGGCCGCCGTCGGGCAGCGGGAAGCCGCCGCCGAAGCGCGGGTTGATGTCGGTGACGCGGTGCGTGCCGTCGGGCTCGCGGAAGCACTGCATGTTCGCCGGACCGATGATGCCGAGCGTCTCGGAAACGTGCCGGCCGAGCTCGATCAGATCGGCGTCCCGGATCGTCATGCCCTTGATCGATTCGCCGCCCTTCGACTCGATCATCGTGCGCGGCACGGCGTTGAGGCAGCGGCCTCGAGGTCGCAGAAGACGTCGATGGAGAACTCCTCGCCGAGGCACCAGGCCTGCACCATCGAGTCGACAGTGGTGTAGCGGAGGAAGAACTCGAGCTCGCGCGCGGTCGGCGCAGCGGTAGATGTTGCGCGAGCCGAAGCCGCGGCGCGCCTTCACGAGCACGGGAAACCGCACGTCGGCGGGGACCTCGGCCGGCAGCCACGTCGGCGGCGAGCCGATCCCGCGCTCGACGAAGAAGAGGTGCGCCAGCTACTTGTCGGCGCAGCGCGTCGACGACCTCTGGCGCCGGCAGCAGCACGAGCGCGCCGAGCTCGTCGCGCGCACGGCGAGGCACGCGGTGGTCGAGGTCGGTGAGCGGAACGATCAGCGCGACGTCGTGCACGGCGACGAGGCCGCGAGCGCGGCGACGTAGCCGGGATCGTCGACGCGGGGAACGAACGCGTGCTCGTCGGCGTGGTAGAGCGCGGGCGCCAGCGGATCGACGTCGACCGCGACCGTGCGGGCGCCGGCCCGGCGGAACGAGCGTGACGATGTCGACGCGCTGGCCGGCGCACGTGAAGAGGACGCCCGTCACGGCGGCAGAGGGTACCGCCAGTAACCGGACTAGGCTTCGCACGTGAGCCTCGAGGGCGTCGCGACGAAGCTCCGCACCGACGTCTGCATCGTCGGCGCGGGTGCGGCCGGGCTCACGCTCGCGCATGCGCTGCGCGACTCCGGCCTCGACGTGCTCGTGCTCGAGAGCGGTCCGGTCGACGATTCCGACCGCTGGAACGCGGGGGAGAGCGTCGGGCACGAGTACAACGGCCTCCTGCGCGGCCGCGTCCGCGGGCTCGGGGGGACGACCGCGGTCTGGCCGGGCCAGTGCATCCGGCTCCGCCCCGCCGACCTGGCCGCGTGGCCGTTCGACCTCGATCCGTTCTACCGTCGTGCGGAGGAGTTGCTCGGCATCCCGACCGGCGAGACCGCGCGGGACCCGTGGGAGCTCTTCGGTGAGTCGGGGCCCGGCCTCGACCCGAGCCGGGTCGACATGGCGCTTTCCGTCTTCTGCCGGAGAAAGCGCCTGGCGGACCTGGACGTCGGCAGCACACGCGTGCTCACCGGCGCGTTCGCGACCCGCGTCGAGCGCGGCCGCGTCGAGGTACGGGACGGCGACGGCCGCCGTGCCGAGGTCGAGGCGAAGGCCGTCGTGCTCGCGGCGGGAACGATCGAGACGCTGCGCCTCATGCTCGTGTCCGGCGTCGACTGTGCCGGCCGCGCCTTCGAGGACCACGCGTTTGCCGACGTCGCCCGCGTCCTCGGCCCGCCACGCCCGCTCCAGGACACGTACGGCATGCGAATCCGCGGCGGCCTGCGCTACTACGCGAAGCCGCTCGTCGGCGGCTGCATGGCCAACGTCATCTTCCGCTACGACCCCGATTCCGCGCTGCAGACGCTCCTCCGCATGCGACGTACGCGCCGCGCGGGCGTGCGCGACGTCGCCCGCGTCCTCGGCGGCGCACCCGAGATCGCGGCCGGCGCGATCCGTGTCGCACGCGGGCGGGAGCCGGCACCGGCACCGACCGACGTGCGCATCCTCGCAGTCGTCGAACAGCCGGATCCGCAAGCACGCTCACGCTCTCGGACGAGCTCGATCCACTTGGCATCCCGCGCGCGTGCATCGACTGGCGGATCGGCGAGCCCGAGCGCCGCGCCATCGCGACGGCGGTGGCCGTCATCGACGAGGAGATGCGCCGCACGGGCACGGGCTCGGTCGAGCCGGAGCCGTGGCTCGCCGACGCGGAGCGCTGGCACGAGCACGCGTACGACTCGTTCCACCCTGCGGGAGGCGCGCGCATCGGAGACGTCGTCGACGACCACCTGCAGGTGCTCGGCGCGAAGGACGTCTACGTCTGCGGCGCGGCCGCGTTCCCGCGCGCCGGCTGCGTCAACCCGACGCTCACGATCGTCGCGCTCGCGTTCCGGCTCGCCGACCACCTCCGCCGCGCATGAGCGCGGGCTACGGCACGGCCGGTCTCGGACGGTCGCTGTCACGACGGGAACGCATCCGCCTCGTCGAGACCGCATACGACGCGGGGATCAGGTACTTCGATACCGCGCCGTTGTACGGCGCCGGAGCGGCGGAGGATGCGCTCGGCCGTGCGCTTCGCGGCCGGGACGACGTCACGCTCGCCACGAAGGTCGGCATCGTCCCGCCCGGCCTCGTCGGCGTCGCGCTGCGGCGCCCTGCGGCGAGCGGCCGCTTCGGGCCGGCAGAGATCCGGGCGCAGCTCGAGGGAAGCCTCCGCCGCCTTCGTCGCGAGGCGGTGGACGTCCTCCTCCTGCACGAGGTCGGCGCCAGCGCCGCGAGCGGTGCGCTCGACGTGCTCGACGATCTCCGGCGCGAGGGAAAGATCCTGCGTGCGGGCATCGCCACCGGTGCGGCGCAGCCGTCGACGATCCTTGCAACTCGCATCCCCGACGTGTGCAGCTGCCGGCACGAGATGCCCTCGACACCGACCGGCGCGGCGCTCGTCCTCCATTCCGCCCTCGTCGGACGGGTCGGCGCGACGCCGGCGTGCGACCTCCTGCGCAGCGTCGCCGACGCACATCCCGGCGCCGTCGTCCTCGTCGGTTCGCGCAGCGGTGAGCACATCCGCGAGGCTGCCGACGCTCTCGGCTAGGTACCGTCGCACCCCGGTGCGCCGCCTCCTCACCGCTCTCCTGATGTTCGTCGGGCTCTGGCTCGTCGTGGTGGCCGTCCTCTTCGTCTGGCCTCAGGCGAACACCGTCGCTCCGACGCACGCCGACGCAGTCGTCGTCCTGTCGGGCGGCCGCAACTCCCGGCTCGACCCGGCGCTGAAGCTCGTCGAGCGCGGCCTCGCGCCGATCCTCGTCATCTCCAGCCCGTTCAAGGATCCGAAGTGGACGACGGCCCACCGGCTGTGCCGTGGGCAGGATGGGCACCTGCCGTTCAAGGTCATCTGTTTCGAGGCTGTGCCGTACAGCACGCGCGGCGAAGCGGAGACGGTCACGCGCCTCGCGCGCCACGAAGGCTGGAAGCGGATCGTCGTCGTCACCTCCATGTACCACGTCACGCGGGCCCGGATGCTCTTCCGCCGCTGCTACCACGGCGATCTGTCGATGGTCGGCACATCCGCTCCGTTGCTCTCGCTGCCCGAAGAGTGGGCGTTCGAGACGGGAAAGCTGATCGTGCAGACGCTCTTCGAGCGCGGCTGCTAGCTCCTCCAGCCACCGGTCTCGCCCTTGTACGTGCCGCCGAAGAGCGCGAGCGGCGTCTCGGCGAGGATCCGCAGGTCGAGCGACGGCGAGCGGTGCTCGACGTACCAGACGTCGAGCTCGATCCGCTCGTCCCACGGCAGCGCCGCGCGGCCGTGCATCTGCGCCCAGCCGGTGATGCCGGGCTTCACCGTCGAGCCGCTGTCGCTGCCGCTCGGTGTAGCGCTCGACCTGGTAGCGAAGCGTCGGCCGCGGGCCGATCACGCACATGTCGCCGCGGACGACGTTCCAGAGCTGCGGCAGCTCGTCGAGCGACAGCCGGCGAAGGAGCGCGGCCGACCGGCGTGATGCGCGGGTCGCCGCGGTCGACCGCGAAGCCGGCGCCCTGGCTCTCGGCGCCGACGACCATCGTCCGCAGCTTCAGCAGCTCGAAGTCGGCGCCGTCCTTGCCGACGCGCGTCTGCCGGTAGAGCGCCGGCCCGCGGCTCGTCAGCTTCACCGCGAGCGCCGCGAGCGCGAGCACCGGGCGACGCGAGCACGAGCGCCGCGCCGGCGATCGGCTGACGTCGGCGGCGCGGTTCAGCGCGTGCCCTCCGCCGCGTCCCAGGTCGCCGGCACGCCACGGCGCAGGTAGTTGAAGAGCGACAGCACGGTCGCCCACGTGACGAGGACGTAGTAGCGCGCGATGCCGACGCCCGCGAGCGCGGCGGCGAGCAGGCCGAGCTGCAGCGCCGAGCACGACGGCGTAGACCGACCCGTGGCCGAGCGAGGGCGATCGACGTCCCGAGCAGGACGAGGTGGAGCAGCCCGCTCGCGTAGCGCAGAAGCCGGTGCGAGACGATCTCGACGAGTACAGCGGGCCGAGCCGGCGCAGCATCCTGCCCTCGAGCACGATCAGCCAGCAGTGCTCGAACATCCGCACCTTGCGCCGGTACTCGTCCTCGTTCGTCGGCGTCGGCTTCTCGAAGGCGTTCGCATCCGGCTCGTAGACGGCGCGGCGCCCGCGCTGGACCATCAGGTACGGCAGCGAGAGGTCGTGGCCGAAGCGCGGGTCGACCTCGACGTAGTCGGAGCGGCGCAGCGCGTAGATCGAGCCGTTGCCGCCGGTGACCGAGCCGAGCCGCGACTCGGCGGCGCGGACGCCAAGCTCGTAGCGCCAGTAGAGACCCTCCTGGTTCGAGCCGTCGGCGGCCTGGACGTTGAGACGGCCGCAGACGTAGGCGACGTCGGGATCGGCGAACGGCGCGCACGAGCGCGCGCAGCGCGTCGGGCGCCCAGGTCGAGTTCGCGTCGGTGAACGCCACGATCGCCGACCGTCTCGCGCACGGCGCGGTCCTGCGCCGCGACCTTGCCGCCGCGCGGGTTGCCGGATCACGCGCGCGCCCGGCCGCCTCGGCGAGCTCGTCGGTGCGTCGGTCGACGCGTCCGAGGTGACGACGATCTCGAGCCGGTCGCCGGGTAGTCGAGCGCGAGCAGGTTCTCGACCCGCCGCACGATCACGCTCTCCTCGTTGTGCGCGGCGACGATCACGCGTCACGCGTCGGCATCTCCTCGCCTTTGCGCACGGGCCGCGGTCGAACGCGCGCGAGCAGAGTCGCCGCGAGCGGGTAGACGACGTGCGTCCAGACGAGCGCGGCCGAGACGAGACCCAGAAGAGGACGATCACCACGACCATCGTCTATGCACCCATCTTCCGAAGCAGGCGATTCACCTCTGCACGATCGATCTGGATCGTCGCAGCGCCGGGATCGGACTCGAGGTCGTAGTAACGGCGCGCTCCGCCGCGCCGATCGATCGTCTCGATCAGACGACCCCTGCCGTGTCGACGCACAGCTCGAGCGCGTAGCAGGATCCGCGCCGCGCCGGTAGACGAGGCAGTCGAATCTGTGGGAGCACGCGGATAGGCGACGAGTGCGTGCTCAGTCGAGCGGCCCGACCAGGCGCGCGACGTGCATCATTCCGCGCTGCTCCGTGTTCGACCCAGCGGTGCTTCTCCTAGCGACCCAGGAACGGCGAGGGCGATGAGCAGGGCAGCGACGATGACCGCCGCACCGATGACGCCGTCAGCGTGCCGCGAGTCTCATTCAGCGAGCAGCTCCCGGTAGCGGCCGACGGCGACTGTCTCGGTCGCCTCGGCGACGACGTATGCGCGGCCGCGCCGTCCCATCGCCTCGAGGTCGTGGCGGCCGTCGTAGGCGGCGCGGATCGCCTCGGCGACCAGCTCGGGCCGCCCCGGCGGCGACGACGAGGCCGCACCCGACCTCGGCGACGAGCTCGACGCCGTCTCGCTGTCGGCGTCCGCCGCCACGATCACCGGGCGCCCCGCAGCGAGAATCCCGTACATGCGGCTCGGGACGACGTAGCCGGAAAGGCCGCGACCGAGCCCGACGAATGGAGGTCGCGCGGCCGACAGCGACGACGAGAGCGTCTCGCGCGGCTGGTAGGGGAGGAACCGCACCGCGTCGGCCTCGAGCCGGTCGGCGAGCTCGGTCAGCTCGGCCCGGCGCGCGCCGCCGCCGACAATCACGATCGCTAGATCGTCGAGGTCGCGCAGGAACGTCGCCGCCCGGATGAGCGTGTCGAGGTCCTGCGCGTAGCCGACGTTGCCCGAGTGCATGACGACGAAGCGGTCGACGAGCCCGTGCTCGCCGCGCCCAGTCGTTCTCACGCGGCTGCGGGACGATCGCGGTCGTGTCGACCCAGTTCGGGATCACGGCGATCCGCTCGGGCCGCGCGCCTTTCTGCCTCGAGCCGCCGCCGCATCGTCTCGCCGATCGCGACCACGCGATCGGCCCGCCGAGGTACGAGGCGATCAGCGCTCGAAGCAAGCCGACGAGCACCGGGTTCTCGAGCCGTCTCAGCTCGACCGCGATCTCCGGGAAACACGTCCTGGCTGACGACGACGAGCGGCACGCCGGAACCGCCGCGCGACCAGCAGCGCGACGTTCCCGATGACCGGCGGGTCGGTCATGCAGAGGACGACGTCGGGCCGCGCGCGTGCAGCAACGCGCGCGGAGCGACTCCGGCGAGGTACGTGAGGTAGTTGACCGCGCGCGCGAGGAGCCGGCGTCCGGTCGTACGACGTCGAGCGCACGCGGATGATCGTCGACGCCGTCGTGCTCGAGCCGCTCCGCGTGCGGCGCATTCACGGCGATGCGGCCGGTGACGACGTGACGTCGAACTCGCCTGCGAGCGCCTCGCAGCAGCTCCGAGAGCAGGTGGCGCCGTCGCCTCGACGCCGGGCCAGTAGTACTGGTTGAGGACGAGCAGCCGCGGACGGCGCTTGCCAGGATCGACGCTCATGCAGTCGCACGGCGGCCGGTGGCCGCCGCCCGAGGAATGCACACACCCACACGGTCACCGTGCCGATGTCGCCGACCGAGTAGATGTACGACTGCACGACGGCGAGAACGTGCGCCGAGACGAGCACCGCCAGCGACAAGGTCGCCTCCGGGGCCGCACGCCGACGCAGGGCGGCGAGCGCCAGGGCCCCGACGAGGGCGAGAAAGGCGACCAGACCGACCGCGCCCAACTGGAGGTATATGCCGATGTACGAGTCCTCCGGGAGCCCGCCAACGAAGTTCGTACAGCGGTTGACAAACACGCGCCCCTCGGTGCCGAAGCCGTAGCCGAAAGCCGGACGCTCGTTCGCCTGTCCGAGCGCGCCGTGCCACGCCTCGCCGCGCCCGGACAGCCCGAACAGCGGCCGATGTGTCGGCGCCGCCTCACCCGGGCCCTGCGACCCGATATCGAACTGAAACGGGTAATCGAGCCCGACGTTCAGGTAACCGGGCTTCGGCTGAATGCCGGCAGGGACTGCCTGCGCATGATGCTTTGGCGCCGCGGCGTTGCCTTTCGAAGTCGGAGCAAGCGCGACGGCGATAGTCGCACCAAGCAGGACGGCGACGATCGCGGCGGCGAGGATGCGCTGGCGCACACGTACGCGGTAGAGCGCCACCACGACGAGCGCGCCGGCGAAGCCGGCCGCGATCGAGCCGCGGGACCCCGAGGCGGCAATGGACGCGTCGAACGCCACACCGGCACCGAGGGCGAGCACGAGCTCCTTCCGCGTGCGCGCGTTGAAGGCGAGCCAGGTCGCGATCGGGAGACAGACGGCGAGCAGGAGGGCGACGGTGTCCGGGCTCTCGCCGAAGCCCCGATACCGCGCAGGAAGGTCAAACGACGCCGGCTCGACTGCGGCGCCATGGTCGAACGCGAGAGTGACGACGCCGAGCGCCGTGACGATGGCCGCCCCGGCGACGATGCTCCAGAGCACCCGCCGCACGGCGTCCGCGCGGTCCGCGCACGCCGCCGCCAGCGCGGTCGCCGTCGCGAGCAGGAGCACGAATGTCGCCGCCCGCTCGATCGTCAGGCGCGGACTCACCGACCAGATCGCGGACTCGACAGCGACGGCGAGGAAGATGACCGTGGCCGCGAGCACGGAGGCGCGCACCCGCGCACCCGATCGCCGCTCGAGCGCGAGCGCGGCTGCGGCGAAGAAGAGCGCGAGCAGCGCACCCCAGCGCGTATCGCGACCCGCATGGACCACGCCGCCAACCGAGCTCGACCCGGCCGCGAAGGCGACGAGTGTCACCGCCAGCAGGACCGGCACGGCTAAATCGAGCTTCAGGCGGCCCACGGCGCATCAGGGTAGACGTGGGACCGCCCTGAGCCCCGGGCTATACTCGCCGCCCGGTGCCGTTTCTCGCTGCAGCGGCCGTGATCGCGGCGTCGTACGGCAGCGGGAGGATCCTCACCGCAGGCGGCTGGCTCCGCATCACTGACGGCTTGCGGCGACGGCTCACCGTCTTCACCGTCGGCTACGCGTTCCTTGCGACGCTCGTCTTCGCGCTCGGCTACCTCCACGCCTTCGAGCGCTCGGTGCTCATCGCCGTTGCCCTCACGGGGGCCGCCCTCGCACTTCCGTTCGTGCCGGGAGAGCTGCGATCGGCGCGCGCCGCGTGGCGCGACTGCGGCTGGATGCGCCGGCCGATCGTCGCGGTGGCCGTCCTGCTCGCGATCGACGTTCTGCTCGCCTCGGCGCCGCCGACGTCGGGCGATGCGATCGCCTACCACCTGAGCGCGCCGAAGGAGTGGCTGCAGGCCGGCCACATCTTCCCCATCTGGTGGGACTGGAACACGTTCCAGCCCTTCTCGACCGAGTTCCACCAGGCGCTCGGTCAGGCGCTGTGGAACGGACGCGCCGCGATGGTCGTCACCGCGCTGCTCGCAGGGTTCAGCGCCGCGTGCATCTTCGGCCTCGCCCGCGAGTTGGTCGGACGCCGCGCGGCCGCGGTCGCGACGCTCGTGTGGGTCGCCCAGGGCATGTTCGTCTGGGAGGCGACCGGTGGTTTCGTCGAGCTGGTCCTGGGAGGATTCATCGCCCTCGCGGCCTGGCACCTGGTCTCCCTCCACCGCTCGGCTCATCTCCAGGACGCGCTCTGGGCCGGCCTCGCAGCCGGGCTCGCAGCCGGGACGAAGTACCACGGGCTGATCTTCCTGGTCGCGTTCGCGGTCCTCGTGCCGTTGCTCGCGCGAGGCCGCCGCGTGCTCGCAGTAGGGCTCTTCGCACTAGCGGCCGCGGTCGCGCTTCCGTGGTACGTCCGCAACTGGGTCGTCACCGGGAACCCGCTTTACCCGTTTGCAGCCGGCATCTTCGGCGGCAAGTACCTCGACGCCGGATCACGGTACGACTTGAACCAGGGCCTCGCCGGGTACGGTCTGCCGGGAATCTGGCGGCTGCCCTTCTTCCCGCTCGAGTTCGTCCTGCACACCGATCGGTATGAACGCGGATACAGCTTCAGTCCGGCACCGTTCCTCCTTGCGCCGATCGGCGTCGCGCTCGGCGGTCGAACGGCCCGGCTTCTCGGCCTCGGAATCCTCGCGTACCTCGTCGTGTGGTGGGAGACGATGCATCAGATCACGCGCTACCTCCTGCCGGTGCTTCCGTTCGCGGCCGTGCTCACCGGCTTCGCGGCGATCGCCCTGTGGGAGCGCGGGAAGCGGGCACGGCTCTACCTCGGCGCGGTCGCGCTGATCACCGTCCTCCCGTTCCTCGCGATCGCCGGGCTCTTCACATGGCGGATCGGCCCCGGAGCCGTTGGAACGGAGAGCACGCCGGTGTTCGTCCAGAAGCAGACAGGTACGTACGAGGCGTTCCACTGGCTCGACGCGAACCTGCCGGCGCAGGGCCGCGTGCTGCTCGGCATCCGCGACACGTATTGGCTGAATCGCCCGTACGCGGTGTTCGACGTGCCGCTGTTCAACTACGAGCAGACGACGACGGACACGGTCGCTCGCATGCGCAAGTACGACGTCCGCTACGTCGCGTTCCTCAACGGACAGCTTCCCCCGTCCATCGAGCCGATCAAGGGGCAGTTCCGGATGCTCGCGCGGCTCGACGTGCCGTTCGTCACCTCACGGACCCTGGGCCGCGTCGAGCACGAAGAGCTCGACGTCTGGGCCTGGTGCGCCGGACGCGGCAACCCGTGCCAGACGTGAGCTATCCGGAACGCATCGTTCCCGACGAGGAATCGCCGGGCATCGTCGCCCTGCATCTGAAGCGATACCTCTTTTCGGCGCCGTACTGCGCGGGCAAGGTCGTCCTTGACGCCGCCTGCGGCGTCGGATACGGGAGCGCCGAGCTCGGACACGTCGCGCGGCGCGTCATCGGCGTGGACGTCGACGAGGCGACGATCGCATATGCGCGCACCCGCTACGGCGACGACAACGTCGAGTTCCAGACGATGGACGTCTCGTCGCTTCGGTTCGACGATGATTCGTTCGACGTCGTCGTCTCGTTCGAGACGATCGAGCACGTCGCCGATCGCGAGGCCTTCCTCCGCGAGGTCACGCGCGTCCTGCGCCCGTCGGGAACGTTCATCGTCTCGACGCCGAACGCGCGGCGTACGACGGCGCGCCTGAGAACCCCTATCACCGCGTCGAGTACTCGCGCGACGACTTCGCGGAGCTGCTGACGAGGCACTTCGCGACGGTCGATCTCTTCGGCCAGCGCCGGCTGCAGACTCGGCGGCACCGCGTCCTGCAGCGGCTCGACGTGCTCGGCCTGCGGCGGCGGCTCGCGCTTCCTCCGCCGAGCCGCGCCGCTCGTCGGCACGGCGCCGACGGAGGAGGTGGCGCTGGACGGAATCGTGATCGACCGCGACGGAATCGAACGCGCGACCGAGCTCGTCGCCGTCTGCACGCGCCGCGATGAGGATCGTCCACCAGGTCATCTCGGCGGCGATGTCGCCGGCGGACAGCTCGTCGCGTTGCAGCTCGCGCGGGCCGCGAGAGCGGCGGGCCACGACGTTCGGTTCGTTCGCCGACGGACGGCCCGTTTCTCGACCTCGTGCGGCGCGAGGGATTCGCCGGCGGACGTCATCCCGGTCGGAGGCGCATTCGATGTTGCGGGCGCTCCCGCGACTTACGCGCGCGTTCGCGCGAGGACGTGCGACATCGTGCACACGCACGCGCACTTCGCGATCAACGTCGTCGCGCGGATCGCCGGGCGGCTCGCCGGGCGCCCGCGTCCTCGTCGCACATGCACATCGAGAACGTCTTTCCGCGCCGGCCCCGCGCGTCGGCGCAGATCGCCCTCGACAACGCGACGGCCCGGCTCTGCTTCTCCATCGTCGCGGTCTCGGAGGCGACGCGCGCGAGCCTCGTTCGCCAGGGCTATCCGGCCGGACGGCTCGTGACGGTCCACAACGGCATCGAGCCCGCCGGGCCGGTCGAGCCGGTCCAGGCTCGCCGATGGCCCGACGATCCTCGAGGTCGCGCGTCTCGCGGAGGTGAAAGGCCAGCGCACGCTGCTCGCGGCGCTCGCCGGCCTCGATGCGACGGCGGTGCTCGTCGGTCGCGACCTCGAGCAGGGCGGCGCGTACGAAGCGGAGCTGCGCGCTGAGGCGGACCGACTCGGCGTCGCCGACCGCGTCGTCTTCGCCGGCTACCGGGACGACGTGCCCGCGCTTCTCGCCGGCTGCGACGTCTTCTGCCTTCCCTCGCAGCGTCGAGGGTCTGCCGCTCGTCGTCCTCGAGGCGATGGCGCAGGGCAAGCCGGTCGTCGCCACCGCGGTCGGCGGCACGCCGGAGCTCGTGCTCGACGGCGAGACCGGGCTGCTCGTGCCACCCGGAGACGTCGACGCGCTCGCCGACGCGCTCGCCGACGTCCTCGACGACCCCGAACGCGCCCGCCGCCTCGGCGAAGCCGGGCGCGACACGCGTTCGTACGTCGTTCTCGGCTTGCCGCGGCGACGGAGCGTGTTCTGAGGATCTACGAGCGTAGCGGCGCTAAACTCATGGCGTTCCATGGCCGACGCAGGAGCGACGATCCGCCGCTGGTGGACGGACAACCCGATGACCTACGACTGGCGCGGCGAGATCCCGTACGCGCCCGGCAGCCCGGAGCATCTCGCCGAGGTCGAGCGGCGCTTCCTCGCCGAGGCGTGGTTCGCGCAGCCTGCCGGGCGCGCCGCCCTTCTCGGCTCTCATCCCGTTCGACGAGCTCGCGGGCAAGGACGTGCTCGAGATCGGCTGCGGCACCGGCGTGCACACGCGCCTGCTGGCCGCTACCGGCGCGCACGTCTCGGCCGTCGATCTGACGCCGACCGCGGTGGAGCTGACGACACGGCGACTCGCGCTGGCGGGCCTCGCCGCCGACGTGCTCGAGGCGGATGCGGAGTCGCTTCCGTTCCCGGACGAGTCCTTCGACTTCGTCTGGTCGTGGGGCGTCATCCACCACTCGGCCGACACCGACCGCGTCATCGGCGAGATCGCACGCGTCCTGCGGCCTGGCGGCCGACTCGCGTTCATGGTCTACCATCGAACCTCGCTCACCTTCTGGGTCAACTACGTGCTCTACCGCGGCGTGCTGCGCGGAGGGCTGCTGCACGAGAGCGCCGGACGAGCTCGCCAACCGGTGGTCGGACGGCGTCATCGCGCGGCACTACACGCGCCGCAGGCTCGACCGAGGCGCTGAGACCATGGTTCGACGACATCGAGACACAAGTGATGGGGCAGATCGGCGAGGCGATTCCGCTTCCGTCGCGCGTCCGGCAACGCGTCGCGCGGCTCGTGCCGAGACATGCTCAGGAGGAGCTGCTGCGGCATCTCGGGTGGTTCCTGTACGCGACCGCGCAGCGCAGGGCCTGACGCGCGTCGCCCTCCTGACGGAGATCCCGGCGCCGTATCGGATCCCGCTCTTCAACGCTCTCGCCGATCGCGTCGTCGTTGCGCGTCCTGTTCCTGCGCGAGCGGCATCCCGGACCGGCCCTACGAACTCCATCGCGACGAGCTGAGGTTCGACTGGCGCGTCATTCGCGGGCTTGCGCGTGACGCTTCGCTCGCATTGGTTCGTGCTGAACGCCAGCGTCGGCGGACGCCTTCGCCATGCCGACGTCGTGATTCTCGGAGGTTGGAACCAGCTGGCGTACTGGGAGGCGCTCGCGTGGTGCCACGTTCGAGGCGTTCCGACGATCGTCTGGTCCGAGAGCACGGCGCAGAGACAGCGAGAAGCGGCCGGCACGAGCTGTTCAAGCGGCTCCTCCTTCCCGGCGTGGACGCGTTCGTCGTGCCCGGCGCGGCTGCGCGCGAGTACCTCGTGAGTCTCGGTGTTCCCGCGGACCGGATCACGATCGCGCCGAACGCGGTCGATCCCGGGATCTTCGGAGCCGCGAAGCGCGCGCGCGAGAACGGCACTTGCCGGCTCGTGGCCGTTGCACGGCTCTCGCCCGAGAAAGGGCTCGACGTCCTGCTCGAGGCCATCGAAGGTCTTCCGGTCGAGGTCGTGATCGCCGGAACCGGGCCGGAAGAGTCGCGACTCCGACGGCTCGCCGGACCGAACGTCACGTTTCTCGGCAACGTCGAACGGGATGCACTGCCCGGCCTCTACGCCGATGCGGACATCGCCGTCGCTCCCTCGCGCTCGGACCCGTGGGGCATGGTGTTGAACGAGGCGGCCCTCGCGGGCCTCCCGCTCGTCTCCACCACGGCGCCGGGTGCGGCGCAGGAGCTGATCGAGGACGGCGTCAACGGCTTTCGCGTTGCGCCCGATGATCCTGCGGCGTTGCGCGACGCGATCATGCGCCTCGTGCAGGACGAGCCCTTCCGGCGCGCGGCGGGCGAACGCTCGAAGGAGATCGCCGCCCGCTTCACGCCGGCCGCGTGGGCGGATGCAGTGGCCGACGCGGTTACCGAGCGGCTTCCCGCATCGGCACGTCCTTGCCACCGCCGCCGACGCGCGCTACGGCCTCCAGCTCGTCAACCTGCTCGGATCCGTGCGAGCGAACTCCGACGTCTTCGACGAGATCGTCGTGTTCGATCTCGGCCTCGACAGTCGGCAACGCCGTCTGCTCGAGGACGTCCCCCGAACGACGATCGGAACCGTGCCCCCCTTCGTCCCGCACTGGCGACAAGGCCGAACGTGGAAGACGTGGATATGGACACACGTCGATGCCGAGCGTCTCTTCTGGCTCGATGCCGGGACAACCGTCCTCCGCTCGCTCGACTCCGCGCTCCGTCAGGTCGACGAGCTCGGCTACTTCGTCGTCTCGCAGGGTCACCCTGTCGGCGACTGCATCCCGGCCGACTACTACGAGCTCTTCGACTTTCCGCGCGAGCTGGCCGCGCGCGACACGATCGCTGCGGGCATCCTCGCCTTCCGCCCAGGCTCGGACTTCTTCGACCGGGTCATCGTTCGCGCACACGAAGACGCAATCCGTGGACTCTCCCTCGGTTTCTCACCGGCCGACATTCCCGGCCGGAATGCAGGGCTCGACTACACCGATGCGCCGACGTCACGGGATTGCCTTTATTTCCGCTGGGATCAGACCGTCCTGAACGTTCGCTTCTACCTCGGAGTCGGCCAGCCGGTGATCGCCGACCTCGACGAATACGCCGGCTGGCGGAGCCCGCACGATCACCCCCGACAGGTGATCTGGAGCCACCGCCGCGCTGGCGACCTTCCACTATCTTTCTCGCGCGCCCGTGTCACTGCGGGGCCGTGCGCTCGGCTCGCTCTACCGGCTTCGCTGGTGGCGCAAGCGGCGCGAACGCTGGTTCAGCCGGGCCACTTATGCCCTCAAAGCGAAGGCTATACTCCGGCGCCGATGAGAGGGTCAGCCCGATGACGATTGCGCTCGCATCGGCGGCCGACGCTCGCTATGGCAAGTGGCTGATCAACCTCATCGGATCGGTTCAACGCAAGTCGGACCTCTTCGACATGATTGTTGTATACGACCTCGGGTTGACGCCCCTTCAGCGGCGACTCCTTGACGGCGTTCCCGGAGTCGAGGTGCGCACCGTCCCTCCATTCGTCTCACATTGGCGCTCGGGACGGACCTGGAAGCTCTGGATTTGGACGCATGTCGAGGCTGACACCATCGTCTGGCTCGATGCAGGCATCACGGTGCTGCGCCCACTGACGGACATGCTCGAGCAAGCCGCGGAGCTCGGTTACTTCGCTGTCTCCACCGGCGTCGAAGCGGGACTTTCCACGCCAAGCGAGTACTACTCGCTCTACGACCTGCCCCAGGACTTCGGGGAGCACGTATCCGTGGCCTCCGGGATTCTCGCGTTCCGCCGAAGCTCGGCATTCTTCTCCGACGTCATCGAGCCGACATTCGCTGACGCGTTGCTCGGCCGCCATCTCGGCTTCTCGGCGGACGAGGTGACCAAGTTGAACTGGGGGCTCGACAAGATGGACAACGTCATCGTCCACGACTGCCCCTGTTCAGGTACGACCAGAGCCTCTTCAACGTCCACTTCTACAAGTCCACGCGGAGCCCACGTGTGAACGACCTGTACAAGTACGGCGGCTTCAGGAGTCCCCACGATCATCCCGAGCAGGTGATCTGGAGTCACCGCCGCACCGGCGACTACCGTTTCCTGCCTCGCGTCCGGTACCGACCCGTGACTGCGACCTACGGACTTCCCTGGGGGACGGGCATCTATTTGATGGGTCGGTGGCGTCACTATCGCTGGGTGTTCCGGCCCGCCGTCCACGCACACATAGGCCGCCGGCTGCTCACGACAGGGCGGCTGCGATCGCAGCGCTAAGCCCTCGGCTGTGTCGCATCCCACGTGAACGTCGACGCCTGCGCGAGCCCCGCGCCCGGAAGCTCGCCGGCGAGCCCGGGCTCGTCGAGCACGCGCCGGAGCGCGCGCGAGAATCGTCCGACGGAGCGCGGGTCGCAGAGGAGCCCGGCATCGCCGACGACCTCCGGAATCGATGTCGTGTTAGACGCCACGACCGGTGCTCCGCATGCCATCGCCTCGAGCACGCCGTAGCCGAAGCCCTCGTACAGCGTCGGATCGATGAAAACCGCCGCGCCGCGGTAGAGATCGACGAGCTCGTCGTCGGATACGCGGCCGAGCGCCTCCGCGTCCGTCGCCCCTCCAGCCGCCGGCGACGAGCAGGCGCACTCCTGCGCGCCGGCAGGCCTCGACCGCTATCGCGGTGTTGTCGCGTGGATCGTTGGAACCGAGATGGAAGACGTACGTACCCCGTCGCTCGACCCCCCTGGTCGCGAATCCGGGCGGGAGCCCGGGTAGACGACGCTTGTCGACCCGCGAGCGGGAATCGCAGCGAGCGACCTCGGCCTCGGTCGCGTGCGAGCCCGAACGCGACGTGCGCGGCGACTTTACGCAGCGACCGCCTCCAACTGCAGCGTCGTGACGGCATCGCTCGCTCGATGCCACAGAGGCGCCCGCGTCCGGCGGTTCGTGCGGATCCGGTGCGACGGGCGACTCGAAGAGCCACACGACGATCGGACGGCTGCCGGCGAACGGCAGCCGCTCGCTGAGACGTCACGAAAGCGTCGAGGCGGTGACGCCTCGCCGCCGCCTGCATGCCGCGCAGCTCCCAGTCGAGCGTCGAGCCGGCGCGGATCATCGGACGATCTCGACGCCGTCGATGCTCGACCGGCTCGCGCACGAAGACGACGAACTCGTGCTCGCCCGCGGGCAGCGAGCGCCTCGACCGCATGACGCTGGAGCGCGCGTGGCCCTTGCCGTGCGGCGAGATCATCAGCCCGTCGAAGCCGATCCGGGCCACGTTTGGAGATCGTAAGGCCCGCCTGCAGCCAGGGCTAGCATGGAGCAGTGTCCAGCACGCGTCGCCGGTCCCCGTTCTCTTCGTCCATCACCGCTCCGAGCTCGGCGGCGCGCCGGAGTCGCTCTCGTACCTGATCCGCGAGCTCGACCGGGAGCAGTTCGAGCCCCACGTCTATTGCCCGCCCGGCCCGGCGGCGGATCTCTTCCGGGAGGCAGGCGCGGTCGTCCACACCGGCGCCGTCTCGGGCTTCACCCACATCTGGGCGTCGACCTACCGCGGCCGCCGCTGGCTCCTGTTCGGCCGCGAGCTCGTCCGCCTGCCGAGCCACGTCCATCAGTTCCGGCAAGACCTTGCGCAGCCAGCGTTTTGAGCTCGTGCACTTCAACGACTCGCCGCTCATCCCGGCCGCGTATCTCGCGCGCCGCGAGGGCCTGCCGGTCGTGTGGCATCTGCGCTCGGCGTTGCCCGATCGCGGGCAGGACGCGCGGTCCGGCCTCATCCGCCGCGCCATCCGCAAGCTGTCGACGACGTCGATCGCGATCAACCGCGACGTCGCCGAGGTCTTCGCAGTCGGCTCGACGGTCGTGCCGAACTCGGTCGACCTGCAGCGCTTCCGCCCCGGCGACCGTGCGGTCGCGCGCGCGGCGCTCGGACTGCCGTTAGACCTTCCGGTCGTCTCGTTCTTCGGCTTCATCTATCCATCGAAGGGCTTCCACGAGTTCATCGAGGCTGCGGCGCGGCTGCGCGAGCGGGGAATCGACGCGAGCTATCTCGTCGTCGGCGGCGCCGTCCGCGGCCAGGAGTTCTTCCGCACCGTCGTCGGCCGTTCGCTCCAGCTCGTCGACCTCACGCGCGACTACGAGTCGGAAGCGAAGGACCTCGTCCACGAGCTCGGCCTCGACGACGTCGTCCGCTTCATCCCGTTCACGCAGGACACGACGAACCTCTACCAGGCCTCCGACGTCGTCGTCGCGCCGTCGCAGGGGCCGGAGCTCGGACGTCCGGTGATCGAGGCTGCGGCGAGCGGCGTCCCCGTCGTCGCGTCCGGTTCGCGAACGGGCGGCGGTGTCGTCGTCCCGGGCGAAACGGGCGTGCTCGTTTCCGACTACGGCGTCGAGTCGATCGCCGAGGCGGTTGCGGAGCTGCTCCAGGATCCCGACCGGCGCCGCTCCCTCGGTCGGACGGCGCGCGCACATGCGGAGGAAAACTTCGATCCCGCCCGCAACGCGCGTCGGATCGAGTCCATCTACCACCGGATCCTGCCCGCACCGGACCGGATTCCGATCCTCTACGTCCACCACCGTCCGCAGCTCGGCGGAGCGCCGTCGTCGCTCGCCCAGCTCATCCGGCATCTCGATCCGCGCTTCGAACCGCACGTGTTCTGCCCCGAGGGCCCAGCCGCAGACCTGTTCGCGGACGCCGGCGCGATCGTCCACACCGGCAAGGTCTCCATCTTCGCGCATGCCTGGGACTCGCCGTACGAAGGCCTGCGCTGGATCGTCCTCAGCCGCGAGGTCTCGTCGCTGCAGCCGCACATCCGCCAGCTCTCGGAGCTGATGCGCAAGCATCGCTTCCCGCTCGTCCATCTCAACGACTCGCCGCTCCTCGCCGCGGCGTGGGTGGCGCACAACCACGGCGCAAAGGTCGTGTGGCACCTTCGCTCGGCGCTCGCAGGCGAGGGACGCGACCACCGCTCGCGCATGATCGGCGCGTTCATGGATGCCTTCGGCGACGCCGCGATCGCGATCGACCGCGACGTCGCCGCGCGCTTCCCGATCCGGTTGCCGCTCCAGATCGTGCACAACTCGGTGCGCCCGCCCTCGCCGTCGGGCGTCGGCGGCAAGGCCGCACTCGGCCTGCCGGAAGACCGCGTCGCGATCGGCTTCGCCGGCTTCGTCCGGAGGCAGAAGGGCTGGCAGGAGCTCGTCTCTGCCGCGGAGATCCTCGTGCGCGAAGGCGCCCCTGCGCATTTCGTGATCATGGGCGGCGGCGTCCGTCCGCCCGAGTACTTCAAGACGATCCGCGGACGCGCACTCGCGCTGACGAACCTGCTCACCGACGAGGAGTCGGCGATCAAGGACCTCGTCGCCGCGAAGGGCCTCGAGCGACCGCTTCTCGTTCCTGCCGTTCACGGCGGAGACGGGCGAGATCTACAGCGCGCTCGACATCGTCACGTTCCCGAACCAGGGCGTCGGCCTCGGCCGGCCGGTGCTCGAGGCGGCGACGTACGGCAAGCCGGTGGTCGCGTCGGGATCGGAGGACGGCGCCGGCGTGCTGCTTCCCGGGCAAGACCGGCCTGCTGCTCCAAGACGCGAGCCCGGAGCATCTCGCTGCTGCGCTGCGGCTGCTCATCGACGACCCGGAGCTGCGCCAGCCGGCTCGGCGAGGCCGCGGCAGAGCACGCGCGCGATGCGCTTCGATCCAGCGAGCAACGCGCGCGCGGTGGAGCGCGTGTACGACGAGCTGCTCGGCCTCGAGGTCGGAGCGCGAGCCGGCGCGCGTCCCCGTCGCGGTATGACGCTCGTCTCGATCGTCACGCCGTCGCTGAACCAGGCGCGCTATCTTGCGCGAGGCGATCGACAGCGTCCGTGCACAAACCCATGCGCCGATCGAGCACATCGTCGTCGACGGCGGCTCGACCGACGGCACGCTCGAGATCCTCAGGCGAGTACGACGAGCGTGCGCTGGGTGTCGGAGCCCGACCGCGGCCAGTCGCACGCGCTCAACAAGGGGTTCGCTATGGCGCGCGGGCGAAGTGCTCGGCTGGCTCAACGCGGACGACGCGTACGAGCCGCACGCCGTCGCCGAGGCCGTGGCGGCACTCGACGGGCGTCGGCCTCGTCTACGCCGACGTCACGCGCGTAGACGACGACGGCGTCAATCCGCGGCGCATCCGGTCGCGCTCGGAGTTCGATCTCTGGACGGAGCTGAACCTCGGCTGTGGCATCTATTCGCCGGCCGTCTTCTTCACGCGAGAAGCATTCGACGCCGTCGGCGGGCTCGACGAGACGCTTCATCTGACGATGGACTACGACCTGTGGCTGCGGATCGGCAAGCGCTTCCGCGTCCGGCACGTCGATGCGGTGTGGGCGCGTTCAGCGACTCCACGACGACGCGAAGACGATCCGGCATTACGACGACTTCTGGCCGGAGCGGCTCGCCGTCAGCCGCCGCCACGGCGGACGGCTCGTTTCGCCCATGCTCATTACGCGCTACGTCCGGGCGCCGTATGCGCGGCGGGTCGCGATGCGCGCCGCCGCGGCCGCGTACGCGCTCGCCGGAAAGCGGCCGCGCTGATGTGCGGGCTGTGCGGCATCGTCGAGCTCGATCGTCCTCCCGACCGCGAGACGGTCGACCGCCTGGCTCGACGAGCTCGCGCATCGCGGGCCGGACGGGCGCGGGATCTTCTCCGACGACGGCGTCTGCCTCGGCCACCTGCGGCTTGCGATCCTCGACCTCTCCGATGCCGGCCTCCAGCCGATGCAGGACCGGGAGTTGCAGCTCCTGCACAACGGCGAGATCTACAACTATCTCGAGCTCCGCGACGAGCTGCGGGCGAAGGGCCACTCGTTCTCGACCGGCGACGGACAGCGAGGTGATCCTCGCCGCGTACCGCGAATGGGGCGAGCAGTGCGTCCAACGCTTCAACGGTATGTGGGCGTTCGTCATCTGGGATGCGACGCGGCGCACGCTCTTCTGCTCGCGTGACCGCTTCGGCGTGAAGCCGTTCTACTACCGGGTCGACGGCGACCGCGTTCGCGTTCGCGAGCGAGCCGTGGCCGCTGCGGCCGCGGCGGGGCGAACCTCCGCGCCGTGCGCGACTATCTCGAGCAGGGCTATCTCGACGAGGGCGACGAGACCTTCTTCGCCGACGTCGTCCGGCTGCCGCCCGCGCACTCGTTGACGTTCGGTCCGCGACGGCGTCAAGGTCCGCAGCTACTGGTCGCTCGAGCCGCGGACGCCTCCGAGCGACCCGGTCGCGGCGGTCCGCGAGACGCTCCTCGACGCCGTGCGCCTGCAGCTGCGCAGCGACGTCCCCGTCGGCACGTGCCTCTCCGGCGGGATCGACTCGTCCTCGATCGCGGTCGCGGTCGCGCAGCACGGCCACGACGCACCAGAAGACGGTCACCGCGTACTTCGACGACCCCGGCTTCGACGAGCGGCCGTTCGCGCGCGCGGTCGTCGAGCGCACCGGCGCGGACGCGCACTGGGTCACGTTCACCGCGGACGATCTCGTCGACCGACCTGCCCGCGATCGTGCAGGCGCAGGGCGAGCCGTTCGGCTCGACGTCGATCTGCGCCGGCTGGTACGTCATGCGCGAGGCGAAGCGGGCGGGACTGACGGTCATGCTCGACGGCCAGGGCGGCGACGAGGTATTCGGCGGCTACCGCGCCTCCTTCGGCTACCGGCTCTCCGACCTCCTCCGCGCCGGGCGCCTGACCGAGGCGACGCACGAGCTGCGCGCGTTCGCGCAGATCACACGGCCCGCGCTGGGCGGCGGTCGCGCTCGCGACGCCGCACGTCCCCGAGCGGCTGCGCCTGACTGCGCGCGGACGCCTGCGCGGAGCGTCGACGCTCGTCGCGCCCGAGCTCCGCGCCGTCGCCGCCGGCGTGCGCCGAGCAACGGCGCGGCGTTCCCCGACCGGCTGCGTCGCCAGCTGCACGTCACTGCTCACGCGCCGCGGCCTGCCCGAGCTGCTCCGCTACGAGGACCGCAACTCGATGGCGCACTCGCTCGAGGCGCGCGTGCCGCTGCTCGACCACCGCCTCGTCGAGCTCGCGTTCTCGCTCGACGGCTCGGAGCTGATCCGGCGCGGCGAGACGAAGTCGGTCCTGCGCCGCGCGCTCGCGCGACCTGCTGCCGCCGCAGGTCGCGCAGCCGCCGCGACAAGCTCGGCTTCGTCACGCCGGAAGGCCGCTTCATGCGCGGCGCGCTCGGCGACCTCGCCGCCGACATCTTCGCGTCGCAGTCGTTCCGCGAGCGTGGCTTCGTCGACGCCCAGCCGCGGCGGCGCGCGGCTCGCACGCCATCGGACGCGGAGACGCGCAGCGCCGGGATGGAGCTCTGGCGCGCGCTCAACCTCGAGCTCTGGGCACGCCGTTTCCTCGACCGATGAAGGTCCTTTTCCTCACGTCGTCGTACCCGGTGCCCGAGCACCCGGCGCTCGGCATCTTCGTCCGGGAGCACGCGCGCGCGGTCGCGCCGCACGCCGACGTCGCCGTCGCCCTCCTCGAGCGCAGCGAGCGACGCCCGCGGTCCATCCGCGTCGAGGACGCGACGACGACGAGTTCACAGCCGTGCGCGTCGCGCTACCCGCGTCGGCCCGCGCCAGTCAGCTACCTCGCGAACGTCGTCGGCGGCCGCGCTCGCGTACCGTCGCCTGCGTCGAGCCGGGTTCGATCCCGACCTCATCCACGCGCACTTCTTCCTCGCGGGCGCTCCGGCAGTGCTGCTTGGCCGGTTCCTGCGCAAGCCCGTCGTCGTCACGGAGCAGTGGAGCGTCTTCCTGCCCGACGACCCGATGACGCTCAGCCCGGCCGATGCAGCGCGTCGCGCGCTTCACGTATCGAGCACGCAGACAGTGGTCATGCCGGTGAGCGCGGCGCTCCGCGACGGCATTCGCGCGATCGGCGACGCAGGCCGACTTCCGCGTCGTGCCGAACGTCGTCGACACGGCGCTCTTCCATCCGGACGGCGCACGGCACGCCGGCGGGCGCAGCCGGCTCATCGGCGTCGGCGGCCTCTACGAGGCGAAGGGCTGGGACGACCTGATCGATGCGCTAGCGACTCGTCCGCGACGCACCGCGAGCTTCCGCCTGGATCTCTTCGGCGACGGCGTCCTGCGCCCGCAGCTCGAGGCGCAGGTAGCGCGACTCGGGCTCGAGCGACCTCGTCACCTTCCACGGCTGGCGCCCGAAGGAGGAGGTCGCCGAACGGCTGCGAGCAGTCCGACCTCTTCGTGATCACGAGCCGCTACGACAGCAACCCATGCGCGGTGATCGAGGCGCTCGCGAGCGGCGTCCCGGTCGTCGCGCACCGCGGTCGGCGGGATTCCCGGAGATGGTCACCGACGGCATGGGCATCCTCGCGGAGCCCGGCCGGCCGGAGAGCATCGCCGCGGCGATCGACGCCGCGCTCGACCGGACCGCGGCTGGGACCGCCAGGCGATCGCGAGCGGCGGCGAGTGACCGCTACGGCGCCGAGCGGATCGGCCGCGACTTCGCGGCGATCTACGAGGAGGCGCTCGAACGGAAGCGGCGGTGACGCGCCTCTCCGACGCGGCGCGCGCACACGTCGACGCGCTGACGCGCGCGTGGCTCGGGCTCTCGCCGGACCGACGTGCCCCGGTTGCCCGACGAGCTCGCGCGCCGGCTGCTCCGCAGTCGAGGAGTACGAGCACTCCCATCGCGACCAGTGGGGAAACTGGGAGTTCGGCTTCTGCGAGGCGTATCGCGAAGGCCGACTCTGGGAGCCGGACGTCGACCGGTGGCTGCTCGACCGACGGCGCGAGCTCGGCGACGCGCGACCGAGCCGCTCTGGCCCGGACGGCCGCCCGTTTGCGATCTGCCTCAGCCACGACGTCGACCTCATCGCGGACGCTGTCACGCCGCGCCAGGCGCTCCGGTCGATGCGCCTTGCGTGCTCGGCGACGACCGCTCGAGTCGCGACCGCGTCGTCCGACTCGCCCGGCCGGGAGTGCGGGCGGCGCGAGCTGTCGCGCCACGGCGTCTCGCGCGCCCCCGTCGCGGACGCGCTCGAGCGCTGCGTCGATATCGAGCAGCAGAACGCGGTGTCACTGCGACGTACTTCTTCACCGCCTATCCGGGCCGCGACGGGCACCGCTACGACTGCACCTATGACTTCGGCGACCGCTGCCGTTTCGGCGGGAGCGAGACGTCCGTCGCCGACGTCGTCCGCACGCTCGCCCGACGAGGGATTCGAGGTCGGACTGCACGGGAGCTACAACTCCGCGCTCGTCGCCGGACGGCTCGCGGCGGAGAAGACGGCGCTCGAGCAGGCGACAGGCCTCTCGGTCACGTCGACGCGACAGCACTTCCTCCACTGGGACATCCGCACGACGCCCCGCATTGCAGGCGGACGCGGGCTTCTCGGCCGATTCGACGCTCGGCTTCAATCGCAACATCGGCCTGCGTGCGGGCACATCGCTGCCGTTTCGCCTGTTCGACTTCGAGCGGGACGCGCCGCTCGACGTCGTCGAGCTGCCGATCGTCGTCAGCGATCGGCGCGCTCCTGCGCGAGGACGCGCTCGAGCTCGGCCTCGAGCTCGCGCGGAAGACGCTGCGGTCATGCTCGATCGTATCGCCGACGTCGGCGGCGTCGCGACGGTTGTCTTCCATCCGAACAACCTCGAGCAGCCCGACTACCTCGAGCTCTTCGCAGGACGTGATCGCGTACGGACTCGAGCGAGACGCGCTGGTTCGCGTCGGTGCGGCGAGCTCGACGCGTGGTTCCGCGCGCGCGAAGCGAGGCACGCCGCGCATGAGCATCGAGATCGACGCGGTGCGCGGCCCGCTCGACGAGGAGCAGCTCGGCTGGATCGCCGAGCTCTACGGCGTCGGTCGACGCGAAGTACGCGTCGCTCGACTTACTTCCGCCATCAGTTCGTCGACAACCCGTTCGGCTGGTCTGCGCACATCTTCGTCCTCGACGACGGACGCGCGGTTGGCCACTGCAGCGGCGTCCCGTTCCGCGCGCGACGCGGCGACGAGACCCTCGTCGCGGGAAGATCGAGGCGGTCGTCGTCGACGCAGACCACCGCGGGCGGCGCGCCGAGACGGCGGAACCTCGCGACCGAGATGCTCGTCGCGCTGTATCCGTTCGGCGCTCGAATACGGGATGGACGGCCTCTTCGGCCTCGCGCCGCCGCACGTCGCGCGCGTCCACGTGCGCGCGGGGTGCCACGAGGTGCGCTGCGCAACGCGCCTGCACTACACCCTCCTGACGCATGCGCGTCCGTCGACGCGCGACGAGCACGTCGCCGAAGCGACGGCCGCCGCCGCGCGTCCTCGGTGCGGCGCAGCGCGGCGCTCGCTGGCAGACGCCGTCGCCTCGCGCCTGTCGCGGCCAGGGTCGCACGGTCGAGCGGCCGTCGGCGGCGGACGCGGCATGCCGCGACCGCGAGCGCCAGTCCGCGACGCTGGACGGTTTCCGGCGCCGACGCATGGGACTGGTATGTGGGCAGCGGCGACGCTGCGAGGCGCTCGAGATCCCCGGGCCGGCGGGCTGCCGCGCTCTCGTGCGGCTCGACGAGCACGGCCGTCCCCGGCGCAGATCGTCGCCTGGAGGCCGCGGCGCGCGGCCTCCGCCGGGCCTGCTCCTGCTCGAGGCGGCCGCGCGACTCGCGCGCGAGCGCGGGGCGCCGACGCTCCGGTTCCAACCGTGGGCCGGAGCGGGTGGCGACGGAGCTCTCGCGAGAGCCTGCTCGCTGCTCGGCTTCGTCAGGCGCCCGGAGGCCGCGCTCGTCGTGCACTCGACCGACCGACGCTTCGACGAGCTGCGCGCTGACCCCTTTCTTCTACGTCACCTTCTGACGACGTTACCCTTCTGCGGATGCCGCGCGTCGCCGTCGTCGTCCCGTGCTTCAACGACGGCGAGACGCTCCTGAGACGCTCGGCTCGCTCGGACGAGAGGAGCCGCACGAGCTCGTCGTCGTCGACGACGGCTCCGACGACGACGCGACGCTCGCGACGCTCGCGCAGCTCGCCGCCGGCGGGAACCCGCGTCGTGCGCAAGGAGAACGGCGGGCTCTCGTCGGCGCGCATGGCCGGCGTCGCGGCGACGAGCGCTCCGTACGTGTTCCCGCTGGACGCGGACGACGCAGTCGTACCCGGCGCGCTCGCCGCTCTCGCCGATGCGCTCGACGCGGCTCCCGACGCCGCGCTCGCCTGGGGCGACATCCAGGTCTGGGGCGAGGTCGAGGCCGAGCTCGCCGTCGCGCGATCGCTCGACCCTTGGCTGCTCACGTATCTCAACGACGTCCCCGTCGCGTCGCTCCTGCGCCGCACGGCACTCGAGGACGCCGGCGGCTGGAGCATGGGCTCGGGCTACGAGGACTGGGATCTCTGGCTCGCGCTCGCCGAGCGCGGCTACGCCGGCATCCATGTCCGCCGGCCGACGCTTCGATACCGACGGCGGCGCGGCCGGATGCTCGACGACTGCACTCCCGAGCACGGCGCGCTGTACGCGAAGCTCCGGCGCGACATCCGGCGCTCTTCGCCGCGCGCGGAGCGAACCGGCGTCGCTCGACGGCGCCCCTGCGCACGAAGCTCGCCTTCCCACTCCTCGAGGCGCTCCCGCTCGACCCGTTCACGCGTCACCGCCTCTATCTGTTCCTGAACCGTCCACGGCAGATCGTGTCGTTCCGCCGGGCGCGGCGGCGCGGCGGTCGCGCGCCATGACACCCGAAGGTGAGCGTGCTCATGGCGGTTCACGACGGCGAGCCGTACGTCCGCGGTGCTCTGCAGAGCGTCCTCGACCAAACGTTCACCGACTTCGAGCTTCTCGTCGTCGACGACGCGAGCACGGACGGCACGGCAGCGATCGTCGAGAATTTCGGCGACGAGCGCGTCCGGCTGCTGCGCAACGAGCGCAATCTCGGGCAGGTGCCGTCGCTCAACCGCGGCCTCTGCGAGGCGAGGGCGTCTACGTCGCGCGCCTCGACGCGGACGACGCCTGCAGGCCGACCCGGCTCGCCCGCCAGGTGGAGATCCTCGACGCGGAACCGCGCGTCGGACTCGTCGGCACGTGGATGGAGGCGATCGACGAGCGTGGCCGGACACTCGGCGCGCTCGAGAAGCGTCTCGATGACTACGTCGACTTCGTCTATCACACGCTGATCATGCGCGTGTACGTCAGTCATCCCGTCCGCGATGTACCGGCTTCAGCCCGTGCGCGAGCTCGGCGGCTACGACGAGGCGACCGGTCCGGCCGAGGACAAGGACCTCTGGCGGAAGCTCGCGCTCGAGCGATTCGAAGCGCGCATCGTTCCCGAGCGGCTCGTGCTCTACCGGCTGCACGACCAGCAGCTCTCCCAGACGCGCGCGGCATACCAGCGCCGGGTGGACGGGGCGAGCCAGGACCACTTCATCGCGGAGCTCGCACCCGACGCGTCCGGCGACGGCCGTGCGGATGCTGCTCGCCGGAGACCCGGAGGCGTGGACGCACGACCCATACGCCATGCTGCAACGGTGTCGAGCGCGTGCTCGATGGCGCGCGAGCGCGACTGTCGCTCGAGAACGACGATGCCGGCCGACTCCACGACCTCGTCGCCCGCCGCCTCCTCGAGGTCTCGCGCCTCAGGCCCTGGCATCCGCACACACGCGTCGTCGCCGACTATGCGATCGAGCGGCTGCCGCCGCCGGACCGAGCGGCCGCGCGACGTCGCCGCAGGCTGTCGCTCGTCGTCGCGCCGACGGTCACGGGCGCACGATGCCGACGGCGAGCCGCGCCGCCCTTCCGGCGTTGCCCGGCGCGGCCGCGATCCGGCGCTCACCGCTTGCGCGGCGCCTCTACGGACGTGCGATGGGCGGCGGATGACACTCGACGTCGAGACGGCGCGTCGCGAGAAGGAGGAGGTCGAGGCCCGCTACGGACCGTGGACTGCGCACAACATCCGGCTCGCCGACGGCCTGTACACCATCTCGCCGGAGCCGGCGGGCGACGAGGTGAAGCTCCGCCGCGTCACGCAGGTGGCTCTCGACGTCTTCGGGGGATCGCTCCGAGGGGTTCGCGTGCTCGATCTCGCCTGCCTCGAGGGCATGTACGCGCTCGAGCTCGCTCAGCGCGGCGCTGACGTCGTCGCGATCGAGGGCCGCGAGTCGAATCTCGCGAAGGCGCGCTTCGCCGGCCGCGCGCTGGGCTCGAGGTCGACTTCCAGCTCGGCGACGTGCGCGACCTTGACGCGGAACGCCACGGCGAGTTCGATCTCGTGCTCGCACTCGGGATCCTTTACCACCTCGACGCGCCCGACCTCTTCCCGTTCGTCGAGCGCATCGGCGACGTCTGCCGGCGCGCCTGATCGCCGACACCGGCGGTCGGCAGGCCGAGGACCGAGCAGCTGCGGCACGACGGAAAGCCGTACCGCGGCGTGCGGCTCGTGGAGCACGCGCCCGAGTCGACGGAGGCGGACCGGCAGCAGGCGGTGTGGAGCTCGCTCGACAACCTCACGGCGCTCGCGCTCTACGCGGCCTTCGCTCGAACGCCTGCTGGCACGACAAGGGTTCACGAGCGTGCTCGAATGCCACGTGCCGGCCGAGCCCGACAAAGGAAGTCGACCGAGTGACGCTGCTGGCGCTGAAGGGCGCGCCGGCGGGCGAGCTGATCGTGCCGCCTGCGGCGTCCAACCCGGCGCGCGTGCCCGAGCGGCCGCCGCTCGGGCGGCGGATCGAGGCGTCGCCGCTCGCACGGTTCGGCCGCTATCGCGCTGCCGCGTCCGCTCCGGGCTCGGCTTGCGCGGCCTGATCGGCGCCGAGACGCGCCGGCACTGACGCGCCTAGGTCCGATGCGTACGCGACACCTCGATTCCCGAGCTCGAGGACTCGGTCGTTGATCTCGCGGTGCTCCTGCGTACGGGATGAAGCAGTTGAAGTCGGAGTACTCGAGCCGCCCGGATTCCCTCCAAGCGCCACGGCTCGATCCCGTCCTCGTTGATCAACTTGATCTCGATTGAGCCGTCGAGTATCCACAGTACTGGTCGTCCATGACCCACAGGCGCTCGGCCCGCTGCGGCCATGACATCAGCTTCTCGTAGAGCTTCTGCTGATCGGTGTACCAACCGTCCCAGCCGCGCCGCCCGTCGTACTCGAGGCCTTCGGCCCACTCGCGCGAGCTCTCGTGGACGTCGTCGACGGTGGCAACCTCGAAGACCTCGCCCCAAGTCGTCGGGAGCGCCGCGTTGAAGGCCATGATCCCATCTCATGCGCTCGGGATACGCATGCACACGCCAGTCGCGGTAGACGACGAAGAATCGTTCATCGAGTCGATCGCACCGGTCGTGGAAGTAGCTAGCCGCGGAGCGGGTACAGGTCGATGTCGCGAAATGATGACCGCCCCATCGGTCTCGATGAGCGCGGGATACAACAGCCGGATGCACTGCGCCTGGAACGCCGATGTGCATCCCCTGCGATCGGCTCGAACGCGAATAACGGCGGGATCCTCGCGGAGGTCGGCCGGCACGCTGATCGCGCGACGCCACGAGCACAAGCACCGCCTCGAGTCCAACGATCTCCTTCCAGGCCCGCCGAGTGGACGGCCAGAAATCGAGATAGTCCAGGACTGAGGTCGCAGGCGATGAGCACGCGCGCCAGCGCGAAGGGCCGGCGACGTCGAACGAGGCGAGGCCGCGGAAAGAGAGGCGACGAGATCGGGTACCCGATCCGCCGAGCGAGCTCGACCCACTGCGCCGCGAAGCGCGACCTTCACTCGGCTGGGCACAAGGCCGCGCAGGCCCGACCGCACGTACAGGCGGCGCACCGCGTCCAAGCAAGCGGCTGCTATCACCCATCGGCTGTCTGAAGCGTGCGGGAAGCGCCAAGAACGTCGTCGAGCTCAGACAACCGGCGCGGCAACGTCGGTCTGCCAGGAGAGCTTGCGGCCGGAGGTATGCCTTGCCGCGCGCGTTCGCTCCGTGGCCGGCGAAGTGGAACGAGAGCTCGGCGACGCCGGCGTAGTCGAGCACCTGGTTCACCTCGGAGATGAGGCTGACGTTGAGATCGAGTCGCGCGTCGCCGAGCAGGCCGCGCGGCAGCGCGACCGACGACGATAGTCGCCCGGCTCGAACCGCGGCGGCGCCGTCGAGATCCGGGTCGTCGATGTTCTCCGTTCGAAGGACGACGCCTGGTTCGCGTCCGTCAACGTGACGAGCAGTCGCAGGCTCGGCACCGGACGGAGCACCCTGAAGTCGATCGCGACCGTCGCCTCCTCGTCGGACCGGAACGAGACCGACGGCGTCCCGCCCTCGTCGAGCACGGCGATCCGCGTGCAGCGGAAGAGCGGCGAGTCGCCGTAGACCCTCGACTTGACGAGCCGCGCGGCGAGCGCGTCGCCCTCGACGACCGCGGAGTCGCGCGCGCCGCCGGCGCGCTGGAGATAGCGCTCGACCGCATCTTCGGCGCGGCCGTCGAAGACGAGTTGCCCCTGCTCGAGCAGGAGCGCACGGGTGCACAGGCCCGCACGGCGGCGAGGTTGTGGCTGACGAAGACGACCGTCCGACCCTCCTGCGTGACGTCGCGCATCTTGCCGAGGCACTTCTCCTGGAACTCGGCATCCCCGACCGCGAGCACCTCGTCGACGAGCAGGATCTCCGGCTCGAGATGCGCGGCGACGGCGAACGCGAGCCGGACCTGCATGCCGCTCGAGTAGCGCTTCACCGGCGTGTCGAGGAAGCGGCTCGACCCCGGAGAACTCGACGATCTCGTCGAACCGGCGTGCGATCTCTGCGCGGCGCATGCCGAGGATCGTCCCGTTGAGGAAGATGTTCTCGCGCCCGGTCAGCTCGGGATGGAACCCCGTTCCGACCTCGAGCAGGGAGCCGACGCGGCCGCGCAGGATCGACCTGCCCTTCGGTCGGGTCGGTGATTCGCGACAGCACCTTGAGGAGCGTCGACTTGCCGGCGCCGTTGCGCCCGATCAGCCCCAGGACCTCCCCCTGCCGGACGTCGAACGAGACGTCGAGAGGGCCCAGATCCGATCCGTGGGGCCGGTTTCGTTCGCCGCGTGCCGCGCACGGCGGACGGGCGCGGTGAGCGCGTCGGTGAGGACGTCTCGCAGCGCCTTGTACGGCTCTCGCTCGCCGATCCGGTAGCTCTTGCCGAGCCCCTCGGCCCGGAGGACGAGGGCCTCAGACGACATCGGCGAAGCTCCTCTCCACCCGGCGGAATACTCGAGCCCGCCAACGAGCAGCACCAGCACGACGCCGAACGAGAGCAGCATCAGGTGGCCGACCTGTCCGGCCTGGTTGCCGATGATCGCCCAGCGGAAGCCCTGGACGACGCCGGCCATCGGGTTGACGCCGATCCATATGCGCAGATTCGCCGGGAAGACGAGGGCCGAGTAGGCCACCGGCGTCGCGAAGAACCACGCTTGCGAGAGGAACGGAAGCGTGTACTGCACGTCGCGGTACCGCACGTTCAGCGCCGACAGCCAGAGGGTCACCGCGATCGAGGTGACGACCGCGAACAGGATGAAGAACGGGCAGGAGCACGACGTGCAGCGGCGGCACGATCCCGTACCAGCGCGAGGATGCCGGCGAGGACGACGAGCCCGATGGTGAAGTCGACGAGGCCCGAGAGCACCGGCGCGATCGGGATGAAGATGCGCGGGATGTAGACCTTCGTGACGAGCGGCTGGTTGTCGACGAAGCTTCGTGTCGAGCTGGTGAGCGCGTTGACGAACAGCAGCCACGGCACGAGTGCCGTGAACGTCAGCACGGAATAGGGAACGCCGGCGCCCGGCAGGTGGCCGAACTTGCCGAACACGACCGTGAAGACAGCCGCCTGAAGAAACGGCTGCAGGATCACCCACGCAGCGCCGACGGCGGTCTGTTTGTAGCGGAGCTTCACGTCGCGCCAGACGAGGAAGAAGAGGAGCTCGCGGTAATCCCAGAGCTCTCGCAGGTCGAGCGCGGCCCATCCCCGCTTCGGACGGAGGACGGTGACGCGCTCACCGCCGAAGGCGCGTCCGCGACGGTGCTCACGACCGCTCAGGATACCGGCGGCTCCGGCGGCTCAGCCCTGTAAAGACAGCGTGATGGCGGTCGATCCACCGACGGCGGTCGAATTGCAGCGAGCGCTCGCGCGGCGGCGGCGGAGTGGTCGGAGAGCTCGCCGGCGACCGCGAGCACCGCCTTGGCGAGGCGTCCGGCGGCGGGGGGATGGTCACGCTCCCAGTCGAGCGGCGCCGGGATGCCGAACCCGGCGTCCTCGCCGACGAGCTCGGGCGTCCCGCCGCTGAGGAGTAGACGACCGGCAGGCCGCAGGCCATCGCCTCGAGCACGACCGTCGGGCACGGGTCGTTGTACTTCGGGTGGAGGAGGATGTCTGCGCGCCTCATGAACGAAGGCGCGTCGCTTTGCGTGTACGCCCCGCGAGCTCGACCGCCTCGTCGAGCCCAAGCTTCGCGATGGCTAGCGTCTCCGCGGGGCATCCGCGCGAACGAGAGGCACCCGTGACGAGGAGTCGCGACGTCAGCCGCTCGCTCGGACGACCACGAGCGTTCGAGCGTCGCTCGACCCGGTAGCGCTGATATTGGTTGCCGCCGAGGACCAGCGTCAGCGGCCGGTCGGGCGTTCGCAGGGACGAATGCGGCGTGTCGACCGGGTTGTGGAGGATCTCCCACGACTCCTGCAGCTCCCGTAAAAACGATCGGCGGCGAGCTTGGAGAACGCACTCTGGTACAGACGTGGTCGGCCTCGTGGAGGAGGCTTGCGCGCGGCGGTTACGAGCCGCCAGCCGTCGCCGTACCAGCCCGGTAGGCGACGCCGTCCTGGTTCCACGGAACGCGGCATTGCGTCGCCGTGCGAGGTCGACGAGCTTCGGCCAGCGGCATCGAGCTCGATCCGAGGTAGAGCACGTTGAAGTCGCGTGGCGCATTGGGCAGCGCCCGCCGAGCGCCGGGAACTTCACCTCCCGCCGTAGACGACCTCGGCGGCTGGGCACCCGCTCGACGCCGTAGACTGACCGCGACCCCTCGCGGCGCGGCGGGGTCGTCCGATCTCGGCCCACGCGGCCATTGCGGGCGACGTGCGACGCCGCGAGAGCGCGTTCCGCACCCGCCGGAGGGGGGCACGAACGGCCCAGGGGACGCGTCCCCATGGCGCGACGAACCCATCGAAGAACCGGCGCCAGAGCGGGGCTGCGCGGCGTTCGCGTTCGCGCGCGCGGTCACGGCCCGACGCGCAGCGCCCGCCAGCGATCGCCGACGAGCGCGGCGCGAGCGCCTCGGAGTCCTCGACGTCGACGAGCCACCCGTTCTCACCGTCCACGACGATCTCGGCCGCCTGCCCGACGCGGGTCGACACGACTGGCACGCCGGCGCCATCGCCTCGAGGACGCCCTTCGGTCCGCCCTCCTGACGCGAGGGAACGACGTACGCGTCGATGGCCAGGTACAGCCGCGCGATCTCCTCGTAGGGCGGAGCACACGGTGGACATAGGGGATTCCGTCCCTCGAGGCCGGCCCTGACGTAACCGCGGGCGGCCCGCTGAGCAGCACGTGCAGCTCGGGTCGGCGTCGCGGAGCGCCCAACGCCGCCAGGAGGACGTCCGGCCCCTTGACGAGCTTCGGCTCGTCCCCCTCGTCCCACCCCACGCCGTCCTTTTGGAAGGTGCCTACAACGAACGCCGCGTCCGGCAGTCCGAGCCGCGCCTTGCCGGGGCCCAGTTCCGCCGTCTGCGGCATGAACAGGCTAGGATCGACGCCGATTGGGATCCGGAAGACCTTCTCCGGATCGATCCCCCTGGACAGGACGAGGTCTTGATCTCGGATGCGAGACCTGGACTCGCGCAAGTCGGCATGGCGCCAGGAGAGCTTCTTACGCGGCGTCGAACTCCGGCATCCCGGGAGTGCCCGGCCTCCCGTGGAAGTACGCCGTCCCGATGCGTGCGGGGTCGGCTGCCACGGCTACGCAGAGCGTGAACTGGCTGCCGAAGAAGGCGGCCTGGCGGTGGGAGACGCGGGGAAGCGGCCCTCGGACGGGACGCCCAGCCGCTGGCCGAGTTTCCCGAGATCGCGAGGTCGTGGTCGATCGACCAGCCCGCGCCCTCCCCGACGAGGATGAGCCGCGACGCCGGCAGCCCGCCGTGTGACCCCGGCGCGAGCGGACGAAGGACAGATTTAGCCGACGCGCCCACGAACCGCCCAGCCCGAGCACATCGAGATACCGGTCCGCGATCTCCTCGAGTGTCGGCAGCTCGATGCGTCCTGCCGCTGCTCGTACTCCTCGCGGAGGCGTTCGAGGAGCTCGGATCTCTTCTCGATCGCGGAAGCCGAACCCCGCCTCCTTCACCGCCTCTCCGCTTCCGCCGCTGTCGAGGTAGATGCGCGGGCAGCCCGCACGAGAGCGCTTCCACGAGCGCGTTCGAGTAGGCGTCGTGCTCGGTCGCGGTGACAAAGACATCGTGCGCACGCAGGAGGGAGGCGAGCTCGCGCGAGGGCACCGGCGGAATGTGCCGGATACGCTCGAAAGGGCACGTGCTTGCCGACGAATGTGAACTCGAACCTCTCCCAGTCGAGGTTTCCTCGAGCCAACGGTACGTCGGCCCTCCCTTGTGGGGATTGTCAGACCACGAGGTCGAGATGAGCCGCACCTTGCGATCGCGATCGAACGGATCTCTTCCGCTGGGATTGAAGATGCGATGGTCGCAGCCGTTGTAGACGACGCGTGGCGCGACGAGCTTGATGCCGATCTCGCGATACATCGCGACAGTCGCGTGCGAGATGGCGAGCGTCGCGTCTGCCAAGCGCGCGTTGACATCCGCGACGCGCGCGTCGGTGCCGTCGTCGAACCCGCGGTAGAGCGACGTACCGCTCCGACGCGGTGCACCCTGCGCGCATCGCCGGCACGTTCTGCGAGGAGCTCGAGCCGCGCGAAGTCGAAGTTGAAGGAGTTGAAGAGGATGGCGCGCGTCGACGGCGCGGCGACGTTGTACGAGACGTGCACGCCACGCCGCTCGAGCTCCGCCGTCACCGCCCGAAGCGTCTGGTTGCCGCCTCCGGCTGGAGCGGGGCGAACTCGTGGAAGAGCGCGAGATCGGAGCGCCGCGCCTTCGCGAGGACGGCGTCGCGTTCGATCTCGAGGCGCCAGGCAAGCCGTCGCACCGGGCGAGCGGTTGTGCGCGCAGACGGCGAGCCGGCCCGGCCCCCGTCACCCGGAGACCCGCAACGCCGCCTCCCCCGTCCGATTCAGGCTCGACTGCGAACCAATGGACGCGGGGTGCCACGACGCCCGGGCGCCCGACCCCGAGCTCCCACAGCGACTCGCCGTGGTCGGCGAGCACGTCGAAGTGGAGCACGGCGTCGGCGTAGACGAGCCAGCGGATGGTATGCAGCGAGATGCGGAGGTTCACGACATACCGGCCCGAGTTCAGGAGCTCGGCCGGGATCTCGCACCGAATTGTGTTTCTCCCCCTCACGAGCCGCGGCGCGGCGTGCTCGGCGAGGTCGCGAACCGACGAAGAACACGACGACGCCGTCGAGAGTCGCGATGTCAACACCGATGTTCAGCGACGGGTCGATGTCTTCGAGATCGAATTCGAGCGTGAGATAGATCGGCTTCGAGGAGAAGTACGTCGGCTGCGGCTCGTCGTCTCGTCGCCAACACGAGCTTCGTAGAGACGGAAGTAGTCGTCGCCCAGGGCGCCTCGTACCACGTGCGGCGTCCCTCGTCGTTCGTCTCGAGTGAGGAGTGGTATCTGTGAATGACCGTTTCCACGTCTCCATCGGCCTGGACCTCGCCGCGCTCGAGGAGGATTCCCCGCAGGCAGAGACGTCTCGCGAGCTGCATGTTGTGACTCACGAACAGAACTGTCCGCCCTTCCAGCGCGACGTCAGTCATGCGCCCGAGGCAGCGCTTCTGAAATTCGGCGTCGCCTACGGCTAGCACTTCGTCGACGATGAGGATGTCGGGCTCGAGATGGGCGGCGACAGCGAATGCAAGCCGAACGTACATGCCGCTCGAGTACCACTTCACTGGGGTGTCGATATGCCTCGACGCCGGAGAACGCAACGATCTCGTCGAATTTGCGGGCGACCTCCTGCCGGCTCATGCCGAGAATTGCGCCGTTGAGGTAGACATTCTCCCGCCCGGTCAACTCGCCGCTGAAGCCCGTTCCCACCTCGAGCAGCGCACCGACGCGTCCCGCTACGTCGACGTACCGGCCGACGGCTCGGTCACGCGCGAGATGACCTTGAGGAGTGTGGATTTCCCGCCCCGTCCCGTCCGATGATCGCGACTGTCTCGCCCGCGTCGATGTCAAACGCCACGTCGTTCAGCGCCCAGATGTGGCTCGTCAAGGAAGACCCTGCAAAACGTTGGCGCGCCCGCCTGAATGCATGCTCGACCTGGCCGACGCGGTATCGCTTCCCCAACGCGCGCGCGCTGATCACGAGGTCGGCCATCAGAACATGTCCACGATGGTGCGCTCTGTCCGGCGGAAGAAGAAGAGCCCCGCCACAGTGAGCGCAATGACGAACGCGCCGCTCCCGAGCACGACCGGCAGGTCCGGTGGGTTGATCCCGAGCAGCGACCCCTTGAACCCCTCGACCACAGCGGTGACCGGATTCAACACGAGAAGGGTGCTGAACGGCTGCGGAAGCCTGGATACGGGGTAGAGAACAGGCGTGGCGTAGAACCACAATCCGGAGAATGAACGGAAGTGAAGGCACGATCCCGAGCACCGAGAGGCCGCAGAGCCAGATGCCGACACCCACCCCGGCAAACGCGGCGAGCAGCACGAACAACGGAAGGAACACGATCTGCCAGGACGGCCATACGCCCGTAGTAGCGGAAGGGAGCGAGACGATCAAGACCGCCAGTACGAAGTCGACGAGCGGAGAGACGACGGCGGCGAAGGGCGCGTACAGCCGCGGGAAGTAGACCTTTCCGAGCATCCCGCTGTAGTTCAAGAGGCTCGAGCTCGACCCGGTGATCGCAGACTGGAAGTACGTCCACACCAGGAGCCCAGCGTAGAGGAACAGCGGATAGGGGACGCTGCACCCGGACTTGAATCCGGCGAGCCCGCCGAAGATGGCGGCCATCAGCACCATCGAGATGAACGGACGGAAGTAGCCCAGATAGGCCCGAGAAAGGTCTGTTTGTATCGAGCTTTGATGTCGCGCCACGCGAGGCGGTAGAGCAGCTCACGGTAGCGCCAGAGCTCCGGGAAGTCGATCGGGATATAACCACGCCAAGGCTGGATCCGCCGCATGCCGGGGCGCGGTGGAGCACTAGGCACCGTCGCGGCCGACACCTGTTCAAGTGCTCCTTGCGCTGCCACGACGAACAGGTTAGCGACGTGCGCCGCCGATGCCCGCTGTTCGCGGGGCTTCAAGCCGCCGCTTACGTTTCGCTAACGATTCGCCCGCGCCACGTCGCCGAGTCGGCGGCCCTCGCGATACGCGCGAAGACGTTGTTCCATCCGAACGGCGCATCCTCGAGGGCACGAAGGAGGTCCCGTGCCCCGCGCCATTCCGACCATTCCAGCTTCTGGTATTCGCCTGGACTGAGATTGAACTGATACCGCCCAAGCTCGAGCAACCGCGCGACGGCCACGCGTGCATCGTCGATCGTCTGCCCGTGCGTCTCGAACGACAGCAGACCGACGGCACGACCCAGGCCCGCGATCGCCTGCGACTCAGACCCTTCAACGTCGAGCTTGATGTAGGCGGGCAGCCCGAACTCGTCGATCAGGTCGTCGAGCGTGCGGACCGGAACGAGCGTCGAGCCGCGCCAGAAGTCTGCGGGCACGCCGGCCCTCTCGACCATCGCTTGCATCCAAGGTCGCGCGGTCGACGCCATCTCGCTGGTTGACGCGAGAAAGAGCTCGGCCTCGCCAGCCTCAGAACCGACGGCGGCGACCACGACTGTCACGTCCATTTTCCACGTCGTTTCCGAGGCGATCGTTGCTGCGCATGTCGCCTGGGGTTCGACTGCGATTACCCGGCAACCCATGCTCGCCAGGGCCAGTGTCCAATGACCGACATTCGCTCCGACGTCGAAGACGCGATCGCCCGGGCGGAGCATCGGCGCAAAGAATCGTCGGAGATGACTCCTCCAGTACCACGCTTGGTACTTCTGATGTAGGGGCCCTACCGACGTGAGCGAATAGCTCGCCTGGTCACGCGGAAACGAGGTAACCGCGTCGATCGTCCGCCGCGCGTGATGCCGAAGCGCAAAAGGAACCTTCTGCTTGAGCGACATCCAGCACTTACCCTAACCGGGCGTACGCAGCGTCAGGATTGCACCCGAAGGGTTCGCTCGACACGCTCCATGTACCGATCGAGTCGCAAGATATCCGGGCTCCAGTCGCGCATCAACTGATCGTAGAGCTCGGGTGAAAAACGATGCTCGTGGAACTCCGCCCAGTCGTCCAGCATGACGATCGGAAGGTCGGCATGTTGTTCGGCGACGACACTTCGAATGACGATCGGGATCGTCTTGAGGTAGAGCGCTTCCCAGACGCGGTGGGTGTCGATTCCGTTGCCCCGCGGCGCGATGCAGAAGTACGACGAAGCGAGCCCTCGGAGATATTCGTCGAACTCGCGGCGCGGTTCGGGCTCGATGCCCGTCTGGTCGACGGCAATACTCTCGAGCTGGCGGGAAGGTCGGAGACGTCGTAGCTCGCGTCGAAGAGCTTCGTCTTCTCGAGCTCCAGCGCCTGTACTCGCAGCAGCATCGCGCCGTCGCCATGACGCCAGCGCGGGTCGGCGAGGCCGCACGGGAACGAGTGGAGCTTGGGATGACGAAGTGCGACGTCCGTCGAGAACCAGGCCCGTAGGCCGCGACGGACGGAGGAAGCGCCGCAGGCTCGCGTCGATCGGGTCGGTCGCTGTTGTGGCTGAACAGCACGTACTCGCCGGCCGGCTCGTGCTTGGAAAAGAAGTACTCGACAACGTCGGACCGGCAGAACCACCAGTCGTTGTCGACGTTCTCGTTGACCGTCAGGTCGTCGAAGTTGATCACGTATCGGCACCGCGCGGCCAGGGCGTTTCCCGTGATGAAGGGGTGGTCGGTCGGAGTCAGCGACAAGGATGCGATGCGGTCCCGAGTAGTGGAGCGGGGGTCGAATCGGATAAACACGGCGGCGAGCCGCGGCGATGCCGCGTCGTCGCAATCGGAGAAGCGAGGAGCCCGCCGGGCGCAAGCCTGATCAGCGCACCGAACGTGAGCCGAACGGCTCTCGCTGGCGAACGGGTGTCGCTCATTGTTGCTCGCTGGCCTCCATCGGCGGGCCAGCCTAGCGGTGGCGGGTTAGGATCGTCCGTGTCTCCCGTTCGCATCCGCTACCTCGCGGGAACAGCGCGTTTGCGCGCGGCAGCAGGCTTGCGCCGCGTTCGGGGTCGGACGCGACGCCGGCCGCCGTGCGCCTCCGCGGTGCCACGGCCACGCGTAGCCAAGCGCGGCGCCCCGACGCTGAAGCTGACCCACGCGGTGCTCGCCGTCGACCTCAACCCGCGCTACGTCGACCTCTGGCCGACAGCCAAGCGGGCGTGGTCCCAGATCGCAGGAGTCGAGCCGGTGCTTGTGCTCGTCGCCGACCGCGATGCGGTACCGCGGGAGCTTGTCTCTGATCCTGCTGTGCACGTCTTCGAGCCGGAGCCGTCGCTGAGTACGGCGCTCCAGGCCCAATGCATCCGGCTCCTCTATCCGGCGCTCCTCGAAGCAGAGGGAGGAGTAATCACGTCCGACGTCGACATGGTGCCGAATGAGCCCCCGATACTTCCACGGTCCGCTCGCGCGGATCGATCGCAGCCATTTCGTCTGCTACCGCAACGCGTTGCTGCCCCTCGGTGAACTCCCGATCTGCTACAATGCGGCGCTCCCGCAGACGTGGGCATCGGTTTTCAACGTCCGCGATCTCGACGACATCCGGGCCCGACTGCGCGAATGGGCCGACGGCGTCGAGTACGCTGGATCACACGGCGGCCCCGGCTGGACGACCGACCAGCGTCAGCTGTACCGGATCCTGCTCGAGCGCGGGCGCTGCGAACGGGACGTCTGGATCTTCGATGACGACTTCACCGGCTATCGCCGGCTCGAGCGCGCTTATGTCGAAAAATGGGGCGCCGTATCGGATGACGCACGGCACGGTCTAGCGCGGCGATCATTCTCCGATTTCCACCTTCTACGCGCAGACAGCGAGCACGCAGAGTTGAACGAGCTCATCGTCGATCTCGCGCTATCCGCTGCTTAAGGCGCACTGCCATAGATTGGTCGCGCATCGATCCTTCGATGTAGATCGGGTGCGGCGACGCACGTCGAACCGGTCATCGACGCATCGTCGACAACCACCAGCCCCGAGGCGCACGCCCACCGCTCGGGTAATCTCGTGCTCGACGTGGAATACGTGCGCGAGTATTTCGATCAGCACGCGGCCGATTGGGTAGCCGGTTACGACGAGCGCTCGGACGAATTCCCGCTCGAGTGGGAGCGTTTACGAATCTGCCTGACCCAGGCGGTCAACGAGCTTCGACCCCGCAGTGACGATCTCCTGATCGACCTCGGCTGCGGCGGTGGTGAGCTGTGTTGCCATGCCGCGGAACTCGGCCACCGAACGGTCGGACTCGACGCCGCGCCTGGCATGATCGAAGAGGCCGAACGGCTCCGCTCGACGCTGACGGGCGACGCCGCCGAGAGAGTTCGATTCGTACTGACGCCTTTCGGCCCTGGCAGCGGCTTGGACGACCAATGCGCCGGAGCCGTAACCGCGCTCGGCTTGATCGAGTACACGCCAACTGATGACGAGTTCTTCGCCGAGGCTGCTCGACTGCTGCGGCCGAAGGGCGTCGCAGTGGTGTCTTGCCGAAATCTGCTGTTCAGCCTTGCATCCGCAAACGACTACACCGAGCGCGCGATCGCCGATGGATCGGCGCTCGCCCTACTCGAAGAGTTGCGGAACGAGATTGCGAAGGTCAACACCCGACAGCTTGAGGCCGCAGTCACGGCGCTTGCGGCGATGGACGCACCTGCAGCCGAGGCGCCGAAACCACCCCGCTTCGATCACGGCGCGCTATACACGGAGGAACGCCGCCAACACACGCCTGCTCAGCTGGCAGCGTCTGCATCGCGACACGGTCTCGTGCTCGAGCGGACGTTGGCGCTGCATCCTCACCTGTTTCCACCCGCGCTCGAACGAGTGGCCCCGCGCAGCTACAACCAGCTCGCTCGGGCACTGCAGCCGGCCGTCGAGGAAAGCCCATTCGGCCTCGCGATCTGCTCCACATTCATTGCCGTGCTGCGCAGACGGTAGTGCTCACCGTCGTCATGTACCACTACGTGCGCGACCCAGAGCGGACGCGCTATCGCGGTCTGAAGACGCGCCGCGTGGAGGAGTTCCTGGGCCAACTCGACCATATCTCGCAGCGGTTCCACACTGTTGCCCTCAACGAGGTCATCGCCGCCTTCGAAGACGACTGTGAGCTGCCTGAGCGCGCTTGCCTGCTCACGTTCGATGACGGCTTGCGCGACCACGTGGACAACGTGTTGCCTGCCCTCCTCAAGCGGCGGCTTCCCGCCGTCTTTTCGGCCTCAGGGATGACCGTTGTCGATCGCCGCGTTGCCGACGTACAGAAGATTCAACTGATCCTCGCGCTCGAGCCGAACCACGAGCGACTCCTGCTTCAGCTCGTTGCGGCGACGGGCGTCGCACCACCGCGCGTCGACCACTGGCGCTTCGACTCGCCCGAAACGGCCCAGATCAAGGTGCTCCTGTCTTCAGAGCTACCGCCAGGCACTCGCACGAGATTGCTCGACGAACTGTTCCAACAGCATGTCGGGAGCGACGAGGCTTCTATCGCAGACGAGCTTCTATCTGACCCTCGACGACATGCGCGAGTTGCGCGACGCCGGCATGGCTGTCGCTGGGCATGGATGGACGCACAGGCCGCTTGACCAATTGCCCGCTGACGAAGTGGAGGACGAGGTTGCGAAGACGCGGGCGTTTCTGGCCGGGCTGGGCGCTGCCGATCGTTGGGCATTTGTGTATCCCTCTGGTACGTGGAACGAGCGCGTCGTGCGCGTGCTCCGCGAGCAAGGCGCCTCCGTGGCGTTCACCACCGAGGCGGCGACTGTACGCCAAGGCGCCGATCAACTGAAGTTGCCACGGCTCGACACAAACGACCTCCCGCTCACACCTCAAGGCGTACACGAGCGCTGATTCGGCGTTGTTTCTCCGACAGTTCAATGCCCCCAGCGCGGACGGCCTCTTTCCACACGGCGCTGTACGATCGCGCGATGTTCGAAGCGGGACTCGCCGTCACGCGCCCACGCGGAACCGTTCGCCCATCGCGCGGAGCTCGTCCATGAGGCGCCTCCGCCGCCTCATAACGCTTGCCGGCGACTGCGTCGGAGCACTGGGCGCGCGCCGGCGACTCGCAGCACTAGGTGCGCTGAGTGACGAGGAGGCGCTCGAGTTCGCCCGCTCTTTTTCTTGGCATGGCGGCCGGATTCGACCGACGCAGGCAACCGAGGAGATCCTGTGGCTCCTAGCTCGCGTACGCGAGCGACGACCGCGAGTCGTGGTCGAGATCGGCACAGATGAGGGCGGGACCCTCTTCCTGTGGACGTACGCAGCAGCGCCCGACGCGCTGATTGTCGCAGTCGACACACGGCCGCTGGGCCGGTTCGGACGATTCTCACCCTATGCGCTTGTGCGGCATGGCTTCGCGCGTGGTTCACAGCGGATCGAGCTGCTGCTCCCACGCGACTCCCACGACCCGAGCACGGTCGAGGAAGTGCGCAGCGAGCTCGCGGGAACGCCGGTCGACTTTCTCTTCATTGACGGGGACCACACATACGAGGGCGTGAAGCAGGATTTCGAGCTCTACTCACCACTGCTGTACGAGGGAGGCATCGTCGCGATTCACGACATCGCGTCGTCGCTCGTGCCTGGCGTTGGGCGATTCTGGTCCGAGTTGGCCGCAACGCACCAGACCGAGGAGCGCATCGACTCGGAACTCGGCATCGGTCTCGTCCACCTCCCCGCCTGCCCGGTCTCGGATCGTCACAGCTAACGCCCAGCGCTACGATCGCTCTCCTGAACGGCTTTCTAGTCACGCGGCCCTACCCGGAAAGCAACGTCGGGTCGAACCTCTCGAGCATGGCCGGTGCGGTCTGGCTCGCACGGTGCTTGAACCGGACGCTCATCGTCGACTGGCGAGGGCAGGCGCAGCTCCGCGACAGGTCTCTGAACTACTTCGTCGAGTTCTTCGCGACGCCGCCCGAGATTCTCGGCGTCCCGATGCTTTACGCGCCGGCATCGGTCGGCGAGTACGACAAGGGGTCCGCCGAAGCCAAATGGGTCGAGCCCGGAGAGGCGCATCTCCTGGCTTCGGGAGCAGCGGTAGCCGAAGCTCCTTTCATCGTCTGCCAGACCTACCACGGTCTCGATCGGCTCCATCCTGGCCCGGAGCCTGAGCGGTTCCGATTCCTGCGCTCCTTCTATCGCGCCATTCAGCCGGCCGGATTCGTGCGCGAAGTCGCAGACAGCTGGTGGGAGGAGAACTGCGGTGGCGCATTCGTGATCGGCGTCAACGTCCGAACGGGGAACGGCCAGTACTTCGGGAAAGGAATGCGGTACGCCAGCCGGGTCGACGTTTCACTCTTCAGGAACCAAGAGCGGTTCCTGCACAAGCTCGAGGCCGCCTGTCGTGCACGTGCACGGCACCTCCCGAAGCCCTTGCAAAACGGATTCCTCGTCTTCTGTGCGACCGATTCGGCGGCAATGGGCGAGCTCCTGAGCCAGCTTCCGGGCGCGCGGGATGCGACGTGACGTCTATCCGCCGGCCGGAGGCGGGGACCTCTATGCATTTGACGACGAGCCGGACGCAGATCGCCGGGCTATCACCGACTCGATCGTCGACATGCTCTTGCTCGCCCGTTGCGATGCGCTCCTCTATAACAGCTCGGTCTTCAACCAGTACGCCCGTGTGCTCACCGGGTTCTTCGGCGGAAACCTCGTCCACATCGAACTGCTGTTTCTCCGCAAAAGAACCGCCGTAATGCTTGCACTGCTGCGGCGACGGATTCGCCTCGCGTTGCGGCAGGGGCGTGGGCTACCGCGACGCGTAGTCGCGCGAGCTAGGCATACGCCTTGAGCAGGTCCACGAGCCGTCCATCCTCGGCGACCACGGGGATCAGGAAGACGTGCTCCTGCTCGAAGATCGCAGCCGCTTTCTGACAACCGGGCCGGGGCGAGCGCGATGAAGTTCATGTTCATCACCCGCTCGACAGGTGTAGACAACAACCGACGCTCGAGGACCGCCTTTCTCGCGTCGCCGTCTGAAAGCGTTCCGACCACGACACCGCGGTTATCGACGACGACGACGCTGCGATGCCCGTTTTCCTCGATTGTCGCCAAAGCCTCCTCGAGCGTCTGCTCGGGGCGGACGAGAAACCGTGATAGCGAGGAGTCCAAGGCAATCTCCGGTCAGTAGGTCATTCTCTTGTACAGGAGGTGCTCGTCGATCGGGATTTCGGCAAGGACTTTGGCGATCCGAGGACTCGCCTGTCCGTCGCCGTAAGGATTCTGCATCCCCGCGAGGCGATCTCGGAACTCGGGCGACAGAGCGCGCTTGACTGCTGTGCGAATCTCGACCTCGTCATGGTCGACATCGATGACGTTCATCGCTCTGAGCCGCCCCTCCTGCCGACGGCCGATGTTGACCGCAGGGAGAGAGAAAGACGGCGCCTCGATTAAAGCACTGGACGAGTTCCCGACGATCACAGACGCGTGGCGGAGCAGTCCTGCGTAGTCGCGCCGTGGAACATTTCGCTCGACTCGAAGCCAGGGCCGACGGAAAGCGTCGACCTGCGCCCGCAGCTCGCTGCTTCCCGCGTCGTTGTTTGGATAGATGAGCACGCTCTGAATGCCGAGGGTCTCGACCGCAGAAAGTGTCGTTGCGATCTGCTCGCCCGCGCGCGCTGCCTGCTCCGTCACCGGATGCTGAACGATGAGCACCACTGGCGCTTCCGCGTCGAGGTGGAATCTTCTGACGAGCTCGTCGCGCCCGGCGGCCTCTTCGGCAATCAGCTCGTCGAGCTGCGGCGCACCGACCATGTGGATGCGGAATTCCTCTTCGCCACTCCGTCGGAGACGCTCGGCTGCGTCTTCGTTCGAGGCGAAGTGAATGTGCGCATACCGTGCAAGTGCGTGGCGCGTCAAGCCATCGACATTGCCGGAAAGCTCTCCAGCCTGGATGTGCGCGACCGGAATGTTCATATGAGAGGCGGCGATGGCAGCCATCAGCTGCTCTCCGCGGTCGCCGGCGAGGAGAACGATGTCGGGCTCGAGCCGCGCGAGGGTGTCCGTGATCGACATGAGAAAGACTCCGAGCGACTTGGCCATGCTGACACCCGTGAACCCGTCGAGGGCCATGTAGATCTCCTGCTCCGGCCTGTATCCCTCGTCGAGGATCGCCCGCCGGCTCGAACCGAACTCCGGTAAGAGATGCATGTTCGTCGTGATGAGGGAGTGGCGAAGACTGTTGCCTTGGTCGAGCAGGCGCAGGATTGGGCGGATATAACCCCACTCGCCGCGAGAGCCCGTCACGAACAGAACATGCCGCTCGCGCACCCCTTACTCCAGATCGTCCCAGGCGAGCATCGTGTTCGCCGGAACGTCGCGCCGCAACGTTCGCCCGAGCACCAGGGAGAGGTCTCCCGCGGGAATGCCAGTTCCCGGCCGCTTCGTCCACACGTCCTGATCACCAACCACGGCACCCGCCACGAGAGGCCGAAGCGAGACGACGCTTCGATGTGCCCATTCCCGGATCGGGCGCTCGCGCGCGTGGACGCTCTTCTCCGTCCCAGAGCAGCCTCCACCTTACGAACCCCGTCCACGAGCTCGCTCAGCTCGCGCATGTCGATGGAGACCGCCTGGTCCGGACCGGGCTGTCGCTTGTCCAGGATGATGTGCTTCTCGACGATGTGCGCGCCGAGTGCGACAGCGGCAAACGACGTGTAGAGGTCGGGCGTGTGATCCGAGTGACCGATGACGAGGTCTGGGTAGCGCTCCCGCAGCAGGGGAATGACGCCGAGGTTCATGTCCTCGTAGACCGGCGGATATTCGGACACGCAGTTCATGAGCCCGAAGCGGACGCCTGACTCACGAAGAACACTCACCGTGGCATCGATCTCGTCGATCGTCGCCATGCCCGTAGAGAGGAGCATCGGCCGGCCGAGAGCAGCGATGCGGAGAAGAGATGGAACGTCAGTCAGCTCGCCCGAACCGATTTTGAACGACTCGATACCGAGCTCGGCGCCTCCACGGCGGCCTGGTAGCTGAAGGGAGTGCACATGTAGATGATCCCGAGCTCGCGGCACAAGGCCATCAGCTCGGCATGGTCTTCGAGACGCAGAGCATGCTTCTGCAGAAACTCGTAGAGGGGCTCGTCGAAGTTGTCCGACGTCGGAGCCGTCGGAAGCATCTCCTCGTCGGGCAGGTGATGCTGGTACTTGACGGCATCCGCACCCGCGATCCGGGCGAGCCGGGCCATTTCCTTCGCGCGACCGAGGTCGCCGAGATGGTTGTCGCATGCCTCGGCGATTACGAACACAGGCGCGCCATCGCCCATGGTCCGGCCGTCGATCGCCAGCTCAGGCATCTGGCGAGCGTAGCCGGAGGAGGCCACGTGCGAGATCGAGCTGATACGCATCATCGATCTCGAGGCCGTGGCCCTCTGGCAGGACGAACGTCGCAGACTGCTCGTCGACGAACACCCCCGAGGAACGGAGGAATTCGGCGTTCGCCACGTAGATGGCTCCGTCGATGTAATGAAACTCCGGCAGTTCTTGCCGGCGGGCATTCGGATGGGGTAGCGGAAATGCCCGTTCGAGACGATTGTCGACGACTCGTACGCAGTCACAGGGATGCTGAAGGACTGGGACCACGCTGGCCAGCGTCTGGGCTCCCGAGCGTTCGAAAGCCTCGAGGGAGTGATCGATGTCGGCGGAGGTCCGAAACGGCGAGGTCGGTTGCAGGAGCACAACCGACTCCGGCTGAAGCTCGAGCTCACGTTCGACGTGGCCGATTGCGTGCAGCACCGCATCGAGTGTGGAAGCCTCGTCCGTTGCGAGCTCGGCCGGCCGTACGACCACCGCGCACCCGAGACGCGTGCCGAGATCGATGATCTCTGGGTCGTCACTCGAGAGAAGCAGAGCGTCGAGGCGCGCACTCGCGAGGCCGGCCTCGATGGAATGTTGGACGAGAGGCTTGCCGCCAAGCTCTGCCAGGTTCTTCCGCGGGATGCCCTTGGACCCGCCACGGGCCGGAACGATGCCGAGATAGTCGATCCGCGTCAGGAGACGGCCTCGGCGACCTCGCTCGCAACGCGCTCCAGCTCCGAGTCGCCCATCAGTACGTTGACGGGGAGTGCAATCGCTCTGCGCAGCAACGAGGCGCAGCGGCAGTCGCGCGAGCCCGGGTGACACGCGCACGCCGGGCTCCCGAGCTCGGAGCAGATGAGCCCAGGTTCCTGCGAAATGCCAATCCAGGGCATCTGGAAGGTTCTTCGTTGGCACACCTCTTTCGCCGAGAGCCCGTGCTACGTGCACGGCGCGCTCCTCCGAGTTGAGGAAGAACACGAGCGTGTCGCCGACGTCGCCGCCCTCATCGTCGATCCGACGAAATTCGATCGGGCAGCCCCCCGAGCAACGCCTTCAAGCGGGCCTTGTTCTCGCGCTGCGCGGCGACGATCACATCCAGCTTGGCGAGCTGGACGAGCCCGACGACCGCCTCCGGCTCGCTCATCCGGAAGTTGAAGCCCGGCCCTGGACCTTGTGTCTCGGCCTCTGGGAAGCGTCGCGTTGTATTCGTGGCCGTGGTCGTGCAGCGCGCGGGCGCGCTCGTACACGCTCACATCGTTGGTCAGCACCGCTCCCCCCTCGCCGGTGGTCAGGTTCTTGGCGAAGTCGAAGCTCAACGTGCCGGCATGGCCGATCGTGCCGAGCGGCCGGCCGTCCCACGAGCCGCCGACGGACTGAGCGACGTCTTCCAGCACAAGCACGTCGTGGCGAGCTGCGATCTCGATGACCGAGCTCATGTTCGCTGGAGCGCCCGCCATGTGAACGGGCACGATCGCCTTCGTCCTCGGAGTCAGCCGCTCTTCCAACCGGTCGACGTCGAGATTGAGGCTCGCATCGATTTCGGCGATGACCGGTGTTGCGCCGGCTTCGAGGATCGCCTCGACCGTCGCCACGAACGTGAAGGCCTGCGTCACGACCTCGTCGCCCGGCCCCACACCAAGGGCGCGAAGCGCAACGAGCAGTGCTGCGCTCCCGGAAGAAACGACCTGGGCGTGGGCGGCACCAAAGTATCCCGCAAGCGCCTGTTCGAACTCCCGAACCTTGTACACGCCGTTTCGACGTGCATCGAAGCCGTGCGCGAACATGACGCCGTTGCTCGAGTCGAACCACTCCAGGAGCGCCGCGCGCTCCTCATTGCCGATCAACTCCCAGCCCGGCACCTACGGCTCCTTTCTTCCGGATGTCGCGGCAGCAAGCACCTCGATCACCTCGGGGGCGTCCGAATCGCACAGGGTTCAACTCTAAATTCTCGGTCCGAGCTGCTCCAGCGTCAGTGCCGCAAGGTGCTCGACATCGTCTTCACCCACGTCCCACTGCTCGAGCGTCAACGGCGCGCCAAGGCGTCGGTAGAGGTCGAAAAGGGCCTGCGCGAAGTCGAGAGTGCCCACGGCCTCGGCGAGCGGTGTATAGAGCTCGCGCGCGCCGCCTCGCTGGTTGGCCGCGACGACGTGCGGAAGGAGCACTCCGCCGGCGTATCCGTGGGGAACGCCGAAGTGGACGCCCAGCGGGTAGGAGATGCCGCTGGCGGGGCCCCCGGCCGCGTTCTGCATCGCCAGCGCGGCGAGGTGCGCACCGACCAGCGAGTCACGGCGCGCATCGAGATTGTCCGGCTCGTCGATGCAAAGGGGAAGCGCCGTGAAGACGCAGGCGGGTTGCCTCGCACCCCGAGCACCGCTGAGACGCGGGTAGCGGTCCTCGCCGTGACGGCTTCGATCTGCGCGGACGAGCGCGTCGAGCCCTTACCGATGGCGACCGAACGCTCGGACCCCCGACGAGCAGGACCCGGATCGAGAGCGCCGGCGAACGCCGCTCCGACGTACCGGCCGTTGATACCCAGCTTCATGCGCGACTCGGTGTCGATGAACGACGCCGTCGTCGTCGCCTCGGAGCCCGAGAGCCGGCCGTTGTCGGCACGCAGACGACCGGGACACCGGGCCGTTCCACCCGATCGAGCCCTCGGTAGTCCAGCCCGGCGCCTGCGTTCCGCAGGAGGATGCCGACCCCTTTGCCAAGATCAAGCGTGCTGCCGCCGCCGATGGCGACGACAGCGTCGGGGGCGGCAGCGCGAAAGACGGCTGCGGCCTCGTCCAGGTAGTCGTAGTCGGGCTCACGCCCGGAGCGCGCGACGAAGACCGGTTCGAGCGCAAGCCCGTCGCGAGCCCCACTCCTCGAGCGCGTGCCGCGTCGCCGACTGATCGGCAACCGCCTCGTCGACGACCAGACCGGCGCGGTCGAGGCCTAGTTCACGTGGAATGCCGAGCGCAGCGTCTTCACCGACAAGTGTGTTCGATGCGAGGCGGATGCGTGTGATCACGTCGCCGCCGCCGCGCCGATGCGTTCCCAGCTGAAGACATCGAGTGCCTCCGCGAGCAGCGACCGCGGGTTGGAGACGAGCAGCTCGACGCCGCGGGCTTCCAGAAGCGGCCGCCAGCGCCGGAAGTACTCGAACGACCGCGTCAGCTCCCGGGAAGCGGGAACGAGCGTGGTAGCCCGGCTTCTCGCCTGGAAACGAGCCGCCGGGCGGCAGGTAGAAGTACTCCCGGTCGTAGAGGTCGATGCCCGCGAGGACGATCCGCGTCCGAGCCGGTGAGAAGCGCGAAGTTGGTCGTGCTGATCGATGAGTTCGATCCGTGCACGAGCCCGGCAGCGAACGACTCGCTGGGCGGGGCGTAGATGCCGCGCGCCGTTCGGGTGAAGCGGAAGACACGCGCACCATTGGGCAGGAGCCGACGGCCGACGATCTCGTTCCCAACCTGGGCGCGCCAGCCCTCCTGCACGCCATAGATGGTCGAGGCGTACCGCTTATTCTCGCCGAAGAGCCGCGCGTAGCGATCGACGTCGAGAGCCTCGGAGATGAGGTGGAAGTCGACCCTGACGAAGTCCTGCTCCTGGAACTGCGAGAAACCAACGGTGTCGTGCTCGGCAATCCGAGCCCAATCAGCGTCGTCGATAGCGAGCAGCGACTTTCCGGAGCCGAACACGAAGACGGTGTCGGACCGCCTGCTCGCTCGCAGCCTCGATTCTCAACCCAGTTGCATGTACGTCGATCGGCTCCTCCAATCGAGAAGGTACGCCCGGCCACACCGGACGATGTTTGCTGGAGCCCGCCGGGCGAGACGAATGCGGTAGGAGATGGCCCGTTGCGAGACGCTCGCTGGAACCCTCACGTGCCTTTTGCCTCAGCGAGCACTAAGAGCTGCGAGCCGCTGCACGCCGCGGTCGACGACGACTACCTCGGTCTCCACATCCCATGCGTCGCTGATTCCGCTCCGCAGGTCGTCGAAGGACTTCACGTATCCGATCGGATCTGTGGGTGGCAGATACAGCGACAGCACGAGACGGTCTGTGAGCCGGGAGATATCGCGAAGAAATCGCCGCCAGTCTGCGACGAACGAGAGCGTCTCGAGGCAGACCGCGAGGTCGAACCGTTCGTCGATCGAGCTCACGTTTTCTGCTCGCACAAGCCGGAACTCGGCCTGCGGAAGCCTCGCTCGAGCCTTGGCGAGCGCCGTCTCCGAGACGCTCGATGCCAACGATCCGGTCGGCCGCAAAGCGGGCGGTAAAGGCCCCCTTCCCGCAGCCGATGTCGAGGATGCTCCGCACCGGGTGAGCCTCGATCAGGACGAGCGCAAGGCGCCGCCAGTTCTGGCTCAGATCCTCCTGGTGCCAAGCGTCGAAGCCCTCGACGCTCTCGCGTTCGTACATCTCCTCGAACGCTCCGATGAGGAGGCGCCGTTCTTCGTCGTAGACGAAGCGATGGTAGGGCTCGCTCACGTTCATAGGCTAGCGTCGGGCCCTAACAACACTGCACCTCGAGTAGATGCTGGTCTCCCCTGTGTGCGCACCGCGCAGTCTCTCCTTTTACGTCAGGCGTCGAGCCTAGCGACGTCGGAGAACGGTGCCGAGGCCGATCCGGTGTGCAGCAAGGCGAAGAAGTCTGCGTCGTTCTCCGGCCTTGACGAGTCGATAGGCGACGAGCAGTCTGTATGCCCAAGGTCGCCTGTGTGGAAGGTAGTAGTCGAGGTATAGGCGGGAGAAGAACCGTCCGCCGTGGCTGCGGCTCGCGCGCAGCGTCTCGGGCACGAAAGCCTCGTATCGCGCAGTCGATTTCGAACGCGCGTGATAGCGATACGCCGCTTGGATTCGATCAACATGGCGCACCTGGGAAAAGCGCTTTCCGAGCTGCAGCGCAAAGCTCGTAATCCATCGCGTACCTCAGTAACGTCCTCGTCGACGCCGCCCACGGACCAGTAGGCATCGCGGGTGAAGAAGGAACCGAGGCTGGCAGACCACGTTCACGTCTTCCAGTTGCCGTCGGTAGTCGAATGGGACCGGGGCCACGTCACGAATCATGGTGCCGTCCTCTTCGATCTGCCGCCAGCCACCGTGAACAAGTCCGCAACCGGTCTTTCCGATCACCTCCACTGCGGCTGTTATCGCGCCCGGGAGGTAGTAGTCATCGGCGTTCAACCACGCGTAAATCGCTCCGCTCGCCATCCGGAACCCCTTGTTGATCGCAGCAGCCTGCCCTCCGTCCGGCTCCGACACCCAGCGCAGATGCGGAAAGCGTCTGAGGATCTCAATCGTCTCGTCCGTCGACCGGCCGTCCACCACGATGTGCTCGACGCGCGGATAGTCCTGACTGAGCACGCTCCGGATTGCCTCGTCGATGTAGAGACCCTGATTCAAAGAAGGCGTGACGATCGAGACAAGCGGTGGCGAGACGCCGTCATCTTCCACGGTTGCCCACTGTAGTCTCCTGGCCCTCGGGCTCCGGCGCTGAAGATACGCGTCGGAGCTCACGGAAGAGCGCCAACTTGGCGCCGGTTGAATACGCGGACCAGAGAACGCTGAGCGCGGGGCCTGTCACGCCGTCTCGGTAGCCGCGCCGCGCGACGAAGCTCTCGTAGAACTTCGGCCATGGCGTACGAAGAATGTCCCGGTAACCGGTGATCATGCCTTGGTCGTAGCGGTCGCGGCCTTCGAGTTTCAGGTAGCGCCAATGCTTGGCGATCAGTTCCCGATACCCGGATGCCCAGTAGTGAGCGATCGCGTCGTCGCCGGAGAACGGGACTACGCGGGCCTGGTACCCCGGCAGCAACCGCGTCCCGGAAGTGGACCGTCGGTCGCAGGTCGGCGCCGCCCCGACGGGCCAGCGTACGCTTGCGCGTGATGCCCCCCCAGATCGTGCCCTGAAGCGACCTTCCGCGGAAGTAGAACTGCCACGGGCAATCGACCACACCAACATCCGCTTCGAGGGACGGCAGGAGATCCGTAATTTGCTTCGCCAAGGCCTGGCGGGAGCACCTCGTCCGGGTCGAGGAGGAGCACCCAAGCTCACGCTTTGCCTCGCCGATGAGCTCAAGCCGAGCGCGTTCGGCGATCGGAACCCAGGCATGGCGCAGCACCCTCGCGCCGTGCTCCTCCGCGACCGCAGCTGTTCTGTCGCGAGAGTCGATGTCAATGACGATCACCTCCTCACAGAATGCAACGCTCGGAAGGCAACGCTGCAAGAGCGAGGCCTCGTTATGGCTCCCGATGATCGCGGTCACCGGCGCAAGCCCCGCTACTGCCATCGCGCCCGCCATGACCTCCAGCCTATTCGCTCCCAGGGAACGGTTCGGCTTCGGCCTGATTCGCCAAGCATGTCGCGTCGAGCATCGATCGGGGCCTTCGCTCGCACTACGGGTATAGAAAGGCGTTCCATGGAAGCGCACCCCATGCCATCGAACAGAAGAAGCGCCAGGGTGAAGATCCAACGCATGGCGCAGTCGCGGCGCACCGACGCGCGGCATCGACCGCACGCCGGAAGTGCGCGAAGTTCGCGAATGGGACGACCGCTTCGGGAAGCTAACCGACCTCTCAGCCTTCACCCGCGAGATCCTCCCGCTACTCAGGAACATCCCGCTCAGCCAGCTTCAGCCGGCGACTGGCTCTGTCTCTTCGCTGCGTCTCGCTGATCAGGCACGACGAGAAAACGCCGCACCCTCGCCACTGGCAGACCCTCATCGAGGCTACGAATGGGCGAGCCCGCGAGCGAGGAGCACCTGTCCAAAGGCGCGCGCGAAGCGTTTCCGGTTCCAGCGGACGAGCTAAGAGCGCCTCGATGCCGTCTCCATAGCGCACTCGGGGCCTTCTGTTCTTTCCGGGGTCAGCCCAGCTACCCTAACCTCCACGTCCGTGACGGGAACAAACAGCGGCGCAGCGGCGCCGTCCGCCCGGCGCCCTGCCTCGTCGGCCCGACATCCAGGGGCTACGAGCGATGGCGATCCTGCTCGTCGTCCTCTTCCACGCCGGCGTCGGGCTCTCGGGAGGCTACACCGGCGTCGATGTCTTCTTCGCGATCTCGGGCTTCGTGATCACGTCGACGCTCGTCGCCGAGCTCGAGCGGACGGGGCGACTTCGGCTCGGCCGGTTCTACATGCGCCGGATTCGCAGGTTGCTGCCCGCGCTGGCGTTGATGCTGGTCGTCGTCGCAGCGCTCGGCACGTTCGCCGCTCCCGCTCGCTGGCCAACGAACCGGCGGGATGACCGGGGATCTTCGCGGCGCTGTTCGCCGGCAATCTGCTATCTGGCGAACCTCGCGAACGGGTACTTCGCCACTTCCGCGTCGCTCGATCCGCTGCTGCACACCTGGACGCTAGGCGTCGAAGAGCAGTTCTACCTCTTCTTCCCGCTCGTGCTTCTACTCGGCTGGTGGATCGGGTCGCTCGCGCTGCGCCGTGAGGACGGTCGCCGGCTCGGCGCGACGGCTCTGGTGCTTCTCGTGGCGGCCGCGTCCATTCTGCTCGCGGTCGCCCTCGTCCGCGGTATCGCCGTGGGCGGCTCCAACGGGCTGCGGTTCTGGTTCTACGGGTCGCCGCCGCGGGCGTGGGAGTTCGCCGCGGGTGCATGCGGCTGCACTGCTGTTGCCGTGGCTTCGACGCTTGCCGGCGATCACGGGCGACGCGCTCGGGGCTCGCCGGGCTCGCACTGGTGCTCGGGGGAGCGCTGCTGCTCTCGGATGCGGCCGAGCCCTCACCGGCGCGGCTGCTCGCTTCTCCCCGTGACCGGGACCTGCGCGCTCCTCATCGCCGGCGCCATCCGGCCGACGCTCCCGTCGCGGCTCATGGGCATCGCTCCGCTCGTGTTCGTCGGGGACCTCTCGTACAGCTGGTATCTCTGGCACTGGCCGCTGATCGTCTATGCAAAGGCGCTGTGGCCGACGAGCGGTCTGGCGGCACCGATCGCCGCGGCAGGCTCGCTGCTCCCGGCGTGGCTGTCGTACAGATACGTCGAGAACCCCATTCGCTACCGGTTGCCGCTGACTCGCCGCAAGATCAGCGCAATTGCAGCAGCCTGCATCGTCGTGCCGGTCGCAGCGTCAGCCGGTCTCGTTGTCTTTAGCCACTCGATCGCGGGTCGCCCGTGGATCGCCCGCTGGAACGCTAGCCAGACCGAGCATCTGGACGCCAGGCGGTCCTGCGACTCGGCGATTCCCGGACGTAAGCCGATTGGCAGGTGCACGTGGCGTGTCCCCCATGCACGAGGCATGATCGTCTTGGCTGGCGACTCAAATGCGGGGCAGTTCTCGGAACCGGTCGTGCGCGCGGCGAACGAGGCAGGCTTCGATGCCGAGCTCATCACCCACAGCGGATGTCCGTACGCGGACGTCATCGCCGTCCTGCCGGGCATCCCGCCGGGAAATTGCCGCGCCTGGATCGTCGCAGCGATCACCGCGGTGGTCGCACAGCATCCCCGGCTTCTGATCGCTGCGAACCGCACGGACTACTTCTTCTCGGACTTCGAGTTGGCTGCGCCGGGTGGCGCGCTCACGGCCGACCGCCGGGCGAAGGTGCGTATCTGGCGGGACGGCCTGCACCGCGCGCTTGCGAGGACGACCGCCGCGGGCGTCCCCGTCATCCTCGTCCAGCCCGTACCCATGCTCCGGACGCCGGCGGGCGACTGTGCCGTCATCAGGGTTCTCACTTCTTCGTGCCTCCAGCCGGTGCCGCGGCACGAAGTGGACGAGGAGCTCAAGCAAGCCATCGAGGCCGACAGCGCCGTCGCCTCGAGCGTCCCGTTGACGCGGACGATCAGCTTCGAGAATCTCATGTGCAGTCGCGTGAGCTGCTCCAGCGTCCGGAATCACGTGCTCCTCTACCGCGACTCCCGCCACCTGAGCGTGCAGGGATCCGAGCTGCTGACCACCCGCTTCTACAACGCGATCCGCGCCGCCGCCAGGGGCGGTAGAAGGCGGTAGCGGCTGTACCCCTAACGCTCAGTCACGGTCAACGCCTGCCGTCAGCTTCCCTGTCTCGTTCTTCACTCGGAACCGATGCTGTAGTGACAGAGAATGTCCAGAACGGCGGTTACCGGGCGGAAGCCTAGGCTTTCGCCCCTAGCGCTTCACCTCTCTCAGTGCAACAGCCGCGACCGATGGTAGATCGCCCATGCGTACTCGCCCGGGGACACGTGCCGCCGAGTCACTTGGAGCGCGACGTCCGATGCTCCACCGCGGATCGTCGAGTAATCGTTGGCGGGAGGGCCTACGAGCTGCAGGTTCAACGCGAGAAAGACCGTCCATGCGGTCGCCAAGGTGCCGAGTACGATGGCCCAGCGGCGAGTTGCTCCCGCGAGCCCTGCCACCCCGATGCCGACCAGCGGCGTGAGGGGCGTCAAGTATCGCTGCGAGAACGACCACGTTCCGTCCCAGAAGGGAATCGCGGCATACGAAACGAGAATGGCGAAACCCATGACTCCGGCCAGCACGAGAAACCGCCGATCGCGCCCCCCGCGGCGAAGGAGCCGTGCGTATCCGGCAAGGCCGACCAGGGCTATCGGCGACCAGACAAAGAGACCGCGGTGGTCGGTCACGAGCATTTTCACCGGCCCTAGAGGATCGAACGCGAGCACGTTTTCGCCGTAACCTCCTCCCGTCAACGGGGCTCCAGCCGCGAACGGAACCAGGAAGAGGAGCCCCCAGGTCGCTGCGGCGACCGCGAGGAGCAAGAACGCCTGGCGGTAGTGACGGAGCACTGCGAGCGAGATCGCGAGCGCCACGATGGCGGGAGCGCTGAAGTAGCGAACGGTCGCGGCGAAACCGAGGATGACAGCGAGGATCACAAGCAGCCGTCTATCTGAGAAGTCGGACCGGACGTACGCGAGAAGAACTACAAGCGCCGCCGCGAAAAGAAGGGTGTCCCAGGAGTGGGTCTGCCCGGCACCCACGTGCCATAGTAGAAGAGAGGCATTCCGAACGTCGCAGTGAACGCTGCGAACCCGGGCACGGGCAGTCGAAGAGCTGTGACGAGGTGTGCGGTCAGTAGGAGCGCTCCGAGTGTGACAAGACTCGATCCCAATGCAACGCTCGCTTCGGTACTCGGCGCACCTCCGATCGACGTGATCCCAAACGCCGCGAGCAACCGCCCGCAGGCGTAGAACGGAACCTCGAATATCGCCAGCCCGAACTGGTAGCCGACTGCATGAACGTCGGCGCCGAAGAGGCGGCGGACGAGTGTGAATTGGACGCGCGAGTCGCCTTCCGTCGTGATCGTGAGCACGTTGAAATTGAGCGCGAAGAGCACCCACAGAATTGCCGCCGCGCTGACGCCCGGTCGTCGCAGGGCCCACCGGACGGGCGCGCGTTCGGCCAAGACCGAGAGTGCGCTCAAGGTCGGATGCGCGCCTGCGCGACGACGTTCACGACGGCGATCATAAGACTCCGTTCGCTCAAACTGGGGCGGCGAACGACACCCAGTGCTCCCGAGACCGAAGTCTGTGGAATCCTCGCACGACCAACAGCTACCCTCGGCACGATGACCGCGATCCTCGGCCTCAACGCCTATCACGGCGACGCTGCGGCGGCGCTCGTCGTCGACGGCGAGCTCGTCGCCGCGGCCGAGGAGGAGCGCTTCAACCGGGTCAAGCACGTGCGCCGGCTTCCCGGCGCTCGCCGCCCGTGGTGCCTCGCCGAGGCGCGGCATCGACCCCGGCGCAGCTCGACCACCTCGCCGTCTCCCGTGACCCGCGCGCGAACGTCGGCCAGAAGCTCCTCCGGACGATCCGGCACGGCGCGAGCGCCCGATACCTCAAGGCGCGACTCCAGAATGCGGCGAAGATCCGCGACGTCAAGATGGCCCTCGCGGATTCGCTCGACATCGAGTGCGACGACGCTCGCGCGCGCAGGTACACAACGTCGAGCACCACCAGGCCCACGTCGCGAGCGCGTTCTTCGTCTCACCGTTCGACGAGGCGGCGATCCTCTCCGTCGACGGCTTCGGCGACTTCTGCTCGACGATGACCGCCGTCGGGCAGCGGCAACTCGCTTCCAGGTCCTCGACCGCGTGCTGTTCCCCCACTCCCTCGGGATCTTCTACGCCGCGTTCACCCAGTGGTTCGGCTTCCCCGAGTACGGCGACGAGGGCAAGGTCATGGGCCTTGCGCCGTACGGCGATCCCGGCCCCTACCTGCAAGGCGATGCGCGACGTCGCTGCAGACGAACGGCGACCTGTTCGCGCTGAACCTCGACTACTTCACGCACGACAAAGAAGGCGTCGACATGACCTGGGACGAGGGCTCGCCGCGCATCGGCCGCATCTACTCGGACAAGCTCGTCGAGACGCTTCGGGCCCGCACGGGAACCGCGGAGACGAGATCACGCGCGCACTACGAGGACGTCGCGGCCGCGCTGCAGAAGCGCCTCGAGGAGGTCTACCTCCATATCCTCGAGCGCTCCAGGAACGAACCGGCATGACGAACCTCTGTCTCGCCGGCGGCGTCGCGCTCAACGCCGTCGCGAACGGCCGGATTCGACCCGAGACGCCGTTCGAGGAGCTCTACGTCCAACCGGCCGCCGGCGACTCCGGGACCGCCGTCGGGGCCGCCTACTTCGTCTGGAACCAGGCCGCTCGGCAGCCCCGCGGCTTCGTCATGCGGCATGCGTACACCGGCCCCGAGTACTCGACGACGGCGAGATCGCCGCTGCGGTCGCCGCCGCGGGGCCTCGCGCGCGAGCGCCTCGACGATGAGGCGCTCTTCCCCTCCGTCGCGGAGCGGCATCGCCGCCGGCGACGTCGTCGGCTGGTTCCAGGGCCGCATGGAGTTCGGCCCGCGCGCGCTCGGCCACCGCTCGATCGTCGCCGACCCGCGCCGCGCCGACGATGAAGGACGTCCTCAACGCGCGGATCAAGCACCGCGAGCCGTTCCGGCCCTTCGCGCCCTCGATCCTCGCCGAGCGGCCGGCGACTGGTTCGACCAGGACTACGCGTCGCCGTTCATGGTGCTCGTCTACAAGACGAGGCCGGACAAGCGCGAGCTGATCCCGCGCCGTCAACCACGTCGACGACACGGGCCGCGCTCCAGACGGTCGAGCGTGAGCGTCGAGCCGCGCTACTACCGGCTCATCGAGGAATTCGCGCGCCTCACCGGCGTGCCGATCCTGCTCAACACGTCGTTCAACGAGAACGAGCCGATCGTCATGACGTCCGGCGGAGGCCTTCGACACGTTCCTGAAGACGCAGATGGACATGCTCGTGCTCGGCAACTACGTCGTCTCGCAACGGCAGCTCGTAGCCGGACGCGTGTCCGCGTCCTTTCTCGGCCCGCCTGCCCGGCCAGGAGGAGTCGCTCGACCGTATGGCGGCCGCCGACAACTACAACAAGTGGCTGCTCGAACGCGCCAAACCGTTCGTCGGCTCGCGCGTCCTCGACTTCGGAGCAGGAACCGGCACCTTCACTGCGGCGCTCGCCGCACGCGCGGACGATCGTGGCGATTGAGCCGGATCCGAGTTCGCATCGAGGACTTCGCATGCGGTTCGCTGACAACGCTCGCGTAGCCGTCGTCGAAGCCGACGCGCATGGCTCGCCGGGGACGGTCCACGAGGTGCGTTCGACACCGTCCTCTGCCTGAACGTGCTGGAGCACATCGGGGACGACGCCCTCGTGCTGCGCGGCTTCCACGACTGTCTCGCACCCGGCGGGCACCTCCTTCTGCTCGTCCCCGCGCACCGCCAGGCTGTACGGCGAAGATCGATCGGAGCGTCGGTCACGAGCGACGGTATTCGCGCGGCCCTTTGCGCCGCCTTCCTCGAGGAGGCGGCCTGGAGCCCGTCGAGATTCGTTACGTGAACCCCTTCGGCGCTGTCGGCTGGCTCGTCGCCTCGCGGGTACTACGGCGGGACCAAGTGCCGGCAGGGCCGCTGCGAGCGTATGACCGCCTCGTCCCGGTTCTCCGCCGCCTCGACCTCCTACGCCTCCCGTTCGGCCTCTCGCTCTGGGCCGTCGCCCGACGTGTCAGTAGGCTCGCGCCTCGTACGCGGCAATCGACGCGGCGGCGGCCGCCGTCCATGACCATCTCACGTCGCGCCTTCTCCCGCGCTGCGGCGCCGAGCCGAGCCCGCAGCTCGGGACTCGCGAGGAGGCGTTCGATCGCGACGCGGAGTCGCCGCGGTCGGCGAGTAGACCGGTCAGCCTCGTCCTCGACCGCGTCGAGCAGCCCGCCGACCGGCGTCGCCACCACCGGCCGTCCATACGCCATCGCCTCCCGGGCGACCATGCCGTACCCCTCGCGGCGCGACGGGACGCAGACGACGGCCGCGCGTTCGTAATAGCGCCCGAGCTCTGCCGGTGCGACCGTGCCGACGCTCTCCGGGACGCGGATCGGCCCGGCGCCGACGATCACGCGCGGCAATGCCCTCGGTCGCGCTCAGGAAGTCCTCGATGCCCTTTTCCGCCGACAGCCGGCCGACGTAGAGGACGTGCGGCGGCTCCTCCGGTTCCGTCGACCGCGTCCGGAATCGTCGACGCCGCCGTCGGCACGACCCGCACCTCGCGCGCGCCGAGCCGACGCGCGCCCATCCGCCAGAGGTACGCCGACGCTCCGAGCGCGAGCCGCGCCCGCCGCAGGATCCAGCGCGCGAGCCACGGCGCGCGATGCGCCAGCTCGACGTCCGTTCCCCACACCTGGACGACGAACGGCTTGCCGAGCGTCGCCGCCACCGCGCCGGCGGCGAGCCAGTGCGCGTGCACGAGGTCGCACGTCGCGGCCGCGCGGCCGCGCGCCGAAAGTTCCAGAAGAACGCTGGGAGGAACAGCGACGAGCCACGGCCGTGCGCTTTCAGATTGCCGACGATGCCGTGGCCGTAGGCGATCCCGAAGTGCCGGAAGGACGCCGGCGACACGACCTCGACCTCGACGCCGCGCGACGCGAGCCGCGTCGACCGCGTCGGCGACGAAGCGGCCGGCGGATCGTCGGCGTCGCGCGGGTACGACGTCGTCAGGACGAGGACCTTCAACCGCTAGCTGCGCGTCGCCGCAGGATCGCGTGCTCGCTCAGGCCGAGGATGCTGAGGAAGAACGCCCCGAACGCGCCCTGGACTGCGACCGCGACGAGGGCCAGGCCGAGGATCCCGAGCCGCGGGTCCTTGATCCCGTCGAAGTAGGAGACGAGCGTGATCGCCGCGCCGACGAGGAACGTGACGCCCGAGAGCACGAGCCCGTGCTCGAGGCGAAGGCGCCGCCATCCGCGCTCGAGCGCGTCGTCGTGCTCGCCGAGATAGATCACCGCGTACGTGCGCGCGAACAGCCCGAGCTGGATCACGCCGAGCCCGAGAATCGTCAGCATCGCGAAGCGCGACCGACACGCCGGTCCAGTTGTCGGACAAGTGCCTCATCGATCCGAGGACGATCAGCCCGGCGAGGCCGGCGACCGCGGCGATGCCGCCCGGGAGGACGAAGAGGAACGCCGGGCTGTACACGAGCATGAACCGGATGTGCCGCCACGCGTCGCTGAAGCGCGAGAGCTTCGACTCGCCGATGCGCACGCGGTAGCCGATCGGCACCTCCTCGACGCGCAGGCGGCGCTTCCCCGCCTTGATCACCATCTCCGACGCGAACTCCATCCCGGTCGCCGACAGCTGCAGGTCCGGGAGCACCTCACGGCGCACAGCACGCAGCCCGCAATGCGCGTCGGAGACGCCGCTGCGGAAGAGGAGGTTCAGCATGCCCGTGAGCAGCGGGTTGCCGAGATAGCGGTTCGGCCACGGCATCGCGCCCGGCTCGATCGTCCCCTTGAACCGCGAGCCGAGCACCATGTCGGCGCCGCCGCGAAGGCGTTCGACGAAGTCGCCAACGCGGTCGAGCGGATACGTCCCATCGGCGTCGACCATGACGATGGCGTCGCCGCGCGCGGCCGCAAGCCCGGCGAGGTACGCACTCCCGTATCCGCGGCGCGGCTCGGCGATCACGGTGGCGCCGGCTTCTCGCGCGAGGGCAGCCGAGTCGTCCTCCGAGGCGTTGTCGACCACGATGATCTCGCCGCGAGACCCGCCGACCGAAGTGCCTCGCCCGCCTCCCGATCACTTCGACTATACCGGCGGCCTCGTTCAGGCACGGGATGACGACCGAGACTTCAACGTCGTCTGTCATTTCAGGCGCGGCAAGAACGTCTGTGACGGCCGTCTCCATCGCGGAACCGGCGATGATAGTCGGGATCCAGTTGTGACCGGATGACCGCAGTCCATGCGAGACTCGAGGGCGCCGATGCGTGCGATCACGAAAGCAGGCGCCACCTTCAACGTGGCCGACCGCGACGAGTACAGCACTTTTTGGGACTTCTACGAGACCGATGATTGGGAGCCGGAGACGGTCGCCGTGTTCTCCCGCTTCCTGCGGCCCAGCACACGGTATGTCGACCTCGGAGCATGGATCGGCTCGACGGTCCTCCTCGCAGCGCCCCTCGTCTCGCGCATCGTGTGCGTCGAGCCGGACCCGCTCGCATTTGCCGCGCTCAGCGAGAATCTCGCCCTTAACCCGGAGACGATGGAGAAGACCACGGCCGTCCAGGCCGCCATCGGGCCAACCGACGGCTCCGTCATTCTCACCTCCCCCGGCAGCGGCGGAGACTCGAACTCGAGCGTCGCCCGCCCCGGAGACGCCGGCGCACGGTGGGAGACCGAGCAGCTGAGCCTCTCCACGCTCCTCTCACGCGCCGATTTGGATACCGCCGATTTCATCAAGGTCGACATCGAGGGCGCCGAGTACGACCTCCTTTCGGCCCTCCCTGTGCATCCGCTGACCAAGTCGCCGACCCTCTACGTCGCGTTTCACCCGAACTTTCTCATCGACAAGCGCTCGCTCACGCGCGCCTCTCGAGCTCGCTGCGAGCGCTGCGAGAGAACCGCCGCTTCCTACGCGCGCTGCTCCCGTACCGCCATCATTACGTCTACGACGAGAAGACGCGAGAGCTTCCGCGACATCCGCAGGCGCAATCGTCCTTCGTGTCCTGTTGCCGCTGCCGATGCGCGTGTCGTTCCTCATCGGCGCATGCGTGTTCACGAATGAGTCGCTCTAGATCGGTCCCGTCGCCGCGCGAACACGACGGGCAGTGCGAGCGCGAGCGCGACGAACCCGTAGAAGTAATAGAACTGCATCGTCAGGTAGAAGAAGTTCGCCGCCATCGTCCCGGCGAGCGCGGCGGTCATGCCCCACGCGAGCGGGCGCACACGCGACCCAGCGGGTCGCCGGCACGGTCGAGCGCCGGCCGAGCGTGCGCGCCGCGCGCAGCCGCACGAACACGTAGCGAAGGAAGACGACGAAGAGCAACGCACCGACGAGCCCGGTCTCCACGATCAGCGCGACCCAGTACGAGTGCGGCCCCCAGTTCGTCTTGCCGGTGACGAACTCGTAGTACACCGAGAACGTGTTCAGCCCGAGCCCGAGCAGCGGGTTCGAGTGCAGCACGTGCGGAATGAAGCTGTAGACGGCGAAATGCGCGGACGTCGAGCTTCCGCCCGTCTGCAGGCGCGACGCGATGACGACGGAGAAGAAATGCCGCCGCGTGTCCACGACGTATGCGAGCACGAGCGCGACCGCCGCGAGCGGGACGAGCAGTGCGCGCGACCACACGAACCGCCGGTACGGGATTGCCAGGATGAGCAGACCGACGAGCAGGCCGAGCGCGCCGCTGCGCGACAGCGTCGCGATGAGCACGAGCAGCAGGAAGCCGAGTGTCAGCCCGAGCGGCCAGCGCAGCCGGTGCCCGCGCTCGAGCCGCAGGTAGACGGGCGTGAGGGCGAGCAGCGGGACGTCGAGCATGATCCCGAGGTGGTTCGGGTCGCCGGTGAGCGCGTTCGGTCGGTAACACCGATGCGCCATTCACTGAGCCGTAGATGTTGATCGAGCTCGCACCGCCGGTCAGCGGCGAGAGCACGAGCTGGTCGAGGTTGTGGCCGGCGCGGGCCGCGAGCAGCTGCAGCACCCCGTAGACCGCGTTCGCCAGCATGCCCGCGGTGAACCACGCGATCGTCCGCCAATAGAAGTGCTGGCCGCGGCGCACGAGATACGTGACTGCGCAAATGAGGAACACCCAGTGGATGGCGTACTTCACCATCCCCTTCACGTACTGGTCGAACGCCTGCTTCGTCTCGAGATTGAAGAAGCCGAGCAAGTAGACGAGCTCGAAGGCGACGAAGAAACCGACGACGATCTCCCGCCGTGCGCGGCATCCGTCCTCGGCTCTGAAGCGCAAAGGCGGCGAGGAAGAGAATCGTCAGGATGTCGGAGATCTCGACGTTTCCGGCGATGCTCCAGTGCACCTTCTCGAAGGTGACGCAGAAGAATGTCGCGAAGAAGAAGAAATCCGTCACCCGCGTACGGCTCACGACGCGCGGAAGCGCCACGGCGGCGGCGGTCACGCGAGGCTCCGCAGCAGATCGGCGAGCTGCTCGACGCGCCGGCCGCGCGACAGCTGCTCGCGCCACTCGGGCGCCAGCGGCGTCCCCGTCGAGGCCGCCGTCGCGCCACCGCGCGTGCAGGTCGACGAGCGCCTCGCGGATGCCGTCCACGTCTTCGGGCGCCACGACGACGCCGACGCCGGTGTCGCGGATGAGCCGCGCGGCCGCACCGTCCGGCGGCACGATCGCGAGGATCGGCCGCTCGGCGGCGATGTACTCGAACACCTTGCCGGAGAGCACGCCGCGTCCTCGGCCGCCGGCCTCGGGGATGAGCAGGAGCAGCGCCTCGCTCTCGCGCTGGAGCTCGAGCGAGCGCCGCCGCGGCACGTGGTCGATCAGCGCGACCCGGTCGGCGAGCCCGAGCTCGGTCATGAACTCCCGGTCGCCGGGCCGGAAGTCGCCGACGAAGCGCACGTTCACGTCCTCGAGCCCGGAGTCGGCGAGCGCGCGCAGGAACGGCTTCGGGTCGCGCTTGCCGAAGAACGAGCCCGTGTGCGTGAGGCGGAAGACGTCGGACCGCTCGGTACTCGAGCCCCGCGAAGTCGTCGAAGTCGCAGCCGTTCTCGATCGTCACGACGCGCCCTCGTGGGTTGAGCGAACGGGCCTCGTCGGCGATCGCATCCGCGGCCGCGACGATCGCGTCCGCCCGGCGTGCGACGAGCGAGGCGACGCCGCGCGTCGCCTGCTCCTTCACGCGCGCGGCGAGGGTGTCCGACCGGCGGTGCGGATGCGCGAGAAGCGAGTCCCGGAGATCGGCCACCCATTTCGCGCCGGTCGCCTTCTGCACGGCGGCGCCGACGAGGTGGACGGAGCCGGGCGGCGACGTCGTCAGCACCACGTCGATCCCCTCGCTGCGCGCGATCGAGATCGCCTTCGGGATCGCGGTCGCGTTCCAGGTCACGTTCTCGTCCGGCACGAGCAGCCGGCGGCCGACCGTCGACGCGCGACGAACCGCCAGGTCGACGCCCGAACGCCCGTGCAGCTCGTCCGCGAGCCTGCGCCCGCGGGGCCCGACGTAGCGGGCGCGGTGCACCCACGCCTGCGTCGGCAGCGGCAGCTCGGCGTCCTCGTGCAGCCACTTCGGGTCGTCGGGGGCCAGCACGTGGGTCTCGATCCCGAGCGCCGGAAGGTGGCTCGGCAAACTTCAACGGACGCTGGACGCCGCCACCGCCCGCCGGCGGGAAGTACAGCGTCACGAGTAGGAGTTTCACCGTCAGGATGCTACGGTCCGCCGCGGGCCGTGGTCAGGGTTAGTGGCGTTTCTTGCGGCAGGCGTCGTGGCGCTGAGTGCGCCCGCGCTCGCGCATGCCTACGGCTGGCCCGTGAAGCCGTTCAACCAGCAGCACGCGATCCGCGGCGCCTTCGACGACCCGCGCCTGTTCGGCTCCTTCCACTTCGGGGTGGACATCTCGGTCCCGGACGGGACGGCCATCTACGCCGTGGCGCCGGGAACCGTCTTCCGCTACTCCGACGCGGTCGCCGTCCGCCAACCGGACGGCCACGAGTTCTCCTACTGGCACGTCCAGGCGACCGTTCCCGAGCACGCGTACGTGCAGACCGGCGACCAGATCGGCTTCGTCCGCCCAGGCTTCGGCCACGTGCATTTCGCGGAGTTCGACGGCACGACGTACGTCAACCCGCTCCGGCCGGGCGCGCTCACGCCGTTCTCCGACACGACCACGCCCATCGTCGGCCCCATCGAGGTCCAGGAGACGGACGGCGCCGTCCAGGCGACGGTCGAGGCGTACGACCCGCCGCCGATCACGCCGCCGCCGCCGTGGCAGAACGCCATGTGGACGCCGGCGCTCATCCGCTGGCGCCTCGTGCAGAACGGCGTCGCCGTCGTCCCCTGGACAGTCGCCGTCGACTCGTCGATCTTCCATCCGAAGAGCGACTTCAACTCCGTCTACGCGCCCGGGACGCACCAGAACTTCGCCGGGCCGGACGGGCCGCTTCGTCTTCTGGCTCACGCACGGCCTCGCCCTGCCCGACGGCCACTACGCCATCGAGGTCCAGGCGTCGGACACGCGCGGGAACACCGGCACGGGGTCGCTCGCGTTCGACGTCGAGAACGATCAGGGCTTGAGCAAGATGAAGGTCGCGTCGCGGTAGACCGGAGTCGCGCCCTGCGCCTCGACGCGGGCGACGGGCTCGCGCCGGCGAAGCACGATCCAGTCTGCGTGGTACTGCCTCGGAATGGCGAGGCTCCCCGTCCGCAGGAACTCGAGCCACGCCGCGCGGCGCGCGTACGGCTCGTTCGCCTTCGTGTCGGCGACGTGGGAGGGCGGAGCGTTGCAGACGTAGACGGGCGCGTAACCGGAGATGCGGTAGCTCGTCTCCAGGTCGGCGAAGACGACCGAGCCACGCGGCACGTCGTGGCGGAGGTACTGCACGAGCCCCGGTGACAGTGCGTCCGCGTCCGTCGTCACCGCGGCGTGCCAGTGCGCGAAGCCGTGCACGACGACCGGGAGCACGAAGAGCGCGACCGCGGCGGCGGCGACCGGCCCCGGCCGTTCGAGCGCGCCGCGCCTGAGCGCACCGACCGCGAGCGCGGCGAGGCCGCCGAAGAGCGCGATCCAGGCGGCGACCGCCGGCGCGGAGTGGAACGGGCGTCCGAAGTCGCCGGGGAACTCGACCTGGAGCACGATGCCCGCCGCGAGCGCGAGCGGGAAGCACGGCCCACCGCAGAGAACGCGCGTCGCAACCGACGCCCCGCCCGCGAGCGCGAAGGCGAACGGCACGAAGCCCGCCGCGCGGCGCGACTGCGACAGCGAGACGAGGTCGGAGAAGTGCGGGAAGACGAGCGACCACAGCTCGAGGACGAGCACGACCACCGTCCCGCCGAGCACAAACGCGGCCCAGCGCCGCCGCGCTGCGAGCCCCGCGAGCGGGACGAGCACGAGAGCGGCAAGCGCGATCGAGCCGCTGCGGGCGACCATCCCCGGAGCGAGGTGGAAGCTGCTCTGCGAGTGAACGACGAGGTCGTTCGCGTAGTGCCGGAGCTGGCTCGCCTTCTCCGTCGCGCTCGGGTTGTGCGACAGCGTCTCGGCGACGATCGGCTCGAGCCACGCGAAGACGAGCAGCACGGGCACGCCGTACGCGGCGAGCGCCATTGCGTTCGCGCGCACGTCGGCTCGGACCAGCAGCGCACGCGCGAGCGCGAAGCCGACGAGCGGGATGGCGAGGAAGAGCGCGTACGTCGGGTGGACGAACGCGAGATCCATCCCCGCCGCGGCGAGCGTGAGCGCGAGCGGCCGCGACGGCGCGCGGACGAACAGGAAGAAGAGCGTCAGCGCGGCCGGGACCAGCAGCTGGCGTGCAACGGTGCCCGGCAGCTCGAGCGACGTGTAGGAACCGCCGTTTCCGGGAGCGAACGCGATGAGCGCGACCTGCGCGAGCATCGTCGCGACGCCGAGCCACGCCGACCGGAAGACCGTGCGGCCGACCTCGTACGCGAGCAGAAGCGCGAGCGGCGCGAGGATGCTCGACTCGTGCAGGACGACCGACGTCGGGTCGACGTGCGCGATCTCGGCCACGAGCGCGAGCCAGCCGTGCCAGAGCGGGAACGCGTAGCCCGGATGGAGGCCGCCGTCCTTGAACTCGTCCACCGTGCGCAGCGAGAGCGCGCCGAAGTCGTCCAGCTTGCGGATGCGCCCGAGGTGGAAGAGCGCGTCGCCGCGGACGACGCCCTCGATCCCCCACAGGAGCGCGCCGAGCACGACGCCCGCGAGCACGACCGCGCCGCCGCCCGGGAGACGCTCCTCGCGGGGACTGCGCCGGAATGCGAACGGCACCGCGGCCGCCCCCGCGCCGAGGTCGAGGCCGAGCGTGAGCCAGAGCGAGCCGTGCACGGCGAACGTGAGCGCAAGCGCGCCGGCGACGACCGCCACCGACCACGCGAACGCCGCCGACACCGTGCGGCGGCCGAGCGCACGCGCGACGACCACGCCGGGCAGGAGCACGACGGCAGTCGCAGCCGCGAGACGGAGCCAGAGGATCACAGCGCGCGGATCACGTCGAGCCTTCGGCGGAGCAGGAGACCCAGGAGGAGGATCCAGCGCGCCCGCCGCGCGTACGCCTTGCCGTGGTGCTTCTCGAGGAACCGCAGCTGGCTCTTCACGTTCTCCGCGAACATCCGGCCGCCGTGCGAGCCGCCGAGCACGTGCGTTGCCTCGGCGCCGGGGAAGAAGAGCACCTTCCAGCCCGCGGCGCGAAAGCGGTAGCTCCAGTCCGTCTCCTCGCTGAAGAGGAAGAACCCGTCGTCGGCGGGGCCGACCTGCTCGATCGCCTCGCGCCGCACGAGCAGCACAGCGCCCATGAGGAAGTCCGCCTCCCTCACCGCGTCGTGGTCGAAGCCGCCCGCGTAGAACGCGTTCAGCAGCCGCGAGCGCGGCGCGAGCTTGCGCAGGAACAGGTACTCGGTCGCGAGCCGCCACAGCGTCGGGAACCCGCGCACCGAGCGCTGGAGTGAGCCGTCCGGGTTGCGCAGGCGCGGGCCGACGACCGCCGCCTCGGGATGCGCGTCGGCGAACGCGACCAGCGCGTCGAGCGCCCCGTCGTGCAGCCAGGCGTCGGCGTTGAGCAGGAGGACGTAGCGGCCCGACGTGCGCGCGATGCCCGTGTTCCAGCCGAAGGCGAGCCCGCGGTTCTCCTCCTCGACGACGGCCACCTCCGGAAAGCGCTCGCGGACGAACGAGACGGTGCCGTCGGTCGAGCCGTGGTCGACGACGACCGTCTGCGTGCCGCGCACGCTCTCGAGCGCGCGCTCGACCCACGGCAGCGCGTTGTACGTCACCACCACGACGGCGGCGTCGTTCATCGCGCGCGCAGCGTCTCCACCGTGACGATCGCGGCCCCCGGAAGCGCGAGCGCGATCGTGACCACGAAGAAGAGGAACCCGGTGGCGAACGCGGGATCGGCGGCGATGCCGAGTGCGCCGAGGAACGAGACGAAGAACGACTCCCGCACGGCGAGCCCGTTCACGGTGAAGGGAACGAGCGCGACGAGGAAGAGCAGCGGGCCCATGACGTAGTACGGGCGCGGCGAGAGGTCGACGCCGACCGCCTTGCCCGAGCACCAGATGGCGAGCACGCGAACCGCCTGCACGACGAGCGTGAGCGCGAACATCGACGTCAGCAGCCGCACGTCGTTGCGAAAGGAGTGCAGTGCGATGTAGACCTCGCGGATCGGCCGCTCGACGCGCAACCTGCGCAGGAGCGGGCGCACGCGCCGCAGCGGCGCGTGCATGCGCGTCGAGAAGAGCAGCACGCCGAGGGCGACCGTGGCGACGACGAAGGCGAGCTCGACCCAGAGGTAGCCGCCGACGCTGTAGCGGCCCGACGGCGAGAGCGAACCCGGCGACGGCGAGCGTGAGCGTGGCCGCCCCGCCGAGCGCCCGCTCGAGCAGCACCGTCCCGGCGGCGGCCCCGCCGGCGCCCTCGTGCCGGCGCGCGGTCTCGTAGATGCGCGACGCGTCGCCACCCAGGGCGGTCGGCAGCACCTGGCCGGCCGCATACCCGACGAAGTACGTGCGCACGAGCCGCGGCAGGGACTCGTGCACGCCGCGCGCTGCGAGGAGGCGCTGCCAGCGCCACGCCATCGGCCAGACCGACACGACCATGATCGCGAGCGCCGCGACGAACCAGGCGACGCGTGCGTGCGTGAGCACGTGCCACGTCTTTCCGACGTCGATCTTCCAGAGGATGTACGCGGTGCAGAGGCCGGTGACGACGAGTGTCGCGCCGACGCGCCAGAGGCGCCTCACGCGACCGCCTCGGCCGGCACGGTGACGAACCGGATTCGGCGGGCGGACTCGGCCGCCGCCGCCTCGGCGTCCTCGCGCGTGCGGCCGGTGGCGAGGACGGCGCCGGCGCGGTCGGATGCACGGAGCAGCTCTCCGAACTCGTGGCCCGGCTTGCGGTACACGCGGATCGAGCGCACGCCCGCCACGGTGAAAGCGGACTCCACGCCGTCCACCGCCATGAGGACGCCGCGCGGCGCGACGAGGAAATGGACGCACGCTCCGCCGGCGACCGCCGTCGGCTCGAGCTCGTGCTCGTGCACGGGCTCGCCGAGCGCGGCGGCAACGGCGAGCGTGCTCTCGTCGATGCCGAGGGCGGCGCGGCAGAGCTCCGCGTCGTGGCCGCCGCCGAGGCGCGCCGACACCTTCGCGACGAGCGGTCCCGACGGGCCGAGCAGGAGCTGCGCGACCACGGGGCCGTGCTCGATCCCGAGCGCGGCCGCCGCGGCGGCGGCAGTGTCTGACACCGCTTCCGCCTCGTCCGGCGTGAGGTCCGCGGGCCAGAGATGCGAGAGCGGGACGCCGAACGCAGGCGGCGGCGCAGGCACCGGGTCGGTGATCGTGAGCGGCACGAGGCGGCCGTCGAGCACGAACCCGGTCACGGTCACCGCGCGCAGGCCGGGCAGCTCCTCGACGAGGCAGTAGTCGTCGCGCGACTCCGCGAGCGCCCCGGCAGTGGCGGCTGCGAGCTCGTCCGCCGTCCGCGCCAGCCGCACCGCACGCTCCCCGAGGCTGTTCGGGGCCTCGACGACGAGCGGGAAGCCGAGCTCCCCGGCGGCTGCGGCGGCCTCGGCCGGCGTGCGGCATGCGATCGAGCGCGGCTGCGCGAAGCCGGCGGCGGCGAGCCGTTCGCGCTGCCGGAGCTTCGAGACGGAGAGCGCCGCCGCCTCCGGTTGCAGCGGGTGCGGGACGCCGAGACGCTGCGCAACCCGCGCGGCGATCCCGACGGCATGGTCGGTGCCCGCCGCGATGAGCCCGTCCACCTGCTCGGCCCGCGCGAGCCGGTCGATCGCAGGCTCGTCCTCGATGGAGACGATCGCCCGGCGATCGGCGTAGCGGAAGCCGGGCGCGGAGGGGTCACGGTCGGCCGCGATGACGGTGAGCCCACGCCGCCTGGCGGCGGCGAGCACTCCGAGCTGCGGCGGGCCGGCGCCGAGGACGAGCAAACGCACCGGCCCATTGTCGCGACGCCCCCGGCTAGGCCGCCTCTAGAAGCGCTTCCCGCTCCTCGACCGCCTGCACCTGGGCCGTGCGACGGCCGGCCAGGGCCGCCGCGACCGCGCCGAGCGCCACGACCGCGCCGCCGACATAGACGGCAGTGGTCGTCCCATGCACGAACGTCGTCGCGCTGCGGTAGCCGCCCATGTGGGCGAACACCGAGGCCAGGACGGCGACGCCGAAGACGCCGCCGAGCTCGCGGATCGCGTTGTTCGCGCCCGACGCCTTGCCTTCGTGCTCGGGCCGCACGGAGCCGAGGACGACGTTCGCGACCGGCGTGAAGAAGAGCGCCATGCCGGCTCCGGAGAGGATGAACGGGAGCACGAGGTGCGAGTACGGCGTGGTCGTCGTCGTCACCGCAGCGATCCAGATGAGGCCCGCGGACTGCAGTGCGAGGCCGACGGTCATGAGGCGCTGACCTCCGCCGAGCCGGTCGAGGAACGCGCCGGCGATCGGCGCGATGAAGATCGGCATCGCCGTCCACGGCAGGATGCGCAGACCGGACTGGAGCGGCGACATGCCCTGCACCGTCTGGAAAAACTGCGCGAGCAGGAAGATCGAGCCGAACATCCCGAACGACATCAGGAGGGATGCGACGTTCGTGAGCGCGAACGTGCGATCGCGGAAGAAGTGCATCGGCAGCATCGGCGACGGCGTGCGCAGCTCCCAAGCGACGAACGCGGCGACGAGCAGCGCACCTCCGACGATCGGGCCGACGATGCCGGCGCTCGTCCAGCCGTGCGCGTTCCCGCGCACGAGGCCCCAGACGATGCCGAGCAGGCCCGCGCTCGCGAGGCCGAGCCCGGGCAGGTCGAGGCCAGAGTCGGTCCCTCGCGTCTCTTCGAGGCGCGCGAGTGCGAGCGGCGCGAGGACGAGGCCGATCGGCACGTTCAGCCAGAAGATCCAGTGCCAGGAGATGCCGCTGACGATTGCGCCGCCGACGAGCGGGCCGATCGCGATCGCGAGCCCGCCGATGCCGCCCCAGATCCCGAGCGCGAGCGCGCGCCGGTTGGCCGGCACAGCCGCGGAGAGGATCGTCAACGTCAGCGGCATGACGATCGCGCCGCCGACGCCCTGAAGGGCGCGCGCGATGTCGAGGGTGTTCGCCGACGTCGAGAGCGCCGCCGCTGCGGAGGCGCCGGTGAAGAGCAGCAGGCCGAGCACGAACAGCCGCCGGCGCCCGAAGCGGTCGCCGAGCGCCGCGCCGGTGAGCAGCAGCACGGCGAACGTCAGCGTGTACGCGTTCACCGTCCACTCGAGCTGCGAGATGGTCGCGTGCAGGTCACGCCGGATGACCGGCACCGCCGTCGTCACGACGAGGTTGTCCAGGCTGACCATGAAGAGCGCGACCGAGGTGATCACGAGCGTCCAGATCGCCGACCGCTTTTGTGTGTGAGTCATCACTTCCTCCTGTGGCAAAAAAAGAGAGGGCTAGAGATCCTTGCCGCAGCCGTCGAGCAGCTCCTGCATCCACGGCTCGGGGTCGTCGGTCACGTGCATCGAGGCCAGGACGTTCAGCATCATCCCGGTGGAGAAGAACTTCCAGACCGTGGGCCAGTCCGCCTCGGAGACGCGGCGCACGTACGCGATGAGGTCGCCGTAGCCGGCCCGGACGACGGCCCGGATCTCGGGGTCGTCCGAGGCGGCGTACGCCTGCATCTGCGCGCGAAGCCAGGTCCGATTGGTCTCCAGCTGCTCCCTGTACGCCTCACCGATCGCGTGCAGGGCCTCCTCGCCCCGCTTGCCCTCGGCCGCGCGCTGGAACAGCTCCAGCGTCTCCCGGAAACAGCGGCTGACGGTCGCCTTGAAGAGCTCCTTCTTCGTCCCGAACAGCCGGAAGAGGTACGGCTGCGAGATGCCGGCGCGGCGGGCGATGTCCTCCGTCGACGTCCCTTCGAGGCCGCGCTCGGCGAACTCGATCAGGGCCGCTTCGAGGATGTCGTCCTTGCGCTCCGCTGCTGAAAGGCGAACTGCCATGCCCGTAGGTTAGTGATGACTCACAAGTTTGTCAAGAGCGTCCGCTACCCGGTCGAGCTCACCGTCCGTGAGCCGGCCGTGCAGCGGCAGGGCGAGCGCCCGCTCGAAGGCGGCGTCCGCGCCGGGGAACGGCCCTTGGCCGCCATAGGCGCCAAGCCGGTGAAGCGCGTAGGTGCCGATCTGGCAGCCGATGCCCTGGGCGCGCAGCGCCGCCATCACCTCGTCCCGGCGGTCGACCTGGACAACGTACGCCTGCCACCCGTGCCGGTCGCCCGGATCGGCGGCGGGGAGGACGACGTCGAGATGCGCGAGCCGCTCGGCGTAGCCGGCGGCGATGCGCGCACGTGCGGCGAGCAGCTCGTCGAGGCGGCGCAGCTGCGGGATGCCGAGCGCGGCGAGCACGTCGCTCAGGCGGTAGTTGAACGCCGGCGCCGGCATGTCGTCGTACCCGGACGACGGCGACCAGCCGTGATGGCGGAGCGAACGCACGCGCTCATCGAGCAACGGATCGTCGGTCGTGACCGCTCCGCCCTCGCCGGTCGTGACGATCTTGCGCGGATGGAAGGAGAAGCACGCGAGCAGGCCGAGACTTCCGCACGGCCGGCCGCGATGCGCCGCGCCGAGCGCACCGGCGGCGTCCTCGAGCACGGGCACGTCGGGCAGCTCCTCGAGGCGCGCAGGCCGGCCGAACAGATGGACGGCGAGCACGGCCTTCGTCCGCGCCGTCACACGCCGCGCCGCATCCTCGGGATCGATGTTCATCGTCACCGGGTCGACGTCGACGAGCACGGGGCGCCCGCCAGCGAGTGCAACGACGTTCGCGGTCGCCGGGAACGTGTACGCGGGCACGAGCACCTCGTCGCCTTCGCCGATGCCGAGGGCGAGCACGGCGAGATGCAGCGCGGCGGTCCCGGATGAGACGGCGGCCGCGTGCTCCGTGCCTGTGGCGGCCGCGAGCAGCGCCTCGAACTCCTCCACCTTCGGCCCCATCGTCAGCTGGCCCGTCTCGAGCACGGCGGCGATCTCGGCGAGCTCCTCCTCGCCGACGTCGGGGAACGCTAAGCGGATGTCAGCTGCCTGCTGCGGTACCACGCGATCGTCCTCTCGAGGCCTTCGTCCAGGTCGACTTCCGCCTCGAAGCCGAGCAGCTCACGCGCCTGGCCGACATTCGGGCTGCGCACCTCGACGTCGGCGTAGTGGAGCGGCTGGAAGACGATCTCGCCCGGGCAACCGGTGAGGCGCTTTATCAGCTGCGCGAGCTCGAGGATCGTCACGACGGAGCGGTCGTTGCCGATGTTGAAGCTCTGCCCCAACCGCCTCCGGCCGCTCGAGGCAGAGGAGGACGGCGCGCACCATGTCGTCGACGTAACACCACGCGCGGATCTGCGAGCCGTCGCCGTGGATCGTGATGTCGCGGCCCGCCAGAGCAGCCTCGATGAACGCACGAATCGCGCCGCCGCCGATCTGCCCGGGCCCGTACACGTTGAACGGGCGCACCGTGACGGTCGGGAGCTCGAGCTCGTCGTGGTACGCGTGCGCCATGTGCTCGCCCGCAAGCTTCGAGACCGCATACGTCCAGCGCGCCTCGCCGACCGAGCCGATCGTCGACACGTGACCCTCGTGCACGTTGTCGGCATGCGTGCCGAAGACCTCGCTCGTCGAGAAGTCGACGAAGCGCTCGAGCGACCCGATCGTTGCGAGCGCAGCTTCGAACACGTTGTACGTGCCGATCATGTTCACGCGCATCGTCCGCACCGGGCTCTCGCGCACGGTGTCGACGCCGGCGATCGCGGCGCAGTGGACGATGTGCGTCGCGCCCTTCGCCGCCTCGGTGACGTGCTCCGCGTCGAGGACGTCGCCCTGGACGAAGGTGAAGTTCGGATGCTCTCGCAGCTCGGTTGTGCTGAGCGCGTCCCGGTGAAGGTTGTCGTACGCGATCACCTCGTTTTCGCTCCACGAGCAGCCGCCCGAGCGTGGTCGCGATGAAGCCCGCGCCGCCGGTGACGAAGACACGCTTGCCGTGCAGGGACATGGCGGTCACTCTAGCCTCCGCCTGGTGGAGGATTTCGTCGAGCAGATCTGGCGGCTCGTGCTGCGGCGCGGCCCGGATCCGGACGCGGTCGAGCGGCTTCGACGCGGCGACGTCTCGCGGGCGCGGCTCGTCCGCGAGCTCGTCGAGAGCCGCGAGTTCGAGCGGATCGAGCTGCTCGACGACGGGCTCGCGCGAGCGCGCGTCCGAGCGGGGACGCCACGGCCGTCCACGCGAGCTGAGAGGCGCCGGCCTGGAGCGACGAGCGCGCCATCGAGATCCCGTGGGTGCTGTCGCGCTATGCGGGCGAGCCCCGAGTGCTCGACGTCGGCACGGCGCATGCGGAGCAGGCGTACCTCGAAGGGCTACGCGACCTCGAGGCTCCCGAACTGGTCACCGTCGACCTCGCCCAGCCCGCCGACGTGATCGCGGACGTGCGCCAGACTGCCGTTCGAGGACGGCCGATTCGAGCTCGCGCTCTGCATCTCGACGCTCGAGCACATCGGCCGCGACAACGCCGTCTACGGCGTCGAGGACACGCGCGACGACGACGGCCAGGAAGCGGCGCTGCGCGAGCTCCACCGGGTGCTCACCGACGACGGCCGCCTGCTCGTGAGCGTGCCGACCGGGCAGCATGAAGACCACGGGTGGCATCTGCAGCGCGCGCCGCTCGAATGGATCGCGCTGTTCGAGCAGAGCGGCTTCATCGTCTTCGAGGACGAGCTGTACCTCCGCGGGGATGGCGGCTGGCGCACCGCGACGCCGGCCGAGGCAGAGGGAGCGCGATACGGCGACGGCGCCGCCGGCGCGGTGCTCGTCGCCGAGCTCCGGCCGAAGCGTTTGGCCGTGAAGCTGCGGCTCGCCGTCCGCGACGCGTGGCATCGCGACGAGCCCCGCCGGAGCACGGCACCGTAAGGTCTGCCGCGTGGACGACGACCCGAGGCAGGAGGCCGAGCGCCTCCGTGCGCCCTCGCCGACGGAGCCGGGCGCGCGCGGCCTGCGCAGGCGGCTGCAGTACGCGGCGGCCGCGCCCCTCGCCGCCGGGCAGCGGAGCTTCAACGGCGTCCTCCTCCGGCTCTTCGACGCGCTCTCGAGCCGCGTCGACGACGCCGCGGCGCGGTCGCTCGCCGCGGAGCGCCGGGTCGCCGAGCTGGAGGAGCGGCTCCTCCGCCTCGAGCGGCGCCCTGCCGCAGCCGTGCCGGACACCGTCGCGCCGCAGCCGCGCGCCGCAGCGCTGCCGGACTACTTCGCCTTCGAGTCGCGCCTGCGCGGAGCCGTCGCCGAGGTGCGAGAGCGCCAGCGCCCGTACGTCGAGCGGCTGCGCGACGCCGCTCCCGTGCTCGACCTCGGCTCCGGGCGCGGCGAGCTGCTCGCGCTCCTGCGCGACGCCGGGATCGAGGCGCGCGGCGTCGACGCGAACGCGGACATGGTCGCCTTCGCACGCGCCGAGGGCCTCGACGTCGAACAGGCCACCGCGCACGATGCGCTCGAGGCGTGCGCGGACGGGTCGCTCGGCGCCGTCGTTGCGCTCCAGCTGCTCGAGCACCTGCCGCCTCCCGACCTCGTCTCGCTCCTCGATCTCGCGCACGCGAAGCTCCGCCCCGGCGGGCTCCTGATCGCGGAGACGATCGACCCCTCGTCGGTCGCCGCCCTGCGGAACTACTACGCCGACCTCACGCACGCGCAGCCGCTCGTCCCGGAGACGCTCGAGCTGCTCGTGCGCGGCGCCGGATTCGGGGAGACCGAGACGATCCACCTCAACGACGACCTCGACTACGCGATCGTCGCCCAGCGCTGAATAGAGTCGTCCGCGTGCAGGGCAAGACCGTCCTCTTCGTCGGCGCCGGCCGCCACCAGCGCCGGGCGATCCTCCGTGCCAAGGAGCTCGGGCTGCGGGTGGTCGCGGTCGACCGCAACCCGGACGCGCTCGGCCTGCAGGCGGCCGACGTGGGCGAGGTGGTCGACTTCCAGGACCTGGAGGGCGTGATCGACGTCGCGCGCCGCCACGGGGTCGACGGCGCGCTGACCGTGTCGGCCGACCGCGCGGTGCCGATCGTCGCCGCCGTCGCCGAGGAGCTCGGTCTCCCCGGCATCGGCACCGAGGTCGCGCACCTGATGACGCACAAGATCGCGATGCGGCGCCGGCTCGCCGAGGCCGGCGTGCCGCAGCCGCGCTTCGCCGCCGCCCGCGACCTCGCGTCGGCGCACGCGGCAGCGGAGACGGTCGGCTTCCCGGCGGTGCTGAAGCCGGCCGACTCGGGCGGCCAGCGCGGCATCTTCCGTCTCGAGTCGATCGACGACCTCGACGCGCACTTACACTCGGCCCTCGCCGAGTCGGCGGGCGGAGAGGTCGTCCTCGAGCGCTTCCACGACGGCCTGGAGCTGAACGGCCTCGTGATCGCGCGCGGAGGCGAGGCGGAGGTGCTCACGCTCTCCGACCGCCTGCGTCCGCCGGGGATCGGCTTCGGCGTGGGCTGGATCCACGTGTACCCGACGACCATCTTCGGCGACGTGCTCGCGGAAGCAGAGCTCGTCGCCGCCCATGCGACGCGTGCACTCGGGCTGCACGACGGCATCGCCTTCCCGCAGCTGCTCGTCACCGACGAGGGCGTGCTCGTCATCGAGGTCGCCGCGCGCATCCCCGGCGGGCAGATGGCCGACCTCGCCCGGCACGCGGTCGGCGTCGAGCTCATCGACGTCGCGCTGCGCTTCGCACTCGGCGAGCCGGTGCCGGACGAGCTCGCGCGGCCACAAGTGCAGCAGCCGCTCGCCATCCGCTTCCTCACCGCGTCGCCCGGTCCGCTGCCGACCGGCCGCGTGATCAGCATCGGGCCGCTCGATCCCGTGCTCGCCGCGCCTGGCGTCGTGCAGGCGGACACGTATCTGGTGGAAGGCGAGACGATCCGGCCGGTGCGGCTCGACGGCGACCGGCGCGGCTACGTGATCGCGATCGCGGACACGAACGTCGAGGCGCTCCAGCGCGCGGAGGCGGCCGCGCGGCTGCTCCAGGTAGAAGTGGAGTCCGCATGAGCGAGATCGTCCGGGAGGGCTATAGGCAGCTCGGCTCGAAGTTCGACGAGTGGCGCGACCGCATCGTCGGCGATCCGCGCGGCGAGTGGCGCGAAGTGCTCGCGTCGAAGCTCGAACCCGGCGCGCGTGTCCTGGAGCTCGGATGCGGCAACGGCGACGATGCACGGGCGCTCGCGCAGCACGGCTTCGAGGTGACCGGCGTCGACCTCGTGGCTCGCGCCGAAGGCATCGACCTCATCGAGGCCGACTTCCTCGAGCTCCGGCTGCCTAGCTCGAGCTATGACGCGTGCGTCTCCTTCTACGTGTTCAACCATGTGCCGCGCGAACGCTTGGCCGAGCTGCTGGCCGAGATTCACGCGTGGCTCGTCCCGGGCGGCTGGTTCATGCACGCCTTCGGCCAGAGCGACATTGCGGGATGGACGGGCACATGGATCGACGAGGCTCCCGTCTTCTTCTCGAGCTATCCAGGCGACGTCAATTCACGCCTCGTGCGCGAAGCGGGCTTTGAGCTGATCCGCGACGAGCTCGTCACGTTCACCGAGCCCGAAGGGGAGGCCACCTTCCAGTGGGTGCTTGCGCGTTCGATCTAACGCACTACCGTGAGCTGCTCGAGGCGGGCGACTACACGTGGGCGACGTTCGACCACGAGCCGCGCCCGGGCGACCTCTTCCTCCGGCACGACGTCGACCTCTCGCTCGATGCAGCGCTCGCAATGGCGCGTATCGAGCAGGAGCTCGGCGCGCGCGCGACGTACTTCCTGATGACGGAGAGCCGCTTCTACAACCTCGGCTCGCACGCAGGCCGCGACGCGATCGCGGAGCTGCGCGAGCTCGGCCACGCGGTCGGCCTGCACGCCGTGTACCCGAACGCGCGGCTCGACGAGCGCTTCGACCCGGTGATCGCGTGGCACAACCCCGACGCCGAATACATGTCGGAGCCGATCGACGGCGCGGTGAATGTGATGCAGTCCCCGTGGTTCACGCCGGGGCACTACCGGTCCGACTCGAACCACCACTGGCGCGAAGGCTGCCCGCACGACGAGCTCGCATCCGGTGCGCTCGAGTGGCTCCAGCTGCTCGTCCATCCCGAGATCTGGGTGTACGAGGGGACGACCATGCGCGAGACGATGGAGACGATGCTGGAGGCGAAGCGCAACGAATGGGTCGAGGCGCTCATCGACGACCGCATCGACATGACATGACGACGATCCTGATCACTGCGGCCGGTGCGCCCGGCGCGGCCGCGCTCATCCGCGGCCTGCGCGAGAACGGCGAGCGCGAGGTGCGGCTCGTCGGCGTCGACATGTCGGAGCGCTCGATCGGCAAGCACCTGTGCGACGCGTTCCACCTCGTGCCGCCCGGATCCGACCCCGGTTACGCCGACGCCGTGCTCGAGCTCGTCGAGCGCGAGGGCGCCGACATCGTGCTGCCGCAATCGTCGTTCGACCTACCCGGCCTCGCGGCCGCGCGCGGACGCTTCCCCGTGCCCGTGCTCGTATCGGCGCCCGAGACGGTGCGGCGCTCGAACGACAAGGCGGAGACGTACTCGCTGCTGCAGCGCATCGGCGTTCCGACGATCGAGTTCCGGCGCGTCGCCGGCGCGCGCGCGGTCGAAGCGGCGGCGCGCGAGCTCGGCTATCCCGATCGGCCCGTGTGCTTCAAGCCGGTGTTCTCGTCCGGCTCGCGCGGGTTCCGCATCCTCGATCCGACCGTCGACCGCGCGCATCAGCTCCTGCACGAGCGGCCGGGATCGGTGTCGATGCGGCTCGAGGAGGCGCTCGAGCTGCTGCCGGAGCAGGGCGGGACCGAGCTGCTCGTCATGGAGCTCGCCACCGGCGGTGAGCGCACCATCGACGGCATCGCCGACGGCGAGCGCATCGTGCTCGGGCATCCGAAGACGCGCGAGTCGATGCGCGCCGGCCTCGCGATGTACTTCGTCACGCTCGCGGACGACGGGCTGATGGAGCTCGCCGAGCGCATCGTGCAGGAGCTCGCGATCGAGTGGTTCTTCAACATCCAGCTCGTCGGCGATCACGTGATCGAGGTGAACCCGCGCATCTCGACGGTCGTGTACCAGAAGGACTTGAACCTGCCGTGGCTCGGGGTGAAGCGCGCGCTCGGAGAGATCACCGACGAGGAGCTTGCGGCGCTGCACTCCCGGGTGCGGCCGGGCCGGACGGCGCTCCGCTACTTCGACCAGGTGGAGTGGGACGGGTAGAGGCCGCCGTCGGTCAGGCCCGTTACCGTGACAGGGGTGGAGAAGCCGCTTCGGGTCACGCACTGCCCGGTCAACACGGCCGGCATCCCGTGGGCGAACGTCCAGGCGCTCCGCGCCCGCGGCGTCGACGCGCGCCTCGTCGTCTTCAACCGCTACCGGCTGCACCCCGAGGCGGACATCGACCTCGAGCGCCGCGGCGGCCTGATCCGGCAGCAGCGGACGCAGTGGCAGGCGTTCGCGCAGCTCGCACCGAAGACGGACATCTTCCACTTCTACTTCGGGCTCACGCTCGTCCCGAAGTCCCTGCAGTTCCCCCTCCTGTACGCGATGCGGAAGCCGTCGGTGATGCACTTCCTCGGCTCGGACATCCGCGGACGGCCACCCGAGGACCTCAAGTGGGCGCGGCGCGCCGGCGCGATCGTCATCGGCTCGTACGACGCCGCGCAATGGCTCCCCGATGCGCACGTCATCCCGCCCGGCATCGACGTCGGCGCGATCGAGCCGGCGCCCCCGTCCGACAGCGAGCACCCCGTCGTCCTCCATGCCCCGTCATCGCGGTCGCGCAAGGGCACGGAGGAGGTCGTCGCGGCTGCCGAAGAGCTCGGCCTGAACCTCGAGCTCGTCGAGGGCGTCGACCACCGCGCCGCGTTCGAGCGCTACCGCGCCGCCGACCTCGTCGTCGACCAGCTGAACGCCGGCTGGTACGGCATGTTCGCGATCGAGGCGATGGCGCTCGGCAAGCCGGTGGTCGCGTTCCTGCACGAGGAGGCGATCCGCCGCACCGAGGAGGCCTTCGGGCTCGAGGTACCGATCGTGCACGCGACGAAGGAGACGCTCACCGATGTGCTGCGCGAGCTCGTCGCCTCGCCCGACGAGCTGCGCCGCATCGGAGCTGCCAGCCGGGCGTACGTCGAGCAGGTCCACGACCTCTCGGTCGTCGGGCAACGCCTGCTCGACCTCTACGCTGGCCTCCGGTGAGACTCGGCCACGAGCTCAAGGCGGCTGGGCCGCCATTCGGCGATCTACGGGCTCGGCGGGCTCGTGTCGCGCATCCTCGCGACCGTCCTCCTGCCGCTGTACACGCACTACCTGCCGCCGAACTCGTACGGCCAGGTGGAGACGGTCACGGCACTCACCGCCGTGCTCGCGATCGTCCTCCAGCTCGGGATCTCGAGCGCGTTCTTCCGCTTCTACTTCGACGCGAAGGAGCCCCCGGAGAAGCTCACCGGTCGTCCGCACGTCCTTCTGGTTCACGATGGCGATGTCGACGCTCGGGCTCGCGATCGGCCTCGTCTTCGCCGGCCCGATCAGCCACCTGATCCTGCACTCGGACCACGCCACGCTCGTGCGCGCAGGCGCCGTCGGGCTGTGGGCGCAGACGAACTACCAGCAGCTGACCGCGCTCTTCCGCGTCGAGGAGCGCTCGACCGCGTACGCGATCGCGAGCGTCGCGAACGTGCTCATCACGGTCGCTGCGATGGTGCTCTTCGTCGCCGTCTTCCACTGGGGCGCAGTCGGCCTCGTCGTCGGCAACTTCACAGGAACGCTCGTCGTGTACGTCGTGCTCGTCGCGTACCGCAACGAGCAGCTCGGGCTCGAGTTCGACCGCAACCTCTTCCGCAAGATGCAGCACTTCGGCATGCCGCTCGTCCCGTCGGCGCTTGCGTTGTGGGCGATCAACTTCATCGACCGCGAGTTCCTCGTCTGGTACAAGAATCTCGCCGAGGTCGGCGTGTACTCGGTGGCGATCAAGATCTCGTCCATCCTCACGTTCGTCATGGTCGCGTTCAGGACGGCATGGCCCGCATTCGCGTACTCGATCGAGGACGACCGCGATGCGCGTCGGACGTACGCGTTCGTGCTCACGTATCTGCTCGCGTTCGCGTCGTGGGTCGCGCTGGCGCTCGGCGCGCTTGCACCGTGGTGGGTGCACTTGCTGACGTCTCGCCACAGCTACTTCCGCGCGGAGAAGGGCATTGCGCTGCTCGCGTTTGCCGGGGCCGTGTACGCGGGCTACACGGTGCTCGCGATCGGCAGCGGACGGGCGCGGCGGACGCAGCTGAACTGGGTCGTGACCGGCGCGGGCGCGCTCGTCAACGTCGGACTGAACTTCTGGCTCATCCCGGCGTACGGGATGGTCGGCGCCGCCATCTCGACCGCCGCGGCCTACGTCGTGCTGTTCATCGGCATGACGATGTACGCACAGCACGTCTACCCGGTGAACTACCAGTGGCGGCGCGTCGTCACCGCCGTCGGCGCGGGCGTCGCCCTCACGGTCGTCGCGCGCGCGACGCACCTCCCGCTCGCGCCGTCGTTCCTGCTCGTGCTCGCGTACCCGGTCGTGCTCGCCCTGCTCGGCTTCTACCTCCCGGCGGAGCGGCAGCGGATCTTCCGCGTGCTCAGAGCCGCAGTTCCATGAACCGCACGCCCGGCGCCGGATTGTCGTTGTAGCGCTCGACCTCGACGAACCCGAGCGACCGGTACAGCGAGCCCGCTTCGGCCATCGACGGAAGCGTGTCGAGGCGCATGACGGCATATCCTCGCTCGCGCGCGTGCTCGATCGCCGCCAGTGCCAGCGCGCGGCCGGCGCCGGTGCCGCGCGCCGCCGGACGGACGTACAGCCGCTTCATCTCGCACGCGCCCTCGTCCAGCCGCCGCACCGCGACACAGCCGGCGCCGTCCAACGACGAGGATGAAGTCGTAGCCGGCCGGGAGCGCCTCCACCTCCTCGTCGAAGCCGACGAGGTACGGCTTGTGCTCCTCGAGGCTCTCCGCGTACTCGCGGAAGAGCGCGCGGACGACCTCGAGGTCGTCCGCTACCGCAATGCGCGGAGCGCCGCGAGATCGTTCTGCTTCGGCTCCCAGTTCCCGGCCCTCACATTCGCGCGCACCTGCTCCGGCTTCGTCGCCCCCGCGATCACCGACGTGATCGCCGGCATCGCCAGCAGCCCGCCGATGGCCACGTCGAGCAGCGAGACGCCGCGCTCGTCCGCATACCGCTGCAGCGCCTCCACCTGCTCCCAGCGCTCGGCGGGGATCTCGCGGCCCGCGAGCCGTCCCTCCGTCGGCGTCTGACCCGGCGTGTGCTTGCCGGTGAGCAGCCCGCTCGCGAGCGGGAAGTACGGCAGCATCCCGATGCCGAGGCGGTCGCACAGCGGCAGCAGCTCGTCCTCGGCCTCGCGCTTGACGAGGCTGTATTCGTTCTGCGCGGCGACGAAGCGGGTGAGCCCGCGGTCTCGCGCGATCGTGTCCGCCTCCTCGACCTGCGCGGGCGAGAAGTTCGATGAACCGATGAAGCGAACCTTGCCCTCGCGCACGAGCTCGTCCAGCGCGCCGAGCGTCTCCTCGATCGGCGTGGACGGATCGGGCTCGTGCATCTGGTAGACGTCGATCACGTCGGTGCGGAGCCTGCGCAGCGATTCCTGCCACCGCCCAGCGGATGTACTCCCGCGAGCCGCGCGACTCGGACGGGTTCGCGTCCATCGGCTTGCCGAACTTCGTCGCGACGAAGACCGCGTCGCGCCGGCCTTCGAGCGCGCGGCCGATGAACTCCTCGCTCGTGCCCTGCGAGTAGATGTCCGCCGTGTCGAGGAGCGTGATGCCCTGCTCGATCGCCTCGTCGATCACGGCCTTCGACTGCTCGTAGTCGATCCGTCCGCCGAAGTTGTTCGTGCCCAGCCCGACGACGGAGACCTCGGGCCCTTCGGCCCCGAGCGACCGCGTCCTCACGCGGGCCTCCGGGCGATGAATCCTCTGGCGCGCATGCGCATCACGATCTCCCCCCGTTGATTGACGAGCTCGTGCTCTCCGATGATCGTGCCACGCCCGGGATCGCGCTCGCTGGGCCAAGCGTCGACGACGCGGCTGCGTCCGGTGAGCACGTCGCCTGGCCGAACGGGAACGAGCCAGCGCAGCTCCTCGACGCCGGGCGAGCCCATGCTCGCGCTGTCGAGCAGGACGTTGCGGACGAACATGCCCATGTACAGCGCCGCCGTGTGCCAGCCGCTCGCGATCAGGCCGCCGAACGGCCCTTCGATATCGGGATCGATGTGGAACGGCTGCGGGTCGAACTCCTTCGCGAAGCGGACGATCTCGTCGGCGGTGATCTCGTGCTCGCCGTGGATCGTCTCCGATCCGACTTCGAAGTCCTCCCAGTACTTCATCGCCACTCTCGAGAGTGCACGACGACGAGCGTCTTCGTCGGCCGCGTGAGCGCGACGTACAGCTCGCGCAGCCCGCGCTCGCCGCCCTCCTCCACGATGAGCGCGGGCTCGACCACGACGACGTGGTCGAACTCGAGGCCCTTCGCCTCACGCGGAGTCAGGAGAAAGACGTCCTCCATCACGTTCGACTCGACCAGCGACCGGGGACCGATGATGGCGAGCAAGCCGTCGTCGAACGCCGCGGCCTCGCGCGCGGCTGCTTGGAGCAACTCCCCCTCGGGGACGAGAACGAGCTTCGGCGGCGCGCCGCCCTGCCGGTACGCGAGCGGCGGCTCGACGTCGGGCGCGATCCGCTCGAGCAGCGGGAGCGCCAGGTCCATGATCTCTGCGGGAACGCGGTACGCGTGGCGGAGCTCCTCGATCCGCACGTCGACGTCCTCGGGGAGGTACGGCTCGAGCTCCTGCCAGCGGCCGTACGTGACCGGGCCGGTCGCCTGCGCGACGTCGCCGAGCATCGTCAGCGAGCCGTCGATCGTGCGGCGCGAGACCATGAGGAGCTGCATCGGCGACAAGTCCTGCGCCTCGTCCACGATCACGTGCCCGTACGTTCGCGCGGGCCCCTCGATCAGCGTGCGCGCGACATCGAGCAACGGCAGATCGTGGTCGCTCCAGCGCAGCTCCGAGGCACGGCGCGGCCGGTCGCGCAACAGCAGCCGCTGCTCGTCGCGGTCGAGCAGGCCTTCGGCCGCCTCTGCGAGCGCCGAAGGTGAGGTGAGCAACCGCGCGACGACCTTCTCGGCGCGCGGCAGCGGCAGCACGCGGTCGAGGTACTTCGCGAGGAAGCCGTTGCGCCGAAGTGCACGCTCGAGGTCGTCGAAGGTACTCAGCGCGCGCGGGCCGAGGAGCTCGCCGTAGCGCTCGTAGAAGCGGCGGAGGAGCGTCATGCGGAACCGTTCCCGCGCGGGCCCGAGCGCGAGACCGGCGTCGAGCGCCGAGTCGAGAAGCTCGCGCACGTCACGCTCCTTGACGGACACGAAGACGCCGTCCGCGTACAGCACGAGCTCTTCCGGCGCCGGACGCACCGACAGCTCGACGGCCCGCTGCACGACCTCGCTCAGCCGCGGGTCGGCCTTGAGCGCGGCGACGTCGGCCGCGTCCTCGCGCTCGACGACGATCCCGTCGAGCATCTCGGTGACGGCGCGCTGCTCGACCGCCTCCTCACCGAGGGCGGGCAGCACATGCGAGACGTAGTCCATGAACGTCGGGTTGGGCCCGACGACGAGCACGCGGCGGAGCTGCTCGCGGTGCGTGAAGAGGAGCCACGACGCGCGGTGGAGCCCGACCGCGGTCTTGCCCGTGCCCGGGCCACCTTGGACGACAAGCGCGCCTTCCGGCTCCGCGGTGATGAGCCGGTACTGGTCGGACTGGATGGTGGCGACGATGTCGCGCATCCGGCCCTCGCGCCGCCGGTCGAGCTCCTCGAGCAGGAAGTCGCTCACCGTCGCGCCCTCGACAGCGGATCCGTCGAGCGACTCGTCGGAGATGTCGACGAGCCGGCGGCCTTCCGTGCGGAAGCGGCGGCGCTGCGTTACCCGTTGCGGCTCACTCGGGGTCGCCGTGTAGAACGGGCGCGCAGCGGGCGCCTGCCAGTTGACGACGAGCGCCTCGTGCGCGTCGTCGTGCACCCAGCGGCGGCCGACGTAGAGCGGGCGCAGCGTCGCGTCCAGCGTCAGCCGGCCGAAACAGAGACCGCGCTCGGCGTCCTGGAACGTCGTGTGACGGCGCTTGAGCCACGCCTCCATCGCGACGGCGGCGAACTCGGTCGCCATCCTGTCCTGCACGCCGGCGAGTGTCTCGCGCATCTTCTCGAGCTGCGCGTACGCGTTGTCGACGTAGGCCTGTTCCGCTGCGAGCTCGGGATGCGGCATACAGTCAGCCTAATGAAGCTCGGCCTGAATCTCGGCTACGCATCTCCCGGGACGAACCCTGCCTCGCTCGTGCCGCTCGTGCAGGAGGCCGAGCGGCTCGGCTACGACTCGGTGTGGGCCGCGGAGGCGTGGGGGACGGACGCCGTGACGGTGCTCGCGTGGATGGCGGCGAGCACGAGCCGCATCAAGGTCGGCTCCGCGATCATGCAGATCCCCGGCCGCACGCCGGCGAACACGGCGATGACGGCCGCGACGCTCGACCTCATGTCCGGCGGCCGCTTCCTGCTCGGGCTCGGCACGTCCGGGCCGCAGGTGGTGGAGGGCTGGCACGGCGAGGCGTGGGGCAAGCCGCTCGGGAAGACGCGCGAGTACGTGGAGATCGTGCGCGCGGCATTGCGGCGCGACGTCGTCGAGCATGAGGGCGAGCACTACCGCATCCCGTACGACGGCCCCGACGCGACCGGCCTTGGCAAGCCGCTGAAGCTGATGCTGCGTCCGCTGCGGGCCGACATCCCGATCTACCTCGCGGCGATCGGCCCGAAGAACGTCGCGCTCGCATACGAGATCGCGGACGGCTGGCTCCCGATCTTCGTCGACCCCGCGCGGTTCGCGGACGCATTCCCGGCGCCTCCGCCCGGCTTCGAGATCGCCGCGACCGCGAACGTCCTCGTCGGCGACGACGTGCAGGCGCTGCGCGACTCGCTCAAGCCGCACCTCGCGCTGTACGTCGGCGGCATGGGTGCGAAGGGGAAGAACTTCTACAACGCGCTCGCCCGGCGGTACGGCTGGGAGGACGCGGCGGAGAAGATCCAGGAGCTGTACCTCGGCGGGCACCAGCGCGAGGCGATTGCCGCCGTGCCGGACGAGCTCGTCGACGCGGTCGCGCTCGTCGGGCCGAAGGAGCGCATCGCCGACCGGCTCGCCGCCTGGCACGAGACGCCCGTGACGACGCTCATCGTCGGCTCCCCGCAGCCGGAGGCGCTGCAGGTCATGGCCGAGTTGCTGCTCTAAAAAGGCCCTAAAAATGCCTAGTCCCCGTGAACCCGAGGGCCCACAGGGACTTGGCAAACGGCAATCTCTCAGAACGGGAGGGTGCTGTCAAGCGCGTATCGTCGTACGCCGTGGCGGAGGCGCGCGAGATCGAGGTGACGCTCTCCCGTTCGGGGCCGCGTTACGTCTCGCCCGACCTCGAGTTCGCCGTCTGGTCGGCGACGCTCGGCGAGAGCCTGGACGGGGAGCCGGTGACGCTCGCCGGCCCGCTCGGTCACGTCGCCGCCGGCGACCAGATCGTCTGCTCGGGCGCGTTCTCCGAGCACAAGCGCTATGGGCCGCAGTTCGCGGTCGAGACGTTCCGGGCCGCGCTGCCCGCGCTCCGCCGAGGGAGTCGAGCGCTGGCTCACGACCCGCGTGCCCGGCATCGGGCCGACGTTCGCGCGCGCGATCGTCGACCACTTCGGCGCCGCCGAAGTCTTCGCCGAGCTCGACCGCGACCCCGAGCGGCTGCGCGAGGTGCGCACGAAGGCCGGGCGCGCCATCTCGCGCAAGAGCGTCGAGCGGGCGATCGCGGCGTGGCGGGAGGTGGCGACGATCCGCGAGGTCGAGACGTTCCTGTTCGCGCACGGCATCGCCGCCGGGCTGGCCGGACGGCTCGTGCGCGAGTACGGCGACGAGGTCGTGGACGTGCTCACGCACGATCCGTACCGGCTGATCGAGCTCCCCCGCGTCGGCTTCAAGACCGCCGACCGGATCGCGCGCTCGCTCGGCATCGAGCTCGACGACCCGCAGCGCCTGCGCGCGGGGCTGCGCTTCGCGCTCGAGGAGTCCGAGGCGGACGGAAACACGTTCCTTCCGGTCGAAGAGCTGTGGCAGCGCGCCGGGAAGCTCCTCGAGATCGGCGAGGTGGAGCCGCTCGAGTCGGCCGTCCGCGTGCTCGTCGCCGAAGCGGAGGCCGTGCTGGAGGGCGACCGCATCTACCGCACCGAGCTGTGGGAGATGGAGCGCCGCCTCGCGGCCACGCTCGCCGAGCGAGCGCGGACTGCGGCGGTCGAGCTCTTCGACGCGCACGACCGGCCGGCGATGGAAGTCTCGGACGAGCAGTGGGCGGTCGTCGAGCTCGTGCGCACGCGCCCGCTCGTCCTGCTCACGGGTCTCCCGGGCGCGGGCAAGACGCATACGCAGCGCGCGATCGTCGACATCGCGCGCCGGGCGCGCACGCGCGTTCTCCTCTGCGCGCCGACGGGCAAGGCCGCGCGGCGGATGCGCGACCTGACGGGGCACGACGCGATGACGATCCACCGCGCGCTCGGCTACTCACCGTTCGCGGGCGGCTTCCAGCGCAACGAGGACGACCCGCTCTCGAACGAGTACGAGCTCGTCATCGTGGACGAGGCGTCGATGCTCTCGCTCGAGCTCGCCGATGCACTCTTCCGCGCGGCCGGCGACTGTCACGTGCTCCTCGTCGGCGACACCGACCAGCTCCCGCCGATCGGCGCCGGCCGCGTGCTCGCCGACCTCGTCGACAGCGGCGTCGTTCCGCAGGCGCACCTGACCGCGATCTACCGCCAGGCGGCGCGGTCGCTCATCGTGCGCAGCGCGCGCCGGATCAACGCCGGCGAGCTGCCGTTCCTCTCGCCCGACGACGCGCGCGCGTCGCTCGGCGCCGACGTCGAGCTGGACGAGGACTTCTTCTTCGTCGCGAAGCAGGAGCAGGAGGCGATCCGCGACGCGGTGCTCGACCTCGTGTGCGAGCGGATCCCGTCGCACTACGGCCTCGATCCGCGCACGGAGGTGATGACGCTCGTGCCGATGCGACGCGGCGCGGTCGGCCTCAACGCGCTGAACGAGGAGCTGGAGCGGCGGCTCAACCCGGGCGCGCCGGCGGTCGTGCTCGCGCGCGCGGGAATCCGCGTCGGCTCGCGCATCGTGCAGACGAAGAACGACTACACGCCCGACCGCGAGGTGATGAACGGCGAGGTCGCGTTCGTCGTCGCGTGGGACGAGGAGGAGGCGGAGGCCGTGCTCTCGCTCGACGACGGCGAGCGCGAGATCGTCGTGCCCGCCGCAGCGCTCGAGACGTACGTGCTCGCGTGGGCGCTCACCGTACATCGCGCGCAGGGATCGCAGTTCCCCGCGGTGGTCGCGCCGTGGTCGATGGCGTACGCGGTGATGCTGTCGCGGCCGCTCCTCTACACCGCGGTCACGCGCGCGGAGCGGCTGTGCGTGATCGTCGGCGAGCGGCGCGCGCTCGCGACGGCGGTCGGCCGCGCCGAGGGCCGGCGGCGCCACTCGGCGCTCGCCGAGCGCATCGTCGAGCTAGTGGACTAGCAGGCGCCGGGCTGCGGCTGGCCGCCGGGGCCGTTCTCGTGCTGGGCCGTGCCGTCGGCCGCCGTGGCCTGGAGGCAGTACGAGGTCGCGTCCGCGCGGACGAGGACGACGCCGGAGCCGGGCGGCAGCGTCGCGCCGGCGTAGGTGCTGCTCTGCGCGAAGAAGGCCTGCATCGCCGTGTCCGCTCCCTGGAAGTTCGTGGCCGCCACCGCCGTGTTCGCCTGGGCGATCGCCTGGGTCACAGTCGGAGAGGTAGGCCCGTTCGTCTTGGCGTCCTTCGCGTACAGGTAGCCGCCGATGACGAGCACGACGAGGAGCGAGGGGAGGCCGAGAACGCGGAGCATGCCGCCTATATCGGCGGCAACCGGCCAGATCTCAATAGCGGCCGAGCTCGACCAGCCGCTCGTCGCTGATCCCGAAATGGTGGGCGACCTCGTGCCAGACGACGTGGCGCACCTGGGCTCGCATCAGCTCGGCGTCGGCGCCGTAGAGGCGTTCGAGCGGGCCGCTGTAGATCGTGATCTTGTCCGGCAGCGCGCCCTGGTAGCTGCTCGTGCGCCGCGTCAGCGGCACTCCCTGGTACAGGCCGAGGAGGGGCGCGCCGGCGGGTGGTTCCTCCTCGACGACGATGGTCACGTTCGACATCGCGTCGCGGAGCTCGGCAGGGAGATCGTCGAGCGCGTCGCGCACCGCTTGCTCGAAGTCGAACCCGGCCGCATCGCTCACGCGGCGGTCGCCCCTGCTTCCGCCTCGACGAGCGCGACGCAGCGACCGCACGTGCGGGCCGCGCCCCAGTCGGGCGTCGAGACCATGAACGCGGTCCCTACGGCACCGCAGCGCGCGCCGCTCGACGGCAGGCCGCTCGTCGTCTCCGCCAGGTGGACGACGCCGTCGTTTCCCATGACCGCCCACTCGCCCGGACCGAACGGGCCTCGAAACGAACGCACAGCCACAGACACACCCACTTTCCGAGCCGCAGGATGGAACCGCCGTCCCCAGCATGCCTGACGCGTGTCGATATCCGTCCGCCGCGTTCGTCGTCCGTCGGTAAGGCTTGTTCCCAACGACGAGAAAGGCCGACGATGAGATTCATTCTGCTGGTGTGCTGGAACGCCGAGAACATGGACGCGCAGTCCGAGCCCGATCCGGCGGCTCCGCCGGAGGAGAAGGGCTTCCCCTGGCTGGACGACCTCCAAGCGCGGGACATCTGGGTCACAGGCGACCAGCTCGCCCCGCCGCGGCGCGCGCGCTCGGTCCGCGTCCGCGACGGAAAGACGGTCGTCACCGACGGGCCGTTCGCCGAGACGAAGGAGGCGGTCGGCGGCTTCGACATCATCGAGTGCGGCAGCCTGGAGGAGGCGGTCGAGATCGCGGCCGGCCACCCCATCGCGCAGTTCGGGACGATCGAGGTGCGGCAGTTCTGGGGGAGCTGACATGCTGGGCAGACCGTGAAGCGCCTCGTCGTACTCGTCATGGTCGTGTTGCTCGCGTTCGCCGCGGACGGCGTGGCGCTCGGCGCGCGGGTCGACCTGGTCGTCTCACCGGCAACGGTCGCTCCCGGTGCTGCCGTGCGCGTGATCGCGCGCTCGTCGCCCTGCCATGTGGGCGGCTTGGCGGTCGCGATCTCGGCGGCGTTCCCGGGTCGCGCGTTCGGCGTGGGCACGCTTACGGGCCGGGTGGGCACGAGCGGCGCGTTCTCGATCCACGGCCACGTGCGCTCGAGCATCAAGGCCGGCCGGTACACGGTGGGTGTGCGCTGCGGTGGCGGGAACCTCGGCGTGACCGCCTACGTCCGCGTCCGCTAGCGAGCGTCGATCTCTTACGATGCGCACCGTGACGAGTGTCGTGGTGTCCAACATCAAGGGCGGCGTCGGGAAGACGACGACGTCCGTCTACCTGGCCGCAGCCGGCGTCGAGCGGGGGCACGACCCGGTCGTCCTCGTCGATGCCGATCGGCAGGCTTCCTCCGCCGAGTGGCTCGAGACCCGCCCCATTGATGGCGTCACGGTGGTCGAGGCGCCGTCCCAGCGGACGTTGACGCGTGCGATGGGACGCGACGACGGCCTCGTCGTCGTCGATACGCCGCCCGGTGACGAGAGGCTCTTGCAATCCGCTGCCGCCTCGGCGGACGCGGTCGTGATCCCGACGCGAGCCGGAGGGGTCGAGTTCTCTCCGGTGCTCACCACGCTGGAGCTCATCCCGGCGCGGACGCCGCGAGGCGTCGTCATCTGCGCGGCCCGCCTCGGCACGAACGATCTCGAAGAGGCGATCGCCTGGTGGAAGTCACAGTCGGTCTCGATCTGGGGCGTGATCCCGGAACGGGTCGGCATCGCGTCCGGCCCCGAGGCGCGGCTCTATCGGGAAGGCCTCAACGAGTACACCGTCGTGCTTCGACGCGCGCTTCGCGGCAAGCGCTGAGGCGCGGTGGCCGGCTCGATTCTGACCACACTCGAGGAGTACACCCGCCGCTACTCGGCTCGCGATGTGGAGGGTGTGACCGACCTTTGCCTCTGGCCATTCCTCGCGATCCGAAGAGGACAGGCGATCCATATGCCAGACCGCGCCGCCGTGCGTGATCACTTCGCCGAGGCGATCACCGCCTACCGAATAACAACGGGGGTCGTGGAGTGGACGCCGGTCGAGATCGACGCTCGCTCACTCGGCGAGCATTCCGTCTTCGCGACGTTGCATTGGCACGCGTTAGACGCGGACGGCGAGGTCGTCCGAGACACCCGGACGAGCTACCACCTGCTCGAAACTCCGGACGGGTGGCGCTTCCTCTCGTACACGAACCACTTCTAACCGGCCGCTTCTGCGGATGGATCACGGTCTTTCCGCGGAGACCGCCCTTGCGAAGTTGCGCGAGCATTTTGCCTGCTTCGTCCAACGCAACCTTGGAGCGGACACGACCGGTGATCGTGCCGTCGGCGAACATGTCGAGGCAGCTGCCACGCTCCTATCAGCCCGAAGGAGTTCAGCCGGGCGGTAGCAGAATGACGAGGTCTGCATAACTGTGTCGGCTGTATCCGTGCGCCTCGAGTTCCTTTATCACTGCCAAGCGCTTTGCCCGATTCGCGTCTTGGGGCCAGACGATGAAAACGAAGCCGGCACGAAGGGAGGCGTTCACCTTGCGCACGTAGGCGGGCCAGCGAACTTCCGGGTACGCGCCGGGAATGGGCTTGCCGTCGATGAAGCGCAACGATTCGAGCTTGCTTTCCGCCGCGACGACGCGCTCGTTCGTCTCGAAGTCGATTCGATATGCGATCCAGTACTGCGCATACACGCGGTCGATGCCGGCATCGTTGAGCATGCGGAGGAGTGGTTGGATGTTCCTCGGCGCGATCGCCGGGTTGCGGGGGTGGCTGTTGCGCCACGAATCGGCCCTCGCGAGCGTGACACCCGAGAGCGTGAGAGCAGTAGAGACCACGATGAGGCTTGCGATTCGCACGTGTCTTCGCGCGCTCACCGCGTGGCCGAGAAGCAGTGCGAGCACCGGGCTGAGCTGGAGCAGGTAGCGCGGTTCGTCGGTGACGATGGCGGCGTTCGTCAGCGCGTAGATGAACGGAAAGGCGAGCCCGATGACGTAGAGAACGGCCGTGTCTCGCCGGCGGCTCCGGTACGCGCCGTAAGCGAAGGCGGCAAGCAGCGCGAAGAGCACGAGGTCGACGAAGGCGACGGACAGCACCGGCTCCTGCACGTAGAGCGAGCGCAGTCCGAGCAGCATCGGGAGCAATGGCGAGAGGAAGAGGCGCAAGCGATACGGATATGAGCTCGAGGTGGCGATGTGCGTGTTGAACGATTCGAAGTCGTGCCGCAGATTCCACACGATCCACGGGCTGGCACCGAGGAGCAATAGGGGAACGGCAAGCCAGGCCCGGGCGAGTACGGCGCGTTGACGCCAGCAAAGCCAGACGACCAGCGGGGCGACGATCGTGACGAGCTGCACGTCATTCCAAAGCGTGACGCCGGCGACGAATCCGAACGTCCCGACCCGCAGTCGAGTGGGCGCCTCGACCGCTCGGACCGCGAGCAGGATGAGGGCTGCACCGAGCACGAGTCCGCTCGCGTAGAAACCGCTCTGTTGCTGGGTCAGGTGCGCGACCAGAAAAGGCGGCCAGACCCAGAGGAGCCCGCCCGCAACGCTCGCCGCAGGCTCCCCGTAGAGCCGTCGCCCGGTCCGCCACACCACGAGCGCCGCAACGCCGGAGAGGATGATCGGGACGATGCGCAACGCAAGCCAACTGGTGCCGAAGACGAAGAAGACCGGCGCCGTCAGCACCGACTCGATCGTGCCCCCGTACCCCGATCCCCAATAGAACGTCGAAAACTGGCCCTGCAACACGTGCCGAGCCATCAACCCGACGACCGCCTCGTCCGAGTCAGGCACGCTGATGCTCGAGCGATAGACGAACACGCGCTCGGCCACGCCGGCGGCTGCGACAAGCCCGATCGCGATCATCGCCCGCGCTGCTAGCCGCGGCCGCAGCTTCATCGCACGGGACCCTAGTCCATCGGTCGAGGCGATCGGTGGGACCTAGAGGTTTTGGGATACCGTGGCCGTCAGTGTCGGAGCCGCCTAAGGCTGCACCGGCAGGCTACGCGGCGCTTGCGGCGTTCTTCGACGACTTCGTCCGCGTCGAGCCAGTGTGGGCTCGACGCAACCGCACCTACCACCGCCTCATCGCGCAGATCGTGCGGTTTCAGGCCAGCGGCAGCCGCAGCGTCCTCGAGATCGGCTGTGGGGCCGGAGATCTTCTCGGAGCGCTCGCGGCCGACGGCGGTGTCGGCGTGGATGTGAGCCCCGGAATGATCGCCGAGGCGAGACGGCGCCATCCCGAGCTCGCAGCTCGTCGTCGAGTCTGCTGAGGAGCTTGCTCTCCAACGCACCTTCGACCTGATTGTGCTCTCCGATCTCATCCCGTATGTCCAGGATCTCTCGACGCTCTTCGAGCGCGTCGCCGAGCATTCGCATCGCGGCACGCGTGTCGTCATTCATTCGTACAACCGGCTCTGGAAGCCAGTCATTTGGGTGGCGGAAATCCTCAGGCTGAAACCCCGAAAGCCGATCCGAAACTGGGTATCTCCCGCCGACGTCAGGAACCTGCTCCAGCTCTCCGGCCTTGAGGTGGTCACGGAAACACGGAGGATCTTGATGCCGAAGCGCATCCCCCTTCTCGCGGGGCTACTGAACGGCGGGCTCGCGAACCTGTGGCCGTTCAACCACCTCTGCGTCACGCATTGGGTCGTGGCTCGGCTTACGCCGCAGGGACGCGACGAGCTGTCGGTATCGGTCGTCAGCCCGTGCCGGAACGAGCGTGGCAACATCGCGCCGCTGATCGAGCGTCTACCCCGGATGGGGCCGGCGGACGAGTTGATCTTCGTCGAAGGCGGATCGAGCGACGGGACGCGCGACGAAATCCTCCGGCAGATCGAGCTGCACCCCGATCGTGAGATCTCACTCGTCGACCAGACTGGCGAAGGAAAGGGAAACGCCCTCCGATCCGGTTTCGCGGCCGCGAGGAACGATCTGCTGATGGTCCTTGACGGCGACCTCAGCGTGAATCCGGAGGACTTGCCGAAGTTCTACGACGCGTGCGTCAGCGGACGCGCCGAGCTCGTCAACGGCTCCCGGCTTGTGTACGACATGGAGCCTGGGGCGATGCGCTTTCTCAACATGATCGGCAACCACATCTTCAGCCGCCTCGTACAGGCGATGATCGGTCAGCCGGTCAAGGACACTCTCTGCGGTACGAAGGTACTCCGCCGCGAAGACTACGAACGCATCGCCGAGGGACGCGGTTACTTCGGCGAGTTCGATCCGTTCGGTGACTTCGATCTGTTGTTCGGTGCCGCCCGGCTCAACCTGAAGATCGTCGACCTGCCAGTGCGCTATCAGGCTCGCACGTACGGAACGACCAATATCGCCCGCTGGCGGCACGGGCTGCTCCTGCTCGAATCGTCCCTGTTCGCGTTCTGGAAGTTCCGCGTTCAGCCGCAACGGCTCACTTGACTGACCCTCTGAAGCAGCAGCTCAGGTAATAACGCGATACACCTGGAACACCTCGGCGTACTCGCGGTTCACGTTGATCCCGTGCGTGCGCGCGACGTTCCAGACGTACTCCGGATTCGCGTACCTCCGGTGCTGCTGCGACGCGTACTTCTCCAGCGCCGCAACTTTGCGCTCGATGTGCCGCTTGTCGAGCGAGACGTACCACTGGTACGCGAAGTCGAAGTTGTTCCACGGGATCTCGTAGCCGAGGATCGTCGTGCGCTTGAACGCGCGCAGGCCCTCCTGCGCGATCGTCTGATGATCCTGGTGGATGTCGTGCAGGCTCGGCTGGAAGACGACCTCCGGCTTCCAGTCCTCCCACATCGCGACGAGCAGCTCGAGGATCTCCTGCCGCCGCTCCGGGAACGTGCGCACGTCGAAGTCGTGCACCGTCAGCCGCTCCTCCGGAATCCCGAGCTCTGTCGTCGCCTCGCGCACCTCGCGCGACAGCGTGTCCGGCGGGAAGCCCTCCGGCAGCGAGCGCGTCGCGATCGAGAACGCGACGTAGCGCACCTCGCAGCCGGCCTCGACGAGCCGCGTCATCGTGCCGCCGCACCCGAACTCGCCGTCGTCGGTGTGCGGCGCGAGAACGAGCGCCCGCTTCCACTGCTCGATCACGCCGCCACCGCCTCCGGCGCATGCGCCGGCGGGAGCGCGAACGCAACGAGCCCGAGCAGCAGCCAGGTCGTCGGATCCTCGAAGAAGTCGTTGTAGAAGAGCGAGTGGACGAGGATCGCGGCCAGCGAAAGCCCGGCCGCGAACGGCACGAGGCGCCGCGTCCGCACCACGTCGGAGCCGCACGCGACGAGCAGCCAGACGAACAGCGCGAAGCCCACCAGCCCCGTCTCGGCAGCGACGGTCACCGGCGTGTCGTGCGACGCCGCCGTCTTGAGGTTCTTCTTGCCGTGGAGCCTCTGCACGCGCCTAGCGTACGCGTGCTGGAAGCCGCCCACGCCGACGCCGCGGACCGGATGGGCCACCGCGATGCGGATCCCGTTGGCGACGAGGCTGTACCGCCCGCTGGACGCGCTGTTCAGGCCGCTCGTCGTGTGATGCTGAATCGACCGCCGCACGGTCGGCTGCACAACTGCGAGCCCTCCGAGGACGACCACCGCGAGCCCGACCGCCAGCAGCGCGCGCCAGCGCCACGCGACGAACGCGACCCCGATCACCGCCACCAGGAGCGCGGCGAAGCTCGACTGCGAGAACGAGATGAGCAACCCGAACCACGTGACGACCAGCGCCGCCGCGGCAGCCCAGACGATCCGCGGCGAGCGGCCGCGGACGATGAGCACGACGCTCGGGATCATCGCCACGACGAGGAAGCGGCCGTACACGGAGGGATCCCAGAAGACGGAGTTGACGCGGAAGAACGCCGCGTACGCGTTCGAGTTGATCACCTTCGGGTTCTCGAACACCGTGCGGGTCTCGTACTGGTAGAAGCCGACGACCGAGAAGACGAGCCCCATGATCGTCAGCTCGGCGTACAGCGCCCACAGGCCGATTCGCTTCCACGGGAGCCGCGCGACCGCGACCGCGAGCACGGTGAAGGGGACATAGAACGCGAGCACCTCGGTCGCCCCGGCGCGCACGTCCTGCGTCCAGCCGAGGGAGAGACCGACCCAGGCGAGATAGAGCGCGAGCGGCCATGTGATCGCACGAAGCTCGCGCGGGCGGATGTCGCCGTGCGCGAGCTCCCACGCGAGCTGCATCGCCGCTGCGAGCACGACGACATAGAGCGGCACGAGCAGCTGGTGACCGAGCGCGCCGATGCGCACGGGAATGCAGGCGAGCGCGAGCAAGGGCAGGAGCCACGGTTCACGCCGGAACGCGATCGCGAGCGCAGCGGCGATCGCGAGCGCCGCGAACGTTCCGCCGACCGCCTCCGCGTAGTCGTGCGGCGCGAACGACGCCGCGAGCATGCACGCGCCGAGCGCCGGCGAAGCCGAGCCCCGCCAGCCGGTCGCGCCGCGTCCGCGCGAGCAGCAGGAGCGCGAGCCCGAGACACGCCACCGGGCCGGCCAGCCGGGCGAGCCCGATCACCGGACCACCACGGTCGCCGACGCGGAGTGACCGCGCTCGGTCACGACCAGCCGGTACGCGCCCGCAGCCGCAGGCGCGCGCAGCTTCAGCTCCTTGCCCGATGCCGTTCCGCGGCGCGCCCCGAGCGTCCACCGATAGCGCTTCGCGTCCGTCGACACGCCGATGCGCAACCGCCCACCGGCGCGCACGGTGACGCGCTTCGTGGAGAACGCGATGTACCGGATCGTGACCGCAACGCGCTTCATCTGCGTGGCGCGATTGCCGGCCGGGTCGACCGCACTGACGGTGAGCAGGTACCGGCCCGGCGGCAGGAGCTTGCCGTCGACCTTGCCGTTCCACGCCACCTTGTCCTTCGACTTGGACGAGCGGCCGCGGATGATGCGATGGCCGTTGACGAAGACGACCACGTGCGCGTCCTCGCTCAGCTTGTAGTGGATCGTCACCGTGTCCGACTGGTGGTCGCCGTCCGGCGAGAACGCTGGGCCGCACCGCGCCGGCGTCGAGCACGGCGGGCAGCTTCGTCTCGAGCACGATCGGGTTCGGGAGGAGGATCGTCCGGCGTTGGCTCTCGAAATGCACCTCCAGGTGGTACGTCCCGTCCTGGGCGCGCGCGCCGGCGTCGTCGAGGCCGTTCCATGTGAACACGTGCCATCCGTGCGGCTCGAGGACGCGATATGCGAGCGTGTCCACCTCGCGCCCACCCGAGCCCGTGATCGTCGCGGTGATGCGATCCGTCCGGCGCGTGCGCACACGAATGCTGGCGGCGCTGTGGGCCGCAGGCGACACGTACTCACGAACGACCTTGACGCCGTTGATCGGGCTCTTCGTGAGCTTCAGCCGCTCGGTGATCGCAAAGGCGGCGGCGGTCGCCGCGAGCAGGCCGACGATGACGGCCGTCGAGAGAATCCGCTGCAAAGCGGCGTCAGTCTACGCGCGCAACCGTGGCGAGCCGCGCACTGTCGCGCACCCGCACCGCCCACAGGGTGAGGGCCGTGACGACGATGAAGCCGCCCGTCCACCCGAGCCAGCCGTAGCCGTTCGGCTCGACGAGCTTGGCCCCCGAGGCGAAGAGCACGATCGAGAGCAGGATCCGCAGCATCCGGTCGCCGACCTTGACGCTGAACTGGCTGCCGGCGAGGACGCCGGGGATGGAGCCGATGAGCAGCCACCCCATTGCGTGCAGGTCGACGTTGCCGGCGATGAGATGCCCGAAGCCCGCGACCCACAGCAGGCCCGCCGCGTGGAGGATGTCGGTGCCGACGACCTTGTGCGCGCGGAGCGGGAACACGAACAGCAGCGTCAGCCCGAAGAAGACGCCGCTGCCGACGGACGTGAGCCCGACGATGTAGCCGCCGAAGAGGCCGATGAGGATGGCCGCGATCTTGTCGCGCCGGCGCAGGACGAACGGCCCGTCGGCGATCTCGCGCACGCGCACCGAGCTCTTCAACAGCATCCCGAGCGCGCCGAGCAGGAGCGCCGCGCCGAGGATCTTCCCCTCCGTCGACTGGATGCCGCCGCCGTACTTGTGCTTCAGCCACGTCGCCGTCGCGACGCCGAGCAGCGACGCGGGCGCGCTGCCGATGAACATCCACCCGCTGAGCTTCGCGTGCGTCGTCCCGAGACTGTGGTGCCGAAGGCCGCCGACCGACTTGAAGATCGCGCCGTGCAGGATGTCCGTCCCGATCGCGGTCGCCGGGTTGAAGCCGAAGATGAAGACGAGGATCGGCGTCATGAGCGACCCGGCGCCCATCCCCGTCATGCCGACGAGGACGCCGACCGCGAGCCCCGCCAGGACGAACTGCCAGGTCACAGCAGCCCGCGCTCCTCGAGCGCGGCGACGATGCGGTCGGCCGCCTCCTCGATGCCGAGCGACGCCATCTCCAGGTGCACCTCGGGGCTCTCCGGCGGCTCGTACGTCGACCCGATACCGGTGAAGTTCTGGATCCCGCCCTCGCGCGCCTTCGCGTACAGGCCCTTCGTGTCGCGCTCCGCGGCCACCTCCGGCGGAACGTCGACGAACACCTCGAGGAACTCGTCCTCGCCGAACTGCGCGCGCGTCGTCGCGCGGTCGGCGCGGAACGGGGACACGAACGCGGCGATGACGATCAGCCCCGCGTCGGTGAGCATCTTCGTCACCTCGGCGGCGCGGCGGTTGTTCTCCGCGCGGTCGGCGTCGCTGAAGCCGAGATCCTTCGAGAGGCCGTGGCGCAGGTTGTCGCCGTCGAGCATGAACGTGTGCCGGCCGAGCGCGTGCAGCCGGCGCTCGACGGCGTTCGCGATCGACGACTTGCCCGCGCCCGGGAGGCCGGTGAGCCAGACGACGAACGGCTGCTGGCCCTTCGCCGCCGCCCGCGCGGCGCGGTCGACCTCGACCGACTGCCACGGGACGTTGTGCGAGCGGCGCAGTGCGAAGTGGAGCAGGCCGGCGCCGACGGTGTGGTTCGTGATGCGGTCGATGAGGATGAAGCCGCCCGTGTCGCGGTTCTCCGCGTACGGGTCGAAGGCGATCGGCTCGCTCAGCTCGACGTTGACGACGCCGATCGCGTTCAGCTCGAGATGGTTCGCGGCGATGCGGTCGAGCGTGTCGACGTCGAGCTTGTACTTGATCGGCGCGACCGTGGCCGCGACCGTCTTCGTGCCCGACGCGCATGAGGTAGGTGCGCCCGCGCAGGAGCGGCTCGTCCGCCATCCACACGACGGTGGCCTCGAACTGGTCGCCCACCTGCGCCGGCGCCTCCACCGGAGCGATGACGTCGCCGCGGCTGACGTCGATCTCGTCCGCGAGCGTGAGCGTGACCGCCTGGCCCGCGACCGCCCGCTCGAGGTCGCCGTCGAAGGTGACGACCCGGTCGACGGTCGTCTCCTGGCCGCGCGGGAGGACGACGACGCGGTCGCCCGGCGCGACCGAGCCGCCGGCGATGGTGCCGGTGAAGCCGCGGAAGTCGGAGCTGGGCCGGTTCACCCACTGCACGGGGAGCCGGAAAGGCGCGTCCTGCATGCGCTCCTGGTCGACCTCGACCGCCTCCAGGTACTGCATGAGCGTCGGCCCGCCGTACCACGGCATCGCGTCGGACGCGTCGACGATGTTGTCGCCGCGCAGCGCCGACATGGGGATGAGCGTCACGTCCTCGAGGCCGAGCTGTGCCGCGAACTCGCCGTATTCGGCCGCGATCTCCGCGAAGCGCTCCTCGGAGAAGTCGACGAGGTCCATCTTGTTCACCGCGACCGCGACGTGGCGGATGCCGAGCAGCCACACGAGGTAGCTGTGCCGGCGCGTCTGCGTCAGCACGCCCTTGCGCGCATCGACGAGGATCAGCGCGCAGTCGGCGGTCGACGCACCCGTGACCATGTTGCGCGTGTACTGCTCGTGGCCGGGCGTGTCGGCGACGATGTACTTGCGCGTGTCGGTGGAGAAGAACCGGTAGGCGACGTCGATCGTGATGCCCTGCTCGCGCTCGGCGGCGAGGCCGTCGAGGAGCAGCGCGAAGTCGAGGTCGTCGCCCTGCGTGCCGACGCGCCGCGAGTCGACCTCCAGCGCGGCGAGCTGGTCCTCGAACAGGAGCTGCGACTCGTACAGCAGCCGGCCGATGAGCGTGCTCTTGCCGTCGTCGACGCTGCCGCACGTGATGAAGCGCAGGAGGCTCTTGTGCTCGTGCGCGTCGAGGTAGGCGAGGATGTCCTCGGAGATGAGGTCGGAGACCGCTCAGAAGTAGCCCTCGACCTTCTTCTTCTCCATCGACGCGGCCGCGTCGTGGTCGATGACGCGCCCCTGCCGCTCGGACGTCCGCGCGAGCAGCATCTCCTGGATGATCTCCGGCAGCGTCGCCGCGCTGCTCTCGATCGCGCCCGTGAGCGGGTAGCAGCCGAGCGTGCGGAAGCGCACCGTCTTCAGCTCCGGCACCTCGCCGGCCTCGAGCGGCATGCGCTCGTCGTCGACCATGATCATCGTCCCGTCCCTCCACACGACCGGCCGTTCGGCCGCAAAGTACAGCGGAACGATCGGAATACTTTCCAAGTAGATGTAGAGCCAGACGTCGAGCTCCGTCCAGTTGGAGAGCGGGAAGACGCGCATCGACTCGCCGCGCCGGTGGCGCGCGTTGTAGAGGCGCCACAGCTCGGGCCGCTGGTTCTTCGGGTCCCACCGGTGCTGCGCCGAACGGAAGGAGAAGATGCGCTCCTTCGCGCGCGAGCGCTCCTCGTCGCGGCGCGCGCCGCCGAACGCGGCGTCGAAGCCGTACTTGTCCAGCGCCTGCTTCAGGCCCTCGGTCTTCATCACGTCGGTGTGGACGACCGAGCCGCTGTCGAACGGGTTGATGCCGCGCGCGAGCCCGTCCTCGTTCACGTGCACGAGCAGGTCGAAGCCGTGCTCGGCCGCCATGCGCTCGCGGAAGCGGTACATGTCCTGGAACTTCCACGTCGTGTCGACGTGCAGGAACGGGAACGGCGGCGGCGCGGGATGGAAGGCCTTGCGCGCGAGGTGCAGCATCACCGAGCTGTCCTTGCCGATCGAGTACAGCATCACCGGGTTCTCGGCCTCGGCGACGACCTCGCGCATGACGTCGATCGCCTCCGCCTCGAGCCGCTGCAGGTGCGTGAGCTTGACGCGGTCGATCACGCGGGCACTCCGAGGCACCCGATCTCCTCGAGCTTCGCGATGACGAGCTGCGCCGACTCCTTGGGCGAGAGCGTCGGTCGTGTCGAGGCGCAGCTCCGGCGCCGCCGGCTCCTCGTACGGGTCGGAGACGCCGGTGAATTCCGGGATCTCGCCCGCGCGCGCCTTCGCGTACAGGCCCTTCACGTCGCGCCGCTCGCACTCCTCCACCGGCGTCGCGACGTGGATCTCGAGGAACACGCCCTCGGCCTCGACGAGCGCGCGCGCCTTGCGCCGCGCCTCCGCGTACGGCGAGATGGCGGAGACGATCACCGCACGCGCCGTGACGCGTCAGCCGCGACGCGACCCAGCCGATGCGCTCGACGTTCGCGTCGCGGTCCTCCTTCGAGAAGCCGAGCCCGTGCGAGAGGTGCGTGCGCACGACGTCGCCGTCGAGCTTCTCGACGAGCAGTCCTCGCCGCTCCAGCTCGGGCGCGACGAGGTCGGCGATCGTCGTCTTGCCCGACCCGGAGAGGCCGGTGAACCAGAGTGTGAACCCGATCACTTCGTGTGGATGCCGCACTCGATCTTGTCCGAGTCGGCCCAGCGCCCCGCCCGCTCGTCCTGGTCGCGGCTCACCGGCCGCGTGCACGGGATGCACCCGATGGACGGATAGCCGGCGTCGTGCAGCGGGTTGTACGGGATCTCGTTCACGTGGATGTACGCGTCGACGCGCTTCGCGTCCCAGTCGACGAGCGGCTGGATCTTCCACACGTCGTAGCGCTCGCTGAACTCGACCCGCTGCGCGTCCTTGCGCGTGAGGCTCTGCTCGCGGCGGATGCCGGAGATCCACGCGTCGTAGTCCTTCAGCGCGCGCTCGAGCGGCTCCACCTTGCGCACGTGGCAGCAGCGGTCGGGATTCGACTCCCACAGGTTCGGCCCCTCCTGCTTGTGCTGCTCGGCCACCGAGATCACCTCGGGCCGGATCAGCTCGAGGCCGTACCGCTCGACGAGCCGCTCGCGCGTCTCGTACGTCTCGCGGAAGAAGAGCGCCGTGTCGAGCTCGATGACGGGGATGTCGATCCCGAGCTCGGAGACCATGTGCACGAGCACCGACGACTGCTTCTGCCACGAGCAGGTGAGGCAGAGCTTGTCGCCGAAGCGGTCGTAGGCCCAGAGGAGGCAGTCCTCCGCGGTCATCGCCTCGACGTCAGGAAGCTGCAGGCTGAGGCTCGCCACCGAGCAGCACCTCCTTCAGCGTGTCGCCGCGCAGCCCGAGACGAAGCGTCTCGAGCGGGATGACTTCCTCGGGCGGGATGTTGCCGAGGTTGACCTCGGGCCCGAAGTGCTTGATGAACCACGCCTGCGACGCCTTCGTCGGCGCCTCCCAGACGAGGTCGTGGAAGTCGATCGAGTGCGCGATCTCGTCCACGAGCCCGGTGCGCATCTCGCCGGACGGGCGGAAGATGCCGGCGGTGCCGCCCTCGCGCGACTCGGTGATCACCTTCCAGGCGCCGGCCTCGAGCTCCTCCTTGATCCACTCCACCCACTCGTACGGCGCGAACACGACCTCCGAGTCCTTGGAGCCGACCTCGGAGAGGACGGTGAAGTCCTTCGCGAAGTCCGCGATCAGCTCGAGCTTGCGCTCGCGCGGGATCTCGATCGTGCCGTCGGAGATCTCGACGTGCGAGATGCCGAGGCTCTGGAGCCAGCGCTTGTACTCGTCCAGCTTGTCGCGGACGTAACAGACCTCGAAGAACGTGCCGCCGATGACGACGGGCTTGCCGCGCAGGACGTCGAGCTTCTTGCGCAGGTTCTGCGTGACGTACGCGGTGCCCCAGCCGAGCTTGACGATGTCGATGTGGTCGCCGGAGACCTCGAGCACGTCTTCCCACCCGCGCGGGCCGAGGCCCTTGTCGAGCACGTGCGTCAGGCCGCCGTCACGCTTGAGGCCGAGATCAAAAACGGGCATAGAGCTCCTCCAGCTTCTTCGTCGCGGCTGCCTGGACGTCGTGGTAGAGCGAGTTGCCGTGCGCGTCGATGCCGACGGTGAGCGGCCCGAAGTCCTTGACCCGGAACTTCCACAGGCACTCGGGCATGAGCTCTTCCCACGCGACCTCCTCGATCTCCTCGATCTGCGTGGTCTCGAGCGCTGCGGCGCCGCCGACGATGGCGAAGTAGACCATCCCGAGCCGCTGCATGGGCTCGATCGCCTCGTCGGGGAAGCCGCCCTTGCCGCAGATCGCGCGCACGCCGTACTGCGCGCCGAGCGGCTCGGTGAAGCGCACCATGCGCGCGCTCGTCGTCGTGCCGATGCAGACCTTCTCGTACTTGCCCTCGGCGAGCTTGCGCACGCCGGGCGCGGTGTGGAGCAGGAACGCGCCGTTGAGATCCATCGGCGGCTCGACGCCCTGGTCGAAGATGCGGATCTGCGTGCGGTCGCGGATGCCGATGATGTGGCCCTGCACCGTCACCTCGTCGCCCGCCTTCAGCTTGAGGATCTCCTGCGGGTCGGTGATCGGGAACGTCACTTCGTGGGTCGCCATCTCAGGCCTCGCGATCGAAGTCGGTGGTCCCGTCGGCGGCGATGTGCGCGCTCGCGCGCCGCGCCGCCCAGCACTGGTAGTTGACGGCCACGGGGTTGAGCGTCATGTGCGTGTCCGCGTGCTCGATGTGGCAGTTGAGGACGGTGACGTCGCCGCCGAGCCCCATCGGCCCGATGCCGGTCTCGTTCAGCAGCCCCATCAGCTCGTCCTCGAGCTCGGCCACGATCGGGTCGGAGTTGCGCGTGCCGATCGGCCGCGCGATCGCCTCCTTCGCGAGATACATGGCGTAGTCGGCGGAGCCGCCGATGCCGACGCCGACGATCCCGGGCGGGCACGGCTTGCCGCCGGCGCCGACGATCGACTCGAGCACGAACTTCTTGATCCCCGTCACGCCGTCGGCGGGGACGCACATCTTCAGGAAGCTCATGTTCTCGGAGCCGGATCCCTTCGGCACGCACTTCACGTCGAGGCCGTCCCAGTCCTGGATGAACTCCCAGTGCACGATCGGCAGGCGGTAGCCGATGTTCGGGCCCGGTGTTCTCGCGCGTGATCGTGTGCACCGCGTTCGAGCGCAGCGGATGCTCGATCGTCGCGCGCGCGGTCCCGTCGCGCAGCGCCTCGTAGATGCGCGCGGGATGGAGCGGGAAGTGCTCGCCGACGCGGCAGCGTGTAGACGGCGATGCCGGTGTCCTGGCAGACGAGGTTGTTCTCGCCGTCCGCGACCTCGACGTTCTTGCAGGATCGTGTTCAGCACGCGCTGCCCGGGCACGGACGTCTCGCGGGCGGCGGCGGCCTTGAGCGCGTCGCGCAGATCCTGCGGGATGTCCTTCAGCGCCCAGACGTACAGGTGCGCGGCGGCGTCCTCCACCGCGCCTTGCAGGTCAGTGTCGATCAGCAGCGGCACGGCCGGCCCTCCTTCCGAAGACGACGCATTCGAGCAGCGAGTTGCCCATCATCCGGTTGCGTCCGTGCGTGCCGCCCGCGATCTCGCCGCAGGCGTAGAGCCCTTCGAGCGATGTCTCGGCATCGCGGTCGATGACGAGCCCGCCGTTCTGGTAGTGCAGCACGGGGTAGGTCATGATCTTCTCCGCCAGCGGGTCGATGCCGCCGGCGCGGTAGCGGCGCAGCATGTACGGGAGCGAGAGCTCGGCGTCGTGCGCGCTGATGCGCGTCGTGTCGAGCCACACCGCCGGGCGGCCGTCGGGCGTCTCGACGCCCTTGCCCTTCGCCACCTCGTCGACGATCGCCTGCGCGACGACGTCGCGCGGGCCGAGCGAGTCGGTGAACTCCTCCTCGTCCGCGTTCAGGAGGACGGCGCCGTACGCGCGCGTCGTCTCCGGGATGGAGTAGCCCTGCATGTTCTCCGGCCACGCGCCGCCGTTCGGGTGGTACTGGAGCGCGTCGAGGTCGCGCGACTCGGCGCCGAGTGCAGAGCGCGATCTTCGTCACCTCGCCGGTCGCGCCGGGATGGTTCGTGGAGAGCTCGCCGCGCTCCTCCGCCTCGCGAAAGCAGCGGCCGCCGGCGGCGAGGACGACCGTTCCGACGCCTCGACCGTGTGTCTCGCCGACGCGCGCGCGTCCAGCCCGGGCTCGAGCTCGCGCAGCGGACTGTTGGGAAAGAGCGTGATGCTCGAGCTCTCGACCGCGTCGCGCAGCGCCTTCGTGATCGCGTGCCCGGTGCGGTCGCCGACCTGGAGCAGGCGCTTCTGCGACGCGCCGCCGCAGCGCGCGAGCCGGTAGCCCCCGTTCTCGCGCGTGAACTCCACGCCGAGCTCCTCGAGCCAGTGGATCGCCGACGGCGCCTCCGAGGTGAGGATCTCGACGAGCTCCATGTTCGCCGTCTCGTGCGAGCTCTTCCAGACGTCCTGCGCGTGCTGCTCGGGCGAGTCGTCCTCGCCGAAGGCGGCCTGGATGCCGCCCTGCGCCTTCGCGGAGTTACAGGACTGGAGCGAGCCCTTCGTCGCGAGGGCGACGCGCGCGCCCGCTTTCTCGGCGGACACGGCTGCGGCGAGGCCCGAGGCCCCGCTGCCGATCACGAGCACGTCGAAAGGGGCTGGAGAAGCCACGCCGCGCCTGATGGTACCCAGGTGTGACTAATTGCACCAATAAGCGATGCATATGCAGCAGTCGCCGAGACATGGCGAAATTTGCCATCTTGATTGTCAATCTTGGCAACGGTACGGTGGCCGGACTGACGTCCATGCGAGGAGGCGCACGATGCTCGACACGCTTGCGGAGGAGCTCCTCGACCTCCGCGTCACCGAGAAAGGCTCGCCGGCGGTCGGGCACGCCTATGCGGCGTACCCGCTCTGCATCGCGATCATCCTCTGCTGCTCTTGCTCGAGGGGCAAGAACCAGTAGCGGTGGAGACCGTGGAGCGGCCGCTGCTCAAGCCGTGGTACCGCCTGTCGGTCGAGGGCGGCCGCTCCGTCCTGCGCTACGCCGGCTCCGTCCTCGAGTTCGAAGGCGCTGCGGCGGAGCGCCTCGTGCCGCATCTGCTGCCGCTGCTCGACGGGACCCGCACGGTCGACGGTGTCGTCGCCGAGCTCGGCGAGCCCGTTCGACCGGCGGTCGAGCACGCGCTCGCGCTCCTGCGCGCGCACGATCTCCTGACGGAGCGCGCTCCCGACGGCTCCGGGGAGGGCGCCCGCCGCTGCGCCGAGCTCCTCGCCGCGACGGACGCCGCCGGTCGCACGGTCGCGGACCTGCATGCACGCCTCGCGACGGTCGAGGTGCACGTTCTCGGGAACGGTCCGGCGGCCGAGCCGATCGGCCGCCTCCTGCAGGCGAGCGGCGCCGGTTGCGTGACAAGCCTCGGCTGGAACGGCCGGCCTCCCGCGGACGGCATCGTCGTCGCTGCCCCTGCGAGCGACGAGCTGCCGCTCCTCGAGCAATGGAACCGGCGCGCGCTGGTCGCTCGCACACCGTGGCTGCAGGTCCTACCGTTCGACGGGCGCCTCGCCGCTGTCGGGCCGGTCTTCGTGCCCGGGGAGACGGCCTGCCACGAATGCTTCCGACTTCGGCGCGATTCGACCATCGCGCCGATCCGCGATCGGACGACCGGGAGTCACGTCGGCTCGCCCGCCCTCGACGCCGTGCTTGCCGGACTTGCGGCGCATGTCGCCCTCCGCCGGCTCGCGGGAGAAGACACCGCCGAGGCCGGCGTGCTCATCGCGGTCGAGCTCGTCCCCGAGCTCCGGTGCACGCGCCACTTCGTTTATCGCGTCCCCCGCTGCCCCGCGTGCTCGCCGGCCATGCGGCGCGCAGCCAGTGCCCCGTGGAGCGACGTTGCCGCTTGAGTCGCTCGTCTCGCCGTTCGTCGGCGTCGTCCGCGGGATGCAAGACGTGCTCGCCGGCCCCGAAGACGTCCGCCTCGCGACAGCGTGGTGTGAGAGCGCGTTTCCGCATGCACTCGTCGGCGGCGGCTCCGGGCCTACCGTGCACGACGCGCGCGCCGCGGCGATCGGCGAAGCGGTGGAGCGCTACTCCGCGTGCATCGTCGATCCGGACGCGTGCGTCGTCGCCTCCGCGCGCGAGCTAGGCGCTCGCGCGGTCGATCCCGCACGATTCGCGCTCTTCTCCGAGACGCAGTACAGCACCGCCGGCTTCCCCTACGCTCGCTTCGACCGCGACACGCAGGTCGCCTGGATCGAGGGCTTCTCGCTCCCAGAAGGTCGGCCCGCATGGTTGCCCGCGCAGCTCGTCCACCTCGCAGGCCACGAATCGGAGCCCCCGCTTTGTCGCACGACGAGCAGCGGCCTCGCCTGCCATGCGTCGGTCGGCGACGCGACGGTCGCGGCCCTTCTCGAGCTGCTCGAGCGCGACGCGTTCATGATCACGTGGAAGGCGCGGCTCTCGTGGCCCTTGCTCGACTGGGGCGGGCACGACGTCCTAACCGAGTTCGAGCGCGCATTCCTGCGGCCCACCGGCCTGCAGTGGCGCGCGATCGACCTGAGCGCGTTCTGGGACATCCCGATCGTTGCCGCCGTCGTCCGCGGCGGCGATACGCTCGGCGTCGGCGCAGCTGCAGCGGCGACGCGTCGAGCGCGCGGTGACGAAAGCGCTGGACGAGGCGGCGCGCGTTCGCACGTGGGCGCTCGCGCTCCGGGCGCACGGACAGGGCGCGCCCTTGGCGGACGAGATCGAAGAGTTCGACGACCACGTCCACTTCTACGCCGATCCGCGCAACGCACCGCGCGTCCGGTTCCTCGACGGCTCGCAGCGTCGGCGTCGCGTCGAGAGCGTGCCGGCGATCCGCGGGAAGTCCGCCGAAGCGCGCATCGAGACGATCTGTCGGCGACTCGCTCGCCGACGCGTCACCGCATACGCGGTCGACGTCACGGCGCCCGACGTCCGCGAAGCAGGGCTCGCCGTCGTGCGCGTCATTGCCCCGGAGCTCTGCGCGCTCGACGTCGAGCACAGCGCCCGGCTGCTCGGCGGGGACCGTCTGTACGACGAGCCGCTCCGCCTGGGCGTGCGCGAACGACGGCTCACCGAGGCGGACATCAACCCCGATCCGCATCCGTTCCCGTGAGGCTTCCGCAGGCACCGCTCGTGCGCGCCGAGCTGTACGGCGACGGCGAACCGGCGCTGGACGATCCCGCGGAGCTCTTTCACGAGGCCTCGAAGCTGCACCCCGCGCTCGCGCACCGGCAGAGCGCCGGCCTCGCGCGCTTGGCGGTGAACGAGCATCTGCAGACGGCATCCGCGCATGCGGTGCGGCGCAATCCGCAGCGGCGATGCCATCCGTTGCCCTCGCCTCGGCGACCCGCATGCTCGCTCTGGTCCGCACTCGACCGTCGCCGCAGCCGACGAGACTTCGGCGGCGACATGCTGGACGCCGCATGTCTGGCGGCGCTGCTCGACGCCGGCTACGGGTTGCGCGACGGCAATCGGCGCGCCGTCCCCTCCGGCGGCGCGCTCTACCCGTTCGAGCTCCACGTCGCCGCACGGGCGGTCGCCGGCATACCGCCCGGCATCTACCGGTACGACCAGGAGCTGCACGCGCTCGAGGAGCACGAGCTCGGCGATCCCTGGCCCGCGCTCGAGGCTGCGTGTCCTCTCCCCGGGCTCCTGGACGGAGCCGCTGCCGTCCTGCTCCTGCTCGCGGTGTTCGGACGCACGCGCTTCAAGTACGGCCTGCGCGGCTACCGCTTCGCGCTCCTCGAAGCGGGTCATGTCGTCCAGAACGTCGCGCTCGCAGCGGTCGCGCTCGACGTGGCGGCGTTGCCGCTCGGCGGCTTCTACGACGCGCAGGTGGACGATCTCGTCGGCGCGGACGGCGTCGAGGAGTCTGTGGTGTACGGCGTCGTCGTCGGAGAAGGCGCGTGAAGCGCACGCTGCTTTCGACTGCTGCGCTGATCGCACTTGGCCCCATTCTTCTGCGGCTCTCCCCGACTCCACCGCCGCGCCCGCCCCTTGCGAGCCTCGCATCGGCGTCGCTCGGGTTGCTGGCAGGCATCGCACTCTTCGCCGTTCTCGCCCGCGCGCGGCCGCACGTGCTCCTCGACGCCGCTCGCAGTTTGCAACCGCGATCGTCGTCGCCGCTGCGCCGGCATGAGCGAAGAGGCGATCTGGCGCGCGTTCGCGCTCGGCCGGATCGCGCCAACCGCGGGCGTCTGGCCCGCCGTTGCGGTCACCACGGCGGCGTTCGCGGCGACGCACCTGCCGATGCTCCGCACACGCGGCGCCGCGGCGCAGCTCGTCACCGGCGGTGCGTTCGGCGCGCTCTTCGCAGCCACGGGCAGCCTGCTCGCATGTGCGCTCGCGCATGCGACGTACAACCTCATCGCGGTGCTGAGTCGCGGCGGCGTACGCCCGGCGTCGGCGATCGCGTTCCGGCGAGCGGAGAAGCGCTTCGGGCGAAGACTGGCGCTCGCGCCGCTCGATCTGACGATCGAGCAAGGGGAGCTGGTCGCGCTCCTCGGGCCGAACGGCGCAGGCAAAACGACGCTCGTCAGCCTCGTGACCGGTGTGCGCCGACCGAGTGCCGGCGACGTCCGCCTCTTCGGCCGTAGACCCGCGCGACTGGCGCGCGCGCGCACGACTCGGTACGACGCCGCAGCAGATGGACTTCCCGCCGACGCTTCGCGGCCGCGAGATCCTCGATCTCGCTCGGGCGCACACGCAGAGCCCTCCGCCTCTAACCGAGCTCGCCGAGCGATTCGAGCTCGACGATATGCTGCACGCGCAGAACGGCTCACTGTCCGGCGGGCAGCGGCGCCGGCTGGCGCTCGCGCTCGCGTTCGCCAACGCGCCCTCGCTCGTCGTCCTGGACGAGCCGACGACGGGTCTCGACGTCGAGTCGCGCCGGAGCGCATGGGACGCGATCGCGGCGTTCGCCGCGCAGGGCGGGACCGTGCTCCTCACGACGCACTACCTCGAGGAGGCCGACTCGCTCGCCGACCGCGTGATCGTCCTCGCGCGCGGCGAAGTGGTCGCCGACGGCTCCCCGCAGAGCCTCAAGGCCTGCGCCGGAGGCGATATCGAGCAAGCGTTCCTCGACCTGGTGACCGCGTGAGGCTCGCGGTCGTTCACGCGCGGCTCCAAGTCTGCGAGCTCGTTCGCTTCCCCGGCTTCAGCGCCGGCACGCTCGCGTTTCCAGGCATCGTCTTCGTGCTGTTCGGATTGCCGCGTGCGGGACATCAGCCGAACCTGCTGCTCGCGTCCTACGCCGCGTTCGCAGTGCTCGGCGTCGGTTTCTTCCAGTTCGGCGTCTCCGGCGCGATCGAGCGCGGCACGCCCTGGCAGGCGTGGCTGCGGACGCTGCCCGACGCCTCCGGCCGCGCGCATCGCCGCGCGTGTGCTGTCGGCGCTCGTCTTCACGCTCGCCTCGGTCGCCGTCGTCGTCGTGATCGCGCTCACGACGACTTCGGCCTCACTCTCCACCGTCGCATGGCTTCGCCTCGCCACCGCGCTGCTCGCCGGCTCCATCCCCTTCGTCGTTCTCGGTCTCGCGATCGCCTACTGGGCCTCGCCGAAGAGCGCGCTGCCCGTCGCGAACATCCTCTACATGCTGCTCGCGTACGCGGGCGGCCTCTGGACGGGCCCCGCAGACCTGCCGCACACCGTACGCGCGATCTCGCCGTACACGCCGGCGCGGCAATGGGGCGACGTGCTCTGGCCCGCCGCCACCGGTGCGCCATGGCATGCGTCGCACTGGCTTCTGCTCGGCGCCTACTCGATCGGATTCGGCGCTCTCGCCGCCTGGGGATTCGCGCGCGACGAGCAGCAGCACTACCGGTGACACTCACCAGACGCGACCGGAGCAGCTCCTCGATCTCCTTCGGCGTCGCCGGGTGCGGGTTCGCCTGGTTGCCGCCGCGCTGCGCGGTCGACGCGGCGAGCTCAGGGATGTCCTGCTCGGGGACGCCGAGCTCGCGCAGGCGCGTGATGCCGCCGAGCGCGTTCAGCTCCTCGACGCGCGCCGCCGGGTCGCCGCCGACCGCTTCGCCGAAGCGGCGGATCGCCGCCGGCGCATAGCGCGCGTTGTAGCGGAGCGCCGGCGGCAAGAGGATGCCGTTCAGCGTCCCGTGCGCGAAGCCGTACTTGCCGCCGACGGCCTGCGCCATCGCGTGCGCGAGCGCAAGCATCGAGCCGGCGAGCGCCTCGCCCGCGAACGACGCGCCGCGGAGGAGCTCCGTGCGCAGGTCGCGGTCGAGCGGCGACTCGACCACCCGCGGAAGGAACTCGGAGATGAGCCGCGCGCCCGCGAGCGCGTGCTCGTCCGACTCCTCGTTGTGCCCGTGCACGTACAGCGCCTCGGCGCAGTGCGCGAGCGCGTTCATCGCCGTGCCGACCGTCTCCTCGCGCGGGAGGGCGACGGTGAGGCCGACGTCGTAGACGATCCCTGCGAGTCGCGCGCCGCTTCCGCCGCCGCGCATCCGGCGCTGCGGGTCGCGCATGCCGAAGTACGGCGTCCACTCCGCGCCGGCGTACGTCGTCGGGACGGAGACGAGGGGGAGCTTCGTCGCCGCCGAGATGGCCTTGCCGAAGTCGATCGCGCTGCCGCCGCCGATGGCGACGACACCGTCGCGGGCGAGCTCGGCCGCCTCCTCGACGCGAACGGACGGCACCTCGGACCAGCGCGCCACCGGCTCGATCGGCAGCACGAGCTTGTCCCAGCGCGGGCTCGCGACGAGCAGGCACTCGCGCATGCCGAGCTCCTCGCACACCTCCGCGAGGAGGGAGATCGGCGCCGCTGCGACGCCGCGGAGCCGATCATTCGGCGCCCCGAGCCGCTCGCGCGCGAAGTCGACGAACGCCTGCGCGACGCGCGTCTCCGCGCGACCGCTCGACCGTGCGAGCAGGATCTCGCGCGCCGGCTCGAGACCGTCGACGCGTGCGATCGCGAGCGCGCCCGCGGCGACGTCGGGGTCGATCGCCGCGCGCGAGATGAACGTGACGCCGAAGCCGGCGAGCACCGCGCTGCGCGCGGACTCCTGCAGGCCGAGCTCGAGGCGGATGTCGAGGTCGCGCAGGCGCACGCCGCGCTCGCGCAGCTCGTCCTCGATCACCTGCCGCACGCCGGCGCCTTCCTGCATGAGCACGATCGGCTCTTCCCGCAGCTCGTCGATCGTCACCTTCCTATTGGCGAAGCGGTGGCCGCGCGGCACGGCGAGCACGACCTCGTCGCGGAAGAACGGCTCGAAGACGACGCCGCGGTGGCGGCGCTGCGCGCCGACGACGCCGAGCTCGAGCTCGCGGCGCGCGACCTGCTCGATCACGTGCTGCGTGTCCGACACCGAGAGCGCGACGCGCACCTCGGGATGGAGCCGCTGGAACTCGCCGAGCACGACCGGCAGGACGGTACCGCCGGGGCCGGTGGAGGCGCCGATCTCGAGGCGGCCGGCGAGCTCGCCCTCCGCCTCCTCGCCCAGCTCGGCGAGGAGCTGCTCCTCCTGCGCGAGCAGCCGCTGCGCGCTCCGGTACAGCCGCTGGCCCGCCTCCGTCGGCTCGACGCGCCGGCCGGAGCGGTCGAGCAGCTGGCGCCCGAGCCGCTTCTCGAGCGATCGGATCTGGAGGCTCACCGCCGGCTGCGTCACGCCGAGCTGCTCCGCCGCCTGCGAGAAGCTCCGCCGCTCGACGACGGCGCAGAAAGCCGCGAGCTGCCGCGTATCCATATAAGCCGAGCTTATCTAGCGAGGCCGGAAGCCACACGATCAGGTCAGCGAGAGCTCAGTACTCCTCGTCCAGCGCGGGCCACAGCTCTGCGATCTCTTCAAGCCAGTCCCTCACAGCCGGGAGCCTTACGGTGATCGGTCGTGATTTCAATTGCCTGTTTCGGCCACATCTTTGCCTTCTCATGCGAGCGGTCTAGCATCGACTCGTGACCGAGGACACCCTCGTCCGCGGCTACCGGGACCTCGCGCGCGGAACGCCCGCCCGGCCGCGCGACGTCCTCCTCCGCGCGCTCGACGTCATCCTGTCGACGCTCTTCCTCGTCGTCACGCTCCCGCTCGCAGCGGCGATCGCCCTCGTCCTCCTCGCGACGAGCGGCCGCCCGATCTTCTACCGCGGCGAGCGCGTCGGCCGCGGCGGCCGCGTGTTCCTGATGCTGAAGTTCCGCACGCTGAAGCCCGACGCCGAGCAGCGCCTCGGCCCGTACCTCGGCGAGGAGCTCGTGCGCCGCACCGAGGAGGAGTTCGCGCCGCTCGGCAAGCGGCTGAAGGCGACGCAGCTGGACGAGATCCCGCAGTTCTGGAACGTCCTCCGCGGCGACATGAGCCTCGTCGGCCCGCGACCGATCCGCCCCGTCTTCTTCGAGGAGCTCGCGCACGAGCTGCCCGCGTACTGGCAGCGGCTCGTCGTCCGGCCCGGCCTCACCGGCCTCGCGCAGGTGCGCCGCGGCTACGAGACCTCGATGGCGGAGAAGCTCGCGCACGACCTCGAGTGGATCGCCGACCGCTCGGTCCGCCTGTACCTCCGCACCGTCATCGCCACCGGCTGGCGCGTGCTCAAGCAATCGTTACGAGGCCTGGCATCCCCCGCCGCCGACTGAAACTCCTCGGCGTCGCCATCGCCGTCGCGCTTCATCGCCATCGGCGTCTGGAAGGTGACGCACGCGTCGCATCCCGCGCTGCCGCTCATCGTCGGCGTCGACGACGACACGCTCAAGTGGACGCCGTTCCCGCTCACCGTCGTCCGCCGCGAGCAGTCGGTCGGCGCGGGCGCGGTGCGCGTGTGGGTGCCGTGGAGCGGCGAGATCCGGCCGACCGCGGTGCGCCGCGTCGAGCTCTCGCGCGCGGAGACGGCCGCGCGCACGACGACTGTCGTGCTCGCCGTCTTCGGTTTCGGCGCGCAGACGCCGACCGCGCCGTGGGCGCAGCGGCGCTTCTGCGCCTACGCGAAGGCTGCGCTCGCGCTCGTTCCCGACGCGCGCGCCGTCGTCGTCTGGAACGAGGCGAACTCCCCGGCGTACTGGCGCGGCACGGCGGCGCAGTACGAGTCGCTGCTCGCGCGCTGCTACGACGCGCTCCACTCGCGGCACGTGCAGGTGCTGGACTCGACCGCCTCGGCGCACGCGCCGATCCGCTTCCTCGACGCGCTCGCCGCCGCGTATCGCGACAGCGGACGCACACGGCCGCTCGTCGACGCCTTCGGCCACAACCCCTATCCGCTGACGCCGACCGAGCTTGCCCACCGTGGTGCACAAGGGCGACTTCCTCGGCGAGGCCGACTACACCCGCCTCGTCTCGACGCTCGAGGCGTTCGGCCGCACGCCGTCGATCTGGTACCTCGAGGACGGCTTCCAGACGACGAAGATCACGCCCGTCCAGCAGGCGCGCGACGTGACGACGGCGGTCGACATGGCCGCATGCCAACCGCTCGTGCACGCGTTCTTCAACTTCGAGCTCGTCGACGAGACCCGCGTCGCCGGCTGGCACTCCGGGCTCATCTGGCGCGGCGGGCGCGTGAAGCCCGCAGCTGCGGCCTTCGCCCACGCTCCGCGCCGCTGCCACACCTAGAGTTCGCGGCCGATGTGCGGGATCTGTGGAATGGCGGGGTCTCCGGACCGTGCGCGCCTGGAGGCGATGAGCGCGACGCTCGAGCACCGCGGCCCCGACGCCTCCGGCGAATACGTCGACGGCCCCGTCGCGCTCGCGTCGCGCCGCCTCTCGATCATCGACCTCGCCGGCGGCGACCAGCCGATCGTCAACGAGGACGGAAGCTGCGTCGTCGTCCAGAACGGCGAGATCTACAACCACCCCGAGCTCATGCGCGAGCTCCTGCACGACGGGCACACGTACCGCACGCACTCCGACACGGAGACGATCGTGCACCTGTACGAGCAGCACGGCCTCGACTTCGCGCGCCGGCTGCGCGGAATGTTCGCGATCGCGATCTGGGACCAGCGCAGGCGCAGGCTCGTGCTCGCGCGCGACCGCTACGGGATCAAGCCGCTCTACTACCGCGCCGCCGGCGGCACGCTCGAGTTCGCGTCGGAGGTGCGCGCCCTGCCGCGCGGCGAGATCGACCTCGACGCCCTGGAGGCGTTCCTCGCCTTCAACTCCATCCCGTCGCCGTACTCGATCTTCCGCGACGTTCGCAAGCTCCCCGCCGGCCACCTGCTCGTGTGGGAGGAGAGCGGCGACGTGCGCGTCGAGCGTTACGCCCATCCCGCGCCCGTGCAGGAGGCCGAGCTGCGCGACGACGACGAGGCGGAGCTGGTGGAGGAGCTGCGCGCGCGCATGCGCGACTCGGTGCGCGCGCACCTGCTCGCCGACGTTCCCGTCGGCGTGCTCCTCTCGGGCGGCGTCGACTCGTCGCTCCTCGCGGCGCTCGCCGCGCAGGAGACCTCCGAGGCCGTGCACACGTTCACGATCGGGTTCGCGGAGCGGAGCTTCGACGAGCGCGCCGACGCGCGCCGCGTCGCCGAGCGGTACGACACGAACCACCACGAGCTGCTCCTGCATCCCGACCCGACGCTGCTGCTGCCCACGCTTGGCCGCGGCCTTTGACGAGCCGTTCGCCGACTCGTCCGCGCTGCCGACGTACCTCGTCTCGCAGCTCGCCGCCGAGCACGTGAAGGTGGCGCTCTCGGGCGAAGGCGGCGACGAGCTCTTCGGCGGCTACTACACGTACGCCGCCGACCTGCTCGCCGACCGCGTCGGCCCGCTGGCGCGCCTCGCCTCGCCGCTCGTCGAGCGGCTGCCAGCCTCGGGCGGAAGAGTCTCGCTCGAATACCGCGCGAAGCGATTCGTGCGGGCGGCGCACCTGCCGCCGCTCGAGCGCCATCACGGCTGGAAGGAGATCTTCTCCGCCGACGCGCGCGCCGAGCTCACCGGCCGCAGGAGCGCGTTCGACCCGGTCGACGTCTACCGCGCGCGGTACGCCGAGACGGAGGGCGCAGAGGACCTCGCGCGCCTCCAGGACGTCGACTTCGCCATCTATCTCGTCGACGACCTGCTCGTGAAGACCGACCGCGCGTCGATGGCGCACTCGCTCGAGGCGCGGGTGCCGTTCCTCGACCCGGTCGTGACCAACTTCGCCTTCGAGCTGCCGCGGCGCCAGCGCGTGCGCGGCCTGTCGAAGAAGGTGCTGCTGCGCAAGGCGGCGGAGCCGCTCCTCCCGCGCGAGGTCGTGCACGGGCGCAAGCGCGGCTTCTCCATCCCGGCCGCGGCCTGGCTGCGCGGCGAGCTGGAGCCGTTCGCGCGCGCGACGCTCTCGGCGGACACGCTCCAGCGGCAGGGCTTCTTCCGCGCAGAGCCGGTCACGCGGCTCCTCGACGAGCACGTCGCCCGGCGCCAGGACAACAGCCGGCTCCTGTGGGGCCTGCTCGCGTTCACGCTCTGGTACGAGCGCCACGTCGAGCAGGAGCCGCCGCTCCTGCGCTCGGCGCGCATGGAGGCGCTGCTCGTATGAGGGTCTGGATCGACATGACGGCGTCGGCGCACGTGCTCGTGTTCCGTCCGCTGATCAAGATCCTGCGCGAGCGCGGCGACGAGGTGGAGATCACCGCGCGCGACTACGCGCAGACGCTCCAGCTGCTCGAGCTGCACGGGCTCACCGCCGAGGTGGTCGGAAAGCACGGCGGCCGTTCGCGCGTGCAGAAGGCGCGGCGCATGGCGGGCCGGCTCGGCGCGCTCCACCACTGGGCGAAGGGCCGCGACTTCGACGTCGCGCTCGCGCACGGCTCGCACGAGCTGTACGCTCACCGCGCGCCGGCTCGGCATCCCGAGCTCGGACACGTTCGACTACGAGTTCGCGACGCTCCAGCACCAGCTCGGCTGCCGCGCGGCGACGAAGGTCGTCGTCCCGGAGGCGATCCCGCCCGACCGGCTGACGAAGTACGGCGTGCGCCCGCCGAAGCTCGTGCAGTACCCGGGCCTGAAGGAGGAGTACTACCTCTCCGACTTCGTGCCGGACGCGTCGCTGCTCGAGCGCTTCGAGGTCGATCCCGCGCGCGTGCTCGTCGTCCTGCGCCCGCCGCCCGACGTCTCGCTCTACCACCGCCACTCGAACCCGCTCTTCCCGATGACGCTCGAGCACCTCGGGCGGCTCGAGGACGTGCACGCCTTCGTCATCCCGCGCACGGAGGAGCAGCGGGAGTACGTGCGCGGCCTCGCGCTGCCGTCGGTGATCCTTCCGGAAGAGGCCGTGGACGCGCAGAGCCTCATCGCGCTCGCAGACGTCGTCGTCTCGGCCGGCGGGACGATGAACCGCGAGGCGGCCGCGCTCGACGTGCCGGTGTACACGACGTACGGCGGCCGGCTGGGCGGCGTGGACGAGGCCCTCATCCGCGAAGGCCGGCTGAAGCCGCTCACCGACCCGCGCGCGCTCGACCTCGCGAAGCGCGACTGCGGCGGCGGGTGAGAGGATCCGGCGCGATCCGGCGTTGATGCTCGACCTGCTTCTCTCGGCCCGTGGCTAGGCGCGCGCTCGCGATCGCGGCGGGCGGCCTCGTCGTCGTCGCCGTCGTGGCCCTCGGCCTCTGGCTCTGGCTCGGCTCGTACGCGCCGCTGCACGCGCTCGACACGGGGTACGCGCCGGGGCCGGGCATCGGCGCGGACGTGCAGCCGGTGTCGGGATCGGGCGGCCGCCCGGTCTTCTTCCCGGCGCTGCGCCGCGGCCGCACCTTCGACACCGCCTTCACGCTGCACAACGGCGGCCGCTTCGCCGTGAACGTCACCGGGCTCGAGAAGAGCACGCCGGGCACGCCGCCCTGGCTCGGCGCGACGGAGCTGCTCGCCACGACGTCGTCGACCGCGAGCTTCGACCCGGACGAGCTCGTCCCGTTCGGCGGCCTGCGCCTCGCGCCGGGCGACAACGCCATCCTCGTCGTCCGCTTCGAGCTCCGGTGCGCGGGCGCGACGGCCGCGTCACGCGACGTCTACACGACCGGCGTGCGGCTGCGGTATCGCTATCTGTCGCTGTTCACGCGGACGGAGACGATTCGTCTGCCGTTCGCGGTGACGCTTCGGTGTGTCGGAGGGCCGCCGGCGAGCCCGTAGACGGAAGCGACTCGCGCAGCGGGTCGCGCACGATCGCGCCGAGCTTCGCCACCACCTCGAGCGTGTCGCCGTCGTCGGCAAGAGCCTCGAGCTCGCGCAGCTGCTGCGTCAACCAGGCCGAGTCGACGGGCGGCCGCGAGAGCCGCTTGATCTTCGCGTGCTCGGTCTCGCCGACGGACTCGTCGCCGCTCCACAGCTCCTCGTGGATCTTCTCGCCCGGGCGCGACCCGGTGAAGACGATGCGGACGTCGCGCGGGCCGGTGTTCGTGTCGCCGGGGAGACGCGGATCGTGGCCGGACAGCCGCACCATGTTGGTGGCGAGGTCGACGATCTTCACCGGCTCGCCCATGTCGAGCACGAAGATCTGGCCGCGGCCGCCGATCGCGCCCGCCTGCACGACGAGCGACACGGCCTCGGGGATGGTCATGAAGTAGCGCGTCATCTCCGGATGCGTCACCGTCACCGGCCCGCCGCGCTCGATCTGCCGGCGGAAGGTCGGGATGACCGAGCCGGACGAGTTGAGCACGTTGCCGAAGCGCACGGCGACGAAGCGCCCCGGCACGTCGCGGCGATGGCCGAACGACTCGACGATCCACTCGCACAGCGCCTTCGACTGGCCCATGACCGTCTTCGGGTTGACCGCCTTGTCGGTGGAGATGAGGACGAAGCGGTCGACGCCGGTCTCGGCGGACAGCTCGGCCATGATGCGCGTGCCGACGACGTTGTTGCGCACCGACTCGAGCGGGTGCGTCTCCATCAGCGGCACGTGCTTGTACGCGGCCGCGTGGAAGACGACGGTCGGCTTGTACTTCTCGAACACCTCGCGCTTCATCGCCTTGCGGTCGCGCACGTCGATGAGCTTCGGCACCGCAGGCGTGAAGTCGCGCTCGTCCACGAGCTCGCGCTCGATGTCGAACAGCGCCGTCTCCGCGTTGTCGACGAGGATGAGCCGCGTCGGCCCGACGCGCGCGATCTGCCGGCAGAGCTCCGACCCGATCGACCCGCCCGCGCCGGTGACGAGCACGGTCTGGCCCTTGAGATACGACGCGACGTGGTCGAAGTCGACCTCCACCTGCTCGCGGCCGAGCACGTCCTCGACCTGCACCGGGCGGATCTGGCCGGCGAGGTCGAGATCGCCGGAGATCAGCTCGTACAGGCCCGGAAGCGTCTTCACCGGGACGTTCCCGGCCTGCGCCGCCTCGACCACGAGCCGGCGCATCTCGCCCGAGGCGGACGGGATCGCGATCAGCACCTCGTCCGGCTTGTACTCGCGCACGAGCCGCGGCAGCTCGGCCATCGTCCCGAGCACCCGGACGCCGAGGATGCGCGTGTTCCGCTTGCGCGCGTCGTCGTCGATGAAGCCGATCGGCGTGTAGGCGAGCATGCGCGAGCGCTGCATCTCCTGGACGATGAGCCGGCCGGCGTCGCCCGCGCCGACGACGATGACCTCCTTGCCGCGCGCGACCACGCCGTAGCGAGGGCGCTCCATCACGGTGCGCGCCAGCAGGCGCGCGCCCGCGACCAGCGTCAGCGTGATGAGCAGGTCCGTCGCCGCGATCGAGCGCGGCAGGCGGACGTTGTGCACCGGCGATGCGAAGTAGACGGTGACGTCGGCGACGAGCGAGGCGACGACGACGCCGCGCGCGGCGCTCCACATGTCGCGCACCGAGACGTAGCGCCACCAGCGGCGGTGGAACCCGAAGAGCAGGAACACGGAGACCTTGATGACGACGACGAGCAGGATCGTCCGGCGCAGCAGCGTGTCGTAATAGACCGGGAGCCCGTGGTCGAAGCGAAGCTCGAACGCGAGGAACCACGAGACGGCGACGATCGCCGCGTCGGTCAGGACCTGCAGGAAGCGGGAGCGTCCGAGGCCGGTCATGCGCGGGCGCCGACACCGACCGCGGAGCGGACGACGTCGACGACGCGCTCCTGCGCCTCGGCCGGCATACCCGGCCAAAGCGGAACGGAGAAGTTCTCCTCCGCCGACGTGCTCGGTGTTCGGCAGCGAGCCGGGCTCGTTGCCGAGGAACCGCAGCGCGGGCTGGAGATGGAGCGGCGTCGTGTAGTAGACCGCAGAGGCGATGCCGGCCTCGGTGAGCGCGGCGCGAATGCGGTCGCGCTCGGGCGAGCGGCACACGAACAGGTGGTAGATGTGGCCGGGCTCGTCGTGCGGCAGCTCGACGAGCTCGCCGAGGCCGAGCTCGGCGTAGCGGGCGGCGACCTCGCGCCGGCCGCGGTTCCACTCGTCCAGGTGGCCGAGGAAGATGCGCAGCATCCCCGCCTGCAGCTCGTCGAGGCGGGAGTTGTAGCCGACGAAGTCGAACTCGGTCTTGTCGCGCGACCCGTGGAACGAGAGCATCTGCACGCGGTCGGCGAGCTCGTCGTCGTTCGACGCGACGAGGCCGCCGTCGCCGAGGCAGAAGAGGTTCTTCGTCGGGATAGAAGCTGTACGTCGACGCGATTCCCTGTTGCGCGACGCCGGGCGCACCGAATGCCTGTGCCGCGTCTTCGATCACCGGCACACCGAGCGCGACGAGCTGGTCCATCGGCGCGGGCCGGCCGAACAGGTGCACCGGCATGAGCGCGCGCGTGCGCGGCGTGATCTTCGCGGCGACGTCCTCGACGTCGACGTTCATCGTCGCCGGGTCGATGTCGGCGAACACGGGCGTCGCCCCGCGGCGGGCGATCGACTCGGCCGTCGCGTAGAACGTGAATGACGGGCAGATCACCTCGTCGCCGGGACCGATCTCCATCGCGTCGAGCACGATCACGATCGCGTCCGTGCCGTTCGCCACGCCAATCGTCTTCGAGACGCCGAGGAACGCGGCTGCCTCTTCCTGGAACGCCCAGTAGTGCGGTCCGCGGATGAACTGGCCGTCCTCGACGACCTCGCGGAAACGCGCCTCGAGCTCCGGGATCAGCGGCGCGTACTGCGCCTTGACGTCAATCAGCGGTATCTGAGACACGGCGTCGGCTCACTGTAGCCCAGCGGTAGAGGAGATACGCCACGAGAGCCACGATGCCTGCACCGACGACGTAGTCGGCGTACCCGAGCACGTGGTGGGCGTGCGTGTACGCGGTTCCGAGCGCCCAGCCGCGCCGCGCCGAGCCCGAAGCAGAACGCGGCGCTGCCGAGCAGCGCGAGGCCGAGGAACTTCGCGAGCGGCACGCGGACGATGCCCGCGGGAATGGCGACGAACGAGCGCGCGAGCGGCGTAGCGAGCCCGATCGGGACGCGCCCAGTTGTCGTAGCGCTCGAACCAGCGCTCCGCCCGGTCGAGCTTCGCCTCCGAGACGTGGATGAAGCGACCCCAGCGCTGGACGACGCGCGCGGCCGCCGAGCGCGCCGATCCACCAGCCGATCGCCGCGCCGACGAGATTGCCGAGCGTGCCCGCGAGGGCGACGGCGACGTATCCCCACGCGTGCGAATGGACGTCGGTGCCGAAGACGTGCACGGAGACGCCGGCGAAGGCGCCGCCCGCGAGCGCGCCGGCGTAGAGCATGACGAGCTCGCTCGCGACCGGAACGACCGCCGCGAGCACGAGCAGGCCGAAGACCGCGTAGACGCCGTGGATTGCCGACCGCGTGGGTGATCGACCCGGAGAGGCTCGCGAGCAGCATCGGCGGAGAGGTACTATCGGCGCGCGACGAACGGAGCGACGAGCGACACGGTGCCGATCGAGTTCGTCGCGACGACGTGAACCTGGTAGGCGCCTGTGAACGCGAGCGAACCCGTCCACAGCCTGCCGTTCCACGGCAGCGACTGCGCGCCGGGCTGGAGCCTCTTGTTCACGAGCGTCGCGAGGACGATGCCCGTCCGCGTCTCGATCGTCGCGGAGACCGTCGCAGGGTGCGCGAGCTGGAACGCTGCGGTGACCGCTGTCGCGCCCGCTGCGATGTGGCCGCTCGGCGGCGACACCTGCAGGGCGCCGAGCGTGTTGTCGAGCAACACGTCGCGCTCGGCGGTCGTCGTAGCGCCGCCGGCGGCCGTGCCGGAGACGACGAACTTCCACTGGCCTTCGGTGTTCGGCTGGCCGTTCCACGTGACGGTGTGCAAGCCCGGCTGCTCGGCGTCCTGCGCGAGCGTGATCAGCGCGCCGCCCGGCCCGGTGAGCGTCGCCGTCACCTGTGACGGAGCGATGAGCTTGTACGAGAACGTCTCGGTGTCGTCGAAGCCGTCCCCGTTCGGCGAGACGACGTCCGAGGACGGCGGCGCCGCGTATACGCCCGTGTACGAGAGCAGGAGCGCGTCGCCGATCGGCGGCTCCGTCTTCGTGGACGGGCGCGTGAGCAGCGTTCCGTCGAACGCCATGTCCGCGGGCGTGCCGCTGCCGAGCCCCATCGCGGTGACCGCGCCGAGATTGACCATCGCGTTCGCGAGCTCGTAGTTCGTCATGCCGGCGCTGTACGCGGAGCCGCCGCCTTCGGCCGTGACGAGGAGGATGCGGCCGTCCGCGAGCTGGCCGACCGCGCTGCGCGCGCCGCGCGCGTTGAGCACCGCGTCGTCGAAGCTCTCGTTCGCGCGGAACACCGCCTTGCCGGCGGAGACGAGGAGCGGGCCGCCGCCGATGGCCGCGAGCTTGCCGTTGAGGTTGGGCGTCAACGTCGGCCGGATCTCGATCGTCTGGCCGGGCGGCGCCTCTGCGCTCAGGTGGGGCGCCTGCGCGCCGCGCGAGACGAGCACCGCGCCGCCGGGCGGGATCGGGATGCCGCCGGCCCCGTCCTGCTCCGTGACGACGCCGCTCGCGACGGCGTTCGGCTGCAGCGGCGGAAGGGAGCCGATCACGTCGGCGACGACGGCGGCGCTCTCCGGCGGCGTTGTCGCGCCCCACGCCGGCGTGTACAGCGTCGTGTGCCCGGCGACCGGCCTGTCGTTGAGGTCGAGCTGGCGACGCTGGCCCGTGCCGCGCCAGGTCCCGTCGAACGCGACCGGCGCGACAGTGAGCGTGCCGTCGGGAGCGATGACGAGGCTCGAGCGGGAGGAGATCGGGGCCGAGTCGAGCGCGCCGCCGCGCATGACGATTCCCGTCGGCGGGCCGCTGCCGGTGAAGAAGTCTCCGTTCACGCCGACGACGGTCGCGGCGCCGCTCGCGTCCTTCTCGATCCCGGTGAGCGGCTCCGTCCCGAAGAGCACGCCGTGCGCGAGGGCCGGGCCGAGGGTGTAGAGCGAGCCGTCCGGCTTCGGCGCGGTCACGACGTCGAGGACGACCGGGCCTCGCGAGGTGAACTGCACCTGGCGCTGGTAGGTCACCCCCGGCATGAGCAGCTGCTGCGAGACGATCTGCTGCGCGGCCGCGCGGCGCGCGGCGTCGGCGGGCACGGCGAGCGTGCCCGCGACGGCAACGAGAATGAAGAGCTTGCGAAGCACGACCCCGTCGCAGGGTAGCGGGCGTCAGTTCCAGACGCGGACGTCGCGGTACAGCGTGTCGCGCTGCACCGGCGTCTTGCCGAGCGACCTGATCAGGTGCACGAACTCGTCCGCCGTCGTGCGGTACGTCGTGCCGGCGGCGGAGACGACGTTCTCCTCGATCATCACGGAGCCGAGGTCGTCGGCGCCGAACTGGAGCGCGACCTGGCCGATCTTCTTCCCCTGCGTCACCCACGACGAGCCGATGTGCGGCACGTTGTCGAGGTAGATGCGTGAGACCGCCTGCGTGAGCAGGTAGTCGAACGACGTCGGCCTCGTCTCGGGCGGCACCTTGTCGCCGAGGCGATTGCCGTCGTCCTGGAACGTCCACGAGAAGAAGGCGCGGAAGCCGCCGGTCTCGTCCTGGAGCTCGCGGATCCGCCGCATGTGCTCGACGCGCTCCTCGATCGTCTCGACGTGGCCGTACATCATCGTCGCCGTCGTCGAGATGCCGAGACGGTGCGCCTCGCGCATGACGCCGAGCCACTCGTTCGTCTTCGTCTTCTTCGGCGCGATGATCTTGCGCACGCGTTCGACGAGGATCTCCGCGCCGCCGCCGGGAATCGAGTCGAGCCCGGCATCGCGCAGCCGCGTCAACGTCTCCGGGATCGTCAGCTTCGAGCGGCGCGCGATGTGCTGCACCTCCGACGGCGACAGCGCGTGCAGGTGAATCTTGTACTTCGCCTTGATCGAGCTGAAGAGATCCTCGTAGTAGTCGATGCCGAGATCGGGGTGATGCCCGCCCTGCATCAGGAGGCCGGTGCCGCCGAGGGCGAGCGTCTCCTCGATCTTCTTGAAGATGATCGGCTTCGGCAGGAGGTAGCCCTCGCGCACGTCGCCGGGGCGGCGGTAGAAGGCGCAGAAGTCGCAGTCCGTGTAGCAGACGTTCGTGTAGTTGAGGTTCCGGTCGATGATGAACGTGATCCGCTCGGGATCGTGCTTGCGGTTGCGCACCTCGTTCGCGACGCGGCCGACGGCGACGAGATCGCGCGAGCGGAGCAGCGCGACCGCCTCTTCGTCGGTGATGCGCTCGCCTTCGGCGGCCTTCTCGAGGATCGCGTTCACGCGACCGCGGCGCCGGTGGTCTGCACGAAGCGCAGCTCGGGGACGACGTCGAGCTCACCCGGCGTCCCGCGCGAGCTCGAGGAACGTGTACAGGCCGGCGCGCTCGCGCGGCCCGAAGCGGTAGCGGAGCTTCTCGAAGTAGCGGGCGAGGAAGCCGGCCGGATAGCCGTAGCGCTCGGACGCCTCGAATGCGAGCTGCTCGGGCTCCGCGCGGGCGCGCCGGACGGACGCGACGAGCGCGTCCTCGAGCTCCGCGAGCCCGTCCGCGAGCGGCTCCGGGCACGCCCACACGGCGAAGACCATCGGCAGGCCGGTGCGCTCGAGCCACAGGCGGCCGAGGTCGAAGTGCGGCGTCGGATCCTCGAACGCCGACTTCAGCGCGGCGTCGCCGATGAGCAGCTTCGCGTCCGCGTCCTCGCCGAGCGGCACGTGCTCCGCCTCGGGAAGCAGCACCTTGGTCAGCACGACCGACGTCGCCGACTCCGGCGTGATCGCGACGACCCGCACCTGCTCGAGCGGCTTCTTCGACACGAGCTGGATCGACTCGACCGCGCCTTCCGAGGCGACGCAGAGGCGGGGCAGAAGCCGAAGCTTGTCCGCGTTGCGCGCGTACTCGATCGACGAGATGGGCGCCGTGTCGAGCTCGCCGTCGATCAGCAGCCGGTTCAGCTCGGTGGGAACGCCGAGCACCTCTTCCACCTCGGTCTCGACCCGGTAGAAGACCGGCGCCATGTTCACGTAGGAGTGCGGCCGAGCTTCGGCGGCTTGCAGGCGCTTCGAGCCGGAGCCAACACGAGCTTGGCAGGTGAACTCGCGCGAGTGGGATGGCAAAGGCCCCTCCGCTCGCGCGGACGACCACTCGCCAAGGCGTCCCCTTTGCGGAGCGAACCATCTCCGGAGCGAGTGCGCGCACTCGCGAGGATGCTCGTCACCATCGGCGCAGCTCGTTGTAGAGCGTGTCGCGCTGAACGGGAGTGCGGCCGGCTTCCTGGACGAAGCGCACGAGCTCGTCGACCTTCTGCTCGGTGCCGCTCGTCGCGCCGGCTGCCTGGAAGATCTGCTCGCGGACGACCGTGCCCTGCACGTCGTTCGCGCCGAAGTGCAGCGCGACCTGCGCCATCGGCATGCCCATCATGATCCAGTAGGCCTTCACGTTCGGGATGTTGTCGAGCAGCAGCCTCGACACCGCGATCATCTTCAGGTCGTCGGCTCCGGTCGTGAACTTGAAGCCGCGCCGCTCGAAGACCGTGTTCTCCGGATGGAACGCGAGCGGGATGAACGCGAGGAAGCCACCGGTCTCGTCCTGCTGCGCGCGCAGCCGCAGCAGATGGTCGACGCGCTCCTCGTACGTCTCGACGTGTCCGTAGAGCAGCGTGCAGTGCGTCGGGATCCCCATCCGGTGCGCGGTGTCGTGCACGTCGAACCACTCGTCGGGGTGCTCCTTGCCGGGCGCGATCAGTTTGCGGACGCGGTCGGCGAAGATCTCGGCGCCGCCGCCCGGCAGCGAGCCGAGGCCCGCGTCCTGCAGCACGCGCAGCACCTCTTCGTGGCTGCAGCCCTCGAGCTTCGACATGTGGTGGATCTCGGAGGCCGTGTAGAACTTCAGATGCACCTCGGGCAGCGCCGCCTTCAGCTTGCGCAGCACGTCCGCGTAGAACTCGAGGTCGACGTGGGGGTTCTCGCCGTTCACGCAGTGGATCTCGGTGAACTTCGCGTGCTCGTACATGGCGACCGCGTCGGCCGCGAGCTCGTCCGCCGTCAGCGTGTAGGCGTCCTCCTGCTTCTGCGTCTTCGCGAACGCGCAGAACTTGCACTTCACGCGGCAGACGTTCGTCTGGTTGAGGTACAGGTTCTGGATGAAGAAGACCTCGTCGCCGCCGCCTCGCTGCCGGCGCGCCAGATCAGCGAGCTCGCCGAGCGCGAGGAGGTCATCCGACTCCATCAGCGTCACGCCGTCCTCGAAATCGAGCCGCTCGCCGGTCGCGATCTTCTCCCGGATCGGGGCGAAGGTCTCCAGCATGTCGAGGACTGCCAAGGTGCCTACCTCTCTCGGTCGACGACCGCGTGCGTCAGCGACTCGAGCTCGTCGCGATGAAGCTGGCCGTTGAGGCACGCGCGGGCGCGCCTAGCGTAGTCGAGGGCGACCTCCCGCGATTGTTCGAGAGCGCCGCTCGCGGCAACCCGCACGAGCGCGCCGTCGAGCGGCCCGCCGGCGAGTGCGTCGCGGACGACCTCGTCCTGCCGCGCGGCGAGCAACAACGGCAACGTCGGTGTGCCGTCGCGCAGGTCGGTGCCGGCGATCTTCCCCGTCTCGATCGTCGTTCCCGCGCAGTCGAGCACGTCGTCGACGATCTGGAAGGCGACGCCGAGCGCGAGGCCATACGTGCCTGGGCCGCCGCCCAGGCGGCACGCCGCCTCGAACAGCTTCCCGGTCTTGAGGGCGCAGCGCTCGAGATATGCGTCCACGGTCGTCGCCGGGTCGTGCGTCTGCGTCCGCTGCAGCGCCTCGCCGCGGGCGAGGCACAGCGTCGCGTCGGCGAGGATCTCGACCGCGTCCGCGTCGCCCGTCGAGGTCAGCTCGGCGAAGGCGCGCGCGAACAGGTAGTCGCCGGTCGCACGTGCGGCTTCAGGCCCGTACACGGACCACGCCGCCGCCTTCCCGCGCCGGAAGTGCGCGCGGTCGATGAGGTCGTCGTGGACGAGCGTCGCCATGTGCACGAGCTCGACGGCGACACCGGCTGCGATCGACGGCTCCTCGTTCGAGGGCGTGGACAGGAAGACGAGCAGCGGGCGCAGCCGCTTGCCGCCGGCGGCGAGCGCCTCGTTTCCGACGGCAGCGACGAGGCCGGGATGCGACGCGACCGTGCGCGCGAGCCGCTCCTCGATCGCGTCGAGGTACGACTCGAGGCCGGGCGCCTCCCGGATCTCCGCCAGGCTCGTCACTGACCCGCCTCCGCCACGTGCAGGGCGACGATACCCCCGGCGAAGAGGCGGAACCGCACGGCTGCGAAGCCCGCGACCTCGAGCAGCGCTGCGAGCTCCTCCGGCCCGGGAAAGCGGCGCACGCTCGCCGGCAGGTACGTGTAGGCCGCGCCGCCCGGCACCGCCCGGCCGATAGCTGGGACGACGCGGTCGAACCACAGGCGGTAGAACGGCGCCAGCGCGCCGCGCGGTCGCGTGATCTCGAGGATGCCGATGTGTCCGCCGGGCCGCAGCACCCGGCGGAGCTCGCGCAGCCCGGCCTCGAGGTCCTCGACGTTGCGAACGCCGAAGCCGACGGTGACCGCGTCGAACGACGCATCGTCGAACGGCAGCGCGAGGACGTCTCCGCGCACCCACTCGATCTCGCGGGACTTCGAGCGTGCGCGCTCGAGCATGGCCTCGGAGAAGTCGAGGCCGACGACGTCGGCGCCGCGCGCCTGCGCCGCGATCGCGAGGTCGCCCGTGCCGCAGCAGGCATCGAGGACGCGGTCGCCGCTTGCGCACGACCTGCTCGACGGTGATCCGCCGCCAGCGCCGGTCGAGCCCGGCGGTCATCACGCGGTTCATCGCGTCGTACACGGGCGCGATGCGGTCGAACATGCGCTGCACGCCGTCCGCCGGCAGGCGTCCGGTTTCTACCACTACTGGCCCCACCGCTTCGCAGCGACGTTCTCGAGACCGAGCTGGTCGAGCGCGCGCGCGACGATGAAGTCGACGAGGTCGTCGACCGTCTCAGCACCGTGGTAGAAGCCCGGCGCGAGGAAGAGGATGGTCGCGCCGGCCTCGCGCAGCGTGAGCATGTTGCGCAGGTGGATGGCCGAGAGCGGCGTCTCGCGCGGCATGAGGACGAGGCGGCGCTCCTCCTTGATCGCCACCGACGCGGCCCGGTGGATGAGGTTCTGCATGGCGCCGGAAGCGATCGTCCCGAGCGTGCCCATCGAGCAGGGGCAGATGACGTAGGCGTCGACCTTCGCCGAGCCGGACGCGTAGGGCGCCTTCCAGTCGTTCGGGTCGTACAGCGTCGCCCGCGGCGCGTGCTCGAGGAGGCGGGCGAGCGTCTCGTCCCGCGAGAGCTTCGCGTTGCCGTACAGCTCGGTGGCGAGCACCTCGACGCCGGCGCTGGACGCGCAGACGCCGATCTCGCAGTCAGCGGCGGCGAGCGCCTCGAGCAGCCGTGCAGCGTACGGGGCGCCCGAGGCGCCCGTGATCCCGAGGAATACGTGCATTCCCCGGGATTCTCGCTGTTACCGCTTGCCCTTGGAGGATTCGAGGAAGACGGCGAGCTCGTGCAGCCTCGCCGTGCCCAGGGAGGCGAACTTCGGCATGGGCGAGCCCGGGTTCACGCAGGAGGGGCACTGGAGGTGCCTGATCTGGAAGCTGATGCCCAGGTTGCGCGTGCCGATCGCGGTCAGATCGGGGGCGCCGAGGTTCGACGAGCCGGTGCCGAGATACGTGTGACAGGCCGTACAGCCTGCCGTCGCGAACAGCTTCGCCCCCGGCAGCGCGGCCGCGGGCAGCTTCTCCTGCGTCACCCACGACGGGACGTCTGCGATCACCTCGGAGGCGAGCGCCTCCTTCGCGGTCGCGCCCTTCCACGTGAGGATGCCCATGGAGAAGATCGTCAGCACGGCGGCGACCATCGCCACCGGGCGCCGCGACGGGCGCCGCTCGCGGCGCAGGTCCATGAACGGCAGCGCGAGCAGCAGGATGAGCGCGATCGTCGGGACGCCGATCGTCCCGAGGAACACCGTCTCCGGCCACTTGAAGATGCGCAGGAGATAGAAGAGGAAGTAGAAGTACCAGTCCGGCCGCGGGACGAAGCTGACCGTCCCCGGATCGGCGGGAGGCGCGTACTCGGGCCCGATGAGGCCCTTGTGCAGGCCGTCGTGATGCGGCCCGTACGACGTCCACTTCCAGATGACGGCGAGGCCGATGATCACCGAGACGACGATGAGGCTCATCACCGTGTCGTGGAACATCGCGTACGGGTAGAACGACTTCCCGCGCTCCTTGACGTCCTTCTTGTAGCGCGCGAATCCCGCCCGGCGCTCGTCGAGGCCGCTCGGCTTCTCTTCCGCCATCAGTCCCTGCCTCCCGAGGCGCCGCCGTGCGGCGCAGGACGCGTCAAGCCGGTGCGCACCGACGACGGCTCCTCGACGACGTCGCGTCCGGCGGCCTCGCGCGACCACGGCGGCGAGGTCACGCCGAGCCGGATGACGAGGTACAGGTGCAGCGTGATGAGCGAGATGATCCCGGCCGGGATCACGAGCATGTGCAGCGAGTAAAAGAGCGACAACGTGTTGCCGTTGATCTCCTGGCCGGACCGCAGGAATTGCGCGAGCCATGGGCCGAGGAACGGCGCCGTCCCGTTCAGGTTGATGCCGACGACGCTCGCCCAGTACGCGGTCTGATCCCACGGGAGCAGATATCCGGTGAAGCCCGCCGTCAGCCCGAGCACGAGCAGCAGCACGCCGATGATCCAGTTCAGCTCGCGCGGGTACTTGTACGCGCCGAACAGGAACACGCGCCCCATGTGCAGGAACATGAGGATGATGAAGACGCTCGCGCCCCACTTGTGCATGCCGCGGACGAGCCAGCCCATCGTCAGGTGGTCGGTGATGTTCTGGATCGACGAGTACGCGTCGTGCGGCGACGGCTTGTAGTACATCGCGAGGATCACGCCCGTTACCGCCTGGACGAGGAACGCCGTCAGCGTCGCCGAGCCCAGCGTCTGCATCCAGTTCGTGTCGGACGGGACCTTGCGGAAGAGGAAGTACTTCACGCCGCCGACGAGGCCCGAACGCTCCTCGAGCCAGTCGAGCGGATACGTCGCCGCGGCGAGCATCTGCTCGCGGCGGACCTGGGCGCGGCTTGGTTCGCGACGGATCGCCATCAGTGGTGCGGAGGCTGGAGGGGATAGAACCACTGCTCCGGGCCGTCGACGTGTTGCCCCGGGCCCGGACAGCTTGTACTTGTAGATCTTCGCCTGGGCGCCGGTGCCGACGACGTGCGACACCGAGAACGTGCTCAGCAGCACGAGGTGGCCGTTGTCGATCTCGAACGAGTAACGATCGAGCGCGCGCACGGGCGGGCCGGCGGTGCGGTTGCCCTCGGTGTCGTACTGGCCGCCGTGGCACGGGCAGCCGAAGCCGGCCGGCACGACCGGGCGCAGGAGGATCGCGCCGTTGACGGTGTGCTCGATCACGTTCTTCTCGCCGAGGATGGCGCCGGTCGGGCCGTTCGCCTGCACCGGGCAGCCGAGGTGCGCGCAGCGGTTCGAGATGATCGTGAAGCTCGGAACGTTGTTGCCGACGGCGCCGTTGTTGCGCACGAACGCGGTGCGCCGCGACACCTCGCCTTCCGAAGGATCGACGGTGAACGTCGAGATGAACCACTTCCCGATCGGGTAGGCGTCGACCGGTCCCATGTCGACCTTGTGGCCCTTCTGGCCGAGGAACGACGGGAGCAGCGCGAAGCCCGCGACGGGAAGCGTGACGAGGCCGCCGATGATGCCGCCGAGGCCGAGCGTCGCCCCTTCGAGGAAGCGGCTGCGCGGCATGCTCTCGGCAGCCGGCTTTGCTTCCGGCATGGCGGCGGCCTCCGCCGGCGTCGCCTCCCGCACCTCCGCGGTGACGGTCGGTGCGGCGCGACGCATCTCCGAAGTCGCGTCGCGCGCCCACAGGAAGCCGAATACGATCGCGATCACGGCGCCGATCGAGGCAATGACCATCGGGTCGACGATCAGCCCGACGAGTGCGACGGCGATGCCGACGGCGAAGCCGAGCGGCCAGATGGTGGGCGACGGGCCGTGCTCGGGCGGCCCCGGTGTCATCCCCTCCTCGCGCATCCGGCCCTGATTCAACCTGATCGGGGTGTCCTTTGCGCGGGCGAACCCGTACTCCGCCCACCGCCGGTCGACGAGCGCCTTGATCTCCGGCGTCATCTCGATCTCCTCCGGCCACGGGCGCGCGCCCTCCTCCGGGAGCTTCGCGGTCGCGTCGATGCCGAGCTTGCCGCTCACGAACTGGCGCGCGGGAGCGTGGTCGAGATGGTCGGTCGGCCCCTCGCTGAGGATGACGTCGCGCGCCGGATCGACGTTCGCGCCGGCGTAGAAGAGCACCTCGGCGTAGTCGTGCACGTTCACCTCGGCGTCGACGACGACGATGCACTTCGTGAGGCTCAGCATGCCGAGGCCCCACAGCGCATGCATCACCTTCTGCGCCTGGCCCGGATACGACTTCTTGATGGAGACGATGCAGCAGTTGTGGAAGGCGCCGGCGATGGGCAGGTCGTAGTCGACGATCTCCGGCACGGTCGTGCGCACCGCGGGCAGGAAGATGCGCTCCGTCGCCTTGCCGAGCCATGCGTCCTCCTGCGGCGGCTTGCCGACGACGATGGACGGATAGATCGCGTCGCGCCGCATCGTCATCGCGGTGATGTGGAACACCGGGAACGGCTCCGCCGCTGTGTAGTAGCCGGTGTGGTCGCCGAACGGCCCTTCTTCCCCGAGCTCGTCCTTCGCGATATACCCCTCGAGCACGATCTCCGCGTTCGCCGGGACGTCGAGGTCGACGGTGACGCCGCGAACGAGCTCGACCGGCTCGCCGCGGAGGAAGCCGGCGAGCATCAGCTCGTCGACGTTCTTCGGCAGCGGCGCGCTCGCCGAGTACGCCGTGATCGGATCGAGGCCGAGCGCGACTGCCACCGGGATTCGGCCTTCGGTCGCGAGCCAGTCGGCGCGCCCGTCCTTGTGGATCTGCCAGTGCATGAAGGTGGTGGCGCGGTCGATCACCTGCATGCGGTACATGCCGACGTTGCGCGTGCCGTCGCGCGGGTCGCGCGTGATGACGGCCGGCAGGGTGATGAACGGCGCCGGGTCGCCGGGCCAGCACCGTTGAATCGGAAGGCGGCCGAGGTCGACCTCGTCGCCGCGCAGCACGATCTCCTGGCACGCGCCCTTGCGCACCGTGTGCGGCAGCGAGTCGGCGATCGACTTGAGCTTCTGCAGGCCGCGAACCTTCTCGACCAGCCCGGTGGGCGGCTGCATCTCGAGGACGTCAGAGACCTTGCGCGCGACGTCGTCGAGGCGCTCGACCCCGAACGCGAGACACATGCGCCGCTCGGTTCCGAACTGGTTGATCAGCAGCGGATGCTGCGCGCCCTTCGGATGTTTGAAGAGAAGCGCCGGCCCGCCGGCCTTCACCGTGCGGTCGACGATCTCCGTGATCTCGAGATCGGGATCGACCTCGGCCGCAACGCGGACGAGCTCGCCTTCCCGCTCGAGCAGCGCGATCCACTCGCGCAAGTCCTTGACCACTAGCGGCGGTGACGCAGCCAGTGCGTCAGCTCACCGAGCGCGATCACCGCGACGAAGAGAAGGCCGACGGCGAGCATGACGAGGACGGTCTTCTTGCCCTCCTCGGCGGCCGTCTCGACGGCGAGCAGTGGGAGCTGCGCGAGCACGGGCGGAATCTATCGAAGTAGGAGGTGCGCGGCGAGTGCTTCGTCGACCGCCGTGTCGCCGGCAGCCGCGCGTGCCGCCGCTTCGAGGGGGCGGGGTCGCCGCGGAGACGCAGAGCCCCGCGGGCGTCGTCGAGCCGGGGGCCGGTCCCGAGGAGCGCGGCGCTCGCGGCCCAGAGCGCGCCGTCGCCGTCGGCGTCCTCGGCGCGAAGCTGGCTGCAGAGCGAGATGAGCTCGGACAGGTCGGACACGGCGTCGGTCTCGCTCGAACGCGGCGATGCGCACGAGCCCGTGCGCATAGAGGTAGTCGCCGAGCAGCAGCGCGAGGTCGGGATCGGAAGGAGCGAACAGGCGCGGCGTCCCGTAGTGCGCGAGATAACCCTCGTAGATCGTCTCCAGCCCGACGGCGAACCGGGGCTCGGCGAGCGGCGAGAACACGGCGACGAGCTCGTCGCTCGTCACTCGGGCGCAAACAACTGCGCCACAGCACGCTCTCCTCGGCGGCGCCGTGCGATCTCGTCCCACATCACGAGAAGACGCCACGCCGCGATCGTCCGGTCGATGTCTTCGTCGCGCGTGCGCGAGCGAGACGAACATCGCCTCGAACTGCGACGGCGCGACGTAGATGCCACCGTCGAGCAGATGACGGAAGAGCGCGCCGTAGCGATCGGTGTCGCAGCGCTGCGCGTCCGTCGAAGTTGCGCACGGGAGCGTCCGTCATGAACAGCGTCAGCATCGCGCCGACCCGCTGCACCACGCCGAAGGACGCGAGACCGTCCGCAAGCCGTGCCGATCGGCGCTCGAGCTCCGCGTATACCTGCGGGTCCCGCAGGCGCCGCAGGACGGAGAGCCCGGCCGCGGTCGCGAGCGGGTTCCCGGACAGCGTCCCCGCCTGATACACGGGGCCGGAAGGAGCGAGCAGGTCCATCGCGTCCGCCCGACCGCCGAACGCCGCGAGCGGCAGGCCGCCGCCGACGATCTTGCCCGAGGATGGTGAGGTCGGGCCGGACGCCGTACAGCTCCTGCGCGCCGCCGCGTGCGACGCGGAAGCCGGTGATCACCTCGTCGAACACGAGCAGCGCGCCCGACGCGTCGCACAACGCGCGCAGTAGCTCGAGGAAGCCGGGCTCCGGCGGAACGACGCCCATGTTCCCCGCCACCGGCTCGACGATGATCGCGGCGAGACCTTCGCCGTAGCGCAGGACGGCCGCGGCGACTGCTTCCGCGTCGTTGTACGGCGCCACGATCGTGTCCGCGGTCACGGCGGTCGGCACGCCCGGCGTGGACGGGATGGCGAGCGTGGCGACACCGGAGCCGGCGCTTGCGAGCAGCGCATCGGCGTGGCCGTGGTATCCCCCGGCGAACTTCAGGATGCGGTCGCGCTTCGTGAATGCGCGCGCGAGCCGGAGCGCGCTCATCGCCGCCTCCGTCCCGGACGAGACGAGGCGCACGCGCTCGACCGACGGGAACGCGTCGACGATCTCGGCGGCGAGCTCGACCTCGGCCTCCGTCGGCGCGCCGAAGCTCGTGCCGCGCAACGCCGCGGCGCGCACCGCCTCGACCGTCTCCGGGTCCGCGTGGCCGAAGAGCAGCGGCCCCCACGACAGCACCCAGTCGAGGTAACGGTTCCCGTCGACGTCTTCGAGATACGCGCCCTCGCCGCGGGCGACGAAGAACGGCTCGTCCAATCCCACCGCCTTCATCGCGCGGACGGGCGAGTTGACGCCGCCGGGAATCAGCTCGAGCGCACGCCGATAGAGATCGGAGCGAGTCGTCAGAGCCAAGCGGCGAGGTCTTTGGTCCAGTAGCTGATGATGAGATCCGCGCCTGCGCGCTTGATCGCCGTCAGCGACTCGAGCGCGGCCTGCCGCTCGTCGAGCCAGCCGGAGCGGGCAGCCGCCTTCACCATCGCGTACTCGCCGGAGACGTTGTACGCCGCGATCGGCGCGTCGAACGCCTCGCGCGCCGCGCGGATGACGTCCAGGTACGGGAGCGCGGGCTTGATGATGAGCGCGTCGGCGCCCTCGTCGAGATCGAGCTCGCACTCGCGCAGCGCCTCGCGCACGTTGGCGGGATCCATCTGGTAGCCGCGCCGGTCGCCGAACGACGGCGACGAGCCGGCCGCCTCGCGGAACGGCCCGTAGAACGCGGATGCGTACTTCGCCGCGTACGAGAGGATCGGCGTCGACTCGAAGGAGTGGTCGTCGAGCGCCTCGCGGAGCGCGCGCACGCGCCCGTCCATCATGTCGCTCGGCGCGACGACGTCAGCGCCTGCCTCCGCGTGGCTGACCGCCGTCCGCGCGAGCAGCTCGAGGCTGCGGTCGTTGTGCACCTCGCCGTCGACGATCACGCCGCAGTGACCGTGCGACGTGTACTCGCACAGGCAGACGTCGGTGACGAGCACGAGGTCGGGGAACTCGGGGCGCAGCGCGCGCAGCGCCTGCTGGACGATCCCGTCCTCCTCCCAGGCGCCGGTCGCCTCCTCGTCCTTCTCGTCCGGGATGCCGAACAGGATCACGGCGCGCACGCCGAGGCGGACGAGATCCTCGACCTCGCGGAGCAGGCCGTCGACCGTCACGCGCGACATCGCCGGCAGCGCCTCGTCTCGTAGCGCCTCGGGCGCGACGAACAGCGGCATGACGAACTGGTCGAGCGACAGCCGCGTCTCGCGGACGAGGCCGCGCAGCCCGCCGGTCCGGCGGAAGCGGCGGAGACGGACTTCGGGGAACGAGCTCACGCCGAAAGAGTACGCGCGCCCAGGCGGGCCAGCACCCACGAGACCGCGCCGATCCCCACGAGCCAGGCCGCTTCCACGCCGACCACGTGCCACGGGCTCGTGTCGTAGAGCGCGGCGCCGAAGAGCCGGACCGCGTGCGCGAACGGCAGGAAGAGGCTGACCCAGTACGCGAGCGGCACGGCGCCGCGCGGCACGAGGCCGAGGAAGACCACCGGCAGGACGATCAGCACGGCGAGGAGCGACGCGGTGCGCGCCTCGCGCGCGAGCGCCCCGAGCAGCGTGCCCGCGGCGCCGACGACGGCCGCAACGAGGACCACGCCGGCGAGGAGGAGCGGCAGGCGGGCCCACGGCTCGCCCCCGGTGACGCCGCCGGCGTCGACGACGATCGCCGAACAGGATCGCGATGGCCGCGCCGAGCACGAGGCCGACGACAGCGGCGAGTGCGACCTTCGACCAGACGAGTTGCCCGAGGGACACCAGGCCGCGACGCAGCCGTCCGATCGTCCCCTCGTCCCGCTCAGCCGCCGTCGTGCCGGCCGCGAGCAACAGCGCGAGGAACGTGACGGTGACCGCGATGCCGTATGACTGAACCTGCGCGGAGAGCAACCACGTGCGGCCGTGCGACGTCGCCTGCTGGAGCGCGATCGGGTTCGCCGTCGCGCGCAGCGCCTCGCCCGTCTGCGCGAGCCCCTCCTTCGCCTGCCGGACGAAGTTCGCGATCGCGACGACGCGCTTGCTCTGCGGCAGCTTCGCGAGCTCCTGCGACGTGCGGTCGAGCCCGAGGACGTCGAACTGCTTGCCGACGAACTTCCCGTGGCCGCCATGCAGCAGCAGCTTCACGAACGCGAGGTTGGCCGCGATGTAGCCGCCCTGGAGCTTCTGGTTGAGCTGGTACACGAGCGACTGCACCTGCTGCGTGACGCGCGGAGCTAGACCGCCGCTCCCGGTCTTGAGAATCAGGTGCGGACTGACGACCGTCGTCTCGAGGTCGCCGAGGAAGCCCGGCGGCACGGTGATCGTCGCCACGACCTTGCCGTTGTCGAGCTCGCGTGCGGCCTCTGCGTCCGAGAGGCGCACGAGCGTCACCTGCTTCGCGACGTCATCGATCACCGTTTGGATGTGGAAGCGGTGACCGCCGACCACGATCACCTGTGGCAGGTTGTCGTCGTCGACGAACGCGACGCGAGGCTTCGCTGCCGCGTAGCCGGCGACGAGGCCGACGAGCAGCGCGATGACGATCGGATAGGCAACGAGTGCGCCGAGCAGGAGCGGCGAGCGGCGCAGCACGCGCAAGTCCTTGCGCAAGAGCAGGAGGACTGCGCTCATCCGAAGGCCTCCTCGACCGTGAGCGACACGACGCGGCCGTCCTGCAGCACGATCGTGCGGGTCGCGTGCTCGATCTCCTCCAGGTTCTGCGTCGCGAAGCACACGGCGCCTCCCTCCGCGCGCAACGCGTCCGCGACCTCCCAGACCCGCCGCCGCTGGCCGGGATCGAGGGAGGCGGTCGGCTCGTCGAGGAGCAGCACGCGCGGCTCGCCGAGCAGCGCGAGAGCGACGTTCAGGCGCTGGCGGTTGCCGACGGAGAGCTCGCCCGACGGCCGCTGCGCATCCGGGAGCCCGAACCGTTCGAGCATCTGCGTCGCAGCAGCGCGCGCGTCGCGGACGTTCTCGAGCTGCGCGAACAGCTCGAGGTTCTCGCGCGCGGAGAGTCGCGAGTAGTGCGCCGGGCGCTGCGGGACCCAGCCGACGCGCGCGTGCGTCTCGACCGTTCCCTCGCTCGGGTCGATGGCGCCGGCGAGGATCGCGAGCAGCGTCGACTTGCCTGCGCCGTTGGCGCCGACGAGCGCGACCGTCTCCCCGGCCACGAGCTCGAGATCCGTCGGCGCGAGCGCCTCGACGTCGCCGTAGCGGCGTGCGACGCGCAGCGCGCGCAGGAGCGGGGACGTCACGGCGCCGCGGGTGCGGGCGGCGCGTCGGGCGGGAGGATGTCGACGTCGACTGCGATCGGCGCGTCGCTATCCCACTTCTGCAGCTCGACGCGCTCGGCGAAGAACTCCCACACCGCGCGCGCGGCGGAGAGGAGCGGAAGCGCGACGAGGATGCCGGGGAAGCCGTAGATCTCGGCGCCCGCGAGGAGCCCGAAGATGACGAGCAGCGGGTGCAGCCGCAGCGTGCGCCCCATGACGTTCGGGACGACGAGGTGCCCCTCGAGTTGCTGGATGCCGAGGTAGAGCAGCGCCACCCACAGCGCCGAGATCGGATGCGTCACGAGCGCGTACAGCACGGGCGGCAGCGCGCCGAGCCACGGGCCGACGTACGGGATCAGCTCGGTCACGCCCGCCCACGCACCGAACAGCAGGGCGTAACTGCCGCCGTGCGGCAGCAGGCCCGTCATCCCGAGGATCCACACCCCGATGCCCGAGCTCGCGCCGATGATGAGCGAGAGCAGGAGCTGGCCCTTCACGTAGCTCGCCAGTGCGTGCTCCATCCGCGTGATCAGCGGCTTGCTCCCTGGGTGCGGTGGGAACCGCCGGTCGACCGCGGCCGCGAGTCGCTGCATGTCGAGCAGCATGTAGATCGACACGACGACGACGAGCAGCGCGCTGAAGAGCAGCGACACGACCGCGAGCCCGGCTCCTTCAGCCCAGTTGAGCGCCTTCGTCGTGTACTTCTCGACGTCCTTCGTCCCGATCGAGTTGAGGAACTTGTTCCCGCTCTTCTCGACGTGGACCTGCTTCAGGTGATGCGCGTTCAGCCAATGCTGCAGACGGGCGAGATCGTGATTCGCGCCCGTCTCGTGGGTTTGTCCGGAGACGACCGTAAAGTAGTTGTCGATCCGGTGACTGGCAGTGCGCGTCTGCTGCACCACAACAGTCGCCAGAGCGAGGACTGCGAGTGCGAGCGCTGCTGCAAACGCCAAGTAGACGACCGCGACCGCGAGCCCGCGCGGGATCCAGACCCTTCCCAGTCCACGAACGAGCGGATTGAGGAGTAGGGCGATGAGCAGCGCCACGAGGAAGAGGAACACCACGTGACGCACGGCTCCCGCCACGACCCACACGAACACGAGCAGCAGCGGCAGCCCCACCAGCTGCACCCAGCGCGGGATCTCGATCCTCGACGCAGCGGGGCCAGTCGCCATTCGAGCGATCGTATCGCGGGGGTCAGCCGGATTCGGCGGGATTCCTGGGACTGGACGGAGGGCGCTCTGGCTCTCGAATGGGTAGAACCTCGGTTGAACGACCCACTGCCGTCCGATACGGTGCCGCTCGACATGCCGTCCTCGCGTCCCAGCAGGAGGCGGCGCGTCGAACGTCGGGAGGCGCGTGACGCGCGCCGAGCTCGGCGGTTCGCGCTGCTCATCCTGCTTGCCGTTGTCCTCGTCGTGGCGCTCGCCCTCACCGCGTTCGGTGGAGGGGCGTCGAACGACGTCGCGAGTCTGTCCGTCGCACGCTCGATTGCGAGCGCGACGCAGCCGTATCCGCAGATCGTCGCCGTGCGCGGCCCCGTGCGCTTGCAGATGCCGGTCACGCAGAGCCAGACGACTGCCATCGGCTACCACTCGGCGAACGACGGCGCGCTCACACTCGCACCGCTCGGACGCCAGGGCAACGAGGGCGTCGTCCAACGCGTGTTCCACGCGGTCTTCGGCGGCTCCGGCGGGCATCCGGTCTGGTACCGCCTCGACGGCGGCGCACTCTCGGCGCTCGACGTCGGCGCCTCACCCGGGACCGACGTGTACTCGCCGGTGGACGGGACCGTCGTCGGCATCGCACCGTTCGTCGTCGCCGGACGGCACTTCGGCTCGCAGATCGACATTCAGCCGCAGAACGCTCCGTCCCTGGTCGTCACCCTTACGCAGCTCCGCCCCGACGCTGCCCTTCGCGTCGGCAACGACGTCGTCAGCGGCCGCACGAAGGTCGGGACGGTGATCGACCTGTCGCGCGTCGAGCGGCAGGCGCTCGCGCGCTACACGAACGACGCGGGCGATCATGTCTCGATCGAAGTGCGTCCGTCCGCTGCATTGGCCCTGAATTAGTGGTCGCTCACTGAGGATCCTCTTTCTCGCAGACGTGTTCGGCGCGCCCGGCCGGCTCGCGGTCGAGGAGCGACTGCCCGGGCTGCGCGACGAGCTCGCCGTCGATGTCTGCATCGTCAACGGCGAGAACATCGCCGACGGCGCGGGTATCACGGGCAAGCTCGCCGACCGGCTGCTCGCCGCCGGCGCCGACGTGATCACGCTCGGCAACCACGCGTTCAGGCGCGACGGCATCGGCGCGTACCTCGCGACGAGCGAGTTCGTCATCCGTCCCGCGAACGCGGGATCGCAGCTTCCCGGACGCGGCCTCACGGTGGTCGAGGCGCGGAACGGCGTCCGAGTAGCGGTCATCAACCTGCTCGGCATGCTCTTCGTCGACGCAGCGGTGTCTCCTTGGGAAATGGTGGACGAGCTCGTCGACGAGGCGCGCGCTCAGGCGCCGGTGGTCGTCGTCGACTTCCACGCCGAGGCGACGAGCGAGAAGATCGCGATCACGCGCTGGCTGGACGGACGCGTCACAGCGGTCATCGGGACGCACACGCACGTGCAGACGAACGACGCGCGCATACTCCCGGGCGGGACCGCGGCGATCAGCGACGCCGGAATGACCGGGCCGCACGACTCGGTGATCGGCGTGGTCGCCGAACTGGCGATCCGCCGCATGCGCACCCGCCTGCCCGTGCGCTTCCAGCCGGCAGAAGGCGACGTCCGCATCGAAGGCGTCGTCGTCGACTGCACGGACGACGGTCGCGCGGAGCGGATCGAGCTCCTCCGCGTCGCGGTCTAGCTTCCCGCAGACGGGATGACCGCCCAGTGGCGGAAGTCCATCTGCTCCGCCGGGACGCGCCGCTTGAGCGCCGCGGGCGCGAGGACGGTGATGGCGGCGAAGGGGAAGAACCACGGGATGTAGGTGTAGAGCCAGTACGTCTGAACGATCTCGAAGCCGGCCAGGAGCGCGGCCGTAAGGGCCGCAAGCTGGAGCGGCGACTTGCGGCGCGGGAAGAACGCGACCACGAAGGCGCCGAGAACGAGCAGCACCTGGAGCACGCGCTGAACGAGGTGCAGGTTCGGCAGCCCGCGCGCGTGGTACTGCCGCCAGTCCCACAAGGAGAACGGCGAGTCGCGACCGACCTGGAACGCGACCGTGCGATCCCAGAAGACGCGGAGCTCGTGCAGCGGGGCTCGGCCCCAGGAGAACGATGGAGAAGACCGCCACGGTGGTCACTGCGAACGCGAGCATGAACCGCAGCGACGGGCGCCGATCGGGATACGTCGCCCACAGCGGCGCGACGATGAGCGATGCGAACTTGCTCCAACCGGACAGTGCGCCGAACACGCCGCGACCGGCCGGCGACGACGCCAGCCAGAAGCCGAAGATGAGGAGGCACGGCATGATCGCGTCGTTCGTGTTCGAGTTCGACGCGTACTGCGTGAACGGATACGCGGCCCACGCGAATGCGAGCGTCGCGGCCAGTCGCGCGCCCCCGAAGCGCAGGCCGACGAGGAAGAGGCCGATCATCGACAACAGGTCGAACAGGATCGACGTGAAGTGCACGGAGGGAAGGCTGTCCCACTTCCCGCTCCAGCCGAACGCGAGGAAGCCGGGGATGTACGCCTCGTACGCCGTCGGCCCGTACGTGTCGCCCTCCGGGTTCGCCGACTCGCAGCGTCCGTTCGTCTGGATGCGGTTGCGGATCTCGCCGGAGCTGTCCGCGGGACCGCAGGCGGGGCGGCTGTCCTCGACCGGGAAGTTCCCCCACGGCGCCTGGCCCTGAGAGACGATGCGCTGCGCGCCGATCACCCCGGAGTAGCCGACGTCGATGACGTTCGATGCTTCGACGTTGAGCCCGACGCGGAAGCCGGCGAGGAAGACGGCTGCCGCGAGCAGGAGCCACGTCGGCCACAGCGTGCGCGACCCGGAGCCGCGGCCGGTGACGCCGACCCAGATCCCGCGCAGGACCACCCAGATGAGCGCCGGATAGAACAGCGGGACGGCGGTGAAGACGTTTCCGTGGTTGAAGAACCAGAGCGACGCCGTCGGCGACAGCAGCATGATGAGGTCGAGGTTCCGGAGCGACAGCGGCCGCCGGAAGTTGCCGAGCCCGATCAGGAACGCGGCGCAGAACGCGCCCCAGATCCACGGGCTGTTGATCTTGTCGCCGCCGAACGCGCCCTTGACGCCGCGCAGCATCCCCCACGCAACCTGCGGCCCGGTCCAGAGGCTGACGACCGCGCCGCTCGCGTCGTCGACCGTCCCTTCCACCACCTCGCCCGCCTTGCTCCACCAGATCTTGACCGTCCACTGGTGCGTGGTCGCGTCGTATGTCTCCTCGTCGGTGAACCCGGTCTTCGGGTAGCGCGCGAGCCAGGCTTTCGCCTTGGGGTTGCTCTTGACGATCGCGAGCGCCTGCCCTTTCGTCAGCCGGGCGACGTTCGCGGTCGGCGCGAACGGCGTCTGGATGAGGTGACCGTGCGCGTCGTAGACGGGCGCCGTGACGGTCGTCCCGGCGCGGGCGGCAGGCACGAAGGCAAACGCGCAGGCGAGGACGACGAGGAGACGGCGCGCCAACGCCGCCAAGGCTAGATCCTCACTCAGGAGTGGTGCCGGAACGACCAGAGCTTGTTGCCGACGAAGTTCAGCGGCGTGACGACGACGATCGCGATCGCCTGCCCGACGAACTTGCCGGCGCCGACCGAGATGAGCAGGTCGAGCACGAGGAGGTTTGCGCCCAGCGATGCGAGCGAGACGACGAAGAAGCGCATGCCTTGCTCGGCGACACCGCGGCGCCGGTCGCGGAACGTCCAGAGGCGGTTCCACGTGTAGTTGCTCGTCACGGCGACGAGGAACGAGCCGGTGGCCGCGAGGAGGTAGTGCAGCCCGACGTGTAGGAGCGCCTGCATAGACGCCGAGATTGATCGCGTATCCGACCGCGCCGACGACGCAGAACTTGCCGAGCTGCTCCCAGTTGTGCCGAGCGCGGAGTGCACCGGTGACGACCATCACGGACACGGTACGGTCAGGCCGCGGTCGCCGCCGAGGCGGTGAACGACGAGCCGGCGGCCGGGACGCGATCGCGCCGTCCGTCCATGCTCCAGCTCCAGCTCGATCACGTCGCCGTTCGGGGCAACCCACATGTCCACGAGCGTCCCCGCCGGAACGCCGCCGCGTTCGATCTCGGTGCCGAGGAGCGACCGGAACGAGGCGCCCCGCTTGCGGTAGAAGCCGAGGTCATCGAGCAGCATCAGCGCCGAGGCGACGGCGATGACGTCCTCGGCGGGTTGCGACGCGGCAAAGGGCAGGAAGCGCGGCGCCTCATCGCCGCTCTCCACCACGAAGCCGAGGAGACGCCGGCCGGCGGCGTCGAGCAGGAGATCGACAGGCCGCCCGAGGAGGATGCCGTGCAGCCGAACAGGAATGCCGACCAGACCGGCCGCGGAACGTGACCCCATGGCGACATCCTTCCTATCCGAGTGGACGCTGGGCAAACGTGACCGGGGATCAGCGCCCGTCGAACCCCTCGGCGCCGATGAGCGGGACGAACCGGCAGGGCACGGTGCGGAGCACCGCCGGGCCTTCGGGCGTCCGCACGACCACCTGGAGGAGCTGCTCCCACCGGCTCCCGACGGGCACAACGAGGCGGCCGCGCACCTCGAGCTGGTCGTACAGGGCCTCGGGCAAGCTCGGCGCGGCGGCCGCGACCGCGATCGCGGCGAACGGCGCGTGATCCGGCAGGCCGCGGCTGCCGTCGCCGACGTGCACGTGCACGCGGTCGCCGTACCCTGCAGCGTCGAGCAGCTCGCGCGCGCGGTCGGCGAGCGCCGCGATCCGCTCGATCGAATGCACCTCGCCGGCGAGCTCGGCGAGCACCGCGGCCTGGTAGCCGGAACCGGTGCCGACATCCAGGACGCGTTCCGTGCCGTGCAGCTCGAGCTCCTCGCAGATGCGCGCCACCATGTACGGCTGCGAGATCGTCTGACCCTCGCCGATGGGCAACGCCGCGTCGGCGTACGCACGGCGGTGCAGCTCGAGCGGCACGAACAGCTCGCGCGGAACGCGTTCCATGGCGGCGAGCACGCGCTCGTCCACGATGCCGCGTGCGCGCAGCTGCCGTTCGACCATCGCGTGACGCTCAGCGAGCATCGGCGGTGACGCCGACGCCGAAGTGCTCGCGCACCGCGGGCGTGATGTCCGTGATGCGGCGGATCTCCGTGCCGACCCCGATCGTGAGCAACGGAACGGTCGAGTCGCCGGCCACGAGCGAGCCGTGGCTTCCGCCGCCCGCGTGGTGGCGTCCGCCGAGATCGGCGAACTCCCACCCTTCGGTCGCCGACACGAGCAGCTCGCCCGCATTCGGGTTCGCCAGCGCCGACCAGGAGCGTGCGAGCGCGTCCGGATGGTCGAGGATCGCTACATCCCCGGCCGTCTCCCAGCCGTCGCCGCCGGGACGGAAGCGGAGCTCCTCGCCCTCGCGCCGTGCGACCGCGTCCTCGCCCTCGCGGCGCAAGGTCACCTCGACCGACGGCTCCGCATCCAGCAGTGTCGCGAGCGCCGCAACGTCCACCCGCGCGTTCCGACGCAGATAGAGCTGCCCGGCACGGTTCGACGCCGTGACGATGACCTCGCGGTCGAGCGACGCGAACGGCGCCTCAAGTTGCGCTGTGCGATCGACCGTCGTCTGCCCGTGATCCGACGCGAGTACGACCGCGTAGCGCTCCAGGAACGCGTCGCCGCCGCCGGCCGCGTCGAGCAGGCTCTGCACGGCGGCGTCGATGCGTGCGAGCGCGACGTCCTCCGCGCCGTCGGGACCGTGCACGTGCGACGAGTAGTCGAAGTCGGAGAGGTAGTACGCGAGGAAGTCGAAGCCGTCGCGCGTCACGAGCCAGCGTCCGACCGCGGATGCGTACGCGTCGGTCGAGCCGCCCGCGCGATTGTGCACGGCGAACGGCGCACCGGTCTGGTCGGACTCGAACAGGCCGTAGAAGTAGAAGCGCTTCGGGCCATACGCGGGCTTCGTCACCCACGGAAGCGTGGGCAGGTAGCGCGTTCGGCCGCGGTAGCACGTGATGTTCACCGCAGCGGCGACGAGGCCGGCGTCGTCGATCGCCTCGTACACGGTGGTCGCGTCGGGCGAGAGATGCTGACTGTTGATGTTGTAGATCGTGTCGGTAAGCGATTGCGTGATGCCCGCCGCGCGCACCGCCGAGAACGACGATCCGTACTCGACGATGCGCTGCTCGCCGCGATGCCACCAGACGAGGTGCGGGATGTGATGCACGTCCGGGCCGCCGCCCGTCGCGATCGACGACAGGCACACCGGCGTCAGCGAAGGGAACACCGAGGTGCCGCGGCGGTAGTCGCCGTTCGCGGCGAGGAACGCGAGCGCGGGTGCGCGGCCGTCCGCAGCGCGCTCGAACGCCTCGGGCGTCATCCCGTCGACGACGATGAGGACGAGCTTCTTCGCGGGCAAACGTCAGTCCTTGGCGAGCGTGCGCAGTCCGGCGTACGTCTCGGGTGCGCGGCGGCGAAGCCGGGCGGCGAGGAGCGGGGAGCGCGATCGCCTCGAGGTACCCGAGCGCCGGCACCCAGGCCAGCCCGCCGGCAGCGAGTGCAGCTCCCGCGACGATGACGGCAGTCCCGCCGCGCGTCCCGCCGCGGCGGAGCGCGCCGCGCACGATCTGTGCGGCGCCGATGCCGCCCGCGCCTCCACCGGCGACCGCGGCGACGATGTCTCCCCAGCTGCCCGCCTGCCAGGCGTCGATGCCGTAGCCGAGCGCCGCGCCGACGGCGGCTCCGAGCACGGCGACGACGACCGCCGCGGCACGGACCGAGCCGGCGATCAGAACGCCGCCGGCGACGCCGAGGCCGGCCGCGACGCCGATCCAGTACCAGGCGCCCATCGTCCGTCAGTCTAGTGACGTACCTCCTGGGGACGATCGCGCGTTGTAGTCGGGATGGAACGCACCGTTCTCATCTTCTTCACCTCCCACCGCTCGGGGCCGGCGCGGCGCATGGAGAGCCTGCTCGCGCACATCGCCCGCAAGGAGCGCGAGCATCTCGCGTGAAGAAGGTCGACGTCGACGAGCGGCCCGACATCGCCGCCCGCTTCCGCGTCGGACGCCGTGCCGGCGCTCGCACTCGTGCAGAACCGCCGCGTCGTCGCGCGTCTCGACGGGCGCGTGACGACACCGCGAATCGAAGAGATGCTCGACTCGCACCTACGCGCGATCGCGTAGGCGGGCGATCACCGCCAGACCGAAGTCGGCGGCGCGCTTGCCGTCGATCACGCGGTGGTCGAACGTGACCGAGACGTTTCCCATTCGCCGCGCGGCGATCTCGCCGTCGCGCACGACTGCGCGATCCTCGATGCGATGGATGCCGAGGATCGCAACCTCGGGATGGTTCAGCAGCGTCGTCGTGAAGAGCCCGGCGGAGCGGCCTGCACTCGTCACGGTGAACGTGCCGCCGCGCAGCTCCTCGGGCGCGAGCGTTCCGGCGTGCGCTGCTTCGGCGAGGCGGCGAACGTCGGCGTCGAGCTCTTCGAGCGGCCGCGAGTCGCAGTCGCGCACGACCGGGACGACGAGCCCTTGCTCGGTCTGCACGGCGATGCCGATGTCGTACCGGTCGAGGTAGACGAGGTCGCCGTCCTCGACGCGCGCGTTCAGCTCGGGGAACTCCTGCAGCGACGCCGCGCATGCCTTCAGCACGAGCGGCACGAGCAGCTTCAGGTCGACGCCGGTGAAGTCGCACTCCTCGACCCACGTGACCGTGGGCACCGAGTGCGCCTTCGTCAGGTGCTCGAACATCTGCCGCTTCACGCCGCGTAGCGGCTCGCGCCGTCCCTCCTTCGGGCCGGCGGCGGCACGCACGTCCTGCTCGGTGATGCGACCTTGCGGCCCCGTGCCGGTGACGGAGTCGAGATCGACAGCCAGCTCTTGCGCGAGGCGTCGCACGAGTGGCGTCGCGCGGGCGTTACCTGGTTCGGCGCCGAAGCGGTACCAGGTACCGGCTGTCGGCTCCACCGCCGATGACCACGAGCACCGTCCCGACCGGCACGACTTCGCCTTCGGCGACGAGGATCTTCGACACGGTGCCGGCCGCGGGCGACGGGATCTCGACCGTCGTCTTGTCGGTCGCGATCTCGACGAGCGGGTCGTCCTCGGCGATCTCCTGGCCCTCGGTGACGAGCCAGCGCGCGATCTCCCCCTCGGTCAACCCCTCGCCGAGGTCGGGCAGCTTGAACTCGTAGCTCACGCGCGGAGTATGGCGTGAACGCCCTTCGCCACGTTGACGACCTGCGTCACGTGCAGGTCGACCGAAACGCTCGCGAGCGCAAGCGCTTCGCTCGCGAGAAAGCGCAAGCTCGCGCTCCATCAGGTCGAGCATCGTCTCGGTGGCAAGTGACGCGGCGGCGTCGAGATCCTCGTCGAAGCCGAAGGCGATCCAGGCGTCGGCGGTTCGCGCGATCGGCGTGCGCAGCTCGAGGTCGCTGACGTCGAGCGTCAATGTCGCGCGCTCGAGCGGGCACTCGATCGCCGTTCCCGAGACCTCGCCGTCACCCTGCGCGCCGTGGCAGTCGCCGGCCATCAGCAGTGCGCCGTCGACCGGGATCGGGAGATAGAGCGTCGTGCCGGCGACGAGCAGCTTGCAGTCGATGTTCCCGCCCCAGCGCCGCGGCGGGATCGTCGAGTGCTGTCCCGGCTCGGGCGGCGACATGCCGATGACGCCGAGAAACGGCGCGGATGGGACGGCGTGCGTGCGCATGCGCCATGTGTCGCCGTCGAGCTGCCATTCGAAGCGCTCGCCGTCACCGAACGTCTCGCCCCACGCGCGCGGCGTCACCTCGTCGACGCGGACGACGAGCGTCTGGCCCGCGCGTGCGCCGCGCACCTCGAACGGGCCGGCGAGCGCGTGGCCGCCGCCCTCCGGCCGCGTCGATTCGTCACCCGGGTCCCAGTGCCATCCCGCGTTGAACGCGTGGAACGAGACGGGCTCGCCCGGCGCGACCGAGGCTTCCGGCTCGTAGTCGAGGCAGAAGAAGCCCTTCACGCCGGCGGCTCCTGGATCCACGCGTCCGGCGGCGCGATGAGCACGCGCATGCCGATCCGCCGTCCCTCGTCGTCGCGGAACTCCCAGATCGCGACCGCCTGCTCGTCCCCGCGCAACTCGGGCGCGAACGTCGCCGGCACGTAGCCCGCCTGCACGCGCCGGTCGGCGTCCCAGATCCCGACCGCGTCCGGATCGTGCTCGTTGTCCGGCTCGGGGACGAGCGCCACCCGGCGCCCGGGCGCGAAGGCGTCGTCCTGGATCGCATCCGAGCGGTGCGAGACGCCGGCGACCTTCACGACGAGCAGGCGCGGATCGCGGAACGACATCGCCTCGCCCGTCGCCGCGTTGCGCAGCCAGAAGCCCGACTCGCCGGGCTCGAGCCAGATGCGCAGACCGCTCAGAATTCGATAAGTCGCCGGACTGCATGGGAGATTCGCTCCACCGACGGCATGTACATGTCCTCGATCTTCCAGTACGGATAGGGGACGTCGAAGCCGGTGACGCGCAGCACGGGGCCGCGCAGGTCGAGGATGGCCTTCTCGGCAAGGATGGCCGCGAGCTCGGCGCCGAAGCCGACGGTGCGCGGCGCCTCCTGCACGATGACGACGCGGCCCGTCTTCCCCGCGGATGCGAGCAGTGCCTCCTCGTCTAGCGGACGCAGCGAGCGCACGTCGAGCACCTCGCACGAGGCCTCGCCCTGCAGCGCCTCCGCCGTGCGCAGGCACATGGGGACCATGGCGCCGTACGCGACGAGCGTGACGTCGGTTCCCTCGCGCGCAATGCGCGCCTTGCCGAGCGGGACGACGTGCTCGCCGTCCGGAACCTCGCCGCGCTCGGTGCGATAGATCACTTTCGGCTCGAGGATCACAACCGGATCCGGGTCGCGAATCGCGGCCGCGAGCAGCCCCTTCGCGTCCGCCGGCGTGGACGGGATCGCCACCTTGATCCCCGGCGTGTGCACGTAGTACGTCTCCGGAGAGTCGTCGTGCAGCTCCGGCGCGCGCACTCCGCCGCCGTACGGCATCCGCACCGTGATCGGGAACTCCATCGTCCCGCCGGTGCGCCACCGGTAGCGGCCCACGTGCGTGATCAGCTGATCGAGACACGGATAGGAGAACGCGTCGTACTGCATCTCGCACACCGGCCGCCACCCGGCCATGCACAGGCCGACCGCGGTGCCGAGGATCCCGGCCTCTGCCAGCGGCGTGTCCACGCAGCGGTTCTCCCCGAAGCGGTCGCGCAACCCGCAGTCGCGCGGAACACGCCGCCTGCACGACCGACGTCCTCGCCCAGCACCATCACGGAGTCGTCACGCGCGAGCTCGACGTGCAACGCGTCGTTCACCGCCTCGACAAGAAGCTTCTCAGTCAATCCAGCCCTCTCGCAGGTTCGGCGGCGGAATGACGTATGCGTTCTCGAACAGCAGCTCGGGATCGGGATCGGGCTCCGCCTCCGCGGCGGTGATTCCGGCGCGCATCGCGTCCGCCGCCTCCGCCTTGATCTCGGCCTCGAGCTCGTCGCCGAGGACGCCGAGGCGGCGGAGGTAGCGCTCGTACCGGCCGAGACATTCGTTCTTCTTCTCCTGCTCGACGCGCTCGAGGTCGATGTACGCGCGCGGATCGTCCGCGGTCGCGTGCGGCGCGGCGCGATACGTCACCGCCTCGATGAACGTCGGCCCCTCACCGGCACGTGCACGTTCGACGGCTTCGCGCGTCGCCTCGTACACGGCCAGCACGTCCCCGCCGTCGACGCGCGTGCCCGGCATGCCATAGCCGACCGCCTTGTCCGCCAGCGTCTCGGCGTGCGTCTGCGCCGACACCGGCGTCGAGATCGCCCACTGGTTGTTGTTGCAGAAGAGGATGAGCGGCGCCTGCATCACGCCGGCGAAGTTCGCGCCTTCGTGGAACGCCCCCTCGCTCGTGGCGCCGTCGCCGAAGTACACGATCGCGCACGCGCTCTCGCCCTTCAGCTTCTTCCCCCAGGCGAGCCCTACAGCATGCGGCACGTGCGTCGCGATCGGCACGCAGATCGACGCGACGTTGTACTCCGCCGGGTTCCACCAGCCGGCGGGATGGCCGCGCCACCAGTGCAGCACCGTCGCCGGCGGCATCCCGCGCAGCAGGCCGATCGCCGACTCGCGGTAGCTCGGGAAGATCCAATCCTCCCGCGCGAGCGCGTGCACCGAGCCGGCCTGCATCGCCTCGTGGTTCCAGAAGATCGCGTACGTCCCGATGCGGCCCTGCCGGTGGTAGACGAGCGAGCGCTCGTCGTACGTGCGCAGCAGCACCATCGAGCGATAGAGGTCGAGCAGCTCCTGCTCGCCGACGCCGTCGAGCTCGCGGTCCTCGTCGATGACGCGGCGAAGCTCGGGCTCGCCGTGTGCGACCTGTGCCATCGAGCGAAGCCTATGCTCCTCCCTCCTGCAGCCACCGCAGCACGGAGAAGCGCGGATCAACCCCGCACCCGAGCTCGACAGGACCTCCCACTGGATCGGCGTGTGCGCGGAGGCAGCACGATCCAGCTGAAGTCGTGCCCGGGTTTCAACGCGGTGAGCCGCTCGACGCAGAGCTCGGTGGACATTGCGATCGTCGGGCCAACATCCAGAGCACCGGATCGTCAGCGCACGGAGCACAAGCGGTCGAAGCCGACCGTCCGCTGCTCGTACCTGCGCCAGCATCTGCGCCCGCGTGCCGCTCGGCGCGACTCCGACTCGCCCGCCAGCGATCCCCAAAGATCGCTCCGCCACCGTCACCGACGGCCCGGAGTTGAGGATCGCCCAGCGCACGGCACTCGCGCGCCGCTGCGGCGGAACATCCATCCCGCCTCGCTGTCCCCCCACAGACCGACGCGGACGATCGACCCCGGCAGCTTCGCGAGGAACCGCACCTCGAGCTGAGCGTCCCGCGCCAGCACATCGATGGTCGCGGTGCTCGCACCTCGCCCGGTAGCTCCCACCCGATTCCCCGACGCCACGCTTGTCGTCCGCGAGGACGGCGACGCCGCCTAGAGCCAGTGCCATCGTGAAGATGTCGAACTCGTCGCGGGTGCTCGGTCCAGAGCCGTGCACCATCGCGACGCGGCAAACGGCACGTGTCCCGCCGGAAGCTGAGCGTCGCCGCGTCGGTGCCGACGCGCACCTCGCGCTGCCGCAGCGCCATGCGCGCGTAGGCGTTCCTCTCCAGGTGAAGCCGGACGCGTCTCGAGCAATCGCGCCGTCGCCGCTCGTGTCGCCGAGCCGACGCCGACCGTCAGTGCAGCGCCCATTCCGTGCACCGCCCCCGAGGGGAGCTCGACGAGCATGGCCGGCGCCCCAGCGGATGCACGATCGCCGCCTCGGCGCCGGTAACGCTACGTAACCGCCGAGGAGCGGCAGGAGGCGCGAGAGCCCCCGGCGGAGAGTGAAAGTCCCGTGCAACCGACCCTGACTCACCGTGCCGATCAGCCGTGCACCACTGGCGACGCCGCGAACGCGACCTTCTGTGGAAGCCCGGGAAACGTGAAGCGAACCCGCGTGCCGTTGACGAGGAGCGCCACCGACGTCGCGCCCGAATGTCCCGGCCCGAGTGAAACGGTCGCGGTACTGCCGTGGGCTTGCACGACGATCGCGACGGGAGCCGCGGAGGCCGGCAGCGCATACGTGCCCGTCCAGCTCACCGCTGTTGCGATCATCGCGTGCGCGCGCAAGCGAGCGGAAGACGCCGTCTGCCCACTCTAGATCGTCTCTGCACGTGCGATGCCGACACGGAGCAGGTGATCGTCGTACCAATCGTGGCTGCGATTCGTGTTCGTCGGCTCGATCAGCCGATAGACTGCGAGCCGCGCCTGCGTGTCGTCGCGAAATTGCTCCAGGTGCGCGCGCAGCACCTCGGGCGTGGCGAGGCCGCCCACGAAGAGCTTGAGGAAGAAGCTCTCGGTCGCGCCCGCTCGACAGTCGTAGCCATCCATGAAGCGCGCGCTTGCCCTCGCGCGTGATCGTGTACAGCTGCTTGTCGGGCCGCGTCGCCTGACTCACGTGCCGGCTGCGCGCGAGCCCGCCGCGCTCGAGCCGCGGCAGTACCGCGTAGAGCCCGCTTCGCGCCGGCGCCCACACGTGTGCGATCGATTTCGTGACCAGCTTCAGCAGCTCGTAGCCGGACCGTTCGCCCTCGATGGCGAGCAGCGCGAGGACCGCAGCCTCGGTCGTCGTCAGCTCCGTGACAGCCTTCTTCACCCGCGTCGTCATGCGACTGACGCCAGGACGTAGTGCACCGGCCCGATGCCTCGCAATGGGAAGTCGACAGGCCCGCTCTCGATTGCATGCAATCCGACGGCGGCGAGCCTCGGCGCCATGGCCTCGAGGTCGAAGCCGCCGCCGTGCACGGCGCCGTGACCGGTATCGACGATGAATACGCGCCCGGTCGCCTTCACAACACGCCGCAGCTCTCGCGCCGAGTCGTGCAAAGCGTCGTCGGAGAGGTGATGGAGCACGAACGAACTCAGCACAACGTCGAAGCTTTCGTCCGGATACGCAGCGACTCGCCCGTGCCGAGCTCGAACACCACGCCGAGTCCAGCGCAGCGCGCCTTCTTGCGCCCGCGCGCCAGCAGGTCGGCCGACGGATCGAGACCGTGCACGGACGCCGCGCGACGCGCTGCCGCCATTGCCAGCGTGCCCGTGCCACAGCCGACTCGAGAACGGACTCGCCCGACGTAACGCGCGCGAGATCGAGCTGCTTGTCGCGAAATGCCGCCTCCCGCCCACGCGCTGCCAACCAGAGCATGAGGTCGTAGCGCAACGGCTCGCATCTGCATGCGAGCCACGCTACTACTCCTGCATGGATTAGTCCATATGGCGCTAGACGAACACGGAGACGGCGCCTCGCTCGGCCTCGAAGACGGCCTCCACCACGTCGCCGAGATCCTCGCCGTCGGCTTGCAGCGCCATCGGCGCGTCGCACACGATCTCCACCCGGTCGAGGTCGTGGCCGTACAGCGTTTCTCGCCGCCCGTGCATGTGCCCGGAGAGGATCGAAAGCGCCGGGACGAGCGAGCGGCGCCGGACGCGCACGGGCGCGACGAGGTCGAGCCCGAGCTCGAACTGCGCCTCGGAGGCGATGGGCAGCGGCAGCCGTTTCATGTACGTGTACGGGCTGCCGTTCGCGACGAACGCGAACGCTGCGCGGCCGAATCCCTTCACCTCGAGCGCCGGCTCCATATGCCCGCGCCGGGCGCCGAGCGACCGGACGACCGAGACCGCGAACGCGAGGTCACCGGGACGCTTGCCCTCGTCGCTGCGGCCCATGCGGTCGACGCGCCGGACCGCCTCGGCATCGATGCCGATTCCGGCGGCGAATGCAAAGCGGCGGCCGTTTACGCGGCCGACGGTGATGCGCCGCGTCCGCCGGGCCTCGATCGTCACGGCGAGCCGCCGCGCAGCGTGAACCGGGTCAGGCGGCATGCCGAGCGCACGCGCAAGGACGCTCGTCCCTCCACCCGGCAGGAACCCGATCGGTACGTCGCGCACGAGCCCGTTGAGCGCCTCGTTGAACCCGCCGTCGCCGGAGAAGACGATGATCGCCTCGGCTCCGCCGTCGACCGCTGCGGTGACGAGCTCCGTGGCGTGGCCCGGACGCTCGGTGAGCTGGACGGTCAGCTCGATGACACGCTGAAGCTCGGCCTGCACGGCCGCGAGCTTCGCCTGCGTGACGTGCGTGGCGAACGGATTGACGACCAGCGTGACGGGAGTCAGGCCCTCAGTGAATCACGGCGTTGCGTAACCGCGCATGCCGTCCACGAGGAGCGCGGTGAAGCGATCGGCGAGCCCGTCGGTGTCCGGGCCCGGCCGCAGCCACGTGTACGCCCAGTTCACGGCCGAGAGCGCAAGGAGCGCGGCGGTGGCGTCGTCGAGGTCGGTGCGCAGCTCGCCGCGCTCGCGGCCTTCGCGGAAGAGCGCGCGGAACCGCTCCTCGTACCGCCGCCGCTCGGCGATGAACTCGTCCCGCCGCGCGCCTTCGAGATAGCGCCACTCCCGGATGAAGACGGTGGCCACGTCGAGCTGCTCCGAGACGACGCGCAGGTGCGCGCGCAAGGCAGCGCGGATGCGGTCGACGACCGGGCCTTCGTCGGGAACGGTGTCGAGCCCGGCGTGGAACGCGGCCGCGCCCTCGCTCGCCACCGCCCAGAGCAGGTCGGCCTTCGACTCGATGTGCGCGTAGAGCGAGCCCTTCTGGACGCCGAGCGCCTGGGCGAGGTCGCCGATCGAGGTGCCGTGGTAGCCCTTCTCGGCGAAGAGCCGGGCGGCGGCGCGGGTCAGCTCGGTCCGGCGGGCGCTCATCTAGACTTAGGCTAACGATCGTTCGGTCCGAAGGGAGCCATGGCTGCCGTAGAGATACCCCAGGATGAGCAGGCATTTCTCGCGTACGTCCAGGCCGGCGGCCAGGTGGAGACGGCCGACTGGATGCCGGACGACTACCGGGCGAAGCTCGTGAAGTTCATCGAGATGCACGGCAACTCCGAGCTCATGGGCGTCCTGCCCGAGCGCGAGTGGATCCTCCGTGCGCCGACGCTCCAGCGCAAGCTCGCGCTCACGGCGAAGGTGCAGGACGAGGTCGGGCACGCGCAGCTCATCTACCGCGTCGTCGAGGACCTCGGCAAGCCGCGCGAGCGCTGCCTCGCCGATCTCGTCGACGGGAAGGCGAAGTTCCACAACGTCTTCCATTACCCGACGAAGACCTGGGGCGACGTCGGCGTCATCGCGTGGCTCGTCGACGCCGCGGCGATCATCAGCCAGAAGGCGCTGCTCAAGTGCTCGTACGCGCCGTACGCGCGGATCATGAAGAAGATCTGCTGGGAGGAGTCGTTCCACATCCTCCACGGCCGCGACGTCATCCTCGCCATGGTCACCGGCACGCCGGCGCAGTTCGAGCTCGTGCAGGAGGCACTCGAACCGGTGGTGGGGCCCGTTGATGCAGTTCCACGGCAACCCGATCCCGAAGGACGAGGACCCGATGTACCTGTGGCGCATCAAGTCGCAGGGAAACGAGGAGGCGCGGCAGCAGTTCCTCGAGGGCTACGTGCCGCAGATCTGGGAGCTCGGGCTCACGGTTCCCGACACGAAGCTGCGCCGCCGCGACGACGGCGTGTGGGAGTACAGCGAGCCCGACTGGGACGAGCTCATGCACGTCGTCACCGGGCATGGACCGAAGACCGACGAGCGGCTCGCGTTCCGCCGCCGGTTCCTCGACCAGGAGCAGTGGGTGCGCGACGCGGTTCTCGTCGCATGATCTACGAGGTCTTTCGCCGAGAGCGGAAAGGCCAGGCGTTCGAGCACGCCGGCTCGGTCGTCGCGCCCGACACGGAGTTCGCCGAGGCGTGGGCGCGCGAGCAATACGGCCGCCGCGGCGAGTCAGTCGCGCTGTGGCTCGTCCCGCGCGACGCCATCCACGACGTCGAGGACTGGGCGGACGAGTTCGACCTCAAGTACCGGCGCGTCGACGGCTACTCGATCAAGGCGCGCTTGAAGGAGGCACGTGAACGAGCTGCTGCTCGGGCTGGCTGACGACGAGCTCGTCATCGGCTGGCGCGACTCGGAGTGGACGGGCATCGCGCCGCTGCTCGAGGAGGACGTCGCGTTCTCGTCCATCGCGCAGAACGAGATCGGGCACGCACGCGCCGTGTACGAGCGGCTCACCGACGACGCGGACGCGCTCGCGTTCGATCGGTCGTTGGACGAGTACCGCTGCGCGCCGCTCGTCGAGCTGCGCCTGCTCGACTGGGGGCGCACGATCGCGCGCCGCTGGCTGTACGAGGTCGCGGACGAGATCCGCATCACCGCATTGATGGAGGATCCCGACGTCGGCGGGCTCGCGGCGAAGATCAACCGCGAGGAGGCGTACCACCGCATGCACGCGGAGATGTGGCGCGAGCGGCTGCGCGACGAGCCGCGCTTCCGCGACGCGGTGACGGAGCTGTGGCCGTACGCGCTCGGCGTCGTGCTTCCCGCGCAGCGTGAGGAGCTCGCGGCGCGTGTCGCCCTCGACGAGGTCGAGGCGGTCGAGCGCGGCTCGCACACGGACGACTTCGCGCCGCTGTGGGACGAGATGACGATGGTGCGCCGCTCGGCGCCGGTCGGCTCGCAATGGTGACCGCCGAGCAGGTGTGGGCGGCGCTCGAGGAGATCCCCGATCCGGAGATCCCGGTCGTGTCGCTCGTCGACCTCGGCGTCATCCGTTCGGTCGATGTCTCGGAGGGACATGTCCACGTGGAGTTCACGCCGACGTTCCTCGGCTGCCCGGCGCTCGAGTTCATGAAGCGCGCGATCGAGGACAAGGTGCCCGGCGTGAGCGACGTCGAGGTCATCCAGGACGACTCGTGGTCGACCGACAAGATCACGGCCGCGGGGCGCGAGAAGCTGCGCGAGGCCGGCTTCGCACCGCCGGCGCCGCGCGCTCGTGCAGATCCAGGCGCAGGTGCACCGGTGCCCGTACTGCGGCTCGACGGACACGAAGCTCGAGAACATCTTCGGCCCGACGCCGTGCCGTTCACTTCGCTATTGCGAGAGCTGCCGGCAGCCGTTCGAGCAGTTCAAGACGATCTAAGCCGCATCCGCCGCGTAGCCGGTGCCCGTGCCGGTTTGCTCGGCCTCATCAGCGTTCGCGGTACCAACGCGGTACCAACTGTCGAACGTCGACACCTCGTCCGCGCAGAGCGCTTCACAGCTAGTCGCTGTGTGCCTCGCAAAGACAAGCGGGGGCAGCCGCCTGATTGGCTGCCCCCGCGAACACGGATTGGTCTATGCGGCTTCGATCGCGATCTCGGGTGCCGGCTGTCTCCGCGGGACACGAAGCACGGCTCCCGTCCAGTTCGGCATCCACCAGTTTGCGTTGCCGAGGAGCTTCATCAGGGCCGGGACGAGGAGGGCACGGATGACGGTGGCATCGAAGATGATCCCTGCCGCGAGGCCGATCGCGAGTGACTTGACCTCGTAGCCGGGGCTCGACGAGAGCACCAGGAAGGCGAACATGAGGATCAGCGCACCGCTCGTGACGAGCTTGCCGGTGCGTGCCAGGCCGAGCTCGATCGCCTTGTCGGTCGAGCCGGTCTCGTCGTAGGCCTCTCGCATGCGCGAGAGCATGAACACCTCGTAGTCCATCGAGAGCCCGAAGAGGAAGGCGAAGATCATCACCGGGATATATGCGGTGATGGACTGGGTCGCGGCGATGCCCCAGAGTGAGGAGCCGTGGCCCTGTTGGAAGATGAAGACGATGATCCCGAAGGCTGCTGTGAGCGACAGGAGGTTCAGCAGCACCGCCTTGGCTGCGAGCACGATTGAACGGAACGCCCGCGTGAGCAGGATCAGCGTCAGGAGCAGGACGAGACCGAGCGCGTAGGGGAAGCTGCCGAGAAGGGCGTGCAGGAAGTCGCGGTCGACCGCGGCGATGCCGGTCAGCGTGCCGTTCGTTCCTTTGAGGCTGGCGTTGGCGTTGTTGATGATCGTCTGGATGCCGGGGGCGGCACCGTCGATCGTGGCGAACGCTTCGACGAGCGAGTTCTGCCCACGCTGCCATCCTGGTGGCGCAGTTGCTCCGACGATTCCGGGGACGGCGCGCAGCCTGGCCGCGACCTCCTGAGCGTTACCTCCGTGCTCGACGAGGACGTTGAGCGGCTTCAGCACGCCGGGGCTGATCCCGGCCGCAGCGAGCTGGGCGCGACCGGCGATCGCCGTGCCCGTGCCGGGGAAGTACTTCATCTGCGCTTCGTTCGGGTTCAGCTGCGTACCCAGCCCCGCGAGCACGGCAACGATGGCCACGCCGACGGCCGCAACCGCGACCGGGCGACGGAGCACGAAGCGCGCCCAGCGTCCCCAAGCACCGTTTTCGGGATGTCCACTGTCGGTGAGGCGACGCGGCATCACGCGGATGCTGTTGATGCGTGTTCCGAGAACGGCGAGCATCGCCGGCAGCAGGGTGAGCGAGGCGAGCACCGAGACGACCGGGATCAACATGCCGCCGATGCCCATTCCGCGCAGCAACGGCAGCGGCAAGATGATCATCGACAGGAGACCGACTGCCACCGTCGTGCCCGAGACGATCACCGAGTGGCCGGCGTGGGTCATCGTCTCCACCAGCGCCGACTCGACGTCGTTTCCGTCGCGGAGCTCATCGCGGAAGCGGAAGACCATGAGCAGCGCGTAGTCGATCGCGACGCCGAGGCCGACGAGCGCGATCAGGAACTGGACGATGATCGAGACGTTGGTGATGTAGGTCAGTGCCCAGACGAGCGTGAACGTGTTGAGGATCGCCGCGACCGCAACAACGAGTGGCATTAGCACCGCCGGCAGCGTCCCGAAGACGAAGAGCAGGATGACCAGCGCGCCGAGCCCGCCGATCAGCGCTTCCAAGAGGACGCTCGAGCCACCGCTCGAGCCAACCTTGGTTGCTTCCTCGAGTGGCTGGTAGCCCGTCACGTTGACGGTGATGGCGGCAGGCAGTCCGGCTGCTGCCACAGCGCGCATCTTTGCCGCACCGCTCTTCACATCGAGTCGATTCGGGCCGGGCGGGTACACCTGCAGGAACGTCGTGTGCCGGTCGCGCGACGCATACATCAGGCTGCCGGTCGAGAAGTACGAGCTCGTGAGCGCGCCGGGGTTCGCCTTCGCTACCCGTGCCATCGCCGTACGAACTGCCGGGCTCTTGGTGACGTCGAGGCTCGCCGAGTGGAAGACGACGACGTTCGGCGGTCGCACGCCGGCCCCGAGCGCCTTCAGTGTCCGCTGGCTCCCTTCGTACGCTGACCTTCCAGGGACGGCGGTGCTCTGATACCACCGCGTCGAGAGCTTTCCGGCCGCAACGCCGCCGACGAGCGTCAGAACGATCCAAGCCGCGATCACCGGCCAGCGGTAGCGCGCCGTGAAATGCGCGAGACGGCCAGAGCCGCCCGTGGATCGGGCTTGCTGGCTATTCGTGTCCGTGGTCGACATCTGAGACTCCTTTGTGCAGGGGGATGCGAGGTAGCTGGAGACTCACTTGGCGACGGCCGTGTCGGAAGGTGGCAGGCAGGCGTCTGTGGGTGTGGCCAGCCGCACCCACGGAAAGGGTCGGCCTGTTGCTGCTCCGTGTGCCTTGCGCAACAGAGACAGCGGCTTAAGAGCGCGCAGCGCAGCGATGCCGCGGCGCCTAGCGCTAGGCGCGCAGAAGAGCGCGCACGTACGTCAGCAGAGCATGTGGCGGCATTGCAGACCGCCACATGCTCCGCGCGAACGGATTCCGAGGGTCAGTGTTCGACCGCTGGAATGGCGATGGCCGGAACGGTCTCCGGCCGCTCGCCGATTCGTGCGACGTCGAGGGCGATCAGGCCGAGGTTCGCACCGGCAGCTGCTCCGACGATCGTGGTGATGACCGCCATGAGCCCGGCTGTTGCGTTGAACCCCAGCAGCGCGCCGACGAGGGCGCCCGTCAGCGCGACCCAGATGCCGATCGTCGTGGCCCTGGCCGGCCGGTCGCGGTTGACCCAGGCCCAGTAGGTGCCGAGGCCGATAGGCGTGCCGATGGAGAGAACAGCCATGAGTTCGCTGTCGATGGGCACTGTCGGCAAAGCCACCAGCACGATCGATCAGGCCGATGAACCATCCGCCGAGGCCGAGCACCAGCAGGTAGACGGAGCGCAGCATCGCGCTCGCCTTGCGCCCGAAGCCGCCGCGCTTCCGCTCCCGGCGCCACATCAGGAGCAGTGACAGGATCACGAGGAGTCCGAAGCCCATCATCGCGCCGAGGAGGTCCTTGGCGTAGGCGCCTTGGCTGGAGCTTGGGCTGAGGTCGACCTTGTTGTGGGTGTAGAGGGACGTGTCGACCTTGCCGGTGTCGAAGTAGGTGTTCATCAGGTGCGTGCCGGCTGCCGGTTCGTAGGGCCAGAAGTCGTCGGCGTGGCCGAGGTTCGAGAGCACGACCTCACGGCCGTTCGCGAGGTGAGGCAGGAGCTCGCGGGTCGCCGCCTCGGGCGGCGTTGCGAAGTCGAGGTTGCCGCCGATCAGCAGCGTCGGAACGTTCGAGTTCTGCACGTGGGTGTACTCGTTCTCGTCCGGGTTCGCCGGCCAGGCGTCGAGGAGGCGGCCGCCGGCCCAGATCAGGTTGTTCCCGGCAGCACTGATCAGCGATCCACGGTTTGCTCCCGACGCGTAGAAGTGCTTCGCGTAGGTCGCGTCGCTGCGGCCCATCGCCGCCATCTCGCCCCAGACGAACGATCTCGGAAAGGTGAGCTGTGCCATAAAGGACAGGAACCACGCGCCGCTTGCGTCGCCCTTGTCGGCGGAGAGGAGTGAGTTGATCGTCAGTGGCGCGGCGATCGAGTTGCCGCCGGCGGAGGTCTCGTTCATCAGGCCGAAGAACGCGGCGGCTTTGAAGTCGCCCTTCTTGATCGGCAGGAACAGCCAGTGACTGGGAACGTGAGCGAACGAGGACTTCACCGACGCGGCCAGATCCGGCGTCCGGCTACGACAGCTCGTCGCCTGGGCACAGAGCGCGGCATAGCGGCCGATCTGCTCGTCCGTCGTCTTCGGGTTCCAGATGAAGTTGCCGGGCGGATTGACGCCGATCATCACCGAGCGATGGATGCTCTTCGGGTAGCGCCAGGCATAGATCATCGCGGTGCGGGTGCCCGCGCTTTCGCTCACCAGGTCGATCTGGTGGTAGCCGAGGGCGCGGCGGGCCGCCTCGAGGTCGTCGACTGTTTCGGGGATCGAATAGCCGGCGAGATCGACTCCAGCCCTGCGGAGCCGGTCGGCGCACGACCGGAACGCCGCGGCGTCGGCGCGGTACGACTGCTCGCTGAGGAGGTCACGCGAGTGCTCCATCGCCGAGCTCACCTCCGGGCAGTCGAGCCGGGTCGATCCGTCGACGCCGCGGTAGCCGACGAGCACGACGTCGTGCTTGGCGGTGAAGCGGCTCGCGTCCGGGAACACCATGTTGGTGATGCCGGGGCCGCCTTGGAGGCGGAAGATCGGGACACCCGGATGGGCCGAATGGGCACGAATCACTGTGACCGGAAGTGCGATCAGGCGCGAGTTCGGATCATGGCGGTTCTCGGGCACGACGAGCGTCCCGCAGTCGGCGGCGTAGGCGCCCTTCTCGGTGTTGTAGGTACAGCTCTTGAGCGTCAGCTGGCCTGCATGCGCGCCGGCAGGCACGGAGACGGACGTAGAGCCGCCGGCGAAGTGGAGGTAGCCGAGGCCGAGCGTGAGGACGGCGATCAGGGTCAGGCCGGTGATCCGGCCTCGCCCGAAGCGTTTTGCGACGGTCTTCTTGCCGCTACTGGAGAGCGGCTGGTCGTGCTTGGAGCTATGCGTGTCTGTCGTCGCCATCTGAGACTCCTTTGTGCAGGGGGTTCGATCTAGCTGGAGACTCACTTGGCGGCGGTCGTGTCGGAAGGTGGCGGGCAGGCGTCTGTGGGTGTAGCCAGCCGCACCACCTACAGGCTCCGACCTGTTGCCGCTCGGCGTGCTTTACGCACCAGGGCAGCGGCGTAAAGAGCGCCGCGCGGCGGGCTATGCGCGCAGAAGCGCCAGCACGGCGAGCACGCGCCGGTGCGTGTCTGGTGCTGCGGGCAGCCGCAGCTTCTGGAAGATGCTCGTGACGTGCTTTTCGACCGCGCGCTCGGTGACGAAGATGCGCCCTGCGATCGCGATGTTCGAGAGCCCTTCGGCCATCAGTTCGAGCACCTCTCGTTCGCGCGGGTCAGCTCTGCGAGTGGGTCGTCACGGCGGCGGCGGCCGACGAGTTGGGCGACGACGCTCGGGTCGAGCGCCGAGCCGCCGTCGGCGACCCGGCGCACCGCGGCAGCGAACTCGCCGATGTCGGAGACCCGATCCTTGAGCAGGTAGCCGACGCCTTCCGCGCTTTCCTGCAGCAGCTCGAGGGCGTACCCGGGCTCGACGTACTGGGAGAGCACGAGCACCGCTGTCGCCGGATGCTTCTCCCGAATCTCCTTCGCGGCTTGCAGCCCTTCGTCGGTCTGGGTGGGCGGCATGCGGATGTCGATGATCGCCACGTCGGGCTTGTAGGAGCGCACCTTGAGCAGGAGGTCCTCGGCTGTGCCGGATTGCCCCACGACCTCGAAGCCGGCGTCCTCGAGCAGGCGGGCGACGCCTTCCCTGAACAGGACGGAGTCGTCCGCGAGAACGACCCGAGTGTGCGCAGAGTTCTTCGACGCAGCCATGCGCTGGATTCTTACGTGGAAGTGCGCTCTTCGCTTAGCTGCCGCGCTGCTCGCCGAGCATCGAGCGGACAGCTGCACCGGAGAGGTCGCTTTTCGGGATGAACCCGCGCGCAGGGCTCGAGGAGACGAGCGACCCGTAGTCCGCGCCGTCGCGGCTCGAGATAAGGATCACTGTCGGCGGGCGCTCGAGCTGCGCGAGCCGCTCGGCCACCTCGAAGCCGTCGAGGTCGGGGAGCTGAATGTCGAGCAGGACGAGCTCGGGGCGGCGCCGACGCACAGCTTCGATGCCTTCGACCCCGGTCGCGGCCTCGCTGACCCCGAAGCCTTCCGCCTCAAGCAGCGAGCGGGCGCTGGCGCGAAAACTTGCGCTGTCGTCGATGATCAGAGCTTCGGGCATTCGCGGCGATCATGCCGGAAGACCTTGCGAAAGACAGTACGGCTACCACCCCTCTTTGACCGGGCGCAGATCGCTCTGCCGCGCCAAGACCGATGCGAGGCGGCGGAGCGAGTCGCGCGATAGGTCGTGAGACGATCGGTTGTACAAGTCCTGCCTCGCGTCGTAAGCTGAAACGTCGATGAGCGTTGAGCTCGTTTCCGCTGCGTCTGAGACGCGCACGCGCGCCGCACGCTGCGGCGCTTTTCGCCGTGGGCGCTCCTCGTCGTTGGTTCGCTCGTGGTGCTGATCGCCGGGGCGGCGGTTCTCGCCGCTTGGTGGCTCGACAGCTCCCGCACCACGACTGTTGCCTACGCAGTGCCGGGAACGCTGCTTGGGATCGAGTTGCGCGTGCAATCTGGCGATGTCACGATCGTCGGCGGCAGCCGGACGGGTGTTTCGGTTAGCCGTAGCGACCACTCGGTCTATGGGCACGGCCCGCGTGAGCAGCGCCTCGTTCGGCTTGGGATTCTGCATCTCGTCTCGAGTTGTCCGGTGCTCGTCCTCGGCTCTTGCGCCTCGAACTTTCGGATCGAGGTGCCCGATAATGTCTCGATCACCGTGCACGCCGAGCACGGCACTGTCCGCCTCGAGGGCTATCAAGGCTCGGCGAATATCACGACCAACGCGGGCTCGATCAGCGTCGAGGACTATTGCGGGTTGGTGCTCGGCGCCACATCGGCCAGCGGCAACATCAGCGTCGGGACCTCCTGTTCGCCGGAACGACTCGCGCTTTTCAGCGACAGCGGCAGCGTCGCCGTGACTGTCCCGGCCGGGAACTACCGGATCAACGCAAACTCGCAGAGCGGCAGTTCCCACGTCAGCGGACTCGTCAACGACGCGGGCGCCCCCTGGGACATCGAGGCCCTCTCGAATAGCGGCAACGTCACGGTGGCCGCCGGCAGCATGAGCACACTCGCTCTCACGCGGCCCGAACCGCTTGCGCTCCGGCGTCGCGCTCGGCAGGCGATGCGAAGTCTCGCCTATCTACTCGCCGGACTCGCGCTCGGCGTTCTCTACCTGATTGCGTTGCCAGGTGCGCTTCTGGGCGGCGCGACCGCGTTGCGGCGGCTGCTCGAGCTCGAGCGCACGCTCGCGAACCGTCTCCTCGCGGCGCGGATCCCGGCATTGCGGCCGGTCATGCCCGGCGAGCCGATCGAGTGGCGCAAGGTCGCGTTTCTTGCGTCAAGACTCCCGCTCTACGCGCTTGCCGCAGCCCTCTGTGCGATTCCCGCCGCGCTCCTCGTCGAACTGCTCCTGCACGCGGTCGAAGGATTCGTGGGCAGCAGCAGCTACCTCGGCCCGTGGTCGCTCGGTCCGCCTGTCGGGTTCGTGCTGTTGCTCTTCAGCTTTCCGGCGCTCGTGCTGCTCGCGGCGACGCTCATCGCCTGCGGCTCGCAGCTCGCGCAGCTGACCCGGCGCGCTCTCACGAGCCGCGTCAGTACCGGTGTCGCGGTGCGCGAGGCGCTGGCGGAACGGCTTGGCGACCGCACACTCGCAATCGCCTACTGGCTCCCCGAACGGGAGCTGTTCGTCGACGAACACGGCCACCCAGTCGAACTGCCGACCGGCGACTCCGGTCGCGCATGGACTGCAGTCGAGCACGGCGGTCGCCGCGTCGCCGCGATCATCCACGACGCCGAGCTCGAGGCGCGACCCGAACTGGTCGAGGCCGCCGCCGCGGGCGCTGTGCTCGCACTCGGAAACGAGCAGTTGAAAGCGGACCTACGCGCGCGGCTCGAAGAACTACGCGCCTCCCGAAAGCGCATCGTCGAAGCAAGCATCGAGGCTCGCAAGCAACTCGAACGCGACCTCCACGACGGCGCCCAGCAGCAGCTCGTCTCGCTCTCCGTCGACCTGCAACTCCTTCAGGCCAGGATCACGGACGCCCCGACGCTCGAGCTCCTGGAGACCACCCGTGCCAAGCTCGCAGACGCGCTCGCCGATCTTCGCGAGCTCGCACGCGGCATCCACCCTGCGCTGCTCACCGACCGCGGCCTCGCTCCAGCCCTCGAGGCCCTCGCGCGACGCGCACCGCTGCCGGTCGAGCTCAACAGTCGATCTCCCCGAGCGGCCTCCGCAAGCCTCGAGTCAGCCGCGTACTTCCTCGTCAGCGAAGCGCTCACTAACGTCGCGAAGTACGCAGAGGCCAGCGGCGCCCGCGTATTCGTCACCGAAGCGGACGGCCTGCTGGCCGTCGAAATCGAGGACGACGGCATCGGTGGCGCCGATCCCAGCCGCGGCAGCGGTCTGCGCGGACTGAGCGACCGCATCGCAGCCCTCGACGGACAGCTGAAGATCGAGAGCGCGCCCGGCGCGGGCACGCGGATCAGCGCGACGATCCCGCTCGAGCAGACCACGCAGGCCCGCCCACGTGCATGAGTGCTCCGGGCGAACGCAGCTTCGCCGCGATTCCTAGGACTGGATCCACACAGTGTCGAACCGGAGGTTGAACTCAGGCTCAGGCAGGAACCCGTGGACGTTGCTCGATGTCGCTACCAGTCCCGGGAGCCAGTAGAGCGGGATCCACGGCACTTGGTCGGCAAGGATTTGGCACGCTTGACTGTAGATCTTGCTGCGCTGACTCGGATCGATCGTCTCGCGCCCCTCGAGCAGAAGGCGGTCAAGGGTAGGCGTTGAAGCGTACTGGCTGAAGTTGTAAAGCCCATCACTGCGGAAGTAGCGGTACAAATGCTGGTCAGGGTCAAGTCCGCTTACCAGCCCGCAAATGAAGCCCTGATAGTTGTGTTTCGTGATCACATTGTCGGCCCAGAGGCCGGCCTCCATCGTCGGCGCCGTCGCGTTGATCCCGATCGCTTGCAGCTGGTAGGCGATCAGCTCGGAAGCCAACTGCATATCGGGAAACGCCGTGCCGCCACAGGGGGAAAAGCTGAACGAGAACCCATTCGGATAGCCAGCCTCGGCGAGCAGCGCTTTCGCCCGCGTCGGGTCGTAGGGAAGCGGCTTCACGTTTACCTTGATCGGTGAGGCGGGTGCCACCATCGTCTGCGCGGGGCCGCCCTGACCGTAGGTGGCGGCCTTGGCGATCTCGTTCTTATCGAGAGCCATCGCGATCGCTTGGCGGACACGCACGTCGCTGAACGGCTTGACGCGACAATTGAACCCAAGCTCGTTCACCCAGCTCGACTTGAAGTGGATCAGGTTGATGCCGCTCCGGTTTTCAACCTGAGCCACCAGGGCCAGCGGCACAGAATCGATGAAGTCGACCTGTTTGCTCAAGAGTGCCGCGAGCTTGGCGCTCGCGTCGGGAATGACCTGATAGTCGAGCTCGGCCAGGTAGGGAAGCGGCTTCCGCCAGTAGTCGGAAAACCTCTGCAGCGTCACCGACCTCTTCGGGACCTGTGAGACCCACTGGAACGGCCCCGTGCCCACAGGCTTCGTACCGCAGATTTGGCACGGCCTCCCGAGGGATGATCGCCGACCATGCTGGTTCTTGGAGCGCAACAGGGAGAATGCCGTAGCGATTCTTCAGCTTCAGAGCGACCGTGTGCGGATCGATGACCTCGATGGCGCGGATCGGCGAGAGATCCGCGGCTGCACTCGCGTGGAGCTTGGGGTCGAGGATGCGTTCAAGCGAGAACTTGACATCGTCGGCGACGACCGCACGACCGTTGTGGAACTTGACTCCAGGGCGAAGCTTGAATGTCCAGGTCAGCTCGTCCCTCGACACCACCCATGACTCGGCGATCTCACCAACGGGGCGCAACGTCTTCGGATCGAGAACCGTCAAGCCGCGGTAGATGTTCTCGAGCAACTGCTGGTCACCGAGAAGCGTGGTTGTGTGAGGATCGAGATCCACTGGGCCAGCGGCAATCCCGATCCGGATCCTGCCTCCCGACCGAACGTCCTCAACTTCGCCTAGCGCCCAACTCGGCGACGCCGCCCCAGCCAGTGAGCCGGCGTAGGCAGCGAGTCCGAGCCCGGACGCACGAGCCAACAACCTCCGCCGAGTCATGCTCTGCTCGAGAGAGTCGGGAAGACCGTTCGAATCAGTCATTAGCACCTCTTCAGGAGGGGCGTGTCTCAGAGCATTGATGCTGAGCGCCCGCGAACCCGAGATAGCGTCGCGACCCCGCCCGAGACATCAGTGAGCGTGCCGATCCACCCTCGCAGACGCCGCGGAGTTAGCACACCGTACTCCTCGGGCACCGCGGGAGTCCGGTCGCTCGGCACGAGGATCTACCAGCGCTTGAAAGGTGTGTACACGACGATGTGGGTGCGCATGGGCGGGCTCACGGAGGCGTCGGCTGCTGTCAGCCCTATGACGCGAGTCTAGGACGTCGGGCTTCGTTGCGGCGGAGCCGAACCGCTCCATCCGGCCATCCAGCGAATCCCTGAACGCCGGCCTGCCACATTGACTGAGTACCGGGCATCGCACACCTAGGCGGCCAGTGCCGCATGCGCCGGCGTCGCTAGCTGCGGGTCGGCGAGGCGGACGACCACGTGTGCCCCAGCCGCTCGTGTGATGCAGAACGCCACCGCAGCGGCGAATGCAGCTGTGGCGGCGCCGGCGGCTGCGTCGAAGAGGAAGTGGTTGCCTGTAGCGACGACGACGAACAACACGATGACCGGGTAGACGGCGCCGAGGAAGCGCACGATGCCGGCGCGCCCGTGACGTAGCAGTACTGCGCCGACCACGAGCGCGTAGCCGATGTGCATGCTCGGGACAGCGGCGTACGGGTTGTAGAGCGAGCTGATAAGGCCATGGTTCAGATTGAGGTGGCTGCCGGAGATCGTGTCGGCGATCCCGAGCGCGGCGAGCCGCGGCGGCGCGGTTGGAAAGACCACGAAGCCGATGAGCGCGAGCCCACTCGCAACCAGCAGCGTCGTGCGGACGAACGGGAAGACGTTGGGGCGGCGCCGGTGCAACCACAGGAGCATGCCGCCGGTGACGGCGAGGTGCAGGCTCACGTACGCGAGGTCGAGCGATCCGATCAAGCCCGGCACCGCCTGCGCGGCGCGCTGAATCGTGCCCTCGACGAAGACATGCGCCGTCCGCTCGAGCGAGGCAACCGTCCGCGCGTGCGCGACCGCGACGTCGGCGTCGTTTGCGGCCAGGCCGCGGGCGACGTCGTAGGCGAGGTAGAGCGCGACAACGAGTGCAGCCTCCACGCCAAGCGAATGCCGACGCGTCAGCCAGCTGCAAAGTTCACGCCGCCAGCTAGGCCGCATAAGCGTATGGATGGTTGAAGACGTCCATCGCCTTCAGCGCCGGTGCTTCGAGGTCGAACGCCTCGCCGGTGCGTTCGTCCCGAACCGCCACTGTCAGCCGGTCGGTCTCCTGATACCAGAAGAGCGTGACCGATATCCCCTCGTTCTCACGCTGTGCCAGTTCGATCTTCATGCAGCCAGCATCTACCAGCACAGGTCCGGCGAGAATGCGGCTGACAGCCCTGTTGGGGTACGGCTACCTCCACTATCGTCGGACCGTGTGGCCGGCCGTGGCGATGAAGCCGCGGTTGGACAGGCACCGACGCGGTCGCACCTCGGGCAGGCATCCGGCACGACGCCGCTATCCAATCCCGGCATGCGAGGCACTGTCGCCGTTCGGTGCCCCAACCGAATACCACTTGCTGACGGTGCTCGCGCCTCACGGCTACGAGGTCGTTGCAGCGACGGATGGCACGATCGCGCTCGGGCTCGTCGAGTCTGCATTCGCACGAACGTCGTCGACGACGAGGATCCTCGCGCTCATGGGTCGCCTGCGCAGTGCTGTCGCACGATCGCAAGCAGCTCGCCTACGTCGACCGGCTTTGCGAGGTAGCCGTCGAAGCCGGCCTCGAGGAAGCGCTCGCGGTCGCCCCACATCGCCTGCGCCGTGAGTGCGAGCACCTGAACGCCGGCGGTCCGCTCGTCCGCCCGCAGGCGCCGGAGCGCCTCGACGCCGTCGATGTCCGGAAGCTGGATGTCCATCAGCACGAGGCTCGGCACGTGCTCGGCGGCGAGCGCGACCGCGGCCACTCCGGAGACCGCCTCGAACGTCGTGTAGCCGGCGGCACCGAGGACGTCGCGGAAGAGCTTCATGTTCCTGTCGTTGTCCTCGACGACGAGGATTCGGGGGCGTGCCGTCATGCCGACCCCGGACAGGCAACGTGAAGACGAACCTGCTCCCCTCGCCGAGCTTGCTCTCGACCCAAATCCGGCCGCCGTGCAGCTCCACGAGCCGTCGCGACAGCGCCAGTCCGAGGCCGGTCCCCTCGCGCTGCTGCAATCCGGCGTCCGTCTGCTGGAACTCTTCGAAGATCCGCTCTGCGTCCTCCCGTGCGATCCCGGGGCCGGTGTCGGCGATCGCGACGTGGATTGCTCCGTCAACTCGGGCCGCCCCGACATCGATCGTGCCTCCGGGCGGGGTGAACTTCGCCGCGTTCGTCAGGATGTTGAAGATCACCTGTCGAATCCGGCGCTCGTCGCCTTCGACGATGTCGACGTCGGGCGCGATCTCGAGAGAGACGTGAACGCCGTTCTCGGACGCGCGCTCCCGCACCATGACTACCCCGCGCTCGAGGGCTTCCCGGAGCGAGAAGAGCGCCACCTCCAGCTCAACCTGCCCCGCCTCGACCTTGGACAGGTCGAGGACGTCGTTGATGAGCAAGAGCAGATGGTTCCCGGACGAGAGGATGTCGTCCAGATACTCCTCCTGCTTGGCGTTGATGTCGCCGAACATCTGCTCACGCAGCACCTGGGAGAAGCCCAGGATGGCGTTCATCGGCGTGCGCAGCTCGTGCGACATGTTCGCGAGGAACTCGCTCTTGTGCCGGCTCGCTGCCTCGAGCTCGCCGTACAATCGCCGGAGCTCGTCGTTCATCCGGTTGACGTTCGCCGCGAGTGATCCGAGCTCGTCTCGGTTCGGCTCGTCCAGCCGGCCGGAGAAGTCGCCGGCCGCGATCTCTGCCAACCGCGCTTCGATGCGCCGAATCGGGCCGATGAGCGACCACGCGAGCAGGAGGCCAAGCCCAAGTGCGAGCACGACGCTGATCGCGCCGACTCCGACGAACAGGTCGCGCGACGACGTGTAGGCCCTGCGATTCTCGGCGATGAGCGTCGCGGTCTCGTTGCCGGTGCGCTGCGCGAGACCGATCGTGCGCGTGAAGAGATCGTTGTCCGCGTCGATGGCGGCCGTCAGCGACGGCTGCGCCGCGTAACCCCTGACGTTGCTCGAGTCGAGCTTCTGGATCCTCGTCAGCGCGCGGTCGATGTTGCGGTAGTCGAGCCGGATCTGCTCGAGCACCTGTTCGTCTGCCGGCGGCGGCACGAAGCCGAACGTCGGCTCATCCGTACCAAGCTCGACCTGTGAGAGCGCAAACGCAGCCGCGTCATCCGGCAGGATCCACTGCCGCCCTCCGACCAGGATCTTTCCGCCCGTGTATGGAGTCACGGCAGGCGTCCCGGCGGCGCGCAAGGCGAGCACCTGCCGCAGATCGGTCGCGTACGCCGCAAGCGACTGGTACGTGGACGAATGGAGCTGCAAGGCGCCGAGTCGCTGGACGCGCCCGTTCGCCTGGCCGAGCACGCGCAGTCCGAGCACGCCGACGACGACGAGTAGAGCGGCGATCACGAGGAACGCGGCGAGAAGCTTCGCGCGCACATTCGCCGGCGTGCGGGCGACGCCGCGCTCGAGCTGGTTCTGGATCCGGGCGAGCGCCGTCCGCTTGCCCTCGACTACGGGCTCAGCGTCGCCGGTGATGCTGCCGAGTCGACGATCAGCCACTTGCCGTTGATCTTTTGGAGGTTGTGGTCAACTCCGACGACCGCGACCACCTTTTGCGTCTTCGGGTCGATGTAGTGGCACTGGAAGTACAGCGTCCCCTTGTTCCCGTTCACGGTCGCCTTGAGCTTGTACGACGGGGTGTCGGACTCCCAGTGCGTCCCCGGCATGAACGCCTTGTTCTCGGTGGCGAACCACTTCCGGATCTGCGGCTTGCCGGTGAGCGTCTTCTGGTCGACGTTGAAGACCGCGCCGGGGGCGAAGAGCGACATCATCAGATTGAGGTTCTGCGTCGAGGTGGCCCGGTGGAACTTCACCTCGATCTGGTCGATCTCGTAGAGGTTGGCCTCCCTCTGCAGCGTCGCCTCGTTGCTGGAGCTCGTGCTCGAACCGCCGCAGCCGGCCACGAGGAGCGCCCCGACTCCAGCCACTACACATGCTCCGAGCATGGTGCGCATCACAAGCGTCTCCTCTCGTCGAGCGGTCCGTGACGATGGTCGCACCGCAGGGGCGAGGCGTCCAGGGCGCCAGCACCCGACCGGCCGGGGGGCTTACCCCCCCGCGCCAGCAGGCGCCGGATCTCCGCCGGCAGCTCCCGGATGTCGAACGGCTTCTCGACGCAACCGGCGAAGCCGGCCTCGAGCAGCAGCTCGCGCGCACCGGCGACCGCGGTCAGTGCCACAACGGGGATGTGGGCCGTTGCCGGCTCGGCCTTCAGGCGGTGCAAGGCCTCGCTCCCGTCCAGGTCGGGGAGCCGCAGGTCCATCAAGACGACGTTCGGCACGCGCTCGCGCGCCAGCGCGAGCGCATCGGCGGCCGTCGCGGCGGTCAACGTCGCGAGTCCTGCGGCCTCGAGGACATCGCGCGCGAGCTTCGCGTTCTGCTCGTTGTCCTCGACGATCAGCACGAGCGGCGGCATTTCGTTCATCCTATGGGGTCACGTGGCGATCCGAGTCGTGCTCGCCGAGGATCAGTACCTCATCCGCGAGGGCCTCCGGCAGGTGCTCGAGCGCAGACCGGAGATCGAGATCGCGGCCGTCTGCGACGATCTCGACTCGCTGCTCGCCGCCGTGGAGAAGGAGCGCCCCGACGTCGTGCTCACCGACATCCGCATGCCGCCGACAGGGACCGACGAGGGCATTCGCGCCGCCAATCTCCTCCGAGAGACGCACCCGCAGATCGGCATCGTGGTGCTTAGCCAGTACGCCGATCCGCGCTACGCGCTGCCGCTGCTGGAGCATGGGACCGAGCGCCGTGCATATCTGTTGAAGGAGCGTGTGGCCGACGTCGAGCAGCTCGTCGGAGCGATCCGCGCTGTCGCAGAAGGCGGCTCGGTCGTGGACGCGAAGGTCGTCGAGGCGCTCATGGCGGAGAACGCGCGAGCCGAGCGCTCGGCACTCAACGACCTGACGCCGCGCGAGCACGACGTACTGCGCGAGATGGCCACCGGCAAGAACAACGCCGCGATCGCGGCGGCGCTCTTCCTCACCGAGCGCTCCATCGAGAAGGTGATCCATTCGATCTTCCTCAAGCTCGGGCTCGGCTGGGAGACGACCGTGCACAAACGCGTCAAGGCCGTGATCATGTACCTCGCGGAGGGCGGCTCATGACATGATCGGCAGCTGTCCCGCAACGCGGGACGGCGCGATCTCGAGTACGCCCCCGAGAGCGTCCACGCGCGCGGCGACCGGGTCGAGCGCAGCGCAGCCCACGCGGGCTCCGGTGAGGACAATCTCGAACTCGAGCACGTCGTCGGTCACTTGGACGGACACTGTCGCGCGAGCGTTCTCGCCGGCGGCGGACGCAAGCGTCATCACGCAACAGCGGTAGACGGTGACCGCCAACTCTGGTGGCACCTCGGCGTCGAGGGCCCCCTCGACCCGCGCCGGAATCGGCGACGCAGCCGCGGCCATGCGCAGCGCTGCGACGAGGCCCTGCGTGTCCAGGAGCGGCGGGTGAACGGCCTGGGCGAGCTCGCGGACCTCGGCGAGCGCCAGCGCAACCTGGGCCTGCACATCGTCGAGGAGCCGTGCCGCCGCCTGCGGATCCTCCTCGATGAGGCCGCGCCCTACCTGCAGGCCGACCGCGAGCGCGACGAGCTGCTGCTGGATCCCGTCGTGCAGCCCACGCTCGATCGCGCGCCGATCGTCGTCTGCGCTGAGAAGGAGTGCGCGCAGATTCTCCACCAGCAGGTTCTCCGCCTTCCGGGCGACGCCGTCAAGGGGGCGAGCACGGTGTCGCACCGAGAAGGCAGCCGCCGGAGATTGGCCTGCCGCCACCATGTGACCCGCGCATCCTTCCGCTCTAGCGTCGATCGAGCGTCCAGACACCGAACAGGAGGTGCACGATGAAACGATTGATGCTCGTGCTCGCCGTCGGCGCCGCCGCCGCGTGGGCGACGGTTGCGATGGCGACGCCGGGGCAGGGACAGTCGAACAAGATCTTGTCGGTCGGCTCGCTCCAGGCGAATCTCGCGTTCAACACCGGCCTAACGCAAGCCGCCACCGGTATCACGTGGGACGGCCGGAAGTACTCGGTCGACCAGTTGCCGGAGTTCCTGACGCAGCTTCGGACCGACGGAATCACGAATCTCGGAGACTGGCTGAACCTCCATCCGGCGGTCTCGGCGAAGTTCGGAATGGTTCCGATCGGGCTGCTGAACTCGCCCGAGGTCGTCACTCAGCAGGCCACGTTCGCTCCCGGTGCGACCTCCGGCTGGCATTCCCACCCCGGCTACCTGACGGGAACTGTCGTCTCAGGCCAGGTCGTCCGGTACGGCACCGACTGCTCGTCGGCGACGTTCACCGCCGGCCAGTCGTTCTACGAGACCGGCGCGAAGACGTTCGTCGTCAAGAACCAGAGCACAACGGATCCCGCCGTCGTGATGGTGACCTTCGTCGTTCCCGGCGGCACCCCCACGACCGCGCTGAAGATCGACGAGCCTCAGCCGTCGACCTGCACCCAGTGATCCGGCCCGTTACGGCCACGAGCGCCCGCCGGGCGCTCGTGGCCGTCGCGGCGGTTGCCGCTGCGGGAGCGCTGGCGGCGCCGGCGGCGCACGCCGACGGCGACCCGGCGAGCGACTCGCTCCTCCTGCAGAACGTCTACTTCCCGAACCGGGCGCCCTCGCAGGCCGTGGCCGCGGCGCTCGAGCAGGCGATCGACGCGGTCTACGCCCACGCCGGCCGAGTCAAGGTCGCGCTCGTCTACTCCATAGACGACCTCGGAGCGATTCCCTCGTTGTTCGGGAAGCCGGAGGACTACGCGCACTTTCTCGGCATCGAGCTCAGTCTCTGGTACGTCGGACCGCTGCTCGTCGTCATGCCGTCCGGCTTTGGCGTCTACGACGGCGGCCGCTCGACGGCTGCAGAGGAGCAGGTGCTGCGCGGCGTGCCGCTCGCGGCTTCTACGCCGGACGATCTCACCCGGACGGCAACCGTCGCAATTCAGCGACTCACAGCTGCGAATGCGCTGAGCTCACCCGACATTCGCGCCCCGCTCGTGACCGCGTACCCGGCAACGGCAATACGCGGAAGGACCGCCATCCTCCACTTCGCCGTCTTCGACGACAGCGGCTACAGCAAGGCCGTCGTCCACGTCGACGAGGGCGGCTCGCCGCTTGCGACGCTGAGCACACCCATGGCGTTCAAGATCGGCACGCGGGCAGTCGCCGTTCATTGGCCGGTGCCGAAGAAGCTCCACAGCCGGCAGCTCCGTTTCTGCGTCGTCGCCTCCGATCCCGCCGGAAACCGCAGCAAGCCGATGTGCGCGCCGTTCCTCCGCGTCAGCTGAGGGCGATCCGACCCAAGCGAGCATGGAGCGCTTATGGAGCAGAGCGGACGCAACCAACGGTCAAGACGATCTAACCGGCGTCGAGCCCGACGTTCAGGCTCGGGTACCGCGACGTCAGCAACGAGTAGTACGCCCCCGTCTGGATGTGGTACCGGATGGTGAAGGCGAGAAGGTTGCGCATCCCCTCCGGCATGCGGCCGAGGAAGAGGCAAATGAACCAGGCGAAGAACACGAGGATGTTCACGAGGTAGTTCATGACGGACGAGATGATGAGCGCCGGGATCGCAAGGAGGATCCGGAAGAAGACCGTCAATCGGCTTTGCGCAATAGGAGGCGCGACCTCGAGGTCGACCGGGTAGCTCGAGCTGCCGTCGAACGGCGGGTACGGATCGGCTGCGAGTTGGATGTACGCGACCACGTGTGTCTGGTAGCGGAGGTAGCGCGCCATGAAGTCATGGAAGCCGGTCGGCACGCGCCCCGTGAACAGCGCCGCGAACCAGGAGAGGATGAGCACCACTGCGTTCGCGATCCCCCACAACGCGAGCCAGATGAAATGCGGGATCGCAAGCAGGAGCCGGAAGAAGACGGTGAGCCGGTTTCGCCGGAGATCGTCGGTAACAACGAGGCGGATCGGATGTGGCTCCATCGCGGCCCCGAGTGTACGCTCCGACCCGGATGAGTATCGAGATCCTGTACTGCCCCGTCTGAAGCGGCTACGACGGACAGGCCGCGAGTCTCGCGGCCGAGCTACGGGAACACGGTTTCGACGCCACGGCCCGCGAAGGCGCGAAGAGCCAGTACGACGTGATCGCCGACGGCGAGACGATCTACTCGAAGGAACAGGAGCACCGCTTCCCCGAGGACGGGGAAGTGCTCGCGCTCCTCAGCTCCCGCTGAAGCTCGCCGGGCGCTTCTCGGCGAACGCCGCGACGCCCTCGCGGAAATCGCTCGTCTGCACCGCCGCAGCCTGCAGCTGCGCCTCGAGCTCCAGTTGCTCCTCGAGCGTCGATTTGTCCGCGTGGTCGAACAGGCGCTTCGTCATCCCGACCGCCCGCGTCGGCATCGCCGCATAGGTCGCGGCGAGCTCCGCGGTTCGCGCGGCAAAGGCATCCGCCTCGACCACCTCCGAGACGAGCCCCCAGGCGTGGGCCTCCGCCGCGGTCAGCCGCCGGTTGGAGGACATCCACTCGAACGCGCGCGACGCGCCGAGCAAGCGGTGGATGAAGAACGTGCCGCCGGAGTCGGGCACGAGGCCGATGCCGATGAAGCCGGGCACGAAGATGGCGCTGTCGGCGGCGATGCGGATGTCGCACGCGCACGCGAGCGACAGTCCGGCGCCGGCGCACGGGCCGTTCACCGCCGCGATGACAGGCTTCTCGAGCGCGCGGATGGCGAGCACGTTCGGGTGGTACGTCGCGCGCAGGCTGTCGCCGACGTTCGGCATGTCGGTGAACTCGGTCAGGTCCTGACCCGCGCGAAAAGCCGCGACCGGCGCCTGTGATGACGACGGCGCGCACCTCAGGATCACGCGCCTCTTTCAACGCGTCGCGCAGGCCGGCGTGGAGCGCGCGGTTGAACGCGTTCATCACGTCCGGCCGGTTGAGCGTGATCGTCTGCACCGCGCCCTCGCGCGTGACCTCGACCTCGGCCATGCGGCGGAATCTATCCGGCCGCGACCGTTCGCCGCAGCGATCCCGGACAACGCCGTGAAGTCGGCGGCGGTCATCTGGTCGCCGAGGAAGACGGAGAAGCCGAGCGTGCCGAGGTTCTGCAGCAGCGGCACGTAGTTCGCTGCCGGGTAGTGGTGGTAGCACGCCGATGACGGGATGGACGGTCGTCGAGCGACCACCCCGCGCGCTGGGCATGCGCGACCGTGAGATCGGGCCGGTAGCCCGGGTACTGGTTGTAGTACGCCTCCGGCAGTAGGTCGAAGCCACTGCTCCGCCACGCGTTGAAGTCGATCGGCAACACCCACGGCGCCTTCGCCGCGCCGAGTGTGACGAGCGCGGCCGGAATCGTCGGCTGGAGCGCGCGGAACGCACGCACGAACATCGACGAGCGCCAGTAGCCGTTCGCGTGCTTCATCTTCTCGTATGGCCCCTCGGCGTCGGCGATGTAGAAGTCGAAGCCGTAATTGCGAATGGCGAGATCGGCGACCGCCGCGCTCGCGATCGGGTTCAGGCCCTCCGCGCCCCATGCTCCGACTTCGAGGCCGTTGTCGCGCATGACCTGGATCCAGCTCGGCTGTGTCCAGTCGAGCGTCCCGACGTCGTCGACGTGGAACGCGATCCACGTGAAGTGCGCCGCCTTCAGCTCGGCTGCGAGCGTCGGCGCGTCCGGGAAGTCCATCGGGTTGTCGATGAAGACGCCCACGCCGCTGAAGATGTCCGTGGGCGCGTTCGCACGCGCCGTCCCCACGGACGCGAAGAGAGCCGCCACGAAGGCGGCGACGACTACGACCCGGCGAGTCATGCCCCGCCTTGACTCTAGGACGGAATCAGCGCCCTGTGAAGTCCGGCTTCCGCTTCTCGAGAAACGCCTTCAGCCCCTCCTCGGCGTCCTCGGACGCGCGCGCGAGGAAGAACGAGCGGCGCTCGAGCTCCACGCCGGCGGCGAGCGGCGTCTCGAAGGACTGGTCGACGGCCTCTTTCGCCAGCCGGACTGCGATCGGGCCCTTCGCGGCGATCTCCTGCGCGACGCGCTTCGCCTCGTCCAGCCACGCCTCCTTCGCGACGACGCGCGCGACGAGACCGTGTGCGAGCGCCTCCCGCGCGGACAGCATCCGGCCGGTGAGGATCATGTCCATCGCGATCGCCTTGCCGACGGCGCGCGTCAAGCGCTGCGTGCCTCCCGCGCCGGGCAGCACGCCGAGGTTGATCTCGGGCTGCCCGAACTTCGCCGTCTCGGACGCGACGATCAGGTCGCAGAGCATGGCGAGCTCGCAGCCGCCGCCGAGGCAGAAGCCCGACACGGCGGCGACGATCGGCGTCCGCACCTTCCGGATCGCGTCCCAGCGGTCGAGGCGCCGGTTCTCGTACAGGCTGACCGGCGTCGCCGACGACAGCTCGCCGATGTCCGCGCCGGCCGCGAACGCCCGCTCGTTGCCGCCGAGCACGATGGCGCGGATCTCCGAATCGGCGTCGAGCTCGCCGAGCGCCAGGACGACGGCCTCCATCAGCTCGCCCGAAAGCGCGTTGAGCGCCTTCGGACGATTCATGAGCACGATGCCGACGCGGCCGTCGCGCTCGACGAGAACGTTAGGCTCCGCCACGTGTACGACGAGTTTACGAGCCTCGAGCTCGACCGGCCCGAGAAGTGGATCCTGCGGATCACGCTGCGCAACCCCGGCAAGCTGAATGCTGTCGGGAGCGAGGCGCACGGCCACCTCGCCGCCGTGTGGCAGACGGTGGATCGCGACCCGGACACGCGCGTCGTGCTCGTCCGTGGCGCGGACGGCGCCTTCAGCTCCGGCGGCGATCTCGACCTCGTCGAGGACATCGCGACGAACTGGGAGACGCGGCTCCGCGTGTTCCACGAGGCGCGCGACCTCGTCTACAACATCGTGAATTGCAGCAAGCCGATCGTCGCGGCGATCGACGGCCCTGCAGTCGGCGCGGGCCTCGCGGTCGCGCTGCTCTCTGACATCAGCATCGCCGCTCCGTCGGCGAGGATCGTCGACGGCCATACGCGGCTCGGCGTCGCGGCCGGCGACCACGCCGTCATCGTGTGGCCGCTGCTGTGCGGGCTCGCGAAGGCGAAGTACCACCTGCTCCTGTGCGAGCCCGTCGACGGAGTGGAGGCGGAGCGCATCGGCCTCGTCTCGCTGTGCGTCCCGGCCGACGAGCTCGAGGAGCGTGCGCTCGAGATCGCGCGCAGGCTCGCGGCGGGATCGCAGGCGGCGATCTCGCACACGAAGCTCGCCCTCAACAGCTGGCTGCGCGCGGCGGGACCGGCCTTCGACGCGTCACTCGCGCTCGAGTTCCTCGACATGACCGGCCCCGACGTCGCGGAAGGCGTTGCCGCCGTACGCGAACGCCGGCCGCCGAGCTTCAGCTGAGCTGAGCTCAACGAACTGGACCGCCGGCTGCGGGAACCCGCGCTTGTACGCGTCCTTGCCGCAGGCCATGAACTCCTCGCTGCGCACGGCGGCGTCGAACGCGGCCTTGTCGGCGAAATCCCACTCGGCGTAATACGCGTGCTTCGGCTCGCCCATGGGCGCGCCTGTCACCTTTCCGTGACGAAAGACGCCGCCCGGCACGCGTTTGCACAGCTCGACGTGCTCCGCATACGACTCCGCCTCGGGCTCTTCCTCGTACAACACGATGACGCGGTACATTCGGGGTCCTTTCAGTCGCTCACAGGAGGAGACTAGACGCATGGCGGGAGAGATCGTTCACATCGAGATTCCGGCGACGAACGTCGATCGCGCGCAGGGGTTCTGGAGCGGCCTCTTCGGGTGGGAGTTCGGCGGATCGGTGATGGAGGGCTTCGACTACCGCATGGCGCGCATCAACGACACGTCGGGGGCGGCGCTCATGCAGTCCGACGAGCCGGGACATCCGAACTACTACTACGACACGCCCGACATCGACGCGTCGATGACGAAGGTGAAGGACCTGGGCGGCGAGGCCGGCGACAAGACGCCCGTCCCGACGCACGGTTGGTTCTCCGCCTGCAAGGACACCGAGGGGAACGCGTTCTTCCTCTGGCAGAACGACACGAACGCCGCCTAACTCCGGCGGTCGAGCACGCGCAGCGCCTTTCCTTCGCTGCGCGGGATCGACCCCGGCTCCACCACCTCGACGCGCGCGCTCAATCCGAGCGCGCGCTCGAGCTGCTCGCGCACCGGGGCGGAGTCGACGGCGCCCTCGACCTGCACCGTCAGCTCGTCGAGGCGATCGCGCCGCTCGACGACGAGCTGGTAGTGCGGCGCGAGCCCACCGAACCCGAGCAGCACGCGCTCGATCTCGCTCGGAAAGACGTTGACGCCGCGGATGATGAGCATGTCGTCGGTTCGCCCCTTCACGCGTGACATGCGCGCGAACGTGCGGCCGCACGCGCACGGGTCGCGCGTGACCGATGCGAGGTCGCCCGTTCGGTAGCGCAGCAGCGGCATCGCCTCCTTCGTCAGCGTCGTGAACACGAGCTCGCCGACCTCGCCCTCCGGCACCGCCGATGCCCGGTCTCCGGGTCGATGGTCTCGACGAGGAAGTGGTCCTCGTTCACGTGCGCGCCGTGGAGACCCTCGAGACACTCGGCGGAGACGCCCGGCCCGACGATCTCCGAGAGCCCGTACACGTCGAGCGCGGTGAGGTTGAGCGCCTCCTCGATCGCCCCGCGGATCCGCTCCGTCCACGGCTCGGCGCCGAAGAGCCCGGCGCGCAGCTTCAGCCGGCCGGCATCCTCGACGTGGTCGGCGATCGCGAGCGCGTAGCTCGGGGTGCAGCAGAGGATCTCCGCGCCGAGATCCTCGAGCAGCTGCGCCTGCCGCGGCGTGTTCCCGCTCGAGGCCGGCACGACGGTGCAGCCGAGCCGCTCGGCGCCGTAGTGGAATCCGAGACCGCCGGTGAAGAGCCCGTACCCGTAGGCGATGTGCACGAGCGTGCCCTGGCCGCCGCCGGCCGCGGCGATCGCACGGGCGCAGCAGTCCGACCACAGCGACAGATCGTTCGCGGTGTACGCGACGATCGTCGCCTTGCCGCGCGTGCCCGACGAGGCGTGGATGCGGACGCACTCGTCGCGCGGAACGCGCAGCATCCCGAACGGGTACGCATCGCGGAGGTCGGCCTTCGTCGTGAACGGCTGCTCCGCGAGCGCGTCGAGATCGACGTCGAAGCGGTCGCGAAGCGCTCGCGCTGCAGCTGCTGCAGCTCGGAGCGCGGCATCGTCTCCAGTTCGGGCTGGAAGATCACAGGGCGCCCCCTCGGGCGGTGTTGCCGTCGTCTCTCGGCCGCGAGCACCAAGCGATGCAAGGACGCAGGGCGCGTTCGTAGTTTTACTACGGACGCAACCGAGGACGCAGCAGCGCGCCGCGTGATCGCGGGCGAGAGCCCGGTGGACACTGCCCGAGGGGGCACAACGTTAGATTAGGCCCGTGTCGGGAGGGACGCTGGCAACGGGGCTCGCGATCGCCGCCGGCCTGGCAGGCTCGGTGCAGGTCGCCGTGATGTCGCGCCTGGGCGAACGAATCGGCGTCGGCGAGGCGCTCGGCTTCGCGACGTTGGCGACGGCCGTGCTCGCGTTCGTCGGGCTGCTACTCGTCCGCCGCAGCGTGGCCGGCTACGAGCGTGCGCTCCACCAACCGTGGTGGATGCTGAGCGGCGGGCTGCTCGGCCTGCTCATCATCTTCACGGTCACGTACGCCGGCCCGCGCATCGGCGTGACGGCGACGGTCGGCATCCTCATCGCCGGCCAGCTGGCGATGGGCGCGGCGATCGACCGCTTCGGGCTGTTCGGATCGCAGAAGATCCTGCTGCACTGGCCGCGGCTCGCCGGCATCGTGCTGCTCGCGGTCGGCGCGGCGCTCTCGCTGCGGAAGTGACTAACCCACCGGCGCCACGCCGCGTCCGCTCATCCGGTAGCGTGAGGAACGCGAGCGCGTACAGCAACGCGACGACGACGAGCAGGAACCGGTAACCGGTCAGAAGCGAGAGGTACTCGAGCATTCCGCCGACGATGGCACCGAGCAGGTTGGCGGCGAACGCGGGGGCGGAAAGAGCGGCAACCGCGAAGCGCTGAGCAAATATGAGGTTGGCGAGATAGATCGGCGCGAACGCGATCGCCACCGCGACGAAGAACCGTGGCACGGGCGCCAGCCCGAGGAGCGACGCCTGCGGGACCGTCCAGGCGACGACGAGCGCGGCGAGCAGGCCGAGGTAGAGCAACCACGGGCGCGGCAGGCGCAGGTGTCTTGCCGTCTCGACCGCCAGCCAGACGCTGATCAACACGCCGGCAAAGACGAGCGCGTTGACAAACCAGGTCGTGCCGAACAGGAGCGCGAACTGGACGACGTTCTTCGTCTCCAACAGCAGGAAAGCGGCGCCCATGAACGCGAGATCGAGATAGCGGCGCATCTGTCCGAGCGACCGAAGCGAGCCGCCTGCGAGACCGATCAGCAACACCGACGCTCCGAGCATCAGCAACAGCGTGTGCCAGTAGAAGCCGGGAATCGAGCGGTGCTGGAGATACGGGAACGGGTAGTCGTCGGTCGGCTCGGAGATCTTCACCGGCCGCCACGGTGTGCTGCAGTCGACGGTCGCGCCGGCGCCGGCCGTGATCACCGCCTGGCGGCGTCGAGCGAGCGAGTCACCGAGCTCGACGCACGGCGGCCGCCCGTACACGTCGGCGAGCGTGCCTGCGTAGCGATTGAGCAGAAACGGCTCGTAGTAGTTGTACATCGCGAAGGTGCCGCCCGGCTTCAAATGCCGCTTCACGGTCTCCATCGACTGCTTCGTGAACAGGAAGTTCTCGAGCCGAAGCGCTCCTTGGCCGGCAAGGAGCGTCAGCGAGTCGGGCAATGCGAACAAGATGAGGTCATAGCGCGTGTGAGTCTGCTCGATGAACGCACGCCCGTCGTTGATGTAGACGTGGACGCGCGGATTCTCGTAGGGCTGATCCGGGTGGTATCGGCGACCGAGCGCCTGGATCTCCGGGTCGATCTCGACGGCGTCGACGTGCTTCGCTCCTTCCGAGAGCGCGACCGCAACATCGTTGCCGTTGCCCGCACCGACGATCAACACGTTGTCCAGCCGACCGCGTGTGTGCCGGTACGGGAAGAAGTAGAAGCGCTCGAGCGTCCGCAGCGTCTTCACCGGATACGCGGTCTGATAGGGGATGTTGTTCGCGCTGATCGTGAGCGTGTCGTGCGTGCGGACGCCGTGGACCGGCGGCGGGTGGGTCTGATAGACGGCCGTCACCTTGTAATACGGCGACCAGTGGTCGTTCCCGTGCGACGACTCGACCGCGAGCAGGGCGACGATCGCCACCAGCGCAAGCGCCTGCCAGCGCCGTCCGACGAAGAGGAGTAGGAGGAGACTCGCGATGACGCCCCAGGCGATCGGCGGCAATTCCAGGAACGAGAGCAGCGAGAAGACGGCGATTCCCGCGATCGAGCCGAGGATGTCCAGGCGATACGCCTCCAGCGGCGGGAAGCGCACGAACGTGCGCGCGACCCCGTTCCCGATCGTCGCCATCACCGCAACCGTCAAGAGGAACACCACGGCGAGCTCCACCCAACGCGGCAGCGCCGGCCAGCCGAACGCGCCCAGCAAACGTCCGTCCTGGAGCCGCACCGACACCGGGAAGAGCAAGACGAAGCCGACCAATGCCGCAAGCGCGACCGGAGCCCACGCGAACAGCTCAGGGCCGCGCGCCTCCCGCAGGAATCCGATCCCGATCCCGAGGAAGCTCGCGAGCAGGACGAAGTTCGTCAGGTACGCGAGATGGATGTCGTTGGCCGCGGTCCAGCGGATCAGCGCCAGCTCGACGAACAGCATGAGAAAGCTCAGCGCGAACAGGCGTAGCGGCCGGGCCTGCAGGCCGCTGACCTCGCTGCTGCTGGGCACTACAGCCTGAAGGGATTCGCAGGCTTGGAGCCCGTGGAGACGAGGACGCCCTTCGTCTCGAGGTAGAGCTCGAGCGTGTCGATCGAGAGCTCGCGGCCGAAGCCGGACTGCTTGTACCCGCCGAACGGGATCCCCGGGAACGCGGTGTACGGCGTGTTGATGCCGACCATGCCTGCCTGGATCGCGCGCGCGACGCGGTGGCCCCGCGCCGGATCGCCCGTCCAGACCGTCGCGAAGAGGCCGTACTTCACGTCGTTCGCGATGCGGATCGCATCTGCTTCGTCCTCGAACGGGATCGCGACGACGACAGGCCCGAAGATCTCCTCCTGCGCGACGACCATCTCGTTCGTCACTCCCGCGAGCACGGTCGGCTGGTAGAACGCGCCCTTGCCGTCGGCGGCGGCGCCGCCTGCGACGACCTCGACGCCTTCCTCGCGTCCGCGCTCGACGAAGCCGTGCACGCGGTCGCGATGCGCGGTCGAGATGAGCGAGCCGATCTGCGTCTCCGGGTCGAGCGGATCGCCGACCTTGAGCTGCTGGACGTACCCGGCGAAGCGCGAGACGAAGTCGTCGTAGATCGACGCTTCGACGAGCACGCGCGAGCGCGCCTCACAGCTCTGCCCGGCGGCGTAGTAGATCGACCACACGGAGCTCGGAATCGCGTCGTCGAGATCCGCATCCGCGAAGACGAGGTTCGGGCTCTTCCCGCCGAGCTCGAGCGTGACGCGCTTGATCGGGTCGGAGCAGAGCCGCATGATCTCGCCGCCTGTCTTCGTCGAGCCGGTGAACGCAACCTTGTCGACGCCGGGATGCTTGACGAGGTACGAGCCCGTCGTCGGCCCGTCGCCGGGCACGATGTTGATCGCGCCGGCCGGGAAGCCGACCTCGGTCGCGAGCTCCGCGAGGCGCAACACGCTCAGCGGCGTCTGCGGATCGGGCTTCAGCACGACGGCGCAGCCGGCGGCGAGCGCGGGGGACAGCTTCCACGTCGCCATCAGCAGCGGGTAGTTCCACGGGACGATCTGCGCGCAGACCCCGACCGGCTCCTTCAGCGAGTACGTGAGCAGCGAGCCGCCGATCGGATTCGACCGCCCGGCGATGGAGCCGACAACGGAGGCGAAGAAGCGGAAGTTCTCGGCGGCGCCGGCGACCTCCGCCTTGACGGACGAGATCGCCTTGCCGACGTTGCGCGACTCGAGCTCGGCGAGCTCCGCGCGGTTCGCCTGGATCGCGTCCGCGAGGGCCTGGAGCAGGCGCGCGCGCTCGGTCGGCGGCGTTCGCCCCCAGGCGCCGTCGAGCGCGGCGCGAGCCGCCTCGACCGCGCGGTCGACGTCCGCCTCGCCGGCCATCGCGGCCCGGCCGAGCGGGTCACCCGTGGCGGGCTCGATCAGGTCCCGAAGCTCGCCGGAAGCGGCCTCGGCCGTCTCGCCGCCGATGAAGAGCCCGTGATCGTTGCCCGTTGCGACGGCCATCAATGGGGAAAATACCGGTTGACCTCGTCCACCGGAGTCGCCACACTTGGATCCGAGAAGGGCCTGAGCGTTTGGCGACGTCGATGAAAGGCCAGGTATTGGATCCAATGGGCACGATTCAAGTGGAAGCCGCACGGATCCCCGACCGCGACCAGCTCCTGGCGCTCCTCCGCGAGCACGGGCTCGCCGCCGAACCGGAGAACGAGGTCGGCATCGTCGTCCCCAACCAGGACGGCGACGGCGAGGTCTTCTCCACGGTCGAGGAGCTGATCATGAACGTCGGCGCGTTCTTCGTGCCCATCAAGCACGAGGACGTGATCTACATCCGTCCGCCCGTCGGCTAAAGCCCAGCACGAAATCTTCGATTTCGCGCTGATGGAGGTACCGCTTCGCGGAGCGTGAGCGACGGTTTCGTTCCGCGCACGCTCGGTGCGGCCTCCACTAACGCCTCGCGTTAGCTTCGGCCCTTGGTGGAAGCGCTCGGCGAACGTTCGAAAAGAGCAGCCTGGCCTTGGCCGACGCCGACGCACAGCGTCGCGAGGCCGTAGCGACCGCCGCGGCGGCGCAGCTCGTGCAGGAGCGAGACGACGAGGCGCGCGCCGCTCATGCCGAGCGGGTGGCCGATCGCGATCGCGCCGCCGTTGACGTTCACCTTCGCCTGGTCGAGCCCGAGCTCGCGAATGACGGCGAGGCTCTGCGACGCGAACGCTTCGTTCAGCTCGACGAGGTCGAGCGTCGCTACGTCGACGCCTGCGCGTCCGAGCAGCTTGCGCACCGCGGGGATGGGGCCGATGCCCATCACGCGCGGGTCGACGCCGGCGACCGCGCTGCCGACGAACGTCCCGAGCGGCTCGACGCCGAGCTCGCGCGCGCGCTCTTCCGATGCGATCACGAGCGCGGCCGCGCCGTCGTTGATGCCGGACGAGTTGCCCGCGGTGACCGTGCCGCCCGCGCGGAACGCGGGCTTCAGCGCCGCAAGCTTCTCGAGTGTCGTGTCGGGACGCGGATGCTCGTCGCGCGACGACATCGCCGACCGGCATGAGCTCCTCGTCGAAGCGGCCCGCCTCCGCGGCCGCCGCCCAGCGCTGCTGCGATGCGAGTGCGAACGCGTCCTGATCCTCGCGCGAGACGCCGTACTGGTCGGCGACGTTCTCGCCCGTCTCGCCCATCGACTCGAGCGGGAACATCGCCTCCATGCGCGGGTTCGGGAACCGCCAGCCGAGGTGCGTGTCGTAGACGGTGACGTTCCCGCGCGGGAACGCCTTGTCCGGCTTCGCAAACGCGTACGGCGCGCGCGACATCGACTCCACGCCACCTGCGACGAACAGGTCGCCGTCGCCGGCCATCACCGCGTGGCAGGCAGCCGCGACCGCCGTCAGACCGGATGCGCACAACCGGTTCACGGTGACGCCCGCGACCGACTGCGGCAGCCCGGCGAGCAGGGCACCCATGCGCGCGACGTTGCGATTGTCCTCGCCCGCCTGGTTCGCGCACCCGAAGTAGACGTCCTCGATCTCGTTCGCATCCACGCCCGAGCGCGCGACCGCCTCGGCGATCACCAGCCCGGCGAGATCGTCGGGACGCTCACCCGAGAGCGCACCGCCGTACCGCCCGATCGGCGTACGCACGCCGGACAAGATGACCGCGCGACTCACTGAACCCATTCAACCTGAATGCCCGCGTGCGCCCGCTCGAGCAGCTCGCGCACGGCCTGCCGCCCTTCGTCGCCGTAGTCGAGCGTCAGGTCGTTCACGTACATCTCGATGAAGCGGTCGCCGCGCACGTCGTCGAGCCCGCGGCCGAACCCGAGCGCGTACTCGAGCGCCTCGTCGCGGTGCGCGAGCGCGGCGTCGATCGACTCGCGCAGGATCGCGGAGACCTCGCGCATCCCGTCGGCACCGAGATCGCGACGGATGGTGTTCACGCCGAGCGGGAGCGGCAGTCCCGTCTCGAGCAGCCACCACTCGCCGAGGTCGAGGCACTTCGCGACGCCGGAGTCGGCGTACGTGAGCTGCCCCTCGTGGATGATGAGGCCGACGCGCGAGCGGCCGGACGCAACCTCGTCGAGGATCTCGTCGAACGGCATGACGCGGCAGGCGAACTCGCCACCGAGCGCCAGCTGGAGGACGAGGAAGGCGGTCGTGAGCTTGCCGGGGACGACGATCTCCTCGTTGCGAAGCTCGTCGAGCGACAGCTTTTCGCGCGCGACGACGATCGGCCCGTAGCCCGAGCCGAAGCTCGCTCCGTGCGGAAGCAACGCGTAGCGCTCGTGCACGAGCGGGTACGTCGCGGCCGACATCGCGGTCACTTCGAGCCGGCCCTCGAGCGACCATTCGTTGAGGCTCTGGATGTCGGCGATCACGGGCTCGAACTCGAAGCCGCGGCGATCGACGGTTCCCGAGGCGAGCCCCCAGAACATGAAGGCATCGTCCGGATCGGCGCTGAAGCCCACGCGCACCAGCATGGGTGCGAACTATCGACGATGCGCTATGCCGTGCGCCCGAAGAACCACGCCTCGAGCGGCTTCAGCAGCTCGTCGCGCGTGAACGGCCGCAGGTGCTCGGCCCGGCCGTCGGCTTCCGACACGGTGAGGTCGTCCTCCAGCGCGGCGTTCGCCTGCTCGAGCGCGTCCTCGAGCTCGTACCCCTCGAAGATGTAGTCGTCGGGCCGAGGCGCGTGATCGTTGCGATGCTGGGCGTTGACCGCGCGGCCGACCGCCCAGATCGCGCCCGCCTTGCGCTCGATCCAGACGACGACGCGCTCGTCGTTTCCGGCGTCGTCCACCCCGTGGAGCACCCGCTCCGCGAACCTGCCGCGGTCGGTCGAGACCTGCACGACCCCGACTATACAATCGCTTGCGTGCCGAGGCTGGCCCGTTTTTGGCGGAATCCGTTCTCGTTCCTGTTCTCGAGAACGTCCGCGGAAGAGAACGTCGTCGCCTACCTCCTGCGCGAGCACGGCGCGGGGCGCCGCGTCGACGAGATCCTCGAGGATCCGTACGTCAAGAACCGGCTGAGCACCGAGCAGCAAAAGCGGATGCTCTCGCGGGCGGACGTCATCCACGCTCTCGGCGAGCAGCACTAGCGACTACAGCGGCCGCGACGGCGACGTCCCAGGCCGCAAGCCCGTTCGACTTGAAGACGACGATGTCGTCGTCCGATTGCCGGCCGGGAACTGCGCCCGCGACGACCTCCTGGAGCTCGTGCACCTCGAGCCAGTCGAGGACGCCGGACGCGACCGGCTCGATCAGATCGCCGGACTCGAGCCGCGCATCGTCGAGCGAGTCGCAGCACACGAACGTCGCGCGCTCGAGGACGACGTTGTCGAGCTCTCTCCTCCGTCCATCGTTCGCGCCGACGGCGCACACGAGCGCGCCGGGTTGAAGCCACTCGCCGCGCAGCACCGGGTCGGGCGAGCCCGTCACGGTGACGACGACGTCGCACTCCGCGGCAGCGCGCGCGTTCTCTCCCGGCTCGGCGCCGTTCTGCTCGCAGAACGCACGTAGCGACTCCTCGGTGCGGCAGTACGCGACGACGCGCTCGATGCCGGGGACGGCGGCGCGGATGCACGCCACCTGCGATTGCGCCTGCCAGCCGCAGCCGATGACGCCGAGGCTCGTCACCTCCGAGCGTGCGAGGTACTTCGCAGCGACCGCGCTTGCCGCTCCCGTCCGGAGCTGGCCGAGCTTGTCCGCGTCGATGACCGCGACGAGCTCCGGCCGGTCGGTGCGAAAGAGGAGGACGACGAAGCGGGCACCCTCGCGCATCCCGGAGTACACCTTCGCGCCGGCGTACCCGAGCTCGAGATCGGACGCCGCCATCACCGCGAGCGCGCCGTGCTCGAGCGGCAGGCGGTAGCGGGGCCTGTTCTCGACCGCACCGCGCGCCATGCGGCCGAAGCACGCCTCGATCGCCTCGACCGCGGCGGCGGGCGAGAGCAGCTCGGCCACGTCGTCCTCGGTCAGGTAGAGCGGCTTGACATGTGACCGTTCGGTCACCTATTCTCCTGTTCGTGGATGACGGCGACCGCATCTTCAAGGCTCTGGCGGATCCCACGCGCAGGTATCTCCTCGACCGGCTCTTCGAGCGCGACGGCCGCACGCTCACGGAGCTCGAGTCGGAGCTGGAGATGACGCGCTTCGGGGTCATGAAGCACCTTCACGTGCTCGAGGACGCCGGGCTCGTGGTCACACGACGGGAGGGCCGGGAGAAGCTCCACTACCTCAACCCGGTGCCGATCCGCCTCGTCCACGACCGCTGGATCGACAAGTACACGGAGCACCGCGTGGCGGCGCTCGTAGATCTCAAGAACGAACTGGAGGAGACTGCATGAGCACGATGACCGAGACCGGAACGACGCACGTCTACGAGGTGTTCATCAAGGCGCCTCGGGAGACCGTGTGGGAGGCGCTCACCTCGCCCACGTGGGCGATGAAGTACGGCTACCAGTGCCCGCTCGTGATCGACCTGCGCGCCGGTGGCTCATACAGGCAGCTCCCGTCCGCCGGGATGAAGGCGGGCGGCTGGCAGGGAGATGTCGTCGTCAGCGGCGACATTCTCGAGGTCGACGAGCCGAGCAAGCTCGTGCAGACGTTTCAGCCGCACTTCGGCGGCGAGGTCGATGCCGAAGGCCCGACGCGCGTGACGTTCGAGCTCTCCGAGTTCGGCGCGGGCGTGACGAAGCTGCGCGTCCTCCACGAGCTTGAGAACGCACCGCAGACGCTCGTCATGGTCACGAGCTCCGCTCCGGAGATGGGCGGCGGCTGGAGCTGGATCCTCAACGACCTCAAGTCGGTCGTCGAGACCGGCTCGACGCTCGCAGGCTGACGCCGATTACGCCGTCGCGGTGATCGTGATGCCCCCACGCGCCTTTTGCGTGAGCGTCACGGTCACCGCGGCAGGCCCGAGCTCCAGCGCGGCCGCGACGTCGTCCCTGATCTGCACCGCGAGGGCCTCGCCGAACGCGCCCTCGTTCCGAAAGCGGGCGAGATAGAGCTTCAGCGACTTCGACTCGAGGCAGAGGGAGTCGGGTCGGTAGACGATGCGCGCGACGTAGAAATCTGGCTGCGCCGTGATCGGACAGACGGCCGTGAGCTCGTCGCTCGTCATCTCGACCTCGCACACGCCGGAGTTGGGGAACGCCTCGAGGCCGGCGTAGTGCTCGCTCCCCGCGTGTCCGAGCGCGACGAACTCCAGTAGCGCCCCCGGCTGTATGCGGATCGCACGAGTCAGCGAGAGTGAGTGCCAAGGGTAGAGCTCGACGTTGAGGAGATCGGAGAACTTGACGCTCTGATCTCGCAGGAACCTCCGCGCAAAGTCGAGCCGATGCCTCTTGCGCGGAATCGGCCCGAAGCGCTTCTCCCACTCTGACGCACGGCCTTCGTATGGTCGTGTCGCCGCCCAAGCCGTGAATCCCTGAGTATGCAACTACTCCGCAGGTGACTGCGCCAAGGACGCAAGGCGCCGACAAGCGCCGTTTCGCAACCGTCCGCAGCAGCCCCGGCTACGGTCGCGTAGTTGGTGGGGAGCGCACGCGGCGGCTACGGATTACGCGCGGTATGCGATCGAGGAGAACAAGGACTCGCAGTTCGCCGATCGTGAGCGCATTGGCCTCAGCCACGTGGCGCCGGTAGGTCATGGGATTACTCGGGCTGATGTGGTAGCTCATACAGCGAAAGCCAAGTCGCGGCCCTTCGACCTCCCGAACGTAGTAGGCGAGCGCCGTGCCAACGCCTCGCCGGCGCGCCGACGGAACGACGCGCAGGCCATACGAGTATGGAACCTCTGGCGACGCATCGACATTCAGCCCATAGCCAGGAAGCCGCAGTGGCCGCGCCGTGATCCATACGACGCCGATCAACTGATCTTCTTGTTCGGCGACGACGGCATAGTCACCGCCGGCGAGCCGCTTGCGCACCGTGCGCCGTCCACCAGCGAGCCGTGCGAGCGCCTGCGCATCCGCGGCAGTCGCCGGACGAATCCATGCTGGTCCGTCGTGCACGGCCTCCGCCGGCAGCTCAGCCACGCAATAAAGCAGGGTGTCAACTTTGACCAGTCGTCGCGCGAGCGCGGTCCCGAGTAGCAAGCCCCCGCGGAGCGTCACGACCTGGCCGCCGGCGCTGGAATTCGGCTGCACGACATCACGATGCGTGGCGATGGCAGATGCAGTCTCAGCGTTTCGTGCCGGTGGTCGGCAGCCGGGAGCCGCTCCTGCCACACCGCTTCACCTGGAACTTCACCGTCTCTCCGACCGCAGTTCCAGCCGACGCATTCCCCTCTGCGATCCATGGAAGCAGTACTCGGCATCAGCCCCGCACGCTGGCGCGGCGAACGATCGGACGTCGGATTCGCGCGTTGGTCGACGTTATCGTCCCACTCACTCCGGCTCGAGCGGCGTGACGCGCATCGGGCGAACTGCCAAAGGACTTGTCGATCCGCGCCGCGCGTTTGTCCACGGGATCTGCCGCCGGTCGCAGGGTTGTCGCCGCCCCATCAGGCGGTCGGTGCGACCCCGAACAGCTTCTTGTAGAGCAGCTCCCAGTTCGAAGCGATCTGCTGCTGGGCCGAGCGGAGGTTGATCGTTCCGGTGCACACCGCCTTGTGCGCGCCGTTCTCCAGTTTGTCTTTCACGTGGTAGCCAGGCGCGTGCCCTGGAAGGGTCGCCTTCTCCGGGTACAGGTTGGCGATGTCGTTCGAGCCGCCGAGCTCCAACGAAACAATGTGGTCGATCTCAAGCGTGCGCCCACCGCAAGAAGTCCAGCCGCAGCCGCAACGATCAACAATGCCCTCATCGCCTGCCTGTCCCCTCTCCCGGACTGCCCGTTGTCCACAGTACGCCGACGCCCTGGAGGCTTCAAGCCCCACCCGCGGGGCCTTGTCCCTCGAACGAGCCACACCAAAGGGGCGAAGGAAACCCGGCCAAGCAGCCAGCTCGATTGCCCGCTTCCGGACGCAAGATCTCGGAATAGCAGCGAGCGTCTGCGTTCCGGACCACCGTCTCCGAGAAGACGCAACCGGACACAGCGGAGCATCTTTTATCCCCCCGGGTGCGCATGGAGGCGACAGGACTGCGGTCCTGCCGTCTCCGCCACCTATTGGAATGGGCTCATCGTCGTCGATTGCCGCGGCGATCCGCCTGCTCCTCTGCTTGTCGCCGGGCGACAGCGGCGTGATGGCGAAGCAGCAGGGAACGCGCCTTCTCGAGCGTTGTCAGCGCCTCCCATGGATCGACCGGGATCTGCTTCGTCGCCGAGAGTCGTACGAGCTTCTCGACCTTGTCGAACTCGTCGTATTGAGCGAGATGTTCAGGCTGTTGCGGAAACAGGACGTTCCGATTGCTTGGGCACAAGTCCCCACGCAGCTTCGGTTCGGCTGCTCTGACTGAACCGGGGGGAGAGTACGAGGTACGAATCGACGTACAACTTGCTGCATCGCTCCTCCAAACACCGCTTGGTTGAGCCATGCGCCCGGCATGATTCGAACATGCGACCTCTGCCTCCGCAGGGCAGCGCTCTATCCCCTGAGCTACGGGCGCTTCGGGAACGGCCAGTGTAACCGCATGCGCTTGCGCGGCTGCGCTTTCCGCCACTCGTCGTAGCTCGGCATGCGGCCCTGCTCGCGCGCGGCCTGGACGCATTCGGCGTGCGCGTGCCGCCGGCGGCTCGTGTCGCCTTCGGGCGCGATGAGGACGTGCGGCGCCATCGCATGCAGGCGGTAGCCGCAGAGCGGGCAGCGATACGTTGCCGGCTTGAGGTTGTGCGCGGCGCGCACCGACCACCACGCGGCCGGCTCGAGCCTAGGCACCTTTGGTGCGCACGTACGCGAGCGCGACGACGGAGCCGTCGGGGCGGCGCGCCGAGCTCGTGACGCGCTCGACGGACGTCTCGTCGTCGAGCTCGACCACCTGCAGCTTGCGGTTGACATGGCCGCGGTAGTGGAGGCGAGCGATTGGCTCCTGCCCCGGGTAGCAGCCCTTGCTGAAGCTGATGTGCGTCTCGTCGAGGCCGGCCTCCGCAGGGAGCACGCGATCGTCGAGCTCGTGTCCCCAGCGCGGGACGCCGGCCTCGATGCGGCGCAGCTCGAGCTCGTCGGCGGAGAGCGTCGGCTCGAGGCCTGCGTCGAGCACTTCGACGGCGCCGGGAAAGTCGGTGGCGATGCCGTCGCCGCCGAACGCGAGCACCGTCTCGTGCTCCTCTGCCGCGACCTCGCAGCTCGCCCGGAGGCGCATGCGCGTCAAGTGCGCCCGCACGGGCTCGCCGAGCTCCGGCTCGGTGAGGAGCAGGTAGTCGTCCTCGCCGCGCCGCCAGACGACGAGCGGCGCGATCAGCCGCGCCTTCGCCGTCAGCAGGAGCGCAGGACAGGAGTCGCCGACAGCGAGCGCGTCGACGTCGTTCGAGACCATGCGCTGGAGATAGTCGCGCGCGTCCGCTCCGGCAACCCGGACGAAGGCGCGCGGGCGCTGTGCCACGTCCATGGGATTAGTGTACGAACGCGATGCCGCTCTTCCGCTCGAAGGCCGAGGACAAGGTGCGCGCGGCGGGCTTCGACCCCGCCAGGCTCCCACCCGGGCAGTACCTGACCGAGAAGTGGCCGGTGCTGCACGCGGGCGACGTACCAAAGGTGGATCTCGCGACGTGGGACCTGCGCGTGTGGGGCGAGGTCGAGAACGAGATCACGCTGACCTTCGAAGAGCTCACGGCGCTGCCGGCGACCGAGGTGACGAGCGACATCCATTGCGTCACGCGCTGGAGCCGCTTCGACGCCCACTTCAAAGGCGTGCACTGGCGCGAGATCGCAAAGCTGTGCAGCCCGAAGCCGAGCGCGCATTTCGCCATCGCCCATGCGGAGGCAGGCTTCACCGCGAACTCGCCGCTCGCCGCGATCGAGGACGAGAACGCGTTGATCGTGTACGAGGCCGACGGCGGACCGCTCACCCCGGACCACGGCTGGCCGGTTCGGTTCTTCGTTCCGACGAAGTACTTCTGGAAGAGCGCGAAGTGGCTCAGCGGAATCGAGCTCACCGCCGCCGACAAGCCGGGTTCTGGGAGCGCTACGGCTACAACAACAACGCGGACTACTGGAAAGAAGAGCGCTACGGGTTCTAGTACGACGAAGGGCGGCCTCGCGGCCGCCCTTCGCTTCCAGCAGTAGCCCGAAGGCTCGTTACATCATCCCGCCCATGTCGGGCATGCCGCCGCCCATGCCGGCGCCGGACTTGTCCGGTGCCTCGGCGACGATCGCCTCGGTGGTGAGGATGTTCTTCGCGATCGATGCTGCGTTCTGCAGCGCGGAGCGCGTGACCATCGTGGGATCGCCGATGCCTGACTTGAGCAGGTCCTCGACCTCACCCGTGTCGACGTTCAGGCCCCAGCCCTTCTGGGCGCTGCGAACGCTCGCGACCGCGATCGAGCCCTCGAGGCCCGCGTTGGCCGCGAGCTGGCGAAGCGGCTCCTCGAGCGCGCGGATGATGATCTTCGCGCCCGTCTGCTCGTCGCCCTCGAGCTCCGCGAGGAGCTTCTCCTTGACAGCGTCCGCCGCGTTGATGAGCGCGACGCCGCCGCCGGGAACCTGACCCTCCTCGAGCGCCGCGCGAGCGGCCTGGAGAGCGTCCTCGACGCGGTGCTTCTTCTCCTTCATCTCCGTCTCGGTCGAAGCGCCGACCTTGACGACGGCGACGCCGCCGGACAGCTTCGCGAGGCGCTCCTGGAGCTTCTCGCGATCGAAGTCGGAGTCGGTGTTCTCGATCTCCGCCTTCAGCTGCTTGATCCGGCCCTTGATCGCGTCGGACTCGCCGGCACCATCGATGATGGTGGTCGAGTCCTTGTCGACGACGACACGACGAGCCTTGCCGAGCTGCGAGATCTTCGTGTTCTCGAGCTTGAGGCCCATCTCCTCGGTGATGACTTCGGCACCCGTGAGGATGGCGATGTCCTCGAGCATCCGCTTGCGGCGGTCACCGAAGCCCGGCGCCTTGACGGCGACGGCCTGGAAGGTGCCGCGCAGCTTGTTGACGACGATCGTCGCGAGCGACTCGCCCTCGACGTCCTCCGCCACGATCAGCAGCGGACGGCCGGCCTGGATGACCTGCTCGAGCACGGGCAGGAGATCCTTGACTGCGCCGATCTTCTGGTTGGCGACGAGGACGAACGGCTCGTCCAGCACCGCCTCCATGCGCTCGGCGTCGGTGATCATGTACGGCGAGAGGTAGCCCTTGTCGAACTGCATGCCCTCGGTGAACTCGAGCTCGAGGCCAAGGGTCTGGCCCTCCTCGACGTTCACGACGCCGTCCTTGCCGACCTTCTCGATCGAGTCCGCGATCACGTCGCCGATCTCGCGCTCGCGCGAGGAGACGGTCGCCACGCGGGCGATGTCCTCCTTGCCGGAGACGCTCTTCGACTGCGACTTGAGGTTCTCGACGACTGCGTCGACGGCCTTCTCGATGCCGCGCTTGAGCCCCATGGGGTTCGCGCCTGCGGCAACGTTCTTCAGGCCCTCGCGAACGATCGCCTGGGCGAGCACGGTCGCGGTGGTGGTTCCGTCGCCGGCGACGTCGTTCGTCGCCGTTGCGACCTCGCGCACGAGCTGTGCGCCCTGGTTCTCGAAGACGTCCTCGACCTCGATCTCGCGAGCGATGGTGACGCCGTCATTCGTGATGGTCGGCGCGCCGAACTTCTTGTCCAGCACGACGTACCGGCCCTTCGGGCCAAGTGTGACCTTGACCGCGTCGGCGAGGGTATTCACGCCGCGCTCGAGAGCGCGCCGTGCATCCTCGTTGAACTTCAGCTCTTTGTGAGCCATGTCTGGTTCAGTCCTCCTACTTCGACTTTGCGCCGGCCAGCTCGCGCGTCCCGACGACCTTCGCGAGAACGTCGCTCTCGCGCAGGATCAGGTACTCGTCCACGCCAACCTTGATCTCGGTCCCGCCGTACTTGGAGAAGACGATCTCGTCGCCTTCATCCAGGTCCATGGGGACGAATTTGCCGTCGTCGTCCCGGCTGCCCGGGCCGACTGCGAGGACACGGCCGCGCTGCGGCTTCTCCTTCGCGGTATCCGGCAGCACGATGCCGCTGGTCGTGACGTCCTCTTCATCGAGGACTTCGACGATCAGGCGGTCACCAAGCGGCTTCAGGTTCATACAACTGCCTCCTGACTGCGACCTTGTGACACTGTCTGGCACTCTCACCCCGAGAGTGCTGAGGCATTGTACGAGCAGAGGGCACTTCGCAAGCCGAACGCGCGGACCGGCAAGCCTGCTAGAAACGAGCGGTGAAGCGCGAGTTCTCGGCCGGCGGCGTGCTCGTCCGGACCGTAGCCGGGCGCGCCGCATGTGGCCGCCGTCCGGCCGCAGGGGAAGCCGGCCGGGACCTGGGTGCTCCCGAAGGGGAACATCGACCCGGGCGAGACCCCAGCTGAGACGGCCGTCCGGGAGGTGCGCGAGGAGACCGGGGTCGACGGCCGGCTCGTCGAGAAGCTCGGCGACGTCAAGTACGTCTACACCTGGGACGGCGAGCGGATCTTCAAGGTCGTGAGCTTCTTCCTCCTCCGGGCCGGGCGCGGACGGATCGGAGCGATCGAGGAGGAGATGCGCGTCGAGGTCGCCGAGGCCCGCTGGCTCCCGCTCGACGAGGCGCCGCGCCTGCTCGCCTACGGCGGGGAGCGCGAGATGGCGGCGAAGGCGCGAGATAGGCTCGGCGCCGGATGATCAACGTCGCCGACTACCTCGAAGCCGCCGCGGCCAAGGTCGACCCGGGCGTCTGGTGTTACTTCGAGGGCGGCGCCGGCGACGAGGTGACCCTGCGGGCGAACGTCGCCGCGTACGGGCGCTGGCGCTTCCGGCCGCGGATGCTCGTCGACGTCAGCGAGGTGAGCACCGCGACGACCCTGCTCGGGACCCCGGTCGCGTCGCCGCTCGGCGTCGCGCCGTTCGCGATGCAGCGGCTGATCGACCCGGAGGGCGAAGTCGCGACCGCACGCGCTGCGGGCGCCGCCGGCGCGCTCATGTGCGTGTCGACGCTGACGACGAGCACGCACGCGGAGATCGCGCGAGGCCGGCGACGGGCCGCGCTGGCTCCAGCTCTACGTCCTCAACGACCGGGCGCGAACCATCGCCCACATCACGGAGGCGCGCGAGGCCGGCTACTCCGCGGTCGTCCTCACCGTCGACCTGCCCTATGTCGGCAGGCGTGAGCGCGACCTGCGGCTCGGCTTCCAGAACCCGCCGCCCGAATCTGCACCTGCCGTACGCGAACCTGTTCGAGAACTCGCCGGCGCTGACATGGAGCGACCTCGAATGGATCCGCGCCGAGATGCCGCTCCCGCTCGTGGTCAAAGGGATCCTCACGCGCGAGGACGCGACGCTCGCAGTCGAGCACGGCGCCGACGCGATCTGGGTCTCGAACCACGGCGGCCGCCAGCTCGACGGCGTCGCCGCCGGGCTCGACGCGCTGCCCGAGGTGGTCGACGCCGTCGCGGGACGGTGCGAGGTCTACGTCGACGGCGGCATCAGGCGCGGGACCGACGTGCTGAAGGCGCTCGCGCTCGGTGCGCGCGCGGCGTTCGCTGCGCGGCCGTTCGCAGGCGGCCTCGCGGTCGGCGGCGAGGCGGGCGTCGCGTCGGTGCTCTCGATCCTCCGCGACGAGATCGAGCTCGGGCTCGGGCTCCTCGGCTGCACGTCGCCCGATCAGGTCGCGCGCAGCCATGTGGAGCCGACGCTCCCCTATGATCTTCTCGCTTGAGCAGGCGCCGCGAGCCTATGTACGCACTCAACTTCTACTCCCCCATGGTCGCCGACCAGCTGCGCACCGGGCGCAAGTCGGCCACCATCCGCCTGGGCGACAAGTCCGGGAAGTACAAGAAGGGGATGGTCGTCAAGGTGCTGTGCGGCAACCGCTACAGCGCGCGCGAGTTCGTCTTCGACGCCGTCATCGACAAGGTCGAGGTGAAGACGCTCGGCGAGCTGTCGCCGCGCGAGATCGAGCACGACAACCCGGAGATCCGCCGCACGGACGAGATGGCGATGTTCCTCGGCCAGCTCTACAACCGTGAGGTCGAGGCGGACGAGGTCGTCACCGTCATCCGCTTCTCGCAGATCCTCAGCGGGCCGGTCGTGCCCGGCTTCGACAACGATCCGTTCTAGCGGCGGCGCTTGATCGGCGAGCCGAAGAGCTCGTCGGGGCGGATCGGCTTGCCGCACTCCTCGCAGTCGACCGCGGCGATGGACGAGAACGCCGCGTTGCAGCTCGGGCAGCGGCGCAGAAGCTTTCCGCCGCACTGCGGGCACTCGTCCGGCACCTCCGCTTCGAACTCCTCGAACCAGCGCCGGCCCGCGCCGCACTTGAGGCACACGGCGACCCAGTCGCCGAGCACCTTGCGCCGTTCCTCGCGCAGCCAGTCCGAGGCCTTGCCCACGCACTGACTGTAGCCTCGCCCCGATGTCCGTGACCTTCGACAGCACGCTCGACGGCATCGACTGGGCGCAGGCGAAGGCCGACCTCGCCGCCGACGACTTCGACAACGGCCGCTCCGCAGACGCGCTGCGGCTGTCGTTCGAGCAGTCGCAGCACGTCGCCTTCGCACGCGACGAAGATCGCGTCGTCGGCATGGCTCGCATGCTCTCCGACGGCGTTTGCAACGCGTACGTCGTCGACGTCTGGACGCACTCCGCATACCGGCGGCTGGGAATCGCGGCCACGCTCATGCGCATGCTCGCCGACGCAGTCCCCGGCCAGCACATCGGCCTCCAAACCGACGACGCGCAGGCGTTCTATCGCTCGCTCGGCTATCGGGAGCAGCCGGAGTTCTGGTCGCTCGTCGTCGGCCGATGGCTCGACAACGAGGCGAACAGATGACGCCGTATCCGAAGATCGAGCTGCATGTGCACCTCGAAGGCACGGTGCGAGCCGCGACGCTGAAGCAGATCGCGAAGCGCAACGACTATCCGCTGCCGGACGACCTCGAGTCGCTGTACGCGTACCGGGACTTCCGCCACTTCATCGAGACGTTCGAGCTGACGGCCGGCGCGCTCCAGCACTACGACGACTTCCGCCAGATCGTCGTCGACTACGCCGCCGAGGCGTCGGCGCACGGCGCCGTCTACCTCGAGGGGATCTTCGTCCCCGGCTTCTGGCGCGGCCTCGACACCGACGAGGTGTTCAGCGGGTATTGCGACGGCGCGCGCGAGGCGCGCGAGCTGCACGGCGTGGAGGTGCGGCTCACGCCCGACATCCCCAGCGTCTACTCGGCGGAGGAGGCCGACGACGGTCGCCCGGTTCGCCGTCGCCTACCGCGAACGCGGCGTCGTCGGCCTCGGCGTCGGCGGCCTCGAGTACCCGACGGAGCCGTACGCGCGCGCGTTCTCGTTCGCGAGAGAAGGCGGCATCGGCTCGGTCCCGCACGCCGGCGAGCTCGCCGGGCGCCGACTCGGTGCGGAGCGCGCTCGACGGCCTCGGCGCCGACCGTATCCGTCACGGCATCCGCGCCGTCGACGACTCCGGGCTCGTCCGCGAGCTCGCAGGCCGCGGGACGGTGCTCGACGTCTGCCCGCTGTCCAACCTCCGCACCGGCGCGGTCGCGACCCTCGCCGACCACCCGCTGCCGCGGCTCGTCGCCGCGGGCGTCCGCTGCTCGATCTCGACCGACGACCCGGCGATGTTCGACACCGACCTCACCCGTGATTACGAGGCGGCCGAGTCGTTCGGCCTCTCGCCCGCGCTCCTTCTACGAGGCGGGCGTCGCAGGCGCCCTGTGCGACGAGGAAACACGGGCGCGGCTCCAGGCCGTCGGCGACCGAGTACGCCTGGCGTTAGAGTTCAGCCCCGATGGCCGTCGCGAGAGAAGCGGAGCCAGTCGGCTCGCTCCATGAGGTGCGTGAGGCAGGCCTCGACCGCGAGGACCTCCTCGGCGTCTACCGCAACATGGTCATCACGCGCGGCGTGGAGGAGCGCGGGCACATCCTCTACCGGCAGGGGAAGATCCCCGGCTCGTTCTACACCGGTCGCGGCAACGAAGCCGCGGCCGTCGGCGTCGCGACGGCGATGGGCCCGGACGACGTAGGCGCGCCGCTCCATCGCGACATGGGCGTGCACATCACGCGCGGCGTCCAGCCCTGGCACATCTTCGCGCAGTACATGGGCCGGCAGGACGGCCCGACGCACGGCCGCGACGGCAACGTGCACATGGCGGAGTCGTCGCTCGGGCTCATCGCAATGGTCAGCCATCTTCCGGCGATGCTCCCGGTCGCCATCGGTGCGGGCCTCGCCTTCAGGATTCGCGAGGAGGCACGCGTTGCGCTCGCCTGGTTCGGCGAGGGCGCGTCCGCGCGCGGCGACACGCACGAGGGAATGACGTTCGCGGGCACGCGCGAGCTGCCGGTCGTCTTCGTCTGCGACAACAACCAGTGGGCGTACTCGACACCGACACATCTCGAGTACGCGACCGAGCACGTCGCCGACCGCGCGCAGGCGTACGGCTTCGAAGGCGTCGTCGTCGACGGCACCGACGTGCTCGCGGTCTACCGTGAGGCCAAGCGCGCCATCGAGAAGGCGCGCGCCGGCGGCGGGCCGACGCTGCTCGAGTGCCTCACGCTCCGCATGGAGGGGCACGCGGTGCACGACGACGCGTTCTACGTGCCGAAGGTGATGTTCGAGAAGTGGGCCGAGTCCGATCCGATCGAGCGCTTCCGCACCTGGCTGCGCGCGAACGTCGACATGACGGACGAGGAGGAGGACGAGATCTCCACCGGCGTGAAGAAGCTCTTGAACGACGAGCTCCAGCGCGCGGAAGCAGTCGCCGATGCCGGATCCCGCCGACCTCCTGCACGGCGTCTACGCCTCGGCCGAAGACCTCGACACGCCACACCACAAGTAATGGCCGAGCTCACCTATCTCCAGGCGATCTCCGACGCGCTCCGCACCGAGATGCGACGCGACAAGCGCGTCTTCCTCATCGGCGAGGACGTGGGCGTGTACGGCGGCGCGTTCAAGGTGTCGCTCGGCTTCCAGGAGGAGTTCGGGCCGTGGCGCGTCATCGACGCGCCACTCGCCGAGACCGCGATCATCGGCGCGTGCACCGGCGCTTCGATGATGGGCCTGCGCCCCGTCGCAGAGATGCAGTTCGCCGACTTCGTGTCCTGCGCGTGGGACCAGCTCGTCACCGTCGCGGCGAAGCAGCGCTGGCGCGTCGGCACGCCGGTGCCGATCGTCGTGCGGCTCCCGTCAGGCGGCGGCTTCTCCGGCGGCCCGTTCCACTCGCAGAACCCGGAGTCGTCGTTCGCACACGTCCCGGGACTGAAGTGCGTCTGCCCGGCGACGCCCGAGGACGCGAAGGGTCTTCTGATCAGCGCCATCGAGGATCCGAGCCCCGTCCTCTTCTTCGAGCACAAGCATCTGTACCGCCGTATCAAGGGCGAGGTGCCCGAGGAGCGCTATACGGTGCCGATCGGCAAAGCGCGCACGCACCGTCTCGGCAAGGACATCTCGGTGATCACGTGGGGCGCGATGGTCTACACCGCCGACGAGGCCGCGCAGCAGCTCGAGAAGGACGGCGTCTCGGTCGAGGTGCTCGACCTGCGCAGCGTCATGCCGTGGGACAAGGCGGCCGTGCTCGACTCGGTGCGCAAGACGTCGAAGGTGCTCGTCCTGCACGAGGACACGCGCACGGGCGGCTTCGGCGCCGAGATCGCAGCGACGATCGCGGAGGAGGCGTTCGAGGATCTCGACGCGCCGGTGAAGCGCATCGCCGCGCCCGACACGCCGGTGCCGTTCTCGCCGCCGCTCGAGAAGGCGTTCATCCCGCAGGTCGAGGACGTCGTCGCCGGCCTGCGCGACCTGGCGGGGTATTGATCGTGGCCACCGAAACCGCAGTCGACGTCGTCATGCCGCAGATGGGTGTGTCCGTCTCGGAGGGCACGGTCACGAAGTGGCTGAAGCGCGAGGGCGAGCAGATCGAGGCCGACGAGCCGCTGCTCGAGATCTCGACGGACAAGGTCGACACCGAGGTGCCGAGCCCGGCCTCCGGCACGCTCGTGCAGATCCTCGTCCAGGAGGGCGAGACCGTCGACGTGGGAACGAAGCTCGCGCCAGATCGGCGGCTCCGCCGGCGGCGCCCGCGCCGTGCACCGGAGCCCGAGGCTGCACCCGCACCTCCGCCTGTTTCTGTTCCTGTCCCCGCGCAAGCCCCCGTGCCCGAGCCGGTTGCGGAAGCTCCTGCACCGGCACCCCAGCCGGTGGCCGAGCCTTCGGGGAACGGCAAGTTCGTCTCCCCGGTGGTCGCGCGCATCGCCTCGGAGCACGGCATCGACCCGAACCAGATTCCAGGCACCGGCCGCGGCGGCCGCGTGACGAAGCAGGACATCCTCGCGGTCGTCGAGTCCGGCGCCCGCCGCCCGCTAGCGGCGCCTGCAGGTTCAGGCCCCGGTCGCTGCCGAGGCGCCCAAGGCGCCGCCCGCACCGGCTGCGCCTGCCGCTCCTGCGCAGACCGGAGAGCAGCTCGAGCCGGTCTCGGCCATGCGGCGCGGCATCGCCGAGCACATGCGCCGCTCGCTCGACACAGCCGCGCACGTCACGAGCGCGATCGAGGTCGACATGTCGAAGATCGTCGCCGCCCGCGCCGCGCTGAAGAAGGAGTTCCAGTCCGCGTACGGCGTGAACCCGACGTACCTCGCGTTCGTCGCGCGCGCGGCGACCGACACGCTCAAGGACTACCCCTACGTGAACGGCGAGCTGCGCGGCGACTCGATCGTGACGCGCAACTACGTGAACCTCGGCATCGCCGTCGAGCTCGCGGACGGCAAGGGCCTGATCGTTCCGGTCATCCGGAACGCCGAAGGCCTGAACCTGCTCGGCGTCGCGCGGGGGATCGCCGACCTCGCCTCGCGCGCGCGCGACAAGAAGCTCCTGCCGGACGACGTCCAGGGCGGAACGTTCACGATCACGAACCCGGGCGGATACGGAACGTTCCACGGGACGCCGGTGATCAACCAGCCGCAATCGGCGATCCTCGGCACGTACGCGCTCGTGAAGCGCCCGTGGGTCGTCACCGACGAGGACGGCAACGACGCGATCGCGATCAAGCCGATCATGAACATCACGCTCACGTACGACCATCGACTCGTCGACGGCGCGTACGCGGGCCGTTTCCTGCGCGATCTGCGCGAGCGCCTCGAGAACTGGGAAGGTCGACGGCGCCTAGAAGGCGCCTACCTGCTCGCAGCTCGGGCAGGTGCCATATCTCGAAGCGTGGGATCTGCAGCGGTCGCTCGCGGGCGCGGTGTCGCAGGGCGCAATCCCCGACACGGTGATCTTCCTCGAGCATCCGCCGGTGTGACGCTCGGGCGCCGGACGGACGAGACCGCCGAGCTGCACCTGCCGGAGAGCACGGAGGTCGAGATCGTCGAGACCGACCGCGGCGGCAAGTCGACGTATCACGGGCCGGGCCAGCTCGTCTGCTATCCGATCATCGACCTGAAGCGGCACGGCCGCGACGTCAAGCAGTACGTGCGGAACCTCGAGGAAGCGCTCATCCGCACGGTGGCGCCGTTCGGGCTCGAGGGCGAGCGCATCGACGGGCTCACCGGCGTCTGGCTCACGCCGCCGCCGCGGAAGATCGCCTCCATCGGCGTGCACGTCTCACGTTGGGTGACGACGCACGGCTATGCGCTGAACGTCAGCCTCGATCCGGCGCCGTTCACGGAGTGGATCACGGCGTGCGGCCTCGAGGACGCCGCGTTCACGACCATCTCGCGCGAGGCCGGTCGCGATGTCACCGTCGACGAAGTGCGGCCGCACGCGATCGCGGCGCTTGCCGAAGTCTTCGACCTCGAGTTCGACGATCTACCGGCGGACGACGGCGCGGGCCTCTGGCCGCAGCCGCTCCACGCCGGGCTATCCGCGTAGCCCGTCGAGGATCACGTCGGGAAACCGGCTCGCCGCGGGGACGAGCTCGAAGATCTCCTCGGCGGTCATGTCGCGACGAAGCGCGCCCGCTTTCTGCGCGCGCCCCACGAGCTCGTCGGCGGCCTTCTGCAGCAGCGGCATCTGGGGAAGCTCGCGGCAGCGGTCTTTCGCCTCGAGCAGGGCTCGGTTGCGCGCGTAACCCTCTGCAGCGGCACGGAAGAAGCCGGCGAAGCCCTGCCACGCGTCGTCCTCGGTCAGCCCCGCCTGGGCCAGCAGGACCATCCGGTCGAGCTCCTTGGCGAGGACGGCGTCGAGCAACGCCTCCTTCGTCGGAAAGCGGCGGAAAACCGTCCCGTGACCGACGCCGGCGCGGCGCGCGACATCGTCCACGCTGACGTCGACGCCGCCCTCGGCGAAGCACTCGCACGCCGCGCCGATGACGCGGTCGAGATTGCGTTGCGCGTCGGCCCTCATGCGCCGACGGCGATCGCCCCGTCCCTCACCTCGGACTCGATCCGCGCGACGTCGCGCTTGCGCAGCAGCGAAAGCATCACGACAAGCGCGACGAGCACCAAGCCCGCAGCGCCGGCGAAGGCGTAATGGAAGCCGTGCACGAGCGCGGCGTGCGAGCCGCCGTGCGTCTGGCTCGCGGCGAGCGTCGACAGGATCGCGAGCCCGAGCGCGCCGCCGATCTGCTGCGACGTGTTGAACAGACCGGACGCAAGGCCCTGGTCCTCGTCGCGAAGCCCCGTCGTCGCGACGAGCGTCAGCGGCATGAACACGGCGCCCATGCCGAGGGAGGCGACGATCATCCCGGGCAGGATGTCCGTGGCGTACGAGCCGTGCACCGGCATGCGTGCGAAGAGCAGCATCCCGATCGCCGTCAGGAGCATCCCGACGGCTGCCACCGGCCGCACGCCGATGCGCGGCGCGAGGGTCGACGCGAGCCCGGCCGAAACCATGATCCCGGCGGTGAACGGCAAGAACGCGACGCCGGCCTTCAACGGGTGGTAGCCGAGAACGCGCTGCACGTACAGCGTGTTGAAGAAGAACATCGCAAACATCCCCGACATGACGAGGAACATCGTCAGGTTCGCGGTCAGGAGCGAGCGCACGCGGAAGATCGAGAGTCGAACGAGCGGCGCCGCGGAGCGGAGCTCGAGCAAGATGAATGCACCGAGCAGCGCCGCCGCGAGAACGAAGAGACCGATGGTCGTGGTCGAGCCCCAGCCCTTGGTCTCAGCCTTGACGATCGCGTAGACGAGCGTCATCAGACCGCCGGTGACCGTCACGGCGCCGCCCAGGTCGTAGCCCTTGTGCGCGTGCTCGTCCTTCGACTCCGGCACGAGACGGAGCGCCGCGAAGAACGCGAACACGCCCACCGGCACGTTGACGAAGAAGATCCACGGCCACGAGAACGACTGCGTCAGCCAGCCGCCGAGCACGAGGCCGAACGCCGAGCCGCCGATGGCGATCGCGGCCCAGACGCCGAGCGCCTTGGCGCGCTCCTTGCCCTCGGCGAACGTCGTCGAGATGATCGAGAGCGCCGCCGGCGACACGAGCGCGGCGCCGAGGCCCTGGAGCGCGCGGAAGCCGATGAGCTGGCCGGAGCTCGACGAGAGCCCGTTCAAGAGCGACGCAGAGGTGAAGATGACGAGCCCGATGAGGAAGAGCCGCTTACGCCCGAGCAGGTCGCCGGCGCGCCCGCCGAGCAGCAGGAAGCCGCCGAAGACGAGCGTGTAGGCGTTGATGATCCACTGGAGGTTGGCCTCGCTGAGCCCGAGATCCTTCTGGATGGACGGCAGCGCGACGTTCACGATGGTCGCGTCGAGGACGACCATGAACTGCGCGATGCAGATCAGGACGAGGACGACCCAGGGATTCGTCGAGGTGCGCTGGCTCATGCGAAACGTTCTCCAATCTGTAACCGGACGGCTCAGTCCGTTTAAGAGTAGCGGCTGTGCGATGGGTTCCGCGACTTAGACTGGACAACGCCCATGGAGTCATCGCTCCCCGTCGCCGAGCGGCCTCGCAGGCCCGAGTGGATGAAGGTGCGCGCGCCCTCGCGCGACGGCCGCTACTTCGACGTCCAGAAGCTCGTGCACGGCCTCTCGCTGAACACGATCTGCGAGGAGGCGCGCTGCCCGAACATCTCCGAGTGCTGGGGGCGCGGCACCGCGACGTTCCAGATCCTCGGCGACACGTGCACGCGCGCCTGCCGGTATTGCTACGTGAACTCCGGCCGGCCCGATTCGCCGCCGGATGCGCTCGAGCCCCTGCGGGTCGCGCAGGCGGCAGCGCAGATGGAGCTCAAGCACGTGGTCGTCACGTCGGTCGACCGCGACGACGTCCCGGACCGCGGCGCGGCCCACTACGCGGCGACGATCCGCGCGCTGAAGGCGAAGCTGCCGGAGGCGTCGGTCGAGGTGCTGACGCCCGACTTCCTCGGCGTCGAGGAAGACGCGCTGCAGACGGTCATCGCGTGCCCGCCCCGACGTCTTCAACCACAACATCGAGACCGTCCGCCGGATCCACCCGAACATGCGCGGCGCAAAAGCGAGCTACGACACCGCGCTATGGCTCCTGCGCCGGGCGAAGGAGATCGCGGACTACGCCGTCCTCACGAAGTCCGGGATCATCGTCGGCCTAGGCGAGACGAACGACGAGGTGGTCGAGACGATGCGCGACCTGCGCGCCAACGGCGTCGACGTCGTCACCATCGGCCAGTACCTCCAGCCGAGCGCGAAACACGCGCGCATCGACCGCTGGGTGCACCCCGACGAGTTCCGCTGGTTCCGCGAGCAGGGCGAGGCGCTCGGGTTCGGCTCCGTCTTCTCCGGGCCGCTGGTGCGCTCGAGCTACCGCGCCGACGAGCAGCGCCACGCCGCTGCCACAGGCCGCGGCGCCGTCGCCTACTAGCGGATCCCCGTTCGATGAAGAAGTCGGCGCGGGTGGACGCGCCGCCGACGACGCGGACGCGATCCGGGCGGATGCCGAAGCCGATCTTCGGCGCGACCGGCTGCCGCACCAGATAGGTCCCCGCCGCCAGCCGAACCGTGTAGCGGCCCTGCAAGCCGACCGTCACGCGCGCCGCCACCCGGCCTCCGCGCGAGAAGACGAGCACCGCTCCGCGGGCCGGCTCGTTGCAGGGCATCCCGACCCGGCACACGGGCGCGATCGGCCCGCGCATGACGACGCCGTGCAGGTTGCCCGTGAGCAGAACCAGAGTTGCAACGAGCACAGTCACTCGTTCGAGTGTGCCCGACACCGAAAAAGCCCGCTTTCGGGGGATACGGCTCCTCGAAAGCCGACACAGGATGCGTCCAATCGACTGCGGCCGCAGGCGCTATGTGCGCTCGCGGAAAGGAGAGACAATGCGAGCCAGGCTCGTACTCGCCGGACTTGCTACATGCATCTTTGCTTTGCTCCCGGGCTCTGCTGCCGCAGTCCTCGGTGGGCAGCCGGACACGAACCATCCGTACGTCGCCCTCGTGTCGGACGGACCCACCGTGTGCTCGGGCACCCTCCTCTCGCCGACGGTGCTGCTGACCGCGGCCCACTGCTTCGCCGCCGACGGCCAGGGCGCAGCGGTGCGCGCGTACTTCGGCCAGGCGCCGACGCCCGGCGTCGGAGCCTACACAGGCACCTACTACTTCGACCCGCAGTTCGCGGGTCTCGGCAACGGCATCCCGCACGCCGACACCCACGACGTCGCGGTCGTGATCTTCAGCACCCCGATTCCCGCATCGGTGACGGGCGGCGCCTACGGGGCGCTTCCCACCGTCGGACTCATCGACACGCTGAAGAACAACGCGCCCGTCGACCTCGTCGGCTACGGCGTCCAGAGCTTCACCCGCGGCGGCGGCCCACCCCAGCCGGCGGCAGCCTTCACCCGCTTCTTCGGGCAGACGACGGCCATCACGAGCAACGACGCGATCAGCGGCGAGTTCCTCAAGCTGCACAGCGGCGTCTGCTTCGGCGACTCCGGCGGGCCCGACCTGCTCGGCGGCACGAACGTCGTCCTCGCCGAGAACTCGTTCCTGAACAACAACGTCTGCGCGGGGAACACCTACTCGTACCGCGTGGACACGCCGCAGGCGCAGTCGTGGATCTCGACCACGGTCGCTGCCAACGGCGGCAGCTTGTAGCCAACGACGCGAGAGCAAACGCATGAATCCGCGAGGGGCCTCCGGTCGGAGGCCCCTCGCGGCATACTGTCGGGGTGCCCGGGATCCTCCCCGCGGTCGCGCTGATCATCGCGCTTTCGAGCCACGCGGCAGGCGCCTCTCCGGTCGGGATCGACCTGCGCGGGACCTTCGAAGTTCAATGCGGCTGGGTCGGCCCGCGCATCACCGTGATCTTTCCGACGGCCGAGAGGCTCCCGGCGCGATTCGCACCGGGGGCCGTCCTCGTCAACGGAAGTCGCCCGGCCGCCGTGACCCGCTCCGGCCAGACTGTCTCGCTCACGATCCCGCGACCGACGGGTGTCATGTGTGACTCCATCGGCCCGAGCACGGTCCGCATCGGCTTCACGCGCGCCGCCCAAATCGGCAATCCGCGCCGTGCCGGCCGATACACCGTGCACGCAGAGCACGGCGCATCGATCGCGACTGCCACCTTCGCCGTCCGCTGACCCCGAAACCGAGAGGGGCCGCCGTGGCGGCCCCTCTGGAGTCGTGCTCGTACCGGCTGCTAGCCGAGCGTCGCGATGAGCTTCGCGACGTCCGGCGTGCCCCGGCCGGTCGGCATGTCGTACCCGGGCCCTGCCGGCTCGCCCGGCCCACCGAACCCGTTCTGACCGACGGTCACGTCGTGGAAGTCGGTCGCCGGCGCAGCGAACAGCGCCGGATTCGCAAAACCGAGCGAGTGACCGGATGCCTGATCGATGTCGGCGACGATGCCGGCCCACTGTGGAGCGCCTTCGCTCGTCCCGCCCGTGAAGTAGAAGCCGGACGCGGTTCCCGGGAAGCTGATGAAGGTCAGCACGCCGGTGTAGACGGAGGCGTTGTAGCCGACGTCCGCCGTCGTCCGGCCCGGATAGAGCAGGCTCGGCGCGCCGCCGGTGGCACCGAAGATGCCCGCGGTGCAACCGAACGGGCACAGCGTCGGGTCGCTGTCGTTCCAGACCGTCTCACCCTCGTACGTGCCGTTGTCGGCGAGGAACAGGTTCGTCCCGCCGACGCCGGTCACGAGTGGATCGGAAGCCGGATACAACGCGTTCAGGAAGCTGAGGCCGTTGTTCGCCCCGGAGTCACCCGCTGACGCCAGCACGGTGATCCCGGCCGCCTTTGCAGCCAGGTAGCCCTGGTGCGCCTGGTTCTGCTGGCCGTTGTTCCCGTTGTTGCCGTTGAGGTCGCCTTCAGGGATTCCGAAGCTCAGCGACATGACATTGCCGAGGTGATGGTCGATGGCGTACTGCTGCGCGTTGTTCAGCACGTCGCCGCCGTTGTTCGCGGCAATGACGAGGTCGATCGTCGCCGCGGGCGCGATCGAGTGGGACCACTCGACGTCGAGGCTCGTCTCGAACGCCCAGCTCGACTCCTCGTGGTGCTGCTGCGGATTGAAGGTCGGGCTTCCGCCGGGATAGAAGATGTTCAGTGTCGGATCGGGCAGACCGAACTCGTGGTCGAACGTCGCGAGGTCGGGACCGGATGGTCGGGCTGCCGTACGCATCGACGATCACGATCGTCTGGCCCGCGCCCGTGGCGCTCGCCGGAACGTCGTAGCCGTTCCGGATCTCGGACGGCGTATAGCACGCGAGCCCGAAGTGCGCCACACAGAACGACGGCGAAAACGGCCAGAGGTCGGCCGGCGTCGTGCCTGCTGCCGCGGCGAGCTGGTAGATGGGATGCACCGTGTACGACCAAGTGGACGCGGCGCGCTGCGTGCTCGCGGTCGACGCTCCGGCGCTGATGGCGACCGCAGCGAATGCGGCGAGGATCGCGGCGAAGCCGACCCGGCGCCTTGTGGCTCTTCTGGACAAAGTGCCCCCTTCTCTCGGATCAACTCACAAGCCCGTGCAGCCTAAACGGGATGACGCGAAAGTGGAAGAGAGAGATCCTGAAACCGCTAGCCGTGCGGCTTGGCCATCTTGCGGTAGTCGAGCGCCTCGTCGAGGACTGACTCCTCGACGCCCTGCTCGCGCGCGACCTCCCGCAATGACCGTCCTGACGCCGCCGCTTCCTTGACGATCTCCGTCGCCCGGTCGTACCCGATGTACGGGTTCAATGCCGTGGCCGCGGAGAGCGTCAGCTCCGCGTAGTGCTCAGCCGTCTCGCGGTTCGCGACGATCCCGTCGACGCACTTCTCCGCGAACAGCCGGCTGGCGCTCGCGAGCAGCTTCACCGAGTCGAGGATGTTGCGCGCGAGCAGCGGCACGAACACGTTCAGCTCGAAGTGGCCCTGCATGCCGCCGACGGTGATCGCCGATGTCGTTGCCGATCACCTGCGCGGCCACCTGCGTAACGACCTCGGGGATGACGGGGTTCACCTTGCCGGGCATGATCGAGCTGCCCTTCTGCAGCTCGGGCAGCGCGATCTCGCCGAGGCCCGCGCGCGGCCCGGAGCCGAGGTAGCGGATGTCGTTCGCGATCTTCGTCAGCGACACGGCCACGGTCTTCAGCGCGCCCGAGGCCTCGACGATGCCGTCGCGCGCAGCCTGTCGCCTCGAACGGATCGGCGGGCGCGGAGATCTCGAGGCCGGTCTCGGCCGCGAGCAGCGCGCGCACGCGCGCCGCGAACTCGGGATGCGTGTTCAGCCCGGTGCCGACGGCGGTGCCGCCGAGCGGGATCTGGCCGAGCCGAGCGAGGGTCGAGCCGACGCGCTCGTAGCCCTGACGCACCTGCGCGGCGTAGCCGGCGAACTCCTGGCCGAGGGTGACCGGCACCGCGTCCATCCAGTGCGTGCGGCCGGACTTGACGACGTCGTCGAACTCCACCGCCTTCGCCTCGAGCGAGTTCGCGAGCTGCTCCAGCGCGGGGAGAAGGTCGTTGACGATCTCGTCGAGCGCAGCGAGATGGACGGCGGAGGGGAAGACGTCGTTCGACGACTGCCCCATGTTGACGTCGTCGTTCGCGTGGACGTCGTCGCCGGCGAGCTTCGCGAGGACCTCGTTCGCGTTCATGTTCGACGAGGTGCCGGAGCCGGTCTGGAAGACGTCGATCGGAAACTGGTCGTCGAGCTCGCCGCGCGCTATGCGCTCGGCGGCGGCGGCGATGCGGTCGGCCTTGTCGCGGTCGAGCAGGCCGAGGTCGGCGTTCGCGCGTGCGGCCGCGCCCTTGATCCGGCCGAGCCACCGCGCCACCGGCGCGGGGATCGGCTCGCCCGACACGGGAAAGTTGGCGATCGCCTTCGTCGTCTCGGCGCCCCACAGCTCCTGTGTCTCCTCGGTCTTCACGCCGATGAGTGTAGGCCTTCGGCGGCGGCGAGCAGCGCGTCCCAGGTGCAGAGCTTGACGCGCGGCCGGCCCAGCGGCTCGCCCGCGCTGCGCTCGGCCTCGTCGATCGCGAGCCAGCCCGCGTAGACGACGCGGCGCACGCCGCGCTCGTCGAGGAGCGCATCCACGTCCTCCGCGGTCGCGCCCTTCCGCGGCGCGTCGCGCAGATCCTCGAGCAGCAGCTCGACCGTCTCGGTCGCGTCCTTCTTGTTCGTGCCGATGACGCCGGTCGGCCCGCGCTTGATCCAGCCCGCGGCGTAGACGCCAGGCGCGACGCGTCCGCCCTCGTTGGGATCGACACCGCCGCGTTCGTCGAACGGCACGCCGAGAAGCGCAACGCCGCGATAGCCGACGCTGCGGAACACGAGCCCGCACGGGAGCGTCTCGCGCTCCTCCGTCGGCACGGCACGGTGGTCTTCGTCCAGCACGTTGCTGGACCAGCTCGATGCTCTCTACGCGACCCTCTCCGTGGATCGCGACGGGGGAGCGGAAGAACTTCAGCACGAGCGCGCTTCGGCTTCCCCGACGGCTCGCGTGCGGCGAACTCGCGCAGGACGTCGAGGTTGCGCTCCGAGTTCGTGTCCGTCGGCTCTGCGCCCTCGAGGTCGGCCGCGTCGACGATCACGTCGGCGCCCGCGAGCTCGCCGAGCTCCGCCAGCTCGGGCGTGGTGAACGCCGCCTGCGCCGGGCCGCGGCGGCCGACGACGACGATCTCCTTGATCGAGGCTCCGCTGATGGCGGCGATGGCCGCGTCGGCGAGTGTCCGTCGGCGCCAGCTCCTCGGGCGTCAGCGCGAGCATGCGCGCCACGTCGAGCGCGACGTTGCCGACGCCGATCACGATCGCCCGCTCGACGTTCAGGTCGAAGTCGAGGCCCTGGTAGTCGGGATGGCCGTTGTACCAGGCGACGAACTCTGTGGCCGGCCACGAGCCGGGCAGGTCTTCCCCGGGGATCCCGAGCCGGCGGTCGGTCTGCGCGCCCACGGCATAGACGACAGCGTCGTACAGGCGAGCGAGATCCTCGTGCTCGATGTCGCGGCCGACCTCGACGTTGCCGAGGAACCGGAAGCCCGGCCGCTCGGCGATGCGCTCGAAGGCCTTCGAGACCGTCTTCAGCTTGGGATGGTCGGGCGCCACGCCGAGCCGGACGAGGCCCCACGGCGTCGGCAGCCGCTCGAACATGTCCACCTCGACCGGCGTGTCGGCGCCGAGGAATGCGCCGGCGGCGTAGAAGCCGGCCGGCCCAGAGCCGACGATCGCGACGCGAAGTGCGTCCATCTCAGCTGATGCTAGTGGCGGCGTCGCCGCGCGGACTCAGGACAATGCCGCAGAGCCGCTGCGGTGCTCGACGCCACAACCGGCCCGTGAAGGAGCCGGCGAGCGCGAGGATCAGGACGGCGACCACGGGATGCAGCGCGCGTACCCAGGAAGGCCCGTTGTTCGCAAGGATCGACTGGAGGAAGACGAGCAGCGCCAGCACGAGCGCGAGCAGCGCCTGGCCTCGGCCGAGCCGTCCGACGAGTGCCGCCACCAGCACGAGCAGCGCAACGATCAGGAGAACGTTCCCGAGCACCCGGTGCGGCTCGAAGACGTGGTCGAACCTCGCGTCGGATGCCCCGTGCTGGACGCGGAAGACGCCGAGGCCGGCGAGGAAGAACTCGACGACGACCCCGAGGGTGAAGACGGAGAGGAGGACGCGGTGGACGGAGCGCACTAGTGCGAGCAGCCGGAGCCGCAGCCGTGGGCGCCCTCTTCGGGAGCCTCGCCCTCGGCGACCTGGAAGGAGTGCCCGCAGCCGCACGAGGAGACCGCTTGCGGGTTGTCGATCTTGAACCCGGACTCCTGGATGGTCTCGAGGTAGTCGACCGTCGCACCCTTCAGATAGGGCGCGCTGAACGGGTCGACGACGACCTTCACCCCTTCGATCTCGAACTCGTGGTCGCCCTCCTGGGCGCCGCGGTCGAAGCCGAGGCCGTACTGGAACCCGGAGCAGCCGCCGCCCTCGATCGCGACCCGGAGAACGGAGACGTCGGTCTCGGTCTCCATGAGGGCGCGGATCTTCTCCGCGGCCGCCGGGGTCAGCGAGACGATGCTCTCGGTGCGCTCCTGAAGCTCCATCGGCTCATATCGTACCAGCGAGGGTCGCCGGCGCACGACTTTGTAACACCCGTCTCGCTCACCGCTCCTGGTGTCGAGCGTGAACAAGTGCGGACTTGGTAACGTCGCCCCGCCGATGCTGAGCAACTGGCTGCCCTTCTTGATCTACGGGCTCTTCGCGCTCGCAATCCCGGCATCGATGATCTATCTCTCGTTCGCCCTCGCGACCCGCCCGACGAGGCGGACGCGCGCCCGCGTCATCCCGTTCGAGTCCGGCGTCTCGCAGGGCCAGATGAAGCCGCAGCGCTTCACCGTCAGCTTCTACCTGACGGCGATGCTCTTCATCGTCTTCGACATCGAGATCGTGTTCCTGTATCCGCTCGCGATCCAGCTGCACGCGCTCGGCTGGTTCGGATTCGTCGAGTTCGCGTTCTTCCTCGTGATCCTCGCGGTCGCGTACGTCTACATCTGGCGCAAGGGCGCCCTCGAGTGGTAGATGGCTGACGACAAGACCACGCGCCTGCGCGACTACGGGCTCCAGTCGGAGCGGCTGCTCTGGCCGACGAAGGGGCCGTCCAAGTTCGAGGAGGAGCTCGGCGTCGAGGAGCTCGAGCGGGCGCTCGGCATCACGACGCTGGACAAGGCCGTGCGCTGGGCGCAGACGAAGTCGATGTGGCCGGACACGTTCGGGCTCGCGTGCTGCGCGATCGAGATGATGTCGATCGTCGGCTCGCGGTATGACCTCGCGCGCTTCGGCATGGAGGCGTTCCGCTCGTCGCCGCGCCAGGCCGACCTGCTCATCGTCTCCGGCCGCGTCGCGCACAAGATGGCGGCGCCGCTGCGGCAGATCTACGACCAGATGCTCGAGCCGAAGTGGGTGATCGCGATGGGCGCGTGCGCGAGCTCCGGCGGCATGTTCAACAACTACGCGATCCTCCAGGGCGTCGACCGCATCGTTCCCGTCGACATCTACATCCCGTTCTGCCCGCCGCGCCCGGAGGCGCTGATGGAGGGGATCATCCGGCTGCACGAAGCGCACCTCGCGGGCATCCCGCCGGCGTACGAGCGCAAAGAGGTCGCGACGTGAACGACTTCGGAAAGTCCCGGGCTACGTCTCGACGACGGAGGCGTACGGCGAGACGACCGTCGTCGTCGAGCGCGAGCGCATCCGCGAGGCGTGCACGTTCGCACGCGACGAGCTCGGCTTCGCCATGCTCAGCGACCTCGTCGCAACCGACTATCTCGACTGGGCCGGCAAGGGCGTCTCGGGGTACATCGGCACCACCGCCGGCCGCGACCTCAACATGCCGATGACGCAGGGGCTGCAGGCGCTGCCGGACGCGAAGCCCGCGCGGTTCTCGCTCAGCTACCACCTGCTCGCACTGCGCCAGGGCGCGCCGCGGCTGCGCCTCCAGTGCTGGCTCGAGGACGGCGAGACGGTCGACAGCGTCGTCGCCGTCTGGCCCGCCGCCGACTGGCTCGAGCGCGAGCAGTTCGACCTCATGGGCATCCGCTTCGACGGCCACCCGAACCTCGCGCGCCTCCTGATGGACGACGACTGGGAAGGCCATCCGCTGCGCAAGGACTACCCGCTCGGCGGCGAGCCCGTCCGCTTCTCATCGGCCGAATGACCGCGACGCTCCCACACGTCGGCCGTGCGCGCCGCTGGCCCATGGTCGGCGATCCGATCTATGAAGGCTCGCGCATCCCGAAGCGCGTCCCGACCATCGTCGACGTGCCCGCGGCGCTGCGCGAGACCGACGACGTGCTGCAGGTCAACTTCGGCCCGAACCATCCGTCCACGCACGGCGTGCTGCGCCTCATCGTCGACCTCGACGGCGAGAAGGTCGTCGGCCTCTCGGCGGTGATCGGCTACCTCCACACCGGCTTCGAGAAGAACATGGAGCAGAAGACGTGGTGGAAGGCGATCACCTACCCGGAGCGCATCGACTACGTCGGCTACCAGAACAACGAGCTCGTCTTCGTCCTCGCGATCGAGAAGCTGCTCGAGCTGGAGGTGCCGGAGAAGGCCACGTGGATGCGCATGCTCATGTGCGAGCTCAACCGCATCCACTCGCATCTCGTGTTCCTCGGAACGTCCGCGCTCGAGTTGGGAGCGATCTCGATGTTCTGGTACTGCTTCCGCGAGCGCGAGACGATCCTCGACCTGTTCGAGCTCGTCGCCGGCCAGCGCATGCACACGCGCTACTTCCAGGCCGGCGGGCTCGCGGAGGACATCCCCGCCGGCTTCTACCCCGAGGCGCGCAGCTTCGTCGAGCGGATGCCGCACGCGCTCGACGACTACCTGACGCTGCTCGACCGCAACAAGATCTGGCTCGAGCGCACGCAGGGCGTCGGGCTCCTCTCGGCCGACGACGCGATCGCGCTCGGGCAGTCCGGCCCGGTGCTGCGCGCGTCCGGCGTCGACTGGGACCTCCGGCGCGACGCTCCGTACCTCGCCTACGACCAGGTCGACTTCCGCGTGCCCGTCTACAACGGCGGCGACGTCTACGACCGCTATCGCGTCCGCATGGACGAGATGGCCGAGTCGACGCAGATCGTGCGCCAGTGCATCGACCGGCTCGAGCGCATGGAGGGCAGCCCTGGATCGCGGACGACCGCAAGGTCGTGCTCCCGCCCCGCGAGGAGCTGCACACGTCGATGGAGTCGCTCATCCACCACTTCAAGATCGTCACCGAGGGGTATCGCGTCCCCGCCGGCGAGATCTACGTCGCGATCGAGTCGCCGCGCGGCGAGTCCGGCTGCTACGTCGTCAGCGACGGCGGCCCGAGGCCGTGGCGCGTGCACTTCCGCGCCCCGTCGTTCGCGGCGCTCCAGGCGACCGCGACGTGCGCGCAGGGATCGCTCATCGCCGACCTGATCGCGATCGTCGGCTCGCTCGACGCAGTCATGGGAGACACGGACCGATGAGCCTCACCGACGAGATCCAGAAGGTCGCGAAGCGCTACCCGGAGAGCAAGTCCGCGATCCTGCCCGCGCTCCGGCTCGCGCAGGACGAGTACGGCTGGCTCTCCCGCGAGGCGATCGAGGAGGTGGGCGAGGCGCTCGACCTGACGCCGGCCTACTGCATGTCGGTCGCGAGCTTCTACGACATGTTCAACTTCGAGCCGATCGGCCGGCACACGATCGAGGTGTGCACGAACGTCTGCTGCGGGCTCGTGAACGCGCAGGCCGTGCTCGAGTCGTTCGAGCGCGAGCTCGACATCGCGCCCGGCGAGACGACCGCCGACGGCGAGATCACGCTGCGCGCGGTCGAATGCCTCGGCGGCTGCTCCACGCCGACGATCGTCGCGATCGACCAGCGCTACCGCCAGTCGGTCACGCCGGAAGACGTCCCCGCCATCCTCGAGGAGCTGCGCAATGTCTGAGGCGCTCGTCCTCGGAGGAGCGGAGGAGACGCCGCTGCGCGACCTCGCGTCCTACCGCGCCGTCGGCGGCTACGCCCAGCTCCTGAAGGCGCGCGCGATGCCGCCGCAGGAAGTGATCGCGCTGCTCATCGAGTCGAACCTGCGCGGCCGCGGCGGCGCGTTCTTCCCGACCGGGCGCAAGGCGAGCTTCATCCCGTCGCCGGAGAAGGTCGCGAAGCCGATCTACATCACGGTCAACGCCGACGAGTCCGAGCCCGGGACGTTCAAGGACCGCGAGATCATGCTGCGCGTCCCGCACCGGCTCGTCGAGGGCTGCCTCATCGCGGCGCACGCGATCCAGTCGGACTTCGTCTTCATCTACATCCGCGGCGAGTACTCGACCGAGTACGACGTCCTGCAGTCCGCCGTCGATGAGGCGAGCGCTGCCGGCCTGCTCGGCGACGTCACGATCCTCGTACACCGCGGCGCCGGCGCGTACATCTGCGGCGAGGAGACAGCGCTCCTCTCGTCGCTCGAGGGAGAGCGCGGGCAGCCGCGCTCGAAGCCGCCGTTCCCGGCGATCGAAGGCCTCTACGCCGCGCCGACGCTCATCAACAACGTCGAGACGATCACGACCATCCCGGTCGTGCTCGAAGTCGGCCCTGCCGAGTACGCGAAGATCGGTGCGCCGCCCGACTCGACGGGCACGCGCCTCTTCTGCCTCTCAGGCAACGTCGCGCGACCGGGCGTGTACGAGTTGCCGCACGGCCTCACCACGCGCCACCTCATCGAGGAGATCGGCGGAGGCGTTCCGGACGGCCGGTCGCTGAAGGCCGTGATGATGGGCGGCTCGTCCTTCCCGGTGATGACGCCGGACGACCTCGATACGAAGCTCGACGCGAACTCGCTCGGCCAGAAGGGCTACTTCATCGGGTCGGGCGTCGTCTGCGTCCTCGACGACCGCACCTGCATGGTGCAGTTCGCGCTGCGGGTCGGCCAGTTCTACATGCACGAGTCGTGCGGCAAATGCACGCCGTGCCGCGTCGGGACGCGCTGGCTCGTGCAGATGCTGCGCGCGGTCGAGAACGGCACCGCATCCGAGAGCGACTTCGACCTCGCACTCGACGTGTGCGACCGGATCATCGGCAAGTGCCTCTGTGTTCTCGGCGACTCCGACGCGATGATCGTCGCGAGCTGCGTGACGAAGTTCCGCGACGAGTTCCGCGCGCATCTCGAGCACGGCGGCTGCCCCTTTGGCCACGACTCCTCGCTCGACGGGCTCTTCGCCCCCTCGGATCAGCACGCCGCGCATCGCGAGGTGGTCGCATGACCGATCTCGTCCGCGTCACCGTCGACGAGCGCGAGGTGCACGTCCCGAAGGGGACGGGCATCGTCGAGACGGCGCTCGCGGCCGGCATCGAGATCCCCGTCTTCTGCTACGAGCCGCGCCTCGGCGAGGGCATCGGCGCATGCCGCATGTGCATCGTCGAGATCGAGGGGATCCCGAAGCTCCAGACCGCGTGCACCACGACCGCGACGGACGGCATGGTCGTCAAGACGGCGCGCACCTCGAAGAAGGCGTCGGTGGGCCAGCACGGGACGCTCGAGTTCATCCTCGTCAACCACCCGCTCGACTGCCCCGTCTGCGACAAGGGCGGCGAGTGCCCTCTCCAGGACCTGACGTTCCGCTACGGGCCGGGGAACACGCGCATGACCTTCGAGAAGCTCACCCTCGAGAAGCCGATCCCGATCTCGCCCGCGATCTCGCTCGACCGCGAGCGCTGCATCCTCTGCTACCGCTGCACGCGCTTCAGCGAGGACGTAAGCGAGGACGGACAGCTCGTCGCCCGCAACCGCGGCGCGATGTCGGTGATCACGACGTTCGAGGACGAGCCGTACAGCGGCCCCTTCACGGGCAACGTCACCGAGCTCTGCCCCGTCGGCGCGCTCCTGCCGACGCAGTACCGGTTCGAGGGGCGCCCCTGGGAGATCCAGAACGTGCCGACCGTGTGCGGCATGTGCTCCGTCGGCTGCAACGTCAACGCGACGGTGCGCGAGGGCAAGGTGAAGCGGATCCTCTCGCGGAACCATCCGGAGATCGACGAGGGCTGGATCTGCGACAAGGGCCGCTTCGGCTTCACGCACCTGCGGTCCGCCGATCGCATCGTCGACCCGATCAAGCGCGTAAGGATGCACGGGTTCGAGCCGGTGTCGTGGGACGACGCGCTGGACGAAGCGGAGCGGCTGCTCCGCGCGGCCCACGGCCGCGTCGTCGTCGCGCTTTCCGGATCGGAGACGGTCGAGCAGGCGTACGCGCTCGCGAAGCTCGTCCGCGTCGGCACCGGATCGCACGAGGCGATGCTCCCCGAGGAAGTCACCCACAGCCTCGACGCGTACGGGCTGCCGCTGTCGGCCATCCGCGACGCGCAGGTCGTCGTCGTGCTTGGCGACGTCTCAGTCGCGGAGCGTGCGCCGATCGTCGACCTCTGGATCAAGGCCGCGCGCCGAACCGGTGCGCGCGTCCTGACCGAGCTGGACGAGAAGGCCGTGCGGGCCGCCGACAGAGCGGTGCTCATCTGGTCCGGCCCGGGCGGCCGCGGCGGCGCGACGGTGGCGGCGCACGCGGAGCGTCTCGGTCTCGCCGACAAGGACGGCTGCGGCGCGTTCTACCTCCCCGAGACGCCGAACGGCCGCGGCGCCGCGGACGCATGGGCGGCCGCTTCCGACGAGGAGCCGGCAGAGACCGAATCGGTAGGCCTGCTGATCGTGTCCGGGGACGAGGCCGCGAACGACCCGAGCGTGCGCGCGCTCGCCGAGAAGGCGGAGTCGGTGATCGCGATCTCGATGTTCCACGGCCTCGCCGCCGGCTGGGCCGACCTCGTCCTGCCGGGAACGAGCTACCTCGAGCGCGACGGCACGTACGTGAACCTCGAAGGACGGCTGCAGCGCCTCCGCCGTTCGGCAATGCCGCCCGCGCCGGACGAGCTCGCGTGGCTGTCGCAGCTCGCGTCGCGCTTCGGCGTCGAGCTCGCGCCGCACGCGCCGATGGTCTTCGCCGAGCTGTCGGAGCGCATCTACGGCGGCCTGTCCTTCGGCGAGGTCGGCGAGCGAGCGCCGCTCCGTGGGTACGTCGGCGCGCCCGCGCACGTCGAGGCACCGCCGCTGCCGGAGCCCGAGGCCGCCCGCGAAGGACTGCAGCTCGTCTGTTACAAGCCGCTCTTCTCGGGGCCGGCGGTCGAGCGCGTCGAGGAGCTCCAGTTCCAGCGGCCGCCCGCCGAGGTCGAGCTCGCGCGCGCCGACGCGCAGGCGCGCGGCATCGCGAACGGCGCGACGGTGACCGTCTCCCACAACGGCACGTCGATGCAACTGCGCGCACGCATCGCGAAGGATCTGCGCAAGGGCGTCGTGCGCATCGCGCGCGAGCACGCAGGCGACCTGCGCGGCACCGTCGAGGTGAGCGCGTAGTGGAGCCGTGGTGGATCAGCCTCATCAAAGCGGCGATCATCGTGAACCTCGTCATGGTCGCGTTCGCGTACCTGACGTGGCTCGAGCGCAAGGGCCTCGGCCGTCTGCAGAACCGTTACGGCCCGAACCGCGCCGGCCCGTTCGGGCTGCTGCAGCCGATCGCCGACCTCGTGAAGCTCGTCCGCAAGGAGGCCTTCGCTCCGTCGAGCGCGATCGACCTCCCGTACATCCTCGCGCCCGTCATCTCCATGTTCACGGCGCTCGCGGCGTTCTCGGTCATCCCGTGGGGGTCGGGCTGGAAGATCTACCACTGGCAGGTGACCGGTGAGGTCGTCAACGTCCCGATCTCGCTGCTCCTGATCTTCGCTCTCGGGTCGATCGGCATCTACGGTTTCATCGTCGGCGGCTGGGCGTCGGAGTCGAAGTTCTCGCTCCTCGGCTCGATGCGCACGTGCGCGCAGCTCGTCTCGTACGAGGTGTCGCTCGCGCTGAGCGTGCTCGGCGTCGTCATCCTCGGCCGCTCGCTCTCGCTCGTCGACATCGTCCACCGGCAGGGCGTGACGCTGCCGTTCGTCATCCCGCAGTTCGTCGGCCTGCTCGTGTTCTTCTTCGCCGGCATCGCCGAGACGAGCCGCGCGCCGTTCGACCTTCCGGAGGCGGAGCAGGAGCTCGTCGCCGGCTACCACACCGAGTACTCCGGCATGCGCTGGGGCCTCTTCCAGACGGCCGAGTACATCAACCTGATCACGCTCTCCGGGCTGATGGTGACGCTCTTCTTCTCCGGCTGGCACGGCCCGTGGAACCTCGGCCCGATCTGGTTCCTGCTGAAGCTGCTCGGCGTGCTCTTCGCCTTCATCTGGCTGCGCGCGACGCTCCCGCGCCTGCGCTACGACCAGCTCATGCGCTTCGGCTGGAAGGTCCTCCTGCCGGTGGCGACGCTCAACGCCCTCGTGACCGCGATCATCGTGGCGGCGACGTGAGCCCGCAGCCCGTGTCGACGCTCAAGGGCTTCGCCGTCACGTTCCGGCAGATCCTCAAGAAGCCGATCACGACGCAGTATCCGGAGGAGCGGCGCCCGCTCTATCCGCGCTTCCGCGGCCGGCACCGGCTGTGGACGCACGCGAACGGGCTGGAGAAGTGCGTCGGCTGCTCGCTGTGCGCGGCCGCGTGCCCGGCCGACTGCATCCGCGTCGTCGCGGCGGAGAACACGCCCGAGAACCGCGTCTCCGCGGGCGAGCGCTACGCGCGCATCTACGAGATCAACATGAGCCGCTGCATCTTCTGCGGCTACTGCGAGCTCGCGTGCCCGTTCGACGCGATCACGCTCGGCAACGAGTACGAGCTCTCCGAGCACAACCGCGACGACCAGATCTACACGAAGGACATGCTGCTCGCGGAGCCGATGAAGAAGACCCCGATCGCCGACCCGGCGATCTTCGACACGCCGATCCCCTATTACAGGTCGGACTCGTGATCCTCGCGTCGGCCGGGAACATCCTCGTGTGGATCGTGTGGGTCGGGGCGGGCTTCGCGTGCCTCGCCTCAGGCGTCGCCGTCGTGTCGTTCAGGAACCCCTTCTACTCCGCGCTCGCGCTGATCGGGAACCTCGGCTCGCTCGCCGTCCTCTACCTGCTGCTGTCGGCGGAGTTCGTCGCCGCAGCGCAGGTGCTCGTCTACGCCGGCGCGGTGATGGTGATGTTCCTGTTCGTCATCGCGTACATCGGCCCGCGCATGGAGACGCCGTGGGCGGGAGGGCCGAACTGGCAGTCGATCGCAGCTGTGCTCGCTGCGGGCTCGATCTTCCTCGAGATCATCGTTGCGGTCGCGCTGAAGGCCGGCGGCCGCCTGAGCCACTCCGACCACGTCAACGCGACGTTCGGGACGCCGGGCTGGATCGGACGGCTCTTCCTCACCGACCACCTGCTCGCGTTCGAGATCACCTCCATCGTCCTGCTCATCGCGGCCGTCGGCGGCGTCATCCTCGGGTCGCACACGAAGAGGGCCACGTAATGCAGGGCCCCGGCATCGCCTGGTATCTCGGCATCTCCGCGTTCCTCTTCGGGACGGGCGCGCTCGGCGTGCTCCTGCGGCGCAACCCGATCATCGTCCTGCTCTCGCTCGAGATCATGCTCAACGGCGGCAACCTCGCGCTGATCGCGTTCGCGCGGCACGCCGGCAACGGCGCGGGGCAGATCTTCGCGCTCGCTGTGATGGCGGTGGCCGCCTCCGAGGTGTGCGTCGGTCTCGGCCTCGTGGTGGCGATCAACCGCCGACGTCTCGCGCTCGACGTCGACAAGCTGTCGGAGCTGCGCGGATGAGGGACGGCGCCTGGCTCTGCCTCTTCGCTCCGCTGGCGGGCACCATCGTGATCCTGCTCGGCGGCACGCGCATCCCTCGTGCCGTCGCCGGCTGGATCTCGACGGCGAGCGTCTTCGTCGCGTTCGGCGGCGCGATCTGGGCGTTCTTCGCGCTGCGCGCGTCGAACGACCGCGCCGGCATCACGTACACCGCCTGGACGTGGCTGCAGAGCGGCAGCTTCAAGGTCGGCCTGAGCGTGCTCGTCGACCCGCTCAGCACGATGATGATGCTCATCGTCGCCGGCGTCGGCGGCCTGATCGTCCTCTACTCGATCGGCTACATGGACGGGGACGACGAGGAGCGGCGCTACTTCGCGTACATGTCGCTGTTCGTCTTCTCGATGCTGCTGCTCGTCCAGGGCGGCAACCTCCTGATCCTGCTCGCCGGCTGGGGCCTCGTCGGCCTCTCGTCCTACCTGCTGATCGGCTTCTGGCACGACCGGCCGTCCGCGGTGGCGGCAGCGAAGAAGGCGTTCATCATGAACGCGGTCGGCGACGCGACGATGGCGCTCGCGTTCTTCGTCCTCATCTTCCATTCGCACTCGCTCGAGTTCGGCACGTCGTTCGCGACCGCGGCGCAGCTCTCGCCCACGGCGGTCAACCTCGTCGCGCTCGGGCTGCTCGGCGGCGCAGCGGCGAAGTCGGCGCAGATCCCGCTGCACACCTGGCTCCCGGACGCGATGGAAGGCCCGACGCCGGTCAGCGCCCTCATCCATGCGGCGACGATGGTCACCGCCGGCGTCTACCTCATCGCGCGCACGCATCCCATCTTCGAGCAGGCGCGCACGGTCGAGCTCGTCGCCGCCGGCATGGGCGCGCTGACGCTTCTCGTCGCCGGACTGATCGCGCTCGTGCAGACGGACATCAAGCGCGTGATCGCGTACTCGACGATGTCGCAGATCGGCTACATGTTCCTCGGCGCGGGCGTCGGCGCGTACGCGAGCGGGATGTTCCACCTGATGACGCACGCGTTCTTCAAGGCACTGCTGTTCATGGCCGCGGGCCTCGTCATCCATGCGCTCTCCGGCGAGCAGGACATCCGCAAGATGCGCGGCATCGGCGCGCTCATGCCGTGGACGAAGTGGGCGTTCCTCGCCGGCAGCCCTCGCGCTCGTCGGCGTGCCGCCGTTCGCCGGCTTCTTCTCGAAGGACGCGATCATCGCGGCCGCACTGCACGACCACTGGTACGGCGTCATCCTCGCCGGCGCCGGGCTCGTGGGCGCGTTCCTCACCGGCGTGTACACGTTCCGCCTGTACTTCCTTGTGTTCCCGGTGTCGAACCGAGCGCGTTCGTGCGCGTTCATCATCCACGCGCATCACGGCCAGGAGGGGCCGCTGACGATGCTCGTACCGGTCGGCGTCCTCGCCGTGCTCGCGGTCATCGGCGGCTGGATCCAGTTCTCGCCGTTCTGGCACCCGCTGACGAACTGGCTCGCGCCGGTCGCGCAGACGCTCGGTGTCGCGGAGCCGACGAACACGCAGGAGGCAATCGCGTCCGTGCTCGCGGTGCTCCTCGGCCTCGCCGGCATCGGCGTCGCGTACGCGCTGTACGGGCGCGGCGAGGCGTCCCTGGCTGTTCCGCGGCTGCCCGCAGTACAGCGGACGCTCGAGCACAAGCTGTATTTCGACGAGGCGTACGACGCGCTCTTCTACCGCCCCGCCGCCGCGTTCGCCTCGTGGCTGCGCCGCGACTTCGAGGAGCCCGTCATCCTCGCCACCGGGCCTGATCTCGGCGAAGGCGCGCTCGAGCTCGGTCAAGGGGCGAGCCGCCTCCAGACCGGGCTCCTGCGCACGTACGTCCTGTTCCTCGGCACGGGCCTCGCCATCGTCGGCGTCGTCTTCCTGGTCGTTCGATGACGACGTCGACCATCACCTCGGTGCTCATCTGGCTCCCGATCGCGGGGGCGCTCGCGATCTGGATCCTGCCGCTGTCGCGCTACGCGACCGGCAGCCTCGCTGTGCTCGTCTCGCTCGTCGAGGTCGGGTTCTGGATCGAGCAGGCGGCGCGCTTCAACTTCACGCGCACCGGCCTGCAGTTCTCGCAGAGAACGCCGTGGATCAAGGACCTGCACGTCTCGTACCACGTCGGCGAGTACGGCTTCTCGCTCTGGCTCGTCGGCCTCACCGTCGTCGTGATGGCCGCGTGCATCGGCTACGGGTTCTGGGTCGGGCGCGACCGTCCGCGCGCGTACTTCGGGCTGATGCTGATGCTCACCGGCGCGACCGTCGGCGTGTTCGTCTCGCAGGACCTGCTCCTCTTCTATGCGTTCTTCGAGGCGATGCTGATCCCGCTCTACGTCCTCATCGGCGTGTGGGGCGGAGCGAACCGGATCGGCGCGACGCTCAAGCTGCTCATCTACACGATGGCGGGCTCGCTCGTCATGCTCGCGGCGATCATCGTGTACGGCCTCAAGGTCGGGACGTTCGACCTCGTGGACTCGCCGCCGAGCACGAGCCGCTGGCTCTTCCTCGGCTTCATGCTCGCGTTCGCGATCAAGGCGCCGCTCTTCCCGTTCCACGGCTGGCTGCCCGATTCGTATCGCGAGGCGCCGCCCGAGGTGACGGCCATCCTCTCCGGAGTCGTCGCGAAGGCGGGGACGTACGGGATGCTGCGCATCGTCCTGACGAAGTTCCCCGAGCCGTCGGACTACTACCGCACGGTCATCCTCGCGCTCGGCGCCGCCGCGCTCGTGTACGGATCCGTGCTCGCGTTCCGCGCGGCCGACTTCCGGGGTGTCGTCGCGTACTCGTCGATGGCGCAGTCCGGCCTCATCACCATCGGCCTGTTCTCCGGGACGAACCTCGGCTACGACGGCGCCGTGCTGCAGATGATCGCGCACGGGCTCATCTCGGCCTCGCTGTTCCTCATCGCGGGCGCCGTCGAACGGCGCACGACGACCGGGGAGTTCTCGCGCCTGGGCGGGATGGCGAAGGGCCGGCCGGCGCTCGCGACGCTGCTCATGACCGTCGGCGTCATCTCGCTGGCCGTCCCCGGATCTGCCGCCTTTGCAGGCGAATTCCTCATCCTCGCGGGCGCGTACACGCGCGCCTGGTGGTGGGCGGCGATCGGCGCAACCGGGATCGTGCTGGCGGCGATGTACGTGCTGCGGCTCATCTCCGGCGTGCTGCACGACGCGCGCGGCCCGATGGTGCAGGACCAGGCGCTCGACCTGCGTCCCGGTGAGCTCGCGCTCGTCGTGCCGCTCGTCGCGGCGCTGCTCGTGCTGTCGGCGTGGCCGGCGGGGATCTCGCACCACTCCTTCGCCGGCGACCGTCCGCTCAACGCCGTCTACGAGCAGTTCCGATGATCCATACGCCGCACGTCGACTGGTTCGCGATCTCCACGATCCTCGTGCTGCTCGGCGCGTCGTTCGTCGCGCTGCTCGGCGCGGTGCTCGTGCCCGCCGCCTGGCGCCGCACGTTCGCGGTCATCGTCGCAGCCCTCGGCTCGCTGGGCGGGATCGTCACGTCGGTGTGGCTGTACGTCGACAGCGCGAACGGCCACCGTGTGATCGCGGACAGCTTCTACCGCGACCGCTGGACCGCGCTCACGCAGGTGATCCTGTGCGCGACGACGCTGGCAACCGTGCTCGTCGGCGCCGATCGGGTGCGCGAGCACGAGTCGGAGTTCTTCGCGCTCCTGCTCGCGTCCGCAGCCGGGATGACGTTCTTCGTCGGCTCCGCGAACCTCATGGTGATGTTCCTCTCGCTCGAGTGGTTCTCGATCGCGCTCTATGTCCTGTGCGCGATCGACTACGACCTGGAGGGCTCGCTCGAAGCCGGGCTCGAAGTACCTCGTCGTCGGCTCGTTCGGATCGGCGGCGCTGCTCTTCGGCTCGGCGCTCGTGTACGGCGCGACGAACCGCATCGGCTTCGCCGAGATCGCGCAGCAGGTCGGCCTGCACGGCCTGTCCGGCGACCTGCTGCTCGTGCTCGGGCTCGCGATGATCCTCGCCGGGCTCGCGTTCAAGTCGTCGTCGGCGCCGTTCCACATGTGGACGCCGGACGTGTACCAGGGCGCGCCGACGACCGTGACGGCGTTCATGTCGTCGGCGACGAAGGTGGCCGCGTTCGCGCTCACGTTCCGCGTGCTTCGCACCGCGTTCCCGCAGGAGGCGCACCTCTGGACGTGGGCGCTCGCCGGGATCGCCGTCGCGTCGCTCGTCATCGGCAACCTCGCCGCGCTCGTGCAGACGGACGTGAAGCGACTGCTCGCGTACTCGTCGATCTCGCACGCGGGGTTCATCCTCATCGGCCTCTCCGCCGGGACCGCGCTCGGCGGCCGGGCGCTCATGTACTACCTCATCCCCTACTCGGCGATGGCGTTCGGCTCGTTCGCGATCGTCGCAGCACGCGAGCGCGAGCTCGGCAAGGCGGTGACGCTCGAGAACCTCGCCGGCTTCGGCTGGGAGCGGCCGTTCCTCGGCGTCGCCATGTGGTTCTTCATGTTCGGCTTCGCCGGCCTGCCGCTCGGCGGCGGCTTCATCGGCAAGTTCTACGTCCTCTCCGCGGCCTACGACCACGGCTGGACGTGGCTCGTCATCGTCGGTGTGCTCGCGACGCTCGTGAGCCTCTACTACTACCTCGGCGTCGTGCGCGCGATCTACATGCGCGGGCCGCAGCTCGCCGTCGCCACGGGCGGCTCACCGCCGCGCGAGACGCTGCTCCACATCGCCGTCGGCGCGGCGCTCGTCGTCTCGGTCGGTTCGCTGATCGCGGTCGGGCCGCTGATCACGCTCGCGAGGCACGCGGCGTCGGCCTTGCCGTTCTGACCGACCGCAGCGGCTCGAGCACCCAGAGCAGCCCGGGAATCCCGTAACAGAAGCAGCGCCATCACGACGCTGCTGACGGCGAGCGCCGGCACGTGGCCGCCGCGCGGCGCGTTCTCGCGCACCGCCGACCCGAGCACGAGCAGGACGAGAGCGACCGATGCCGTGATGCCGCCGAGGGCGCCTTCGCCCGCGAGCGCGTCGCTGATGGCGACGAACGCGAAGGCGGCGGCCGCCGGGAGGGCGGCGAGGACGAGCCAGAAGGCGAGACCACTGGACCCCGGCGACGTCGGCGAGCAGGCGCGGCGAGTGCGATGCCGGGCGCGAGCAAGCGGGAGCCCATCCACGAAAGGTTCGGTGCCGCGCCGGACGGTCCTTCCTCGTTAGTCTCGACCCATGGCTGACAACACACTCACCTGGCTGGGTCACGCGTCGTTCCGCCTCGACACATCAGGGGGAAAGCGCGTCTACGTCGACCCGTTTCTGAACGGCAATCCGAAGTGCCCGGAGAACGAGCTCGAGCCTGAACGCGCGGACATCATTGCGCTCACGCATGGGCATGGCGACCACGTCGGCGACACGGTCGCGATCGCGCAGAAGCACGGCTCGACCGTCGTCGCGCTGGTCGAGCTCGCAGGCTGGCTCGGCAGGAACGGCGTCGACGAGGGCAAGCTCCGCAACCCGAACAAGGGTGGAACGGAGGATCGTCGACGGCGTCAAGATCTCGCTCGTGAACGCGTTCCACTCCGGATCTGCGCCGGACGGCTCCTATGCGGGAGAGCCGTCGGGGCTCGTCGTCGAGACCGAGGACGGCAAGTCGATCTACTTCGCGGGCGATACGTGCGTCTTCGGCGACATGCAGCTCATCGGCCGGATCTACCACCCCGACGTCGCCGTCCTTCCGATCGGCGACCACTTCACGATGGGGCCGCGCGAGGCGTCGGTCGCGATCGAGCTGCTCGGCGTCAAGCGCGTCGTCCCCTGCCACTGGGGCACGTTCGGGCTGCTGACGGGAACGCCCGACCAGCTCGACGTCCCGGCGGGAGTCACGCTCGAGACGCATGGAGCCCGGAGGCACGATCACCGTATGAGGGAGCGCTGGTTCGGCGCGACCGGCAGGCGCGTTCCCGAGCTCGCGCTCGAGGGGGAGGTGGACGTCGAAGGGGCGCTCGTCCTCGACGTCCCCGACCTCGACGCGTCTGCGGCGTGCCTTCGACGAAGGGACGCCCGTCGTCGTGCGCGCGTCGGCGGCGGATGGCGTGAAGGCGGCGCTCGCGCGGCCCGAGGTGTCGTGCGTGCTCGTGCCCGCCGACCGACGCGACCTGCTCGAGCTCGACCTCACCGAGCTCACCTACGGATGACGTACTCGCTCGTCGCGCGCGACGGGAAGCAGTGGGGCGTCGCGGTGCAGTCGAAGTTCCTCGCCGTCGGGTCGGTCGTCCCGTGGGCGGAGCCCGCTGTGGGAGCGATCGCGACGCAGGCGTACGCGAACCCGCGCTACGGCCCGGACGGGCTTGCGTTGCTGCGGGAAGGACTGAGCGCCGCGGAGGTGGTGGAGCGGCTCGTGGCCGCGGATGACGGCCGCGCCGAGCGACAGCTCGGCGTCGTCGACGCAGACGGCCGCGCGGCCTCCTGGACGGGCCTGGAGTGCATGGACTGGGCGGGGCACCGGACCGGCGACGGCTACGCGGCGCAGGGAAACATCCTCGTCGGCCCGGAGACGGTGGACGCGCTCGCCGAGACGTTCGAAGCCGGCGAGGGCCGTCCGCTCGCGGAGCGGTTGATCGAGGCTCTCGCTGCCGCGCAGGCAACGGGCGGCGACCGGCGCGGCCAGCAATCCGCATCGCTCCTCGTCGTCGAGCGCAACGGTGGCTACGCGCAGATGTCGGACGTCCTCGTCGACCTGCGCGTCGACGACCATGCCGACGCCGATCGAGGAGCTGCGCCGGCTCTACGGTTTGCACGACCGGTTGTACGGGAGGACGCCGCGCGGCGAGTGGCTCGCGCTCGACGGCGCGCTCGCGGACGAGGTGCTCGACCGGCTGACGCGGCTCGGCTACGACTCCCTCGACGCATGGGCCGGCGTCGCCAATCTCGAGGAGCGCGTCGACGGGAATGACGCGATCGACCCGGTCGTTCTGACGGCACTCCGCGATGAAGATCCTGCGACTCGATGACATCGAGGGCGTCCCGGTCTTCGGGACGCTCGTATGGAAGCCGGTGCGCAGGACGCTCGGCGTGACCGCGTTCGGGATCAATGCGTACACCGCCGCGAACGCGGGCGACGAGGTGGTCGAGGATCACGACGAGACGCCGCTCGGGCACGAGGAGATCTACGCGGTCGTCGCCGGGCACGCGACGTTCACCGTCGACGGCGAGGAGGTGGACGCGCCCGCGGGCACGCTCGTCTTCCTCGACGATCCGAAGCAGCAGCGCGCACGCGATCGCGAAGGAAGCCGGTACGACGGTGCTCGCGATCGGCGGCATGCCCGGCGCGCACGAGATCTCCGCGTGGGAGTACATCTTCCCCTCGCTCCCGGCGCGGAACGCAGAGGACTGGGACACGGCGCGGCAGATCCTCGAGGACGCGATCGCGGAGAACGACCACCCTTCGATCCACTACCACCTCGCGTGCGTCGAAGCACGCGCGGGGAATCGCGAGCGCGCGCTCGACGAGCTGCGCGTCGCCGTCGAGAGGCGGCCACGCCTGCTCGCGCCATGCGCGAGGAAGAGGACTTCGCGTCGATCCGCGACGATCCGCGCTTTCCCGCCGAAGGAGAGTGGATGATCACGCTCGATCACGTCGGGTTCGCCGTTGCCGACTACGAGCGAAGCAAGGCGTTCTACGAGCAAGCGCTCGCGCCGCTCGGGATGACGCTGCTCATGGAGTTCTCCGGAGCGGCCGCCGGGTTCGGCAAGGACGATGGAGGACGACCGTCGTTCTTCATCGAGGCGTACGGGGATCCGGTGCGGGGGCGGCTTCACATTGCGCTGAGAGCCGAGAATCGCGCGCAAGTGGACGCCTTCCATGCCGCGGCCATCGAGGCGGGCGGAACCGACAACGGCGCACCCGGCGTGCGAGCGGTCTACCACCCGGACTACTACGGCGGCTTTGTCCTCGATCCCGACGGCAACAACATCGAAGCCGTCTGCCACCAGCCCGGCTAGAATGCCGCCCTGCGTGAGCGTCGTCTCGCTCCGCGACGATCAGCGCTTTCCGGAACCGCTGTAAATTTCCGGAAGCGGTTCCGGTACGTTAGCGTCCTCCCGCACGGCTCACCCAGGAGCCGTGAGGAGAAACGACTCAGGGGAGCTCATGGACATGGACCTCTCGCGTCGCGCCCGAATCGCGGTCGGCGCTGGCGCTTGCCGCACTGGTCTTCACCTTGCCGGGCCGGCCGCGGGCGTCGCGCCGCCGCGCCCGGACTTCGGCCCGAACGTCATCGTCTTCTCGCCGTCGATGGCGCAGTCGACGATTCAGTCGACGCTCGACGCGATCTCGACGCAGCAAGTCCCCAGCGAGTTCGGCACGGGCCGGTATGCGCTCTTGTTCGAGCCCGGAACGTATGGGTCGGCGGCGAATCCGCTCGACTTCCAGGTCGGCTACTACACGCAGGTCGCCGGCCTCGGCGCGAGCCCGGACGACGTCGTGATCAACGGAGCGATCAACGTCTTCAACCGCTGTTTCGGCGGCGGAGTCTGCAACGGGCTTACGAACTTCTGGCGCTCGATGTCGAATCTGACGCTGAACGTCGATCTGCCGGGCTCACCGCCGAACTACGCCCCGTACTCCGGCGATGCCTTCTCGGCGTTCTGCGACAACAGCGCGGAGATGTGGGCGGTCTCGCAGGCCGCGCCAATTCGTAGCGTGATCGTGAATGGATCGCTCGTCGCGGTCGACTACTGCAACAACAACTTCTTCACGAGCGGAGGGTTCTTCGCCAACGACCAGTTCAACGGCCAGGTCGCCGACTACACGCAGCAGCAGTTCTTCACTCGCAACAGCGACATCAACGGGTGGAGCAACAGCGTCTGGAATCAAGTGTTCCTCGGCGACAACGGTGCGCCCGCCGCCGACTTCGGCGGCAGCAACCAGTACACGACGATCGCGACCACGCCCGTGTCGGAGGAGCCGCCGTATCTCGCCGCAGACGCCGGCGGGAGCTACAGCGTGCTCGTGCCGGGCGTCCGACACAACTCAACAGGGCCCGCGTACGGAGCTGCGACGTCCATTCCGATCGACCAGTTCTTCGTCGCGACCCCGTCGACGCAAGTGGCGGCGATCAACGCTGCACTCGCACGTGGGAAGAGCCTCATCCTCACGCCGGGCATCTACGAGCTGCCGCAGCCGATCGTCGTGAGTCATCCGCATACGGTCGTGCTCGGGCTCGGCTTCGCCACGTTGATTCCGACGCAGGGGAACGCCGCGATCGAGGCGGCGAGCGTGCCCGGCATCAAGGTGAGCGGCCTGATCGTCGACGCCGGGCCGGTCAATTCGCCGGTCCTGATGCAGATTGGCGACCCGCACGCCGGCGGAACCCACGACGCGAACGATCCGACGCTCCTGTCCGACGTCTTCTTCCGCATCGGCGGGGCAGAGGCGGGTAGCGCGACGACGAGCCTCGTGGTCAACGCCGACAACGCCATCCTCGACGACATCTGGGCGTGGCGTGCCGACCACGGTGCCGGCGCCGGCTGGACGACCAACACCGCAGACACCGGCCTGGTCGTCAACGGCGACAACGTCAGCGCGTACGGTCTCTTCGTGGAGCACTACCAGAAGAACGAGGTCGTCTGGAACGGAGAAAACGGCAGCGTCGTCTTCTTCCAGAACGAGATGCCATACGACCCGCCGAGCCAGAGCGCTTGGATGGCGAGCGCGACTCAGAAGGGCTATCCCGCCTTCTTCGTCGCGCCGAGTGTGAAGACATTCCAGGGCTCGGGCATGGGGAGCTACTCGTTCTTCAATCAGGGCGTGCCGATCTACTCGGACGAGGCGTTCCAGGTACCGACCACGCCCGATGTCCAGTTGCACGACATCTTCACCATCTTCCTCAGCACTGCGGGAAGCGGCGGGATCTCGTCCGTCATCGACGGCGTCGGCGGATCGTCGACAGCCGCGAACCCGGACACACCCGTCAACGTCTTGAACTACCCCTAGAGACAGGCAATACGGGGTCGAGCCCGGTCAGGGCTCGGCCCCGTGGCCCCCGTTTGGGGGGCGCGTTGGCGGTACGCAATGCCAGATGATCAGGTCGCCGCATGTCCGCCACAGTGCCTCGGTCTGGGTTCATGTCACCAGCGCGTTGGGTCGTCTGGGACGGTGTCGTCCTGGGCGGGGCGGCAGCCGTGTTCCTGTCGGCGAGGACACTCGTCCTGGGGCAGCTGTCGTGGAAAGAAGGTGCGGGCGTTCTCCTCCTTGGAGCGCTCACCTGGTTCGGCGATCGCTGGCCCGTTCCTATTGCCGTAGAGGGCGGGGGCGAGATGTCGCTGAGCGCTGTCGCGGTTGCGTGCGCTGCGGTGATGTACGGTGCCGCGGTCGCGGTGCTCATCGCGTCCGTTTCGATCGGCTTCGAGTTGGCGCGTGTTCGGTTTCACCCCTTGAAGATCGCGTTCAACGCCGGCTCCTATGCCCTCATGGGCGGCGCCGCCGGGCTCGCCGCGCACGCTCACCCCGGCAGCCGGGTGGGCCTTGTTCTCACCGTGCTTCTCGCGGCTACCGCGATGTTGGTCACGAACGTCGGCCTCATGGCCCTGATGGTCACGCACGTGAAGATCCGGGAGGCAGCGGCTATCTATAGGTCGTTCCTGAAGGTCGGCCTTCTCCCCTTCCTTCTCTCCCTCGCGGTGGTGCCGGTCTTCATCATTTGCTGGCGTAGCGACCCGTATATCGCGGTGCTCGCCGCCGTACCCGTCTTTGTCGTCGGCCTCTATCTCCGTTCTCTCGAGCAGAGCCGACAGGCGACACAGCTCGCGCTGACCGATCCGCTCACGGAGCTCGGCAACCGTCGCCACTTTGGCGAGCACCTTCGCCGCGAGCTCGATCGCGCCGATGAAACCGGGGAGACACTGTCCATCTGCCTGCTCGACCTCGATGGCTTCAAGCGAATCAACGACCGCGACGGGCATGTACGCGGCGACGAAGTCCTGGTTGCCGTCGCCGAGAGCCTCCGTCACGACGGTGAAGCCTTTCGGCTCGGTGGCGACGAGTTCGTCCTCGTGCTCCCTCGACACGACGCAGACGCGGCGGCTGCCATCGCTGCCGTCGTGCAGGGCCGCGTTCAGGACGTCGTCGGCGTCAAAGTGAGCGTGGGGACTGCGAGCTACCCGGATGGCAAGAGCTCGCGTAACGACCTTCTCCGCGCCGCCGACTTCGAGCTGTACGCGCGCAAGCGCACCAACCAACGTGAAAGCGCTGCGCGAGCGCCCTCTCGCTAGGAATCGCCCGGAAGGCGTAACCCCGCCACGCGCTCCCGCAGCGCCGGCACCGGATTCGACTCCGGCCGCGCTACGAGCAGCACCGCGCCGTACCCGTCCTCGCGGTGCAGCGCATCGACGACAAGCTGCAGCCCGACTGCGAGCGCGAGCGCCTTATGCCACTGCTCGCCGCCGAAAGGCACGAGTTGCTCCTCGTCGGCGAGCCCGGCGATGACGTCGCCCCACGTCACGGCTCCCATCGACACGTCGACGACGACCGGCTCGCCGTCCGAGCTGGGGATCCCGATCGCCAACGGATTCGTCCCCGCCACCTTCGGCCCGCCGGGCGGCCCCAGCCGCGGAGGCGACGTCGCCGTCAGCACCGCGACCAACCCGCCCTCGGCGAGGCGCCGCACCCAGCCGCCGAGCATCCCGGTCGGGAACGTCTGCTCGCACACGACGAGCCGCGCACGCTCCGGCGGATCGGCGAGCTGCGTGCGCACGACCGCGTCGAGCACGAGGTAACCGAGCGCGCCGCGCCCGTGCCAGCGCTCGAACGCGCCCTCCGCCTCCACCGTTTCCGGCTTCGCCGCCGGATCGACCTCGAGCGTCTCGAGCCACTCGACGCGCGAGAACCCGTGGCCGAGCTTGCCGCGCGCCTCCGCCTCGGAGAAGTGCGCATGGAGGCGCTGCGCGTCCTCCTCCGAGAAGCCGCGCGCCCGCAGGCGCTCGAGCGCCTCGTCAGCCTCCACGGCGTCGCCTGCTTCCGGCCGCGACGCCGGCGCCGAAGAGCGCGGTTGCGCCCCACAGCACGGGCGGCACGCGCCGCCGCGCGTGCGGATACGCGGCCGAGCTGAACTCGAGCACGGGCCAGCCACGGTCCTCCGCCGTGTTGCGAAGCTCGCGATCGGGATTCACCGCCACCGGGTTGCCGACCGCCTCGAGGAACGGGAGATCGGTGTGGCTGTCCGAGTACGCGGTGCACTCGGCGAGGTCGTAGCCGCGCGACTCCGCAAGCTCGCGCACGCACTCCGCCTTGTTCTCGGCATGGAGCGCGCGGAGAGCGCGCCCGGTGTACACGCCGTCCCGCACTTCGCACACCGTTCCGAGCGCGCCGTCGAAGCCGAGCTCGTCGGCAATCCCCTCGACGATCTCCTGGAGCGACGCCGACACGATGTAGACCTTGTCGCCGCGCTCACGGTGCTGCTCGACGAGATGGAGCGGCTCCGCATACACGAGCGGTTTGAGCACCGGCTCCATCGCATCGGCGACGACTTGGCGCATCTCGTCCGGTGTGAAGCCGCGCAGGAGGATGAGCCCGTCCTCGGCCGCATACCGCACGGCCTCGTGGCTTGCACCACGAAGAACGAAGAGGAGCTGCCACGCCGCCGCCTTCGCCAGCTGGCGGCGTGAGATCAGGCCGCGGTCGCGGAACGATCCCGCAAGCGCGAGCGCAGACGCGCGGCGCAGGAGCGTCCGGTCGAGATCGAAGAACGCCGCAGCCGCCATGTCACCGCTTCACTCCCGCGGCGGCCAGTGCCTCGTCACGGCTCGCGTAGTCCTTGATGCTCACGACCTTGCCGCCCCGCAGCACGACGATCTGGAACAGCCGCTGGAAGAAGCCCTTCGCGCCGAGCCGCCCCATGCCGCGGCCGCGCACCTGGAACAGGACGCGGTCTCCGAGATCGATGAAGTCCGACGGCCGCATCTTGTTCATGCCGGCCCGCCACAACAGCGTCTTCACGACCTCGTCCACGTTCGTGCACGGCTTCCACGCGCCCTCGCGCGCGGGATCCCACGTGACGTCCTCGACGAGCAGGGCGCGCAACTCCTGGTGCTTCGCGTGCCGCGCCAGGTCGTAGACCTCGCGCACCCGGGCGACGTTCGAGGATTCCGGCACTACGAGACGAGCGGGAGCGACTTGACGATCCCGCCGACATCGCGTCGTGCGTCGAGCGCCTCCGCGATGGCGATGATCGCACGGGCCGACTCCGCATCCGGCTCGGCCGCGACCACCGGAGCGCCGAGATCTCCCTGCTCGCGCAGCACGGGATCGAGCGGGACCGATCCGAGAAACGGAATGCCGAGATCGGACGCGAGCTCCTCGCCGCCGCCCTCGCCGAAGACGTCGCCGCTCATGTTCTCGATCACGCCGAGCAAGCGCATGTTCGTCTTCTGCGCCATCGACGCCGCACGCGACGCCACGTCCTGCGCGAGCTTCTGCGGCGTCGTGACGATGACGACCTCCGCGCGCGGCAACAGCTGCCCGAGCGAGATGGACACGTCGCCCGTTCCCGGAGGCATGTCGACGACGAGCACGTCGAGCTCGCCCCAGTGCACGTCGGTGAGGAACTGCTCGAGCGCGCGGTGCAGCATCGGGCCGCGCCACATGACCGGCTCGTTGCCGTCGAGGAAGAAACCGATCGACATGAGCTTCAGTCCGTCCTTCACCGGAGGGACGATCATCTCGTCGACCGCGACGGGCTTCTGGTGGATGCCGAGGATGTGCGGGATCGAGTGGCCGTAGATGTCGGCGTCGAGAATCCCCGTGCGCCGCCCGAGCTGTGAGAACGCGACCGCGAGGTTGGCCGAGAGCGACGACTTGCCGACGCCTCCCTTGCCGCTCGCGATCGCGATGACTCGCGTGTCTCGATGGAGCCGAATCTTCTTGTCGTCGGCCGGCGCGCCCCCGCGCAGCTTCGTCGTCAGCGCCTGCCGCTCCTCCGGGGTCATGACGCCGAACGAGAGCGCCGCCCCGCGAACGCCGGGCACGTCGGCGAGCGCCTGCTCCACCTGCTGCTCGAACGACTGGCGCAGCGGACAGCCGGCGATGGTCAGGACGATCGTCAGGGAGACGATGCCGTCGGCGATCTCGACGTCGCGCACCATGTCGAGCTCGGTGACCGGGCGCTGGAGCTCCGGGTCGATGACCTGCTCGAGGGCCTTGAGGACTGCGTCACGGTCCGGCTGCATCAGTCCTGCACCGTAGCGAAGATAGCCCTCATGACCTGGTTCGGGCTCGTCCGGAAGAACCTGCTGCGGCGGCCCGTGCGGACGCTCCTCACCGCCGCCGGTGTCGCCCTCGGCGTCGGCCTGATCGTCGCGCTCCTGTCCATCGCCGCCGGCACCGAGCGCACGGCGGGCGACCTCATCCACGTCGGCCGCGCCGACTTCGGGCTCTTCCAGAGCGGCGTCTCCGACGCGACCAAATCGCTCCTGCCCGTGGCGCTCGAGAAGCGCATCGCGCACGACCGCGGCGTCGCGCAGACGGCTCTCGTGTTCCTCTACGTCACCACCGTCGACGGCAAGGCGTCGTCGCTCGTCATCGGCCTCGCGCCACACGAGTTCGCGGCGCAGCGCCTGACGCTCGTCGACGGCACGCGCACCGGCGCACTCGCCGGCGACCACTTTGGCGCGCGGATCGGAGAGAAGCTGCGCATCGGCAAGCGCACGTTCCCGGTCACGGGGATCTTCCACAGCGGCGACCGTTTCGAGGACAACGGCGTCGTCCTCCCACTCGCAACCGTGCAGTCGCTCGCCAACCGTCCCGGCGAGGTGACGAGCATCGGCGTCATCGCGATGCCCGGGCAGCGCCCGCAGGCAGTCGCGACGCGGCTGGAGAAGAAGTACGGCATCACCGCCGTCGTCGAGCCGGGGCAGGCCGTCAACGTCGACACGTCGTCACGCCTGATCATCGACGTCGGCTGGGTCATCTCCATCCTTGCGCTCATCGTCGGCGGAATCGGCGTGACGAACACGATGGCGATGTCCGTCTTCGAGCGCATCCGCGAGATCGGCATCCTGCGCGCCGTCGGCTGGCCCGGAAGGCGAATCGCAGCGCTCATCATCAGCGAGGCGATCGGCATCTCGCTCGTCGCGCTCGCGCTCGGGCTCGGCGTCGGCGTGCTGGCCGCGCATCTCTTCACCACGCAGACCGGGCTGTCCACGCTCGTGACGCCCACCTTCACTGCGGGGGTGTTCGGATGGGGCCTCGCGTTCGCCCTCGGCGTCGGCGTCATCGGAGCGGCCTACCCGACCTGGCGCGCGCTGCGGCTCAGCCCGATCGAGGCGCTCAGAAGGGAATAGCCCGCCGGCGAAGAACGGCGACCGGATGTCCTGGCCACTCGCAGAGCAGTCCCGCCGTCACGTCGCCGTCCCGCAGTCGAGACGGCGGACGCCGCGAATCATGTGGGCCGTCGTGCTCGCCGCATTCGTGTGTGGTGCTGCGGTAAGCGCCGCGGGGTTCTCGATCGGGTGGAAACACCAGGCGCAGAAGGGGACCTCGGCAGAATCGGCGCTCGTCGCCGCCACCGCGACCGTCCATTCACTGCGCACGCAACTTGCGGCGGAGCGATTGGATCTCGCAGCCGCGGACGCCGGCGCTCTCGCGGTTCGCAGATCCCGCGCAACCCTGCGCACGTCGCTCGCAAAGCTCCACAGCGCAACTCGCGTCAGCGCAGCACGCGCTCGCCGCAACATCGGCGCAGGCCGCACCGCTGAGCGGCGCCCTCGCCCGGCTGACGAACGAGCTGCACGCACTCACGTCGTACGTCACGTCGACGCCGTCGAGCCAGCTCGACGCCGGCTACCTGCAGGCGCAGGTCGCGTACGTGTCGAAGACGGCGGCGGGGCTCAGCTCGGCGCTTGCAGCGCTGGCGTCTCCGCAGAACTGAGCAGGCCGTCGCGAATCTGCACGACGCGGTCCGCCTGCGCTGCGACCCCGTCGTCGTTCGTGACCAGCAGGATCGTCGTCCCGCGCTCGTCGCGGACGCGCCGCAGCAGATCGAGGATCTGCGCTCCGGTCTCGGAGTCGAGCGCGCCGGTGGGCTCGTCGGCAAGCAGCAGCCGCGGCTCGTTTGCGAGCGCGCGCGCGATCGCGACGCGCTGACGCTCGCCGCCCGAGAGCGTCGGCGGATAGTTGCGGGTGCGGTCACCCAGGCCGACCTCGCCGAGCAGCTCGTTGGCGCGACGCTCCCGCTCGGCGCGAGGACGCATGCCGAGCATGGGGATCTGGACGTTCTCGACCGCGTTCAGCGTCGTGATCAGGTTGTGGAACTGGAAGACGAACGCGACCGTCTCGGCGCGGTAGCGCGCCTGGTCGTCGAGCGTCGCAACGTCCAGCCCGGCGACGACGATCTCGCCCGCATCCGGCCGGTCGAGTGCCCCGATGAGGTTGAGGAGCGTGCTCTTGCCGCCTCCCGACGGTCCGGTGAGCGCGACGAGCTCGCCTTCGTCCAGGTGGAGCGAGACGTCCACGAGCGCGTGGATTCGTCCATGCTCGAAGCTCTTGCGGACGTGCCGGACGTCGACCTGGGCGCCGCTCACTTGACGACGGAGACGGCCCAGGTGCCGACGCCGGCGCGATAGCCCGTAGCCGTCGCGATCGCATGCCAGGCGACGGGCTGGCCGATCGAAGCAGGCGGGAACGCATCCTTGCCGGTGGCCGGGATCGTCTCCTTCCAGATGCCGTGCTTCACGACGTGCGTCCCGACTTCGCCGACGGAGAAGCCGTTGAAGAACACCTGGACGTGGATCTTGCACGCGACCGGCTTGCCGTTCGCGGTCACACGAACCTCGTACCACCATGTGTGGTGAAGGACGGGATGGTGGCTCTGGGCGGTGACGACCACCTTCAGCTTCGGCTTCGCCGCTGCAGCCGGTGCAGCGCCGACGAGCGCCAGGATGCAGACGAGGATGAGCGGCACGCCGCACGCTGCGAAGACTATGGCACGAGGCGAGCGAGCTCACGCGCGGCGGCGCCGAGCGGGCGCGCGTCTTCCAGCACGGGCGCGAACAGGTCGCCGTGGCGGTCGACCCGCTCGAGGACGACCTCCATGCCGAAGTCGCGCGGCCGCACGTTCTTCGTCAGCTCGTCCCACCGCAACGGCGTCGACACGGGCGCGCCCGGCTTCGGGCGCACCGAGTAGACGGAGGCGATGGTCTTGCCCCAGCCGTTCTGGCGGTGGTCGACGAGCACGCCGGCGCGCTTCTTCTTCAACCATTCCGTCGTGACGAGCCCTGGATGCCTCGTCTCCAGGAACCGCGACGCCGTCTCGGCGAACGCGTACGTGTCGTCGAAGCCGGCGCGGCGCTGGATCGGCGCGAGCACGTGGATGCCGTCCGCGCCGCTCGTCTTCACGTAGCCGGGAAGGCCGACCTCGTCGAGGAGCCCACGGATGAGATGGGCGACCTCGATCGCGAGCACGAAGCCGTCGGGCTCGTCCGGCGGGTCGAGGTCGAAGACGACGTAGTCGGGCCGGCCGGGTTTATCCACCCGCGAGTACCAGGCGTTCATGTCGACGCAGTTCATCTGCACCATCCAGAGCAGCGCCTCGGGTGAGTTGACCAATGCGAAATCCACCTCGCGCGCGCCGCCCTCGCGCGGATGCGTCGTGAACCGGCGGGTCGGGATCCAGGCGGGCGCGCCGCGCGGAGTCTGCTTCTGGAAATAGACCTCGCCCGTGATGCCGTGGGGGTAGCGCTTCAGGGTGAACGGCCTGTCCCGGAGGTGAGGCACGAGCACGGGAGCGATGCGCTCGTAGTAGCGGAAGAGGTCGCCCTTGGTGATCCCGTCGTCCGGAAAGAGGACGCGGTCGGGGCTCGTGAGGGAGACGGCTCTTAGAGAACTCATGGCGCAGAGGTTCCCGGACTTGTAACAATCCCAGCGTGCACGAAGTTGGCCTCGTGCACGTCGTCAGGCAGGCAGCCTGGTCGGCGTCAGCGTACGGCTCGACCGCCGTACGCGTAGCCGTGCGCGGAACGAAGACGCGCCTGCACCGCCCGCGCGAGGAACGGCTCGTGTTCGTCGTGGGCTCGCCGCGCTCCGGCACGAGCTTCACGGCGGGCGCGATCGGCGATCTCCCCGCGTTCGTCGACCTCGGCGAAGTGCCGCTGTTGAAGGCTGCGATCCCCGACCTCGTCGACCTGCCCGAGCCCGAGCAGGCGAAGGAGATCCGACACGTGCTGCAGCGCGTCCGCGGGCTCGCGTTCGTGCGCAGCCTGCGCGGCGTCGAGCAGACGCCGGAGACCGGCTTCGTGCTTCCCGCCGCGCTGAGCGCGTTTCCGTCCGCCACCGCCGTACACGTCGTGCGCGACGGCCGCGACGTCGTGTGCTCGCTCCTCGAGCGCGGGTGGCTGAGCGCGAAACGCAGCGCCGAGAGCGACGACGCCAAACAGTCGTACGGCGTCTACCCGCGCTTCTGGGTCGAGCCCGAGCGCCGGGAAGAGTTCGTGCACGTGAGTGACGCACGGCGGGCTGCCTGGGCCTGGCGGCAGTACGTCACGGCGGCGCGCGCGGCTCCGGAGCGGACGGTCGAGCTGCGGTACGAGGAGCTCGTCTCCGATCCCGTGACGGCAACCGAACCGTTGGCGCACACGCTCGGGGTCGGCACGGAGCAACTGTCCGAGTCATTCTCCGACGCGCACGCGAACTCGGTCGGGCGCTGGCGGCGCGACCTCACCGCGGAGCAGCTCGAAGACGTCGAGGCCGAGGCCGGCCCGCTGCTCGCCGAGCTCGGCTACAGCTAGACCGAGAGAGCAGCCGCGATCCGGCGGCACCCCTCGGGCGTGCCCGCCGCGGCGATGCGCGAACGCCCTTCCAGATCGAGCTCGGCCTCGCCGAACGGGCGCGGGTCGTCGAACAGCTCGAGCGCGAGCCCGACCTCGCGGCAGAGGAGCTGCGCAGCGGCGATGTCGACCGACCGCGCCGCCTTGAGCGAGCAGACGCCGTCGACCCGGCCGGCGGCGAGATGGCACAGCGAGAGGGCGAGCGAGCCCATGACGCGCAGGCGGTGCGCGATGCCCGAGAACGCGGCGGCGTGCTCGGCGACGAGCGAGGTGAGCGTCGCCTCGAAGCTGAGGATCTCGATCTGCTCCTTCGGGCGCACGGCGCCGAGCGGCTCGCCGTTCAACCATGCGCCCTCGCCGCGGCGCGCCGTCCACTCCTCGCCCGAGCCGAAGTCGTAGACGTACGCGAAGTGCACGTCCTGCATGCGACGGCCGTCGGCGACGGCGATCGAGACGCTGAAGAACGGGATCCCGCGCTTGGCGTTGAGCGAGCCGTCGATGGGATCGATCACCACGACGGTCGAGTCTCCGTCGATGAAGCCGGCCTCCTCGGAGACGATGGAGACGCCGAGCGGCCGGAAGCGCTCGAGCACGAGATGCTCGGCCGCCGCGTCGATCGCCGTCGTGTCGTCTCCGCCTTCGCCGCGGCGCAGGACGGGCTCGCGCTCGATGCGCGTCGGCAGCTCCACGAGCGCGCCGCGCACGTCGGCGGCGGCGGCCCGGCAGAGCTCGAGCCAGTCAGTCAAGCGGAAGGAAGAGCAGGCCGGAGGTGAGCTTCGGATAGAAGAACGTGCTCTTCTGCGGCATGACGTCGCCGCGCTCTGCAACCTCCCAGACGTCCTCGATGCGGGTCGGGCGGAGCAGGAACGCGGCCTCCGCGTCGCCGCGGTCGACCGCGGCCACCGCCTCGCGACGTTGCGGCGTGTACGTCACGCCCTCCGGCTTCAGCGCCTCGACGATCTCGGGGTCGAGCCCCTCGCCCTCGACGAGCTCGTACCGGCCGTCGCGGTAGAGCACGACACCGGGCAGCTCGTCGCCGGGCGGATCGATCGGAGTCACGGCGGCAACGCCGTTCACCGACCGCGCGATGCGGTGCGTGGGGAAGATGGTCAGCCCCTCCTGGTCGGTCGGGACGATCACGGCCAGCAACCACGGCGACTCGCCGAACGCGAGCGCCGTCTCGTACCGGTGGTGGCCGTCCGCGATGAGCAGCTGCGCGTCGGCGAGCTCCTCCGTGAGCGCAGCGCCGAACTCCGGATCGAGGCGCCAGAGCTTGTCGCCGTCGACCTCCAGATCAGGCTCGCCGAGCCCGTCGACCTCGATCGTCCCGTCCCAGAGGAAGAAGAGCGGCTCGAGCTGCGTGCGCGTCGCGCGCAGGAGGCGCAGCCGGCCCTCCTTCGGCCCCGCGTGCGTGCGCTCGTGCGGCAGGATCACGCGGTTCTCGTACGGCTCGGCGTGGAGCGAGGCGACGAAGCCCTCGCGCTGCCGCGCGACCCCGTCGGGGCCGACGTAGTCCTGCGACAGCCACCAGTACGAGGGCTCGGCGTCGCGGACGAGCACGCCCTTCTCCTGCCAGGAGGCGAGGTCGCGGGCGGCCTGCTCCTCCGAGTCGGGGAGCGTCAGGTGGACGACGTTGTAGGGGCTCCGGGCGAGGTAGTCCGCCCGGTCCTCCTCGGAGATGACGTCGTAGGGCGGCGCCACCACGGCCGAGAGGTCGGGCACGTCGTAGCGGAGAGCGCGGAAGGGGCGGATGCGCGCCATCGAGCGTGAAGCCTAGACTCACTCGAAGTGACCGCGATCGCGCAACTGGAGGAGAACCGGACGGTCGAGGGCGTCTACGCGGTCGCGAAGAAGCAGCGGCTGCGGACGAAGAACGGCGCCCCGTACCTCGCGCTCGAGCTCGTCGACCCGAGCGGCCGGATCTCGGCCCGCGTGTGGAACGACGTCGAGCTGCTCGACGGCCGCTTCGGCGAAGGCGACGCGGTGCGCGTGCTCGGACGGGTGGAGCGCTTCCGCGACTCGCTCCAGCTCGACGTGCGCACGATCGAGCCCGCAGCGGAGGTCGACCCAGCCGCCATGGCGCCCGCGATGCGGCGCGACGCGGACGAGATCGAGGGCTTCCTCGAGTTCCTCACCGCCGAGGTGCACAACGACGGGCTGCGCGGACTGGTGACGAAGGTGCTCGCGGTCGCGCCGCTGCGCATGTATCCGGCGACGCCGGACGGGCATCACTCCTATGCCGGCGGCCTCCTCGAGCACACGGTCGGCGTCGCCACCATCTGCCGCGAGCTCTGCCAGCTCCATCCCCGGCTGCGTCCCGACCTCCTGCTCTCCGCCGCGCTCGTGCACGACGTCGGCCGTACACGCGAGCTCGGCCCGCCGCCGATCTTCCAGCCGACCGAGGAGGGCAAGCTGCTCGGCCACGTGCACCTCGGCCTGCGCATGCTCGAGGACGCGCACGCGCCGGCGGAGCTGCTGCACGCCGTCGCGTGCCATCACGACGTGCGCGCGGCGCGCACCGCCGAGGCGGCCGTCCTCTACCACGCGAACCAGCTCGACGCGGTCGCCGCGACGAGGCCTGTCGAAGCTCCGTAGTGGCGCCCGCCTACGCGCTGCTCGCCAGCCTCTGCTGGGGCGTCGGGGACTTCATGGGCGGGCTCAAGAGCCGGTTGATGCCCGCGCTCGTGGTGATGGCGGTGTCGCAGCCGTTCGGCCTCGTGGCGCTCGCCATTGCGGTGGCCGTGCGCGGCACCGGTCCGCCGGGCCCCGAGGTCGCGTGGGCCGCGCTCGCCGCCGTCTTCGGGACGCTGGGACTCGTCGCGTTCTACCGCGGCATGGCGGCGGGCGCGATCAGCGTCGTCGTCCCGCTGGCGGCCGTCGCGGCCGGCATCCCGGTCATCTGGGGCCTGACGCAGGGCGACCACGTGTCGTTCCTGCAGGAGATCGGATTCGTCGCGGCCCTCGGCGGCGGGCTGATGGCGTCGCTCGAGCGCGGCGCGACGCGGCGGCAGTTCGCCGCCGGGACCGGGTGGGCCTTGCTCGCGCTGCTCGGCTTCGGGGGCTACTTCATCCCGCTGCACGCGAGCGCCGCCCACGACTGGCTATGGCCGTCGTTCATCTTCCGCGCCAGTGTCGGTGACACTCGTGTGGTCGGCGCTGTTGCTGACGCGCCAGCGGCGGCGCGTGCGCGGCGTCCGTCCGCACCTGGTCGCGCTCGCGGCGATCGGCCTGCTCGACTCGGGAGGGAACACGCTGTTCGCGGCCGCGTCGGCATCACACGGACTGCTCAGCGTCGTGTCCGTGCTCGCGTCGCTCTATCCCGCGGTGACGGTGCTGCTCGCGCGGTTCGCGCTCGGCGAGCGCGTCGAGCGGTCGCAGAACATCGGCATCCTCGTCACGCTCGCCGGCGTCGTGCTGATCAGCGCGGGGTGATCGCTCCGCGCAGCGCGTCGACCGCCTCGGGAACGAGCCGGTAGTACGCCCAGGTACCGCGACGCGATGACTCGACGAGGCCGGCCTCGCGCAGCACCTTGAGGTGATGCGACACCGTCGGCTGCGCGAGGTCGAGCGCCGCGACGAAGTCGCAGACGCAGACCTCGTCGGCTGCGGCCAACCGGTTGAGGATCGTGACGCGCGCCGGGTCGGCAAGAGCCTTGAACTGGGCGGCGAGGAGGTCGGCCTCGGCCGGATCGAGCGAGGGCGTTTGCGGGCCGCAGCAGAGGACCGGTAACGTATTCATCGATATCCATCAATATAGCGGAAGGAGGATCCCGTGGAGGACGACTGCTGCGACGGCTGCGGCGAGGGCTGTTGCTGATCCGGTAGCACAGTGCTAGCGTTGCGCACCATGGCGACGCTGCACGTCCGGAACGTTCCGGACGACCTGTACGAGCTCCTGCGGGAGCGGGCGGCGGAGAACGACCGCTCCATCGGGGCGGAGACCGTCCAGCTCCTGCAGGAGCGGCTCCTGATCGAGGACACCGCGCAGAAGGTGCGACGGCTGCGCGGGCGGCGGCGGCCGGCGGGGCTCTTTACCCGCTTCACGGTCGAGGCGCGGCAGACGGTGGTGGCTGCGCAGGAGCAAGCGCGCATGCTGGGTCACGACCATGTTGGAACCGAGCACCTGCTGCTCGGCGTCCTCATGCAGGAACCTGTCCTCGTCGACCTCTCGGCCGACGACGTACGCGCGCAGCTCGAGCCCGGCGTTGCGCACCCCACCGGGCAGATCCCGTTCGCGCCGACCGCGAAGCAGGCGCTCGAACTCGCGCTCCGCACGGCTCTCTCGCACGGCGACGGCGCGATCGGCCCGCGGCACCTGCTCGCCGGCATCGCGAGCACGGACAGCCGCGGCTGCGAGCTCCTACGTGGCGCGAAGATCTTCCCGCTGCTGCCCGAGACACCTGACCCGGCATTCCGGGTCGTCCTGCTCGAAGGCGATGCCGAGTCGTGGGAGAAGCAGCTGAACGATGCGGCCGCGCTCGGCTACGAGCTCGTCGAGATCGTCGACCGCCGCGCGATCCTCAGACGTTGAAGCGCACGTTGAGGACGTCGCCGTCCTCGACGACGTAGTTCTTCGCCTCCAGCCGTTGCTTGCCCGCCCGCGCCGCCTCCGCGTGGCCGCCGGCGGCGACGAGGTCGTCCCAGCGCACGACCTCGCAGCGGATGAAGCCGCGGGCGATGTCGGAATGGATCGTCCCGGCTGCGTCGATCGCCGTGCTGCCGCGGCGCAGCGTCCACGCGCGCGTGTCCTTCTCGCCCGCGGTGAAGAACGTGATCAGGTCGAGCGTCTCGACGAGCTGTCGCACGACCGCGGCGAGCGCCGACTCGCCGCTCCGGAACTCCGCGGCCTCCTCCTCCGGCATCTCCGCCAGCTCGGCCTCGAGCTGGAGGTCGATCCCGTCGGGGCCGTTCACGATCGAGAGCAGCGGCTTCGTCGTCAGCGGCTCGAGCTCCGGCGGGAGCTCGCCCTCCCAGTCGGCGAGCGCATGCCCGGCGTCGAGGTGCGCGAGCAGGCGCTCGAGATCCTCGGCCTCGCGCTTCACCTTCGCGTCTCCCGACTTCGCCTGCTTGGCGACGCGCTCCAGCCGGCGCTCGACGTGGTCGCGGTCGGCGACGAGCAGCTCGAGCTTCAAGGTCTCGAGATCGTCGTCGGGCACGCGCGTGCCGGAGAAGCCGTCGAGGACGACGAGCAGCGCGTCGACCTGGCGCAGCTTCCCGAGCAGCTCCGGCCCGGTGCCGCGCACTTCGACGACGCGGACGGCGGCCGGCGTCACCTTCCGCGCGTGCACGACCTCGGCGAGCTGCTGCAGCCGCGGATCGGGGATCGCGGCCATGCCGACCTCGCCGTGCGCCCGCGCGCCCGTGAGCGCCGCGAACAGCATCGACTTGCCCGAGCTCTGCAGCCCGACGATTCCGACCTCAAGCGCCACGCGGAGCACGCTAGCTACGTCTTCTGCGTGATCTGCTTCTGGAGCGACGCGAGCGCCCGGTGCTGCAGCGACTTGATCGCGCCCTCGGTCTTGCCGAGGATGGTGGCGACGTCGGCGTTCGCGAAGTTGAAGACGAACTTCAGCGTCAGCACCTGCTGCTGCTCCGGCGAGAGCGTGTCGATCAGCTCCAGCATCGACTGGCGGCCGATCGAGTGCATGGCGAGCGTCTCCGCCGACGGCTCCTCCGAGCCCGGCGGCTCCGGCACCTCCTCCTCCGGCTGCCAGCGCTTGCGCGCGCGGAAGTGATCCATCGCGAGGTTGTGCGCGATCCGGAAGAGCCACGCCGAGAACGGCGCCGAGCGCCAGCGGAACCTTCCGATCGATTCGAGCATCTTCAGGAAGGTCTGCGTCGTCAGGTCCTCGGCGTCGTGCCGGTTCCCGACGCTCATGTGCAGGTAGCCGTAGATGCGGTCGAAGTGGATGAGGTACAGCTCTTCGAGCGCGTCGCGGTCGCCCTGCTGGGCTCGGTCGACCAGTCGCCGAACGTTTTCGGTCGAATCGTCCGCAGCGCGGCTCATCGGAGTGTGCTTCCCCCGGCGCGGGAGCGGACTAACCCTCCGCTACGCCGCGGTGAAGCCGACGTGGCTCGACCGGTTGAAGCGGCGAAGGTACGCGACCTCCGGAACGACGACGTGGTACGGCCCCTCGTCGGTATCGAGGACGACGACCCTGGGACCGTCCTCGTGCAGCGCCCGCTCGAGCTGATCGGCCGACTCCTGCGTGACGAACGTCCCGATCACCTGGCCACCCTGGAAGCCGATCTCGATCTGTACCCGAACGCCGCTAGCCACTCGACACCACCTCCGTGAGAACACCGTGGACGGAATCAGGATGCACGAACGCGACCTCCAGGCCGAACATGCCGCGCCGCGGCTCCGCGTCGATCAGCTCGACGCCGTGCCCGGCGAGCTCGCGGAGAAAGACCCGGACGTCCTCGACCTCGTAGGCGACGTGGTGCATGCCGGGCCCGCGCTTCGCCAGGAACTTGCCCACGGGAGTGTCCTCCCCGAGCGGCGCCAGCAGCTCGACGCGGCCCGAGCCGACGCGGACGGATGCCGCCTCGACGCCCTGGTCGTCGACCCGCACGCGATGCTCCAGCCGGCCGCCGAAGAGGCGCTCGTACGTCGACACCGCCTCGTCCAGATCGGCGACCGCGAGGCCGACGTGATGGATCCCGCGCGCCTCCACGCGGCGATCGTATCCGTCAGGCGCCGGGCTGCCCCGCCGCGACCGCGCGCGGGACGCCGACCGACTCGGAGGCGCGCGACTCGGCCTCGACGCCGGCGAGCATGGCGACGACCTCGTCGCGCATGAGCGTCTCCCGCTCGAGCAGCGCCGCCGCGAGGCGGTCGAGAGGGACGCGATGCTTCTTGAGGAGGCGCAACGCCTCGGTGTACGCCGTGTCGGTGAGGAGCGCCTGCTCGCTGTCGCGCAGCCGCTTCGTCTCCTCCGACAGCGCGTAGTTGTCGGCGCGCAGGGTGCGGGACGACACCGACTCCGACATGCCCCACTCGAACACCATCGAGCGCGCGATGTCGGTCACCTTCTCGAGGTCGTTGGCGGCGCCGTTCGTGACGCGGCCGAACACGACTTCCTCGGCGGCGCGGCCGGCGAGCGCGACGACCATCCGGTCGATGAGCTCCTCCTTCGTGTGCAGGTAGCGATCCTCCTCGGGGAGGTAGAACGCGTACCCGAGCGCCTCGCCGCGGGAGACGATCGTCACCTTCTGCAGCTCCATCGCCGAGCCCATCAGGTGCGCCATGAGCGCGTGCCCGCCTTCGTGGAAGGCGAGGATGCGCCGCTCCTTCTCGGTGAGGACCTTCTTCTGCTGCAGACCGGCGACGACGCGCTCGATGGCGTTGTCGAAGTCGCGCTGCGTGACGTAGGCGTCGCTGCGGCGGCCGGCGAAGATCGCGGCCTCGTTGCAGATGTTGGCGAGCTCCGCGCCGGTGAGGCCGCTCGTCTGCCGCGCCACCTGGTTGAGATCGACGTCAGGCCCGAGCGGCTTGCTGCGCGTGTGCACGCCGAGGATCGCCTCGCGGCCGGAGAGATCCGGCGGCGGGACGAGCATCTGCCGGTCGAAGCGGCCCGGGCGCAGCAGCGCCGGGTCGAGATCCTGGATGCGGTTGGACGCGCCCATCACGACGACCTGCTCCGCGCCCTCGAAGCCGTCCAGCTCGACGAGGAGCTGATTGAGCGTCTGGTCCTGCTCGCGGTTGAAGCCGTGGCCGCTGCGCTGCGCGCCGACGGCGTCGAGCTCGTCGATGAACACGATCGCGGGCGCGTGCTTGCGCGCCTCGGCGAAGAGCTTGCGGATGCGCGCCGCGCCGAGGCCGGCGAACATCTCGACGAACGACGACGCGCTCGCGGAATAGAAGTTCGCGCCCGACTCGTGCGCGACCGCCTTCGCGAGCAGCGTCTTCCCGGTCCCCGGCGGGCCGTACAGCAGGAGGCCCTTCGGCACCTTCGCGCCGAGGCGCTGGAAGCGCTTCGGCTCGCGCAGGAAGTCGACGACCTCCATCAGCTCCGCGCGCACCTCCTCGACGCCGGCGACGTCGCTCCAGGTCACCTGCGAGCGCGACCGGCTGGCGATCGCGGACGGGCGGACCCGCGGCATCATCCCGACCGTCTTGAACAGGAGCCACGCGGTGAGGATGAGGATCCCGAAGAACGCGAGCGGGAGCCAGGTGGTGGCGAAGTTCGAGAGCCAATGGAACCAGTGCCCCACCATTCGTTCCTCCATCGTACGACAGAAGCCCGTCCCTCAAATGGGGGACGCTGACTACCCTTCTGCGGGTGATCGGCAATCTCGCGGGCGAGCGTTACATCAACTTGACGACCTTCCGGAAGGACGGAAGCGAGGCCTCGACGCCGGTCTGGGTCGTGAGCGACGACGGCGCACGGCTGCTCGTCTGGACGGGCGGGCAGACGTGGAAGGCGAAGCGCATCCGGCGCGATCCGCACGTGCTCGTCGCGCGGTCGACCATGCGCGGACGCGAGCGTGGCGAACGAGTCGAAGGCCGTGCGCGCATCGTCGAGGGCCTCGACGTGAAAGCGCTCATCCGCAAGAAGTACGGCTGGCAGATGCGCCTGCTCGAGCTCGCAAGCCGCGGCGAGGACGCGTCGGTCGCGATCGAGATCGTCGACGCCTAAGGTTCTCCGGTGTCAGACACGCGAAGCGGTGTCTGACACCGGCGTTACTGAACCCGCTCGAGCCGCGTGTTCTCGCGGTAGCTGCCGACCGAACTTGCCCGACGGCCGCCCGTCCGTGAGGACGACGTCGCCGGTGAAGTCGTTCGCGCCGCGGATGAGCCACGAGCCGACGCCGTATGCGTCCACGGGAACGCCGAGCTGCTCGAACTCGCGGATCTTCTCGACGGTGAAGCCGCCCGAGACGACGATCTTCACGCGCTCGAAGCCGTCGCGGTCGAGCGCCTCGCGGACGCGCTGCACGAGCCGCGCGTTCACGCCGGTCGGCTTGAAGTCGCCCATCTCGTCCACGAGCGAGAAGTCGACGAGGCTCTCCGAGGTGTCGAGCCGCACGCCCCACAGCCGGTCGCCGAGGGCACGCGCGACCTCGAGCGCGGTCGCGACCGAGTTGTTCTCGAAGTCGACGAGGACCGTGACGCGCGTCTCCGCCGGCGCCCAGTCCGCGAACTTCGACGCGGCGAGCACGGTGTTGCCGCCGTACGACGCGATGAGTGCGTGCGGCACGGTGCCGATGCCGCGCCCGCCCCACCACGACGCCTGCTCGTCGGTGGTGACGCCGATCTCGGCCCCGGTGATGAGCCCCGCCACGTACGCGGCGTAGCCGTCGCCGGTCTGCACGCGGTGATGGTCGTGGCGCGCGGGCATGAAGATGATCGGCTTGCGGTTCGCAGCCTCGACGATGCGGACGACGTTCGACGTGATCAGCGTCCGTCGCGCGAGCACGCCGAGATAGAGCGTCTCGAGATGCGCGAAGAGCGTGTAGTCGCCCTCGATCGTCAGCACGGTCTCGTACGGCTCGATCGGGTCTCCGTCGTAGAGCGCATGCACGGTGAGCGCGTCCCAGTCGTCGCTGCAGAGCTTCAGGATCGCGAGCGCCTCGTCCATCCCGCCGAGATACGCGTGGTTCTTCTGGAAGACCTGCATGACTACGCGGGGGCGGCGTCCGTCCGCGAGGAGCGTCGCGCGCGAATGGTTGAAGTACGCGTCGGTGTAGTAACCGGCCCGCATCTTCTCGACGGGCAGGTCGAAGACCTCGGGATCGAGGCGATTACGTGTTGTTCGCGTCGTCGCCACGCTCGAGCTCCAGGCAGGCGCTGAGCGCGGCCTCGGCGACCTCGAGCTGCGCGGGCGTCGGATCGGCGGTCGTGAGCCGGTGCTGAAGCTCGTGACCCGGCTTCGACAGCGCTTGCGCGACCACGTTCTTGGGGTGCCGCGTCATCCAGCCGAAGATCTCCGTGGAAGCGCCGAGCGCACCGAGCTGCGCGGCCGTGCGCGCGTGGTTGCGCATCCGCTCGGGAGCGAGCGAGGCGAGCACGTTGCCGGCGGCGGTGGTGAGGAGCAGCGGCCCGATGAGATGGCCGCCGCAGCGCTCGTGCTCCTTCTGCGCGCCGGGGCCGTGCTCGTACGTGCCGATGGAGATGTGCTCGGCGCCGTGATACGAGGCGAGCTCGCCGCTGCGGAGCGACAGCGCCGCCGGCGCGAGCGAGAGCAAGCCGGAGAGCAGCTCCTGCGCCGCGGGCCGCATCCGGCTCGACTCGCGCAGGCCCTTGACGACGACGGCGGTCCCGAGAATGGAGGCGAGCGTGCGCCGGTCCTGCATCGGCAGCTGCGCCGCCGGCAGCCGCCGCTTGATCTCCGGGAGCACCGCGAGCGACTCGACGAGCCTCGCGGGCCCGCGCAGCAGCGGCGATCCGGACGCCGGAGGCGACGAAGCGCTTGCGCGCCGACGCGACCTCGATGCGGCCGTCGGGATGGCGGATCGCGCACGCCCACGAGGTCGGGCCGTGCACGAGCACCCCGTTCGCCAGCGCCATCCCGCCGAGGCGGATCTTTTCCTCGCTCATGTCGTTGAGGGTACTCCGGCGGCTGCTCGCAACGCGTGCTGCAGCGCGATCGCGCCCTCGCCGAGCGGGATCGGAGCGCCGTCGACGGCGGAGACGGGCATCACCTCGCGGATCGACGACGTCAGGAACACCTCGTCGGCGGAGGCGAGGCGCGGGAGGGGAAAGGATCCCTCCTCCACCTCGTATCCGACCGCCGGCGCGAGCTCGAGGACAACGGCGCGCGTGACGCCCGCGAGGATGGGCAGCTCGAGCGACGGGGTCAGTAGACGATCTCCTTCGCGCCACCACACGTTCGCGGTCGGCGCCTCCAGCACGGTGCCGTCGTGGGCGACGAGGAGCGCATCGTCCGCTCCGAGCTCCGCCGCCGTGTCCTGCGCAGCCATGTTCTCCGCGTAGCTCGTCGACTTCGCAGCGGCGAGCGCGCCCGTCGACCAGCGGACGACGGCGAGGCGCAGGCCGCGCGCACGCTGCTCCTCGAGCGCCGGGTCGATCGGTGCGCCCGTGGCGACGAGCGTCGTCCCGGTCCAGTAGAAGCGCAGCGCGAGATCGGAGACGCCTGCTGCCTTGACGACGCCGTCGGCGAGGCGCTCGCACTCGCCCGCATCGGGATCGGGCAGCCGCACGCGAGCGGCCGACCGGCCGAGCCGCTCGATGTGCGCGTCGAGGCGGAACGGCGTGCCGTCGTAGACGCGCGCGGTCTCGAAGACGGCGCGCCCGCGGAGCAGCGCCTCGTCGTCCGCCGTGAACACGGGTGCGTGAGGATCGACGAGACCGCGACCCGCGACCGCGACGGCGAGGAGGTTCACACCGCCGCCAGGAGAGGACGGGCCTTGACCCACGACTCCTCGATCTCGGCGGCGGGCTCGGAGTCCCACACGATGCCGCCGCCCACCCACAGGTGGATCGCGCCCTCGGCGATGGCGAACGTGCGGATGGTGAGCGCGAGGTCGAGGTCGCCGTTCGCGTACACGCGGCCGAGCGCGCCCATCGACGCGCCGCGGCCGACCGGCTCGAGCGCGTGGATCAGCTCGAGTGCACTCGACTTCGGACAGCCGGTGACGGAGCCGCCCGGGAGGACGGCCTCGAGCAGTTCGGTCAGCGTCACGCCGGGGCGCAGCTCGCCCTCGACGGTGGCGACGAGGTGCGAGACGCCGGCCAACTGCCGCTCCGCGAGCAGCTCGGGCCAGTGCACGCTGCCGGGGATGCACACGCGCGACAGATCGTTGCGCTCGAGGTCGACGATCATCACGTGCTCGGCCGCATCCTTCGCGGACTCGATCGGGACGCCCGCTGGGCGTGTGCCCTTGATCGGCGACGTGCGCACGACATTCCCGCGCTTCTGCAGGAGCAGCTCGGGCGAGGCGGAGACGATCGCCCACCCGTCGCCGACGAGCGGCGCGGGCTCGAGCGGCCGGAGCGGCGCGAGCGCGGCAGCGACGGCAACCGGATCGCCGTCGAAGTCCGCGCGCAGGTGCTGGACGAGGCTCACCTGGTAGACGTCGCCCTCGTAGATGGCCGCGCGCACGGTCTCGACCGCGGCGGCGTACTCCTCCGGGCTCCACGTCGTCTCCCACTCGCCGACCGAGAACGATCCGCGTGCCGGCGGCGGCAGCCTCGAGCGAGTACGCGACCTTCGGCAGCTCACATGGCTCGGGTGCCGACGGCGCGGACGCGCCGTAAGCGATGAACACGCGCGCGACGTCGAACTCCTCTGCGGCGAGCGCGGGCTCCAGCTCCGCGAGCGACCCGAGCTCGACCGTCACGACGAGCATCGCGTGTGCGGCGTACCGGAACCAGTTCACGTTGAGCTCGAGATCGTCGACGGGGATGCGCTCGTCGGCGGAGTGGATGAGCGTCGCGGAGACGTCCGCGGGCATCGTCCGCATGGGGAAGAAGCCGTATGCGACCGTTCCGAACGCCTCGCGCAGCCAGTGGCTGTCGGTGAAGCCCGGGCACGCGAGCGGCACCGCCCGCGCACCTGGCTCGGTCTCGGCGACGAACGACTCGATCGCGCGCCAGAGCGGCGTGTCGAGCGACGACCGCGTGCCTCCTTGCGCGTCGCCGAAGACGAGCTCGTACTCGATGTCGTCGCCGAGCATCGCTCGCACGACCGGCTCGATCTGCGCGGGCGTCTGGCCCGGCAGCAGGCGGCAGTCCACCTCGAGGTCGACGAGTGCGGGGATGACGTTGCGCTTGTGCGAGGCGGTGATCATCGTCGGCGAAAACGTCGGCGCGAGCAATGCGCGCACGACCTCACCCGTGATCTCGTCCAGCGCGCGCAGGCGGTCGACGATGTCGGCGGTCGGCGGAAGCTCGCCGAGGACGGTGCGCGTGAACGCCTCGACCTCCTGCTGGACCTGCTGCTCCGGCTGGTACGCAGCGATGCGCTCGATCAGCGTCGCCGCCTTGACGAGCGCGTTGTCGGCGATCGACGGCATCGACGCGTGCCCGGAGCGGCCCTTGACGAGGATCCTGAACGGGCGCGGTGAGCTTCTCCGCCGTCGTGCACTGGTAGAACGTCGCGCCGCCGAGCTCGATGCGGTCGCCGCCGCCCTCGTTGATGGCGAAGTCGCAGCGCACGGCATCCGGGTGCGCCTCGCACAGCCACTGGAGGCCGAAGCCGTCGCCGACCTCCTCGTCGGCGGTGGAGGCGAGGATGAGGTCGCCGGCCGGCCGAAAGCCCTCGCGCACGAGCGAGGCGACGCGACCGCCTCGGCGGCAACCTGGCTCTTCATGTCGAGCGCGCCGCGGCCCCAGATCTCGCCGTCGCGCACCTCGCCGGAGAACGGCGGCACCGACCACTCGGCCGGATCGGCGAGGACGACGTCCGTGTGGCCGAGCAGCAGCAGCGACGGGCCGTTGCCCGTGCCCCGGACGCGCGCGACGAGGTTCGCTCGCTCCGGCACGCGCGCGTACAGCTCGCACTCCACGCCGTTCGCCTCCAGGTAGTCGCGCAGCAACTCGGCTGCGGCAGTCTCGTTTCCGGGCGGATTGGTCGTGTCGACGCGGATGAGCCGCGCCAGCAGGTCGGTCACCTCGGCGCGCAGGCTTTCGGCCACCACGGTGCGGAGCATACTTCTGCAGGTGAGCGACCTCTTTGCCGACGCGGCATCGCAACGGGCCGGCGAGATCGCGCCGCTCGCGCAGCGGCTGCGGCCCCGCTCGCTGGAGGAGTTCGTCGGACAGGCGCACGTGCTCGGCGAGACCTCGGCGCTGCGGCTGGCGATCGCGGAGGACCGCGTCCGGTCGTCGATCTTCTACGGGCCGCCGGGCTCCGGGAAGACGACGCTGGCGCGCATCGTGGCCGCGTCGACGGGGGCCGCGTTCGAGGAGCTCTCCGCCGTGTCCGCAACGGTCAAGGACGTGCGAGAGGTGCTCGCGCGCGCGCGTGAACGATTGGGAACGAGCGGCCGGCGGACGATCCTCTTCCTCGACGAGATCCACCGCTTCAACAAGGCGCAGCAGGACGCGCTGCTGCCGGCGGTGGAGGACGGCCTCCTGACGCTGATCGGCGCGACGACCGAGAACCCGTACTACGAGGTGAACTCGGCGCTGCTGTCGCGCGTGCAGATCTACGAGCTCGAGACGCTCTCGGAGGAGGAGATGGCCGTCGTCGTCCGCCGCGGGCTGGCGGAGATCGGCGGCGACGCGGCCGACGAGGTCGTCGACCTGATCGTGCGCCGCGCGGGCGGCGACGCGCGCAACGCGCTGAACATCGTCGAGCTCGCATCGGAGACCGCGCCCGGTGCGATCACGGTGGAGAACGTCGAGGACGCGGCACGCAAGCGGCCCGTCGTCTACGACAAGACGTCGGACGCGCACTACGACTTCACGTCGGCGTTCATCAAGTCGATGCGCGGGTCCGACCCGGACGCCGCCGTGTACTACCTCGCCGCGATGCTCGAGGGCGGCGAGGACGCGCGCTTCATCGCGAGACGCATGATCGTGCTCGCCTCCGAGGACATCGGCAACGCCGACCCGCAGGCGCTCGTCGTCGCCGTCGCGGCCGCACAGGCGGTCGAGCACGTCGGACTGCCGGAGGCGCGGCTGAATCTCGCACAGGCCGCGATCTACCTCGCGCTCGCGCCGCAAGTCGAACGCGAGCTATGTCGCGATCAACGAAGCGACCGCGGACGTTCGGGAGCACGGAACCGCGAAACCGCCGAAGTCACTGCGCGACGCAAGCTGGTACGGCCGGCAGCTCGGTCACGGCAAGGGCTACGTCTATCCGCACGACGACCCGCAGGGATTCGAGGTCGACTACCTTCCGGACGAGCTCAAGGGCAAGAAGTACTACAGGCCGGACTGATGCGGCTACACGTCTTCGAGTGGGGCGACCCGGACGCACCGCCGGTCGTGTGCCTGCACGGCGTCACCGCGCACGGCGAGCGCTTCATGCAGCTCGCGGAGGAGCGGTGGGCGCAGCACTTCCACGTCATCGCGCCCGACCTGCGCGGCCACGGGCATTCCGGGTGGGAGCCGCCGTGGGACTTCGGCACGCACGTCGCCGACCTGATCGAGACGATCGACGATCTCGGCCTCGAGCAACCCGACTGGGTCGGCCACTCGTTCGGCGGCCGCCTCGTCCTCGAGCTCGCCGCGCGCCATCCCGAGCGGATCCGGCGGGCCGTCCTGCTCGATCCCGCGATCGACATCCTCCCCGACGTGGCCGAGTTCATGGCCTACGTCGAGTCAGCAGGAGCAGGTGTTCGACTCGGCGGCCGCGTACATCGAGAGCCGTCACGACGCCGGCCAGATCGACGTCGCCCGCGCGCTCGCGGACATCCCGCTCTACCACGACGTCCTCCCGGACGGCCGGATCAAGCGGCGCACGTCGCAGGATGCCGTGATCTCGATCTACCGCGAGCTCGCGACGCCCTCGCCTGCCCCCGACACGCTGACCGTGCCGACCCTCCTGCTCTATGCGCCCGAGTACGGCCTCGTGCGCGCGACCATCTACAGGCGTACGCCGGTCGCGTCGAGGTCGTCACCGTGCCCGGCCTGCACATGGTCATGTGGTCGGCGTTCGACGAGACCGCGGACGCCGTCGAGCGGTTCCTACAGGATCCGCGCTCCTAGCGCAGAGGCGATCAACTCGACCGCGAGCTTGCCGGTCGCGTTCTCGCGGTCGAGCACCGGGTTCACCTCGACGACGTCGAAGGAGTCGGCCTTCGCCGACTCGGCGACGACCTCCATCGCGAGGTGCGCCTCACGGTAGGAGAGCCCGCCGCGCACCGGTGTGCCGACGCCGGGCGCGGTCTCCGGATCGACGACGTCGAGGTCGAGGCTGACGTGGAGGAACGCAGCGCCCGAGGCGTGCGCGATCGCATCGCGCATGCAGTGCTCGACGCCGATCCGGTCGATGTCGGCCATCGTGTAGACCTTCGCGTCCAGCTTCTTCAAGAGCTCGCGCTCGCCCTGATCGAGCGAGCGCACGCCGAAGAGCGACAGGCGGCCGGCCTCGACCGCGGGCAGCGTCCAGCCCTCGTAGTCGAACGCGCGGCCGCCGAGGCCGAGCGCCGCGGCGAGCACCATGCCGTGCACGTTCCCGCTCGGAGACGACTCCGGCGTGTTCAGGTCGCCGTGCGCGTCGATCCAGAGCACGCCGCCCGGGCCGTGCGCCGCCGCCATGCCGACGAGGGTGCCGAGCGCGATCGAGTGGTCGCCGCCGAGGACGAGCGGCGTCTGCCCGTCGCGGCGCGCGCCGGCGACGAGCTTCGCCACCTCGTCGCAGAGCGCGAGGATCTGCCGGAGGAACCGCGCGCGCTCGTCTCCCGCCTCGGTCGACTCCGCGACGGGCGCGATGACGTTGCCGAGGTCGACGGTGCGGATGCCGAGCGCCTCGCGCAGATGCTGCTCGAGCCCGGCGTACCGGATTGCCGACGGGCCCATGTCGACGCCGCGCCGTCCCGCACCGAGGTCGAGCGGAGCGCCGATCAACGCGATCTCACGATCAGTCGGTTGCACGGTCACGCCGGCAAGGCTAACGTCAGCCCGTGGACCAGCCCGACGGGACGGTCGCGGTACCGGTGCGCGTCCTCCTCGTGGACGACGACCGTGAGTTCCTCGAGTCGCTCCTGCCCCTGATCGAGCACCAGCCCGTGCTGACCGTGGCCGGGACCGCGGGCAACGGCCTCGATGCGATCGAGCTCGCGGACGAGCTCGAGCCCGACGCGGTCGTGATCGACCTGCACATGCCGATCGTCGACGGCGTCACTGCCGTCGCGCGGCTGCGGAAGGACCATCCCAACCTGTGCCTGATCGCGCTCACCGGCGATCCGGCCCCGGAACTCCACGACGCCGTGACCGAGGCGGGCGCCGACGCGGTCCTCATGAAGGGCGACCTCGTCGACAGCCTCGTCCAGCGGCTGCGCGCCGTACGAGCGGCGCAAGAAGCCCGCTAGACTCACGCCCGCGGCGAGGTAGCTCAGCTGGTAGAGCACTCGGCTGAAAACCGGGGTGTCGCCGGTTCGAGTCCGGCCCTCGCCATTCGCCTGCGCGCGTCAGCGTTCTTCGCGCACGTACGGCAAGCCGAGGCTCGCGGGTGCGCCCAGCCTGCGCCGGGCCCCGCTCGCGGACACGAAGACGAGCACGACGACCGTCATCACGTACGGGAGCGAGTTCGCCCACAGCTCGGTCGGCCCGAGGTTGATGCCGCGCGCCTGGAGCTGCGGCGACAGCGCCTGCAGCGCACCGAAGAAGTACGCGCCGACGAGGCAGAGCGCCGGGCGCCAGAACGCGAAGATCACGAGCGCGATCGCGATCCAGCCGGCGCCGCCCGTGATCCCGCTCACCCACTGCGGCGTGATGGCGAGCGTGAACGTCGCGCCCGCGACACCGGCGAACGCGCCGCCCGCGAGCGTGTGCGCGTAGCGATACGCGGTCACATTGATCCCCATCGCATCTGCGGACGCCGGCGCTTCGCCGACCGCGCGCACGTTGAGCCCCATCCGCGTCCGCGAGAGATAGAGCGAGACCCCGACGACGCAGACCCACGACGCGTACACGAGCACGTTCTGTCCGAAGATGATCGGGCCGACGACCGGCCAGCGCTGCATCGAAGCCGGGAAGACAGCCGCGTTGAAGGCGTGGCGCGCGGGGTTGTCGGCGAGGTTGAGGTCGTTGCCGAGGTACGACGAGAGCCCGGCGGCGCCGGCGAAGATCGTCAGCGCCAGACCCGAGACGATCTGGCTCGCGCGCAGCGTGATGACGAGGAAGGCGTGGATGGCGGCCATCGCCATGCCGGCGAGCGCGGCGACGCCGACCGCGGCCGCGAGCGAGAGCGCCGTGTCGGCGTGCAGGCGCTGCACCGTCCAGAAGCCCATCACCGCGCCGACGAGCATCATCCCTTCGACGCCGAGGTTGAGCACGCCGGAGCGCTCCGCCAGCAGCTCGCCGAGCGCGCCGTAGAGGAGCGGCGTCCCGTAGGCGACGCCCGACGCGAGCACGACGACGAGGAGCGAGTTGTTCACGCCGCCTCCGTCGCAGGCATCGCGCGACCGACGCGAACGCGATAGCGCACGAGCAGCTCTCCGCCGAGCGCCGAGAACAGGATGATGCCCTGCATCACGCCGACGAGGCCGGACGGGAAGTCGGCGCCCTGCAACGTGTTCCCGGCGTTCTGCAACGCTCCGATGAGGAACGCGACGACGACGACCGCGAGTGGGTTGTAGCGCGCGAGCGCGGCGACGACGATCCCCGTGTACCCGTAGTACTGCTTCTGCAGGCCGTTCGGGTCCGCGTCGAGCATGTGAGCGAAGTCGCCGACCTGGCTCGCGCCGCCGAGCCCGGCGACGGCGCCGGAGATCCCCATGACTGCGAGGATCTTGCGGCGCGTCCGCATGCCGGCATACCGCGCGGCGCGGGGAGAGTCGCCGAGCACCTGCGCCTCGAAGCCGAAGCGCGTGCGCGTGAACAGAAACCAGAGCAGGAACGCGACGAGGACGGCGATCCCGGCGCCGAGCGGCAGCGCGATGCCGCCGCGTGCGTGGATCATCGCGCTCGGCCACAGCGCGTCGTTCGGCAGCGTCTTCGAGGTCGGGAACACGCTCGCGTTGAAGCCCTTTGTCTGCCGCCAGTACGACTCGGTGTTGAAGACGAGATACGTCAGCACGTACGCCGGCGACGTAGTTGAGCATCAACGACGTGATGATCTCGTTCGTCTTGAAGAACGCGCGCAACGCGCCGGGGATGAGCGCCCAGGCCGCACCTCCCGCGCAACCTGCGACGACCATCGCGAAGATGACGAGCGCCGTCGGCCAGCCGTGGCCGCCGAGGTAGAGCCCGGCCGCGTCGGCGGTGATCGCGCCCATGAAGAGCTGGCCCTCCGCGCCGATGTTGAACAGACGCATCCGGAACGCGGCCGCAGCTGCAAGACCGGTGAACGCGAGCGGCGTCGCCTGCGTCAGCGTCTGGCCGAGGCTCCGCTGTTCAGGAAGGCGGCGTCGACGATCTGCCTGTAGCTCGAGATCGCATCGTGACCCGTCGCGTAGAGGACGAGGCCCGCCGCGAAGAACGCGAAGACGAGCGAGCCCGCCGGGACGGCGACGATCAGCCACCGGGGCTGCCGCAGCCGGCGCTCAATCCGCACGGGGATCCTGTCCGCCGGCCATGAGCAGGCCGATCTCCTCGACGTCCGCCTCCTCGCGCGACGTCTCGCCGACGATCGCGCCCTCGTACATCACGGCGACGCGGTCGGCGAGCAGGAGGATCTCGTCGAGGTCCTCGCTGATCAGGAGCACGCCGACGCCGTCCGCGGCGGCTTCGCGCAGGTACGCGTGCACCGCCTCGATCGCGCCGACGTCGAGCCCGCGGGTCGGCGACGCGGCGATGAGCAGCCGAGGCTTGCCGGAGAACTCGCGCGCGAGGACGACCTTCTGCAGGTTGCCGCCCGACAGAAGCCGCGCCGGCGCGCCGGGCCCGGGCGCGGCGATGCTGTAGCGGTGGATCAGCTCGACGGCGCGTTCGCGAATGCGCCCGATCCGGAGCAGCGGCCCGTGCGACGAGCCCCGCTCGCGGTACCCCTTCAGCGCGAGGTTCGACGCGATGCTCAGGCTCGGCGCGACCCCGGTTCCGAGGCGGTCCTCCGGCACGTACGCGACCCCCGCTGCGATCGCCGACCGCGGATCGCCCGCGCGGATCTCCTTGCCGCACACGAGGATCTCCCCGCGCGTCGCCCGGCGCATGCCGGCCACGGTCTCGGCCAGCTCCCGCTGCCCGTTGCCTGCGACGCCGGCGACCGCGACGATCTCGCCGCCTCGCACGACGAGCGACGCGCCCCGAACGGCAGAGTCGCCCCGGTCGGCGTCGGACCAGACGTCCGTGAGCTCGAGCACGGGCTCGCCCGCGGTTCTCGCCCGTACCGGCTGCCCGCCGTCCAGCTCGCGGCCAACCATGAGCGACGCGAGCGAGCGCAGCGTCGCGTCGGCCGCCGACACGGTCGCGACCGAGCGGCCGCCGCGCAGGACGGTGACCCGGTCGGCGACCGCCTTTACCTCGTGCAGCTTGTGCGAGATGAAGACCACCGTCCTCCCTTCGGCGGCCATCTCGCGCAGCGTCTCGAACAGGACGTCGGCTTCCTGCGGCGTCAGCACCGCCGTCGGCTCGTCGAGGATCAGGATGCGCGCCTCGCGATAGAGCGCCTTCAGGATCTCGACACGCTGCTGCTCTCCGAGCGAAAGCTGCCACACGCGAGCGCGAGGGTCGACCGCGAGGCCGTAGCGCTTCGAGAGCTCGGCGACGCGCTGCTCGATCGCGCGATGCCTGAGCCGGAACGTGCGGCCCTCGCCGCGATGGTCGCCGAGCACGACGTTCTCCGCGACGGTGAACGTCTCGACGAGCCGGAAGTGCTGGTGGACCATGAAGATCCGTGCGTCGAGCGCGTCACGCGGCGAGTGGAACTGGCACCGGCTCACCGTCGATGAAGATCTCGCCGGCGTCCGGCCGGTAGAGACCGGTGAGGATGTTCGAGAGGGTGCTCTTGCCGGCGCCGTTCTCGCCGAGCAGCGCGTGCACCTCGCCCGCGGCGGCCTCGAAGTCGACGCGGTCGTTCGCGAGCACCCCGGGGAAGCGCTTGACGATCCCGCGCATTTCGACCGCGGGAGGCGGAGGGGCGCCGTCGGCGCCCCTCCGGTCCTTCTCCGACTGAACTCGCCACTAGCCCTTCGGGCTACCGACCACGCCCTTCACGAGCCAGTTCATGCCGTACAGGCTGTTCGTGCCGCCCTTGAGCACCTGCATCCGCACGCCTGGCTTCACGCGCAACTTGCCGCTCTGGTCGTACAGCGGGCCCGTGAACTCGTAGAACGAGCCGTTCTCGATCGCCTTCATCTTCGCGGCGATCTTCGCCTTCGTCGCCGCAGACACGCCTGGGCCGAACGGCGCGATGCCGGTGAAGCCCGACTTCATCGAGCCGTAGTAGAAGCCCGACTTCCAGGTCCCGTTCATCGCCGCCTTGACGCGCGACAGGTAGTACGGGCCCCAGTTGTACACCGACGCCGTCTGCCACGACTTCGGCGCGAACTTCGACGAGTCGGAGTCGTAACCGACCCACGGGATCCCCTTCGACTCGGCGAACTGGCCGGTCGCCGGCGAGTCGACGTTCTGCCCGAGCACGTCGGCGCCTGCGGCGACGAGGCTCTGGGCCGCCTTCTTCTCCTTCGCCGGGTCGAACCAGTTGTTCGTCCAGACGAGGTGCACCTTCGCGCCCGGATGCGTCACCTGCGCGCCGAGCGTGAACGCGTTCGCGTGCCGGATGACCTCGGGGATCGGAAACGCGACGACGTAGCCGATGTCACCGGTCTTCGACGCGGCGCCGGCGGCCATCCCGGAGAGGAAGACCGAGTCCTCGGCGGCGCCGAAGTACTCCGACAGGTTCTTCGAGACGTCCGTACCGGTGGCCTGCTCGAACAGGACGCTCGGGTACTTCGCCGCAAACGCCTTGGAGAAGTAGCCGTACGACGTGCCGAAGATCATCTTGTAGCCCTGGTTGACGAGGCTCGCGACGGTCTGCTGGAGCTGCGCTCCGACCGCGATGTTCTCCTTGTACGTCGTCTGCACCTTGCTGCCGAGCATCTTCTGCACGTACAGCCTGCCGGCATCGTGCGCCTGGGACCAGCCACCGTCGTTGTGCGGGCCGACATAGATCCACGCCACCTTGAAGGCGCTGTTCGACTTCGCCGAGCCGGCCCCGACACCGGCCGCGAGCACGACGGTAACCGCTGCGATCGCCACCACCAGGGCGGCGAGCGCGTGCTTCCTCTTCCTCATGATTCCCCTCTCGATCGCCGATCCTCCGAACGGCCTCCGACTATACGACGGGCGTTCGGTCATGTCAGCCCCACGATGTCGTCCGGCCGAACCGGGACGCGCGCGAGCTCCCGGCCGGTCGCATTGCGCAGGGCGGCCACGACGGCGGCGGTCGAAACGACCGTCGGCGGCTCGCCGACGCCCTTGACGCCGTACGGGGCGTCCGGCTCGGGATCCTCGACGAGGTCCGAGACGATCGGCGGCACGTCGAGCGCCGTCGGGATGAGGTAGTCGGTGAAGCTCGCGTTCGTGATCACGCCGTCGCGCGTCTGGATCTCCTCCATGAGTGCGAGGCCGATGCCCTGTGCGGTGCCGCCCTCGATCTGGCCTTCGACCGCCTGAGGGTTGATCGCCTTGCCGACGTCCTGCGCGGTGCCGATCCAGACGATCCGCGTCAGGCCGAGATCGACGTCGACCTCGGCCACCACCTTCATCGCGGCGCAGGCGAACGCGACGTGCGCGGGCAGGTCGCCGACCTGGCCCGTCTCGGGGTGGAGCGGCGCGGTCGGCCGATGCCGATAGACGCGCTCGACGTCCACCTCTCTCCCCTACGGGGCGATGTTTCACGCTCGGCGAGCGCGGCGCGGCAGGCGTCGCGAACCGCGCCCGCCGCCATCCACGTCATCCGCGACGCCGAAGCGGAGCCGGCCGAGCCGACGGCCACGGTCGTGCCCGGCGCCAACCGGACGTCCTCGGTCCCGAGCTCGGTGCGCGCGACCTGGAGGATGACGTTCGTCACGCCCTGCCCGACCTCGGCGGCGGCGCAGTGCACCTCGGCCGAGCCGTCCGCGAACAGCCGGACGCGGGCCGCGCACGAGTCGTCGAAGCCCTCCGAGTACGCGATGTTCTTGAACCCGACCGCGAAGCCCGTACCGCGTCTCACGCCCTCGCCGCGCGTCGTGTTGCCGGCACCGCCGGGCAGGCGGATCGCCGGGCGCGGCAGATCTTCCGGCGCCGGCTCCGGAAGCGCGGCGCAACGCCGGATGACCTCGGCGACCGGCAGCGAGCCGTCGATGCGCTGCCCCGTCGGCAGCGTGTCGCCGGGCGCGAGCGCGTTCAGCAGGCGCAGCTCGATCGGGTCGAGCTCGAGCGCGCGCGCGAGCTTGTCCATCTGCGCCTCGGAGGCGAAGCACGTCTGCACGGCGCCAAAACCGCGCATCGCCCCGCAGGGAGGGTTGTTCGTGAACACGCACGTCGTCTCGATGAGCGCATTCGGAACGGCGTACGGGCCGCACGCGAACGAGGTCGCGTTCGCGGTGACGGCGGTCGAGCTCGACGCGTACGCGCCGCCGTCGAGCAGGATCTGCATCTTCACGCAGACGAGCCGCCCGTCGCGCGTCGCGTGATGCTGCGCGTGGATGCGCGCCGGATGGCGGTGCACGTGGCCGGTGAACGACTCCTGCCGGTTGTAGACCATCTTCACCGGCCGGCTCGTGTGCAGCGCGAGCAGCGCCGCATGGATCTGGATGGAGAGATCCTCCCGTCCTCCGAAGGCGCCGCCGACGCCCGCAAGATGGATTCGCACCTGCTCCTCCGGAAGCGCCAGGCACGGGGCGACCTGCTCGCGGTCGACGTGCAGCCACTGCGTCGCGACGTAGATGTCCACGCCGCCCTCGCCGTCGGGGACCGCGAGCCCCGACTCGGGGCCGAGGAACGCCTGGTCCTGCGTGCCGACCTCGTACGTCCCCTCGACGACGACGTCGCCGCGCGCGTCCGGGTCGCCGTGCACGACCCGCATCGAACGGACGACGTTCGGGCGCGGGTCGTCGAGGTAATGGCCGCTTTCGTGCGTCTCGCGGGCGGGATGCAGCGGCTCCGACTCCGTGGCGCGCTCCGGGTCCGCGATCGGCGGGAGCGGCTCGTAGTCGACGACGATGCGCTCCGCGGCTCGGCGTGCCTGCTCCGGATGCTCGGCGGCAACGACGGCGACCGGCTCGCCGAAATAGCGGACACGGTCGATCGCAAGGACGGGCTGGTCGGAGAACTCGAGGCCGTACGTCTTCTTGCCGGGCACGTCGTCGTGCGTGAGCACTGCGTGCACGCCGGGCATCGTCAAGGCGGCGGAGAGATCGATCGCGCGGATGAGCGCGTGCGCGTGCGGGCGCACGCAACGTGTGGCCCCAAAGCATTCCGGCCGCCTGCAGGTCGCTCGCGTACGCGAACTCGCCGGTCGTCTTCGGCGTCCCGTCGGCCCGGCGGACGCTCTCGCCGATCCAGCCCAGAACCGTCTTCGGGGAGGTGCTCACGCGCGCTCCGCGGCGAGCCGCACGGCGTCGAAGATCTTCGCGTAGCCGGTGCAGCGGCAGAGGTTGCCGGAGAGCGCCTCGCGGATCTCGTCGTCGTTCGGCTCGGGGATCCGCCCGAGCAGCGCAGCCGTGGCGACGATGAGCCCCGGCGTGCAGAAGCCGCACTGCACCGCTCCCGCCTCGACGAACGCCTGTTGCACGTGCTCGAAGCCGGGCCCCTCGACCGTGACGACCTCGTGGCCGTCCGCCTGCGCGGCGAGCACGAGACATGCGCACACGAGCTCTCCGTCGAGGATGACCGAGCACGACCCGCACTCGCCCTGCTCGCACGCGTTCTTCGAGCCGGGCAGATCGAGGCGCTCGCGCAGCGCGAAGAGGAGGCTCTCCCCTTCCCAGACGTCGGCCTCCCGGCGCTCTCCGTTGATCGTCAGCGAGATCTTCACGCGACCATGCACCTCTCGAGTGCGCGCCCCGCAAGCACGCGCAGCGCGTGCCGCCGGTACGCGGCCGTGCCGCGCACGTCGTCGATCGGGCTCGATGCTGCGACGACGCGCTCGGCGAATCCGTCGATCTCGCCCGGTGACGAGCGTCGCGACCGGGCCTGCCGACCCGAATGCGGCCCGGGCCTCGTTGCGCTCGCGGTCGACGCTCAGCGCGAGCGAGCAGACTGCGATCACCATCGCGTTCCGCGGGCCGATCTTCATGAACGTCTGCGCCGTACCGCTGGGCTCGATGTGCACCGCGACGATGAGCTCATCCTCCGCGAGCGCGTTGCGCTTCGGCCCGACGAGGAACTCGGTCAGCGGAAGGCGGCGCATGCCCCGCAGGCTTGCGACCTCGATCTCGGCGCGCTCGATCAGGAGCGGCGGAAGCGCGTCTCCCGCCGGCGACGCAGTGCCAAGGTTGCCGCCGATCGTCCCGCGGTTGCGGATCTGCGGCGAGCCGACGGTGCGCGACGCCTCCGCGAGCGCGGGCAGCAGCGACGCGAGCTCGGAGTGCTCGATCTCCGTGAACGTCAGGCCGGCGCCGAGCCGCAGCGAGCCGTTCTCGCGCGACCAGCCGCGCAGCTCGGACACTTCGTTCAGGTTGAGCATCGCCTCGGGCCGCCGGCGGTCGAAGTTCAGGTCGACCATGAGGTCGGTCCCGCCTTCGATCGGCACGGCTCCGGGACGCTCGGCCCGCAGGCGCAACGCCTCGTCGAGCGTGCGCGGGCTGAGCACGTCCATCCCGCCAAGCCTAGAACACACTTTAAGGTGGCCTCATGGCCGATCTCGCCCGCCGGATCGCCGTCGCCCGCGGCGCCGAGCCCGCCGATCTCGTCCTCACCGGAGGCCGGGTGCTCTCGGTCTTCACGCGCGAGTGGCTTGAGACCGACGTCGCGATCGTGGACGGGTGGATCGCCGGGCTCGGCGACTACGAGGGCCTGGAGACGATCGACGTCAGCGGCCGACACGTCGTTCCCGGCTTCATCGATGCGCACATGCATCTCGAGTCGACGAAGCTCCTACCGGACGAGTTCGCGCGCCTCGTCCTGCCGCTCGGCACGACTGCCGTCGTCGCCGATCCGCACGAGATCGCGAACGTCCTCGGCACGGACGGCGTCCACTGGCTGATCGAGTTCTGCTCGGAGCTGCCGCTCGACGTGTACTTCATGGCGTCGTCGTGCGTGCCCGCGTCGCCGTTCGAGTCGCCTCGGCGCGCGCTCGGGGACGAGGAGCTCGAGTCCCTGTTGCGCCGCCGCCGCGTGCTCGGCCTCGCCGAGATGATGAACTTCCCCGGCGTCGTCGCCGGCGACCCGCGAGAGCTGTCGAAGCTCGGACTGAACGGCGCCGAGCACGCCGACGGGCACGCGCCCGGGCTCATGGGCAAGGAGTTGAACGCGTACGCGGCGGCGGGCATCCGCTCCGACCACGAGGCGCTCACGCTCGAGGAAGGACGCGAACGCCTGCGCGCGGGCATCTGGCTCCTGATCCGCGAGGCCTCGATGGCGCGCAACCTCGAGGCGCTCGTCCCGCTCATCACCGAGCTCGGGCCGGCGCAGATCGCGTTCTGCACCGACGATCGCGATCCCGACGACATCGTGGACGACGGCCACATCAACGGGATGGTGCGGAAGGCGGTCGCAGCCGGCGTCCTGCCGGAGGACGCGCTCGTCTGCGCGACGCTCAATCCCGCGCGCTGGCACGGGCTGCGCGATCTCGGTGCGCTCGCGCCCGGCTACCGCGCGGACGTCGTCGTTCTTCCCGACCTGAAGAGCTTCCGTCCCCAGCTCGTGCTCAAGGGCGGCCGGCGCATCGGGGACTTCGCGCGCCCGGAAGTGCCGGACTGGGTGCAGCAGTCCGTGCGGATCGCGCCGCTCGGTCGCCGACGCGTTCGACGTGCCGGACTGCGACCGCGTGCGCGCGATCGGCCTCATTCCCGATCAGGTCGTGACCGAGTCGCTCGTCGTCGACGCCGGCACGGAGGATCTCGCCAAGATCGCTGTGGTCGAGCGGCACCTCGCCACCGGGCGCATCGGCGTCGGCTTCGTGCACGGCTCCGGTCTGCAGCGCGGCGCGCTCGCGTCGACGGTTGCGCACGATGCCCACAACATCGTCGTCGTCGGGAAGTCGGACGACGACATGCTCGCCGCGGTGCAGCGCGTGGTCGAGCTCGCGGGCGGCATCGTCGCCGTCGAGGACGGGCGCGTGGTCGCCGAGTGCCCGCTACCGGTCGCCGGCCTCTTCTCGGTCGCGCCCCTCGCGGACGTGATCGCGCAGAGCCGCGCGTGCAACGAGGCCGCCACGGCGATGGGCTGGAGCGGCGCCACGCCGTTCCTCACGCTGTCGTTCCTCGCGCTCTCCGTCATCCCCGCGTTGAAGATCACCGACCGGGGCCTCGTCGACGTCGAGCGCTTCGAGCTCGTGCCGCTGTGCTGCTGACCGGCGCGCACGTCGTCACGATGGACGACGCCGGCACCGAGCACGCCGACGGCTGGGTCCACGTCGAAGACGGAGTGATCGCTGCGGTCGGCGGCGGCGCTCCGCCCGCGGGCGAGCACATCGACCTCGGCGGCGCAGTCGTCACGCCCGGCCTCGTCAACACGCATCACCACCTGTACCAGACGCTCACGCGCGCACGTGCGCAGGAGGCGAACCTCTTCGAATGGCTGCGCGCGCTCTATCCCGTCTGGGCCGGGATCGACGAGGAGTCGGTGTACTCGGCGGCGCGCACGGGCCTCGCGGAGCTCGCGCTCTCCGGCTGCACGACCGTGTTCGACCACCACTACGTCTTCCCGCGCGGGACGAGCGGGCTGATCGAGGCGGAGCTGCGCGCCGCGGACGAGCTCGGCGTCGCGCTGATCGCGTCGCGCGGCTCGATGGATCTCGGCGAGTCGCAGGGCGGCCTGCCGCCCGACTCGCTCGTCGAGGACATCGACACGATCCTCGCCGAGACCGAACGGCTTGCGTCCGCCTACCCGGGGAAGATCGTCGCGGCGCCGTGCTCGCCGTTCTCGGTGACGAAGGAGCTGATGCAGGCGTCGGCCGCGCTTGCACGCCGCCTCGACCTGCAATTGCACACGCACCTCGCGGAGACGAGCGAGGAGGGCGCGTACTGCCACGAGCTGTACGGGTGCACGCCGGTCGAGTACCTCGAGTCGCTCGGCTGGCTCGCCGGAGACGTGTGGTGCGCGCACTGCGTCCATCTCTCCGCCGGCGAGGTCGCGCAGTTTGCGCAGACGGGAACGGGCGTCGCCCATTGTCCGACGTCCAACCTGCGCCTCGGTGCAGGGGTCGCGCCGGTGCGCGACATGCTCGACGCCGGCGTGCGCGTGGGCCTCGGAGTCGACGGATCGGCGTCGAACGAGCGCGGCGACCTGCTCTTCGAGGTGAAGCAGGCGCTCCTCGTCGCCCGAGGCCGCGGCGGCCCGAGGGCGATGACCGTTCGCGACGCCCTCCGGATCGGGACGCGCGGCGGCGCGGCCGTGCTCGGCCGGGCCGACATCGGCTCCCTCGAGCCCGGCAAGCGGGCCGATCTCGCGGTCTGGCGCACCGACGGCCTGGAGCTCGCTGGAGCCGCCGATCCCGTTGCCGGCCTCGTCCTCTCGGCGCCGCACCGGGTCGACCGGCTGTACGTGGGCGGCGAGGAGGTCGTCCGCGACGGGCGGCTCGTCCGGGCGGACGAGGACGAGATCGCGCGCCAACAGCGGGCGCAAGCGGGAAGATTCGCCTGATGCTCTCCACCCACGTCCTCGACACGGCGAACGGCAGGCCCGCGGCAGGCGTGCGCGTCGAGCTCTTCCACGGCGACGACCTCGTCGCGTCCGCCGAGACCGACGCCGACGGACGCATCCGCGAGCTCGCCGACGTGGCGGCCGGGACGTACCGCCTCGTCTTCCATCCGCCGTCGCCGTTCTTCACGCGCGTCGAGCTGCAGCTCGAGCTCGGCGACGGCGACCATCACGTACCGCTGCTCGTCTCTCCCGTATTCGTGCGCGACGTATCGCGGCAGTTGACGTCGACGAGCTCGTGGAGCTGTTCAGCGGGCGCACGCGCTTCGTCGAGAAGCTCGTGCACGAGGACGATCCGCTCGGACGGGCGCGCGACGTCGCACACGGGCTGACCGACGACGAGAAGGCCGAGGCGCTCGCGGCGCATCCGCGCATCGGCGAGCGCTCGCCCGAGCAGCACGGCGACGATCCCGCCGTGCTCGCGGAGCTGGCCGAGCTGAACCGCGAGTACGAGGAGCGCTTCGGCTTCCGCTTCGTCGTCTTCGTGCACGGCCGCTCGCGCGCGGAGATCCTCCCCGAGCTGCGCGAGCGGCTGCAGAACACGCGCGAGCAGGAGCTCGACAACGGGCTCGAAGCCCTCGTCTCGATCGCGGAGGACCGATGGCGTCCGTCCTGAGCCCGTACGTGACCGACTGGCTCGACCTCGTGTTCCGCTGGTTCCACGTGATCGCCGGGATCGTGTGGATCGGGACGTCGTTCTACTTCGTCGCGCTCGACAACCATCTCGAGCCGGTGGACGGCCGGGAGGATCTCGCCGGCGACACGTGGGAGATCCACGGCGGCGGCTTCTACCGCATCGAGAAGTACCGCGTTGCGCCGCAGCGCCTGCCGGAGCCGCTGCACTGGTTCAAGTGGGAGGCGTACTGGACGTGGATCTCGGGCTTCACGCTCTTCGTCGTCCTCTACTACTTCCAGGCGCACGAGACGCTCATCGATCCGACCGTCGCGAACCTCTCGACGCTGGAGGCCGTCGGCGCGAGCATCGGGCTGCTGATCGCGGCCTGGCTCGTGTACGACGCGCTCTGCCGAACCATCGGCCGCCGCAGCGAGAAGGCGCTCGCCGCCTGCATCGTCGCGCTCGTGGTCGGCACGGCGTACGGGGTCACGCATCTCTTCGCCGCACGCGCGGCGTATCTCCAGGTCGGCGCGATGCTCGGGACGATCATGGTGGCGAACGTCTTCTTCGTGATCATCCCCGCGCACCGGGAGCTGATCCGGGCGAAGAAGGCGGGGCGCGCGCCCGATCCGGCGGCGAACGTGCGCGGCAAGCAGCGCTCGGTGCACAACAACTACTTCACGCTGCCCGTCCTCTTCACCATGCTCGCCGGCCATTTCCCGTTCACGTACGGGCATGCGGACAGCTGGGCGATCCTCGTCTGCCTGATGGCGATCGGCGCGCTCATCCGCGTCTACTTCAACAACCGCCACGCGGGTCGCACGCTCTGGTGGATCCCGGTCGCGGCGGCGCTCGGCATCGCCGGGATCGCGATCTGGATCCGGCCTGCCTCCGTGCCTGCCTCGGGCGCGCCCGTGCCCTTCTCGCAGATCCAGTCCATCGTCCAGCAGCGGTGCGCGTACTGCCACTCGATGCATCCGAAGAGCACGACCTACACGACGGCGCCGCAGGGGATCCGCTTCGACACGCCGCAGGAGATCGCGAGCCAGGCGTCCCTGATCGAGACGGTCGCGGTGCAGTCGACGCTCATGCCGCTGAACAACAAGACGAACATGACCGATGCCGAGCGACGGTTGCTCGGCGCGTGGATCGCGCAAGGTGCGAAGATCAAGTGATGCTGCACATCTCCGCAGGCGGGTTCGAATTCGTCGCGCGACTCGAGGACGACGCGCCGGACACGGTCGCCGCCTTCCGCAAGACGCTCCCGTACGACTCGAACATCATCCACGTCCGCTGGAGCGGCGAAGGCTGCTGGATCCCCATGGGCGATCTCGACCTCGGCGTCGGGCCGGAGAACGCCACGCGCTACCCCAGCCCGGGCGAGATCATCTTCTTCCCCGGCGGCATCAGCGAGACGGAGCTGCTGATCGCGTACGGCTACGTCGCGTTCGCGAGCAAGGCGGGCGCGCTCGCGGGCAACCACTTCGCGACCATCGTCGAGGGCAACGAGAATCTCCGTCCGCTCGGAGTCAAGTGCCTCTGGGAAGGCGCACAGGAGATCTCATTCCGCGAGGCGTGAGAGCGCCGCGGCAAGCACCTCGACGGCGAGTGCGATGTCCTCGGGATCGCTGTGCTCGTCCGGCGAATGGCTGACGCCCCCGGCGCCGCTCCGCACGAAGAGCATTCCGCAACGCACGCCGGCAGCCGTGAGCACGCCGGCATCGTGACCTGCGCCCGACACGAGCTCGGGTGCCGCCAGATCGCGCCGCTCGAGCTCCTCGCGTAGCACCGCGCGCACTTCTTCGTCCATCGCCACCGGCTCCGTCACCATCTGCGGCTCGAAGCCGATCGCGGCGACGAGCGCGTCGAGCCGCTCGCGGTCGGGGGCGCGCACGTCGACGCTGACCGTCGCGCGCTCAGGGATGACGTTGACCGCGCCGGGCGCCACCACGATCTCCCCGACGGTCGCAACCGTTCCGGGGATGGAGAGCGCCGCGTCCCGCGCGCGGAGCACGAGCTCGGCGGCATCCACGAGCGCGTCGCGTCGCCCCTCCATCGGCGTCGTCCCCGCGTGCCCGGCCACACCGTCAAGCACGACCTCGCCGCGCGCGAGGCCGACGATCGCGCTGACGACGCCGAGCGGCTCCTCACGGCGCAGAAGCACCGGCCCCTGCTCGATGTGTACCTCGACGTACATCTCAGGCTTGCGCACGAGCCCGAGGCTGCCGCCGAAGCCGCGCTCCTCGTCGCGGAACGCCACGACGCCGATCGGCGCGTCGATCCGTTCCGCCGCCTCGATTCCGGCGAGCACGCCGAGCACGCCGTCGTAGCGGCCGCCGTTCGGAACGGAGTCGAGGTGCGAGCCGGTCCACACGCGCGCGTCGCCGCGCGTGCCGATGAGGTTGCCCGGCAGCGTCGACCTCGACGTCGAGGCCCGCCTCGCGCATCCAGCCGGCGGCGAGCTCGTGCGCGCGGTCTTCCTCCGGCGAGTAGCCGACGCGATCGCCGATCGCGTAGACCTCCTCGATCCGCTCCAGCAGGCGCACGAACGTTCTCTACACGAAACGAGCCCCCGAGCGCGCGTGAGCGATCTCGGGGGCCTCAGGGCGTCCGGACCGGTGCAACCGTGTCGCGAACGTCCGTTGGCAGGAGACTAACGCTTCCGGGCGCGAAATGCCGTCGCCGGATCCGCGGCGAAGGCCGCGAAATCCGTGAAGCCGCGCCGCCCGAGCTCGACCCGCAGGCGCTCGTCCCCGACGTAGATCGGTGTCTCGGTGCCGCGCGAGAACGAGAAGGCGACCGTCCCACCCGGCGCCGTCACGCGGGCGAGCTCGTCGAAGAACGGAACGGCGTTCATGAGCACGACGAGATCGAACGACCCGTCTCCGAACGGGAGATGGGCGGCGTCGGCCACCTCGTACCGGACGCGGCCGCCCTTGCGCTGCGCCTCCGCGAGCATGGCGGGAGAAAGGTCGACGCCCGTCACCTCGGCGGACGGGAACCAGTCCGCGAGGGCCACTGCAGCGACACCCGTGCCGGTGCCGACGTCGAGCACGCGCAACGGTGGCGCGATGTCCGTCGAGTGCGAGCCGGAGCGCGCCGAGATGATGCGGACCGATGCGCGTCTCCCACGTCGGCGCGATGCGCTCGAACATGTCGCGCATCCGGCCACGCAGGAGACGCCACAGCACAGGACGGCGGACGACCGCGTCGGTGATCCAGCGGGCGATCCGCCTCTCGTCGATTTTTTCACTGTGACCGGCGTGATGAGTGAGAGCGCTGCCCTCGTCGACGCCGAGCAGGTCAGCGGCGCTTCCGCGCGCGACGGCCACCGCAACGTTGCGATAGCTGTCCTCGTACAGGATCAGCTCTCCCGCGCGCGCGTCGCCGAACGTCCGCGCGGCGACGGCGAACCAGCGGTTGTCGTCGCGCCCCAGCTCGACGCGCGTGCCGGGGACGACGGCTGCGTCCTCGAGCTGCTCGCGCGTGAGGTTGAGGGAGACATTCCCGAAGCGGTCGACGGCGAGCACCGTGGCCCGGATCCCCGACGCGTCGATCTCGGGCTCGGGCACGTCGAGGCGGACGAGCTCGGCGGGGTCGATCGGTGGACCGAGCTCGGCGATCGGCACGCCGGCGGCGAGGTGCGCCGCGGCGGGCGAGAAGAGGTCGCGGCCGTGGAACGTCCGTGAGACGCGCTCGAGCGCGTAGGCCGGATTGGCGAGCTCGTGCGCGGCGGCGACGCCGCCGAAACGGTCGGCCGCGGGCAGCAGCAGGCCGTTGTCGGGGCCGACGTACAGGCGGCCCTCGCCGTCCTGGAGCACGAGCGGCCGGCGGGAGCCGCCGACACCGGGATCGACCACGGCGAGGTGCACGCCGGCGGGCATGTACGCGAGCGTGTTCGAGAGCACGAGCGCGCCCTGCAGGATGCGTCCCGGCCGGATGCCGTGGGTGATGTCGATGATCTGCGCGTCTGGCGCGATGCGCTTCATCACGCCGTGGCACGTGCCGACGAAGTCGTCCTGAAGACCGAAGTCGGTCAGGAACGTGATGAACATCAGACCGGACCGTAATGCGTTCGACGAGGCCGTCGACGTCGTGCGTCGCGTGGCGACGGCGGCACGACTTCGAGGCCCGCACTCCGTGCCTCCGCTGCCGTCTGCGGGCCGATCGCAACAACGGGCATGCGCGCGCCGGTGGCCGCCAGAGCACGCGCAGCCGATCCCGACATGAGGAGCGCGACGTCGCCCTCCGGCGCCTCCGGTTGCAGCTCGACGGTCCGGTAGAGCGGCAGGAAGTCGGCGTCGAGCACGTCGCGGCGGGCGCCTTCGGCGGCGGCGAGCAGGAGCCGTCCTGCCGGCAGCTCCTCCCGCAGCCCCTCTTGCGTATGCGTGCGCGGCACGAGGTCGACGCGCAGCCCGCCGGCACGGAGAGCGTCAGCAGTCGCCGGGCCGATCGCCGCGATCCGCTTCGCGGTCACGCCGCGCCGCGCAAGCTCGTGCGCACCGTTCGCGCTCGTGACGACGAGCCAGTCGTACGCCGACGCGTCGATCGGATCGTCTCCGAGAGGCTCGACGCGGATCAACGGACAGAGCACCGGCTCGTGGCCGAGCGCCTCGACCCGCGCGGCCACATCCTCACGTGTGACGACGACTCGCATCTGCCAGCTCCATGCCGAGCGCGGTCGGATCCTCACCCGTCAGCCGCTCGATCCACGAGCCGTCCTCGGCGGCGATGAGGCCCGTCAGCGTGACACCGTCGTGGTACGCCCCCACCGGCGCCAGGCAGCCCCCGCCGACCGCGGCGACGACCGCGCGCTCCGCCTCGACGCGCATCCGCGTCTCCTCGTGATCCGCCGCGGCGACGAGATGCGCGTCGCCCTCGCGCACCTGGAGCGCGAGCGCACCTTGCCCCGCCTCCGGCAGCAGCTCCTCCGGGTCGAACCGGTGGCCGATCTCACGCGCGAGGCCAAGCCGGTCGAGACCGCACGCAGCGAGCACGACCGCGTCGAGACCGCGCTCGCCGCGCTTGCGCAGGCGCGTTTCGACGTTTCCACGCAACGGTTCGATCGACAACAACGGCTCGAGCGCGAGCAACTGCGCGGTCCGCCGAGCCGAAGCCGTCCCGACCCGCATGCCCGGCCGGATCGCGTCGGCGCCGCACAACGCGTCGCGCGGATCCTCGCGAGCGAGGTATGCGCCGACGTAGAGCCCTTCTGTGTCGGTCGACGTCATGTCTTTCGCCGAGTGCACGGCGATGTCGATGCGGTGATCGAGCAGCGCCTCCTCGAGCTCCTTCACGAACACGCCGCGCGCGCCGATCTCGCCGAACGGCTTCGTGCGGTCGCGGTCGCCGGCGGTGGTGATCGGAACGAGCGCGATCTCGATCCCGGGCGCACGGAGCCGCGCGGACGCGAACTCGGCCTGGGTCAGCGCGAGCCTACTGCCGCGGCTGCCGACGCGGATCAGCACAGCGCGCTCGACGCCGAACGGCCTGCCCGCAGAGCGACGCGCCTCGCGGCCGCACGCGCACGAACGCAGTCGGCACCTGCAGGGGCAAAGGCCGCCCGGTCAGTTGCAACGGAAGCGGCTTCAGCGCTCGTCCTCGCCGAGACCGAATAGATGCCGCACGGCGTCAGCATAGATCACCCCATCGGCTGCCGCGGCTGCCTGTTTCAGGCGCACCGTCGGGAGGTGCAGGAGCTTGTCGACGATTCGAGACGTCACCGTTTCGACCGCACGGCGCTGGCTCTCGTCCAGCCGGCCGAGCACGCCCTCCGCCTTCGCGAGCTCCTGCTCGCGGATCTGCTCCGCGCGGGCGCGGAGGGACGCGATCGCCGGAACGACGTCGAGCGACGCCTGCCACTCGTGGAACTTCTCCGCCTCAGCGGCCACGATCGACTCTGCCCGCTCCGCCTCGCTGCGGCGGCCGGCGAGCGTCTCGGCCACGATCGCCTGCAGGTCGTCGATGTCGTACAGGTAGCACCCGTTCAGATCGTGGATGGCCGGGTCGAGATCGCGCGGCACTGCGAGGTCGATCAGCAGCAGCTGCCGCCCGCGGCGCACACGCTCGACGGTCTCGGCGTCGAGGACGAAGCCGGACGCGCTCGTCGACGAGACGACCACGTCGGCGCGGGCGAGCTCCTCCTCGAGCTGCGCGCGGTCGGTCTTGCTGTTTGCGACGAACGCGATGCGCGCCCCGCGGGTGCGCAGGTTGCGCGCCGCCTGCTCGCTGACCTTGCCCGCGCCGATGAGCAGAACGTTGCAGCCGTCGAGCTTGCCGAACACCTGCTCCGCGAGGGCGGCTGCCGCCGATGAGACCGACGCCGGGCTCTCCCCGATGGCGGTCTGCGCGCGCACCTTGCGTCCCGCGTGCAGCGCGTGCCGGAACACACGGTCGAGCAGCGGCCCTGCCGTGCCGGCGTCATGGGCCGTGCGCACCTGTCCGAGAATCTCGCCCTCGCCCGGGACGAGCGAGTCGAGCCCGGCTGCGACGCGGAACAGATGGAGCGCGGCCGCGTGATCGCGCAGGCGGTAGAGCGCAGGCTCGAGCTCCGACAGGATCTCGACCGCCATGCGCTCGGCCTCGTCGGCGTCCTCGGCCTCCACGTACAGCTCGGTGCGGTTGCACGTCGAGAGGCACACCGCCTGGCCGAGGCGCTCCGCCAGCGCATGCGCCTGCTCGGCGTCGAACGCGACGCGCTCGCGCAGCTCGACGGGAGCGTGATGGTGCGAGGTGCCGACGAGAACGAGACGCATCAGCCGAAGTGGGTCGCGGGGAGGGCAAGCCGGACGACGATCACGAGCGCGAAGCCGGCAAGCGCGATGTACGCGGCACGCCGTCCGGACCAGCCGGCGGCGCGCGCGGCGAGATACCCGGTCCAGACGACCCACGTGACGAGCGTCGCGACGACGAGAGCGTCGATCCGGTCGCCGCGACTGACGAGGCGGGCGATGCCAACGCCGATTCCGAGCGTCAGCGCCGGGACGGACACGAGGACGGTACGGCCCGCGAGCCGGTCGAGCACGGCGAGCGAAGGCGCCGGGCGTCGCAGGATGGTCGTCTCGCGCCGCTTCAGCCGCCGCTCCTGCCAGAGATACAGCCCCGACAGCGCCGCTGCGAGGGTGAAGCCGGCGAATGCGGCGAGCACGAGGCCGACGTGGAGCACGAGGAAGAGGTTCGAGTAATGGCTCCGGCCGCCGACGCCCGTTCCGCCGCCCGCGCGTGCGACGACGAGCAGCACCGCCGCGAGCGGCATGACCACGAGGCCGAGCAACCGGTACGGCCGGCGGCAGCCCCAGATGAGGTACGCGCCGACGACGAACCAGACGAAGAGGTTGAGCGACGCCGCCCAGGTGCCCCAGGGAAAGCCGTCGTCGCGCGCGGCCTGTACGCCGAGCAGCGCCGTCTGCACGAGCCAGCCGAGCCGCACGCCCCACGTGGCGGCGCGGCCGGCAAGACCGGGGCTGCCGCGCGTCGCCGAAGTAGCCGACCGCCGCCTCGCCGTACAGCAGCAGCGCGGGCCAGAAGAGCAGCTCAGCCAACTGCAGATCGTCTCCCGCTCGTCCTCGGCCGGCTTCGGCTCCCGGCGCTCGAGCTCGTCCACCTCGCGCTCGAGACGCTGCAGCTTCAGCGCGATGATCACGACGTACACGAGCACCCCTGCGAAGACGACGCAATACGCGGCGGTGACGTATTTCTCCGCAGTCGTCATGCGAACCTCAGCTCGCGAAGACGGGCGTCGAGTCGCTTGCCTGCAAGCTCGACGCGATACAGCGTGTGTGCGAGCAGAAGCAGCGCCGCCTGAGCGACGCAGTAGGTGACGAGGATCCAGCCGCCGAAGTTCGGCCCATGCAAGCGTGAACACCTCCGGATGGACGAAGCTCTTCGCAATGCGGATGGCGAGAAAGCTGACGGGGATGAGCACGACGCCGAAGAGCGCGTAGACCGCGGAGAGGTTCGCACGCTGGGGTCCCGGGTCGACCGAGAAGCGCAGCATGAAGTAGGCGCAGTAGAAGAGGAACAGAACGAGGAAGAGCACGAGCTCGTCTTCCCCCCAGAGCCACCAGTGACCCCAGGAGATCTTCGCCCAGATGGAGCCGGTCAGCAGCACGAGCGTCCCGAAGATCACGCCCTGGTGCACGGCGACGTAGCTCTCGAGGTCTGCGCGCGGGTCGCGCTTCCAGAGATGCAGGAGCGCCTTCCACGCCCCTGCTGCGAAGCACGCGTACGCGGTGAAGGCGATGGACACATGGAAGTAGAAGATGCGCTGCGAGAAGCCCTGGTTCGCGTCGTTCGGCGCGACGTAGAACACCAGCGTGAGCGCGACCGTCATGAGGACGAGGGACGCGACCGCCAGAGCGGGCAGCGGGACGCGGTACGACCGGGACACCATCCTCATTATTCCGTTACCACGTATTCGAAGGTGGCCCAGCAGAGCAGGCCGAAGAGCAGGTCGTAGAGCGCGAGGAATGCGAGATAGCGCCCCGGTGAGCCGACGACGCTCGCGCCCACGCCGCCGACGACGATCGGGATGGCGAGCGGGAGGAACAGGAGCGGGAGAAGCAGGTCGCGGGCGCGCGTCACGACCGCCATCGCTCCGAGGAACGTCCCCACGGCGCAGATGCCGACGTCGGCCAGTACGACACCGGCGACGGTCGCACCGCTGAGCCCGTGGAAGAAGAGCGCGAACACGGGGAGGGCGACGAGCTCCGCCGCACCGAGGAACGCCAGCGTGGCGATGCTCTTCGCGAGCCAGATGGCGCTGCGGTCGCACGGCGCGAGCACGAGCCCGTCGAGCACGCGCTGCTCACGCTCGGGCACGAATGCGCGGCCGAGACCGAGCAGGGCGGTGAAGATGATCGCCACCCACAGCAGGCCGCTCGCCGCCAGCTGCGACGAGTGCGCCGGCAGGGAGAAATGGAAGACGACGAACGTCGCGACGACGAACAGCAGCATGGCCGGCAACGTGTCGCGCGCGCGGAGCTCGAGCAACAGGTCCTTGCGCGCCAGCGCGCCCACGTCGGCGAAGTACGTCATGCGAGTGCCAACTGCTGCGTCGCCAGTGGCGCGACGCGGTCCGGATCGTGGGTGGAGACGAGCACCGTTCGCTCGCCGCGCAACTCCGCGAGCTGCGCGTCCAGGAGCTCGGCGCCGGCCGTGTCGAGCGCGGCGTACGGCTCGTCGAGCACGAGCAGCTCCGGCTCGTGCAGCAGCACGCGACAGAGCGCGAGGCGCTGGGTCATCCCGCGGGAATACGAGACGACGCGATCGTGGCGCACGTCCCAGAGGCCGAAGCGCTCGAGCAGCATCCCGATTCGCTCCCGCCGCTCCGGCACGCGATAGAGCCGGCCGTACAGATCGAGGTTCTCCAGCGCGGTCAGCTCGCGGTAGACGAGCGGCTCGTGCGCGAGGTAGCCGACGGCGGCCCGGGGCACGTCGACCTCGAGCTCGCCCTCGCTCGGGAGGGCCAGGCCCGCGCACAGGCGGAGCAGCGTGGTCTTGCCTGAGCCGTTCGGCCCCGTGACGACAGCGAACGCGCCGCGAGGGACGTCGAGCTCGACGCCGCGCAGGACCCGCTTGTCGCCGAAGCGCTTGCCGACTTTCCGTGCCCTGATCACTCGGGCTAGTGTAGGCGTGTGGATCTCCGCGAAGCCCAGCGGCCACTGAAGGAGCGCTACCGCGCCGAGCCGGGCGAGGCCCACATCACGCTGAGCGCGCGCGGGAGCGAGACGGCTGGCGCTGCTGCATGCTCCGTCGACATCGGCCGCGCCGCGTACGCCGCACAGGCACACGCCGGCGTCGGCGGCGAAGGCACCGCGCCCTTGCTCGGGCGACCTGCTGCTCGGCGCGCTCGCGGCGTGCGCGCAGGTGACGTGCCAGATGGTCGCGGCCTCCTCCGGCATCGAGACGACGAAGATCGAGGTGACCGCGACGGGCGAGCTCGATCTGCGCGGCACGCTCGGAATCGACCGCGAAGTCCCTGTCGGGTTCGACCGCATTGCGCTCCACTTCGACGTCGAAGGCGCAGGCGACCGGCGCGACGAGCTGATCGAGAAGACGCTGCGCTACTGCGTCGTGCTGCGGACGCTCCAGCAGCCGCCGCACATCGAGATCACGTAGCGGCGTCGAGAATCACGAACGCCGCGAAGGCGACGCTGATGACGCCGTTCATGGTGAAGAACGCCGCGTCGAGCCGGCGCAGGTCGCCGGGCCGAACGAGCATGTGCTCGTACACGAGCAGCGCCGCCACCACTGCGACGCCGATCCAGTAGAGCGCGCCGACCGATAGGCCGAGACCGGCTGCGACGAGGCACGCGATCGTGGCAGCGTGCGAGATGCGCGCTCCGGCGAATGCGCCGCGCACGCCGAACCGCGTCGCGATCGAGTGCAGGCGCTGCTCGCGATCGACGTCTACGTCGAAGAGCGCGTAGAAGCAGTCGAATCCGGCCACCCACAGCGCGACCGCCGCTCCGAGCATCCACGCCTGCCACGGGAGATGGTTCGTGATCGCGACCCACGCCCCCACGGGCGCGAGCCCGTCGACGGCGCCGAGCCAGAAGTGGCAGAGCCACGTCACGCGCTTCAGATACGGATAGATCACGAAGCCGGCGACCGGGATCGGCCAGAGGTAGTGCGTCTTCGGCGCAAGCTGCCACACGGCGACGAGGAAGAGCGCGAGCGACGCGGCGCAGAACAGGACGACCTGCACGACCGAGAGCTGGCCGCTCGGCAGCTCGCGGCCGGCGGTGCGGGGATTGCGCGCGTCGATGCCCGCGTCGATCAACCGGTTGAGCGCCATTGCGAGCGACCGCGCACCGACCATGGCGAGCGTGATCCAGACGAGGTCGTGCGCCGACGGCGTGCCGCCCACGGCGAGGAACGCACCGACGTACGCGAACGGCAGCGCGAAGATCGTGTGCTCGATCTTCACGAGGCGCGCGAAACGCGCAGGCAGGGGCGTCGCGACCGTCACGTCTGGCGGTGCACCGTTGCCTCGTCGGCAAGCAAGCGCAGTGCGTGGTCGAGCGCGGGGCGGAGCACGGCGAAGCCGTCGCGGCAACCGCCGGGCGACCCCGGAAGATTGACGACGAGCGTGCGTCCGACGACGCCGGCGACGCCGCGCGAGAGCAGGCCGTGCGGCGTCTTGGCCCGCGAGTCCGCGCGGAGCGCCTCCGCGATTCCCGGCGCCTCGCGGTCGAGCACGTCGCGTGTCGCCTCCGGCGTCACGTCGCGCGGGGCGAGACCGGTGCCGCCGGTCGTCAGCACGAGCACGGCCGAGCCGGCGAACGCCCTCAGCGCGGCGGCGATCTCGTCGCGCTCGTCCGGGACGACGCGTCGCTCGACGTCGTAGCCGTCGCCGCGCAGCAGCTCCTCGAGTGCGGCGCCGCTCGCGTCCTCCGCCTCCCCGCGCGAGACTCGGTCGGAGACGGTGAGCACCGCAGCCTTCAGACGTCCTCCTTCGTCTTCTCGACGAGGCGAACCTCGCTGACGACCATCTCCTTGTCGATCGCCTTCGCCATGTCGTAGACGGTGAGCGCCGCCACCGTCGCCGCAGTGAGCGCCTCCATCTCCACCCCCGTCTGCGCGGTCGTCTCCGCCGACGCGACGATCTCGACCGAAGCCTCGCCGACCTCGAGCGTCACCTCGACGTGCGACAGCGGAAGCGGATGACAGAGCGGGATGAGCTCGCTCGTCCGCTTCGCGGCCATGATCCCGGCCAACTGGGCGGTCGTCAGGGCGTCGCCCTTCGGCAGCTCGCGCAGGCGCCGTGCGGTCGCAGGGGCCATCCGCACCTCGGCGCGCGCGACCGCACGGCGGCGCGAGAGCGGTTTGCCGCCCACATCCACCATCCGGACGTCGCCGCTCTCGTCCACGTGCGACAGCTCGCTCACGACCGTGATCGTACGCGGTCGAGGTCGGCGAGCTGCAGCTCGCCCCATTTGCGGACATCGTGGTCGCGCACGTGGGCCTGGATCGTCGCCAGCCTGTGCCGACGTTCGTCCTCGATCCATCATCAACGCCGCGTAGAGCACATGCGCTTGCATGTCGACGTCGAACGGATTCACGCGCAAGACCCCTTTGCCGCCGATCTCCTCGAAGGAGCCGGCGTTCTCGGAGAGGACGACCATGCCGCCCCGCGTGTTCACGTACGGCGCCTCCTTCGACACGAGGTTGAGCCCGTCGAACACCGCGTTCACGAAGAGCACGTCGAACTGCTTGTAGGCGGCGACGGAACGCTTGAAGTCGTCGCCGATGCGGAGATCGACGGCGTCGCCGAGCGCGCGCGCCTCGCGCTCGACCGCGGCGAGGTACTCGACGTACTCCGGGATGTCCTGTCGCGACGGATCGAGGAGCGCGAGCATCCGCACGCGTCCGCGCAGCTCCGGGTGGCGCTCGAGCATGAGGCCGAAGGCGCGGAATCCACGCACGATGTTCTTCGACGGATCGGTGCGGTCGACGCGGAGCACGAGCATCTCCGGCCGAGACGCGACCAGCTCGCGCTCGCGCTCCAGGACGTCCTCGTCCTCGGCGAGCGCATCGAACTCGACGGTGTCGATACCGATCGGATGCGCAGTGACGAGCGTGCGCCGCCCGGCATGCTCGACGATGTCGCCGTCGACGCTCGCGCCGAGCACGTCCGCACAGCCACGGAGGAAGTTGCGCCGCCAGCGATTCGTGTGGAACCCGACGACGTCGTTCGCGAGCAGCCCTGCGAAGACGTCGCGACGAACCTCGGGCGGCAGCACCGACCACGCGCCCGATTCCGGCCACGGGATGTGCACGAAGTGCGACATGAGCACGTCGGGGCGTTCGCGCCGCACAAGCTCCGGCGCGAGATAGAGGTGGTAGTCCTGGAAGAAGACGAGCGCATCGGGATCACGGTCGAGCTCGTCGATCACCGCACGGGCCATCTTCGCGTTGACGACGGTGTACTGCATCCATGCGTCGTGGTCGAAGTCCGGCGTGAACGCGAGGTTCCAGAGCATGTGCTGGACGAACCACAGCATCGGGTTCGCGGCAACGTTGTAGAAGCGGTCGTACGCGTGCGGGTCCTGTGCGAGCAGGATCGTGCCGCGCTGCTCCTCGCCCGCCACCATGCGATCCTCGTCTGTCATCGCGTTCGCGATCCACGTCACATCGTGCTGCTCGACGAGCCCACGCAGCGCGGTAGCGAGCCCCCCGCCGCCGCGACTGACGGTCCGCTCGCCGCGCTCGTCGCGCCCGTACGAGACGGGACCGCGGTTCGAGACGACGATGAGCTTGCGTCGACTCAGGAGAGCTTCTTGACGAAGCGCAGCCGCGACCCGCGGACGCCCGGCCGCGACTCGATCTCGACATCGTCGGCGATCGTGCGGATGATCGCGATGCCGAGCCCGCCCTCCGAGAGCTCGTCGCCGTTGAAGGACGGCGCCTCGTCGGGATCGAACCCAGCGCCGTCGTCGACCACGTCGATGCAGATGCGGTCCGGGCCGAGCTCGTAGCGAATGTCGACTTGCCCCTCGCCCGGCGTTCCGTACGCGTGGCGCACGGAGTTCGACACCGCCTCGGTGAGCGCGAGCTTGAGGTCGGCGATCGTGTCGGAGTCGAGCGCACGCGCCTGCGCGAGGCCCGTCAGGGCAAGCCGGCCGAGCGCGATGTACTCCGGCTTCGCGGGAATGCGCAGGCGCACCGCCCTCACATCCTCGGCGCTCTCGACCCCGGCCATGTCTTGGAGGAGCTCCATTCCGCTGCCTCAGATCGTTTTCCCTAGATTCGGAGTCCTAAACCTGCCGATTTCTCCACCGTCGCACCGCGTGTCGGTCGGAGAGGCTCCTTCCCGTCCGACGAGCGACCTAACCCACAGGGTCTTCGTGGCGATTGTCACGAAGTTGGGAGCGATTTCCCGTGGAAACGGGCGGCAGCTCGAGGATGAACGCCGTCCGGTCGGAATCGACCTCGAGCCGGAGCTCGCCGCCCATGCGCTCGGCCAGCTCGCGCGCAATGGCCAGGCCAAGACCGCTGCCCGACGCCCGCGACCCGTCCAGGCGAGTGAACCGCGCGAAGACCTGGTCGCGATGCTCGACGGGAATCCCGGGGCCGTCGTCCTCGACGCGGAGGGTCGAGCCGGCGGCGATCACGCGGACACGAGTGTTGGGCGGCGTGTGCAGCAGCGCGTTGTCCACGAGGGCCCGCCCGACCTGGAGCACGCGCTCCCGGTCGCCGAGCACCGTCCCTGCCTCGTCGAGAACGACGTCGAGCTCGTGCTCGCGCCGGGCGGCAAGCGCGTCCAGCTCCTCTCCGAGGTCGTTGGCCACGCTCGCGAGCGAGACCGGCTGGAGATCGATCCGCATGCCGCCGGCGTCGAGCCGGGAGAGGTCGAGGAGGTCGGTGGCGAGCTTCGACAAGCGGGCCATCTGCTCCGCCATCGCGTCGACGAACTCGGCCCGCGTCTCGGCGTCGAGGTCGTCCTCCTGGAGGAGCTCGAGGAAGCCGCCGACCGAGAAAATCGGCGTGCGTAGCTCGTGTGAGGCGTTCGCGATGAAGGCGCGGCGAGCGTCGTCGAGCTGGGCGAGCTGGCTGCGCATGCGGTCGAACGCGAGCGCGAGCTCGCCCAACTCGTCCCGCCCGAGGTCGACGACCGGCTCGTCGAAGTTGCCGGCGGCGATCCGGTCGGCCGCGCGCTCGAGCCGCCGGATGCGCCGGGCGAACGCCGACGCGGCCCCCCAGCCGACGAGCACGGCCAGTCCGAGCGCGATGAGCCCCGCCCAGATCAGCCGCGACCGGACGAGGTCGACGTTCTCGAGCGTGGCGCGCAACGAGGCCGCATACAGGATGACGTCGCCGTAGCGGTCGGGGACAGCCACCTCGGCAAAGGGCTCGCTGCTCCGCGTCACCACCCCGTGCTGGAGGGTGAGGGTCTCGGCCGCGCGGAGCGCGACGGGGTCCTTCGTGACGTCCTGAGAGAAGCCCGTCCGCCGGGAGTCGGCCGACACGAGCAGCGTCGTCGTGCCCCCGGCGCTAGCCGGGGTGAACAGCACCGCGCGGTTCGCGTCCGCGGTCCGCGCGGCGTCGTCGATGAAGTCCTGGTCGGGAGCGGCGGTCTCGGAGCGCTCGATCTCGCGCGCGGACTGCGCGAGCAGGGCGAGGCGGCCGTTCACGAGCCGGTGCTGGAGGGTCGGGACGAGCGCCACCCAGACGACCGCGAGCGCCCCGGCGACCACCAGCGCGAGCGCGAGGCTCAGCCGGGCGCCGACGCGACGGAACGGGTGCACGCTCAGCCCCGCAGCCGGTAGCCGACGCCGCGCACGGTCTGGATGAGATCTGGCTCGTGCGGGTCGGCCTCGAGCTTCTCGCGCAGGTGCCGCACGTGGACGTCGATCGTCCGCGGCTCCCGGTAGGCGTAATCGCCCCACAAGGCCTCCAGTAGGGCCTGCCGGCTGAAGACGCGGCCCGGGCGGGTGGCGAGCGTGCGCAGCAGCTCGAACTCGACGTACGTCAGCTCCACGGGCGCGCCGCGCACCTCCACCGCCCGGCGAGCCAGGTCGAGGACAACGCCGTCGGCGCGGATGACGTCCCGGCCATCCGCCTGGCCGCCCAGCGCGGCCCGGCGCAGCAGCGCCCGGACGCGGCTCCGGAACTCGCGGATCGAGAACGGCTTCGTGATGTAGTCGTCCGCCCCAAGCTCGAGCCCGACCACCTTGTCCAGCTCGTCGTCGCGGGCCGTGAGCATGATGATCGGCACGGTGCTCTGGGCGCGCAGCCGCCGGCACACCTCGAGCCCGTCGAGCTTCGGGAGCATGAGGTCGAGGACGACGAGGTCGACCCGCTCCGTGCCGAACCGCTGGAGCGCCTCCTCGCCGTCCCGCGCCTGCATGACCCGAAAGCCGTCACGCTCGAGCGGATAGGTGAGGAGCTTCTGCACCGCGTCCTCGTCGTCGACGAGGAGAATGGTCGCTGCATCTGGCGTCGGCCCTTTCATCGCAAATCAAGCGGGCGCGCCGGCAAAGCCGTCACGCCCTCTCTGGTCGGCATCGCAAGCGATGCCTCAGCGTCGACGAGGAGGATGGTCGCGGCGTCTGGCGTAGGCGTTTTCACGTGAAACTCGGAGCCTGCCGGATCCGCGTCCTACTATAGAGCGCCGTGGCAGCCGTCCCGCCTGCGCCGCAGTCAGTACGGCGGCCGCGACCCGGCTCCCTCGACCGCCCCGTCAACGGACGCCTGTACCGCGGCACCTGGCTCCTCGTCGGCCTGCCGCTCCTTGTCCTCGCCTTCAGCGTCGCGCGTCCTGCGGCGCTGCAGCCGCCGAATCTGCCGCCTGCCTTCGACCGCACCGACGCCCGCGCGCTCGCCGCGCGAGCTCGCGCTCCGCTACCCAGGCCGGGTTCCCGGAACGCCTGCGGCCGACGCTGCGGCCCGCTGGTTCGCCCAACAGCTGACGCCGTACGGCTACGCGATCCAGTCGGAGCCGTTCTCCGCCACGATCCCCGCCCAGGGCCGGGTGCGCCTGCTCAACCTCGTCGTCGAGAAGCGAGGCCTCTCGCACAAGACGATCGTCGTGCTCGCCCACCGCGACGACGCCGGCGTCGGCCCGGGCGCGAACGACAACGCCTCCGGCACGGCCGCACTCATCGAGCTCGCACGCGCCTATGCGCCGACCGGCGGCGCGGCCCAGCTCCGCCTGCCGTACTCCCTGCTCTTCCTCTCCACCGACGGCGGCGCATACGGCGGGCTCGGCGCGGCCGCGTTCGCCGCCCATTCGCCCCAGCGTCAGGACGTCATCGCCGTGATCGACCTCGACGCCATCGCCGGGCACGGGGCAGCCCCGGCTCGAGCTGGCCGGCGACACCGCGCTCACGCCCGCGTCCGGCCTCGTCGAGACCGTCCGTGCCCAGATCGCTGCGGAAACGGGAACCGACCCTGGGCGCGCAAGCGCGCTCCGGCAGCTCGTCGACCTCGGGTTCCCGTTCAGCGCGTACGAGCAGGCGCCGTTCGTCGCGCGCGGCATCCCGGCGGTCACGATCACGACGTCTCCCGACCGGCCGCCGAGCGGGGTCGGAGACGGCCCCGGCGCACTGGACGGCGCGCGCCTCGGCCAGATCGGACGGGCGACCCAGAACGTCGTCGACGCGCTCGAGCAGGGGATCGCGCTGCCGGCCGGGCCGTCCAGCTACGTCTACCTCGGCAGCCGCATCGTCCGCGGCTGGGCGATCGAGATCGTCCTCGTCGCCGCCCTCCTGCCGTTCCTCGTCGCCGCGGTCGACCTCTTCGCCCGCTGCCGCCGGCGGCGGATCCGGATCTCCCCGGCGCTGCGCAGCTACCGCAGCCGCCTCGGCTTCTGGGTGTGGTGCGGCGGGCTCTTCGCCCTCTTCGGCCTCGCCGGCGCCTGGCCCGGCGGCGCAGACCGGCCACCGCTGCTGACAGAAGTCCACTGGCCGGCGACCGCTCTCGCAGGCCTGGCCATCCTGGCCGCCGTCGGCTGGCTCGTCGCCCGCGACCGCCTGTTCCCGCGCCGCCCGGTCGCGCCGGAGGAGATCCTGGCCGGGCATGCGGGCGCGCTGCTCGCCCTTGGCGTCGTCGCCCTGCTCGTCGTCGCCACGAACCCCTTCGCGCTCATCTTCCTGCTGCCCGTCGCTCCACCTGTGGCTGTGGCTGCCGCAGGTGCGCGGCCGCGCGTTCGCGCTCCGTGCCGCCGTGCTCGTGTTCGGCTTCGCCGGGCCGGCGCTCCTCATCTGGTCGTTCGCCGCGCGCTACGGGCTCGGGCTCGAGGCGCCGTGGTACGTCGCGTGGCTCTACTCGCTCCGGTACGCGGCGGCTCCGGGGTTCCTCATCGGCCTCGCGTGGGCGGCGGCGGCGGCCCAGCTCGTCGCGCTCTCGGCCGGCCGCTACGCGCCGTATCCGACAGCGGCGGAGCGGCCGCCACGCGGCCCGATCCGGGAGACGATCAGACAGCTCGTGCTCGCGCGGCGGCGGCACGGATCCGAGGCTGCCCGCCGCGCGTTACACGGCTGAGCGTGTCGCGCGACCCGAATGCTCCGTATCGGCGCGGAGCCATGACGCGGCGCGCAGATGGGTAGAGCGGCAGGTACGGAACGTCTGCGCCGCGTCGAGCATGCCTTCGCCGCGCGCGACGTGGACGAGCGCGTTCGCCGCCGCGGCGCGCACGATCATGTGCGACTCCTGTCCGGCGAGCGGCTCGAGGACGACCTCGCCGGCGTCATTTGCGCACGCGCGCGCACGAGCTCGTCGCGGCTCGCGTTGCGCCGCAGCGGCGCCGCGAGCCGTCCGTGCTCGAACCGGGGGAGTGGGTCGGCGAGCCCCTGCAGAGCGCGGATCGCGGGCTTGACGAACAGTTCGCAACCGACGAGGGACGACACCGGATTGCCCGGCAGCCCGAACACGAGCGTGCGGCCGCGGACGCCGAACGCGACGGGTTTGCCCGGCTTGACCGCGACCTGCCAGAAGACCTCCTCGACGCCGAGCTCCGCTTCGATGCGGCGAACGAGGTCGTGCGGGCCGACGGACACGCCGCCGGAGGTGACGAGCACGTCGGCGGCCAGGCCGCGCTCGAGTGCATCGCGATGCGCAGCCTCGTCGTCGACCACCGCAGGCAGGCGCTCGACCTCGGCGCCGACGGCGGCGAGCGCGGCGGCAAGCATGAGCGCGTTCGCCTCGTACACCTGCCCGGGCGCGAGCGGCGTCCCCGGCGCGACGAGCTCGCTTCCCGTCGCGAGCACCGCGACGCGCGGCCGCCGCGCACAGACGACCTCCGCAACACCGGCGGCGGCGAGTGCGCCCAGCTGGCGCCGCGCTCAGGCGGACGCCCGCCGGGACGACGACGTCGCCTGCGCGAACGTCGCCTCCGCGCGGACGGACGTGCGTGCCGGCTCCGATCGGCTTCGGCACCTCGACACTGTTGTCCGTCTCGACAACCACTTCGATCGGCGCGACGGCGTCGGCGCCGTCGGGAACGACACCGCCGGTGGAGATCTCCATCGCCTGCCCGGCGTCGAGGCGGCCGGCGGCCGGACTTCCGGCGGCGATGCGACCGACCATGGCGAGCGTCCCGGGAACGTCCGCCGAGCGCAGTGCGAATCCGTCCATCGCGGAGCTCGGGAACGGGGGCAGGTCGACCGCCGCGCGTGCAGGCTCCGCGGTCACACGGCCGGCGGCCGCCTCGAGCGTCACCGTCTCGGCTTCGAGCGGCGCGCAGCGCGCCAGGATCTGCGCCTGCGCGGGCAGCGAGCGCCGGCTGGGCCGTCACACGGCCGGCGGCCGCCTCGAGCGCCACCAGCTCGGCTTCGAGCGACGCGCGACGAACCAGGATCTGCGCCTGTGCTCCTCGACGGTGAGTAGAGCCCCCACGATCGGCCCATAACGTAGCGATGTCGGAAACGCTGATCGCCGGCCGGTACCGCCTCGATGATCTCCTCGGGCGCGGCGGGATGTCCGAGGTCTGGTCCGCAACCGATCTCGAGCTCGGGCGGCGCGTCGCGGTCAAGCTGCTCGCGCCGAACGAGGACAACGCCCGCTTCGAGCGCGAAGCCCGCGCCGTCGCCGCGCTTGCGCACCCGAACGTGACCCAGCTCTGGGACTACGGCGAGTCGGACGGCCGCCCGTTCATGGTGCTCGAGTACCTCAGCGGCGGATCGCTCGAGGACCAACTGCGAGCGAACGGCGCGCTCACCTGACGACGAGACGCATCGGATCGCAACAGAGATCGCCGGCGGGCTCGCGCACGCCCATGAGCGCGGCGTCATTCATCGCGACTTGAAGCCGTCGAACGTCCTCTTCGACGAGGAGGGGCGCGCAAAGATCGCGGACTTCGGCATCGCGCGCATGGCCGTCGGAGACAGGACGCTCACCGAAGCGGGCACCGTGCTCGGCACCGCCGCGTACATCTTCACCCGAGCAGGCGTCCGGGCTGCCCGCGACTGCCGCCAGCGACGTCTACTCGTTCGGCGTCCTTCTCTTCCGGATGCTGACCGGCAGGCTGCCGTTCGAGTCCGACGACCCGCTCACGCTTGTCGTTCAGCATCGCGACGAACGCGCCGCCGCTCGTCACGGACTTACGGCCCGACGCGCCGCCCGTCCTCGCCGACATAACGACCGCAGCTCTCGCGAAGGATCCGGCCGCCCGGCCGACCGACGGTGCGGCGCTCGTGGACGCGCTCGCCGGCGGCGGAGTCGTCGTGCTCGCGGGGGACACCGAGGTCGCCCGGGTGCTGCCCGGCATCGCACCGCCGCCTCGCCCCTCGCAACGCGGCCGCGTGCTCGCTGTCGCCGTCCTCCTCGTCCTCGCACTCGCCGGCGGTGTCCTTGCCTACGAAGTGACGCGCCCAGCCGACGGCCCGCGCGTGCCGGCGGGAACGCTTCCGTCGACGCGCTCCACGTCCACCCAAGTCAACGACGACGCACCGCGCAACGACGACTGCGTCCACGAGCACAGCCGCGCCGACAACGACCACAACTGCGCCGACGACGACCCATCACGTCGCGACCACGCGGCCGGCGACCACTACACGCCCTGCACCGACGACGACGTTCGCCGCCACCACCACGTTGACGTTCACGACCACGACGGTCCCGACAACGACGGATACGACGACCACACCCGCCGACGACGATCGGCTATGGCGTCGTCGTCTGCGTCGTGTCGGTCGTGACCGGCGCGCGTCGTCGTCGTGTCGGGCGGCGGCTCGGTGGTCGTCGCCGCGGTCGTCGCGGCAATCGTGGGCGTCGTCACGGTCACGACGGTCTGCGGCGTCGGCTTCGGCTTCGCGGTCGTCGTGGTCGTCGCCGTGGTCGTCCCGTACGCGAGGCCGTACTCGTACTGGCCCTTCCACGGCAGCCAGACCGGCTTCGTCGTCGGCGCCGGGAACGGCACGTCGGCACGGCTCCCGTCCGCCGTCTCCATGAACAGGTGCCAGATGTCGGCCGGGAACGTCGGCCCGGAGACCGCGATCCCGTGCACGTCGAGCATCGGCACCTCTCCCTGCGGATAGCCGATCCACACGGTCGCCTCGAGCCGCGGCGTGTAGCCCGAGAACCACGCGTCGGCGTAGTTGTCCGTCGTGCCCGTCTTGCCGGCGTCCGTGCGCCCCGCGACGTGCGCTCCTCGCCCGGTGCCGTACAGCATGTTCTGCATCCAGCACCTGCGTGACGGTGCTCGCGACCCAGTCGGGAATGACGCGCTGGCGCTGCGGCTTGCCCCAGCCGGCGCTCGTGTCCACCTTCCCGTCGGGCAGCACGACCTTCGTGATCGCCATCGGCTTCGAGTAGACGCCGCCCGCCGCGAGCGTCGCGTATGCGCTCGCCTCCTCGAGCGGCGTCACGCTCTCCGCGCCGAGGGCGATGGACGGATTCGGCGTCAGCACCGACGTGCGGATTCCGAGCTTGCGCGCCATGTCGACGATGTTCTGCGCGCCGACGTCGAGCGCGAGCCGCGCGTACACCGTGTTGTCGGACTGGATCGTCGCGCTCGACGAGCAACTCGACGCCGGCGTAGGTGTGCTCGTACGTCTGCACGTTCCACTTCAGCGGCGCGTAGTAGAACGGCGCGGACAGGTACGTCGTCGTGAACGGGTCCAGCCCCTCCGACACCGCGGTCGTGAGAGCGATCGTCTTGAACGTCGACCCCGGCTGGCGCGCACCGCTCGTGACGAAGTTGAACTGGTTGCCGGTCTTGCCGGGCGTCACCGCCGTCATCGCGCGAATCGCGCCGTTGCTCGGATCGATCGAGACGATCGCCGACGCCGGATCGGTCGGCCGGTCGAGCACGTGCGTCACCGCAGCCGTCGCCGCTCGCTGGAGCCCGGGGCGAATGGTCGTGTACACCTTCAGCCCGCCCTCGCGCACGGTGTTCGTCCCGTACTCCTGCTGCAGCAGATCCTCGACGTAGCCGAAGAAGTACGGCTCGTGGATCGACGTGTAGCGGGTACCTGGATGAAGATCGAGGTGGCGGTCAGCTTGCGCCGCGAGGTACTGCTCGGAGCTGATGTCGTCATTGACGAGCATCGCATGCAGGACCTCGTCGCGACGCGCGAGCGCGTCCTCGGGCCGGACGAAGGGGTCGTAGATGGACGGCGCCTGCGGCAGCCCGGCGAGGAGCGCCGCCTGGTCGAGCGTCAACGCGCGGGCCGGCTCGGAGAAGTACGTCTCCGCCGCCGCCTCGATGCCGTACGCGTGGTTGCCGTAGTACACCTGGTTGAGATACGCGGTCAGGATGTGCTGCTTCGACCAGTGCCGGCCGAGCTTGATCGCGAGGCACGCCTCCGTGAGCTTGCGCTGCAGGGTCTGCGCGCGCGACAGGTAGAGGTTGCGCACGAGCTCCTGCGTGATCGTCGAGCCGCCCTGCACGATCTTGCCGGCGCGCACGTCGGCGACGACGGCGCGCGCGATGCCGATCGGGTCGATGCCGCCGTGCTCGTAGAACCGTCTGTCCTCGATCGCGACCGTCGCCTTCGGCACCCACGGGCTGATCTGTCCCCACGACACGGGCGTGCGGTTGTGCTCCGCGGGGATGACGCCGAGCTCGGAGCCGTCGGCGGCGTAGACGACGGAGTTCTGGCCCACCGCGACCGGGCGAAGCGCGCTGAGGTTGCAGCTCGAGCTGAAAGCCGCCTCTCCGCCGAGCGTCGCGGCGACGAGCACGAACGGCGCGACGATGAGCGCGACGACGATCACGCGCTTGCGCGTCCGGAGCTTCCGGATCTGGTCGCGGCGCTTGCGGCGGCGGTAGGCGCTCATCCGAAAACGCCGAGCGCGCGCAGCCGCGCGTGCGCACGGAGGCGAAGCTCGCTCTCGAGTCGCAGCGCAGCGGCTGCGTCGGGCGCGCGCGGCGCGAACGGTCACCGTGGCATTGCCGTCGAGGCCGGTGACGGCGACAGCCGCGTCGCGCTCCTCGGCCACCTCGTCCCGCAGCGCGCCGACGGCCGCATCGAGGTCGCAGGTGAGCGGCAGCTGGACGGTGATCTCCGCGAACGTCTCCCGGTTGCGGATGGAGGAGTTGAGGATCGTGTCCGAGGCGAGCTTGTCGTTCGGCACGACGAGCCGTGAGCCGTCGGTCGTGCGGATGAACGTGTACGTCACGCCGATGTCCTCGATCACGCCGTCGACGCCGCCGTAGCTCACGCGGTCGCCCAGCCGGATGGGCTGCGTGAGCGCGATGAGGATGCCGGCGACGAAGTTCGCGAGCGTGCGCTGCGAGGCGAACCCGACGATGAGGGCGAGCACGGCGGAGGACGCCAGCAGTCCGCCGGCGACGGCGCGCACCTCCGGAATCACGAGCAGCGCCGAGAAGAAGCCGATGACGAGGATCGCCGTGCTGACGGCGCGCCGCAGCACGCGGTAGCGCGTCATCGCCTCCGGCGGCAGCGTGCGGCGGCTGAGCCACCAGCCGACGGCGCGCTCGACCAGCCACACGGCGGCGAAGACGGCGGCGGCGATGACGATGCGGTGCCAGAACGGCATGCGGCCTTCCTACTTCGACGCCGGCTCGTCCAACTCTTCCACCGGCCGCCGGCCGGCGAAGCCGTCCTCGATCCGGTGCCAGTAGCGGATCTCGTCCTCGCCGAGCCTCCAGCACAGAAGGACGGTCTCCCCGCCGTGGAGCGCCGGGAAGTCGATCAGCCCCTCGTCCACGTCCTTCACCTCGGCGCCGTGCTCGGCGATCGCGTCGACGGCATGGGCGAGCGAGCGCGCCTCGCGCTCGACCGCAGCGCTCGCGTCGGCGAGCACGGCCGGCGGGATTCCGCCGCCGTTTCCACGGATGCGGCCCTCGAGCTCCTCCTGCTGCGCGAGCGCCGCGATGTGCGCGCGGCGGTGCTCGACCATCCGCTCGACGAGCGGGCGGACGTGCTCGAGCTCGGCGTTCGCCTCCTCAGGGCTGAAGTGCTTCACGCGCTACAGCCTAGGATCAGCGCGTGGATCGCGCACGCCTCGCCGCGTGGACAGGCCTCGTCGGCCTCCTCGCGGCGCTCAACTACGCCGCACGGTTCTCCGGCTCGAGCAGCACGTCGAGCAACGCGCACAACGACGTCTACAGCTACTCGACATTCGCCGGCGGGCTCATCGTCTACCTCATCTGGTTGGGGGCGGTGCTCTGGATCGCAGCCGGCCGGCGGGATCTGCTTGCGCTTCGACTCCCGCGCTCGCTGCCACGCGCCGCAGGACTGGCGGTCGCCGCGGTGGCCGCCATCTATCTGATCGAGGCGATCGTCTCGGTCATCCCGCTGCCGGAGAGCCCGGGCAAGGAGCAGGGGCTGACGCCGACGCATTGGGAGCCGGCCCACGCGGGCGCGTTCGCCGCGAACGTCGTGCTGTACGCGCTCGTCGCACCGGTCGTCGAGGAGCTGACGTTCCGCGGGCTCGGACAGTCGCTGCTCGCCTTCCTCGGACGCTGGCCGTCGATCGTCGTCGTCGGCATCAGCTTCGGCCTCGCGCACGGGCTCGTGGAGGCCCTGCTCGTCCTCGTTCCCTTCGGCATCGCGCTCGCGTGGCTGCGCGACCGCACGAAGAGCGTCTACCCGGGGATGATCGTGCACGGGCTCTTCAACGGCGTCGCGCTCGCCGTCGCCGTGTGCTCTCCTAGTCGTCCTCTTCCTCTTCGAGCTCCTCGACCTCGTCCTCGTCGCCGTCCTCGACGGCGGCGAACTGGTCCGGGCGTGACCTCGTCGAGGAAGTTGCGGAACTTCGCCACCTCCTCGTCCAGCCGGTCCTGGTCGATCTCCTCGCCCTCGAACTCGATCGCCGACTCCTCGATGACGCGGTCGGCGGCGAAGATCGGCGCCTCTGCGCGAATCGCGAGCGCGATCGCGTCCGAGGGCCGCGAGTCGATCTCGATCTCGCCTCCGTCCTGCTGCAGCGTGATCTGCGCGTAGAAGGTGTTCTCGCGCAGCTCCGTGACGGTGATGCGGATGATCTGGGCGCCGAGCTGCTCGAGCATGTCGCTCAGCAGGTCGTGCGTCATCGGCCGCGGCGGCGCCTGGCTCTGCAGCTTCATGAGAATCGCCGCCGCCTCGGGATGCCCGATCCAGATCGGGAGGAACTTGTTCCCGTCGGCGGTCTTCAACAGGACGATCGGCTGCTTGCCGACCAAGTCGAAGCTGACGCCGTAGATGAGCATCTCCTGCATCCCCGACCTCGGACCGAATATAGCTCAGGGCGCCGAGCCGAAACCCGTATCCACGCCGTGCTCGTCGCCGTTCAGCCCGCGATGACCGCTCACCGGCTCGAGGACATCGAGGCGTTCGAGGCGATCTCGCAGGACGCCGACACGCGCCGCATCTTCCTGCGGATGTCCGCGCTCTCGCGGAATGGCAGGTCGTCCCGCCTTCCTGAACAGCTCGCGCACGAGCGCGGCCTCGACGACGAGACGAAGGGCCAGGTGCTCGAGATCGCCTCCGACCGGCCGTTCCTGCTGGCGGTGGAGGAGTACCTCCGGCGCACCCAGCGCGTCCATTAGCCGCGCGCTACACTCGCGGGCCGCTCGCGGGCGATTAGCTCAGTTGGTTAGAGCGCCGCTCTGATAAGGCGGAGGTCCGTGGTTCGAATCCACGATCGCCCATCCCGCATCCTTCAGGTCAGCAGCAGGCCCGCCATGCGGCGGCGTGCGAGCCAGATCCCGAACGCGCCGAGTGCGATGAGGTACGCGGCGTTGAGGAGGTTCGTCGGCCCGACCGTGCCGAGCGTGAACGAGCGGACGAGCACGATCGCGTTGTAGAGCGGCGAGAAGCGGACGATCCACTGCATCGGCGTTGGGATAGACGCTCAACGGATAGAACGTCGCGCTGAACAGGAACATCGGCAGCTGCACGAGCTGCACCATGTCGAAGTCCTGCCAGCTGCGAATGAACGTCGACGCGGCGATGCCCATGCCGGCGAAGGCGAAGCCGACGACGATCGCGGACGGAAGCGCGAGCAGGCCCCACCACGAATGGATGAGGCCGAGCGAGGCGGCGGTGACGACGAAGCCCGCCGCGTACAGCAGTCCCGCGGAACTGCGCCCACGACGTCTCGCCGAGCGCGACGTCGGTCGGGCCGAGCGGCGTCGCGAGCACCGCGTCGTACACCTTCGCGTAGCGCAGCTTCCAGAAGACGTTCGTCGTGGCGTCGTAGATGGCGCCGTTCATCGCCGACGACGCGAGCAGCGCGGGAGCGATGTAGCTCGCGTACGAAACGCCGTTCACGCGTCCGACGAAGTGACCGAGGCCGAAGCCGAGCGACGCGAGGTAGAAGAGCGGTTCGAACAGCCCGCTGAAGATGATCAGCCATGAGCGGCGATACACCATGAGGTTCCGTTCGAAGAGGAGATGCGCGCGCGTGCCGGCGAACGTCGTCATCGCACGAGCCTCTTCGCGTAGCTGCGCTCGGCGAGCCAGATGCCGACGCCGGCGAAGCGTCGACGAGATACGCGACGTGGACGAGCGCCATTCCCCAGGTAACGGTGCCGAGCGTCAGATGCCGTACGAGATCGACTCCATGCCACAGCGGTGTGGCGTACGCGAGCTGGCGCAGCCCCTCCGGGAGCCGCGTCACCGGAAAGAACGTCCCCGAGAAAAGGAAGAGCGGGACGATGCCGAAGCGGAAGAGTCGCGGCCATCTCAGCTGTCCTTCGGCGCCCAGGCGGCGAACGCCGGCGATCGGCGCGCTGAACGCAAAGCCCATGAGGATCGGCACCGGCCACGCGAGGATCGCGTACGCAGAGTGCAACGTGCCGAACGCGGCGAGGAGCAACGAGGTAGATGCCGGTCGACGTCGCGACGCGCGAAGCGAAGTAGAGCTGGTGACCGAGCAACACGTCACGGATCACGCAGGGGCGCCGCGAGCATCGCGTGGTAGACCCGCGTCCATCGAATCGCCGCCATCACCGGATATGTGGCTCTCGAACGACTGCGATGTTGCATGCCGGCCGCGACGAGCATGCCGGGCGCGACGAACGAGACGTACGACACCCCGAGCGGATGCGCACCGTGGTTCACGAGCTTGCCGAGCCCGACGCCGAGCGCCGTCAGGTACAGCATCGGATTGAGGATGCTCGAGACCACGCTCGCGCGCCAAAGTCGCCTGTACGACACGACCCAGTGCTCGTACGCCAGCAGTGCGCCCGTCATCAGTCCACGAGCGTGCGGCCGGTAAGGCGGAGAAAGACGTCCTCGAGCGTCGAGCGGCGCACGAGGACGCTCTGCGGGTGCAGCCGCTCGTGCGCGACAGGAACGAGCGCGTCGCCGTCGTCGGTGTAGAGCAGGATGCGGTCCGGGAGCACCTCGACCCGCGCGACGTTGCCGTCGAACACCTCGGCCCGATCGTCGGCGCCTCGCCTGGAAACCGCAGCTCCACGACCTCGCGCGTCGACAGCCGCTGGATGAGCTCGAGCGGCGAGCCCTCCTCCGCGATCGTGCCCTGGTCCATGATCACGAGCCGGTCGCACAGCTGCTCCGCCTCGTCCATGTAGTGCGTCGTCAGCACGAGCGTGACGCCCTGCTGCTTCAGACGGAAGAGCCGGTCCCACACGACGTGCCGCGCCTGCGGGTCGAGACCAGTCGTCGGCTCGTCCAGCAGCAGCACATCCGGGTTGTTCACGAGCGACCGCGCGATCGTCAGCCGTCGCTTCATCCCACCGGAGAGCGGCTCGACCGGGTCGTCCGCACGCTCGGTGAGCTGGACGAACTCGAGCAGCTCCTCCGCGCGGACGCGCAGCTCGCGGCGCGAGAGGCCGAAGTAGCGGCCGTAGATGATGAGGTTCTCGCGGACAGTGAGCTCGTGGTCCAGCGTGTCCAGCTGCGGGACGACGCCGAGCCGTCCGCGGATCGCCGGGCCGTCGCGTCCAGGATCGAGGCCGAGCACGCGCAGCGTGCCGTCGGTGATCGGCGAGACGCAGCCGATCATGCGCATCGTCGAGCTCTTGCCCGCGCCGTTCGGCCCGAGGAAGCCGAACGCCTCGCCCTTGCGAACGTCGAAGTCGATCGCGTCGACCGCGGTGAGCGCGCCGAAGCGCTTCGTCAGACCGCGTGCATGGATGAGCGCGCCGTTGTCGGACACGCTCCGACGTTACATGCGGCCGGACGCACGCTCCAGCGCTTCCGCGATCTCTTCCAGCTCGTGCTCGTCGGCGAACACGAGCTCGACGCGGCCGCTCGACACCTTCGCGTGGAAACCGGTCAGCCGCTGCAACGCATCACGCACGCGGCCGGCGAGCGCCGGGTCGACCGGCGTCGCGCGCACGCGCGGCTTCTGCTTCGCGCCCGCCCACTTCGCACGCTGCTCGGCGACGCGCACCGACAGCCCCTTCTGCACGATCTCGCGCGCGAGGCGGCGACGCCCCTCGTGATCGGGAACGGCGAGCACCGCGCGCGCGTGACCTTCGGTGAGCTGGCCGCGCTCGACCATGCCGAGCACGTCGTCGGGAAGGTCGAGCAGGCGGATGCGGTTCGAGACCGACGGCTTCGACCGGCCGACGCGCTCCGCCACCTCGCCGAGCGAGAGGGAGAACTCGTCGATGAGCACCGCGTACGCGCGCGCCTCCTCCACCGCGCGTGAGCTGCTCGCGCGCGACGTTCTCGACGAGGCCGAGCAGGAGCGTGTCGCGGTCGTCGGTCTCGCGCACGACCGCCGGCACCGTCTGCCGCCCGGCCTCGCGCGCAGCGCGCCAGCGTCGCTCGCCGGCGACGATCTCGTATCCGCCCGCGGTGCGCGGCCGCACGAGCAGCGGCGAGATGACGCCCTGCGACCGGATCGACTCCGCGAGCCCCGATCCCGCTTCGCCGTCGAAGCGCTTGCGCGGCTGCCGCGGGTTCGGGTGGATCGCGTCGACCGACAGCTCGATCAGCTCGGGCGAGCCCGGCTCGAGGCCGCCGACGAGAACCTCGAGGCCGCGGCCGAGGCCGCGCCTGTTAGCTGCGCTCGACAAGCTCCATCGCCACCTTCCAGTAGGCGTCGGCTCCGGCGGAGCGACGGTCGTAGGCGATCGCCGGCAGCCCGTGGCTGGGCGCCTCCGCAAGGCGCACCGAGCGGGGACCGACGTCCTGAACACGAGCGGGCCGAAGTGCCGCCGTACCTCCGCCTCCACGTCCTGCGCGAGGCGCGTGCGTGCGTCCACCATCGTCATCAGCACCCCGCCGATGCCGAGGCGCGGATTGAGCCGGCGGCGGATGAGCTCGATCGACTGCATCAGCTGCGTCAGGCCCTCGAGCGCGTAGTACTCGGCCTGCACCGGAACGAGCACGCGGTCGGCGGCGGCGAGCGCGTTCACGGTCAGCGGGCCGAGCGCCGGCGGGCAGTCGATGAAGACGAAGTCGTACTGCGACGTCCCGGCCGCGAGCGCCTGCGCGAGGTAGCGCTCCCCGTCGTCGCGCGCCGCCAGCTCGACGACCGCGCCGGCGAGGTCGGGCTTCGACGGGACGAGGTCGAGGTTCGCGAACGCGGTGTGCTTCGCCAGCTCGGCAAGCGGGACGCCGTCGAGCAGGTCGTAGCTCGAGGTCCCGTTCGCGCGCATGCCGAGCCCCGACGTGGCGTTCGCCTGCGGGTCGAGGTCGACGACGAGCGCGCGCTCGCCTGCCTCCGCGAGGCACGCGGCGAGGTTGATCGCGGTCGTCGTCTTGCCGACGCCGCCCTTCTGATTCGCGAGCGCGTAGATCCGGGCCACGGACCTCATTGTTGCTTCAAGGCCGGACAGGGGAAGATGCGACCGACATGCTCAGGCTGGCCCTTCTGCTGAGCGCGGCAACGCTTGCCGGGATGACCCCGCAAGCGCTCCTGAAGACGCTCCTGAAGACCCCGATTCGGGCCGCCGAGCTCCCGAGCGGCTTCTCGCACGCGCAGGCCGAGAAGCAGGCGCTGAGCGCGAATGCCCGCAAGTACCACGCGGTCGGGCTCGTCGACGTCGCGCTGAAAGGCCCGGACGCCGAGGACGCCTTCGCCTGGATCGTCTTCCCGAACCACGCCGACGCGATCGGCGACCTCGACAATCCCGTGGTCGGAAACGGCGTCCAGGTCGTCAACACCGTTCCCGGGATCAAGGAGAGCCTCATCCTCACAGGGACGCTGAACGGCAAGAAGGTCACGGACGCGGCCGCGGTGGTCGGCAACGTGCTCGTGCAGGGCGTGGTCGCGTCCTCGAAGGTGCGCCTGCCGACGGCGATCATCCTGCTCCACGCCGCGATCGCGCACCTGCAGAAGGTGCGCTAGGCCAGCGGGCGCTTCTTCGGCATGCCGGCCCGCCGCGGGAACCCCGGTGGCGTCGGCGCGAGCTTGCGGAGGACGACGAGGCCGTCGCGTTCCTCCGGGACGTCGCCGCCGAGCAGCGAGGAGACGCGCGCGACCACCGACAGATCCGCGGACGCGCCGACCCACAGGATCGCGGCGCCCCCGGGCCGGACGAGCGACAGGCAGAGCTCGGCCGCGACGGGCGGCTGGGCCAGCGCCTTCGCGAGCGCGACGCCGTAGGTGTCCGGCTCCTGCTCCTCCGCGCGGCCCCACAGAGACGCGCGCGTTCGGCGGCGCCCACCGCTCGAGGAAGTCGCACTTGCGCCGCGACGCCTCGAGCAGCGTCACCTCGCGGTCGGGCAGCGCAAGCGCGATCGGTATCCCCGGCGAGCCGCCGCCGGAGCCGACGTCGACGACAGGCCCGTCGAAGGACGCACGAGCTCGGTCGCGCGCAGCGCGTCGTCGACGAGCATCGCCTGCGCCTCCGCCTCGTCGCGCATCCCGGTCAGCCCCGGCGTCGCGAGGACGGCCCGGAGCCAGTCGTCAGTCAGCAGGGGGACGACGACGACGTAGCGGTTGGGCTCCGTGCCGTCGGAGCGGGTCTCGACGCCCTCGTGCTCCTTCAGCGCGAGGTGCACGACCTTGCGTTCGACCGCCGTCATGGGCTCGAGCTCGACGGGGTCGCCGCTCGCGCGAACCTGCTCCGCCGTACGCAGCGCGAGCGACTCGAGCGTCGCGCGACGGCGCTCGCGGTAGCCGGCGGCGTCCACGACGACTTCCTTGCGCGGATCGTCGCCGCGGCGGTGCGAGATCGCGTTCATGAGGTACTGGATGGCGTCGATCGTCTGGCCGTGCCGGCCGATGAGAAGCCCGGCGTCGGCAGCGGTGACCGTCGCGACGAGCGACTCGTCGTCCTCGCGCACGTCCAGCCGGCCGTCCACACCGAGGACGTGCGTCATGCGCGTGAGCAGCGCGCGCAGGTCGGCCGCGGCGTCGCTCTCGTCGATCGCAGTGGCCTCGACCGCGTCCGCCGGGACCATCGCGACGACGCGCGCCGGCGCGTATCCGACTCCGAGGAGACCGCGCTCGCCCTCGGAGACGACCTCGAACTGCACTGCCGTCTTGTCCAGCCCGGGATGGCGCAGCTCGAGCTCGCGGAGTGCCGCCCACTTCGCCTCGCCGACCGTCTCCCCCGTCGCCTCGACGGTCACGTTGCTCATCGCCTGCGCGCCGCGCCTTTCTTCCGCCGCACCTTGCGCGGCTGGCCCGCCGGGCGGGGCGTCTCCGCCTTCGGCGTTTCCGGCGCCGCCGGCTTCGCGCCGTTGCCGTCGCTCCCGTCGTCCTTGGGCGGCGTGCGCGACGTCCGCTTGAAGAGATCCGGCGGCGGCGTCTTCGGCATCAGCCGCCGCGTGATCAGCCCCTGCCCGACCGTCCACAGGTTCGTCGTCACCCAGTACAGGACGAGGCCGGCCGGGAAGCGCGCGATCACGAACACGAACACGAGCGGCATGAACATGAAGAGGATCCGCTGCGTCTTGTCCGCGGTCGCAGACATGTACAGCGTCGACATCATCTGGCTCGCGACGTAGACGACGAGCAGCACGTAGCCGCCCCAGTGCGTCGTCGTGTGCGCGGCGATGGACGGGATGAAGTGGAGGAACGAGAGGTTGCCGCCCGGCGGATGCTTGCGCGAATGTCTTCAGCGAGTAGTAGAGCGCGATGAAGACCGGCAGCTGGAACAGCATCGGCAGGCACGAGGCCGCAGGGTTGATGTTGTTCTCGCGGTAGAACTTCATCAACTCTTCGTTCTGCTTCGCCTTGTCGCCCTTGTACTTCTTCTGAATCTCCTTCATCTGCGGCGCGTGGCGCTGCAGGCTCTGCATCGAGTGGATCTGCTTCACCGTCAGCGGGACGAGCAGCATCCGCACGATCAAGGTGAGCGCGACGATCGCACCACGCCCACGGCAGGCCGAGCGTGAAGTGCAGCCAGTTGAGGACGTGCCGCGCGATGTGCTCGAGCGGCGTGATCGGCGAGAAGACGAGCATCGCGTGCATCATCGGACCGGGTCGAATCCTCCACGACTCCACGGATTGCAGCGCAGGAGCCGCCAGCCGGCGAGCGCGCTGCCGCGCAGGAGCCCCTTCTGCCGCACCGCGTCGATCGCGTACTGGGAGCACGACGGGTGGTACTTGCACGTCGTCGGGAAGAGCGCGCCCCAGGTCGCGCGGTACACCCAGACTGCGGCCACGCCGACGCGGTACATCAGGCGGCCGCCTTCGTCATCGACAGCACCTCGTCGATCCGCTCGCCCAGCCAGTCGAAGCCGTTGGCCGCAACCGCCTCGGCGACGCCCGGCCGCACGATCAGCACGTAGTCGCGGCCGGTCGGCACGCGCTCGAGGCGCGCGCGCCACAGCTCCCGCAGCTGCCGCTTGAGCTTGTTGCGCGCGACGGCGTTCCCGACCGAGCGGGGGACGGACATGCCGAAGCGCGGCTCGGCCGGCTCCTCCTGCCCGAACCAGTACAGGACGAGGAACCGCGACGAGACCGACCGGCCCTGGCGGTAGACGGCGTCGAAGTCCCGCGAGCGGGACAGACGGTTTGCGCGCTTCACAACGTAAACGTTACGCCGGTGTCAGACACCGCCGTTCCGTGTCTGACACCGGGGAACATTTTCACGCCGAGAGCTTCGCGCGGCCCTTGAGCCGGCGCCGCTTCAGGATCAGCCGGCCGGCGCGCGTCGACATCCGCGTGCGGAAGCCGTGCTTGCGCTTGCGGCGTCGAACGTTTGGCTGATAGGTCCGCTTCACGTGAGAAAAAGATCGAAAGAGGCAGATTCGGGCGCCATGCCGCTCGGCGCGAGCGGCCAGTATAGCCGCCGGTCGTCCACCGACTTATCCACAGGCGTGGAGCGCACAGCGATGCGGAGCCGGTGAGTTTCCCCCACGACTTTCCACAGGTGTGGAGGGATTTCGGGGGCTGTGAAAATGCCTGCACAGGGGCGCGTTTTTGCCGCGTTTTTGCACCCTGCTAGGCTCGCCTCCGGTTCACGAGAGGGGAGCTGGCGTCGGGGTGGAGGACCAAATCGAGCTGACTGCGGAGAGCCTGTGGAGCGATGTTTCCGGTCGGCTCAGGAGCGCCCTCAACGACACGACCTACGGAACCTGGTTCGCGCACACCGCCGGAGCGGAGCTCGACGACGCGCGGTTCGTCCTCGGCGTCCCCAACGATTTCACCCGCGACTGGATCGAGGGCCATTTCCTCGAGCTGATCGGCGCGGCCATCCGCGACATCACCGGCGTCGCCCGCACGATCGAGCTCCGGGTGATGGACATCTCGGCCGCCCCGGCCGCCCCGGCCGAGCAGTCGTCGCCGGCGGCCACCCCGGGTCGCGCCTGTCGAGCGGCTCGTCCCGCACCGGCCGGAGAGCGGCGGGTTCAACGCCAAGTACACCTTCGACTCCTTCGTCATCGGGTCGTCGAACCGGTTCGCCCATGCCGCCGCGCTCGCGGTCGCCGAGGCGCCGGCGCAGGCGTACAACCCGCTCTTCATCTACGGGAGCACGGGGCTCGGCAAGACGCACCTGCTGCAGGCGATCGCGCAGTACGTGAGCGAGCACTCGCGAGACATGAGCGTCCGCTACGTCACGAGCGAGACCTTCATGAACGACTTCATCAACTCGCTCCGCGACAAGCGCATCGAGGGCTTCAAGCAGCGCTACCGGACGTACGACCTGCTCCTCATCGACGACGTGCAGTTCTTCGAGCACAAGGAGCGGATCCAGGAGGAGTTCTTCCACACGTTCAACTCGCTGTACGAGGCGGGCTCGCAGATCGTCATGTCGAGCGACCGCCCGCCGCGCGACATCGCCACCCTGGAAGAGCGCCTGCGGAGCCGGTTCGAATGGGGCCTCATCACCGACATCCAGCCGCCCGACCTCGAGACGCGCATCGCCATCCTGCGCAAGAAGGTCAAGACGGACGGGATCCACGTCCCCGAGCCGGAGGTGCTCACCTTCATCGCCGGCCGCGTCTCGACGAACATCCGCGAGCTCGAGGGTGCGCTCACCCGCGTCGTCGCGTTCTCGTCCCTCACCGGCCGCGCGATGTCGGTCGAGCTCTCCCAGGACGTGCTGAAGGACGTGTTCCCGCAAGGGCGAGGCGGCGGAGGTCTCGATCAAGCGCATCCAGGACCTCGTGGCGGAGCGCTTCAACATGTCGCTCGAGGAGCTCTGCGGCGACAAGCGCTCCCAGAACATCGTCTATCCGCGGCAGGTCGCGATGTACCTCTCGCGCGAGTTGACCGACTCGTCGCTGCCGAAGATCGGCAAGGAATTCGGGGGTCGCGACCACACCACCGTCATCCACGCGACCTCCAAGATCGCGCGTCTCATCCGTGAGGACAGGTCTGTGTACAACCTCGTGCAGGAGTTGACGGCGCGGGTGAAACAGGTCCGGTAGCGAAACGTCCTGTGGAAGCGCGAGACTTCTCCCCAAGCTCCACACATGGCGGATCCCTCTCAACCATGCGGGATCGAGGCACTGTCCCCGTCATCCACACCCCTTACTACTCCTACAAGGAATATCTAGATGATTGAGACTGACATCGTGGTGAGCGCGGGACTGAGGATTACGTGCACCAAGGACGAGCTCGCGCAGGCGCTCGGCGTCGTTGCGCGTGCGTTGTCGACCCGGACGTCTGTGCAGATCCTGTCCGGGATCCTGTTGGAAGCTCGCGCCGGTGAGTTGCGCCTGGCGGCGACCGACATGGAGCTGTCGCTGCGCGCGAGCGTTCCGGCGCAGATCGAAGGCGACGGGGCGATCGTCCTTCCCGGGAAGACGCTCGTCGACATTTCGCGCCTGCTGCCGGGCGACGAGGTGACGATCGAGCACCGGCCGGCGGAGTCGGTCGTGCACGTCACCGCCGGGACGGCGAGCTACACGCTGAACACGTACAACCCCGAGGACTTTCCGCGTCTGCCGGAGCTGGACGCCGTGTCGACGTTCAGCGTCGAGCGCGAGTCGCTGCTGGAGACGATCGGCCGCGTCGCGCAGGGCGGCGTCGCGCGACGAGTCGCGCCCGGTGCTCACCGGCATCCTCGTGCAGTTCGGCGGCGGCAAGCTCATCATGGCCGCGACCGACTCGTACCGGCTGGCGGTCAAGGAGACCTCCTTCAGCGGCACCGTCCCCGATCTGGAGGCGATCGTGCCGGGCCGCGCGCTCCAGGAGTTGGCCCGCATCGCCACCTCCGGCGACGAGGTCGAGATCGGCGTGCAGGAGAACCAGGTGCTCTTCTCCACCGACGGCGTCTGGCTCACGACGCGCCGCATCGACGGCCAGTTCCCGAACTACCGGCAGCTGCTGCCGGAGGCGTTCGAGCACGAGCTCACGCTGCCGCGGGTGGAGCTCCTCGACGTCATCCGCCGCGCGTCGGTGATGATCCAGCGGTCGACGCCGCTGCAGCTGCGCTTCGCCGAGGGCGAGCTGACCGTGATCGCGCGGACGCACGAAGTCGGCGAGTCGAGGAGTCGCTGCCGGTCGCGTACACGGGCGAGCTGCTCGAGATCGGGTTCAACGCCGACTTCCTCCGAGACGGCCTCGAGCTGCTCGACAGCGACGACGTGCGCGTGAAGCTCATCAGCCCGCTCCGGCCGGCGGTGATCCAGGGCGAGGGCGACGACTTCACGTACCTCGTCATGCCCATCCGTCTGCCCGGCTGACCTGATCGTCGAGGCGGTCTCGCTCCGCAACTTCCGGTCGTACGAGCGGCTCGAGCTCGCGCTCGGGCCGGGGCTGGTTCTCGCGACGGGGCCGAACGGAGCGGGCAAGACGAACCTGCTCGAGGCGCTGCACGTCGCCACGCAGGGGTTCTCGCCGCGCACGCGCAACGACCGGCAGCTGATCCGGTTCGGGGACGAGGCGGCGCGGGTCGCGGTGCAGGGCCGCCGCGCGGACGTGCCCGTCGGCGTGGAGGTGAAGCTCGAGGCCGGAGCGGCGAAGCACGCGACCCTCAACGGCGCTCCGCTGCGCAGCGTGGAGCAGCTGCGCGCCGAGCTGACGACGCTCGTCTTCACCCCCGACCGTCTCGGCGTCGTCAAGGGCGCACCGGCCGCACGACGCGCGTACTTCGACCGCGCGCTCGGCCGTCTGACTCCCGCCCGGGCGCAGCTGCCGGCGGACTACGGCGGCGCCGTCGCGCAGCGCAACGCGTCGCTGCGACGGCTGCTCGCAGGCGCGTCGACGCGGGACGCCATCGCTCCCTGGACGCAGCAGGTCGCGGAGCTCGGCGCGCAGCTCGTCGCCGCGCGGCGTGAGGTGCTGGAGCTGCTCGGCCCGCCGTTCGCCGAGCACGCGGCCGCGTTCGGTCTCGCCGGCGCGGAGCTGCGCTACGACGGTGAGCCTCCGACCGTCGAGCTGCTCGAGTCGCGGCTCGACCGCGACCTCGAGCGGGGCGTGACCGGCGCAGGCCCTCATCTCGACGACGTTCTCGTCGCTGCCGCCGGCCGTGATCTCCGCAGCTTCGGCTCGCAGGGAGAGCAGCGGCTGGCCGTGCTGGCGCTCCTGCTTGCCGAGGCGGATCTCATCGTCGAGCGCCGCGGCTTCCCGCCGCTCCTGCTGCTCGACGACGTCCTGTCCGAGCTCGATCCCGGCCGCCGCCGCATCCTGGCCGAGCGCGTCGCCGGGCGCGGCCAGACGCTCATCACGGCGACCGATCCGGCGATGCTGCCTGCGAACCCGGACCAGCTGGTGGAGGTGCGCGCTGGAACCGCTCGGTGACGACGTCAAGCGCGAGCTCGGCCGCTTCGGCGCGCAGGGCGCGATCGGCGAGACGGTCGAGGCCTGGCCGGCAGCCGTCGGCGCGGAGATCGCGCGCAGCGCGTGGCCGGCACGCTTCACGCGCGACGGCACGCTGATCGTCCACACGCGCGACTCGGTCTGGGCGTTCGAATTGACGCAACGTGCAGGCGAGATTCAAGAGCGCCTGGAGGGAGTGAAGGCGGTGAAGTTCGTCCCCGGGCCGCTCCCCGAGGCGACGGTGGAAGACCACACCGGCGACCCCTCAGGGGTCGCCGCCGAAACCGACTCCGGAACAGTCGGCACAGGCCTCCAAGTGGGCGTCGGAGATCGACGACGAAGACCTCCGCAAACTCGTTGCGAAAGCTGCCGAAGCATCCCTCGCAAACGCCCCGAACGACCGCTCGTTCTGATACACTTTCGAGTGCCCGCAAATGTGGGATTTGCAGGGCTTTTTTCATGACTGAAGACGTCTATACCGCAAAGGACATCACCGTGCTCGAAGGCCTCGAGCCGGTCAGGCTCCGTCCGGGCATGTACATCGGCTCGACGGGCCAGCGAGGCCTCCACCATCTCGTCTACGAGGTGGTCGACAACTCGGTCGACGAGGCCCTCGCGGGCCGCAACGACCGCATCGAGGTGACCCTCCATCCGGACCATTCGGTGACCGTCCGCGACTGGGGCCACGGCATCCCCGTCGACTTCATGCCCGAGCAGAATCTGCCGGCGCTGACGGTCGTCCTGACGAAGCTCCACGCCGGCGGCAAGTTCGGCGGCGACGGCTACAAGGTCTCCGGCGGCCTGCACGGCGTCGGCCTCTCCGTCGTGAACGCGCTGTCCGAGTGGCTCATCGCCGAGGTGCGCCGCGACGGCAAGACCTATCGCCAGGAGTTCGCGCGCGGCGTCCCGCAGGGCGACATGGAGATCGTCGGCGATGCGGCGCCCGACGACACCGGCACGACCATCTCGTTCATGCCGGACACGGAGATCTTCGAGGAGATCGACATCGACGCCGGCACCGTGACGCAGCGGCTGCGCGAGACCGCGTTCCTCACGAAGGGCCTGCGCATCAAGCTCACCGACGAGCGCGCCGACGGCAAGACGGTCGAGTTCCACTACGAGGGCGGCATCCGCGACTTCGTCTCGTACATCAACGAGCAGAAGGACGCGATCCACAAGCACATCGTCTACTTCGAGGGCGAGACCGACCAGGGCGCGGCCGAAGTGGCGATGCAGTGGAACAACTCCTACCAGGAGTCGGTTTTCACGTTCGCCAACAACATCAACACGGTCGAGGGCGGCTCCCATCTCTCCGGTTTCCGCAGCGCGCTCACGAGCACGCTCAACCGGAAGGCGCAGGACCTGAAGCTCCTGAAGAAGGACGAGAAGCTCGAGGGCGAAGACGTCCGCGAAGGGCTCGCAGCCGTCGTGTCCGTGAAGCTGCGCAACCCGCAGTTCGAGGGGCAGACGAAGACGAAGCTCGGGAACCCCGGCGTCGAGGGCCTCGTGCAGACGACGGTGAACGCGCAGCTCGCGCAGTTCCTCGAGGAGAACCCGCAGGACGCGCGCGCGATCATCAACAAGACGATCGCGGCGATGCGCGCGCGCATGGCTGCGCGCAAGGCGCGCGAGCTGACGCGGCGCAAGTCCGCGCTCGACAGCTCGTCGCTGCCCGGCAAGCTCGCCGACTGCTCCATCCGCGACCCCGAGGCGGCCGAGCTCTACATCGTCGAGGGCGACTCGGCGGGCGGCAGCGCGAAGATGGGCCGCGACCGCACGTACCAGGCGATCCTGCCGCTGCGCGGGAAGATCATCAACAGCGAGAAGAACCGCATCAACAAGGTTCTCTCCAACAACGAGATCCAGGCGATGATCACCGCCATCGGCACGGGGATCGGCGACGAGTTCAACATCGAAGGGCTCCGCTACCACCGCATCGTCCTGATGACGGACGCCGACGTCGACGGTTCGCACATCCGCACGCTCGTGCTCACGTTCCTGTACCGGCACATGAAGGAGCTGTTCGAGCGCGGCCACATCTACATCGCCGTGCCGCCGCTGTACAAGGTGAAGCTCGGCAGCCAGGAGTACTACTTCGAGAAGGACTCGCAGCTCGAGGACCTGCTCGTGCGCGAACGCTTCGGCGACCTCGAGGTGCACGACCGCGACGGCAACGAGGTCAAGCTGACCGAGGCGCGCTGGAAGCGGTTCACGTCCGCGCTCGCCGAGTTCGAGGGCTGGTCTGCGCGCTTGCGCGCCGACTTCGGCCACCACGCCGCGGATCTCGTCATCTCGCACCGGCTCGTCGAGCTGGAGGCGCTGACGCCGGCCGACGTCGAGCAGGCGCTCGCGAAGCTGCCGGCGAACGGTTTCACGCTCTCGGTGCTCGAGCGGGACGCCGACGGGCTGCGCGTGAAGATCGTCGAAGAGTCGACGTCGTCGGCAGAGATGGTCCGGCTGTCGGCCGAGCTGCTCTCGTCGCCGATCTACGCTCACCTCCGCAAGGCGCATGCGCGGCTCGCCGAGGTGGCCGGCTCGCCGCCGTTCACGCTCCAGCTCGGCAAGAAGACCGGCGTCGCGCAGACGTTCTCCGAGCTGCGCACGACCGCACTCGACCTCGCGAAGGAGGTCGGCATCCAGCTGTCGCGCTTCAAGGGCCTCGGCGAGATGAACGAGTCGCAGCTTTGGGAGACGACGATGGACCCGGCGCGGCGGCTCATGATCCGCGTCGGCGTCGAGGACGCGCACGCCGCCGACCAGCTCTTCTCGATGCTGATGGGAGACCAGGTGGAACCGCGCCGCGTCTTCATCGAGGAGAACGCAAAAGACGTGAAGTTCCTCGATGTCTGAGCTGGACACCGGCGCGATCGACCGCGGCCGCGTCGAGCCGCGCGAGCTCGAGCAGGAGATGCGCTCGAGCTTCCTCGACTACGCGATGTCGGTCATCGTCTCGCGCGCGCTGCCGGACGTGCGCGACGGCTTGAAGCCCGTGCACCGGCGCGTGCTGTACGGCATGCACGAGGCGGGCCTGCAGCCGAACCGGCCGTACAAGAAGTCCGCCGCCACCGTCGGCGACGTGATGGGCAAGTACCACCCGCACGGCGACCAGGCGATCTACGACACGCTCGTGCGCATGGCGCAGCCGTTCTCGCTGCGCTACCCGCTCGTCGACGGGCAGGGCAACTTCGGCTCGATCGACGACGACCCGGCAGCCGCCATGCGGTATACCGAGGCGCGGCTCTCGCGCATGGCGACGGAGATGCTGCGCGACATCGACGCGAACACCGTCGACTTCGAGCCGAACTACGACGAGTCGCGCCGCCAGCCGACGGTGCTTCCGTCCCGCTTCCCGAACCTGCTCGTCAACGGCTCCACCGGCATCGCGGTCGGGATGGCGACGAACATGCCGCCGCACCGGCTCGGCGAGATCGTCGACGCCGTCGTCACGATGATCGACAACCCCGACGTCGACGTCGAAGGGCTGATGAAGCACGTCACCGGGCCCGACTTCCCCACCGGCGCGTACATCGTCGGCCGCACCGGCATCCGTGACGCGTACCGCACGGGCCGCGGCCGCATCGTCATGCGCGCCCGCGCGCACATCGAGGAGCTGCGCGGCGGCAAGTCGGCGATCGTCATCAGCGAGCTTCCGTACGGCGTCAAGAAGGGCGGCGACACCGGCGTCATCCGCAAGATCGCCGACCTCGTCCAGGACAAGGTGCTTACCGAGATCTCGGATCTCGCCGACCACTCCGACCGCACGGGGATGCGGATCCAGGTCGAGCTGAAGCGCGACGCGATCCCGCAGGTCGCGCTCAACAAGCTGTTCAAGCACACGCCGCTGCAGTCGACGTTCGGCTACAACGCCGTCGCGCTCGTCGACGGCGTGCCGAAGACGCTGTCGCTCCTCGAGCTCGTCCGGCACTACCTCGACTTCCAGCGCGAGATCGTCATCCGCCGCTCGAAGGACGAGCTGCAGAAGAACGAGGCGCGCGCGCACGTCCTCGAGGGCTACCTCATCGCCCTCGACAACATCGACGCCGTCGTCGCGCTCATCCGTGCCGCCGCCGACGCCGACGAGGCGCGCACGCAGCTGCAGGAGCGCTTCACGCTCAGCGAGATCCAGGCCCAGGCGATCCTCGACATGCGGCTCGTACGACTCACCGGACTCGCGCGCACCGAGGTCGAGGAGGAGTACCGCGACAAGAAGGAGCGCATCGCCGAGCTGCGCGAGCTCCTCGGCGACCCGGCGAAGATCGACGGCTTGATCAAGGACGAGCTGCTCGAGATCAAGCAGATCTACGGCAAGAACGACGACCGCCGCACGGAGATCGTGCACGCGGAGGAGGAGCTCGAGCTCGAGGACATGATCGCGGAAGAGGACATGGTGATCGCGATCACGCAGTCCGGCTACATCAAGCGGCTACCGGTCACGGCGTACCGCGAGCAGAAGCGCGGCGGCATCGGCGTCATGGGGATGGAGCTGAAGGACGAGGACTACATCGAGCACCTGTTCGTCGCGTCGACGCACGACTACCTCCTCTTCTTCACGAACGTCGGCAAGGTGTACCGGCTGAAGGTGCACGAGCTCCCGCTCGGCTCCCGCCAGTCGAAGGGTCGCGCGATCGTGAACCTGCTGCCGTTCCGCCAGGACGAGACCGTCCGCGCGGTCGTGCAGACGCGCGACTTCGGCGAGGCGAAGTACCTCGTCTTCGGGACGAAGAACGGCGTCGTCAAGAAGACCGAGCTCGCCGCGTACAACACGCCGCTCAAGGCCGACGGGATCATCGCGATCAAGATGCGCGAGGGGGACGAGCTCGTCGGCGTCCGCCACTCCTCCGGCGACGACGACATCCTCGTGATCTCGAAGCTCGGCCAGGCGATCCGCTTCCACGAGAAGCAAGTGCGCGCGATGGGCCGCGACGCCTCCGGCGTCCAGGGCATGAGGCTCCGCGCCGGCGACGAGGTCATCTCGATCAACATCGCGCAGGACGACTCCGACCTGCTCGTCGTCACCGAGAACGGCTACGGCAAGCGCACGCGGGTCGGCGACTACCCGCGCAAGGGCCGGGGCGGCATGGGCGTGAAGACGATCCAGCTGACCGAGGCGAAGGGCACGCTCGCCGGCGCCCGTGTCGTGCGCGACGGCTACCAGGTGATGCTCATCTCGACGGGCGGGACGGTCATCCGCATGCCCGTCGAGGACGTGAAGCGGCTCGGCCGCGCCACGCAGGGCGTCATCGTCATGCGTCTCCGCGGCGACGAGCGCGTCTCCGCGCTCGCGCCTGTGGTCGAGTCGGACGACCAGAACGGGAACGGCGAGGAAGCGGCGCCCGAAGCCGAGTAGCTCCCTCGAAAGGGGGAGGTTTCGGAAGGCTCCCCTTCCAAAACGCAACAATCCCTTCTATAACTCACAACGCGGGGTCGATCACTTCGGCGTGAGGGCGGACGTTCCATGGCGATCAGCAGGCAAGTCGACTTTCTGGAACCCATCAACCTGGCGGAACATCTCGACAAGGTCGAGCTGTACCTCGGCCAGGTCTGCCAGATCGCCGGCATCTCGAAGATGCAGCTCGACTACTGGACGAACAAGGCCCAGATCCCCACGAAGGGGAAGAAGCAGCGCATCTACGACATCGACGCGCTCGAGACGGTCATGCTCATCAAGCAGGCGAAGGACAAGGGCCTGAACCTCGGTGCGGCCATCGAGGCCGCCCGCCGGTTCCGCGAGCAGTCCCGCGTCGTCTAGTCGCTCGGGGAGCGCTTTTCGAGGAACGGCTTGATCAGGTCGATCGGCGCCGGGAAGATGATCGTGGACGAGTTGGTGCCGCCGATCTCGAGCAGCGTCTGCAGGTAGCGCAGTTGCAGGGCGATCGGGTGCTCCTCGATCACGACCGCCGCGTCCTTGAGCCGCTCCGCCGCCTGGAACTCGCCCTCGGCGTTGATGATCTTCGCGCGCCGCTCGCGCTCGGCTTCCGCCTGGCGCGCCATCGCGCGCTGCATGCCCTGCGGGATCTCGACGTCCTTGACCTCGACCGCGGAGACCTTGATGCCCCACGGGCCGGTCGCCTCGTCGATGATCTCCTGCAGGATCGCGTTGATCTTCTCGCGCTCCGACAGCAGCTCGTCGAGCACGTGTTGGCCGAGCACCGACCGGAGCGTCGTTTGCGCCTTCTGCGACGTCGCGACCATGAAGTTCTCCACCTGCACGACCGCGCTCTTCGGGTCGACGATGCGGAAGTATGCGACCGCGTTCACCCGCACCGGGACGTTGTCCTTCGTGATGACTTCCTGCGGCGGGATATTCAACGTGATCGTCCGCAGGTCGACCTTCACGATCTGATCGACGAACGGGATCTTCCAGACGACGCCCGGCCCGCGTGTCTCGAGCAGCCGGCCGAGGCGGAACATCACGCCCCGCTCGTACTCCCGCATGATCCGGACGAATCCGAGCACTGTGGGGATCCTATCTGCGCACGGTCAGCTGGAGCCCCTGGACGGCCTCCACCTCGACCTGCTCGCCCGGAACGAGCTCGGAGTCGTCCTCGGCGTGCGCCTGCCAGAGCTCGCCGTTGACGTAGACGAGGCCCGGCGCCCGCACCTCTCCCGTCTTGCCCACGATCGCCTGCGGCCCGACGCTCACCGGCAGGCGCCTCGCCGCGAAGCCCTTGCCGAGTGCGAACGCCCAGAAGGCACCGATGCCGCTGCCGATGCCGACGATGAGCCACGTGTTCACGCGATAGGGCGCCGGCTCGTTCTGGAACAGCAGCGCCATCCCGAATCCGAGCGCAATGAGGCCGCCGACCGTGAGCGCGCCGTGCGTCATCGCGTGCAGGTCGATGACGAGCAACGCGACGCCGAGCAGGATGAGCGCCACACCTCCCCAGCTCGGGTTCAGCACCGAGAAGCCGTACAGCGCGATGATGAGGCACACGGCGCCGAGCGTGCCCGGGAGGACGATGCCCGGATGCAGCACCTCGAAGATGAGTCCGACGATGCCGGCGAGGAACAGGATCGACAGGAGGTTCGGGTCGATGACGGTGTTCAGCAGGCGTGTGACGAAGCCCGGCTTCACCGTGTCGATGTGCGCGCCCGCGAGGTTGAGCGTGTAGGGCCGTTGCGCGTCGCGCGTCTTGTAGCCCTCGAGCCGGTTGAGCAGCGCGGGCAGCGTCGGCTCGATGAGGTCGATGACGTGCATCTTCAGCGCCTGCTGCGCCGTGAGATTGGACGCGACGCGCACCGCCTTCGCCGGCCACGTCGTGTTGCGGTGATGCGTTGCAGCGAGCGCGGTCAGTGACGCGACCGAGTCGTTGATCACCTTGCGCCGCAGGTCGGAGCCGAGGTTCGCACCGCTCGAGTCGATCGGCGTCGACGAGCCGATGTTCGTCGTCGGCGCCATGGCGAGCACGTCCGCGGCCTCCGACACCCACACTCCTGCAGACGCGGCGCGCGAGCCGTTGGGCGACACGTACACGATCACCGGAAGCTTCGCGTTCAGCTCCGCGTTGAAGATCGTCTTCATCGACGTCGACAGACCGCCCGGCGTGTCGAGCAGGATGACCGCCGCGTCGTAGTGATCCGACGCCGCACGCGAGAGCTCGTGCGTGAGGTAGTCCTGCGTGACCGGATTGATCTCCAGGTCGGGCCCGAACTGGATCGCGAGAACCCGTGGCTGTGTTGCAGCACCGGCTGCCCGGCGAGGATGAGCGCTGCCAGCACCACGAGCAGTGCGCGCATGGCTCTCAGGATACGCCGAGCCAGGCGTCGTACCCGCGCTCGAGCTCCGCGAGGATCGCGGCCAGGAGCGGCGCCCGCTCCACCTCATGCCCGAGCTCGACGTACAGCGAGGTGGGCGGCTTCGCCGCGTCGGCGGGCAGCTCGTCGGCGCGCTGGTTCACGTTCACGCCGATGCCGAGCACGATGCGGCCCGAGGCCGCCTCCGGCAGCACGCCGGCCACCTTGCGGCCGTCGATCATGACGTCGTTCGGGTGCGGACACGCTCGCGCCGGCGCCGACCGCGGCGGCGACCGCCTCGCCGGCGACGACCGACAGCTCGGGCCAGCGGACCATCTCCGCGGTCGGCCGCAGCAGCACGGAGAAGAGCAGCGCGCGTCCCGGTGCGTCCTCCCAGACTCGGCCGAGACGGCCCCTGCCCGCGGTCTGATGGTCGGTCGAGACCGTCGCGCCCTCGGGCTCGCCCTCGCCGATTTCGCGTTGCGTCGACGGGCACTCGGCGACGAAGCGGTACGGACGCCCGAGCCGTCCACGTAACAACGGGACGACGAGCTCGGGCGAAAGGTCCGACACGCCCAACTAGACTACTTTTCGCCGTGAAGGCCATCACGCAGCCGCTGCGCCGGCAGGCAGCCCCCGTCTACGAAAAGTTGAGCGACCCGATCCTCGTCACGCGGGCGAAGGCGGGCGACCGCGCCGCGCTCGAGGCTCTGTGCGCACGCCACGGGCCGCGGGTGGAGCGCCTTGCTCGCCACGTGCTGCGCGATCCCGAAGATGCGCGTGACGCGGCGCAGGAAGCGCTTGCCAAGATGTGCGTCCGGCTGCCGCAGTTCCGCGGCGACGCGCAGTTCTCGACGTGGCTGCACCGCCTCGTGGTGAACACGTGTCGCGATGCCGCCGATCGTCGCAGCGCCCGCGTCCACGAGCCGCTCGACGACGATCTCCGCGCCGGGCCCGCCGGCGACCCTGTGCGCGCAGCGGGCATGTCCGAGCTGCGTCGCGAGCTGTGCGACTCGCTGGCGGAGATCTCTGAGCGCGAAGCGCAGGTGATCGTTCTCAAGGACGCTCTCGGGTACTCCTTCGAGGAGATCGCCGAGGCGGCGGGCATGCCGGTCGGCACGGCGAAATGCCACGCGCATCGCGGCCGCAACCGCATGCGCGAGCGTCTCGAGGACAGAGACGTCGCGTGACGACACCCGTCGCGCCGTTCGGCCGGGACGTGATCATGGAGCTCATCCCCCACCGGCCGCCGTTCCTGCTCGTGGACGAGATCGTGGAGCTCGAGCCGGGCAAGCGCGTCGTGGCGCGGCGAGAGGTGCGCGCCGACGACTGGTGGTTTGCCGGCCACTTCCCGGGTCGGCCGGTCATGCCCGGCGTGCTCACCGTCGAGGCGATCGCGCAGGCCGGCGCGGTGGCCGTGCTTGCAGATGAGGCCAACCGCGGCAAGATCCCCTTCTTCGCCGGCATCGACGCCTGCCGCTTCAAGCGCGTCGTCGAGCCGGGTGACGTGCTCACGCTCGAGTGCGAGTTCGTCCGCGTGCGCGGGCCGATCGCGAAAGGCGAGGGGCGGGCGACAGTCGACGGCGAGCTCGCGGTCGAGGCGCTCCTGACCGTGTTCGTCGGCGAATGATCGGCACCGCCAAAGCCGGGCTCGACATCTCCATCACCGGCCTCGGGTGCAAGGTGCCGGACCGGGTGGTGACGAACGACGAGCTGTCGCAATACGTCGACACCTCGAACGAGTGGATCATGGAGCGCACCGGCATCCGGGAGCGGCGGATCGCCGCGCAGGAGGAAGCACTCTCCGATCTCGCGCTGCCCGCTGCGCGCGACGCGCTCGCGCAGGCCGGCCTCACGGGCGCTGATATCGACCTGATCATCGTCGCGACGGTGACTCCGGACATGGCGTTCCCGTCCACCGGAGCAATCGTCGCCGACGCGCTCGGCGCGAAGGACGCCGCCGCGTACGACCTCTCCGCCGGCTGCACCGGCTTCATGTACGCGCTCGCCCAGGCCTACGGCATGCTCGCCGGTGGGACTGGCGCAGCGGGCGCTCGTGATCGGCGGGGATGTCCTGTCGAAGATCCTCGACTGGAGCGACCGCTCGACGCTCGTGCTCTTCGGCGACGGCGCGGGAGCGGTCGTGCTCCAGGCGGTTCCCCAGCAGGGCTTCCTCGGGTTCGAGCTCGGGGCCGACGGCGCGGGCGGGAAGAGCCTGTGGCTTCCGGGCAGCGGCTCGCGGTTTTTCGAGGATCCCGAGCGGTTCGTGAAGATGAACGGCCGGGAAGTGTTCAAATTCGCCACGAGGATCCTCGTCCAGTCGGCCGAGGACATCCTCGCGAAGTGCGAAGTCACGATCGACGACGTGGATCTCTACATCCCCCACCAGGCCAATGTCCGGATCATCGAGCACGCAACCCGGAAGCTCGGCGTGCCGTCTGACAAGGTTGTGGTCAACGTGGACCGGTTCGGCAACACGTCCTCGGGCTCGATCCCGCTCGCGCTGGCGGATGCTCTCGCGGACGGGCGCCTGCGGCCGGGGCAGCTCGTGCTCATGACCGGCATGGGAGCCGGGCTAACCTGGGGGAGCGCACTCATGCGCTGGACGATGGAGGCTGCGGCATGAAGGTTGCGTTCTGCTTTCCGGGCCAGGGCTCCGTCGAGCCGGGGATGGGCCGTGAGATCGCCGAGGCCATCGCCGAAGCCCGCGCCGTATACACGCGCGGCAGCGCCGCCGCCAACCTCGATCTGGAGCGCCTGTGCTTCCGCGCCGACGCGGACGAGTTGCTCGACACTGCGGTGCAGCAGCCGGCGCTCGTTGCCACGTCGCTCGCCGTCCTGGCCGCGATTCGCGCGCAAGGCATCGAGCCGGACTACGTCATCGGTCATTCGGTCGGCGAATTCTCCGCGCTGGCCGCGTGCGGCTCGATGACAGACGAGGAGGCGATCGAGCTCGTGCGCGAGCGCGGGATCGCGATGGCCGAAGCTGCGGCGCGCCACCCCGGCTCGATGGCGGCGATCCTCGGGCTCGAGGACGAGGTGGTCGAGACGCTGTGCCGGAAGATCCTCGGCGTGTGGCCGGCGAACTACAACTGCCCCGGGCAGATCGTCGTCTCCGGCGAGCACGCCGCGGTCGACGAGTGCTGCGAGCTCGCGCAGGAGGCGGGTGCGCGCCGCGCGGTCAAGCTGAAGGTCTCCGGCGCGTTTCATTCGCCGCTCGTCGCGCGCGCGGCCGACCGGTTGCGTCCGGCGATCGACAAGGTGAAGTTCCAGGAGCCGGTCGCGCCGTTCATGTCCACCGTCACCGCGCGGCTCGAGTCGGCGCAGCGGATGGGCCCGCTGCTCGTCGACCAGCTCACCGCTCCGGTGCGCTTTCACGCAGGCGGCGAGCGAGCTCATGCGGGAGGGCGTGCGGACGTTCGTCGAGATCGGGCCGGGCAACGTTCTCTCCGGGCTCGTCAAGCGCATCGACCGCAGCGTGAAGGCCGTGTCGGTGAACAGCCTCGCCGGGCTCGAAGAGCTGCACGACGTGCTCGCTGCGGAATCGTGACGTTCGCCTCACTGGAAGGGAAGAACGCCCTCGTCACGGGCGCGTCGAGGGGTATCGGTCGCGCGATCGCCGTCGAGCTCGCGCAGGCAGGCGCAGCGGTCGTGATCGGCTACCGCACCGGCAAGGACGAAGCCGAGGCGCTCGCCGTCGAGATCGGCGGCCGTGCCGTGCAGGCCGATGTCTCCGACGCCGACGACGCCCGCCGGCTCGTCGAGGAGGCCGGCGACATCGACGTGCTCGTCAACAACGCCGGGCTCACGCGCGACGGACTGCTCGCGCGCATGTCCGACGACGACTGGCGCGTCGTGATCGAGACGAATCTCTCTTCCGTCTTCTATACGTGCCGCGCCGTGACGCGGCCGATGATGAAGAAGCGGGCCGGCTCGATCGTCAACGTCTCGTCGATCGTCGGCGTGCACGGCAACTGGGGCCAGACGAACTACGCCGCCTCGAAAGCGGGGATCATCGGCTTCACGAAGTCGCTCGCGCGCGAGCTCGGGAGTCGCAACATCCGCGCGAACGTCGTCGCCCCCGGCTACGTGACGACACAGCTCACGGAGGTTCTGCCCGAGGAGGCGACCGCCGCGATGCTCCAGAACACGCCGCTCGGCCGTCTCGGAGATCCGGTGGACGTCGCACGGGCGGTACGCTTCCTCTGCTCCGACGAGGCCTCCTTCATCACGGGCGAAGTGGTCCTCGTCGACGGCGGATTGGGAATGTGACGGGCGACAACGGTTCACTCAACGGGCGCAGGCGCGTCGTCATCACCGGCATCGGTGCGGTCACCCCGCTGGGGAACGACGTGCGCTCGAGCTGGGATGCCCTGGTGCGCGGCGAGTCCGGCGCCGGTCCGATCACCCATTTCGACACCGACCGACTACCCGGTCACGTTCGCGTGCGAGGTGAAGGACTTCAACCCTTCTGAGTGGATCGACTACAAGCAAGCGCGCCGCATGGACCGCTTCGCGCAGCTCGTCGTCGCCGCAGCGCGCCAGGCCGAGGTCGACTCCGGCCTCGACATTGCCAGGGAGGCGGATCGCGTCGGCGCCGCGATCGCCACCGGCATCGGCGGGCTGACGTCGTTCCAGGACTGCCACGACACGCTGCGCGACCGTGGCCCGGATCGCGTCAACCCATTTGCGATTCCGTCGATCATTCCCAACATGGGCGCCGGCTGGGTGTCGATGGAGCTCGGCACCAAAGGCCCGCTCGCATCGCAGTGCACGGCGTGTGCCGCGTCGAACATGGCGATCGGCGACGGCACCGACGCGATCCGGCTGGGTCGCGCCGACGTGATGTTCTGCGGTGGCACGGAAGCGGCGATCAACAAAGTCGGCATCGCCGGCTTCGGTGCGATGCGCGCGCTCTCGCGGCGCAACGACGATCCCAACACATGCCTCGCGGCCGTTCGACGCGAAGCGCGACGGCTTCGTCATGGGCGAAGCCTCGGCGGTGCTCGTGCTCGAGGAGCTCGAGCATGCGCGTGCGCGCGGCGCGAAGATCTACGGCGAGATCGCGGGGTACGGCGTGTCGGCGGACGCGAGCCACATCACCGAGCCCGATCCGACCGGGCGTCAATCCTGCGCGCGCGCTGAAGATGGCGATGGCCGACGCAGGCATCGGCCCGCACGAGGTCGACTACGTGAACGCGCACGCGACGTCGACGCCGATCGGCGACTCGAGCGAGACGCGTGTCATCAAGCTCGCGCTCGGCGAGGAGGACGCGCGGCGCATCGCGATCTCGGGGACGAAGGGCGCGACCGGGCACTGTCTCGGCGGCGCCGGCGCGGTCGAGGCGCTGTTCACGACGCTCGCCGTGTACGAAGGCCTGCTGCCGCCGACGATCAACTACGAGTTCGAGGATCCGGAGTGCGATCTCGACTACGTGCCGAACGTGGCGCGCAAGGCCGACATCAGTGTCGCGATCAACAACTCGTTCGGGTTTGGCGGCCACAATGCTTGCGTCGTCATCCGCAAGCCCCAGTAACCGCGCTTCGATTCAGACACGGAAACGGTGTCTGACACCCCTCCTAGGCTTCTTCCACTGTGCAACAAGAGCTCGTAGTGGTGCGCCGTTCGCGGCGCGCGCGACGCTGGACGATCGATGTGCCGTGGGGTGGCCCCGCGCGTCTCACCGTGCCCACGCGGATGTCCGACCGGGAGATCGATCGCGTCTTGCACGCGCATCGGGACTGGCTCGCCACCGAACGCGCGCGTCAGCGCCCGCGGCTCAAGCTCGATCCGCGCCGCGTCTCGGAGATCGAGGGTAGGCGCGCCGCGCGCGAGCTCGTCTCCATGCTCGTCGAGGACGAAGCCGCCGCGCTCGACGTCGAGGTCGGGCGCATCCAGATCCGCGACCAGCGCACGCGCTGGGGATCGTGCTCGGCCACCGGCAACCTGTCCTTCAACTGGCGGCTCGTGCTCGCGCCCTTCGAAGTGCTCGACTACGTCGTCGTGCACGAGGTCTGCCACCTGCGCGAGGCGAACCACTCGCGCCGCTTCTGGCGCCTCGTCGAGACCCGCCGACCGGATTGGCGCGATCAGAAGGTCTGGCTCGACGAGCACGGGCCGGAGCTGCTCGCCTTCAGGCCGGCCGCCTGAGGTAGGCGTCACTCCCATCGAGCCAGTCCGAGCGCGGCGGGTTGAAGACATCGACGTCGAGCGTGTCCTCCAGCGCCTCCGCTTCGTGCGGGAGGTTGCGCGGGATGCACAGCACCTCGCCGGCGTTCACGTCGACGACCTGTTCCCCCTCGTCGCCGAGCCGAAAGCGAAGCGAGCCCTCGAGCACGTACGTGAGCTGCTCGTTGTGGTGCTCGTGCTTCGGGACGATGCAGCCCTTCTTCAGATAGACGTGCGCGATCATCATGTCGCCGCCCGTGATGAGGCGGCGGCCGAGGAGCGGATTGAGCTCCTCGCGCGGGAGGTCGTCCCAGCGGTAGTGCTTTGCCTGATCAGCCATGATGCGCAGTATGGACCGGTGGGCGACGTTCGATTGCTATGGCACGCTGATCGACTGGAACGGCGGCATCGGCCGCGAGCTCGAGCGGCTCTTCGGCGCCGACCGGGCGTCCACGATGCTGCATCGCTACCACGAGGTCGAGCCGCAGGTGCAGCGGGAGGAGCCGACGCGCAGCTACCGCGACGTGCTCGCGATCACGCTCTCGCGACTCGGAGACGTGCCGGTGGAGGAGCAGGACGCGCTCGGCCGCTCCTTGCCGGGATGGCCCGTGTTCCCCGAGGTCCGCGCGTCGCTCGAGGAGGCGCGCGCCGCGGGCTGGAAGCTCGCGATCCTCTCCAACACCGACCGCGACTTCATCGACGCGTCGATGGAGCGCATCGGGGTTCCGTTCGAGCTCGCGATCGTCGCCTCCGAGATCGGCTCCTACAAGCCGGCCCACGGTCACTGGGACGAGTTCTTCGCCCGCACCGGCGCCGACCGCGCGGGCCACGTGCACGTGGGCGCGAGCCTCTTCCACGACGTCGCGCCTGCGCGGGAGCTCGGCCTGCGCACGATCTGGGTCAACCGGCTCGGCGAAGAGGCGCGGCCGCGGCCCGACGTCGAGCTGCTCTCGCTCTCGGGCCTCGCCGGCGCCCTCGACTCGCTCGTCGCGTGAACGCGCGGCCGATCGTGCGGGAGGATGCGCCGCTCGTCGCCGCGCTGGCGCGGGCGGACGAGGAAGCGCTGCGCGGCCGGCCGTCGCACATCGCTGCGGAAGAGGTCGCATCGTGGTGGACGCGCGCCGACCTCGACACGCGACTCCTGGCTGTACGAGGAGAACGGAGAGGCCGTCGCGGCCGGGTGGTTCCAGGTCTGGGGCGGGATCGGGACGAGCATCGGGCTCGTCGCCCAGGGCGCGAAGCGCCGGGGCCTCGGTGCGACGCTCGTCGAGCGCGGTGAAGAAGCCGCTGCGCGCCACGGCGTCGCGAAGATCCACGCATTCACGCTCGCCGACGATGCCGATGCGGCTGCGCTCTTCGCGTCTCGCGGGTATCGCGAGGTTCGCCGCTTCTACGAGATGGCGATCGAGCTCGACGCCGAGCCGGTCGTCCCCGAGCTTCCTGCGCCGCTCGTGCTCGAGCCGTTCCGCGAGGAGGACGCACGCGCGTTCCATCACGCCACGAACGAGGCGTTCCAGGATCACTGGGAATGGAGCGGGCTGCCCTTCGACGAGTGGTGGGCGATGCGAAAGGGCCAGGACCAGGACGAGCACGGGCATCTCTGGTTCGTCGTCCGCGACGGCGACGAGATCGCCGCCGTCGCGCGCAACGAGGCGCGCGAGCACCGCCGGCTACGTCGGGCTGCTCGGCGTGCGCCGTCCGTGGCGCGGCCAGGGCCTCGGGAAGGCGCTCCTCTACCGGACGTTCGCCGAGTTCTGGCGGCGCGGCCTCCCGCGCGTCTCGCTCGGCGTCGACGCGGACAGCCCGACCGGGGCGACGAAGCTCTACGAGCGCGTGGGAATGACGGTGGAGAGCGCCAACGTCGTCTTCGAGAAGATCGACGCATGAGCATCCTGCGCGCGAAGTGCCCGACGTGCCGCGCGCACACCGCGGTCGCGGTCGGCCTCGGTTACGAGTGCCACTCGTGCGGCCGGACGTTCGCGGCCGGCCTCGTGCGTGTCCCGCGCGCCTGGGGCGACGGCGGCGAGGAGATGGTGGAGGCTGCGCGGCTGCCGCTCGATTACCCGGAGGCGTCGGTGGTCGAGGAGGACTCGCTCGTCGCGCAGACGCTCGCCGTCGCGTCCGACCTGCCCGAGCGGCCGCTCGTCCTGGGCGGCTGCTGCTGCTCGCACATCGGCGCCGTCGAAGGCCTCGGCGCGCGGCACGAGCGGCTCGGCGTGATCTGGTTCGACGCGCACGGCGACCTGAACACGCCGCAGAGCTCGCCGTCCGGCAACCAGTGGGGGATGCCGTTGCGCATGCTCGTCGACGGCGGCGCGGTCGAGGTGGCGGACGTCGCTCTCGTCGGCGCCCGGAACCTCGACCCGCCCGAGATCGAGTTCATCGCGGCGTCCGGGATCGACGACGACGTCGACCGGGTGCTGGGACAGGTGTCGGCCGTGTACGTGGCGCTCGACTGCGACGTTCTCGACCCGGACGAGCTCACGGTCTTCATGCCCGAGCCCGGCGGTCCGTCGCTCGCCGACCTCGAGCTGCGGCTGGGACGGATCCGCGAGAGCGGGGTGACGGTCGCCGGAGCGGGCCTCACCGGCCTCGCGCCCGATCCCGCCAATGTCGAGCCGCTCGAGCGGCTCTGCGCCGCCCTCGGCTTCTAGCGGCGCAACTCCCCGGCGCCAAGGCCGGTCTAAGCTAGCGACGTGGCCAAGATCGACGTTTCGATCGAGACCGAGGACAAGCCGGCGCCGCCGCCCAAGCACCCGAACACCTGCCCGGGCTGTCACTCCCACTACCGGGACGACGAGCTCGAGCGGGCCCAGTGGGTCTGTGCGCAGTGCGGGCACCACTTCCCGATGCGGGCGCGGGCGCGCATCGCGTCGCTCCTGGACGACGGGACCTTCTACGAGGAGGCCGCCGACCTGCACTCGGAGGACCCGCTCGGCTTCTTCGACCTGCGCCCGTACACGGAGCGGCTCGCCGAGGCGGAGATGTCGACCGGACTCGCAGACGCGATGGTGATCGGCCAGGGCTCGATCGAGGGGCGCGGGTGCGAGCTCGCCGTCATGGACTTCGCGTTCATGGGCGGCTCGATGGGCAGCGCCGTCGGCGAGAAGTTCTCCCGCGCTTGCGACTCGGCGGCCGAGCGCGGCGTGCCGCTCGTCACCGTGACGAGCTCCGGCGGCGCACGCATGCAGGAGGGGATCCTCGCGCTCATGCAGCTGCCCAAGACGGTGTGCGCCGTCGAGGACCTGCACGACGCCGGCCAGGCGATGCTCAGCGTCATGGCCCATCCGACGACGGGCGGCGTGCTCGCGAGCTTCGCCACGCTCGGCGACGTGCTGCTCGCCGAGCCGGGTGCGCTCATGTCGTTCGCCGGCCCGCGGGTCGTGCAGGAGACTGACCCGCGAGAAGCTCTCCGACGACTTCGGCCGCGCGGAGCAGAACCTCCGCTTCGGCCAGATCGACGCCATCGTCCCGCGACCGGAGCTGCGCGCGACGCTCGGCCGCCTCCTGAGGATCTTCAATGCCCCCGTCTGAGCACGAGCTGCGCCTGCGCGACCGGCTGAACCGGCTGCGCAGCGTGTCCCTGCTCGGCGGCGCGAAGCTCTCGGGCGAGCTGCAGCGATTGCAGCGCCAGCTCGACCGCATCGGGGAGGAGCCGACCGGCGACGACATCTGGCGCTCGGTCGAGCTCGCGCGCCATCCCGATCGCCCGTACACGCTCGACTATGTCGAGGCGCTGCTCGACGACTGGTTCGAGCTGCACGGCGACCACCGGCGAGGCGACGACGCCGCGATGATCGCCGGGCTCGGCAAGCTCCACGGCCGCACGGTCGTGCTCGTCGGCCAGCAGAAGGGACGCGACATCCACCAGCGGTCGGAGCGGCGCTTCGGGATGTCGAACCCCGAGGGCTACGCGAAGGCGATGCGCGCGATGAAGATCGCCGAGACACACGGGTTCCCCGTGATCTCGCTCGTCGACACGCCGGGCGCCTACCCCGGCGTGGACGCCGAGCAGCACGGTCAGGGCGGCGCGATCGCCGAGTCGCAGTCGGTGATGGCCCGGCTCACCGTCCCGACGATCGCATGCGTGATCGGGGAGGGCGGCTCCGGCGGCGCGATCGCGATCGCGCTCGCCGACCGGGTGCTCATGCAGGAGAACGCCATCTACTCGGTCATCTCCCCGGAGGGCTGCGCCATGATCCTGTGGCGCGACGCCGTCCCAGGCGAAGAAGGCCGCCGCCGCGTTCAAGCCGGACGCTGTCCACTGCCTCGAGCTCGGCGTGATCGACGCCATCGTCCCCGAGCCGAAGGGCGGCGCCCAGACCGACCCTGCTGCGGCAGCGCAGCTTCTGGGCGAGTCGCTGCGGGAGACGCTCGACGATCTCGTGGACGTTCCCGGCGATGAGCTTCGCCGCCGCCGGAGGGCCAAGTTTCGGTCGCTTGGCGTGTTCGCTTAGGAGATTTCGGTAGGTTCGGCGCCGTTCTGTCCACAGCGTCCACAGGCTTATCCCCGGCGGATCACGCCGCTTGCAAAGGGCACAGATACGGCTCGAGGCCGGTAAAGACCGGCCCCGAGCGCTTGACCCCCCGCTGGGTGGAGAAGCGTGGAGGTCCTCTTTACGCCCCGCCGAGTCCCAAACCTCGACTAGAACAGGCCCCGTGAGCCTCGACGAGTACAAGCGCAAACGCGATCCCAAGAAGACCACCGAGCCCTTCTCCGGCCGGCAGTCGCGCAAGCGGCAACCGACGTTCGTCGTCCAGCGGCACGATGCCCGCCGGCTGCACTACGACTTCCGGCTCGAGCGCAACGGCGTGCTCGCGTCGTGGGCCGTGCCGAAGGGCGTTCCGCTCGAGCCGGGCGTGCGCGCGCTCGCGGTGCACGTCGAGGATCACCCGCTCGACTACGGGAGCTTCGAGGGGGAGATCCCGAAGGGGGAGTACGGCGCAGGCACGGTCGAGATCTGGGACTCGGGCACGTACGACCTCGTCGAGGAGAAGCGCGACGGCGGGCTGACCGTCCGCCTGCACGGGAAGCGGCTGGACGGGACGTGGACGCTCATCCCGGCGCATCTCGACGGCAAGGAGCAGAACTGGCTGCTCGTCCGCAAGAAGGATGAGTCCGTCCATGTCGCTGCGCAACGACTACAAGCCGATGCTCGCGACGCTGACGGACACGCTTCCGACCGGTGACGACTGGACCTTCGAGGTCAAGTGGGACGGCTATCGGGCCGTCGGATACGTCCGCGGCGGAGAGGCGAAGCTCGTCAGCCGGAACGGCAACGACCTGACCGGGCGGTTCCCCGAGCATCGCCAAGGCGCTCGGCCGCGCGGCGAAGTCGCCGGACTGCGTCGTCGACGGCGAGGTGTGCGCGCTCGACGAGAACGGCCGCCCGAGCTTCTCGGCGATGCAGCAGGGCAAGCCGGGGACTCCGCTCGTGTACGAGGTCTTCGACGTGCTCGAGATCGACGGCGAGCCGGTGCTCGACCGACCGCTGACCGAGCGCCGCGCGCTCCTCGCGGGGCTGCTCGACAAGCGCGTCGAAGAACGTGCAGATCTCGGGCGCGTTCGACGACGGCGAGGCGCTCTTCACGGCCGCGCAGGAGCAGCACCTCGAAGGCGTGATGGCGAAGAAGGCGGGGTCGCGCTACGCGGAGGGCAGGCGCACGCGCGACTGGCTGAAGATCAAGACGCACGGCGAGCAGGAGTTCGTGATCGTCGGCTACACGAAGGGTGAAGGCCGCCGGGCACGGAGCTTCGGCTCGCTCGTCCTCGCCGTCAACGAGGGCGGGACGTTGCGCTGGGTGGGCAACGTCGGCACGGGCTTCACCGAGAAGACGATCGGCGAGCTGCTCGATGCGCTCGAGCCGCTGAAGCGCGCCGCGTCCCCGCTCGCGGTCGTGCCGAAGATGGCGAAGGTGCGCAAGTCCGACGTCGTGTGGGTGCAGCCGAAGCTCGTTGCGGAGGTGAAGTTCGCCGAGTGGACGCACGACGGCCACCTACGGGCGCCCGTCTATCTCGGCCTCCGCGACGACAAGGCGGCGCCCGAGGTGCGCGCCGAAAGACCGTCGCGCGTGAAGCTCTCCAACCTCGACAAGATCTTCTGGCCGGACGAGGGGATCACGAAGGGCGACCTGATCGACTACTACCGCGCGGTCGCGCCTGTGATCGTCCCCCACCTGCGCGGGCGGCCGTTCACGATGCGCCGGTATCCCGACGGCGCGTTCGGCAAGGCGTTCTTCCAGAAGGACGCGCCCTCGCACATGCCGGAGTGGATCCCGCGCTTCGAGGTCGAGGTGTCGACCCGCGAGGCGCCGCGCAAGCGCAAGCTGATCTCGGCGCCGATCGTGAATGACGAGGACGCGCTCCTCTGGATGGCCAACATGGGCTGCATCGACATGAACACGTGGTACTCGCGCGTCGATCGGCCCGATCGTCCGGACTTCGTGCTCTTCGACCTCGACCCGTCGCCCGACGTGGGCTTTGCCGAGACCGTGCAGGTCGCGCTGCTCGTGAAGGCGGCGCTTGACGCGCTCGGCCTCGTCTCCTTTCCGAAGACGTCGAGCGCGGACGGCATGCACGTGCTCGTCCCGATCGAGCGGCGCTACACGTTCGACCAGACGCGCGAGTTCTCGGAGATCGTCGCGGGCGCGATCGCACGCACGCACCGCGGGCTCGCCACGACGGAGTGGTCGAAGTCGAAGCGGCGCGGCGTGCTCATCGACTCGAACCAGAACGGGGAGGGCAAGACGATCGCATCCGCCTACTCGGTGCGGCCGCGTGCGGGCGCGCCGGTGTCGACCCCGCTGCGCTGGGACGAGGTGAACGACAAGCTCGATCCGTCGGCGTTCACGATGGACGTCGTGCTCGAGCGCGTGCGTGCGCTGGGCGACCTGTTCGAGGGCGTCCTCACGACGAAGCAGCGGCTCAAGACGCCGTGAGCGTCCAGATCTCCGTCATCGGCAGCGGCAGCGAGTACGAGTCGCAGGCCGAGGAGATCGGCGGTCTCCTGGCCGAGCGAGGGGCTACCGTTGTCACCGGTGGGCTCGGCGAAGTGATGGCGGCAGCATCGCGCGGCGCGAAGAACGCCGGTGGGACGACGATCGGCATCGTTCCCGACGAGAGCCGCGACCGGGCGAACCCCTGGGTCGACCACGTCGTCGTCACCGGCATCGGCCACGCGCGCAACCTCGCCGTCGTCGCGTCGGGCGACGCGGTGATCGTCGTCGGGGGCCGCTACGGAACGCTCGCCGAGATCGGCTTCGCGCTCACGCTCGGCCGCCCGGTCGTCATCCTCGATCCCGGCTGGGAAGTGGACGGCGCGCTGCGCGCGGATTCGCCGCAAGAGGCCGTCGAGCTGGCGATGGCCGCGGTTGCATAAGCCGCCGGGAACGCAGCGACCGCGGTTCTATCGCCCGCGCTTCCACTGGGAGCTGCTCGTCTGCGGCCTCACCGGGCATGAGCTGATCGGGATGGACGCGGCGCGGCTCCGCCCGGAGGACCGGGTGTTCGCGCTCGAGAGCGACGGCATTCGCTGGTACCGCTGCGTGCGCTGCGATTCGTGGCTGCCGCTCCCTCCGCCGGAGAAGCCGAAGTACGAGCTGCCGCCCGAGCGGGACGAGATCGACCTTCCGCTGCGCGGCCGCGCGCTCCGCGACAAGATCGTGCTCCGGATCATCGCCGTCGACCGCGCGATCCACTTCGTCGTGCTCGCCCTGCTCGCGGCCGCGATCTTCTTGTTCGCGTCGCACAAGCTCGCGCTGCGCACGTTCTACTTCCGCGTCGTCAATGCCGTCGAGGGAGGCTCCGGCGCGCACACGGCGAGCGCGCACGGCCTCCTCCATTCGTTCGAGGAGATCTTCACGCTTCGCACGCAGACGCTCTACCTGCTCGGGTCCGGAGCAGCCGGCTACGCCGCGCTCGAGGGCGCAGAGGCCGTCGGCCTCTGGTTCCAGAGGCGCTGGGGCGAGTACCTCACCTTCGTGGCGAACCTCGTCTTCCTGCCCTACGAGAGCTACGAGCTGGCGCGGTCGATCACCGTCCTCAAAGTCGGCGCGATCGCCGTCAATGTTGCGATCGTGGTCTATCTCCTGTTCGCCAAGCGCCTCTTCGGCCTCCGCGGCGGGGCCGAGGGCGAGGAGCAGGCGCGCGCCCGCGATGTCGGCTGGGAGGCGCTAGAGCGCACGGCGCCGCCCGGCTAGGAAGTCCCGCTCGACGTCGCTCGGCGCAAGCTCCGACGCGCGCTCGTACGCGGCGTGCGCTTCGTCCACGCGCTCGAGTCGCCGGAGAAGATCCGCCCTCGCCGAGTGGAAGAGGTAGTAGTCGTCGAGCCCGTCGATCGCGTCGACGAGCGCGAGCCCGGCCTCGGGGCCGTCGGCCATCGCCACGGCGACGGCGCGGTTCAGCTCGACGACGGGCGACGGCTCCAGCTCCGCAAGCCGCGCATACAGCTCCGCGACGATCGTCCAGTCGGAGGCGCCCTCGCTGTGCGCGGCCGCGATGCCTGCCTGGATGGCGTACGGGCCGCGCGCCGGCAGCGACAGCGCCCGCTCGAGCGCCCGCCGGCCGGCCGCGATCTCGGCCGCGTCCCAGAGAGCGCGATCCTGGTCTTCCAACAGCACGAGCGACCCGTCGCGAACGCGCGCGTCGCGCCGTGCGTCCTGGAAGAGCAGCAGTGCATGCAACCCGTGCGCTTCCGACTCGTCGGGCATGAGCAGCGAGAGCATGGCCGCGAGCCGGATGGCTTCGTTGCACAGCTCGCGGCGTACCGGCGGCCCGTAGCCGGCGTTGAAGATGAGGTAGACGACGCGCAGCACTGCGGCCAGCCGGTCGGGCAGGACGTCGTCGGGCGGCACGCGGAACGGGATGCCGGCGTCGCGAATCTTTCGCTTCGCGCGGACGAGTCGCTGCGCCATGGTCGCCTCCGGCACGAGGAACGCCCGCGCGATCTCGCCCGTCTCGAGGCCGCCGAGCGAGCGCAGCGTGAGCGCGATCTGCGCCTCGATCCCGAGTGCCGGGTGGCAGCACGCGAACACGAGGCTCAGGCGCTCGTCGGGGATTGCGGTGTCGTCCATCGGCTCGGTCTCGTCGATCGGAACGAGCAGCTCGGTCTTCCGCCGGAGCGTCTGGTCGCGCCGGATCCGGTCGACGGCGCGGTTCTTCGCCACCGTCACGAGCCAGCCCGCCGGGTTGGCGGCACGCCGTCGCGCGGCCAGCGCTCGACCGCGGCCGCGACCGCGTCCTGGAGAGCGTCCTCGGCGAGGTCGAAGTCGCCGAGGACGCCGATCAGGGTGGCGAGGACGCGACCGTGCTCCTCGCGGAAGAGCTGCTCGAGCGTCGTTATGCGCTCACCTGCGCCGGCCGCATGACGACCGGGCGCACCTCGATGTGGCCGAACCGGGCGGACGGGATCTTCGCCGCCCACTCGATCGCCTCGTCGAGCGAGCCGGCCTCGACGAGGTAGTAGCCGCCGAGCGACTCCTTCGTCTCGATGAACGGGCCGTCGGTGACGAGCGTCTCGCCGCCGCGCACGCGCACGGTCGTCGCGGTGTCGCTCGGCTGGAGCTGGTTCGCGCCGACGAGCGAGCCGGACTCGCGCAGCGCCTCGCTGTACGCCATGTACTCCGGCATGAGGTCGCCGTTGTCCTGGGTCTCGTCGTCGTGGATCAGGAGCAGGTACTGCATGGCTTGTCCTCCTTGAAAATGGTTTACGAGGTACGACGAACGGGCCGGGCGGAAATCGACATCCGCCGGAGCAAGGTCAGAGCCCCTCGTCTTGTCCAGGTACTCGTTCAGGTTGCCGCATTTCGGGCTCTGGACGCAGGAGGGGCAGCCGTGCTCGCACGGGCAGCCCTCGAGCAGGCGCACGGTGTCGGCCACCCAGCCCTCGAACTGGTCGAATCCGCGTTCGGCGATGCCGACGCCGCCGGAGTGCCCGTCGTAGACGAACACGGTCGCGGCGCCCGGTGTCGTCGTGGTAGTTCGTGGACAGGCCGCCGATGTCCCAGCGGTCGCACATCGCCCAGAGCGGCAGGATGCGCGATCATCGCGTGCTCGGCGGCGTGCAGCGACGAGAGCAGCGTCGGCATCTGCTCGAGCCCCTCGAGCTGCTCCTCGGTCGGGACGTACCAGACGGCCTCCGTGTCGAACGTCGTCGCCGGAAGGTCGAGCTGCACGGTCGAGATCGTCGCCTGGTCTCGGATCCCCTTCCGCTGGTAGGCGACGACTCGCTCCGTCACCGACACGCGTCCGAAGCTCAGCTCGAGCCCCAGCCGTTGCTCGACGCGCAGCGGCTCCTCGACGTCGGTGGACGTCTCCTTCTTCACCTGCGTGTACCAGTCGCCGGCGAAGGGCTCGACGAGCGCCTTGCGCCCGCCGATGTCGAGCTCGGCGACGAGCCACTGCTCGCCGAGGTGGAGGTAGACGGCGCCCTCGTGGATGGTCGAGTACGCGCGCTCGTGCTCGACGATGCCGAGCACCGTCCCCGTGCTCGCATCCACGACCGAGAACGCATCCGCGCTCGCCGAGCGCAGCGGTATGCGTCCGGCGGGATAGTCGGTGCCCGCGTACACCCAGCCGCGCGGCGTCTTGCGCAGGTCGGGCACGTGCGGCGCGCGTTCGAGGGCGGCGTCGCCGAGCGTGGCGCGGTCGTCGTCGTCGAGCGGCGCCTCGAACGCGGCAGCGGCGACGTGCCCGTCGAGCACGCGCGGATTCGCGTGGTCGAGGATGGCCGCCTCGACGCGCCTGCCGAGCAGCGTCTCCGGCTCGCGCATGAAGTACTGGTCGAGCGCGTCCTCCGAGGCGACGAGCACCGCCAGCCCGTGGCCGCGGCGGCCCGGCGCGCCCCCACTGCTGACGGAGGCTCGCGACAGTGCCGGGGAAGCCGACCGAGATGGCGCAGTCGAGCAGTCCGATGTCGATTCCGAGCTCGAGCGCGTCGGTGGCGGATACGCCGAGCAGCTCGCCCTCGACGAGCCGCCGCTCGATCTCGCGCCGCTGCTGCGGCGTGTAACCGGCGCGGTACGGAGCGAGCCGCGCCGCCGTCTCCGCGTCGACGTGGTCGACGGTCATGCGGTGGACGAGCTCGGCCGCCTTGCGGCTCTTCGCGAAGCAGATGGTGCGCAGGCCGCGCTGGACGAGCGCTGCGGCGAGGCGCGAGGCCTCCCCGAGCGGCGACGCGCGCAGCCCGAGCTCCGCGTCGATCAGCTCCGGGTTCCAGAGCGCGATCGTCCGCTCGGCGCGCGGAGCAGCGTCGTCCGCGATCACCGTCGTCTCCACCCCGAGCAACCGCGTGCGCGAGCTCGCCCGGGTTCGCGATCGTCGCCGAGGCGAGCACGAACTGCGGATCGGCGCCGTACACGCGGGCCATGCGGCGGAGCCGGCGAAGGACGTTGCCGACGTGCGAGCCGAACACGCCGCGGTAGACGTGCGCCTCGTCCACGACGACGTAGCGCAGGTTGTGGAGCACGTCCGCCCAGCAGGTCGTGGCGCGGCAGCACGCCGACGTGGAGCATGTCCGGGTTCGTGAGGATGAGGTTCGCCCACTTGCGCACCTGCCAACGCTGCTCGCGGGGCGTGTCGCCGTCGTAGATCGCCGCGCGCACCCGTGAACCTTCGAGCCGTAGGCTTGCGAGTGTGCGCGCCTGATCCTGCGCCAGCGCTTTCGTCGGATAGAGATAGAGGGCGCGGTTCTTCGGATCCGTCGCGAGCGCGTCGAGCACAGGCAGGTTGAAGGCGAGCGTCTTCCCCGAGGCGGTTCCCGTCGTGACGATCACGTGCTCTCCCCGCGCGCGACGCGGCCCACGCTTCCGCCTGGTGCGCGTACAGCTCGCCGATCCCCTGGCGGGCGAGCGCCGCCCGCACCGCCGGGTGCAGCTCCTCCGGAAGCGGGACCGTCCGCGCGGCGCGCGCGGGCTCCGTGGTCAGGTAGGCGAGCTCCTCGCCCTGGAGGAGGTCATCCCACAATCGAGCCGTCCCGCTCGACGAGGAGCACCCGGCGCGCGTCGACGCCCGTGAGGTCAGTCCCGGCCGGTGCGATGACGGCGTCGAACGAACCGCCGGGCGGCGCCTCGAGGACGTCGCCCGCGCGCTCCCGTGCGCGCTCGCGATAGGCCGGGTCGGGCTCGACGACGACCACGTCGAAGCCGGCCAGGCGCAGCGGCTCCGCGTGGATCCCGGCGAACCCGAGCTCGAGCACGCGCCCGGGCGGCGGGCCGAGCAGCTCGATCAGCCGGCTCGTCCTGCTCGCGGCCAGTGCAGGCGGGAGTTCGGTCCATGCTCAGACGCTAACGTTCGACCACCGGGGTGCCGCGAGGAGCGGCTGAGATCACACCCGTCGAACCTGATCCGGGTCATGCCGGCGAAGGGAGTCCATGGTTCCTCGAGCACTGACGATCGCAACGTCCGATTCCGGCGGGGGCGCGGGCATTCAGGCCGACCTGAAGGCATTCGCGGCCGCCGGCGCTTACGGCTCCTCCGTGCTCGTCGCGCTCACCGCGCAGAACACGCGCGCCGTGACGGCGATCCACGAGCTCCCGCCCGCGTTCGTGGTCGCGCAGCTCGATGCCGTCTTCGACGACATCGGGGTCGACGCGGCGAAGACCGGCATGCTGTTCTCGCGCACGCTCATCGAGACCGTCGCGTCGTATCTCCGCGAGCATCCCGTGCCGCTCGTGGTCGACCCGGTGATGGTCGCGAGCTCGGGCGCGCAGCTGCTCGAGGACGATGCCGTCGACGCCCTCGTCGGCTTGCTCTTTCCGCTCGCGACCGTGATCACGCCGAACCTCGCTGGAGGCGCGCGCGCTCACGGGCGTCGACGCGTCACCGGCCGAGCTCGCCGAGCGGCTGCACGAGCTCGGCGCGCCCGCGGTGATCGTCACCGGAGGCCACGGCGACGCCGGCACCGACCATCTCTTCGACGGGAGCGTGCACGTCGACATTCCCGTCGCGCACCACGAGGTCGCAGCGACGCACGGCGCCGGCTGCACGCACTCGGCGACGCTTGCAGCGCTGCTTGCGCGCGGCGAGAGCCTGCACGACGCCGCTCGCGGCGCGGCCGAGGCCGCATCGCGCGCTGTGGCGCAGGGCCTCGTCGAGATCGGTTCAGGTGAAGGTCCCGTCGACGTCCTGTGGAGGCTAAGCGAAGATCGCATTCGTCTGCGCCGCTGGACTCAAACGCGAGATATAATCCACGCGGAGACGATGCGGGAAGCGCACAAGCCGCTCGTCCATCAGATCACGAACTACGTCGTCATGAACGAGACGGCGAATGCGACGCTCGCGATCGGCGCGTTGCCGGTGATGGCGCACGCGCGCGAGGAGGTGGAGGAGATGGTGCAGATCGCGTCCGCGCTCGTCATCAACATCGGCACGCTGTCGGAGCACTGGATCGAGTCGATGCTGCTCGCGGGCAAGGCGGCGAGCGCGCGGCCGATCCCCGTCGTCCTCGACCCCGTCGGCGTCGGGGCGACCGCGTATCGCACCGACACGGCGCGCCGCATCCTCGACGAGGTCGACGTTACCGTTCTGCGCGGCAATGCCGGCGAGGTGGCGACGCTCGTCGGCGCGGCCGCCGAGGTGCGGGGCGTCGAGTCGATGAGCACCGGCATGGAGCCGGCCGAGCTTGCACGCGAAGCAGCGCGGCGTCTCGGCGTGATCGCGTCGGTCACCGGACCGGCCGATCACGTTTCCGACGGTGACCGCGTGCTCGCGGTGTCGAACGGCGACGCACTGCTCGCGGCCGTCACCGGCACAGGCTGCATGTCGTCGGCGTTGACGGGCTGCTTCCTCGCGGCGAAGCCGGAGGAGCCGCTCGAGGCCGCGGCCGAGGCATTGGCGGCATTCGGTGTCGCAGCGGAGGATGCGGCGGCCGGCGCGGCCGGGCCGGGCACCTTCCACGCCCGCCTGTACGACGCGCTGTACGCGCTCGACCCGGCGACCCTCGACGGGCGGACGCGCATCGAGGAGCTGTGAAGGAGTTCGAGCTCCTCGACGAGCTCGAGCGGCGCGGGCTCATCGTCGGCGTCGAGCACGACGCCGCGCAGATCGAGGGGCTCGTCGTGACGCAGGACGCGTTGGTCGAGGGCGTGCACTTCCGCTTCGACCTCATCGGCTGGCGCGAGCTCGGCTTTCGCGCCGCAGCGGTCAACCTCAGCGATCTCGCCGCATCCGGCGCGGAGCCGATCGCGCTCATCGTCAGCCTCGCGGCACCGGACCTCGATGGCGCAATCGAGCTGTACGAGGGGATCGCAGAGGCGGGAGTTCCTGTGCGCGGCGGTGATACGACGCGTGCGGACGCGCGTCGTCCTGAGCGTGACCGCGCTCGGCCGGTCCGACCGCGTCCCGGGCCGCGCCGGCGCGAAGCCGGGGGATCTGCTCGTCGTCACGGGGCCGCTCGGCGGGGCAGGCGCCGCGTTCCGCGCGGGGCGTCTGGCACGTCCGCCGCTGCGGCTCGTCGAAGGCCGGCGCCTTGCCGCGGTCGCGCACGCGATGCTCGACATCTCCGACGGTCTCGGTCCGGATGCGGGTCACATCGCGGAGCGCTCGGGCTGTCGTCTCGTCATCGACCTGGAGCGCGTCCCGCTGGCGGAGGGCGCGACGCTCGCCGACCTCGAGTTCGGCGAGGACTACGAGCTGCTTGCGGCGACGCCGGACCCGCTCGACTTCGCGGTCATCGGCCGCTGCGAGGAGGGCTCAGGCGTCAACGTCGAGCTGGGCGGCTGGGAGCACTTCGGATAGCCATTGGTCGAAGTGCGCCTTGGGGCGGATGCCCACCATCGACCCGACGGGCGCGCCGCCGGCGAACAGGATCACCGTCGGGATCGAGAGCACGTCGTAGCGCGCGCCGATCGCCGGATGCTCGTCGATGTTCACGCGCGCGACCGGGACCGTCGCCTCGAGCTCGGCGAGGATCGGCTCCAGCGCCTTGCACGGCCTGCACCACGGCGCCCAGAAGTCGACGAGCACGGGGCTCCCCGCGACCGCGTCGTCGAAGGTGAAGGTGTCGAGCTCGCGCATCAGATCTGCCCTCGCAACGCTGCCAACCGTAGCGCCGGCACGCGCGTCACGGCCTCGAGGACGATGGCCTGGCTCATCTTCGACTGGCCGGCCGTGCGGTCGGCGAACAGGATCGGCACCTCGACCACGTCGAATCCGGCGCGAAGCGTCCGGTACGTCGTCTCGATCTGGAAGGCGTATCCCTTCGAGCGGATGTCACCGAGGTCGATGCGCTCGAGCACGCGGCGGCGGTAGCACTTGAAGCCGCCCGTCAGGTCGCGGACGCCGACGCCGAGCAGCTTGCGCGCGTACCACGAGCCGCCCGTGGAGACGAGCCGCCGGACGCGGCCCCAGTTCTCGGTGTCGCCGCCCGGGATGTAGCGCGAGCCGAGCGCGAGGTCGGCGCCCGCCTCGCAGGCGGCGATCAGCCGCGGCACGTCGGCGGGATCGTGGGAGAAGTCGCAGTCCATCTCGAGGATGAGCTCGGCGCCGTCGGCGAGCGCGCGCCGGAAGCCGGCGACGTACGCAGGACCGAGCCCTTCCTTCCGCGGACGGTGGAGGACGGAGACGAACCCGAGCTCGCCGGCGAGCCGGTCGGCGATCTCGCCGGTGCCGTCGGGCGAGCTGTCGTCGACGACGAGGACGTCCACGCCCAACGGCTCGAGCGCGCGCAGCATCGCCTCGATGTTGGCGCGTTCGTTGTAGGTGGGGAGGCAAATCGTCGCCTTCGGCACGCCGGCGGAGGCTACATATGATCGGCGCCATGACTACAGATCCGCGCGGCCCGCTCCCCTTCGCAAGTAACCAGGAGCCGTAGGCTTGCCCTCCCTTCCAGGGAACGCCGAGGTCGCCGACCACTTCGACCTGCTGGCCGACCTGCTGGAGCTCGAGGGCGCCGAGTCCTTCCGCGTCCTCGCCTACCGCCGCGCCGCGACGCGCATGCGCGAGACGTCGGCGTCGGTCGCACAGCTCGCGCTCGCCGGCCGCGCCAAGGAGCTGCAGGGCATCGGCAAGACGATCGAGGAGAAGATCGTCCAGATCGTCGAGACCGGCGACATCGAGGCGCTCGCGAAGCGGCGCGCGCTCGTTCCGCCCGACGTCATCGCGTTCATGCACCTCCCGGGGCTCGGCCCGAAGACCGCGGCGCGCATCTGGCGGGAGCTCGACATAACGACGCTCGCCGGCCTGAAGGAGGCGGCAGAGACCGAGCGGCTGCGGACGCTCACCGGCCTCGGCCCGAAGAGCGAAGAGAAGATCCTCAAGGCGCTCGCGTTCCAGGCGGAGAACCCCGACGAGGGGCGGAAGCTGCTCGGGGACGGCTTGCCCGCGGTGCAGGCGGCGGTCGCCGAGCTGCGCGCGCATCCCGCCGCGGTCGCGGTCTCGGAGGCCGGCTCGGTGCGCCGGCGGAAGGAGACCTTCCGCGACCTCGACATCATCGCGACGGCAACCGAGCCGGCCGAGCTGACGGCGTACTTCACGCAGCTCGACTGGGTGGTCGAGGTGGCGGCGCACGGCGACACGAAGGCGACCGTCGTCTCGCGCGACGGCATGCGCTTCGACCTGCGCGTCGTGCCGCCCGAGTCGTTCGGCAACCTGCTTGCAGCACTTCACCGGCTCGAAGGACCACAACGTCGCGATGCGCGAAGACGCGGTGCGCCGCGGGCTCTCGATCTCGGAGTACGGCGTCACGACGGTCGAGACGGGCGACGTCTTCGCGACCGAGGACGAGGAGGCGCTGTACGAGTTCCTCGGGTACCAGTTCATCCCGCCGGAGCTGCGCGAGAACGACGGCGAGCTCGAAGCGGCGCGGCGCGGCGAGCTGCCGACAGCTCGTCGAGCTGTCCGACGTCCGCGGCGACCTGCACACGCACACGACGTGGTCCGCGGACGGCAAGAACACGCTCGAGGAGATGGTCGCCGCCGCAGCGGCGCGCGGTTACGAGTACTACGCCATCACCGACCACTCGCACTACCTGCGCGAAGGCCGTCTGGCCGCGCAGCTGGAGGAGATCGAACAGCGTGCGCGAGCGCTTTCCGAAGCTGCACATCCTCGCCGGCGTGGAGGCGAACATCCGCTCGAACGGCGAGGTCGACGTGCTCGACCGAGGAGCTCGCGCGCCTCGACTGGGTCGTCGCGTCCGTCCACCAGGCTCCGCACACGCGGCCGACGGAGCGGGTGCTCGAGGCGATGGAGAACCCGTACGTCGACTGCATCGGCCATCTCACCGGCCGCCGCATCGGCAAGCGCGGGCCGCGCGACGTGGACGTCGAGCGCGTGATCGAGAAGGCCCTCGAGACCGGCGTCGTCCTCGAGATCAACGGCCAGCCCGACCGGCTCGACCTGCGCGACGTGCACGCGCGCGCGGCGAAGGAGGCCGGGTTGAAGCTCGTCGTCAGCTCCGACGCGCACCGCATCCGTGCGCAGGGCTACGTCGAGCTCGCGATCGGGCAGGCGCGACGCGGCTGGCTGACGAAGGACGACCTGCTCAACACGCGAGCCTGGGCGCAGTTCCGCAAGCTGCGGCGGAAGCGACGTGAGCTTCCGCGAGGACGGACACGCCGCCGTCGACTGGGCGGCGGACTATCTCGACCGTGTCGGCGAGCTTGCCCGTGCTCGCGCAGGTGCAGCCGGGCGAGCTGTCGGCGAAGCTGCCGGCTTCCGGCGCCCGAGCACGGCGAGCCGTTCGCGAACGTCCTGCGCGACCTCGACGACCTGATCGTCCCCGCGCTGACGAACTGGCAGCACCCGCGCTTCTTCGCGTACTTCGCGGTGACGGCGTCCGAGCCGGGCATCCTCGCCGAGCTGCTCGCGGCCGCGATGCAGCAGGTTGCGCTCAACTGGCGATCGTCGCCCGCGTCGACCGAGCTCGAGCTGCGCACCGTCGACTGGGTGCGCCAGCTGCTCGGCCTGCCGGACGGCTGGCACGGCCACATCGAGGACACCGCTTCGACCGGGACAATGGCCGCGCTCATCGCCGCGCGGCACGTCACGAAGCGCAACGTCGTCGTGTGCTCCGAGCACGCGCACTCGTCCGTCGAGAAGGCGGCGCGCATGCTCGGCATGGAGCTGCGCAAGGTGCCGGTCGACGACGAGCTGCGCATGCGCGCCGACGGGCTGGACCTCTCCGACGTCGCCGTGGTCGTCCCCACGGTGGGCACGACGTCGTTCGCCTCGGTCGACCCGGTGCGCGAGCTCGCCGAGCGTGCTGCATGCGGCGGGTGCGTGGGTGCACGTGGACGCGGCGTACGCGGGATCGTCGTGGATCCTCGACGAGGAGCGCTGGTCGCAAGACGGCGTCGAGCTCGCCGACTCGCTCGTCGTCAACCCACACAAGTGGCTGCTCGTCCCCGTCGACTGCTCGCTCCTCTGGACGTCGCGGCCGGACGAGTTCCGCGAGGCGTTCTCGCTCGTGCCGGAGTACCTGCGCACGCCCGAGGACGCGTATGCGCTCTCCGAGTACGGCCCCGCGCTCGGCCGTCGCTTCCGCTCGCTCAAGCTCTGGGCCGTGCTCCGCTGCTACGGCGCCGAGGGGCTGCGCGCGATGCACCGCGAGCACATTCGCCTGGCGCGGCTGTTCGCCGACTGGGTCGAGGCGGATCCGGACTGGGAGCTCGCAGCGCCGCTGCGTTTCTCGCTCGTCGTGTTCCGCCGCAACGGCTCGGACGAGGAGAACGAGGCGATCGTCGAGCGCGCGAACCGCAGCGGTGAGATCTTTCTCTCGCACACGCGGCTCGACGGCCGCTACGTGCTCAGGTTGGCTATCGGCAATGCGCGCACGACCGAAGACGACGTGCGCCGCGCATGGGAGGTGTTGAACCGATGATCGTCACGACGATGAACGACATTCCGGGCTACACGGTGGACGAGGTGTTCGGCGAGGTGATGGGGCTGACCGTGCGCTCCCGCAACGTCGGCTCGCAGATCGGCGCGCAGCTGAAGTCGATCCTCGGCGGTGAGCTGAAGGGGATGACGAAGGCGCTCGTCGACAGCCGTCACGAGGTGATGGAGCGCATGTCGCAGGAGGCAGAGGCGAAGGGCGCGAACGCGATCATCGCCATGCGCTTCGACACCTCGGAGATGGGGCGAACTGGACCGAGATCTGCGCCTACGGCACCGCGGTCAGGGTTCACAAGGCTTAACTCGTCACAGCGTCCGCAGCAACGCGAGGAGCTCGTCCGTGCTTCCGACGACGACGTCGGCCGCGGCGCGCAGCTCGGGCGGCGACTCGTCTGCCGCGACCGCGACCCGGACGGCGAGCTCGAGATCGTCGAGCGCGCGGAATGCGTCGAGATCGGTCGTGTCGTCGCCGGCGACGAGCGCGCGGCGCAAACCCGGCGTCGGCGAGCAGTTGTCGCACGGCCGTGCCCTTGTTCGCCTCGAGCGGCGGCAGCACCTCGAGCACCTTGCGGCCGAAGCGCGCGACCAGGCCCTCCGCGCGGGCACGAGCTGCCAACGCTTCGAGCGCGGCCACTGCGGCCGGCTCGTCGGCGGCTGTGCGGTAGTGGAACGACACCGTGAGACCCTTCCACTCCGTGTCCGGCCAGCCGGCCGCGGCGGCGAACGCTTCGATCGCGTCGCGCCAGCGCTCGGCCTCTGGTTCGAGCTCGAGCCCGTGTGAGCCCGCGATCACGACGCCGTCGACGCCGACGCGTCGGCGCACGTCGTCGCCGGCGCGGCCCGATACGACCGCGACGAGCGCGTACCGCGCGACGAGGCGCTCGAGCTCCTCGCGCGTCTCGGGCGGGGGATATGCATCGTCCGGCCGCTCGCACGATCGGCGCGAGCACACCGTCGAAGTCGAGGAAGAGGCCGGCCAGCTGCGGCTCCGCCGCGAGCCGCTCCAGCAACGTAGCCACCGCTTTAGCATAGGCCGGTGCGCCTGATCCTGATCGGTCTGGCGGCGGGGTTCTTCAGCGCGCTCTTCGGAGTCGGCGGCGGCATCATCATCGTCCCGCTGCTCCTGCTCGTCGGCCGGTGGGAGCTGCGCTCCGCGAGTGCGACGTCGCTCGCGGCGATCGGGCATCACGGCGACGGCCGGCGTCGTCGCCTACGTCGTTCCACGGCGACGTCCAGGCGCGACTACGCGGCGCTGCGTCGGCGTCCCCGCCGCCGTTCGGCGCGCTAGGCGGTGCGTCGCTGCAGCAGCGCCTGCCGGTGCGCACGCTCTCCTACGCGTTCGCGATCCTGCTCGTGGGCATCGCCGTCGACCTGCTTGTGAAGTGACGTACGCTCCTCGCGGTCGTGCTCGGCCTCGTCGCCGGCGTCCTCTCCGGCCTCTTCGGCGTCGGCGGCGGGATCCTGTTCGTGCCGACCCTGACGTGGCTCGGCCTCACGCAGCTGCACGCGGAGGCGACGTCGCTGCTCGCGATCATCCCCACGGTCTGGTCGGGGTGTGGCGGCAGCAGCAGTACGGCAACGTCCGCTGGCGCGGAGCGCTCGTCATCGGGCTCGCCTCGGTCGGAGCGGCCTTCGGCGGCGCCCGGCTCGCCGAGAGCGTCCCGGAGGCGACGCTCCGCAGGCTGTTCGCCGTCCTCCTCATCGCCACGGCGGCCCAGATCGCGTGGCGTACGAAGTCGAAACGGCCATAATCCAGACCATGGCAGCGGACGACCTGTGGATCCCGCTCGTCGACGAGCCGATCGGCGGCATCGTGGAGCGCATCGAGCGGGAGAACGAGGACATCGCGGCGCTCGTCGAGTCGCCGCACCGGCTGCTCGCGTTCCGCACGTTCGCCTACATCCGCTGCGGCATCCTCCTCGGCCGGCTGCTCTTCGAGAACGACGTGCCGGGGTACGACGGATCGGAGAGCTGGATCGAGACGCTGATGCGCGATCCGGAGCACCGCGCCGCGCTCACGGCCGAGGTGCGGGCGGTCGCCGAAGAGGTGGCCGCCGACCCGAAGTACGACGACGAAGGCCCGCTCGGGCCCGACGAAGAGATACGGGCACGTTTCCGCGCGTTCGCGCGCGACCATCTCGGTTCCTGAGGTGAGGCTTATCGCGGTCATGGCGGGAGCGCTCTTCTTCGCGCTCCCCGCGTCGGCGGCGACGCCGAAGCCGCCGATCCCCACGATCGTCGTGGCGCCCATCGGCATGGCGCCGAGCCGACCGCCGATGATGCTGCCCGCGCTTGGCGAGCGGGGCTACGCGTTTCCGGTCTACGGCGTCAAGTGGGTCGCCGACACCTTCGGCGCCTCCCGCCCGGACGTCTCCGGCGGCTGGCACCACGGCGACGACATCTTCGCGCCGCTCGGCACGCCCGTGCTTGCGGTCGCGCACGGCGTCGTCTTCTCCGTCGGGTGGAACAAGATCGGAGGGTGGCGGCTGTGGCTACGCGACGACCGCGGCAACGACTTCTACTACGCGCACCTGTCCGCGTACTCGCCGCTGGCCGTGAACGGCGCGATCGTGAACGCGGGCGACGTCCTCGGCTTCGTCGGCGACACCGGCGACGCGCTGGGGACGCCGTACCACATCGACTTCGAGATCCACCCGGTCGGCCTGCTCGACCGCGGCTACGACGGTGCGGTCGACCCGACGATGTACCTGCGCTCCTGGCGGCGAATCACGTACCTGCGCTTCGAGGCCGGAGCCGACTGGCGGCCGACGGTCGTTGCCGCCGGCGCGCCGAAGGCGGGCGCCGTCCTTCTACGGAGCTCGGACATCTCGACCGCGAGCGGCCTCGACCCGGCCTCGCTCGCGCGGGTCTTCAGTTCGACGAGCCGTTCCCGCCCTGGTACGTGAATCCGTCCGTCTCGCCGAAGATGCGCTCCGAGATCCACTTGCGGATCTGCGGTCCGGTGAACGGATTGAACACGAGCGCCAGTACGAGACCGATGAACAGCAGGCCGGAATGGCCGCTCTTCTGCTCCTGCTTTCCGCGCACCCGGTCGGCCGCGGTGCGCATGTCGGCGACTGCCGACCGCAACTCGTCCTGCAGATCTTTGTCGGTGGCGACCCGCTTCGCGACGCCGGCGACGCCGCGGTTGCCGATCAGCTCGTCGTAGATCGCTCGCGCGGACTCGTAGGCGTTCCGCACGTTGTCGCGCAGCTCGCCGTCCTGCAGCGCGCGCTCGAAGTACGGCTTCGCGGCGGCAGCCGCGTCCGAGACCTTGTCCGTCGTCTTCGGCATAGTCAAACGTTCCTTTCGTGTGTGGGCAGCGGTGATTCTACCCCCGGTCATCCATACCCTTGGTACCCATTCGCCTGCGCGAGCAAGCACGGCCGCGGCCATGCGCTTGGTGGCGACGTCCACCATCTCCCCCTCGACGAGCGACGCGCCGTCCTCCGCGGCGAGGATGCGGCGCGCCCGCTCGAGCTCCCCGGCCGACGGCGTGAAGGCCTCGTTCACCGGCTCGATCTGGTCCGGGTGGACGACCCACTTGCCGTCGTAGCCGTGGCTGAGGGCGATCTCGGCAGCCCGCCGGAGCCCAGTCCAGGTCGCGCAGGTCGGCGTACGGCCCGTCTATGGCTTGCAAACCGTATGCGTGGGCGGCGACCGAGATCCGGGCGAGCGCGTAGTCGAAGGTCCCGGAGCCGATGGTGAGGACGGGGATGCCCATCGAGGCGGAGAAGTCGCCAGGCCCGAACACGAGCGCCTCGAGCGGCGCGCCGACGGCGGCGATGCGCTCCACCTCCACGAGGCCGCGTGCGGACTCGATCTGTACCTCGAGTCCGACGCCGTCCGGGAGGAGCTCGATCACTTGCCGGACGTCCTCGGCCGATGCTGCTTTCGGGAGCACGACGACGTCGGGCCGCCGCGCCGCCACCGCGTCGAGGTCGTCCCGCCACCAGGCCGTCCCGACGGCGTTGATCCGCACCGCGAGCGTCCCCTGTGCTGCCGCCTCTCCGAGCCGGCCGCGCGCCGCGTCCTTGTCGGCCGGCGCCACCCCGTCCTCCAGATCGACGACCACCTCGTCCGCCGCCAGCCCGGCCGCCTTGGCGAGCATCTTCGCGCTCGACGCCGGCACCGTCAGGCACGACCGCCTCGGGCGCGTTGTCATCGCCGCAAACCTAACCGTTTCCTTGCACACCCGAAACGGACCCTTGACGGGACGGCTCTATCGTCGATGCCATGGAGACGAGGTTTTCGCGATGCGCCTGATCGTCACCCTGACGGCGGCTCTGACCGTTCTCTTCCTCGTGCTTCCGGCCCACCCGTAATTCCGTTCGCATTGCGCCGCCGAGGGGTCCCTCCCTTCCTCCCGTACCTCTCGGCGGCAGCGAACGGCAGGTGCACTACCATCGCCGGAGCATGAAGGGCGTCATTCTTGCCGGCGGCTCGGGCACACGACTGCATCCGCTGACGCGGATCACGAACAAGCACCTCCTGCCGCTGTACGACCGGCCGATGGTGACGTACGCGGTCGAGGCGCTCGTGGGCGCGGGGATCGACGAGGTGATGCTCGTCACCGGCGGGACGCACGCCGGCGAGTTCTTCCGGCTGCTCGGCAACGGTCACGAGCACGGCATCGACCGGCTCTTCTACGCGTACCAGGAGCAGGCCGGCGGCATCGCGGAAGCGTTCCGCCTCGCAGAGCGCTTCGTCGCGCGCGACAAGGTCTGCGTCCTTCTTGCCGACAACGTCTTCGAGCACTCGCTCCGGCCGATCGTGGAGAACTTCTCCAACCAGAGCGACGGCGCGCGCATCGTGCTCTCGCACATGGAGAACGACGAGCACCTTCGGCATCTCGGGGTCGCGCGCATGAACGGCGACCGTGTCGAGGAGATCGTCGAGAAGCCCGAGGCCCCGCCGAGCCGGTACGTCGTGACCGGCGCCTACTTCTACGACGCGCAGGTGTGGGAGATCCTGCCGACGCTGAAGCCGTCCGGCCGCGGTGAGCTCGAGATCACCGACGTGAACAACTGGTACGTGACGCGCGGGCTGATGGAAGCCGATGTCGTCGACGGTTTCTGGGGCGATGCCGGCGAGTCGATCGACGCGTACTACGAGGTGAACGACTTCGTGCGCAGCGGCGGCGTCAACAAGTGATCGAGGGGCTGCGCCGCATCGAGCTCGTCCGTCACGAAGACGAGCGCGGCTGGTTCACCGAGCTCGTGCGCGCGAGTGCGCTGCCGAAGTCGTTCCACCAGGCGAACCTGTCGTACTCGCGCAAAGGCGTGATCCGCGGACTGCACTTCCACGAGCGCGGCCAGGACGACGTGTTCGTCTGCCTCGGCGGGATGGTGCGCGTCGTCGTCCTCGATCGCAGCTCCGGCGAGACGTTCACCGAGGACATCGGCGACGACAACCCGGTTGCCGTCTACGTGCCAGGCATCCATGCGCACGGGTACGAGGCCCTCACCGATGCGCTCTTCACGTACCTCGTCACCGAGGAGTACGACCCCGCCGCCCCGGACGAGCACGGGATTCCCTGGGACGACGAGCGCGTCCGTCATCTGTGGAGCACGTCATCGCCGATTCTCTCCACGCGCGACGCATCGTCGTAACCGGCGCAGGCGGCCAGCTCGGCGCCGCGCTGCTCGAGGAGTTTCCGGATGCGCGCGGACTCACGCGCGAACAGTGGGACGTGACGCTGCCGCCGCCCTTCGAGGCCGACCTCGTGCTTCATGCCGCAGCGTGGACCGACGTCGACGGTGCCGAATCGGACCCGCAGGAGGCGGCGGCGGTCAACGTTGGCGGAACGCAGCACGTCGCGGAGCTCGGCGCCCCCCTCGTCTACTTCTCGACCGACTACGTCTTCGACGGTCGCAAGACCGAGCCGTACGTCGAGTCGGACGGCCCCAACCCGCTGTCCGTGTACGGACGGACGAAGCTGCACGGCGAGGCGGCGGCCGGCGAAGACGCGTGGATCGCGCGCTCGTCGTGGCTCTTCGGCTCGACCGGCCACAACTTCGTGCGCACGATGCTCGCTCTCGGGCGCGAACGAGGACGAGGTCGCCGTCGTCGACGACCAGCGCGGCTCCCCGACGTATGTCGGCCATCTCGCAGCGGCGGCGCGCGAGCTGCTCGCACTGCCGTTCGGGGTCTGGCACGTCGCGGCGGACGGCGACTGCACGTGGGCGGAGTTCGCAGAGGCGATCTTCGACGAGGCGGGGATCGACTGCCGCGTCCGGCGGATCACGACGGCCGAGCTCGGCCGGCCGGCGCCGCGACCCGCGTACTCGGTGCTCCGCAGCGAGCGGCCCAGGCGCCCGCGCCTGCCGCACTGGCGCGAGGGCCTCCGAGACTGCCTCGAGCGCTTGCTCAAGTCGTCTTCTCCCAGAAGCCGACGAGCGCATGCTGTCGGCTCGTGAAGGGCTCAGCCTCCAGCCGCTCCACCGCTCGCGCAGCCGCATTCCCGCGAGCTGAGCCATCAGGTCGAGCTCAGCCGGCCAGACGTAGCGGAACGGGATCGACGCCACCTCGTCCTCGCCGGGGCAGCAGTGGTGCGAGATCAGCCCCTGATTCGCGACGTCGTATCCGGCGATCCCGATGTGGCGTCGATCCGACGTCGAACGGGCGGAACGTCTCGCCGTACGGCAGCCGCTGCAGATCGGGCATGACGACGTCGATCGCGAAGCAGCCACCCGGCTCGAGGTGCGCGGCAACGTTCTGGAAGCACGCAACCTGTGCGTCCTGAGTCGTGATGTTCATGATCGTGTTTGCGACGACGTACGCGACGGTGAATCGACCGTTGACCGTCGTTGTCGAGAAGTCGCCGATCGCGACGTCGATGCTCTCCGAGCCCGGCTTCTTGCGCAGCTGGGCGACCATGTCGCGCGAAAGGTCGATACCGACACGCGGACGCCGCGCTGTCTGAGCGGCAGCGCGATGCGTCCGGTTCCGATGCCCAGCTCGAGCGCCGCTCCATCGCCTGCGAGCTCTGCGAGAACGTCGACGATCGGGCCGATGACCTCAGGGGCGAACAGCCTCGCCCTGCCTGCTCGTCGTAGCGCTCGGCGCGACTGCCGGAGAAGTAGTCCTCAGCCACCGCTTCAGCTTCCCGTGCTTCTTCGCGTGCACCTCGCCGCGGTGGAAGATCGCGAGCCCGAGGGGCGTTGCCGCGACCGCGATGATCAGCAGCGGCCACACGTCCGCCCACACGAGCCCCGTGCCGCTGACGATCGACGCACGGTCGCCGCGGATCGCGTACGTCGCCGGCGAGATCTTCGCGATCAGCTGCATCCAATGCGGCATCACCGACACGGGGTAGTAGACGCCCGAGACGACGAGCATCAGGCCCTGCGCGACGAATCCGAGCTGCGCGCCCTTCTCCGGCGAGATGAGCGGCAGCACCGACGTCATCATCCCGATGCCGATGAACGAGAGCGACGCGATCGCGAGCAGAGCGAACGCGGCGCCGTAGTTCGCGTGCGGTAGTGTGGATGCCGAGGAAGAGCACGACGGCGAAGAAGAGGATCGTCGCGCGGATCAATCCGTACAGCACCGCGAACGCTCCCTGGCCGCCCAGATGCATGACGCGCGAGATCGGCGCCATGAACGTGTACTCGATCGTCCCTTCCCAACGCTCCCACGCGACCGTCTCCGTCATGAACTCGAAGATGATCCCGAGGAACGCCCAGATCACCGCGCCGACGAGCAGCCGCGCGGCGAGGGTGTTCTCGGCGGCACGGGTGAGGTGCACGGACCGCGCGATGAACACGATCGTGAGCGTGTTCGCGATCGTCCAGAACATGAACGCGACATCCCACAGGAAGTAGCGCTTCGTCAGATAGACGTTTCGTTCGACGATGCCGCCGAGCCCGATCAGCTCGCTGCGCATCGTGGCTCCGATGGCACTCATCCGAACACCTCCCTGTACTCGTCGTCTTCGTCGTCGTGCTCCTCCTCGAACGCCCGGCCGGTCGCGGCGAAGAAGGCCTCTTCGAGCGTCTCCACGCCGTAGCGCCGCTTCACGTCCGCGACGGGCTCCAGGAACAGGAGCTCACCGCGATCGAGCAGGCCGATGCGGTCGGCGAGCGCCTCCGCCTCCGCCATGTCGTGCGTGCAGAGGAGGATGGTCGCGTCGTGCGTCTGCCGGACCTCGCGCACGAAGTCCTGCACCTCGAGCTTCGAGCGCGGGTCGAGGCCCGTCGTGGGCTCGTCGAGCAGCAGCAGGACCGGCGACGTCAGCAGTGCCCGTGCGAGCGCGACCTTCTGCTGCATGCCGCGGGAGAGGTTCTGCATCGACTCGCCGCGCCGGTCCGGCGGGAATCCGACCTTCGCGAGGATCTCGGGGACAGCGGTGCGGGTCACCGACGGCGGCATGCCGTAGAAGCGCGCCGCGTACGAGAGATTCTCGTCCGCGGACATCTTCTTGAAGAAGCTCGCCTCGACCGACACACGGTTGACGAGCCGCCGGATCGTGCGGGCGTCGCGGACGACGTCGTTCCCGAACACGCGGGCCGAACCGCCGTCGTCGATCAGCAATGTCGACAGCAGGCGGACCAGCGTCGACTTGCCCGACCCGTTCTGGCCGAGGATGGCGACGCACTCGCCGCGCGCGATCGTGAAGGTCACGTCCTTCAACGCGGGCATGCGGCGCTTGCGGCGCGAGAACAGGCCGGCATCTTTGGCCCGACGCCGGAAGACCTTCGTCAGGTGCTCGACCTCGACGGCAGGGACGTCCCGGCGGACGGACGTGCTCAATGACTTGGGTGCTGCGAGGGCAGACATGTTGCTCCTTTGTGAAACGAGAAAGGGAACGGAGAACGGGAGACCGCCGGGACGGCGGTGCGCGGACCTAGCGGCCGCGCGTGACCGCCGGGCTGCCGAGGCAACCCGCCGGGACCGTGTTCATCACGTTCAGGAACAACATCGCGTGCGAACGATAGAGGCTTAACCGCACAACGTCAAATTCACGCTGCGTGCGGCGGTTCTTCGTCGTCGTGCGTCCTGTCCGGCTTCGGGCCGATAGTCGTCGAGCCACGCGACGATCTCCGGCTCGCGCAGCAGGAGCTCGACGACGTTCGAGTCTCGCTCGTCGCTCATGCGTCCTCCTCGACGTCGTGGATGAAGAAGATCCCGTGCTTCGACTGGCCGGTGACCTTCTTCAGATCCGGGTACTCGGCGATCTCCGGCGAGACGCGGATCCCGCCGACGACGTAACGCACGGTCTCGTCGGTGTCGTTGCGGATCTCGTGCGCGCCGTCCCGTCCGGTGGGGAAGTGGACGACCTCGCCCTCGTCCAGCTGCCGCTCTCCCTCGAACGTGCGCAGCGTCGGCCGCCCGCGCAGGACGATCAGGAGCTCCTCCGAGCCGTGGTGGAAGTGGAAGATCACGAAGTTGCCGCGCTCGAGCTCGTACAGGGACGCGCCGAGCAGCGGCCCAGCTCGGGACGAGGCGCTTCGCCAGCCCGCCGCCGCCCGACCAGTCCTCGCCCTGCTCGCCCCACTCGTCGTCCCAGATGTTCATGCCGGGAGCCTCGCAGACAAAGAGGACATCTTCTGTCATGTATCTGTCGTAGGGTCCGCAAAATGCGGGCAACGCGTCTCGTCTCGCTGCTCCTCCTGCTGCAGACCCGCGGGCAGCTCACGGCGGCCGACATCGCCGAGCGGCTGGAGGTGTCCGTGCGCACGGTGCATCGCGACGTCGAGTCGCTCGCAGCCGCCGGCGTGCCGGTCGAGGCGTTGCGCGGCCCGGCGGGCGGCTACCGGCTCGCCGGCGGGCTATCGCACGCGCCTCACCGGTCTGACCGGCGACGAGGCGGAGGCGCTCTTCGCGGCCGGCATGCCCGGCCCGGCGGCCGAGCTCGGTCTCGGCGGCGAGCTCGCAGCCGCCAGGCTCAAGCTGCTCGCCGCGCTCCCGTCCGAGCTGCAGGAGCGGGCGACGCGGGCGCAGCGTCTCTTCCACCTGGACGCGCGCGGCTGGTTCCGCGCCGAGGACAGCGTCCCGCATCTGCCGGCGCTCGCCTCGGCCGTCTGGCGTGGCTGCCGCGTGCGCATCCGCTACCGCGAGGGCAACCGGGTCGTCCAGCGCACGGTCGACCCGCTCGGGCTCGTGCTCAAGGCGGGTGCCTGGTACCTCGTCGCGCATCGCGTCGCCGGCATGCGCGTCTACCGCGTCTCGCGCGTCGCGTCGGTGCGGCCGCTCGATGACCCGTGCGAGCGGCCGGCCGGGTTCGAGCTCTCGGCGTATTGGGATGAGTGGTCGCGCGCGTTCGAGGACAGCCGCCCTCGAGTCGAGGTGACCGTGCGCGGGGCGAAGGGCGAGCGGACGCTCGTGTTCGAGAGCCTCGGCGAAGCGCACCGCGAGATGCTTGCGGTTTGGCACGGATCTCGAGGTGGTCGCGCCCGGGAGCTACGCACGCGCATCGCCGCGACGGCCCGGGAGGTCGCGGCGTTGTACGTTCTTTAAGGTACGCCCGTACCAGGTACCAGTCGTTCTTCCCTTGCTTCCGTTGCGCGAAAGACCGGTACCTGGTACGGGTGAACATCAATGCCGTCTCTCTCGACGTACGCGGTCTTCCTCGCCACCGCGATGGCGCTGCTGCTTCATCCCCGGCCCCGCCGTGCTGTACGTCGTCACGCGCAGCATCGAGATGGGCCGGAGCGGTGGCATCGCCTCCGTCGCCGGCATCACCACCGGGACGTTTGTCCACGTCGGGCTTGCGACCGCAGGGCTGTCGTCGCTCATCCTCGCCTCGAAGGCCGCTTTCGACGCGGTCAAGTACGTCGGCGCCGCGTACCTCATCTTCCTCGGCGTCCGCCGGCTGCTGACGAAGGCCGAGGACCGGGTGGAGGAGGACGGCCCGCCGCGCACCCGCAGGCGCGCCTACACGCAGGGCATCGTCGTGAACCTCACCAACCCGAAGACGATCGTCTTCATCTTCGCCTTCATCCCGCAGTTCGTCGACCCGAACGCGCGGCACGTCTGGCTGCAGGTGCTCGTTTTCGGCCTGAGCTTCGCGTGCCTTGGCTTCCTCAGCGACAGCGCGTACGCGCTCACCGCCGGCGCGGTGGCCGACCGGCTGCGCGGCTCGCGCAAGATCGCGCGCTTCGAGCGGTGGTTCGGCGGCTCGATCCTGATCGGCCTCGGGATCGCCGCGGCCGCCTGGACGCCCAGCCGCTCGCGCTGAGGCGGTACCGGATGTGCGTAGCGCGCGGCGCTGCGATGACGCGCTCGACCTCGAGACGCGCCGGGTCGAGGCCTTCGAGCAGGCGGCGGCCCTCGCTGAGGAAGATCGGTACGACATGAAGCTCGAGTACGTCGACGAGCCCGGCGCGGATGCATTGCTGGATGACATCGGCGCCGCCGGAGACGTGCACGCCCTTTGCGCCGGCCGCGCCGCCCGCTCGCTCGACCGCCGCGTCGACGCCTTCGGTCACGAACGTGAACGTCGTCTCGCCGAGCACGAGCGGCTCGCGTGCGTGATGCGTCACGACGAAGACGGGCTTGTGGAACGGCGGCTCGTCGCCCCACCAGCCGTTCGCGTTCGGGTCGCTCTCCCATGGCCCGGTGCCGCTGCTGAACATCTTTCGGCCCATGACGACGGCGCCCGCAGCCTGCGACTCCTCGACGAGCTCCGAGTCGACGTCGACCTCGCCGCCCTCGAGCCCGTGCGGCTTCCGCCAGGCGGCTAGGCGGAAGACCCATTCGTGCAGGTCCATCCCGCCCTTGCCGAGCGGATCCTCCAGGGAGGGCTCCGGTCCGGCTCCGAAGCCGTCGAGTGAAACGGACATCTCGGCGACGACCATCGCGTGACCCTAGCCGCCGGGTCCGCTAGGGTCACGACAGGTGTTCGCCGAAGAAGGCGGCCGCCGAGGCAATGGGGCCTCACGACTCTTGGAGTCGTGGGGCTTTTTTTATGGACCGACCGGAGGCGACGATGACCAAGTTCAAGCTCGAGTACATCTGGCTCGACGGCTACGAGCCGACGCCCAACCTGCGCAGCAAGACGAAGATCGTCGCGTTCGCAGAGACGCCGACGCTCGAGGAGCTGCCGCTCTGGAACTTCGACGGCAGCTCGACGCGGCAGGCGGAGGGCTCGAGCTCCGACTGCTTCCTGCAGCCGGTCGCCGTCTTCCCCGACCCGGCACGCGAGAACGCACTGCTCGTCATGTGCGAGGTGCTGCTCCCGGACGGGACGCTGCACCCGTCGAACAGCCGCGCGACGATCCCGGACGACCCCGGCGCGTGGTTCGGCTTCGAGCAGGAGTACTTCCTCTACCGCGACGGCGCCCCGCTCGGGTTCCCGAAGGAGGGCTTCCCGGCGCCGCAGGGCGAGTACTACACCGGCGTCGGCTACAAGAACGTCGGCGACGTTGCGCGCCGGATCGTCGACGAGCACATCGACCTCTGCCTCGCGGCGGGCATCGACCTCGAGGGGATCAACGCCGAGGTCGCGAAGGGCCAGTGGGAGTTCCAGATCTTCGGCAAGGGCTCGAAGCGAGCCGCCGACGAGCTCTGGGTTGCGCGGTACCTGCTCATGCGGCTCTGCGAGCAGTACGGCGTCGACGTCAACTGGCACTGCAAGCCGCTCGGCGCCGAGCTCGACTGGAACGGCTCCGGGCTGCACACGAACTTCTCGACGACGCACATGCGCGACGTCGGCGGCGAGGAGTACTTCGAGGCCCTGATGACGGCCTTCGACGCCTACAAGGACGACCACATCGCCGTCTACGGTCCCGACAACCATCTGCGCCTCACCGGCCTGCACGAGACGCAGTCGATGGACAAGTTCAACTACGGCGTGGCCGACCGCGGAGCGTCGATTCGCGTCCCGCACAGCTTCGTGGGAGACGGCTATCGCGGCTATCTCGAGGACCGGCGGCCGAACTCGCTCGGCGACCCGTACCGCATCGCCGGCCGGATCCTCCAGACGATCGAGACCGTGCCGACGTTTGCCGAGGACGCTGTGGCAGACGAGGAGGCTGTGGCGGCGTAGCGGCCATGCAGATCCGGGCGCTCGACGAGTCGGACTGGCCGGCAGGTTCCCGTCGATCTACGCCGAGGGCATCGCCACCGGGGTCGCGACCTTCGAGGTCGAGCCGCCGACGTGGGAGCGATGGGACGCCGCGCATCCATCGCTCCGGCTCGTCGCCGTCGACGACGGTCGCGTCCTGGGCTGGGCCGCGCTCTCGCCGTACTCGGACCGGCGCTGTTACCGCGGCGTCGGCGAGGAGAGCGTGTACGTGTCGGCGTCGGCGCGCGGCAGGGGCGTCGGCCGGGCGCTGCTCGCCGAGCTGATCGCGCGCGCGGAGGCGGAGGGCTACTGGACGTTGCTTGCCGGCGTCTTCCCGGAGAACGAGTCGAGCCTCGCGCTGCACGCGTCGCTCGGCTTCCGGGTCGTCGGCCGGCACGAGGGCCTCGGGGAGCGCGACGGCGAATGGCGCGACGTCGTCTTGCTCGAGTACCGGTCTACCACCAGTCGCTGACCATCTCGGCGTCGCTCTGCTCGCCGATCGGCCCGCCGACCGCCAGGAACTCGATGCCGTCCGGGCCTGCCTCGATCGCGCGCATCGTCTCCGGGTCGACGCGGAGCGCGTCCCACGTCTGCAGATCGACCACGTCGTCGTCGAGCTTCGCGCGTCCGCTGCCGGAGAGGACGACGTAGATCTCCTCCTGTGTGGCGTGCGTGTGCCCGAACGGCATGCGCACGTTCGGCTGCAGGCGCTGGTAGCTGAGCGCGACCTGCTGGGACTCGAGCGCTTTGCGAGCGAACCGCGCCTCGACGTCGGGCGACATCCCGAATGCGGGCGCCGAGTCGTCGACGTCCTTGACGTTGCGGAGCGTGTATCCCATCAGCCGACGTATACCGGAGTCCCGAGCGGGACGAGCGGATAGAGCGCCTCGACGTCCGCGATGCGCATGCGGACGCAGCCGTGCGACGCCGCGTGGCCGATCGACCACGTCTCGTCGGTGCCGTGGATGCCGGCGCCGTCCCAGAAGCCCATCCAGCGCGCCTTGATCGGGTCGGCCGGGCCTGGCGGGATGACCTGGCCGGCAAGCGATCCGGCCCACGCGCTCTCTGGCACGTGCCACGACGGGTTCACCTGCTTGTCGTTGATGCGATACAGGCCGGCGGGGGTCTCCAGGCCCGCCTGCCCGACCGCGATCGGATACGTCTTCGCGAGGTGCAGGCCGCGGAACAGCCGCAGGGTGAACGTCTCGCGGTCGACGAGGATGAAGGCCGGGTAGCGCTGCGGAAGCGTCGCCGCCGTCCAGCGTGGCTCGACCGTGCGCGTGGGAACGGCGAGCGTTCGTGGTCCGGTCGCCCGGAGCAGCGCTGCTGCGAGCTCGGCGCGCAGCGCGGGCTGGTCGACTGCGACCCCGGTCTTCTCCGGGACGACGTGCAGGCTGGCCGCCGAGGCGACGACGCGCGCGGGCCGTGCCGGACGGTCGACGACGAGCGCGACGTTCGCGACCGTGCGTGCGAGCACCGCGCGCGACAGCGTCGCCTGCAGAGGGATCGACGTGTCGGTTCGCCGGCCTTCGAGGTCGCGCAGGAAGCGGTGCGCGAGGCCGCCGTCCTGGCTCGTATCGAGGGCGAGCGAGACCATTCCGGCGACGTCGACGTGCAGGCTCGCGTGGGCGGGGTCGACGACGAACGAGTGGTTACCGGCGGTGAGGCGGATGGGCCGGGCGAGCGGCTCGACGATGCGCTGCTGGAGCAGCGCGCGCGCCGCATCCGCGTGCAGCCCGCCGACGTCGACGCCGGCGACCGTGACGCCTGCAGCGAGCACGTCGGCGCGGCCGCTCTCCCAGAAGTAGGCGTACGCGCCCCCGGCCGTGAGTGCCACCGCTGCGACCGCGAGCACGATTCCCGTCAGGACGAGAAGCCGCCTACGCATGTATGCGCGTTGTACCCGCTCGTCCGAGCAGAAACAATCCCGGGATGCGCTACCAGTTCGTCGACTGTCGCTGGGAGCTGGGCACGCCCGAGCGCGGGCGGGAGCTCTACGCCGCCGGCCACCTCCCCGGCGCGTCCTTCCTCGACCTCGACGAGGACCTGGCCGATCTCTCCGTGGCGGGACAGGGACGGCATCCGCTTCCCTCCGCCGAGCGGTTCGCCGAGTCGGCGTCACGGGCCGGGATCGGGCCGGGCGTGTTCGTCGTCGCGTACGGGAACATGGGCGGCGCCGAGCGGCTCTGGTGGCTGCTGCGCCACTTCGGGCACGACGATTGCGCCGTGCTGGTCGGCGGCATCGACGCCTGGGCCGGCCCGCTTGCGACCGGCGAGGAGACGATCGAGCCGGCCGAGTTCGTGCCGCGCGAACGTTCAGGCGACACGATCGCGGCCGAGGAGCTGGCGCGGAGGCTCGCCGACCCCGAGCTCGCGCTCGTCGACGCGCGCACGCCCGTCGCGCTGGCGCGGGGAGCCGAACCCGGTGGACGCGAAGCCGGGCCGCATCCCCGGAGCGAGCAACGCTCCGTGGAACGAGCCGCAGCTGGAGCTGCCGCCGGGCGAGCTCGTCGTCTATTGCGGCTCGGGCATCACCGCGTGCGTCGTGCTCCATCGCGCCTTCCTGCGCGGGCGCGACGGCGTGCTCTACCCCGGGTCCTGGAGCGACTGGTCGACGCGCCCGCTGCCGATCGAGCGCAGCTAGCTGAGGGCGAAGGTGACCGTGACGGTCGCCTGCACGTCCTGCGTCCCCGGCTGGATCGGCGTGTTGGGACTGCTCGCAGCACCGACAGCGAACGGGAGCGGTGTAGCGCCGCCGCCCTCGACCATCGTCACGACGCCGCCCAGATTCAGGCCGGCCGCGTCGGCGAGCGCCTGCGCCTTCGTCTTCGCCTGCGCGACCGCATTCTTCAGCGCCTGGTTGTAGAGCGCGTCCTGGGAGGAGAGCGTCAGCGACGGCCCGGAGACGTCGGTCGCACCTGCGCCGACGGCGGCGTCGACCACGGCGCCGGCCTTTGCGATGGCGAGCTTCGTGACGTCGATCGTGTCGGAGGCCGTGTACCCGACGATGCTCGTCCCGTCGTTGGACTGCACCGGGTCGAGCGACACCTGCTCCGTCTGGATGTCGGCCTGCGCGACCCCGGCGGCTTCGACGGCGGCGATGACCGCCTTCGTGTCGGTGCCGTTGCGCGAGAGCACTCCGGCCGCAGTCGCGCCCTTCGTCTGCACGGTGAAGTCGAACTCCGCCTGATCGGGGACGGCGGTGACCGTGCCCATGCCGGTGACCGTCACGGTGTCGGTGCTCGTGGCGGTCGCCGTGGTGGCCGCGTCGGCGCCGCCGGCGAGCAGCGCGACGGCGATTGCGAGGGTGACGAGAAGTCTCATGCCCGTCATACGGTGCCGGGCACCCCGGATGTCACATCGACTACGCGGCGGCGGTGGCCGTGCCGAGCTCGCCGAGGTACTGCGTCCACCCGTGGGGGATGCGCGGCGCCGCCAGCTTGATGAAGAGCACCGGCTGCGGCGGGCGCGGAGGCGTCCGCAGCTCCATCCCGGCCTGCTCCAGCGTGCGGTCGCCCTTCCGTAAGTTGCAGGGCGCGCAGGCGGTGACGACGTTCTCCCACACGGACTCCCCGCCTTTCGAGCGGGGGACGACGTGGTCGAGGGTCATCCGGCCCCCCGAAGTGCCGCAGTACACGCAGCGCCATCCGTCGCGGGCGAAGAGCGCCCGCCGCGAGATCTTCCGCTGGATCGCCCGCGGGACGCGGACGTAGGTGACGAGCCGGATCACGTGCGGGCGGATGAAGCTGCCCGTCGCTGACCGGAGCGGCTGGTCGAGATGCTCGATCACCTCGGCCTTTCCCTTGTACACGAGCACGTGCGCCCGCCGAACCGTGCAGACGTTCAACGGCTCGTAGCTTGCGTTCAGGACGAGGACATGCCCCATTTTCCTGGGCAGAAAGGTACCAGCGAGGCCCGACTATGAGGCCATGGCTCGCTCGACCGCCTCCAGCTCCTCGGGGGAGAGGGCCACGGAGGAGCGGCCGTGCTCGACTTCCTTGACGTAGATCCGCGCGTAGTCGCGGCCCTGGATGGCGGTCACGACGATGCCGCTGCGCGCCGAGTCGAGGAGCGCGAACGACGAGGACTGGTGCCCGCCGCTCCCCTCGTACGCGTCGTAGCGGACGATCGCCGTCCTCGAGACGCTGTCGTCGACACGCCGGTCGACGCGGGCCAGGCCGGCCGCGATCTCGTCGATCGCGCGGTGCAGATCGTCGATGCGGCTCTGGAGCGAGACGGCGAAGTCGACGAGGTCGGCCTTCCCGCCGCCGAGCAGGACGTGCTGCGCGCGGCGGACGCGCCGCAGCGACGCGAAGTACACGACGCCGAGCAGAACGGCGACAGCCGCAGCCGCGGCTGCACCGATCGCGATCCACGCTGCGACGGAGGTGCTGACGTGCATCAGCCGAGCGTGAAGAAGACCGTGTAGGTGGCGGTGTTGTTCGAGACGTTCGTCTCTCCCGGCACCGGCGCGACGTCGACCTTCACGGTCGCCCTGTTCCCGAACGCGGCGGTCGGGAGGTTGAAGTTTCCGAACGACACGGTCTGCTGCGTCTTCGACGCGATCGTCTGAATCGTCTGCGTTCGCTTGATCGTCGCGCTGCCCGCGGTGATCGTCAGGTGCACGACGACCCCGTTCTCCTGGAAGTTGCCGGAGTCCTCGACGGTGGCCGCGAACGCGAGGTCGGCCGAGACCTTCACCGTCGTGGCGGTCGAGGTCGACAGCGCGGTCGCGCCGGGGTTGGCGACGACGGAGACGAGCTGTGACCCGTGCAGGCCGCTCGGCGTCCCGCCGGTCGAGGCGCCCTTCAGATGGTCGAGCAGCACGCCGAACGACCGCGCGCTCACGAGCTCCGTGTTCGGGACGAACGCCGACTTCGGGATGACGACGCCGGTGATCCCCTCCGTCTTCAGCTGCTGCGTGGCGGGCAGCCGGTACAGCTGCTCCCACACGACGTCGCTCGCAGTCAGCAGCTCCGCCTGCGCCGCGAGCCCGTCGATGGCCGTGTTCGTCGACGTCGCGCTCTTCGAGTTCCACCCGGCGACGACGTCACCGAGCGCAGCGAGTCCCTTCGCGCGCAGCTCGATCGCGTCCACGAGGTGCTCGTGGATCTGACGCAGCGGGCCGGGCGGATGGATCTGCTGCGCCTGGTCGTACTCCTGCTGCTCCTGCTGCGCGTACTGCTGGAGGCTCGACTCGAGGTCGGCCTGCTTCAGCACGGACGAGCCGAGCTTGGCGGCGAACTCCCGGCCGAGCGCGTTCGAGCTCGCGGCCACCGTCCGCACCCTCGTCGCGTACGAGGCGTACTGGTCGTGCGTGCTCTTCCCCTGGCAGGCGCCGACCCAGAAGACGAACGCGACGACGATCGCGATCGCGATCGCGATCAGGCCGACGAGTCGCGCGAGCGGCACGAGGCCCGTGGGCGGCGCCGGGGGACGCGGAGGGCCGGAGCGCTCGCGCCGTGGACGGCGGCGCGGCCGGGGGGCCTCCTCCGTCTCCGGCTCGTCGAAGAAGTCGAACTCGATGTTCTCGTCGTCGAATGTCGTCATGCGGTCGGGCCAGACTGTAACGCGGCCAGGAAAGTGTTGTCCGGTGCCAGGCTGCAGCCTCCGGTCCCACCGGGGCGAACCGCGTTTTCAGAGGAAATCCGCCCGTTGCCGCCAACCTGACTGAACCGATGTCCAACGGTGCGCTCGCTCTCCAGCAAAGCGAGCCCGTCCTCGGTCGCTACCGGCCGATTCGGCCGCTCGGGAGCGGCGGGTCGGGCTCCGTCTGGCTTGCCCGCGACGAGCGGACGGGCCTCGACGTCGCCCTGAAGATCGTCGCCCGCGAGGGCAAGGCAGCGGCCCGAGCCGAGCGCGAGGCCGTCCGCGGCCGCGAGGCTGCGCCATCCGAGCTGCCTCCGCGCCTACGCCTTCGCCCGCGACGCGCGCCACGTCTACATCGCCTACGAGTACATCCCCGGCTGCACCTTCCGCGAGGCGCTCCGGGCGGGCGAGCTCGACGACGCCGGCGCCGTCGAGGCGTGCGCCCAGGTGTCGGAGGGGCTCGCGCACGCGCATCGCGCGGGAATCCTCCATCGCGACGTGAAGCCGTCGAACGTCCTCCTCGCCGAAGGCGATCGCGTGTCGGCGCGGCTGCTCGACTTCGGTCTGGCGCGGATGGCGGAGGCCGAGACGCTGACCGCGCAGGGAGACGTGCCCGGCACGCTCGCGTACATCTCGCCGGAACGGCTCGCGGGCGACGACGCCACCGAGGCGGCCGACGTCTGGGCGGTGGGCGTGATGTTGTGGGAGTCGCTCGCCGGCCGGCACCCGTTCTGGCAGACGTCGATGCTCGACACGGCGCGCGCGATCGAGGCGGGAGCGCCGTCGCTGGCCACGCTCCGGCCGGATCTGCCGAAGCCGCTCATCCAGCTCGTCGACCGGGCGCTGTCGCCGTCGCCGTCGCGGCGCCCGTCCGCGGCAGGGCTCGCCGACGCGCTCCGCGGAGCCTCCGCCCACCGCCGCCGCAAGCGGGCGCGGGCGCTCGGCCTCTCGGTGCCGGAGGAGGCGGGCCGCGTCGGCGCCGCCGCGCTCGCAGCCGCGTTCGCCGGGCTGGACCGCGGTCGCCTTTCCCTTCTACCCGCACGGCTGGGCCGTCGGCCTCGCCGTCCTCGCGGCTGCCGTGACCGTGTTTCGCCCCCGTGCCGGGCTGGCGGTCGCACTGGCTGTGCCCGTGCTCCCACTGGGGAACATCTCGTTCGGACTCGCGCTCCTGTACGGCGCGCTCGCGCTCGCGTGGCTCGTCCTGTGCTGGCGCGAGCCGCGCGGCGGCCTCCTGTTCGCCCTCGGCCCGCTGCTCGTCCCGTTGAGCGCGCTCGGCCTCGTGCCGCTCGCAGCGGCGACGCTCCGCGCCGGGCCGCGCCGCGCCGCCCAGGCGGGGCTCGCCGTGCTCGTCGCCGCGCTCGTCGCCGGCATGCGGCACGCGGCGCTTCCGCTCGTCGGCTCCTCGCCGCCGCTCGGCCTCGGGATCGCGGGCGCGCGCGATCCGCTCGACGTCGCCGGGTCGCTCGCCCGCGCCGCGGCCGCCCACCCGGGCCTGCTCGTCGAGGCCGTCGTCTTCGCCGCGGTCGCCCTCGCGCTCCCCTTCGCGCACGCCCGCGGCCGCTGGGGCGCTGCCGCGCTCGGCGGAGCCATGCTCGCCGCCACCGTCGTCGCGGTGCCCTCCGCGCCGGCAGCCTCCCTCGCCGCCGCCGCCTGGCTGACCGCAGCCGCAGTCGCGTTGCGGGCCAGGCGCGCGTAATCCCGGGGGCCTAGGGGTACCCTCAGCCGCGCAATGGTGCTGCGGTCGATCGAGCAGAAGATCGAGGCCCTCTTCGAGGGGGTCTTCGGCCGCGCCTTCCGGACGAACGTCCAGCCCGTCGAGCTCGCACGCAAGCTCGCGAAGGAGATGGACGAGCATCGCGTCGTCTCGGTGTCGCGCGTCTACGTCCCGAACGAGTACACGGTCTACCTGTCGTCCGGCGACCGCGAACAGTTCGAGGGCTACGAGAACTCGTTGCTGTCGGAGCTCGAGGAATACCTCGGCGAGCACGCGCGGCGTGAGAGCTATGCGCTGCTGACGCCGCCGCGCGTCGGGCTCGAGACCGACGAGGACCTCGCACTCGGCGAGTTCGGCATCGCCACGCGGATGGTGCAGCCGCGGCACGGCACACGGAGCGACGAGCCGGAGGAGCAGGTCGAGTCGGGCGCGACGATGATCTACAAGCACCCGGTCCCGGACGCGGCGGAGGCCGCCTCGCCGGAGGAGCCCGGGCTGGAGCGGGAGGTCGGGGTGCTGTCGTGGGACGGGCAGCGTCTCCGCGTCGACAAGCGCCGTGTCGTGCTCGGCCGCTCGCGCGAGTGCGACATCCAGATCGAGGATGCGAACGTGTCCCGCCGCCACGCGGAGCTGCGGCAGGAGGGCACGAGCTTCTGGATCGTCGACCTCGACTCGACCAACGGCGTCGAGGTGAACGGCCGGCGCGTCCAGCGCGCGAAGCTCGATCCGGGCGACACGTTCACGGTGGGATCGACCGAGCTGACTTTCTCCACGGAGCGCGAATGACGCTGGCGAGCACGCGGCTCGAGGAAGTCCTGCTCGCACTCAAGATCGCGTTCCTCGTCCTGCTCTACGCGCTCATCTGGCGCATCATCCGCACCGTTTCGCGCGACATGCGCGTCGCGCCTGCGCAGGAGAGCTTCATCATGGCGCCCGTCTCCGCCGGCCCGGCCCCGCCTGCACCGGGTGGGCGGCTCGTCGTGCAGGAGAGCCCCGTGCTCGAGAAGGGGGACGAGTACTCCGTCGACTCCGCGCCGCTCACGATCGGGCGCGGCGGTCAGAACGACGTCGCCATCGACGGCGACGAGTTCGCATCGGCGCGCCACGTTCGCTTCGAGCCTCGCCGCGACGGCGTCTGGGTGCAGGACCTTGGCTCGACGAACGGCACGTACGTGAACGGCGTCCGGATCGAAGGCGCACAGCGGCTGGCGCCGGGCGACGTGATCCGCGTCGGCGAGACCGACCTGAGGTTCGATCCGTGACCATCGTCGGCGCGTACGCAGCCAAGACGGACACCGGCCGGAAGCGCCGCCGCAACGAGGACGCGTTCGTCCTCGCGCCGCCGCTCTTCGCCGTCGCCGACGGCATGGGCGGCGCGCAGGCCGGCGAGGTGGCCTCGAAGCTCGCCGCGGCCGCGCTCGAGGACACCGACCCCGGACGCCTCACCGGGCCGGAGCGCGTCGCGTCGCTCATCCAGGAGGCGAACCGGCGCGTGCACGAGCGGTCGAGCGTCGACCCCGCCACCTCGGGAATGGGGACGACCATGACCGTTGCGCTCGTCGAGAACGACGGCGTCGTGATCGGCCACGTCGGCGACTCCCGCGCCTACCTCGTGCGTGGCCGGGAGATCGAGCAGATCACCGAGGACCACTCGCTCGTGAACGAGCTCCTGAAGACGGGCAAGCTCTCGCCGGAGGAAGCGGAGACGCACCCGCAGCGGTCGGTGATCACGCGTGCGGTTGGCACCGACCCGGACGTCGACGTCGACTCGTTCATCGTCGACACGCAGGACGGCGACGTGTTCCTCGATCTGTTCCGACGGTCTCACCGACATGGTCGACGACGAGCACATCCTCGCCACCGTCGAGCGGTATCGCGGCAATCTCGAGGCCCTCACGAAGCAGCTCGTCACCGCGGCGAACCGCGGGGGCGGAGAGGACAACATCACTGTCGTCGCGTTCTCGATCGGCAAGCTCGACGGCGCCGCCGATGTCGGCGACACCGCGACGATGGAGGCGGTCTCCCTTCCCGTCGACGACGAGACGACGGAGAACGTCGCCGTGCGTGCGAGTGAGGTCGCCGCGACTGCGCGGGCGTCGGCTGTGCGCGTGCGCATCGTCCTCGCAACGCTCGTGCTGCTCGCGATCGTCGTCTCGCTCCTGCTCTGGGGGCTGATGCACTGACCCTCAGCCTTCGGAACCGCGAGCTCGCCTACCTCGTCCTCGTAGGCGTGCTCACCGCCGTGGGCTTCGCGAGCGTGTACATCTCGCGCAAGTCGCACGTCTCCGCCGCATCGCTCACGTACGCGGTGTTCTTCTTCGCGCTCTATCTCGTGGCGCACGTCGTCGCTCGCTTCACCGTCCCGAACGCCGATCCGTACCTGCTTCCGCTCGCCGGCCTCCTGACCGCGATCGGGCTGACGGAGATCTACCGGCTCGGGCCGTCGAACGCGTTCAAGCAGGGGCTCTGGGTCGTCATCGGCGTGGCCGTGTTCGCGGTCGTGCTCGTCGTGCTGCGACGGGACTACCGCGTGCTCGAGAACTACAAGTACCTCTTCGGCCTCGGCGCGATCGCGCTGCTCTTCATGCCGCTGCTGCCCGGTATCGGCCAGACGGTGAACGGCTCGCGCCTCTGGATCCACGCGGGCGGCCTGCAGTTCCAGCCGGGCGAGCTCGGGAAGCTCGCGCTCATCGTCTTCCTGGCCGCATACCTGCGCGAAAAGCGGGAGGTGCTCGCGCAGGGCCGCGTCAAGGACTGGGGCCCTCTGCTCGTCATCTGGGGCAGCGCGATGCTCGTCCTCTTCGCCACCGGCGACCTCGGCAGCGCCCTTCTCTACTACGGCATCTTCCTCGCGATCCTGTACGTCGCGACCGCCCGGCTGAAGTTCGTCGCCGCGTTCATCGGCCTCTTCCTCGTCGGTTCGGCGGCCGTCTACGAGGGCACGCCGCACGTCCGCGAGCGCGTGACCAACTGGCTTCATCCGTGGACGACGCAGAAGGTGTACTGCGCCCTCAACGGGCACTACACCCTTCGGCAGGACTGCGCGAGCTACCAGATGGTGCAGTCGCTGTACTCGATCGCGCACGGCGGATACGGCGGCACGGGGCTCGGCTCGGGCGTCTTCGCGAACGCACAGGGAGCGCCGCTCATCCCGTACCTGAGCACCGACTTCATCTACTCCGCCGTCGCGCAGGAGCTCGGGCTCGTCGGCGCGGCCGCGCTCCTTCTCATCTACATGGTGTTCGTGCTGCGCGGCTTCAGCGTCTCGCTCGCGGCGAACGACGGCTTCTCGAAGCTCCTTGCGGCCGGGCTCACTTTCGGGTTCGCCCTCCAGACGTTCGTCATCGTCGGCGGCATCCTCCGCGTCATCCCGCTGACAGGAATCACGCTCCCGTTCGTCTCGTACGGAGGCTCCAGCGTGATCTCGAACTTCCTCGTCGTTGCCGGGTTGATGCTCGTCTCCGATCGGGCGAACGCGTGAATAACCAGCTGAACCGTCTCGCGCTCGTCGCCGTGATCATGCTTACGGCGCTCATTGTCGCGACGACCTACTGGCAGTCCTGGGCCGCGGGATCGCTCGCCGCGAAGCAGGACAACGCGATTCAGCTCGTGTCGCAGTTCGAGGTCTCTCGCGGTCTCATCTTCGCCCAGAATCACACCACCGTTCTCGCGGCGAACCGCAAGGTGAAGCGGAACGGCCAGTCGTTCTACTTCCGTCGCTATCCGTCGCACGGGCTCGCCGCGCAGACGATCGGCTACTCCACCTCGGCGCTCTCGCAGACCGGTCTCGAGCTCTCGCTCGACGACTACCTCACCGGAGCGACGACCAACCTGAGCAATGCGATCCAGCGCACGCTCGACCGGCTGGGCGGCGGCACTGTGTACGGCGACAACGTCGTGCTCACGATCAACGCCGGCGCGCAGCAGCTCGCGCAGCAGCTGCTCGGCGACCGCTGCGGCGCCGTGGTGGCGATGAATCCGACCACCGGTGCGATCTACGTCATGGCGTCGTCGCCGACGTACGACCCGAACCTCATCGACAAGCCGGGTGGCTACGCGAAAGTGCTGAAGACGAAGGGCACCTGCGGCGACTCGTCGGCGCTGCTGAACCGCGCAACCGATGGTCTGTTCACGCCGGGATCGACGTTCAAGATGGTCACCGCCGCCGCCGCGCTCGACAGCGGCGCCTTCACGCCGTCGTCGGGCTTCAACGACCCCGGGTATTGCGTCGAGTACGGCAAGCACGTCTCGAATGCAGGCAACCCGGACCAGAGGGGGCCGGAGGCGTACGGCCACGTGACGCTCGCGCAAGGCTTCGAGCATTCGATCAACTCCGTGTTCTGCAACGTCGGCAAGCAGATCGGCGGAGAGGAGATCCTGAAGTACGCAAAGCGCTTCGGCTTCTACTCGACGCCGCCGCTGGAGACGCCCGCGAACCAACGCCTTCCGAGCGGGCTGTACAAGAACTTCAAGCTCTGGGACCCGAAGAACGAGAGCGACATCGATCCCGGGCGCCTCGCCTTCGGCCAGTTCAACATGGTCGCGACGCCGCTGCAGATGCTCATGGTCGGCGCGACGATCGCGAACGGCGGCGTCGTCCCCAGGCCGTACATCGTGGACAAGATCCTCGGCCACGACGGGTCGGTCGTCAGCCGGACGAGGGCGTCGACCCTCGGGCGCGCCATCAAGCCGGAGACGGCCGCGGAGCTGAACCAGATGATGGTCTCCGTCGTCCAGGCCGGCAACCGGCACTGCGGCGCAGATCCCGGGCATCCAGGTGGCCGGCAAGACTGGAACCGCCGAGACCGGGGTGAACAACGTCTATACCGCGTGGTTCGTGTCGTTCGCCCCGGCGAACAACCCGCAAGTCGCCGTCGCCGTCGTCCTCCAGGATCAGCTGAACGGGTTCGGCGGCGCGGTCTCGGCGCCGATCGCGAAACAGATCATGGAAAAACTCCTGCACCGCTGAAGTGGCATCTACCCTGTAACAGCCCCGTGGCCGTCTCCGACTCGCTCATCGGCACGCTCTTCGACGGGCGCTATCAGATCCTGCGGAAGCTGGGCGCGGGCGGGATGGCGAACGTCTACCTGGCCGAGGACCAGGAGCTCGGCCGCCGGGTGGCGATCAAGATCCTCAACGACCGGCATGCGAACGACGAGCAGTTCGTCGAGCGCTTCCGCCGCGAGGCCAAGAACGCGGCCGCGCTCTCGCACCCGAACATCGTCTCGATCTACGACCGGGGCGAGGCCGAGGGCACGTACTACATCGCGATGGAGTACCTCGAAGGCCGGTCACTGAAGGAGCTGATCCTCTCTCGCGGCGACGCGCCGATCGCCGTGGTGGTCGAGTACACGCGGCAGATCCTCGACGCGCTGCGCTTCGCGCATCGGCACGGGATCGTGCATCGCGACATCAAGCCGCACAACGTGCTCGTGGACGGCGAGGGACGCGTCAAGGTCACGGACTTCGGCATCGCGCGCGCCGGCACGAGTCAGATGACGGAGGCCGGCTCGATCGTCGGAACCGCGCAGTACCTCTCGCCGGAGCAGGCGCGCGGCGGCGAAGTCGACCAGCGCTCCGACCTGTACTCGCTCGGCGTGCTCATGTACGAGCTGCTCACCGGCGAGGTGCCGTTCTCCGGCGACACGCCGGTCGAGATTGCGATGAAGCACCTCTCTCGGACGCCGGCGCCGCCGTCGACGATCCGGCCGGATGTGCCGCACGACCTCGACATGGTCGTCATGCGCTCGCTCGCGAAGGATCCCGACGATCGCTATCAGAACGCCGAGGAGATGTCGGCCGACCTCGACCGTGTCGCGCGCGGCGTCGGGGTCGCACCTGAGACGGAAGAGACGGCGACGCAGATCATGCGCTCGCCCATGTCGGGGCCGCTCGCGGCGACGGCGGCGACGATGATCACGCCGCCCCGGCGAGCGGGAGGCGCGGTGTCGCCGCCCTTGCCGTCGTCCGTCTACTACGACCTGGACGAGCCGATCCACCGGCGACCGGTCTGGCCGTGGATCGCCGCGCTCCTGTTCGTCGTCGGCGCCGGCATCGGCGGCTGGTTCCTCTACCATCAGATCTCGAACAAGCTCTCGTCCTCGACGCCGATCGCGGTGAGCAACTACGTGAACGAGACGGAGCAGCTCGCGACGCAGAACATCCAGGCCGACGGCTTCAACCCGGTGGTGAAGCACCACTCGAGCCTGACCGCGCCGAACAACTTCGTGTACCAGCAGGATCCGCCGGCCGGCCATCGGCAGTCGAAGGGGAACGACGTCACCATCCTGGTGTCGACCGGGAAGCCGAAGGTGGCCGTGCCGACGCTGAAGGGCCTGAAGTCCGAGGACGCGATCAAGGCGCTGAAGGCCGTGCATCTCGTGCCCGACGTGCACGAGGTGCAGTCGACAACGCCCGCCGACGAGGTGACCGCGTCCGACCCGAAGGTGGGGACGCAGGTCGTCTCCGGCACGAAGGTGCGGATCAACGTCTCCAAGGGCCCGACGCCGGTCACCGTGCCGGGCGTGGTGGGGAAGACGATCAACGACGCGACCGCGACGCTCAACCAGGCGGGTTTCAAGGTCAATCCGACGTACGTCGACTCCGATCAGCCCCAGAACACGGTCGTCGACCAGTCGCCGGGCCAGAACGCACAGGCGGCCAAGGGCTCGACGATCGCGTTGACCGTGTCGAACGGTCCGAAGACGGTCGCGGTGCCCGACGTGCGGACGCTGGACGTGGGCACGGCTGCGTCGACGCTGCAGGGCCAGAGCTTCAAGGTGAAGTTCACCTACACGACGGTTACCGACCCGAACCAGGATCAGATCGTCCTCGACCAGAGCCCGGAGGGCGGCCAGCAGGCGAAGCCCGGGTCGGTCGTGACGCTCGTGGTCGGGCGCTGTCCGTCGGGCGGCTGCCCGGCGACGACGACGACGGCGACGACGACGACCACCGCCACGCCTTGACGACGCGCCGACTGCGCGTCGCGCTGCTCGCCGGCGGTCGGTCGAGCGAGCACGACGTCTCGCTCGCGTCGGCCCGCTCTGTGCTGGAGGCGCTCGATCCGGCGCGCTACGACGTCGTCGGCGTCGCCATCGGCCGCGACGGACGGTGGGCATTGGACACGGTGTCAGACACCGAACTTCCGGTGTCTGACACCGACTCACCGGCGGCGACGCTGCCCGTGCCGGCGGAGGACGGGACACTGGCGGCGCTCGGTGCCGTCGACGTCGTGCTGCCGATCCTGCACGGCCCGTTCGGCGAGGACGGCACCGTGCAGGGCCTGCTCGAGCTCGCCGACGTGCCGTACGTCGGCGCGGGCGTCGCCGCCTCCGCGCTTGCGATGGACAAGGATCTCTTCAAGAAGGTGATGCGCGACAGCGGGATTCCCGTCGCGCGGCACCACACGATCCGGCTCGGCGACGCGGTCGACAACCCGATCGGCTACCCGGCGTTCGTGAAGCCCGCGCGGCTCGGCTCCTCGGTTGGGATCTCGAAGGTGCACGACGACGCCGAGCTCGAGGCTGCGGTCGCGCTTGCCCGCCGGCACGACGAGAAGGTGCTCGTCGAGGAGCTCGTGTCCGGGATGGAGGTCGAGTGCGGCGTGCTCGGCAACCGGTTGCCGCCGCCGATCGCGTCGCTGCCCGGGCGCATCGACACGCTCGCGCACGACTGGTACGACTACGCGTCGAAGTACGACGAGGGTGGCATGGAGCTCGTGATCCCGCCCGAGCTGCCGCAGCACACGATCGAGCTCGTGCAGCAGCGCGCCGTCGCCGCGTTCGTGGCGAGCGAGTGCGAGGGCATGGCGCGCGTCGACTTCTTCGTCCGCGACGACGGAGAGGTCGTCGTCAACGAGCTGAACACCATCCCGGGGTTCACGTCGACGAGCGTCTACGCGAAGCTCTTCCAGGCGTCCGGCATCGGCTACGCGGAGCTGCTCGACCGACTCATCGGGCTCGCGCTCGAGCGGCACGAGCGCCGCTCGCACCTCGAGTACTAGGACGTGACCTCGCTGATCTCCGCCTTCCCGCCGGGCGGGAGCTGCGTGATCCAGACGACGTAGTACTGCGCCGTCGCGCCGTTCAGGTGGAACGTCGTCGTCGAGCTCACCGTCTGCGTCGCCGAGTCGGCGGCGAACGGCCCGTTCGGCGAGCTCCCCGCCTGGATCTGCGCCGTGAAGCCGGGCGTCGGCGTCTGGACGGTGAGGGAGCCGAGCTTGACGCTCCTGCCGGCGTTGACCACGAGGCCGAGGCCGGGCATCAGCCCGCCGAAGGCCGGGCTGAAGTAGTGCTGCGTCATCCAGTCCGTGGACGGATTCCCGTCCGTCGCGGCGGACGCCGTGTTCGCGTGCTTGTCGGGCGGCCCGCTCGGTTCGTAGTTCCCGACGCCCTGGAGCGTCACCCCGCTCACCGTTCCGGCGCCGCCGGGATTGCGTGTGCCGATCCCGGAGCCTCCGAAAACGATCACGGCAACGACGACCGCGATGAGGACGAGACCGGCGAGCGCAAGCAGCGTCGGCAGGTGACCGCGGCGACGCCGAGCTCGAGGCTTCCGGGCCGGCCGCGGCGCCGCGACGATCGGTGTCCCGCGGACGAGCGTGCGTTCGGTCTCCGGCCCGCCGAGCTCGTCGCGGCAGCGCCGCAGCTCGTTCGCGAACGCGTCCATCGAGGCGAACCGCTGCGCCGGATCCTTCTCCAGCGCGCGCTCGACCGCCTGCGCCAGCCGCGGCGGGACGTCGGCGCGCTGGTCGAGCAGGTTCGGAGGATGCTCGGTGACGTGCTTCATGGCGACGGCGACGAGGTTGTCGCCGTGGAACGGCACCTCGCCGGTCAGCAGCTCGTAGAGGACGATGCCGAGCGAGTAGACGTCTGTCGCCGGCGTGACCGGTTCGCCGGCGGCTTGCTCGGGCGAGAGGTAGTTGCTCGTGCCCAGCACCGTCCCGGTCTGCGTCACGCCGCGCTCGACATCGAGCGAGCGGGCGATGCCGAAGTCGGTCACCTTCGCGTCGCCGGCGCTGTCGAGCAGAACGTTCTGCGGCTTGACGTCGCGGTGGACGAGATCGTGCGCGTGCGCGAAGGCAAGCGCGTCCGCGATCTGAATGCCGAGCTCGAGCACGCGATCGACCGGCATCGGCCCGATGCGTTCGACCAGCTGCTTGAGGTTCTCGCCGTCGACGAACTCGAAGACGATGAACTGGTGCCCGTCGCTCGACCCACGGTCGATGACAGTGACGATGTTGGGATGCGACAGCTGAGCGACCGCGCGCGCCTCCCGCCGGAACCGCTCGACGTACTCCGCGTCGTCGCCGAAGTGCGCGTGTAGCACCTTCAGCGCGACTGTGCGCTCGAGCAAGCGGTCGTGCCCGCGGTACACGCTCGACATCCCGCCGTGGTCGATGAGCTCCTCGAGGTCGTACCGCTCGGCGATCACCTCACCGACCATGGAGCCCTTCCGGTGCCTGCGGGCATGGGTAGACGGCGAGCGCTGCGGCACGACGATAGAACGCGCGAAAGCCCGTCGAGGCTACGCGAGCACCGCTTCCAGCGCATCGCCCCAGACCCCGAGGGCCTCCTCCAACTCGTCGTCGGCGATCACGAGGGGGCAGAGCACGCGGATGCAGTTCGAGTGGGTTCCCGCCTTCAGGAGCAGCAGGCCGCGCTCCGCGGCTGCTTCCGTCACGGCTGAAGCCAGCTCCGGAGCGGGGCGCTTCGACGCCGGATCCTCGACCAGCTCGATCGCGAGCATCGCGCCGAGCCCTCGGACGTCGCCGATCTGGGGATACCGGCGCTGCCACTCCTGCATCCTGCCGCGGATGGTCTCGCCGATCCGGCCGGCACGGTCGACGAGGCCCTCCTCCTCGATGACGTCCAGAACGGCGGCGGCTGCAGCCAGCGCGACCGGGTTGCCGACGTAGGTGCCGCCGACGCCGCCTTCGTCGGGCGCGTCCATGATCTCGGCCTTCCCCAGCACGCCCGAGAGCGGCAGGCCCGACGCGATCGACTTCGCGACGACGAGCAGGTCCGGTTCGACGCCGGAATGCTCGATGGCGAACATCCGGCCCGTGCGGCCGAAACCGGTCTGGACCTCGTCGGCGACGAGGACGATGCCGTGCTCGTCGCACAAGGCGCGGACGCCTTGGAGGAATTCAGGCGGCGCGACGACGAAGCCGCCCTCGCCCAGCACCGGCTCGATCACGATCGCAGCGACGTTCTCGGCCGCCACCTGCGTGACGAGCGCGCGCCGCAATGCGGCGAGAGCGTCAGCCGACGTCACGCCGCGATATTCGTACGGGAACGGGACCCGATACACCTCGGGCGCGAACGGACCGAGCCCGGCCTTGTACGGGTGCGTCTTCGATGTGAGCGTGAGCGCGAGCAGCGTGCGGCCGTGGAACGCGCCCTCGAACGCGATCACTGCCGGCCGGCGCGTGCACGCGCGCGCGAACTTGACAGCGTTCTCGACCGCCTCGGTCCCGGCGTTGAAGAACGCCGCCTTCGCCGGCCCGGTGAACGGCGCCGCCGCGATGAGCCGCTCGGCGACATCGACGTACACCTCGTACGGGACGATCGTGAAGTCGGTGTGGAGGAAGCGCGCGGCCTGCTCCTGGACGGCCTCGACGACGTGCGGGTGGGCGTGGCCGACGTTGAGGCAGCCCACGCCCCCGGCGAAGTCGAGGAATGTGTTGCCGTCGACGTCGGTGAGCGTCGCGCCGCGGCCTTCGGCGGCGACGACAGGGAGATAGACGGACAGCGCGGAGGAGACCACGGCGTGCAGGCGGGTGAGGATCTCGCGGGAGCGCGGCCCCGGAATCTCCGTCTTCAGCTGGATCGAGCGGACGGCAGCCACGATCTCACGATATCGGGCGTCCCGGCCCGGCCGTCCCCGTTACGATCGCCACGTGGTTCTCTCCGACGTGACCATCGCCCGGGCTCTGTCGGAGGGCCGGATCGAGATCGATCCCTACGACGACTCCCTCCTCCAGCCGTCCAGCGTCGACGTGCGGGTCGACCGCCTTTTCCGGGTCTTCCACAACAACCGGTATCCGTACATCGACGTCAAGCAGGAGCAGGAGGAGCTGACCGAGCTTGTCCGGGTCGAGGGGGACACGCCGTTCGTGCTCCATCCAGGCGAGTTCGTCCTCGGCTCGACGCTCGAGCGCATCCGCCTGCCCGACGACCTCGTCGCGAGGCTAGAGGGGAAGTCGAGTCTTGGCCGCCTCGGGTTGCTCATCCACTCCACCGCCGGCTTCATCGACCCGGGCTGGGACGGGCACGTGACGCTCGAGCTCTCGAACGTCGCGACGCTCCCGATCACGATCTACCCGGGGATGAAGATCGGACAGATCTCCTTCATGCAGATGACCGAGCCCGCCGCTACCCCGTACGGCTCGTCCTCGCTCGGCTCGAAGTACAAGGGTCAGGAGGGCCCGACGCCGAGCCGCTACTTCAAGAACTTCGAGTGACCGTCCTCGTCACAGGGGGAACCGGATTCGTCGGCGGCCACGTCGTGCACGCGCTGCGGACGCGCAACGTCACCGTGCGTGCGCTCGTGCGCGATCCTCGCCGAGCGCGCCGGCTGTCGGCGTGGGGCGCGGAGCTCGTCGTCGGCGACGTCGCGGACCTCACGGTCCTGCGAGCCGCCTGCGTCGGCGTCGATGCGGTCATCCACCTCGTCGCGGTCATCAAGGGATCGCGGGCGGACTTCGAGCGCGTGATGGAGCACGGCACGCGCAACCTCGTCGCTGCCGCCGAAGGCGCAGGGGTCGGCCGCTTCGTGCTCGCGAGCGCGCTCGGGCTCGACGAGCGCTCGAAGGACGCTGTGCCGTACTTCACCGCGAAGTGGGAGATGGAGCGCGCGGTGCGCTCGTCCAGCCTCGGCTATGTCATCTTCCGGCCGAGCTTCGTCTTCGGACAGGACGGCGGCGTGCTGCCGACGTTCGTGCGCCTGGCGCGCTTCGCGCCCGTGACGCCGATCGTCGGCGACGGGCAGACCCGGCTGCAGCCGATCTGGGTCGAGGACGTCGCCGAGTACTTCGCGCGAGCGATCGACCATCCGGCCGCCGCCGGCCGCGTATTCGAGATCGGCGGCCCCGACGCCGTCACGTGGAACGACTTCTGGGACCGCCTCAAGCGCGTCGTCGGCGTGCGTCGCCCGTCCGTGCACGTGCCGATCGGCCTGCTCCGAGCACAGGCCGCGCTCACCGAGCACCTGCCCGGCGCGCCGGTGACACGCGACCAGCTGACCATGCTCGAGCTCGGCGACAACGTCGTCCACGACGCGAGTGCGGTCGAGACGTTCCAGCTGCCGCTCGTCCCGCTCGACGAACAGCTGCGGCGCGCCGTCTCGTGACGCGCGGCGTCGTCTACGCCGAGGCCGGCGCGAAGCCCGGCGTCGAGGAGATCGTCCTCGATCCGCCTGGCCCGCACGAGGTTCAGGTACGCATCGAGGCCTGTGGCCTCTGTCACACGGACGTCCATGTCGTCGAGACCGGCGGCTGGGGCATGCCGTTCCCGATCCTGCTCGGTCACGAGGGCGCGGGCATCGTCGAGGAGGTCGGCCCCGACGTGACCTCGGTGCAGCCGGGCGACCGCGTCGTCCTCGCGTGGCGCGCGCCCTGTGGCACGTGCCGCTCGTGCAAGCGCGGAGATCCGCGGCGCTGCTCGTCCGCGTTGCACGCCGAGCCGCGCGCGCACCGTGCCGACGGACAACTCCTCTCAACGGTGCTCCGCTGCGGAACGCTCGCCGACCGGGCGATCGTGCACGAGGCCTGCGCCGTGAAGGTTCCGGTCGAGCTTCCGGTGGAGCAAGCGGCGCTGCTTGCGTGTGGCTTCTCGACCGGCGCCGGCGCGGCGTTGTGGGCGACGCCCGTCCGCGAGGGCGCATCGGTTGCGGTCATCGGCTGCGGCGGCGTCGGTCTCGCCGTCGTCCAGGGGGCGAAGCTCGCCGGCGCGGAGCGAATCGTCGCCGTCGACGTCGCTTCCGAGAAGCTCGACGCAGCGCGCGCGCTCGGCGCGACCGACGTCGTCGACGCATCCGCCGGCGACCCGATCGCTCAGGTCAAGGAGCTGACCAAGGGCGTCGACTACGCGTTCTCCGCCATCGGCGCGGCCTCGGGCCTCGACCAGGCGGTGCGCATGTGCGCGTACGGCGGCGTCGCGACGCTCGTCGGTGTCCCGTCCACGGGCGCGACGCTCGGCGTCGACCTCTACCGCAACGTCTTCGGGCCGAAAGTCTCGATCGCGGTCACGCACGGCGGCGACACGATCCCGCAGCAGGACTTTCCGTTCCTTGCACAGGCGGCGCTCGACGGCCGGCTCGACCTCGCGCGCTTCGTCACACGCACGATCTCGCTCGAGGAGGCGCCGGACGCGCTCGGTCGACTCGGCCAGAACGGCGAGATCCGCGCCGTCGTAATTCTCTAGTCAGACCGGTGTCAGACACCGTTGGTGTCTGACACCGGCGAACGTTTACGTCTTGCCGAACGAGGCGCGCCGCTCGACGTCGGCGGGATCGACCATGTGGCCGTCGCGCTCGACGTAGCCGCCTGTTCCGCCGACGATGAAGAGCACCGCCTCCTCGTCGAACGGGTTCGAGACCTTGCGCGGCGTCGTCGACTCGGCGTGGAACAGGCCGCCGGGGCCGAGGTCGCGCGACTCGCCCTCCACCTCGACCCGCACCCGCCCGCGGTGGACGAAGTACAGCTCGTCCTGCGTGTCGTGGTAGTGGTGGAAGCCCTCGAAGTTCGGCGGGTAGACGACGGCGTTCACGCCGAATGCGGTCACGCCTAGCGCCGAGCGGACCTTCCGGAACCCGGGCCCGTCGCCGAGCTCGTCGAGGGAGGAGAACGCGTGGCTCATGCGTTGCACGTGCCTGCGTCGGCCAGCGGCAGCCTGCCGAGGAGCTCGGCGAGCCGGTCGTGCTCCTCCCCACTGAAGCGCGAGCCGAACAGCTCATCGACGTCGGTCAGATGGGTGACGTGCGCCTCCTCGAACTTCGCCACCCCCGCGTCCGTGAGTACGGCGTACGTCACACGGGCATCTGATGCGCAATGGTGCTTGGCCACCCAGCCGGCGCGTTCGAGGCCCTCGAGGAGGCGGGTGATGCCGGACGGGCTGAGGATGACCGTTCGGGCCAGGTCGATCCGCCGCATGCGCCGGTCGGGCGCCGAGTACAGCTGGACGAGGACGTCGTAGTCCCGCAGGGACAGGCCGTGGGCGGCTTCCAGGCGGCCGGACAGCTCCCGGGTGAGGGCGGAGTGTGCCCGCAGGAGCCGGATCCAGGCCCTGTGCTCCTGGACAATTTCTGCTTGACTGCTCAATACTTGACTCATCACGTTTCTCTGGCTATGATTGCTTGCGAAGTCAACTATACCAAGGAGATTCCACCATGTCCACCATCACCAGCACCACGAAGTCCGCGCCTGCCGGCACCTGGAGTGCCGACCCGGTGCACTCGAACGTCTCGTTCGAGATCGCCTACGCGGGCGTGAACACGTTCCGCGGCAGCTTCCGCGACTTCACCGCGACCCTCGTCGACGGCAAGCTCGAGGGCTCCGCGAAGGTCGCCAGCATCGACGTCAAGGACGAGCAGCTGAACGGCCACCTCCAGACGCCCGACTTCTTCGACGCCGAGCGCTTCCCGGAGATCAGCTTCAAGGCGGACGGCCTCGAGCGCGGCGAGCTGACGATCAAGGGCGTCACCCGCCCCGTCGAGCTCACCGGCTCCATCTCGGAGGCGAACGTCGACCCGTTCGGCCGCGAGCGCGTCGGCGTCAAGCTCGAGACGACCATCGACCGCAACGAGTTCGGCATCGTCTGGAACGCCCCCAACCAGGGCGGCGGCAACTACCTCGGCGACACCGTGAAGCTCATTGCAGAGCTCGCGTTCGTGAAGCAGGAGGCGTAAGCATGAAGATCCTGGGCGTCTCCGGCAGCCCTCGGGCGGAGTCGTACAACACGGCGCTCCTGCGGGAGGCGGCGAAGCTCGCCCCCGCAGGCGCCGAGGTCGAGCTGTGGGAGGGCATCGGCGACCTGCCGATCTACGACCAGGATCTCGAGGCCGACGTTCCCGAGAGCGTCCGCCGGCTCCGGGAGGACTGGGGCTCGGCGGACGCGATCCTCTTCGCAACGCCGGAGTACAACGGCTCCGTCCCCGGCGGCCTCAAGAACGCGGTCGACTGGGCCTCGCGCCCTACGACCGACGCCGCGCTCCGCAACCAGACGGTCGCCGTCGTCGGCGCGAGCCAGGGCCAGTTCGGCGCCCTCTGGGCGCAGCAGGACCTGCGCCGCATCCTCGGGATCGCGGGCGCGCGCGTCGTCGGCGAGCCCGTCCCGGTCTCCCGCGCCCACGAGGGCTTCGATGAGTCCGCGATCGACGGCATTCGGGACGCGCTCGAGGCGCTCGTCCAGGCCGCCGATCCCGCAGAAGCAGCTGCCTGAATAAACGAAGGGCCGCCTTTCGGCGGCCCTTCGCGGTAACCAACGCTGGATTCGGCAGAGTCGCTTCGGCCCCTACGCTGGCTAGGCGATTCCCGGTGGTCCCGGGGACTGCGCCTCTACCCGCTGGTACCTCCACTGGCCGAAATACTTGATGTCAACTCCGGACCACCTCCTTTCCGCGGTAGGGCAAAGATATCAGCGGAGGATGACGCTGAGCTCCAGTCCCCGGTCGAGCGGAACGGTGACGCTCGAGAGCGACGGATCTGCCTGCCGGGCCGCCGAGTACTGCGCGAGCGGATCGGGGTGTGAGAGGACGTTGTCGGCGATGACGAGGCCGCCCGGCTCGAGCTTGGCGCGCGCGAGGGCGAAGAGCCGCTCGTAGTCGTCCTTCTCCGCGTCGAGGAAGACGATGTCGAAGACGTCGTCGATGCGCTCCAGCGTTTCGAAAGCGTCCCCTTCGACGAGCTCCGCCCAGTCGTCCAATCCGGCCTCGGCGATGTTCCGCCGCCAGGCCGTCGGCCTTGGCCGGGTCGTTCTCGAGCGAGAGCACCCGGCCCCCAAGCGTGCGGACGCCCGCCGCGAGCCAGACGGCCGAGTAGCCACGCGAGCCGCCGATCTCGAGCACCTCGCAGTCGACCTGCGGAGAGACGAGCGCAAACAGGAACTGGCCCGTCGTGCGCGCCACCTGACGCGCACGCTCGGAGGCCGGGGCGCCGCGCTCGCGCTCGTCGGCGTCCTCGCGTTCGAGACGCTCGAGCACGGCGCGCACCCGGTCGTCAAGCATTCCGCTCGCGTTCTA
>CAVOMK010000005.1:0-57421 GCA_963697005.1 uncultured Actinomycetes bacterium | reverse complement strand
GTTGACGATGCCGCACGCCTGCATCGCGGCGTAGACGGTCGTCGGGCCGACGAAGCGGAAGCCGGCCGCCTTCAGCCGCTTCGACAGCTCCTTCGACTCGGTCGTGTCGCGGTACTCCCACATGAGGTCTTGCAGCGGTGTGCCGGCGTCGCGCAGGGCGAGCACGCCGTGTGCGTTCGCGATCGCGGCTTCGATCTTGCCGCGGTGGCGGACGATGCCTGCGTCGGCGAGCAGGCGCTCGACGTCACGCTCGCCGAAGCGCGAGACCGCGTCGGGATCGAAGCCGGCGAAGGCGGCGCGGAAGTTCTCCCGCTTGCGCAGGATCGTCAGCCACGAGAGCCCGGACTGGAATCCCTCCAGGCAGAGGCGCTCGAACAGGCCGCGCTCGTCCCGCACCGGCCGGCCCCACTCCTCGTCGTGGTAGGCGAGGTAGAGCGGGTCGGTGGTCGGCCAGCATCTGATCTTGCTCAGGCAACCTCGACCTTGACGACCCCGTCGACGATCCGCACGGGATACGTCGCCACCGGCTCGAACGCGGGCAGCGACATCGGCCGGCCGGTGGCGAGGTCGAAGGCGGAGCCGTGGCGCGGGCAGATCGACGCGGCACGTGTCCTCCTCCCATGTCGCCCTCGCACAGCGGGCCGTCGTCGTGCGAGCAGCGGTCCTCGATCGCGTACAGCGCGCCGCCGCAGTTGTAGACGCCGATGACCATCCCCGGCCCGGCGACGATCAGCTTCGTGGAGCCGGGCGGGAACTCGTCCGCCGGCGCGACCTCGATCTCGGCCATCGTCTAGGTGAGCTCGAGCTCGTCGAAGCCGGCGAGGCCCTGCGGGAGCGGCGTGCCCTTCGCCTTGTGCAGCGCGACCTTCAGCGTCGTCAGCCCGAGCATCGCGCACTTGAGGCGCACCGGCGTGAGCGGGATGCCGATCTCCTCCAGCAGCTCGTCCTTGTCGAGGACGGCGACCTCCGATGCAGTCCGTCCCTGCACCATCTCGGTGAGCATCGACGTCGCCGCCTGTGAGATGGCGCAGCCGCGGCCGGAGAACTTCACCTCGTCGATCGTCTCGCCGTCGTCGGCGAACGCGACGTAGATCGAGACCTCGTCGCCGCACAGCGGGTTCTGCCCCTCGGCCTCGGCGTCGGCTCCTTCCATGACGCCGTGCCCGCGCGGGTTCTTGTAGTGATCCAGGATCACTTCGCGGTACATCTGCTCGAACTCGTTCATCTAGGCAAACACCTTACGCACGGTGTACAGCCCTTCGGTGAGTTGGTCGATCTCCTCGGGCAGCGTGTACAGGTAGAAGCTCGCCCGGTTCGTCGCTGCGACGCCGAGCTTGTGCATGAGCGGCTGGCAGCAGTGGTGCCCCGCACGGATGGCGACGCCCTGGCGGTCGAGGATCTGCGCGACGTCGTGCGGATGGATGTCGTCGAGGTTGAACGACACGACACCGGCGCGCCGCTCGGCCGGCGGGCCGTACAGCGTGATGCCGGGCACCTCGCTCATCCGCGCGAGCGCGTATGCGACGAGCTCGTGCTCGTGCGCCTCGATCGCGTCGAGCCCGGCGGCCTCGAGGTAGTCGACGGCGGCACCCATCCCGACTGCCTCCGCGATCGGCGCGGTGCCGGCCTCGAACTTGTGCGGCAGCTCGCCCCACGTCGTCTTCTCGTAGCGGACCGAGTTGATCATGTGGCCGCCGAGCAGGAACGGCTCCATCGCCTGCAACAGCGCGCCGCGTCCCCAGAGCGCGCCGATGCCGCTCGGGCCGCACATCTTGTGGCCGGAGATCGCGAGGAAGTCGCAGTCGAGCGCCTGCACGTCGACGCGCATGTGCGGCGCGGCCTGCGCCGCGTCGCAGACGAAGATCGCGCCTTGTTCGTGCGCCCAGCGCGTGAGCGGGCCGACGTCGTGGATCGTTCCGAGCGCGTTGGAGACGAGGTTCGTCGCCACCACCTTCACGGTGTAGTCGCGCGCGATCCGATCCAGCCCCGAGAGGTCGATCTCGTGGTTGTCGTCGAGCGGCAGCATCACGAACTCCGCGCCCTGCCGGCGCGCGATGTACTGCCAGGGGACGAAGTTCGAGTGGTGCTCGAGCTCGGTGACGACGACCGCGTCGCCCGGCCCGAGGTTGTTCCCGCCCCAGGAGTAGGCGACGAGGTTCAGGGCCTCGGTCGCGTTCCGGACGAAGACGATCTCGCGCACGTCGGGAGCGTTCACGAACGCGCGCACCTTCTCGCGAGCGCCCTCGAGGCCGGCCGTCGCGCGCTCGCCGAGCACGTGGACGGCGCGATGGACGTTCGCGTACGACGTCTCGTAGAACGTCGTCATCGCGTCGAGCACCTGCCGCGGCTTCTGGGAGCTGTTGGCGGAGTCGAGGTAGGCGAGCGGCTGGCCGTGGATCAGCTGCTCGAAAATGGGGAAATCCGCGCGCAGCGCGCGGGCGTCGAGCTTCTTCTGACCTGTGGTCACGGCCACGGTTTCCATGGTACGGGGCAATGAGGGAGCAACGCCGCTCTCAGCAAACCCTCAGGTTGGTAGCGAAGACTTGGGTCGTGGCAGAAGGCCGCATCGACGCGGCACGGGCGCGCGCCCGAGGGGCGAAGCTCGCCCTCGGGGCGGTCGCGACGTTGGTGCTGGGCACTGCATTCGTCGGCGCCAAGGCGCATGCCGCCGGGCACACGAAGCACCGGGCGCGGCCGCTGGCCGCCCCGAGATCGTTCGAGCGGGCCGTCCGGAGGAGCGTGCTCGCGGGCGGACAGATCGCTCCGCCGGTCCAGCCGCCGCCGGTGGTGACGAGCACCTCGTGACCGTGCATCGCTTCCGCGCGATGGGCTGCGAGGTCGTGCTCGCCGGCGGGGACGCGGGCGAGGTTGCCGCGGTGTTCGAGCGCTGGGAGGCGGCTTTCAGCCTCTTCCGGCCCGAATCCGAGCTCTCACGCGTCAACGCCTCCCGGTCGCGAGTGCTCGCCGTGTCTCCGTTCTTCGCCGCGACGCTTCAGGTCGCGCTCGACGCCGCTACCGATACCGGTGGGCTCGTCGACGCGGCGCTCGGCGCAGGAGCCGTCCGGCTCTCCGGCACCCTGCTCAGCCGTGCTGGCGCCGCGCTCGACCTGAACGGCGTCGTCAAGGCGCTCGCGGTCGACGAAGCGGCCGCCACGCTGGACGGCCTCGGCTTCGTCTCTGCGGGCGGCGACCTCGCGGTGCGAGGGCCGGTCGACGTCGGGCTCCCGGGTGGCGGCGCGGTGAGCGTGGTCGAGGGCGGCCTCGCGACGAGTGGAACGGCCACGCGCGGCCCTCATCTGATCGACCCGCGAACCGGTCGGCCGAGCGATTCGCCGTGGGAGCAGGTCACGGTGTCGGGTGCCACCTGCCTCGCGGCCGACGTCGCGGCGAAGGCTGCCTATCTCCTCGGCGAAGACGGTCCGGACTGGCTGGACAGTCGCGGCATGGCTGGACGCTTCCTCGGCCTCGATGAACAGATCGTGTGCAACGCCGTATGGCACAGGAGCCTCGTGTGCATCTGACCTCGAGCCCCGCCATCTGGTACGCGGCTCGCGCGTCCGGCGTCGCGGCCTACGTCGTCCTCAGCGTCGTCGTCTCGATCGGCATCACGCTCGGCGGCAAGAAGCAGAGCCGTCGCTGGCCGCGCTTCGCGGTCGAGGACATCCACCGCTTCGGCGGGCTCCTCGTCGGCTCGCTCATCGTCGTCCATGTGGGCGCGATCGCGGTCGATTCGTTCCTGCCGTTCTCGATCGTCCAGCTCGTCGTCCCGTTCACGGCCCGATACCGCGCGCTTTGGACGGGCCTCGGCATTTTCGCTGCCGAGCTTCTGCTCGCCCTCGCGATCACCAACCATTACCGCAAGCGGATGCCGTACCGGTTCTGGCGCGCAGCCCACTACGCCAACTTCGCCGTCTGGACGCTCGCGTCCGTGCACGGCATCTTCGCGGGCACTGACCGGAGCGCGACCTGGCTCGCGGTTCTCTACGGCTTGTGCATCGCCACCGTGGCCTCGCTCGTCGCGTGGCGCGTCGGCGGCGGCGCGCTTCGCCCCACGCGCATTGCTGCTGCGGGAGCGGTCGGCGTCGTCATCCTGCCCGTCCTCCTGCTCGGGCCGCTGCAGAAGAACCCTCTCCCGTGGAACGCGTCGCGGATCTCGGAGCGGCTGACGGGGCAGGTGATCCGCAACGGGACCAAATCAAGCAGATCGTCTCTTTCGTCGGCGGGGCGCAGTCGCCTCAGAAGCTGCTCGTGCGCGCCGACCTCCTCGTCTCGCCTCAACGGCTTGACGCCACCTCGCTGCAGGTCGAGTACCTGCCGAGCGGCGACGTGTGCCGCGGCCGGGTGACGCAGGTCGGATTGACGAGCTTCGCGGGCACGTGCCGACTGCCAGACGGCGCTCGACGGGTCGTGCGCGCCGATTGGGTCGCCGCCGAGGCGGGCGTAGACGGCACGATCTCGCTCCATGCTTAGCGTCATCCTCCTCGCGCTCGCCGCCGCGCTCGCGCCCACGCCGGCGCAGAAGCTCGGGTTTCCACCGGTGAAGCCGGGGCCCGTCCCCGGCTACGTGATGATCGCCGACCGCAACAACAACCGGATCATCATGGTCTCGCCGTCGAAGAAGATCGTGTGGGAGAAGGACGGGCTGCACGACCCGGACGACGCGTTCTTCACGCCCGGGTACAAGTCCATCTCGACGAACGAGGAGTACAACCAGACGATGGCGCTGATCGGCGTCCGCTCGCGCCGCGTCGAGTGGTCGTACGGGCACGCCGACGTGCGCGGGTCGTCGCCCGGTTACATGTCGAATCCGGATGACGCGTACCTGCTGCCGAACGGGCTCATGCAGGTGGCCGACATCGAGAACTGCCGCGTGCTGTGGGTGAATCGCGCGCACCGCATCGTGCGCAGCATCGGTCACGCCGGCGACTGCACGCACGATCCGCCGAGGACGCTCAGCTCGCCGAACGGCGACACGCCGCTGCCCGACGGCGGCGTGCTCGTCACCGAGATCGGCGGCTGGGTCGACCGCATCAGCGCGACCGGCAAGCTCGTGTACACCGTTCGCACGCCGACGACGTACCCGTCGGACGCGCAGCTGCTGCCGAACGGCGACATCCTCGTCGCAGGGTTCAACATGCCGGGCCGAGTGGACGAGATCACCCCGAGCGGCAAGATCGTCTGGACGTGGCAGCCGACGGGTGAGTGGACGCTGAACCGGCCCTCGCTCGCCGTCCGCTGGCCGAACGGGATGATCGCGCTCACCGACGACTGGAACCACCGCGTGCTCGTCGTGAATCCGCGCACGAAGAAGGTCGTGTGGTCGTACGGCCACCTCGGCAGTCCCGGAATCGCACCCGGCTACCTGAACAAGCCCGACGGCCTCGACCTGCTCCCGGCCGTCCCGGGCGGCGTGAAGGCCGCGCGTAAGACGCTCTCACCGTTCCGCGGATCGGATCGCTCCCGCAGGCGCTGTCGAAGGCCTCCGCAGTCGCGCTTCCGGGCGGTAAGCTTGCTGGTGCTCGGCGGGCTACACGGGCGGCTCGTCGACCGACCAGCGTCCTGCTCGGCACGCCGCAGCGACTGCGCATTGCCGGTCGTCTGCCGGCGCCCACGCATGACGCAGCGGCGGCGCTGATCGGCGGTCGATCTTCCTCTTCGGCGGCGGGCAGTCGGTCTCGATCGAACGCGATCGTCCGCGTCGATGCTGCGCCGGCAGCGCGCGCAAGCGCGGGCAAGCTCGACGAGCCGCTCTCCGACCTCGGTGCGGCGGTCGTCGACGGCAAGGCGTATCTCGTCGGCGGCTACACCGGCTCGACGTACGCGAGCGCGATCCTCCGCTACGACGGCGCCGGCCGCACGTCAACGGTGGCCCGGCTGCCCGCCGGCACGCGGTACGCCGGCGTCGCCGCCCTGGGCGGCCGATCGTCGTCGCCGGCGGCCTGACGCCCGTCGGTCGACCTCGTCCACGGTCTACTCGTCGACCCGCGCACGCACAAGTCGCGCGCGTGGCCACGCTGCCGGCGCCCGAGGCGCATGCCGGAATGGCGGCGCTCGAGCAGCGCGCTCTATCTCGTCGGCGGAAACGAGGTGCTCGCGCATCGTCCGGCGCTCCGTCACGGTCGCCGCGCGCCTGCCCGTCTCGCTCTCCGACCCCGCCGTGGTCGCGCTCGGCGGGCGCATCGTCATCGTCGGTGGCGGCACCGCCGGCGTCTTCGCCTTTACGCCCCGCTAGGCTGACGCCGTGCGCAGGCTCGTCGTCCTCCTCGCTTCGCTCGCCCTTCTCGCCGCCGGCTGCGGCGGCGGAGGCGGCAAGGCGCAATCCCACTCGGTGCTCGAGGTCTCGAAGGCGTTCTACGCCGCCGGCCTCCCGTTCACCGGGGTCGTCACCGGCAACCAGTACGTGACGGGCCAGGTGCCGTTCCTGCCGCTCGCCCTCAACCAGAGCGACATGCGCTTCAACGTCCAGGCGCAGCTGAGCGGGTCGAATACGAGCTTCCACACCGGCGAGGTGGTGTGGGTGTTCGACACGAACGCGCACGCACAGCAGGCGTTGGCTGCCGTGCCTCTGGTGAAGTGGGGGACGGGACCGCAGCACATCGTGCGCGAGCAGTTCGGCAACGTCGTCGTCGTCGCGTCGGGTTTCGTCGGCGCGGCGAAGGCGAAGCTTGATCAGGCGCTCGCGGCGCTTCGCTAGCTCTCGAGAACGCGACCGACTCCCAGAGCAGCCCGTGCCGCCGTCGCGCCGCGGGCGTGAGACCTTGCGTGCGGGCAGCCGCTTCGATGCGGTCGTACGGGTGGACGTACACGTGGAATGTCGATCGACGCCGCTTGCGCATCGCGTTGACCAGCCGGAGTGCGCCGCGGACGACCGTGCGTTCCTGCGGATACGTGAGCACCAGCCTGTGGCGTGCCTGCTCCGCCGCCGCGCCGACGAGCGTGTCCACGTCGGGATAGCAGCAGACGACGCGGTGCATGACGACGACGTCGTGCGGCTCGATCGTGCCCGCTTCGGCGACGAAGTCCCCGATGCGCCGCTCGATGCGATCCGCCAACCCGCGCTCGGAGAGCAGCTCGCCGGCGGCGTCCTCGTACGTCGCCCGGAGCTCGACGTTCGTCGCCCGCGTCGGCGCCCGCGGCGAGCAGTTCGAGCTCGATTGCCCCGACGCCGCCGCCGACCTCGAGCACGCTCGCGCCGCGCACGTCGCCGCTCAGCTCGAGCAGGCCGCGCGCCGAGCCGCGCAGGCCGTGGCGGCGAAAGCCGCGTGCGTCACGGCCGCCTGCCGCCGTCCGAAGAACTTCTCGTAGTCGCGCGCGCAGCAGCTTCCAGCCACGCGCGCGACTGTACTCCGCCGGTCGACAGGTTCCCGCGAGCGCGGTTGCCGCTCCGCTCGGGCGCGCGCTGACGATCGTGGTCCGCACGGAGCAGCGGGGAGCCGATGCGGAGATGAGAAGGTTGACGCCGTCCCACGACGTGCCGACGCCGAAGACCTGCGCGCGCTGGTCGACCGGACGCCCGCTGCCCTCGAGGTTCGCGACCCACACGCCGCCGCCCGATGCGTACGCAGGTGCCAGCCGTCGCGCGACCACGTGGGGAAGAGCTGCGCGGAGTTCGTCCCCAGGTGGACGACGCGGTGCGAGCGCACGTCGAGGACATCCAGCTCCATGTGCTCGTAGACCTTCGTGAACGCGACGTGGGCGCCGTCGGGAGCGGCGACAGGCCACCAGAGCCCGAGGACGAGTGCGGCGGCGGCTGCGAGCACGCCGTCAGCGTACGAGCCATCCGTTAGCGGTCCGTCAGCGCGCTGTTACCTTTGACTGCGTGAGCGACTACATCTTCACGATGTACAAGGCCGACAAGTTCTACGGCCCCGACCGGCAGGTGCTGGCGAACATCTCGCTGTCGTTCCTGCCCGGCGCGAAGATCGGCGTCCTCGGCCCGAACGGCGCCGGCAAGTCGACGCTGCTCCGGATCATGGCGCTGAAGGAGGAGCCGTCCTCCGGCGTCGCCGAGCTCGCGCCGAACGCGACGGTCGGGCTCCTCGAGCAGGAGCCCGACCTCGATCCCGCCAGGACCGTGCGCGAGAACGTCGAGGACGGCGTGCGGCCGCTTCGGGACCTGATGGATCGGTTCAACGAGGTCTCCGCGAAATTCGCCGAGCCGGATGCCGACTTCGACGCGCTCCTCGTCGAGCAGGCCAAGGTGCAGGACGCGATCGACCGCGCCGACGCGTGGCAGCTCGACCAGCATCTCGACCACGCGATGGACGCGTTGCGCGTGCCCGACGGCGACCGTGACGTCGGGACGCTCTCGGGCGGTGAGCGGCGCCGCGTCGCGCTCTGCCGCCTGCTGCTCTCCGCCCCCGATCTCCTGCTGCTGGACGAGCCGACGAACCATCTCGACGCCGAGTCGGTCGCATGGCTCGAGCGCTTCCTCGCCGAGTACAAGGGAACGGTCGTCGCGGTCACGCACGATCGCTACTTCCTCGACAACGTCGCCGGCTGGATCCTCGAGCTCGACCGCGGCCGCGGCATCCCGTTCCAGGGGAACTACTCCTCGTGGCTCGAGCAGAAGCAGGAGCGTCTCGCAGTCGAGGAGAAGACCGAGTCGGCCCGGCGCCGCACGCTCGCGCGCGAGCTGGAGTGGGTGCGCATGTCTCCGCGCGCGCGGCACGACAAGTCGAAGGCGCGCCTCGCCGCGTACGAGCGCATGTACGCCGAGGAGCAGAACGTCAAGCTCGACAAGGTCGAGATCCATATCCCGCCCGGCCCGCGTCTCGGCGACGTCGTCATCGAGGCCGAGGGCGTGCAGAAGGGCTTCGGCGACCGGCTCCTCGTCGAGGACCTCACGTTCTCGCTTCCGCCCGCGGGGATCGTCGGCGTCGTCGGCCCGAACGGCGCCGGCAAGACGACGCTCTTCCGCATGATCGCGGGCGAGGAGTCACCGGACGCGGGCGCGTTGCGCGTCGGCGACACCGTTCAGCTCGCGTACGTCGACCAGGCACGCGCCGACCTCGAGCCCGGAACCACGGTGTGGAAAGAGATCAGCGGCGGTCTCGACACGATCGAGCTGGGCAAGCGCGAGGTGAACTCGCGCCAGTACGTGTCGTGGTTCAACTTCAGGGGCTCCGATCAGCAGAAGCGGGTCGGCGACCTCTCGGGCGGGGAGCGCAACCGCGTTCATCTGGCGAAGCTCCTCCGCAGCGGCGGCAACGTGCTCCTGCTCGACGAGCCGACGAACGACCTCGACGTCGACACACTGCGCGCGCTCGAGGAGGCGCTGCTCGACTTCGCCGGCTGCGCGGTGGTGATCACGCACGACCGGTGGTTCCTCGACCGGGTGGCGACGCACATCCTCGCGTTCGAGGGCGACAGCCAGACGACCTGGTTCGAGGGCACGTGGGGCGAGTACGCCGCCTGGGTGCGAGAGACGCGGGGCGCCGAGGCGCTCGAGCCGCACCGCATCAAGTACAAGCCGCTCGTCAGGTCCTGACGAGCGCCGGCGTCACGCCGGCCGGCACCCGCGGCAGCGTCACCGTGAACGTCGAGCCGGCGCCGCGGCGAGAGCGGACCGAAAGCAGCCCGCCCATCTGCTCGACGATCTCGCGCGAGATGTAGAGCCCGAGGCCGGAGCCTCCGACGCCGCGGGTCATCTCGGCATCGAGGCGATAGAACTTCTCGAAGATGCGGGCCTGCTCGGAGGGAGGTATCCCGAGGCCCTCGTCCTGCACGTCGATGCGGAGGCGGTCGGGCGTGTCCGCGATGCGGACCTCGATGCGCCCGCCCTCGGGCGAGTACTTGATCGCGTTCTCGACGAGGTTGACGAGCACCTGCTTCAGGCGCGGCGGGTCGCAGCGCAGCGGGCGCGTCGCCGGCGGGGCGACGAGCTCGAGGCGGATCGACTCCGGCTTGCGGGAGTCGGCGGCTTCGAGCACGGAGGCGCAGAGCTCCGAGACGTTGCAGTCGCGCTCTTCCAGCCGCAGCCGCCCGCGGTCGATTTGCGCGGTGACGAGGAGCTGGTCGACGATCTGCGCGAGATGCTCGGACTCCTGCTCGATCATCTTCAGCAGACGCCGGCGGACAGGCTCGGCCAGCTCGTCCTCGCGATCGATCAGCGTGCGGATGCTGCCGTACACCGCGGTGAGCGGCGTGCGCAACTCGTGTGAGGCGGTGGTGACGAAGTCGGCGCGGGCACGCTCGAGCACGTGCTCGGACGGTTGCGTCGCGAAGCGTGACCACGCGGCCGCCGTCGAAGCGGCTGAGCGAGATCGCCAGCCAGCGCTCCTCGCCGCCGATGCGCACCGGCGTGAGCTCGCCGCCGGACCGCTCGATGAGGGTCCCGAACTCGGGGAAGATGCTGCCGGCCGGCCGGCCGAGCGCCGCGTCCGCGGAGACGCCGAACAGCTCCTCGGCGGCGTTGTTCCACGAGAGCACGCGCGACCCGTCGTCGAGCATCACCACCGCGTCCGACACATGCGCGAGTGCACGGGACGCGTTCGCGCCGTGCTCTGCGCGGATGCGCGCCTGCTCCTCGTCCGAGTAAAGGCTGCGAAGCCGCTCCGGCACGCGTCGCAGGAGGAAGATCGCAATCACGAGCGCGAACAGGCCGCTTGCCGCCAGGAGGCCGATTGCGCGCGTGAGCGTCCGCCGTTCGTCGCTACGCGTCTGGTCGACGAACGACGTGATCGACGCCGACAGTGATTGCGAGTTGACGCGGAACCGATTGAAGAGGCGCTGGCCGCCAAGCACGTCCGTCCGCGCCCGTTGCTGCCCGAGCTGCCCGTCCGCCACGAAGGTGATCTGCCGGTCGAAGTAGCCGTCGAGTGCCCGGATCTCGTAGCGAATCGGCTTGAGCTCCGCCTGCAGGTCGGGTCGCGATGTCGTGAGCTGCGAGAGCTTCGCCAGGTCGGTGAGGACGTTCTTCCGTCCGAGGAAGTACGGCTGCAGCGTGCGCCGGTCCGAGGTGAGCATGTAGCCGCGCACACCGGTTTCTTCGTTGACCATCTGGAGGGTGAGATCCTGCGAGTGCGTCTTCAACGGGAACAGCGTGTGGATGTATCGGTCCTCCGCGGAGCGATAGAGCGCGAACGTGCTGTACACGCCGGTTGCAAGCAGCGCGCCGAGGAGCAGGATGAGGACGGCGAGAGCGATCTGGACGCGCCGCTTCGCGGCGACCGCGCGCTCGAGCTCTTTTCCGATCCGCCAGCGCACGCGCTCAGCTCCCGATTCCGCAGCCGGTGACGATGGACAGGTTCGTGAGTGGACGGAGCTCGGCGCCGTTCGGCAGGGCGCCGCGCGTCGTGCGCACGCTGTTCCAGAAGCCGGCGCCGGAGATGTCGACGCTCGCGCCGAGCAGCTGCCATTGCGCCGTCGCGTGGGGGCAATGGTCGGTGAACTCGCGCCGCGCGGCGATCATGCCCGTCCGGTCGCGCGACCGCGGCCCGAGGCAGTGCGGGTTCGGCAGGTACGCGTCCATGTACGTGCCGCTCGGGATGTCGAAGAGGACGAGGACGATCTCGCCGTTCGAGGCGATGCGGTAGCGGTCGACGACGACGTGGAGCCGCCACGTGTTGAGCTGGAAGCTCGTCGTCCGGCGGACTCCGATCACCTGGGGCGACCGCAACTTCGCGATCTCCGGGATCGTCGTCTCGGTTCGGCCGAGGTGCACGCTGGCGCGCTGCGGGTCGCTCAGGTTCATCAGCCGCCACGCCGGCCCGCCGCACCACGACCCCGGCGAGACATGCCTCGGCGCGGCCCGGGCCGCGAGCGCGCTGGAACACGCGGCGAGTGCCGCGAGCGACAGCATCAGCATGAGCCGTTCTGGGCGACGCATCACGATGCGCCGCGGACGGTACCAGCGACGCATGTAAGGGCGCATGTAAGCGGCTAGCCCTGCGGGATGCGGGCTTCGAGCGCGGCCGTCACGGCCTCGCGGACGGGCTCGAGCTCGATGCGGTCGAGCACGTCCTGGAAGAAGCCGCGGACGATGAGGCGCTCGGCTTCGGTGCGCGGCAGGCCGCGCGCCATCAGATAGAAGAGCTGCTCGCGGTCGACGCGGCCGACGGTGGCGCCGTGGGTGCAGCGGACGTCGTTGGCGAGGATCTCGAGCCCGGGGATCGGCACCGCATGCGTCGTGGGGCTCAGCATGAGGTTCCGGCACTCCTGGTAGGCGTTCGTCTTCTGCGCGTCCTTCTCGACGCGGATCATTCCGCGCCACACCGCGGTCGCGTGGTCGCGCAGCGCACCCTTGAACGCGAAGTCGGACGTGCAGTCCGGCGCGATGTGCTCCTGGAAGGTGTCGTAGTCGAGGTGCTGCGTGCCGTCGGCGAAGTAGGCGCCGGTGACGCGCGAGGTGGCGCCGGGCCCGTTGAGGTCGTTCTGGATCCGCGTCTTGCCCTTCTTCGACCCGAAGCCGCCGGCGACCCAGTCGAGCTCGGCGTCGCGCTCGACGCGCGCGTGGTGCGACGCGAAGTGCCACGTCTCCCGGGAGAGGTTCTGCAGTGAGACGTACTCGAGCTTCGCGTTCGGCTCGACGAAGAGCTCGGTGACCGCGTTCGAGTAGGCCTCGGTGTCGGCAGCCGGTGACGCGTACTCCTCGATGAGCGATGCGCGCGCGCCCTCCTCGGCGACGACGACGAGGCGCCAGAACGTCTGCCCGGTAGCTGCGATGCGCACGTACAGCGGCTTCTCGAGGACGACGCCCTTGGGAACGACGACGAGCAGGCCGTTCTTCCACATCGCCGCGTTGTGCGCGGCGAACTTCTCGTCCCAGCCGACGAGCGAGTACAGCCGCTCGTAGTCCTCCGGCAGAGGCGCGAACGTCACGCCCTCCGGCGCCTTCGCGATGTCGATGCCGTCCGCAGTCACGGTGGCGTAGCCGGAGACGTCGAGGTCGAGCAGCGTCTCGATCTCGACGCCGTTTCGCCGCCAGACACCTGCGAACGCATTCGGATCGAAGCCGGCGAGGTCGGTGAAGCGCCAGTGCTCCTCGGTCGTGTCCGGGAGCGGCAGCGCGCGGTACGCCTCGACGGCGGCGCTGCGGCTCATCGCGTGTAGTTCCGGTGCAGCATCAGCGCGTTCCCGTCCGGGTCACGGAAGAAGGCCATGTGGCAGACGCCGCTGTCGAACGGCTCGCCGCCGAACTCGACGCCCTTCGCCTCGAGCTCCTGCTGCGCTGCCGCGACGTCCGGGACACGGAGCGCGATCGACGCCGTGTGCGGCCCGGTGAACGAGCTGCCGACGTTCTCCATCTGCAACAGGTAGAGGCTGATGTTCTCGCCCAACTGGTACTCGGGGAAGCCCTGTTCCGGGTGCTCGATCTCGGGCAGGCCGAGGGTCTCCCCGTAGAACTGCTTCGCCCGTTCCATGTCGGTGACGGGGACGGAGATGAAGTCCGTCCGTTCGACGATCAACCGACGGAGCCTTCCATCTGGAGCTGGATCAGCCGGTTCATCTCGACGGCGTACTCGAGCGGGAGCTCCTTCGTGATCGGCTCGACGAAGCCCGACACGATCATCGCACTCGCCTCCACTTCGGACATGCCGCGCGACATGAGGTAGAAGAGCTGCTCGTCGCCGATCTTCGACACCGTCGCCTCGTGGCCGATGTCGACCTCGTTCTCCTCGATCTTGATGTACGGGTAGGTGTCGGAGCGCGACTCCTCGTCGAGGATCAGCGCGTCGCAGACGACCTTCGACTTCGAGCCGGTCGCGCCCTTCGCCACCTCGAGCAGGCCGCGGTAGCCGGCGCGGCCGCCGTTCTTCGAGATGGACTTGGACGTGATCACCGACGTCGTGTGCGGTGCGACGTGCACTGCCTTGCCGCCCGCATCCTGGTGCTGGCCCTTGCCGGCGAACGCGATCGACAGCACCTCGCCGTGCGCTCGCTCGCCCATGAGCCAGATCGCCGGGTACTTCATCGTCAGCTTCGAGCCGAGGTTCCCGTCCACCCACTCCATGGTCGCGTCCTTGTACGCGACCGCGCGCTTCGTGACGAGGTTGTAGACGTTGTTCGACCAGTTCTGGATCGTCGTATAGCGGCAGCGGCCGCCGTCCTTGACGATGATCTCGACGACCGCGCTGTGCAGCGAGTCGGTCGAGTAGATCGGCGCCGTGCAGCCCTCGACGTAGTGCACGTACGCGCCCTCGTCGACGATGATCAGCGTCCGCTCGAACTGGCCCATGTTCTCGGCGTTGATGCGGAAGTACGCCTGCAGCGGCATCTCGATGTGCACGCCCGGCGGCACGTAGATGAACGAGCCGCCCGACCACACGGCCGAGTTGAGCGCCGCGAACTTGTTGTCGTTCTGCGGGATGATCGTCCCGAAGTACTGCTTCACGACGTCCTCGTGCTCGCGCAGCCCCGAGTCCATGTCGAGGAAGAGGACGCCCTGCTTCTCCAGGTTCTCCTGGAGCTTGTGGTAGACGACCTCGGACTCGTACTGGGCGCCGACCCCGGCGAGGTACTTCTTCTCCGCCTCGGGGATGCCGAGCTTGTCCCACGTGTCCTTGATGTCGGCCGGCAGGTCCTCCCAGGAGTTCGCCTGCTTCTCGGTCGGCTTGATGTAGTAGAAGATGTTCTCGAAGTCGATGTCGTTCAGGTTGCCGCCCCACTGCGGGATCGGGCGGGCGTAGAAGTAGTCGAGGCTGCGGTGCCTGAACTTGCGCATCCAGTCCGGCTCGTTCTTGTGCGACGAGATTGCATCGACGAGCTCGTGCGACAACCCGCGACCGGACTTGAAGAAGTAGTCCTCGGTGACGGAGAAGCCGTACTTGATCGCGTAGTCGGAGCCGATCCCCTGGACGATCTCGGTCTCGGTCTGAGCCATCAGACGGTCACTCCCTCGTACGGTGCGTAGCCGCCGGCCTCGAGCTTCTTCGCCAGCTCGGGACCGCCGCTCTCGACGATCCTCCCGCCGACGAAGACGTGCACGTGGTCCGGGGTGATGTAGTCGAGGATGCGCTGGTAGTGCGTGATGACGAGTGCGCCCATCTCCGGGCCGACGAGCTCCTTCACGCCGCCGGCGACGACGCGCAGCGCGTCGATGTCGAGGCCCGAGTCGGTCTCGTCGAGCACCGCGATGCGCGGCTTCAGCATCGCCATCTGGAGGATCTCGACGCGCTTCTTCTCGCCGCCGGAGAAGCCGTCGTTGATGTAGCGCGACGCGAGCTCGCGGCTCACCTTCAGCCGGTCCATCTGCGCGAGCAGCTCCTTGCGGAACTCGGGGATCGGCATGGGGTCGCTCTCCCCCTTGCGCGCCTTGCGGACCGCGTTGATCGCGGTGCGCAGGAAATTGGTGACGGTGACGCCCGGAATCGCGTGCGGGTACTGGAAGGCGAGGAACAACCCGCGCTGCGCGCGCTCGTCGGCGCCGAGCTCGCTGATGTCTTCCCCGTCGAACAGGATCCGGCCCTCGGTGATCTCGTAGGCCGGATGGCCCATGATCGCGTACGAGAGCGTCGACTTCCCGGAGCCGTTCGGCCCCATGATGGCGTGCACCTCGTTGAGGCCCACCTCCAGGTCGACGCCCTTGACGATCTCCGTTCCGTCCTCCAGGGCGACGTGCAAATTCTCGAGCTTGAGTAGTGCCACGAAGTGCGTCCTCTTTTCCAGGAAAAGCGGGGCTTCTGCCCCGCACAAACCACCGCGTCCAGTCTAGCCGACGCGTATCGGGCGGCGACCCCGCGAAGCCAGCAGCTCAGCGGATCCTGCGGCCTCGTCACCACCTGCACGGAAACGCGCTACCCTCTTACCATGACCGGTTACGTCACGCAATCCGCTGGCACATCGGCCTGATCCTCCTGATCGCGCTGCTGCTCTTCGGCGGCAAGCGGCTGCCGGAGATCGGGCGCTCGCTCGGCACGGGCATGCGCGAGTTCAAGGACTCGATCTCGGGCAACACGCCGCCGGATCCGCCGCAGCAGCTCACTCCGCCCGAGACCGTCGCACCCGCTCCTCAGCCTCAGCCGACCGAGCGCGAGACCGTCTAGCCACCGGTATGAGCCGCTTGCCGCGTCGCCTTGGGCACGGCGAGGAGGCGACGCTCGCCGAGCATCTCGAAGAGCTGCGTCAGCGCGGCTTTCGTCATCCTCGGCTCGCTCGCCGTCGACGATCGATCGCCGCGTTCGTCTTCCACTCGCGCGATTCTCGACGGCTCAACCGGCCGCTGCCGCCGGACATCGCAGCTGCTCGCAATCGGCGTCGCCGAGCCATTCACGGTGTCCATCACGGTCAGCCTGTACGCGGGATTCGTCGCTCTCGCTCCCGGTGATCCTCTGGCAGGTCTGGGCCTTCTTCGCGCCGGCGTTCGATGCTCAGCTCCGAGCGGAAGATGCTCGGGCTCGTCACGTTCGCCGCCGCGCTCGGCTGCCGCCGGCCTCGCGTTCGGCTACTGGATCTTGCTCCCGCGGGCGATCCACTTGCTGACCAACTACGACAACCGCACTTTGTCCATCTTGATCCAGGCGAGCACGTACTACTCGTTCGTCGTCACGGTCCTCCTCGGGATCGTCGTCATCTTCCAGCTCCCGCTCGTCATCCTCGGGCTCGTGGCTCTCGGCGTCCTCAGCTCGCGGACGCTGAGAAAGAACCGGCGCCTCGGCTACCTCATTACCGCGGCAGTCGCGCTCGCCCTTCCCGGTCCCGATCTCGGTGACGACCTTCCTAGAGCTGCTGCCGATGTGGGTCCTCTTCGAGGGCTCGATCTGGCTCGCCGTGCTCTCGAGCGCCGGCGCCAGCCGCGCGGCCGTCCGAGGCGGTACTCTGAGCGGCCGATGGCGCGCGGAGCGGTAAAAGCGAAACAGGCGCAGAAGGCGAAGGCGCAGCCTGCTCCGAAGGCGCGCGCGCGCGGACGGCGGAAGCACGCCTCCGGCGGGAACCCGAACCAGCAGCTCTTCTTCGTGCGTATGCGACGCCGCGCGAAGCCGGCGTACTTCATCCTCGCGTTCCTCTTCGCCCTGACGTTCGCGTTCCTCGGCATCGGCTCCGGGTCGGGCGGCCTGGAGCAACTCTTCACCAACCTCAACATCTTCCACCACAGCGGGACGTCCGTTTCGAAGGCGCTCAAGGAGGTGGACAAGCACCCGAAGGCGCCGCAGGGATTCCGCGACCTCGCCACCGCCTACGAGGCGAAGGGCGACACCGCGGACGCGATCAGCGCGCTCCAGGACTACACGAACCTCAGTCCGAAGGACGTCGAAGGCGTGGACCGAGCTCGGCGGCCTGCAGATCACCAACGCGCAGGACTTCCTCACGCAGTACCAGAACGCGTACGCGGCCGAGCAACTCGCCGCGCCCGATCAGGCCATCCTGCCGAGCTCGACGAGCAGCGTCGGAAAGGCGCTGGGCGTCGAACCCGATCGAGCTGGCCGCGGCCACGCAGGTGAACACGACCGTGTCCGACCTCGGGCAGAAGATGCAGCTCGCGTACTCGAACGCGGTCTCCTCGTACCAGAAGGTCGCGAACCTCGAGCCGGGCAGCGCGAACGCGTGGTTCCAGCTCGGCCAGGCCGCCCAGACCTCCGGCGACACCACCACCGCAGTCAGTGCGTACACGCACTATCTGAAGCTGAACCCGAACAGCTCGACGGCCGGCCAGATCCGCGCGCTGATCAAGTCGCTGACGAAGAAGTAGCGCCCTCCTCGGCGCGTCCGCAGCGGGTTAGACTCGCGCCGACACGAGGCCCAGCGACCCCGGGGGAGTACGCGTGAACTTCGATATCAAGACCGAGCAACTGAGCGACGACACCTACGTCATCTCGCTGGCAGGCGAGGTCGACCTGTACACCGCGCCCGAGTTCAAGCAGCAGCTGCTGGAGGTGATCGGGCAGGGAGGCAAGGAGGTCATCGTCGACTTCAGCGGGACGACCTTCATCGACTCGACCACCCTCGGCGTCCTCGTCGGCGGCGTGAAGCGGCTGCGCTCGAACGAGGGCCAGCTCTCGCTCGTGTGCAGTGACCGGAACATCACGAAGATCTTCGAGATCACCGGCCTGGACCGCGTGTTCACCATCTATCCGACCCGGGACGAGGCCGTCTCGAAGGTCGGAGCGGCCGGCGGGGTGCCACCCGCATAGTGCGGCGCTGGGCTCTCGGAGTCGCGGTCGGGCTCGGCGCTGCGCTGCTCGCGGCGGGCTGCGGCACGGGCGGCGCCGCGAAGGGCACGTCCGACCTCGCGAACGGCCAGAAGCTCTTCACCGGCGCGGCGACGTGCTCCGCCTGTCACACGCTCGCCGCCGCCGGCTCGACCGGGACGATCGGCCCGAATCTCGACGACGCGTTCCGCGCGGCCCGCGCAGCAGGGCTTCAGCCAGTCGACGATCGAGAACGTCGTGCTCGACCAGATCCGGCTCGGGTCGGGCGCGGTCACCGGCGGCACGCCGATGCCGGCGAACCTCGTCCACGGCCAGGACGCGCAAGACGTCGCCGCGTACGTGGCCTCGGTCGCCGGCACCGGCAGCGCGACGACGACGCCTCCGTCGCAGCTGGAACAACGGCGTGGCGATCTTCAAGGCCGACTGCTCGAGCTGTCACACGCTCAAGGCCGCCGGCTCGACCGGAACGGTCGGCCCGAACCTCGACCAGCTCAAGCCCGCGCAGGCGACGGTCGTCCACCAGGTGACGAACGGCGGCGCCGTCATGCCGGCGTTCAAGGGCAAGCTCAGCCCCGCGCAGATCCAGGCCGTCGCGAGTTCGTCTCGTCGTCCGCCGGCAAGTAGGCGGCGCATGGAAATCAGGCGTGCGAGCGTCGCCGACGCGGCCGACATCGCGTCGGTGCACGTGCGCACCTGGCAGGCCGCGTATGCGCACATCTTTGGATCGGAGCGGCTCGCACAGCTCGACGTCCGCCGGCGCGTCGAGGGGTGGACGCGGGTGCTGAACGACGGGCGAGCCGGTGTTCGTCGCGGACGAGGAAGGGCGTGTCGTCGCGTTCGTCTCCGTCGGCGCATGCGGCGACCTCGAAGGAGTCGGCGAGCTGTACGCGATCTACGCGCTTCCCGAGGCGTGGGGCGGCGGCGCAGGCGGTGGCTTGATGCGGGCCGCCGTCGAGGCAGTTGGCCGCCCCGGGTATCGCGAGGCGATCCTCTGGGTGCTCGAGGACAACCCGCGGGCGCGTCGCTTCTACGAGCGTGAGGGCTGGGACGCTCGACGGCGGCAGCAAGAGGACGACTTCCTCGGCGTTCGCGTCGCCGAGGTCCGGTACCGGATCGCGCTCTAGACGGCCTGAGTCTGCTCGGCCGCGATATCGACGACCACGTGCGTGACCGGCACCGCGAAGCGCGCACGCGCTCGGTCGACCACGTTCTGCTTGAGCCAGTTCGACCGCCCCTCGGGATGGGTGGAGATGACGATCGCATCGGCGCCGAACGTCCGCAGCGCGTCCTCGATCGCGACGAGCGGATCCTCGTCGCCGATCTCACCGCGAACCTCGAGGCCGGTGGCTTCGAGCCGGGCGACCGATGCTTCGAGACGGACGCTCGGCGTCGGCTCGTGCGCCGTCGACGTCCGAAGCCCAGTGCCGCACCCGCGACGCAAGAGCGGGCGCGACGACGAGGAGCTCCGTCGTCGGCTGAGCCAGCCGCTCGAGCGTCGACATCAGCGCCGCTCCGCCCACGGTCTCGTTCGCGACGACGAGTATCCGGTGGACGCCCGGCGGCGTCTCCGATGTGATCTTCGGCTGCACGTCGGCGGCCCCGGGGACCGGCTCCTGCTTCAGCCACCAGAGGATCCCGGCGACGGCCAGGATGGCGGCGGCGACGCCGAGCCACGTGTTCACGTACGCCGCGCCCGCGATCACGACTGCGGCGACGATGGACGCAATCAGGAAGCGGAACGCCTCGTCCTCACTGCGAAGCGGATTGCGCATCGCTCCCTGTCTTACCCGCATCAGAGGATGTAGACCGTCAGGTAGACGACGATCCACATGACGTCGACGAAGTGCCAGTAGATCCCGCCGATCTCGACGCCGTGGTGCTCCTCCGCGGAGAAGTGGCCGCGGAAGGCGCGAATCGTCATGAACCCCAGAATCGAGAGCCCGACGAAGACGTGGACGCCGTGCAGGCCGGTGAGGCAGAAGAAGATGGTGGCGAAGGCGCCGTTGCTGGTGTTGAACCCGATGCGCGAGTATTCGATCGCCTGGGTGATGAGGAAGCTCAGACCCATGAGGAACGTCAGCAGCAGTCCGGCGCGCAGGCCCCACACGTTGCCGCGCTTGATCGACTGCAGCCCCCAGTGCATGGAGAAGCTCGACGTGACGAGGATGCACGTGTTGATGAAGGCGACGTAGACAGGAAGGTGATACGGCGGCGTCGGCCACGGCGTCCCGTTGACGACGCGCACGAAGAAGTACGCCGTGAAGAACGAGCCGAACAGCATGATCTCCGACGCGATGAAGAGGAACATCCCGAGCACGCCCGGTGTGACCCGCGAGCTGTAGTGCGGCGCGGGCGGGCCGTGGTGCTCGAGGTGCTCTGCGTGCGCGGCGGCCATCAGGCATTCACCCTCGCCGGCGTGTCGACCTCGACGTGGTCGACCGGGAGCTTCGTGTCCGTCGCGCAGCCGCCCGACGAGGTCGCGCCGCAGCCAGCCCGAGCGCGAGCGCGGGAAGGTGGACACGATCACCTCGTCGACGCGCTCGTCCTCCGTCGCCTGGATCACCGCGGTGTACGGGTCCGGGTGCGAGATCTGCCCGTGCACGTCGAGGCCTTCGGACCGGAGGCGCGTCACCGCGCGCAGGAGGCGCTTCTCGGCCTCCTCGTACGAGCCGCCGCCGTCGCCCTGCGGGGAGATGATGAGAAAGCTTGCCGGGCTCTGCTGTGCGCGGGCCCGGATCCGCTCCAGCAGCTCGTCGCCGAGCACCGTCTGGTTGGCGACGACGAGGACGTTCGCTGGGCCGTGCTCGCCGGCGATGTCGACGACGACGTGCTCGAACGGGATGTCGCCCTGCGACGCGCCGCATCTGCTCGACCGCGTTGCGGCGGAGCCAGCCCGACTTCTGCTGCGGGTGCGTGGACACGATCACCTCGTCCGGCTCGAGCTGGGCGATGGCGTCGCGCAGGGCCGAGACCGGATCCGTCTCGACGACGACGCCGTTGGCCGGGATGCCCTCCTTGCGCAGTAGATCGAGCGTCTTGTCCAGCCGGCGGCGCGCGGCCGCCTTGCGGGTGTCGTAGTAGACGACGTAGCCCTGTCGCGGCTGGTTCACGGGCGCGACGACGGTGACCTGCACCGGCCCGCCGGCGGCGCGCGCCTCGATCAGCTCGACGAGCTGCCGCGAGACGACGGTCTCGTTGGCGACGACGAGGATGTTGCGCGCCTCCGCGCTCAAGGCGCCGCGACCTCCTCCACCGCGTGGGCGGGAGACGGCGCGAGTATGGCGTGCTGGGCGCCGGGGACGCCGTATTCGTACGGCGAGCCGACGACCTGCGGGATCTCGTCGAAGTTGAAGATCGGCGGCGGCGAGCTCACCTGCCACTCGAGGGTGAGCGCGCGCCACGGGTTCGCCGGCGCGATGGGGCCGTTCTTCCAGCTCGTGATCATGTTGTAGAGGAAGACGAGCACCGACGCGCCGAGGCCGAACGACGCGAGCGAGATGAACATGTTCAGGTCTGCGAACTTCGGCGCGTAGTCGGCGACACGGCGCGGCATCCCTTCCGTCCCGAGGAGGTGCATCGGGAAGAAGGTCAGGTTGAAGCCGACGAACGTCAGCCAGAAGTGGAGCTTGCCGAGCCGCTCGTCGTACATTCGGCCGGTCATCTTCGGGAACCAGTAGTAGATGCCGGCGAAGATCGTGAACACGGAGCCGCCGAAGAGCACGTAGTGGAGATGCGCAACGATGAAGTACGTGTCGGTGACGTGGATGTCGATCGGCACGGCACCGAGCATGACGCCGGACAGGCCGCCGATCACGAACATGGAAAGGAAGCCGAGCGCGAACAGCATCGGCGTGTTGAAGTGCAGCTTCCCCTCCCACATGGTCGCGATCCAGCTGAAGATCTTGATCCCGGTCGGTACCGCGATCAGCAGGGTCGTCACCATCATCGGCACGCGGAGCCACGACGACATGCCGCTCGTGAACATGTGGTGCGCCCAGACGGAGAAGCCGAGGACGACGATCGCCATCAGCGAGAGCGCCATGAGCCGGTAGCCGAAGATCGGCTTCCGGCTGAACACGGATATGACCTCGCTCATGATCCCGAAGCCAGGCAACATCATGATGTACACCGCCGGGTGTGAGTAGAACCAGAAGATGTGCTGGTACCCCAGCGGATAGCCGCCGTTGTTCGGGTCGAAGAACGCGGTGTGCATGACGTGGTCGAACATCGAGAAGAACTGCGAACCGGCGATGAACGGCGTCGCGATCACGACGAGCAGCGACGTCGTGAAGTTCGCCCACACGAGCAGCGGCAGGCGCCAGAACGTGAGCCCAGGCGCGCGCATCGTGATGATGGTGACCAGGAAGTTGAGCGCGGTCATGATCGACGACGCGCCGGCCCACTGCACGCCCTGGTTGAAGAAGATCGCGCCGAGCGGCTGGTGGGTCGAGCACAGCGGCGCGTAGCCTGTCCAGCCGCATGCGAATGCGCCACCGGGGACGAGGAATGACGACAACATCATGATCCCGGCGATCGGCAGCAGCCAGAACGAGAGCGCGTTCAGCCGCGGGAACGCCATGTCGGGCGCACCCAGCATCAGCGGGACGACGAAGTTCGCGAGGCCGGCGAACGCCGGGATCACGAACAGGAAGATCATCAGCGACGCGTGAACCGAGAAGAGCCCGTTGTAAGTCTGCGGGTCGAAGAAGTGATTTCCGGGACGGGCGAGCTGGACGCGCACGAGCATCGCGAGGAAGCCGCCGGCGATGAAGAAGAAGATCGTCGTGACGAGGTACTGGACGCCGATCACCTTGTGGTCGGTGTTGACGCGGAAGTAGTCGTGCCACGTCCGCGCGCCGTGCCCGGAGTGGTCCTCCGGCCGCGTCGGTGAGCCGATCGCGTAGCGCGTCCAGTAGTCGAAGGCGCCGATGCCGGCGAGGAACCCGAGCGGCCCCGCGACGAGGAGCGAGACGAGCGTGATCGGCGTCATGTCGAAGAGCGGCTGCCAGCCGCCCCACCAGCGGAAGCCGACGACGAGACCGAAGCCGATCGCTCCGAAGAGGCAGAACATCCAGCCCGCGCGGATGAAGCCGGGGCCGAGGAGCAGACGCCGGACGGGCCCTCTGCCTGCCGGACGGCGTCAGGTGGTGCTCGTGCGGGTCGAGGGTGGCTGCCGTCATTTGCTCGAGTTGATCAGATAGGTGACGAGGGCGTCGAGTTGCTGCTTCGGGATCGCCTTGCCGAATGTCTGGGGCATGACGTTCTTCGGGATAGCCGGGCTGGATGTAGGCGTTCGGATCGGTGATCGACGTGCGCACGAACGACGCGAGCGGCTGCTTTGCCTGCTGCGCATAGGCGGGCAGCTTGTCGAGGTCGGGGCCGATCTTTCCGGTCGCTTTCGCGGCCGTGAGCGTGTGGCAGGCGGCGCAGCCGTTGTTCTTGAACACTGCCGCTCCCGCTGTGGCCGCGCTCGGCGACGTGACTGCCTTCGACTGCCCCTTCAGCCACTTGTCGAACGCCGCCGGCTCCATCACCGTGACGGTCGACCGCATCGTCGAGTGGCCGAGGCCGCAGAGCTCGTTGCAGATGACGGGATAGGTGCCGTCACGGGTGGGCGTGATGTTGAGCGTGGTCGTCAGACCGGGGACGATGTCCTCGTTCTCGCGGAACTCGGGCACGAAGAAGGCGTGGATGACGTCCTTCGACTGCATGTGGAGCACCGTTTCGCGGCCTCGCGGCAGCATCAGCGTCGCGCTCGTCAGGCCGTGCGCCTCGGGGTAGCTGAACGTCCATTCGAACTGCTGGGCGGTGACGTTCACGTTCATCGCATTCTTCGCGATCGCGTCGTCACGGGAGAGGACGATCGCGCTCACGATCCCGATGGCGGTGACGAGCACCGTCGGGACGATCGTCCAGGCGATCTCGAGGCCGGTGTGCCCGTGGATCGGCGGCCCGTCCGAGTCGTCGTCGGGCGCCGCCCGGAAGACCACGACCGAGTACAGGATGGCCGCGGCGACGACCGCGAAGATGACGATGCAGATCGTGACGACGAACCAGAACACGAAGTCGATCCGCCCGGCCTCCTTCGAGGCCGAGACCGGGAGCCAGGGAATGGCGAGTGCCACCGCTGCGGCAATTCCGCCGGAGACGATGCCGATCCCCAGTAGCGACGCAATCGAGCCCCTGCGCATCCGGTTCGGAGCCTAAACGAAAGCTCCACGCGCCTCCGGCGGAACCCGAAACCCGATTCGGGCGTTCTCCGTTCCTGATCGAAAGGAGGACGTATGGGTCTTGGAGTTGGAATCCTGCTCGCGGCCGTGGGCGCCGTGCTCGCATTCGCGGTGAGCGCCACGGTCTCGGGCGTCAACATTCACGCGGTTGGCTGGATCCTGCTGATCGTCGGGATCTTCGGGATCGTGCTCTCGATGATCTTCTGGTCGTCGTGGGCCGGGCCCGGCTACTTCACGTCGCGGCGCCGCACCTACATCGACGAGGGGCCTCCGTCCTACTAGAGGACGGCGTACCTCGGGCCGTCGGCCGGCGTTCTCTGCCGGCCGGCGGCTAGCCGAGCTGTGCTGCCGCGAGCTTGGTGCCGTCGACGCGTGCCCTGATCTTCGCGAAGGCGGTCGCGCGTGCTGTGGACGTGTCGTCGGCAAAGGGGGCGAACCCGCAGTCGTCTGTCGTTCCGAGCTGGTCGAGCGGGATGTACTCCGCTGCTTCGAGGACGCGGTCGCGGACCTGTTCGGCCGTCTCGATCGCGGGGTCGATCGGGTCGGTCACCCCGACGAAGATCCGTTGGCCCGGCTTCAGGTTGGTGCGGATGGTCTCGAGCACGGCGGGCCGGTCGGCCTCGCCCGCGAGCTCGAGGTAGAAGCGGCCCGCAGCGAGCCCCAACAGGCCGGGCAGGAGGCCGGCGTAGTCGACGTCCGCGCTGTGGGTCGAGTCGTGGTCTCCGCCGGGGCAGCTGTGCACGCCGATCCGCTGTTGTTCCTCGGCCGTGAATCGCTCCAGGACGGCGTTGTTCAGGTCGAGGAACTGGCGCAGGAGCCCCCCGGATGGATCGAGCTTGAGCGAGAGGCGGCCTTCGGTGAAGTCGATCTGCACGCTGTCTGCGCCTCTCTCCAGCGAGCGTCTGATGTCCGCCTCGGCCTCGTCGAGCAGGTCGGCGATGAACTCGTCGCGGGAGTAGCCGTCGATGCCCTCGGCCGGGTAGAGCAGGCTGAGCGCGGACGCGGAGATCACCGCCTGCTTGATCGGTCGTGTTGCGTAGCGCTGTGCGTGCTCGAGGTATGAGTCCGCGTGCATCTGGTAACGGAACGGCCCCGCAGTCAATGCGGGGAGCTGCCGTGTGTGTCCGTCCGCGAACGGGATGACGACGCCGTCCGCGCTCAGCGACGCGAGCCCCTGGATCGGGTAGGTGACGAAGCTGGGCTTGAGCTGCTCCCCGTCCGTGATCACCGGCGAGCCGGTCGCCTCGAGCTCGGCGATCGTCTCCGCGAGCGCCTCCTCCCGCAGCGCCTCCAGCTCCTGCTCGGAGACCCGCCCCTCGGCGGCGCCGCGCATCGCCTCGATCAGCTGCGGCGGCCGGGGAACGCTCCCGATCGGCTCGGTCGGAATCTACATGCCTCCATGCTCCGGTCTGCGATCGCGACGGTCAAGGCGGCGCGGTCCTGTTATGCGGTTCGGCTTACTGGTGCGTCGTGCAGTCGGTCGTCGTGACGTCCGTCCCCTGGTCGAGGGTGAACGGGATCGTGAGCATCTGCGTCTGGCCGCCTGGTCCCGCGACAGTGATCGTGATCGACGACGTCCCGAAGCTGCCCACGGTGAAGGGTGAGATCGCGCCGCCGTTGGCGTCGAGCGTGATCGGGTTGGTCATGTTCAGCCCTTGGCCGTTGAACAGCACCGAGCCGGTGAGATTCGCGCCACCGGGGTCGCCGACTTTGACGTTCTCGGTCGACGTGCTGCCGTTGTTCGTGATGAACACGCACGCACCGAGCGGCCCAACGGTTGGCGTCGAGGGTGGGGTCGGCGTCGGCGCGGGTGTCGGGGCCGCCTTGGGCGCCTCGGCGATCTTCTCGAGCGCCACGTGCTTTTGCTTGCTCGCGAGGTTGATGTCGGCGAGCGCTTCCCGGCGAGCCTTCTTCGACGCAGGCTCGCTCTTCAAGAGGTCGAACGCCCTCGTGTCGCTGTCGACGGCGTTCGTGACGGACTCGGCTGCAGCGTCGGCGGAGGTCGGTTCGATCAGATCGAAGGCGGACGTGAGCGCGAGTGCCGAAATGCGGAGCTTCGTGCGGGCCGCCTCTGGGTCGCTGCCGATCTCATGGGCCGCCTCGTGCTCGAGTTCGATCGCGGACTGGATGTGGCTGCTGGCGCGAGCCGCTGCGGCTTTCGTGATCGGGGGTCTCGCGGACAGGCTCGTCGATGTCGCGGACGCTAGAGCTGTAAAGACGAGAGCCGCGATGCCTGCCGCGACGACGCCACGAACAGGACGCATCGAACCGCTCCGTTCCTCGGGAACGAGGTTTCTATCACACTCCGTGCCGGTTGCTACAACGCCTCGTGCGTCGGCGGCGGCGGTTCGCGCTCTACCTCGTGCGATGGGCCGTGCAGGGATCGAACCTGCGACCTTGGGATTAAGAGTCCCCTGCTCTACCAGCTGAGCTAACGGCCCGAAGCGGCGGCCATTGTAGCCTCGTAGTCGTGAAGGTTTTGTCGGTCGTGGGCAACCGTCCGCAGTTCATCAAGTCCGGCCCGGTGTCGGTCGCGCTGCGCGACGCGGAGATCGACGAGGTCGTCCTCCACACCGGCCAGCACTACGACCGTGCGCTCTCCGACGTCTTCTTCGAGGAGCTCGGCCTGTCCGAGCCGGCGTACCGGCTCGACCTGCATAGCTCCGACCCGGCGGCGATGCGGCCGGGGATCGCCGCCGCGGTCGAGCGCGAGCGGCCGGACTGGGTGCTCGTGTACGGCGACACGAACTCGACGCTCGCCGGCGCCGAGGCCGCGGGTGTCGTCCCGGTCGCGCACGTCGAGGCGGGGCTGCGCAGCGGCGACCTGTCCATGCCGGAGGAGCGCAACCGGATCGCGGTCGACCGCATCGGCGCGCTGCTCCTGTGCCCTGACGATCGGTCCCGGGCGACGCTCGTCGGCGAGGGCGTCCATGGTGCGATCGAAGTCGTCGGCGACGTGATGGCAGACGCGTGCTTTCGCCTGGCGCCGGTCGCGCGGGATCGGTCGACGATTCTCGCCGACCTCGGGCTCATCCCCGGCGCGTATCTCGCGGCGACGATCCATCGAGAAGCGAACGTCCGCCCGGAGCGCCTCAGGCGCATCGTCGAGGGCCTCGGCCGGACGGGCGAGCCGGTCGTCTTCCCCGCGCACCCGCGCACCCGCTCCCACCTCGAGGAGGTGCCGGCCAACGTCCGCGTCGTCGATCCGCTCGGGTACCTGGACATGGCGGCGCTGTGCTCGCAGGCGCGCGTGATCGTCACCGACTCGGGCGGCCTCCAGAAGGAGGCCTACTGGTACGGCGTCCCGTGCGTGACCGCGCGGCCGTCGACCGAGTGGATCGACACGGTCGAGGTCGGCGCGAACGTCCTCGTCGACGACGACCCGGTTCGGCTCGCCGAGGCCGTAGCAGCAGCGCGCATGCCCGCCGATCGCCCGCAGCTGTACGGCGACGGGGCGGCGGCGCAGCGGGTCGCAGCTAGCCTTGCCGCGGCGTGAATCCCGACATCGCCATCATCGGCGCCGGCTACGTCGGCATGCCCCACGCACAGACGTTCGCCGAGGCCGGCAAGCACGTCGTCCTCGTCGACATCCAGCAGTCCGTCGTGGACGGCATCAACCGCGGCGAGAGCCACATCGAGGACGTCAGCTCCGCGGACCTGAAGCGGCTCGTCGACGCCGGGCTCATCGCCGCGACGACCGACTTCGCAGTGGTCGCCGATTGCGACGCCGTCGTCATCGCCGTGCCGACCCCGTTGTCGCCGCAGCGCGTGCCCGACCTCGACTACATCGAGAGCGCCGCACGCGCCGTCGCGCCGCACCTGAAGAAGGGCCACGTGGTCGTGCTCGAGTCGACGACGTATCCCGGCACGACGCGCGAGAAGCTGAAGCCGCTGCTCGAGGCAGGCAGCGGGTTGAAGGCAGGCGCGGACTTCCACCTCGCGTTTGCGCCGGAGCGCGTCGATCCCGGCCGCACCGACTGGACGACGAAGTCGACGCCGAAGGTCGTCGGAGGCCTCGACGCGGCGTCGACGAAGGCCGCGGCCGACCTGTACCGGAGCGCGCTCGACAACGTGCACGAGGTCTCGACGGCGGAAGCTGCCGAGCTGACGAAGCTGCTCGAGAACATCTTCCGGTCGGTGAACATCGCGCTCGTCAACGAGCTCGCGCAGCTGTGCGACCGGATGGACATCGACGTGTGGGAAGTGATCGACGCCGCCGCGACGAAGCCGTTCGGCTTCATGCCGTTCCAGCCGGGCCCGGGGCTCGGCGGGCACTGCATCCCGCTCGACCCGTACTACCTCGCGTGGAAGGCGCGCGAGTTCGACTTCAACACGCGGTTCATCGAGCTCGCCGGCGAGATCAACAACAACATGCCGTACTTCTGCCGTTCCGTCATCTCCCAGGCGCTGAACCACGGCGCGCAGAAGTCGCTCAAGGGCTCGAAGATCCTGCTCGTCGGCGTCGCGTACAAAGCCGACATCGGCGACGTGCGCGAGTCGCCCGCGGAGAAGCTCCTGGCGCTCCTGCGGAACGCCGGCGCGGACGTCGCCTATCACGATCCGCACGTGCCCGAGTTCGACGGATTGAGCTCGGTGCCGCTCGACCCGAAGCGCTACGACTGCATCGCGATCGTGACGGCGCACTCGAGCATCGACTACGACAAGCTCGTCGACAGTGCGTCGCTCGTCGTCGACCTGCGGAATGCGACGGGCGCCAAGGGCACCGCCTCGGACAAGGTCTTCAAGCTTTGATCGGCGTAACCGGCCTCGGCTACTGGGGGCCGAACCTCGCGCGGAACTTCGACGACCTCGGTGTCCTCTCCGCGCTGTGCGATCTCGATCCCGAGCTGCGCGAGCGCTACGCGGCGCGCTATCCGAACGCCAGGATGCACGCGAGCTTCGACGATTTGCTTGCCGACGACGGCGTCGAGGCGATCGTCATCGCGACGCCGGTCCCGACGCACTACGAGCTGGCCAAACGCGCGCTCTCCGCGGGAAAGCACGTCCTCGTCGAGAAGCCGCCGGCGATGCGCGCGGCCGAGATCGACGAGCTCGTCGAGCTCGCGGCCGAGCGGGATCTCGTGCTCATGCCCGGCCATCTGCTGCTCTACCACCCGGGCATCCGCAAGCTGAAGCAGCTGATCGACGACGGCGAGCTCGGCGACGTGCTCTGCGTCTACGGCAACCGCCAGAACCTCGGCATCGTGCGGACGAACGAGAACGCCCTCTGGTCGCTCGGCGTGCACGACCTGTCCGTGATGCTCTATCTCCTCGACGAGGAGCCGGAGATCTGCGTCGCGCACGGCCGCGACTTCCTCACCGAGGGCGTCGAGGACGTCGTCTTCTGCTACCTGCGCTTCCCGAGCGGCAAGATCGCGCACATGCACCTGTCGTGGCTCGACCCGCACAAGATGCGGCGCATCACGGTCGTCGGCCGCGAGAAGATGGTCGTCTTCGACGACATGGAGCTCGAGCGCAAGGTGACGATCTACGAGAAGGCGCCGTGGAAGCGAACGGACAGCTACGGCGAGTGGCAGACGCGCTCCGGCGACATCTCCATCCCGAAGATCCCGACCGACGAGCCGCTCAAGCTCGAGTGCCAGGAGTTCATCCGCCTCGTCCGCGGAGAGGGCGATCGGCGGAAGGTGGCCGAGGACGGAGCGCGCGTCGTCCGAGCGCTCGATCGGCTCACGGAATCCCTCCGTGGCTGAGGTCCATCCCACCGCGATCGTCTATCCGGGGACCGTCCTCGGTGAGGGTGTGAAGGTGCTCGAGAACGCCGTCGTCGGCAAGCAGCCGTCGCTCTCGCCGCGCTCGACGGCGAAGCGCGAGCCGCTTCCTCCGACGGTGATCGGCGACGGGACGATCGTGTCCACGGGCGCGATCGTGTTCGCGGGGACGCGCATCGGCGCGCGCGTGATCGTCGGCGACCAGGCGTGCGTGCGCGAGCGTGTCGACATCGGCGACGACGTCGTCGTCGGCCGCGGCGTCCTCGTCGAGAACGACACCACCATCGGCGCGCTGACGAAGATCCAGGCGAACGCGTACATCACGGCGTACTCGACGCTGGAGGACAACGTCTTCATCGCTCCGTGCGTCGTCACGACGAACGACAACTTCATGGGCCGGACCGAACGCCGGCACGAGCTCATCAAGGGCCCGACGGTGCGCCGCGGCGCCCGCGTCGGAGGCGGCGCCATCCTCTGCCCGGGCATCGTCATCGGCGAGGACGCCTTCGTCGGCGCGGGAGCGGTGGTCACGAAGGACGTGGCGCCGCGCATGCTCGTGGTCGGCAGCCCCGCGCGCGTCCTGCGCGGCGTCAGCGCCGACGAGCTCCTGGAGAACCAGTAGTCGTCTTCGCCAGCGTCAGCGTGTACGGCGTGAACGCCGGCGACGCTTCCTTGACCTCGAGGTAGTACATCCCGCGCTTCTGCGCGCGGAATCCCAGGTGGTTCGTCGTCGACTCCTCGATGAGCAGCCTCTGCGACGCGGGACGGTCGACGTGGACCGTCTGCGGCTGCCACAGCTCGAGCGCGAGCCCCGCGCCGGCCGCGAGCTGTGCTCGTAGGAGCTCATGCGGCTGGAGCGCGATGCGGTAGACGTCGACGGGGTCGTCCCAGTAGTCGACGGTCGCCTGCACCCGGTCGTTCTTCCCCCACACCGTCCATGCCTGAGAGCCCGCGTCGTCGTTGCTCTCGTCCCGGTCCGGCGGGGGGAGCGGGCCGGCCAGCGCCTCCACCGCCTTGGCCACGTCCAGGCGTCCCCAGCCGCTGAGCGAGTCGCGCAGCAGTCCGCAGCGCGGGCAGCCGTTCGTCGCGTTGACGTCGTCCGCCGACCGCTCGAGCAAGAAGCTCACCTGGCTGTTCGTCAGCAGGGGATCGACCGCGAACAGCACGGCCGCGGCCGCCGAGACCTGCGGCGCCGCGAACGACGTCCCTTCGGCGTTCCGGTAATCGTCGGTCCCGCAGTCGGAGTACCCCTGGTCGGGACAGCCGGTGCGCAGCGCGGTGAGCGCCGCGGGAAACGTCGAGAAGATCGACGCTCCGGGAGCGGAGAGATCGTTGAACACCGGGTCGCGGTTCGAGAAGTCGGGGACGTTCCCCGACCGCGTGAGCGCGCTCACGCCGACGACGTGCGGGAGCGCCGCCGGGTAGCTCGCATACGGCCACGGCTGCGAAGGAGCCTCGTCGCCGTTGCCGACTGCAGCGACGAGCACGGCGCCTTTCGAATACGCGTACTCGACCGCCTGCTGCTCCAGCTGCCGAGTACGTGTCTTGGGCGGGGTCCGCCAGGTCTCGCAGGCCGCCGAGGCTGAGATTGATCACCCGCGCGCCGTTGTCGACCGACCAGCGGATCGCGTCCGCTTCTGCCGTGAGCGGGATGGTTCCGTCCGGCGTCACCACCTTCGCGATGAGAAGCTGCGCCGTGTACGCGATCCCGACGATTCCCTGCGTGCCGAGGTTCGCGGCGATCTCGCCCGCGACGAACGTGCCGTGGCCTTCGGTGTCGACGCACGGGCTGCCGCCGACGAAGCTCTTCTCCGCGAGCAGCCGGCCGGCGAAGTCGGGGAGGCTGCAGTCGACGCCGGAGTCGACGATCGCCACCCTCACCGGCGCGAGGTTCGTCGGGGGCGCCGGCCACGCGTCGAACGCGTGGTCGTCCTGGAGATACCACTGGCGCGGCGCGAGCGGGTTCGTCGGCGTGAACGCAGCGGCAGGCGCCGCCACCGCGAGCGCCGCGGCGACGATCAGCAGCAAGACCCTAGGCATTACCCGGCTGAGACCTGGGGCACCGACATGCCGGGCGAGAATCCCTGACCCGGGGGTGACCACGATGCGGTACGTCGTTCCTGCCGGAATGTCGACGGGGAGTACGAAGGTGCCGTCGGGATCGACGGCGCCGGTGATGAGTGCCGTCCAGGTCAAGTCGGGGTTCTGGATGTCCACCTCGACCGGCGCTCCGGGGAGGGCGGGCTGCACGGTTCCGCTCACCTGGCCGGGTGTCGGATCGGCGGGCTGTACGAGTGGCGTAACGCGAACGCGGACGTATCCGACTGCTGTGCTCGGGATCGCGAGGCGGTAGTCGGTCGTGACCGCCGGAGCTTCGGGGAGGAGGAGCGACCCGTCGGCTGCCGGTGTCACCGGTCCGACGAGCCCCCACTTGCCGCCGTAGACGCGCTCCTCGAGCGATACCCCGGCGATGCCGCGGACGAGACCTGTGAGGGTGATCGACGTCCCGAACGGGATCGGGGCCGCGGGTATCGGCTGCTGGAGGGACATCATCGACACGCTGAACCAGGTCGAGCGTAGCCCGAGTGCGCTGGTGACGGCGCCTCCGCTGAAGGATGGACCGGCTGCGGCGCCGAGGCCGAGCGAAGGCAGCGTGATCACCGAGAGGCGACTGACGCGCCCTGTGGGGTCGGTCGTCGTCTGGAGGTCGAGGATCGACCCCTTCACCTTCAGCGCTTGCGCGAAGGTGTGCGCGCTGATCGGCACCGTCCAGTTGTGGTACGGCGACAGCACGTCGTACGGATCGGGAACCGCGACGAGGTACGGCACGGGTGCGACTCCCCAGCCGTCGGAGATCGACTCGGTCTCGCCACCCGAGCTGGAGAAGAAGAACGTCGACGCCGCCTTGCCGTTGAACATCACGATCTGTCCCTTGGTTGCGTCGACGGCCGCGGTCGTTGCCGGCGTCTCATGGGAGACGCCGAGGTACACCTGGCTGCGAGTGTCCCCGTACACGTCGAACGGCGCGGCGACCTTGCGCGTTGCGAGCGCATACGAGCGTGACGCGACGGCCTGCGCCTGAAGCGCGGGCGGCGACCAGGTCGACGGCATCTCGGCGGGGACGACGCCGTACAGGTAGTCCTCCAGACCGACGACGTTGATCGCGCGGAGCCGGCCGTTCACGACGTCCACCTGGATCTCGCCGCGGTAGGGGCGCGCGAGGGTCATCCATCCGCCTGCGCCGGCGTCGAATGTCAGCGGCGGCGTCAGCGGCTGGCCGTTCACGACGAGCTTCGTGCCGAGAGAGATCGCACCCGCTGCGAGCGTGTGGGCGACGCCGTTCCCGTCCGTGACGGTGAACGGCACCGCACACGAAAGCTTCAGTGTCTTCTTCCCGTCGGCCAGGAGGACGCGAATGAGCGTCGCCGGCGTCGAGCCGAGCGTCGTGCCGGGGTAGTAGTGCGAGAGGATCTGCTGGTACCCGTACCCGTGCAGCGCGTAGCCCCAGGCGCCGTACTGGCTCATGCCGATGCCGTCCCCCCAGCCGTGGCCGCTGAAGACGAACAGCGCGCCGGTGCCTGCCTTCGCCGCAACGCACGACGTGGCGCAGATGGGCGGGAGGTCCCGCCCCGCTGCCGGAGACGCGGCCGCCGGCCCTGCGAGGAGCAAAGCCGAGGCGAAGGCGATCGAGAGCGCGCGAAGAGGCATCCGGCTGGACGGCGAAGCTAGCAAAGTCATGTTTGCAAATCGGGTTTCGGCGCGACGGGCTAAAGTCATGCCCCGATGAGACTCCTCGTCACGGGCGGAGCAGGCTTCATCGGCTCGAATTTCGTCCGGTATTGGCTCGAGCGCCGGCCGGACGACCACGTCGTCGTGCTCGACCTGCTCACCTACGCCGGAGACCGGCGATCGCTCGCCGACGTCGAGGACCGGATCGTCTTCGCCGAGGGCGACATCGGCGACCTCGAGGGCTGCGAGCGGCTGCTCGAGGCGGAACGGGTCGAGGTCGTCCTCAACTTCGCTGCCGAGTCGCACAACAGCCTCGCGGTCGTCGACCCGGGCAGGTTCTTCAGGACGAACGTCCTCGGGACGCAGTCGCTCCTCGAAGCGTCCCGGCGGGCCGGCGTCAAACGCTTTCACCACGTCTCCACGTGCGAGGTGTACGGCGACCTTCCGCTCGACAGCGACGAGGTGTTCACCGAGGAGTCGCCGTACCGGCCGCGCACGCCCTACAACGCGTCGAAGGCAGGCGCCGACCACGCCGTGCGCGCGTACCACGAGACGTACGGGCTGCCCGTGACGATCACGAACTGCTCGAACAACTACGGGCCGTACCAGTTTCCGGAGAAGGTGATCCCGGTCTTCGTCACGAACGCGCTCGACGACATCGAGCTGCCGCTGTACGCGTCGACGGCAAACAAGCGCGAGTGGCTGCACGTGCGCGACCACTGCCGGGCGATCGAGCTCGTGCTCGATCGCGGCCGTGTCGGCGAGACGTACAACGTCGGCAGCGGGGTCGAGAAGACGATCGAGGAGATCGCCGACGCGGTGCTCGAGCTCACGGGCAAGCCGGCGTCGCTGAAGTCGATCGTCCCGGACCGTCCGGGGCACGACCGTCGCTACCTCCTCGATTCGTCGAAGCTGCGGAGTGAGCTGGGCTGGAAACCGGACATCGCGTTCGAGGACGGGATGCGCGAGACGGTGGAGTGGTACGCCGCTCAGCGCGCCTGGTGGGAGCCGCTGAAGGAACGTGCGCTCGTGCAGGAGACCGCCTGGAGCTGAGCGGAGGGCTCGGTGGGGCTGTGCTCGTCGCAGGGATGCGCTGGGCGGATGCGATGCAAGGACGCAGGGCGCGTTCGTAGTTCCACTACGGACGCAACCGAGGACGCAGCAGCGCGCCGATCCAGCGCACCATCTGCGACACAGCCACTGCCCCGCCGAGCCCTCCAACATAGACTCCTTCTCGTCGAGCGAGCGAGGAGGAGAACCGATGGCGCAGGTCGAGAGCGAGAATCGGGCGACGTCCGACCCTGAGGCGCGGAAGCGCGTCCTCGCGGAGATCAAGAAGGCCGGCGTGGAGGACATGCTCCTCTGGTTCACCGATCTCGAGGGGCACCTGAAGAGCTTCTCGATCACCGTCGGCGAAGTCGAAGGCGCGCTCGACGACGGCATGGGCTTCGACGGCTCGTCGATCACCGGCTTCAACGCCATCGAGGAGTCGGACATGGTCGCGATTCCCGACCCCGAGACGTTCCGGGTCCTGCCCGACGGGCGGGCCGGAAGGATGATCTGCGACATCGTCACGCCGGACGGGAAGCGCTACGACGGCGACCCGCGCCACGTGCTTCGGCTGGCGCTCGACCGGATGCGTTCGATGGGCTTCGACACGTTCAACGTCGGCCCCGAGGCCGAGTACTTCCTCTTCAAGGACGAGAAGGGCACGGAGACCCTCGACGAGGGCGGGTATTTCGCCCAGACGACGATGGACGCGGCAACGTCGGTTCGGCGCGACACGATCCGTGCGCTCGAGAAGATGGGGATCCCGGTCGAGTACCACCACCACGAGGTCGGGCCTTCGCAGCACGAGATCGACATCCGCTTCGCGAACGCGCTCGACATGGCGGACTACATGCTCACCTATCGGCTCGTGGTGAAGGAGGTCGCAAAGCAGCACGGCTACCACGCGACCTTCATGCCGAAGCCGCTGTTCGGCGAGAACGGCTCGGGCATGCACACGCATCAGTCGCTCTTCACCGACGGCCGCAACCAGTTCTTCGACGGTGACGACAAGTGGCACCTGTCGGACGTCGGCAAGCAGTTCATCGCGGGCCAGCTCCGCCACGCGCGCGAGATCGCGGCTGTCTTCGCTCAGTGGGTCAACTCGTACAAGCGCCTCGTGCCCGGCTTCGAGGCCCCTGTGTACGTCGCCTGGTCGCAGCGGAACCGTTCGGCGCTCATCCGCATCCCGCTGTACAAGCCGGGCTCAGAGCAGGCGACCCGCGCGGAGCTGCGCTGCCCGGATCCGGCCTGCAACCCGTACCTCACCTTCGCGTGCCTGCTGCACGCCGGCCTGGACGGGATCGAGAAGGGCTACGAGCTGCCCGATCCGATGGAGACGAACCTGTACCACCTCACGCCCGAGCAGCGCCGCGAGCGCGGGATCGTCTCCCTGCCCGAGACGCTGGGCGAGGCCATCGACGAGCTCTCACGCTCCGAGCTCGCGCGCAAGGCGCTCGGCCCGCACATCTTCGACCGCTACATCGAGCTGAAGCGGAAGGAGTGGGACGAGTACCGCGTCCAGCTCACCGAATGGGAGATGAAGAAGTATCTGGCCGTTCTCTAGGAGGTTTGCCGGATCTGCAACAATCATCCCCGGCTCGCCCTCTGCGGAGACGAGCCAACTGACGGCCGACTGCGAGGTGCTTATGGCACCTCGTGGTCGTTAAGAGGGGATTCCGCGGGGTCTAAAGGAAACTGCGGATCGCGTCGCGGTCGACGCGGAGCTCGATCACGCCGCTCGAGCCGTCGATCTGGCCGATCGTGTCGGCCGGAACGAGGCGGCGGCGGCGGGAGAAGAGGCCGGCCTTGACCGAGAGCGCATCCGGAACGTCCGGCGCCGTGCCGTACATCGGGCACTCGACCTTGCCCACCAGGCGTCCGTGCCGGTCGGACACGATGTAGCCGGCGGTGCGGCGGAGGTCGATGGCGAGGGCGCTCATATGGATGAAGGTATGCCCGCTCTGCAAGGTTTTTTGCAGGGTCGGAGTAAAAGGTTTGTTATGGCCGGGTCGGGACGATTCGGCATCGACGCCAAATTCGCGGCCCCCGGCTCAGGTCCTGCAACCCTGCCGGCGCTAGAAACTGCGGGCGCGGCGCGAGTAATCGAGCCGGTACGGCGACATCGGCTTCGGCGCCGGCTGCACCCAGCCGGGATGGAACTGCTTGCGGTGCTCGGCCATGGACGCCTTCATCTTTGCGGGCGACGCCACGCTCCACGTCTCCGTGCATCCGTCGATCTCGCATTTGAGCTGAACAGCGGCCACTGACCACACCGTAGCTGCCCCATACGATTCCTGGCGTGGAGGCGACCGAGCGGCACCTGCGCCTGCTGACCGAGACGACGGCGGCGGTCAACTCGACACTCGACCTCGAGGAGGTCCTCCACCTCATCGCCACCCGCGTCGCGGAGGCGCTGCACGCGGACGCCTGCTTCGTCTACCTCTACGACGACCGGAGCGACGAGCTCATCCTCCGGGCGACCTACGGGACGAGTGTCGAGGATATGACCCGTCGTCCGCGGCTGCGGCCCGGCGAAGGGATCACCGGGAGCGCCGCCGCCGAGCGCGCGCCGGTCATGATTCCCGCGCAGGCGCATCTCGATCCGCGCTTCAAGCTGTTTCCCAACCTGCCTGAGTCGCAGTACGAGTCGATCCTCGCCGTCCCGATCCTCGTCCACGGCGAGAAGCTCGCCGGTGCGCTCAACGTCCGGACGCGCGCCGCACGCGAGTACGACGCGTCCGAGATCGGGCTGGTCGAGGCGATCGCCGATCAGGTCGCGCAGACGATCGTGCACGCACAGTTGTACGCGCAGATGCAGCGCCGCGTCGCGGAGCTGGAGGCGCTCGCGCGGATCTCCGAGGCCGTGTCCGAGTCGCTCTATCTCGAGGAGTCGCTCGAGGCGATCGTCAAAACGACGATGGATGCAGTTTCCGCGACCGGCGCCGCGCTCGTTCTCGAGGACGGACGCATCGCGTGGCCGGAGGGCCGCGCCGGCACCCATGCGTTGCGAACTCCGCTGCGCTGGCGCAGCCGCCAGATCGGCGAGCTCGTCGCCGACCGTGACACGCCGTTCTCCGACGACGACCGCGCGCTGCTCGAAGCGATTGCGCACCACGCGGCCGTGGCGCTCGAGCACGGCCGGGCGGTCATGCGCGGGGTTCTCGCGCAAGAGATCCACCACCGCGTGAAGAACAATCTGCAGACCGTCGCGTCGCTCCTGCGCCTGCAGTCACGGGCCGAGGGCGTCGACCCGCGCGAGGCGCTGGAGCATTCAGTCAACCGCATCCTCGCGATCGCGGCGGTGCACGAGGTGCTCACCGAGCAGCGCGACGAGGATGTCGAGCTCGCTGATCTCATCGACCGCCTGCGCGCCATGCTCGTGCAGGGTCTCGCGGGCGGCCGGGACGTTTCGGCGAGCCTCGAAGCCGTGTCCCTCGCCGGCCAGCGGGCGACCGCGCTCGCGCTCGTCTTCAGCGAGCTGCTTCAGAACGCGCTCGAGCACGGCGCCGGCGACGTTCGCATCGAGCTGGCTCACCGTGACGGCGAGGTCGTGCTCGCCATCTCCGACGAAGGCTCCGGCCCGGGCGAGCACGGTGCCGGCACGGGCTTGTCGATCGTGCGCGCGCTCGTCAGCGACGAGCTCCGGGGCACGTTCGACCTGCGCAGCGACGGCGGGACACGCGCGGAGGTCGTGTTCCCGGGATGACGAGGACGCAGGAGGTGCTCATCTTCGTTCGCCGGGGCGACGAGTTCCTCGCGCTGCATCGCTCGCCGGAGAACGACGCGTACTGGCACAGCGTCGCCGGCGGCGTCGAGGAGGGCGAGACGTACGCGGCCGCGGCTGTCCGCGAGCTCCGCGAGGAGACGGGCCTGGCCGCGGAGCCGCAGCCGCTCGGGAGCACGTTCGACTACGGCGGCATCACGGTCGAATGCTTCCTCGTCGACGCACCGGACGAGTGGGAGCCCGAGCTCGACTGGGAGCACGACGACTACCGGTGGTGCAGCGCGGCCGATGCGGCCGATCTCATGCACTGGCCGGAGCCGGCCGCCGTGCTGCGAGGCTTTGCCGCGTGACGACGCTTCTAGGTACACGCGCGCGAAGTGGGTGCTCCCTCTCCCACCCCACCAGCCGTCAGGCTACGAGAGGAACCGTCACCTGTCCGTCGCAGCTTGGTGGCGAATGCCTCGCGTGATCGAGCCGGCGCCGCCGTATCGGGGCGAAGGGGCGCACGCGCTCTGGCACGTGAGCGAGGACGCTGCGATCGCACGCTTCGAGCCGCACCACCGTCCGGGCCAATCCCTCGACGAGCCGCTCGTGTGGGCGGTCGACACGCGCCACCTGCCGCTCTACTGGTTCCCGCGCGAGTGCCCCCGCGCGACCTTCTGGGCCAATTCGGGCACGACCGACCAAGACGTCGAGACGTTCCTTGCCGGCGATCGCACCCGGCGCGTACACGTCGTGGAGCCCGCGTGGCTCGAGCCGATGCGAACGACCCGAGTCCTCGCCTACCGGCTGCCCGAGCCGAGGTTCGAGCGCTGGGACCGATTCTGGATCTCGCGCTCCGCCGTCGAGCCGCTCGAGCTCGTCGAGCTCGGCGATCTCGTCGACCGGCACGCGAAAGCGGACATCGAGCTCACGGTCGACGACGACCTGGCGGCACTGTGGCAACGCGTGATCGCGTCGACACTCGACTTCAGCGGCATCCGGCTTCGCAATGCGACGATGGCCGCATGAGGATTCTCGTTGCCGAGGACGAGACGATCATTCGTCTCGACCTCAAGGAGATGCTCGTTCGCGCCGGCTTCGAGGTGTGCGCCGAGGCGCGCGACGGCGAGGAGGCGGTCGCGCTTGCGCGATCCGAGGAGCCCGATCTCGCGATCATGGACGTGAAGATGCCGAACGTGGACGGGATCGAGGCCGCGCGCCGGATCCTGGAGGAGCGCCCGATCCCCATCGTCATGCTCACCGCCTACGGCCAGGAGGAGCTCGTCTCCCGCGCCGTCGAGGCGGGGGTGTTCGGCTATCTCGTGAAGCCGTTCCGCGAGCAGGACCTCCTGCCGGCGATCGCAGCGGCGCGCGCCCGCCACGACGAGCTGCAGGCGGTGCGCGAGGAAGCGGAGTCGCTCGCCGAGGCGCTCGCCTCGCGCAAGGTGATCGAGCGGGCAAAGGGCCTTCTCATGGAGAAGGAGCATCTCTCCGAGCAGGACGCGTTCGCCCGGCTGCGCAAGGCGAGCCAGGTGTCGGGGCGGCCCTTGAAGGTGATCGCGGAAGCCGTCGTGGCGACGCTCGGAGCCGAGAGTTGAGCGAGCACCCGAATGCTGCGCTCACGCGGAGGTTGTTCGATGCGTTCGGCCGCGATCCCAAGGTCATCGCCGCCGCGTTCACCCGCGACGTCGTCTGGCGCGTCCCGGGCAACACGATCATGAGCGGCGAGTACCGCGGCCCGCGCGACGTGGTCGAGTTCCTCCGCCGAACGGGCACGGAGACGGACGGGACGTACCGGCAGTCGTCTGCACACCGTCGTGGCCGACGACGAGTGGGGTCTCGCCGTCTATCGCGCGTCGGGCACGCGCAACGGGATCGACCTCGACGTCGATCAGGCGCTCGTCATTCGCTTCGCCGACGGGCGTCTGGCGGAGGTCACGGCAGTACCGCTTGACTCGGCGTTCGATGCGTTCTGGGCCTGAGCCGATTCGACTCCGCCGACGTGCAGGCGCTCGCGCATGCACAGCAGGCGGAGATGCGCGGGCTCTACGGCGGCGAGGCCGACATCGGACCGGCGCGTGACGCGGCGATGTTCGTCGAGCCCGACGGCGTCTTTCTCGTGGTGCGCGGCGACGACGGTGCTGCGGTCGCGTGCGGCGGGATCACGCGCTTCGACGACGAGCGCGCGGAGCTGAAGCGCATGTACGTCGTTCCGGAACAGCGCGGTCGTGGCCTCGGCCGGCGAGTGCTCGTCGACCTCGAGGCAGAGGCGCGTCGGCTGGGCTACCGCGGCCTCGTCCTCGAGACCGGCGACCGCCAGCCGGAAGCGCTCGGCCTGTACGAGTCGTCGGGCTATGAGCGGATCCCGTGCTACCCGCCGTACGACTCACGCGCGCTCAGTCTGTGCTTCGAAAAGCGCCTCCCACCGCTCGAGTAGCGCCGTGAGCCCATCGCGCGCGAGCTTGTGCGCGGCGAGGAGGTCGACGTCCGACCAGTCCGTGGCCAGCTTTCGCCTCCAGCTCCGCCACGTCAGCCTCGCGCGTGGCGATCTCCGCCTCGATCCGCTCGAGCTCCACTGGGTCGCGGCTTTCGCGCTTCGCCTCGGTTTCGCAGGTTTCGGCGCCTTGCGGCTGCGGGCTCCACGGGACGGGCCGCCCGCTCCTCGCGCCGGCGGAGCATCTCCGCCCAGCCGCCGTCGTAGCCGTGCAACTCGCCGTCCTCGATCGCGAGCGTCCGCTCGGCGATCGCGTCGAGGAGTGCGCGGTCGTGCGAAACGAGCAGCACGGTTCCGGGGAACGCGTCGAGAGCAGCCTCGAGCGCCTCGCGGCTGTCCAGGTCGAGATGGTTCGTCGGCTCGTCGAGCACGAGGAAGTTCGCGCCCGACGCAACCGTGACGGCCAGGGCAAGGCGCCGGCGCTCGCCGCCCGAGAGAACGGTGACCGCCTTCTCGTGCTCCGTCCACCCGGAGAAGAGGAAGCGGCCGAGGAGCGTCTGCGCGTCGGGACGCGACAGGCCCGTCATCGTCTGCACGCACTGCAGCACGGACCCACGCGTGTCGAGCTCCATCTCCTGCTGCGAGAAGTACCCGATCTTCACGCCGTGCCCGATCCGAATGCCTCGTTCGTTCACGATCGCCTCGAGCAGCGTTGTCTTGCCGGAGCCGTTCGGCCCCACGAGCGCAACGTGTTCGCCTCGCTCGAGCGCGAACGTTGCGTCGCGCAGAAGCACGCGCTCGCCGATGCGCAGCTCCAGTCCGTCCGCCTCGACGACCGTCCGTCCGCTGCGCGCGGGCTTGAGAAACTCGAAGCCGAGCGTGCGCTGCCGGCGGCTCAGCAGCGCGACCTCGTCCGCCGCGGCCGAGCGTTCCTGCTGGAGCCGGCCGATGTGCGTGAGCTTCGCCTGCGCCTGCTTCGCCTTGTCCTTCTTGTACCGGAAGCGCTCGACGAAGCGCTCGAGCCGCGCGATGTCCGCAGTTGCGCGCGCGACTTCCTTCTGCGCGTGCAATGCCCGCGCCGCTTTCTCGCGCCGCCACACGTGCCACGGGCCGGGGAAGAAGGTCGCGCGGCCGGCCGTGAGCTCGAGCGTCGCCGTCGTCACCGCTTCGAGGAACCAGCGGTCGTGGGCGACGAGGATCACGGCTGCGTCGAGCGACTGCAGCTCACGCTCCAGCCATTCGAGGCTCGCGACGTCGAGGTGGTTGGTCGGCTCGTCGAGGAGCAGGAGATCGGGGTCGCCGCCGAGCGCGCGGGCCAGCGAGGCACGCGTCAGCTCGCCGCCCGAGAACGTGCGCAGCTGCCGGTCGAGATCGGCGTCGGCGAAGCCGAGGCCGCGCAGCACGGAGGTCGCCCGGTCGCGCCATCCGTACCCGCCCGCGTGCTCGAGGCGCGCCTGCGCCTCGGCGTACCGGTTCAACGTCACCTGGTCGTGCGTCCCGGTCGCCATCGCCTGCTCGAGCTCCTCGAGCTCGCGTTCGAGCGCGACGAGGTCGCGCGCCCCGGAGAGGACGTACTCGCGCACGGTCAGGTCCTGGTCGAGCGGCGGCCGCTGGTCGTGCAGCGCCACCCGTGTCCCCTTCTCGAAGGCGAGCTCGCCGCCGTGCTTCTCGGTCTCCCCGGCCAGGATGCGAAGCAGCGTCGTCTTCCCGGCGCCGTTCGGGCCGGAGAGCGCGACGCGGTCGCGCCGCTCGACGCTGAAGGAGACGCCGTCGAAAAGTAACGATCCGGCGAGCTCCTTTCGGAGATTGGAGGCGATCACGACTGCCATGACGCACCAAGGGTAGTGCGGCGCATATCGTTCCCCCCGGTGGCCAAGCCAGACATCGAGCAGCTTTCGATCGACACCATCAGGACGCTCGCCATGGACTCCGTCCAGCAGGCGAACGCCGGGCACCCGGGAACCGCGATGGCGCTGGCTCCGCTCGCCTACCTCCTCTACACGGAGGTCATGGATCACAACCCGGCCAACCCGCAGTGGCCCGACCGCGACCGGTTCGTCCTCTCAGCCGGCCACGCGTGCATCCTCCAGTACTCCGCGCTCCATCTTGCGGGCTACAACCTCTCGCTCGAGGAGCTGAAGCGCTTCCGGCAGTGGGAGTCGCTCACGCCGGGACATCCCGAGGTTCACCACACGCCCGGCATCGAGGCGACGACCGGGCCGCTCGGACAGGGATTCGCGAACGGCGTCGGCTTCGGCATCGCCGAGCGCTTCCTCGCCGAGCTCTTCAACCGGCCGTACGACGAGATCGTCGACCACCGGACGTACGTCATCTGCTCCGACGGCGATCTCATGGAGGGCGTCTCGAACGAGGCGGCGTCGATCGCGGGAACGCTGGGCCTCGGCAAGCTCATCTATTTCTACGACGACAACCACATCACCATCGACGGCACGACGTGGATCTCGTTCACCGAGGATCGCGGCGCCCGCTTCGAGGCGCAGGGCTGGCACGTGCAGCACGTGAAGGACGTCAACGATCTGGGCGAGCTGCGCAAGGCGATCGCGAACGCGCAGGCGGAGACGTCCAAGCCGTCGCTCGTCATCGTTCACTCGCACATCGCGTATCCCGCGCCGCACGCCATGGACACGGCGAAGGCGCACGGCTCTCCGCTCGGCGAGGAAGAGGTCCGCGCGACGAAGGTCGCGCTCGGGTGGGACCCGGACAAGAAGTTCTTCGTCCCCGAAGAGGTCGCCGCGCACATGAACGGCGTCGAGCGCGGCATCGCGCTGGAGGACGCGTGGCAGCAGAAGCTGAGCGCGTGGTCGGCGAAGTACCCCGGCATGCGCGAGCGCTGGGACCAGGCGCAGACCCGCAAGCCGCTGCCGGGCTGGGTGGAGGCGCTACCGCACTTCGAGCCCGGCGAGGGATTCGCGACGCGCGACGTCGGCGCCAAGGTGATGGAGGCGATCAAGAACCACACGCCGACGATGGTCGGCGGCGCGGCCGATCTCGTCGAGTCGACGAAGACGGAGTTCAAGGGCGGTGGCCTGTTCAGCGCGACGCATGCCGGCCGCAACATCGCCTTCGGCATCCGCGAGTTCGCGAGCGGCGCGATCGTCAACGGCATCTCCCTGCACGACGGGATGCTGAAGCCATACAGCTCGACGTTCCTCATCTTCAGCGACTACCAGCGCAACGCCGTGCGCCTCGCGGCCCTGTCGAAGCTGCAGTCGCTCTTCCTGTGGACGCACGACTCCGTCGGGCTGGGCGAGGACGGTCCGACGCACCAGCCGATCGAGCAGTACGCATCGCTGCGCGCGATTCCCAACTTCTGGTTCATCCGTCCCGCGGACGCAACCGAGACGGTCGGCGCGTGGAAGGTCGCACTCGAGCGCGAAGACGGCCCCGTGGGGATGGCGTTGACGCGGCAGAAGGTGCCGACGCTGGACGGGACGACCGTCGAGGGTGTCGCGCGCGGCGCGTACGTCGTCCACGACAGCGACGACGCACCCGAGCTGATCCTCCTCGCGACCGGTTCCGAAGTGGCGGTGGCGGTGGAGGCGGCGAAGAAGCTCGACATCCCGACCCGGGTCGTCTCGATGCCGTGCTGGGAGCTGTTCGAGGCGCAGCCGGCGGACTATCGCGAGGAGATCCTTCCCGCCGACGTCAAGGCGCGCGTCTCGATCGAAGCAGGCGTGAAGCTTGGGTGGAAGGAGTGGGTCGGCGACGACGGCGACTCGATCTCGATCGAGCACTTCGGCGCGTCCGCCCCCGGCAACGTCGTGCTGGAGAAGTTCGGCTTCACCGCCGACAACGTCGTCGCGCGTGCGCTCGCGCTGCGCGAACGCGTGTCGTGAACGTCGCAGTTGCATTCGACCATCGCGGCGTCCATTTGCGCGACGTCATCCTCGAGACGCTGCGCACGGACGGCCATGAGATCGTCGACCTCGGCACCGATACGGACGCCGTGCGCATCGACTATCCCGACAAGGCGCGCGAGACCGGCGAGGCGATCCTCGACGGCCGTGCCGAGCGCGCCGTGCTCGTATGCGGCTCCGGTGTCGGCGCGGCGGTTGCGGCCTGCAAGATGGCCGGGATCCGCGCGGCGATCTGCCACGACGGATATTCCGCGCACCAGGGCGTCGAACACGACGACATGAACGTGCTGTGCCTCGGCTCCGAGGTCATCGGCCCGAGTCTCGCGGCCGATCTCGTGCGCACCTTCCTCGGGGCGACCTTTATCGGCACCGGCCGGTACGTGGAGAGACTGAAGAAAGTCGAAGCAATGGAAAGGGCGATGGCGAATGGCTGACTCGAAATTGCACGAGCTCTCCAAGCGCGGCCAGTCCGTGTGGATCGACTATCTCTCGCGCGACATGCTCGAGGAGGGCGAGCTGGCGCGCATGATGCGCGAGGACGCAGTCGTCGGGGTCACCTCCAACCCGACGATCTTCCAGAAGGCGATCTCGCACGGCGACCGCTACGACGAGCAGATCAAGCAGCTGCTCGAGCAGGAGGCCGATCCGAAGGAGATCTTCCTCCAGCTCTCGTCGCGCGACGTGGAAGCCGCGCTCGACCTGCTCGCCCCCGTGCACGAGAAGACGGGCTACGACGGCTTTGTCTCCTGGGAGGTCGACCCGACGCTCGCGTACGACCGCGAGGCGACGTTCGCCGAGGCGATGCGCCTCCACGCCTGGCTCGACCGTCCCAACCTGTACGTGAAGATCCCGGCCACGAAGCCCGGCCTTGGCGCGATCGAGGACTGCGTCGCGCACGGGAAGAACATCAACGTGACGCTGATCTTCTCCCTGCAGCGCTACGCCGAGGTGGTCGAGGCGTACCTCCGCGGGCTCGAGCGCCTCGTCGCCGGAGGAGGGAGCCCGAAAGGCGCTCTACTCCGTCGCGAGCTTCTTCGTCTCGCGCGTCGACACGGAGGCGGACAAGCGCCTCGACGCGATCGGCTCGAAGGACGCCCTCGCCCTCCGTGGCAAGCTCGCAGTCGCGAACGCGAAGCTTGCGTACGAGCACTATCGGGAGGCGTTCTCCGGGCCGCGCTGGGAGTTCCTCGCCGGCAAGGGCGCGAATCCGCAGCGCTGCCTGTGGGCGTCGACCTCGACAAAGAACCCTGCGTACCGCGACGTCCTCTACGTCGAGGAGCTGATCGGCCCCGAGACCGTGAACACGATGCCGGAGGAGACGATCAGCGCGTTCCAGGATCACGGCGAGGTGCGCGGCGACACGGTCATGAAGGGGGTCAAGAAGGCGCACGCGCTCCTCGACGACCTCGCGAAGGCCGGAGTCGACTATGACGACGTCGTCGAGACGCTCGAGCTCGAGGGCGTGCAGAAGTTCGCCGACTCGTTCGCGGAGCTGCTCGACGGCGTGGCGGGGAAGCGCGAGGCGCTCACTGCGGCCTAGATGACAGAGCGCACGGACCTCATCGACCGGATCTGGGAGCGCGACCCGACTGTCTGGACCGGAGCCGACGAGGCAAAGTGGCTCGGCTGGCTCGACGAGCCCCGCCGCATGCGTGAGCGGGTCGCGGAGCTCGCCGAATTCGCCGACGGCGCGAAGGCGGACGGGCTCGACACCGTCGTGCTCATGGGAATGGGAGGCTCGAGCCTCGCGCCCGAGGTGCTGGGGCGCACGTACTTGGCTCGCGCGCTGCACGTGCTCGACACGACGCATCCGACGGCGATCCGTGCGCTCGAGGAGCAGCTGGATCTCGAGCGCACGCTCTTCGTATCCGCGTCGAAGTCGGGCTCGACACTCGAGACGCGGTCGCACTCGGACTACTTCTGGAAGAAGACCGGTAGAGGCGCGCAGTGGGTTGCGATCACGGATCCCGGCTCGCAGCTCGAGGCGCTCGCGAACGAGCGCGGCTTCCGCGGCGTCTTCAACGGCGAGCCGACGATCGGCGGCCGCTACTCCGCGCTCTCGCCGTTCGGGATGGTGCCCGCTGCGCTGGCCGGCATCGACGTCGACGCGCTGCTCGAAAGCGCGGAGCGCATGGCCGAGCGCTGCCGCAGCGACGAGGGCAATCCTGGCTACGCGCTTGGTGCCGGGTTCGGCTTGGGCTGGAGCGAGGGGCGCGACAAGATCTGCATCGCCGATACGGATGGCGGCTTCGGCCTCTGGGCGGAGCAGCTCATCGCCGAGTCGACGGGCAAGCTCGGCAAGGGCCTCGTGCCCGCACCTGGCGAGTCGCCCGAGGGCCCCGACCGGCAGTGGGTGGTGCCCGACCTCGATGGTGCGGCCACGCTCGGCGGCGAGTTCTTCCGCTGGGAGTTCGCGGTGGCCGTCGCTGCGACGTGGCTCGAGATCAACCCGTTCGACCAGCCCGACGTCCAGGCGGCGAAGGACAAGACGAACGAGGTCCTCGCGACCGGTCATGACCCGACGCTCGACGATGAAGGGTCGATCGACGCGCTGGTGGCGGAGGCGCGCGAAGGCGACTACGCCTGCGTGCAGGCGTTCATCGCGCCGTCCGAGGCGAACGACCGGCGTATCGCGCAGATCGCAGGCGAGCTGCGCTCGCGCACGGGGTGCGTCGTCACGCACGGCTACGGCCCCCGCTATCTTCACTCGACCGGCCAGCTGCACAAGGGCGGCCCGAACACGGGCCTCTTCCTGCAGGTTGTCGACGACGGCGGCGAGGAGCTCGCCATCCCCGAGAAGCCGTTCGGGTTCAGACGCTTCATTCGTGCGCAGGCGGCGGGCGATTACGAGTCGTTGAAGGAGCGCGGCCGCCGTGTCGCGCGCATCCACCTGGAGGAAGCCTGATGCAATTAGGGATGGTTGGCCTCGGCCGCATGGGGGCGAACATGACCGAGCGCCTCCGCGCTGCCGGTCACGACGTCAAGACGTACGACCCCAACGTCGAGGCGACGGCCTCGTCGCTCGAGCAGCTCGTGCAGCAAATCGACGCGCCGCGGTCGGTCTGGCTGATGGTTCCGGCGGGTCTCGTCGAGTCGATCGTGACCGAGCTCGCGCCGCACCTCGCGCCCGGCGACACCATCATCGACGGCGGGAACTCGTACTACGTCGACGATCTTCGTCGCTCGCGGAAGCTGCGTGAGGGGAACGTCCACTACGTCGACGTCGGTGTCAGCGGCGGTGTCTTCGGTCTCAAGCGCGGCTACTGCCTGATGATCGGCGGCGACGACGAGGCGGTCGGTCGCCTCGTGCCCGTGTTCGAGGCGCTGGCGCCAGGAGTCGCCGCCGCCGAGCGCACCCCCGGCCGCAAGGGCGACCCGGCGCCTGAAGAGCAGGGGTGGCTTCACTGCGGCCCGTCGGGCGCGGGGCACTTCGTGAAGATGGTCCACAACGGGATCGAGTACGGCCTGATGCAGGCCTACGCCGAGGGTCTCAACGTCCTCAAGCACGCGAACATCGGCCTGCACGAGCAGGAGACGGACGCCGAAACGACGCCGCTCCGCGACCCCGACCACTACAAGTACGAGCTCGGCGTCGCCGCGATCACCGAGGTCTGGCGCCGCGGTTCCGTGATCTCATCGTGGCTGCTCGACCTCACCGCGCAGGCGCTGAACGGCTCGCCGAACCTCGACGAGTACGCAGGCCATGTGAGTGACTCAGGCGAGGGTCGGTGGACGGTGCAAGCTGCAGTCGAGGAGGGCGTGCCGGCGCCTGTCTTGGCCGCGTCGCTTTTCAATCGCTTCGCGTCGCGTGGCGAAGCGGACTGGGGCGATCGTGTCCTTTCCGCAATGCGTCATGCTTTCGGCGGCCACCTCGAGAAGAGCCCGGAACAGTGACCGAGACCACCGCGCAGCAGCAGGGCAACCCTCTCCTCGAGGGGCTCTCGTTCCGGCGCACGCCTGATCCGTGCGCGCTCGTCATCTTCGGCGCCTCCGGCGACCTCACGCACAAGAAGCTGATGCCTGCGCTGTACTCGCTCGCCTTCCGGCAGCTGCTGCCGCCGCGCTTCGCCATCATCGGCGTTGCGCGGACCGAGGGCGACGACGACTCCTGGCGCGAGGAGATGAAGCAAGCGGTCCAGCAGCACTCGCGCGACGAGTTCAGGCAGGACGTGTGGGACGGGCTGGCGGCGAACATGCACTACACCGCGACCGACTTCGCCGACGAGGGCGGAGAAGGGAAGCTCGAGCAGCTCGTCGAGCAGTGCGACAAGCAGGCGAACCTCTGTGGCAACCGGGTCTACTACCTTGCCGTGCCGCCGCCCGCGTTTCCGACGATCGTCGAGGCGCTCGGCAAGCGCCGCAGCGCCACCGGCTGGACGCGACTGATCGTCGAGAAGCCGTTCGGCCACGATCTCGCGTCGGCCCGTGAGTTGAACAAGATGCTCTGGGCGCACTTCGACGAGAGCGAGATCTTCCGCATCGACCACTACCTGGGCAAGGAGACAGTCCAGAACATGTTGGCGCTGCGGTTCGCGAACGGCGTCTTCGAGCCGATCTGGAACCGGCAGTTCATCGACCACGTCCAGATCACCGTCGCCGAGTCGATCGGCATCGAAGGCCGCGCCGGCTACTACGAGAGCGCCGGAGCGATCCGCGACATCTTCCAGAACCACCTGCTGCAGCTGCTCGCCCTCACGGCGATGGAGCCGCCGATCGACTTCAAGTCCGACTCCGTGCACAGCGAGAAGGTGAAGGTGCTGAAGGCGCTGCACACGCCCGGCCCGAAGTCGGTCGTGCGCGGCCAGTACGGCCGCGGCTTCGTCGAAGGCGAGGAGGTCCCCGCGTACCGCGAGGAGCAGAACGTCGCATCCGACTCGATGACCGAGACGTTCGTCGCCGCCAAGCTCTTCGTCGACAACTGGCGCTGGGCGGACACGCCGTTCTACGTGCGCATGGGCAAGCGGCTCGCGCGACGCGAGACCACGATCGCCATCCAGTTCAAGCGTGCGCCGCATCCGCCGTTCGAGGAGACCGCCGCGGAAGGGCTGCGCCCGAACGTCCTGCTGGTGCACGTGCAGCCGGATGAAGGCGTGTCGCTCGCCATCGGCGCGAAGGTCCCCGGTCAAGGCATGACGATCCGCACCGTGCACATGGACTTCCTCTACGGCGGCGCGTTCCGGATAGGGATGCCGGAGGCGTACGAGCGCCTGATTCTCGACACAATGCTCGGCGACGGGACGCTGTTTACGCGTTCCGACGAGGTGGAGGAGCAGTGGCTCCTCGTCGACGCGATCGTCGCGGCCTGGCAGCGCGATCGCCCGGCGTTCCCGAACTACGCCGCAGGGACATGGGGGCCGCCGAGCTCCGAGGAGTTGCTGCGGCGGGACGGCCGGTCATGGCGTCGGAATTAGCGGCATCGACCTGGACCGGCGAGGACGTCCGGCTCGCCGACGTCGACCGCGCGATCGGCAGCTGCGCGCGGCCACCGTGACCGAGAACGGGCAGCCGAGCCTGCGCACGAGCGTCATGACTCACATCGCCTGGGTGCCGGAAGGATGGGTCGATCCGGCGCGCGCCGCGCTGAGCGGTATGGCGGAGCGGCATCCCTCGCGCGCGATCCTGCTCCTGCCCGAGCCGAACGCCGGTGCCGACGGCATCGACGCGGCGGTGTCGCTCGAGTGCTACGCCGTTCCCGGCGTCGACCGCGAGATCTGCTCGGAGGTGATCGAGCTGCGGTTGCGCGGCCTGCGGGCGAAGGCGCCCGCAAGCATCGTCGAGCCGCTTCTCATCTCCGACCTTCCCGTCTTCCTGCGCTGGCGCGGCGAGCCGCCGTGGGGCGCGCAGGAGCTCGACCAGCTCGTCGGTGTCACCGACCGTCTCATCGTCGACTCGACCGAGTGGGACGACCTCCCGTTCCCCTATCGGAATCTGGCGGAGCTGTTCGACCGGACCGCGGTGTCCGACATCGCGTGGGCGCGCACGTCGCGCTGGCGAACGCTGCTCGCGTCGCTCTGGCCCGACGTTGCGAGCGTGGGCGTGATCCGTGTCACCGGGACGCGCGCGCAGGCGCTGCTCATCGCCGGCTGGCTGCGTTCGCGGCTCGATCGCGACGACATCGTGCTCGAGCACGTCGAGGCCGAGCGGCTCGAGGGGATCGAGCTGGACGGAAAGCCCGCGCCGTTCCCGCCCGGCGACCCGCCGATACCGAGCGACGTCCTCTCGGACGAGCTCGAGCGCTACACGCGCGATCCGATCTACGAAGCCGCGGTTCTAGCGTCCCTGCAGTGACAGCAGGTGCGCGCGGAAGCCCGCGCCGAATGCAGTCGGCGTGCCGTCGTAGCCGCTGATCAGCGCGGGGCCGCTGTTGCAATTCCACGTGTCCCACGTCCAGCCGAGGTAGGAGATTCCCATCGCGTCGGCCCACGGCATGTACGTGTCGATGAAGCCGTGCGCGCAGTCGTTCTCACCGAGCTCGCCGGTGACGACAGGCACAGCTGCTGCGACGGGCTTCACGGTCGCGTCCCAGCACGACGCGGTGTTGCACGTGGCGAAGTTGTAAAGGTGGAACGACGCGATCAGCTGGTGCAGTGGGTCGCGGGGACGCCAGCGCAGCCAGCCGGAGAGGTCGTTCGACCAGGCGATGCCGCCCAGCATGAGCGGTTGCCTGCCACCGCCGGACCGCACCGCATTCACGAGTCGCTGCATGCCTGCCCACTGCCCGCATCCGTCGCGCCAGCAGCGCCAGCTGACGTCGTGCGGCTCGTTGTACAGGTCGAAGATCACGTTGCGATTGCCGCGGAACGCGCGCGCGACCGAGCTCCAAAACGCGGGCGAGTGGTCCGCGTCCGGCATCTGCTGCTGACCGGTAGCGCGCTGCGTCCCCGGCGCGTTCCAGTGCAGGTCGAGAATCGCGGTCAGTCCCGCAGCGTTGAGCCTGGAGACGAATCCCTTCACAAACGAGCGGTACGCAACGCCGCCGTACTGCGCCTTCACGCCGTTCGGGGAGTTGCGCAACTCCAGTATTAGAGCCATTCTGGGAGCTAGAAACGCCGGGCGTATGGCGCCCGGCGTACCCAGGAGGATAGGCAATGAAGGCGATCGCATATATGAGGCGCTCGCAGGATTCGGGCACCGGGGTCTCGGAGGAGATCCAGGATGAGGCGATCCGGGAGTACGTTGAACGGAAGGGCGGCACGGTCACGTACTGGCTTCCGCCCGATCTCGACGCGTCGAGCTGGACGCTCGATCGGCCGTCGATGCAGAAGGCGCTCGGGCTGCTCGCGGCGGGGAAGGCGGACACGCTCGTCGTCGCCAAACTGAGCCGGATCACCCGACGCCGCGCGGACTGGGAGCAGCTCCTCGCCCTCATGGCGGAGCAGGGCTGGACGATCAAGAGCGCCGACTTCGACGTGGATCTCTCGGACAAGGGTGGGCGGCTTATCGCCGGGATCCTGATCGACTTCCTCGGCTTCGAGTACGAGGAGAAGCGGGATTCATACAACGACGCCCGCCGCAACGCCGTCCTCACCCACGGCGTGCACGGCGGCAGCACACCTCCGCTCGGCTACGACTTCACGGAGCGGGGACGCGACGGCAAGGGCGCGATCCAGCGCGGGCCGCTGAAGCCGAACAAGGACGCGAAGCGGGTTCTCGCGGCGTTCGAGGCCCGCGCCTCGGACGACCCGCACGAGCGCACCTGGTCGAACGTCCTCCGCATCCTCGGCGTGAATAGCCGGGGCAATGCTGGGAAGATCGTCGGGAACAGGGTGTATTTGGGCGAGGCGAAGTCGGGTGAGTTTGTGAAGCCGGACGCGCACCCGGCGATCCTCGAAGGGCCGGAGGGCGAGGCGCTCTTCCGGCGGGCCAATCGGCGCCGGACGGAGCGCTCGGTGTCCTACGGCGGACGCGAGGGGGCGCTGCTCGGCGGCAAGATCCTTCGCTGTGCGACCTGCGGATATTCGATGACGCGCAATCGCAACGCGCGCGGCGACTTTTACCGCTGCCAGACCGTTCCCTGTACTGCGCGGGCGTCGGTCCAGGCAGCGACGATCGAGCCGTACGTCTTCTTGCACGCACTCGCCTGGCACGCGACCCTCGGGCCGATGCACGCGACAGACCTGGACGAGATCGGCCGGGCGGTCTATGAGGAGGAGTTGGCGCAGGCGCAGGCGGAGCGGGCCGAGGTAGAGCGGCTACACGACGTGGGCGAGCTGAGCCCGGTCGCGTACGGGAAGGCGCTCACGGCCGCGGAGTACGCGTGCCAGGCCGCCGAGGTCGCGCTCGCCGATGCCGAAGCGAGCAAGGGCTGGCTTGGGATGTCGACGGACGCCGTGCAGAAGCGGCTGCTGGGGCCGGGCAACGTGTGCACGGACGTCGAGGCCGGACGCGACTTCATCAAACAGATGGTGCGCGTCACCGTGCGGCCCGTCGGGCGCGGACGCAAGGTGCCGGTACAGGAAAGGGTCGAGATCGAGGACCTCACCCCGGTCGCGGCCCTGGCCGAGGAGGCGTTCATCCAGATCGAGGCGGTCGACCCGGCGCCGGCGGGAGGAGCGGCATGACGCGCGGCCCGATGCCGACACTGGAGCAGCTCATCGAACGGCAGGTGGAGCAGGGGCGCGACCCTGCGCGGGCGAGGCGGCGGGCGCTGAAAATCCTGGCGAAGCTAGAGCGCGAGGCTGCGGAGAACGAGGAGGCGAGGATGCGCGGGGAGCCGTACCGCGTCTACGGCGCGGCATAGGCCGTGCAGCACGGCAACAGCAGCGAGGCGGCTTCGGCCGCCTCGCTCGTTCCGAGCGCGCAGACGCGATCATTCCGGCGCGGTGCTCGCGCAGACCCTCTAGCCAAACTTGAGGCACTCCCGCCCGGGGTAGGCGCGATGCCAACCCAGACGCCGCGGCGTGAGGGTTCAGTCGGATGGTTCTGCGTCGCTGAGGTCTTGCCACCACTCCTCGGGTGGGTGGTCGGGGGTCCGCCAGTTGGGGTCGACTGGTGGGGCGATCATTGGCGGCGGCGGCCTGCGAGGAGTGCCTCGATTCTCGACGGGAGGCGGATCTCGATCATGGTGGGCGTGTTCTCGCCCAACACGTCGCGAACGGCTCGCTCCACGTCGAAGAGGGGGCAGAGGGAACAGCGCGGCATGACGCCGTAGAAGAAGCGGAAGCGGCACGCGCCGAACCAGGCCAGCTGGGCAGAGGCACACCAGGCCATCTCGCGGGCGTGGTGGGAGGAGAGGAGCCGCTCGTCCTCGGACACCGCGGTCGCCTGCCAGGTGCGCACCCGTTGCAACAGGCGGGCAAGGCTTGTGTAGACGCGGCCGTCCCTGCCCAGTCGAAAGCGCACCCGGTAGCTGCCCGGCTCGAGCTCGCTGCACTCGCCCGCCCCGGTACGAGCCTCCTCCACCGCGTTCCGGAAGCGTTTCGAGCGCGAGGGGCCGAACTCGACCGTCACCACCCGCTCCACCCAACGAGCCTAACCCGCGCTCCCCATTGGTGCTCAACCGTCGGTGTCGCGCTTTGGTGGGACCGCGGCGTTTACCCGTCGTCGGCGGGCGGGTGTGCGGGGTGGGCGGCTGGTTCGTTTTGGTGGGTGATGGTCAAGGCGAGCGATGGCCGCCGTTTCCTTTCTGCGTGGAGGGTTGTGAGGATCCGTTCTTCGGCGTGCTGGCAGCAGCAGGTGGCGGTGAGCTGGTAGTCGCCGTGTGTTTCGAGGACGCTGACCTGTGGTCTGCGTTGGTGGGTGGGGCAGAGGGTCTGTCGGAGCGTCGCGGCCAGCTGTTCTGCAAGCGCCCGCGCTGGCGACCACCGCGTGGGAGGGGTTGGTGGCGTCGGCTTCGCCGCTTCCAGCTTCCGCCGGCGGGCGAGCGTGGACAGCTGTGCTGCCACCTTCGGGCGGGCGAAATAGCGGCTCAAGGTGGTGTGGGTGACGTTGTAGTCGCGGGCGAGCGCGCGCAGCGGTTCGCCGGCCGCGCGTCGCTGCAGCAGCGCTCGATCGGGCTTGAGCCGACGCAGCCGCGCCTGCTCCGGCGGGGGCGACTGCCGGGCGGCGCGGCGGGCGGCAGCGTCGTTCGCGAGCGCGCGCACGAGGACCGCCGGCTCGATCAGGCGCAGGACATTCACACGGGTGCGTAACCCGGTCGCGGCGATCACCGCCTCGACGCCGCCGCCGCGCGCGACAGCGGCCGCGGCCTGCTCATCGGCGCGGCTGCGCAGGTCGGCCCGCGTCACCGGCAACCGCAGGTCTTGCTCGTCCAGCCAGCGCTCATAGTCGGACCCACGCCCCGGGGAAGCGCCAGCGGCCGCCAACAGGCGAGCCTGCTGCGCCACCAGGGCGACCTCTTCTTTGGCCCGGCGTCGCACCTGCTGCTCCAACCGCCGCTCCTGCGCCCGCAGGGCCGCCGCGGCCTGCCGCTCGGCCCGCCGCTGCGCCGGCAGAGCCCGGCGCGCCTGCCGCAGCTCCCGCACCACCTCCGGCCGCCGGAAATAGCGGACAAGCGTCGTATGCGCGACCCCGTACTCGCGCCCGAGCGCGCGCACCGTCTCGCCCCCCGCCCGCCGCGAAACCAGCGCCGGATCCGGCACCAGCCGACGCAAACAACGAGACCGCCCCACCCCCAACATTCTACACCGCTAGCGCACCAACAAACGCACCGGGACCCCGAGCGGCCGGATCGCCCCCCAAAACGATGAATCCCCGCAACCAAGCCGAAGCCGCCGGCCAGACCTAATTTTGAGAGCAAGCAGAAAGTGCGGTTTCGCTCGTGTTTTTTAACACCACGCCGGTGGGGCCGCCTTCGCCCCGGCCGGTCCCGAAGCGGTCCTCAGCCAGCTTTCCCAATCCCGCGCCACAGGCCCGCCTTCTCGGTAATCGTCCTACGGGGAGTTCTCAAAGCTCGGCCGCGCAGGTTGCGCCGCGTTGATTGTCTCGAGGTCAGCCTCAAGTTGCTTTGCGAGCGCGGGAACAGTTCCCTGATAGTGAGCAAAAGCGAGGTCAAGTCGGAAGTCGACCCAGCCGGTGAGCGCACTCCCGTACTGCACCTGTGTGGGCTTCTGCCGGCTCGAGACGGAGAAGATCGTTGATCCGTCAGCGGTGTGCTGGAAACCGATGAGCTTGTCGAAGCGACACTCCCTCGTCTGCTTTGCGCCTTGGAAGACGGCGCGCTGGTTAGTGATGTACAAGGTCCCGACATCGACCGCCGTCGGCACGGGCGCTCCTTGAACGAAATGGCCGCGGCTGCTGCCGGTGCGGTAGCGGATCGTTCGGCCACCCACGCTCCCGACGGGAAACGAGAAGCCGCTTGATCGTCCCTGCCACTGGCCGGCGCCGCGTCGGTTCTCGATCAGGGCTGCGCTAGAGACGGAGGCGAAGAGCGACTCGCCTTTCTTGAGGACGATCTGGTTGGACGGCTCGCCCTGGTAGGTCTGCGCGAGTGCGAGGCGTTCGATGCATCCGTCGCGCTCCGCCGACCAGGCGGCGAACTCTTTCCCGAATTGGTCGATCGCCTCTTTCGCGCGGCGCTTCTCGAAGAAGCCGAGCCCTTGCGGTACGGGAACCTGCGCCATGACCGCCGGCTGAACGTTTCGGAGCTTGGCCTCAACGTCCGCTGTCTGTGCGTCGAGTTCGTTCGTCTCGAGTTCCATCTGCTGTACCGAGGCGTCGAACTCGGCCTGCAGCCGACTCTTCGCGGCCTCGTCGATGGTGAGCGTGAGCTTCAGCTCGAGCGTGATCTCCTTGCCGTCGCGCAGTGCTTCCGGCAGCTTGTCAAGCTCGGCGACGACACGGTCGACATAGTCACGGTACTGCTGAAGCGGGGTGTCGGCAAGATCGCTGACCGCGTCATAGATCTTGCGGAGACGCGGCGGAACGCCGTCGGCCCGCAACTGCGCGGACCACTCCAACAGACCCTCATAGCCGCCCATGAGCGAGGTCGCGAGCGCGGTGATGTTGTCTGGATCGCCCTCTTCGCCGAGCTTGCCGAACGCCTGCTCCTGTGTCTCGGCCGACTTCATGCCCGCGGTCGCGTCGGCGATGATCGCGGCCGCTCGCTGGAACGCGCGCGAGCTTCCGATCTCGTCCACCGCTTCCCGTTCGCCCATCTCGCGGGTCGCCGGCCGCCGCTGGTGCTGCGTGTGCTCCTGCCACCTCGGCTCAAGCTCCTGCAGTCGGCGCAAGAGGACACCGCCCCAGAGCAAGTACTCCCACGGCGGCGGCCGTGACCGCAGTAGCTCCGCTTCCGCGGCCGGACTGCGTGGGACGCCCTGGAGTTGGCTCCCTGCTTCCATCTGGTCATTCTCGGCGGAGCGGACAGCCGATTGCAACCACCGCAGTACCTGTTCACGACCATCCGTAACCTGACAGCCTGGCCGCCAAGCGCCATCACACCGTCTCGCGGTTTCTGCCGGAGCGTTTTGCTCAGCAGACGCCGCGCGGGACCTAAGGTCTGCCAACTTGACATTCGCTCAGGACCGACGTCGCCGCCGCCGCTCGCGACGTTGCGCCCCTGCGTGGCGAGCTCGCGTAGCTGGCGGAGCGCTTCTTCGAGCTTGACGTCCCGCTTCGCCTCACGAGGCGTTCAGC
>CAVOMK010000004.1:0-73789 GCA_963697005.1 uncultured Actinomycetes bacterium | reverse complement strand
GCGGCGAGCCCGTCGACGCCGTCCGCGAGGTTCGTCCCGTTCGATGCTCCCGCGATGATGAGGAAGAGGAACGGGTACCAGCCCCACGAGAGCGGGACGGAGACCTTCACGACGGGGAGGTAGACGTCGGTGCTGAGGTGGAGATGACGCGCGACGATCGCGACGACGATCGTGACGCCCGCGAGCAGCAGCAGCTTCCACCGCCCGCGGAGCCCGAGTGAGCGGCGGTGCGTGAGCTTGGTGAAGTCGTCGAGGAAGCCGATCGCGCCGCACGCGAGCGTCCCGAACAAGATCGTCAGCGACTGGAGGCGGAAGTGGCTCACGGGCAGGAAGCCGACCGTCGCCGCGAAGAGGATGAGCAGGCCTCCCATCGTCGGCGTCCCCTGCTTCGCGACGTGATGCTCGGGCCCGTCCTCGCGGATGTGCTGCCCGAACTCGTTGCGACGGAGGAACTCGATGAAGCGCGGCCCGATCGCGATCGACACGATCAGGGCGACGAGCGCGGCGACGAGGACCCTACTCACCGAGCGCCTCGGCGACGACCTCGAGGCCGACCGACCGCGAGCCCTTGACGAGCACCGCGTCGCCGGGACGGACGATCTCGCGCGCGACCGCGACCGCCTCCGCGGCCGTGGGCGCCCATGCATCGGGGTCGTAGCCCCGGGCCAGCTCGCCGACACCGATCACGACCGCAATCGTTCCGGCTGCGCGCCCGATCTCCTCGTGGTAGCGCGGTGCATCGGCCCCCAGCTCGGCCATGTCGCCCAGGATCGCGACTGTACGCCGGCCGTCGGCGCGCTCCTGCAGATGCTCGAGCGCAGCCCGCATCGCGACCGGGTTCGCATTCCAGGCGTCGTTGATGAGGAGGCCGCCGCCGGGCAGGTCCCGCTCCTCCGAGCGCCAGCGCGAGAACACCACCTCGACCGGCCCGTCCGGCGGCGGGTAGCCGAGCGCCTCGAGCGTGGCCAGCGCCGCCGCCGCGTTCTCGGCCTGATGCCGGGCGCCGAAGGAAAACTCGACGCCGTTCACGATCGCGTGGCCGTCGCGGATCTCGACGTCGGGCGCGCCGAAGCGGCGAACGTCGAGCCCCGCCGGAACGAACGGCTCGAGCACGGGAGCGTTCTCCGGCAGGACCGCGATCTCCACGAAGTCGAGCAGCTCCGCCTTGGCGCGCGCGACGTTCTCGATGCTGCCGAGCTGCTCCAGGTGCGCGGGGGCGATCGAGGTGATGACCCCGATCCGCGGACGGGCGATCTGGGCGAGCGCACGAATATGCCCGGCGCCCCGCATACCCATCTCCGTCACGACCACGTCGGTGTCGGCCTCGACGCGGCACAAGGTGAGGGGCAAGCCGATCTCGTTGTTGAACCCGTCCTCGGCCGCGACGACGTTCGCGCGCTGGCGCAGGAGCGCCGTGAGGATGTCCTTCGTCGACGTCTTTCCGACCGATCCCGTGATGGCGACGACGGGGGCGGTGATGCGCTCGCGGACGGCGCGCCCGATGGCCGCGAGCGCCGCGAAGTCATCGTCGGGGACGAGCGTCGCGGTGGCGCCGTTCGCGCGGGCGTCGTCGAGGTACGCGGTTCCGCCCCGGAGCGCGACGAAGAGATCGCCCGGCCGCACGCGGCGCGAGTCGATCTGGACGCCGGTGACCTCCTCGGCGTCCGTTTCGAGCCTGCCCAGCCCGCGCACCGCATCGACGGGCAGCGGGATCAGGTACGGGCTCCCAGCGCACGCAAGGCATCGCGTGCAGCGTCGCGATCGTCGAACGGGATCGTCCGGTCGGCGAACTCCTGACCTTGCTCGGCGCCCTTGCCGGCGATGACGACGACGTCGCCGTCGCGCGCGAGCTCGACGGCGCGCGCAATCGCCTCCGCACGGTCGGGCACGACCTCGACGTCGTTCGTCGTCCCGGCGACGATCTCCTCGATGATCGCCTGCGGGTCCTCACTTCGCGGGTTGTCCGAGGTCACGATCGCGAAATCCGCCAAGCTCGGACGCGATCCGCCCCATCAGCGGCCGCTTGCCGCGATCGCGATCGCCGCCCGCGCCGACGACGACAGATCACGCGTCCCCGCGTCATCTCGCGCGCCGCGCGCAGCACCTTCTCGAGCGCGTCCGGCTTGTGCGCGTAGTCGACGATCACCGTGAACGGCTGCCCCTCCTCGACGGTTTCGAACCGGCCCGGCACGCCGCGCACCGACTCGATGCCTCGCTTGATCGCGTCGTCGTCGATCCCGAGCACGCGAGCCGCCGCGATTGCGCCGAGCGCGTTCTCGACGTTGAAGCGCCCGCGCAGCTTGAGCTCGATGCCGTCGAGCGCAGTCGCGTCGTCGCCGCTGAACGTGACGGCGTCGGGCAGCTCGGCTGCGAGTCTCCGTCCGTACTCGTCGCCGACGTTCACGACCGCCGGCGTCGTTCCGGTGAAGAGCCGCCGCTTCGCCTGGAAGTACGACTCCATGTCGCCGTGGAAGTCGAGATGGTCCTGGCTCAGGTTCGTGAACACGAGCACGGCGAACCGAACACGATCGAGCCGGTGCAGCTCCGAGGCGTGCGACGACGCCTCCATCGCGCACGAGCGGTCGCCGGCGTCGAGCATCTCGCGGAACGTCCGCTGCAGGTCGATCGCCTCCGGCGTCGTGCGCAGGACGCCACGCCGTTCTCCGCCGACGCGCGCCTCGACGGTTCCGAGGAGACCCGGTCGCCGGCCCGCCGCCGCCAGGATCGCGTACAGGAGGAACGACGTCGTCGTCTTGCCGCTCGTCCCGGTGACGCCCGCGACCTGCAGCTCCTCGGTCGGCCGGCCGAAGAACGCGTCCGCGCCGAGCGCCATCGCAGCACGAGCGTCCGGGACGACGACCTGGGGCACGTCGACGGTGAGCGGCCGCTCGACGACGAGGGCGACGGCGCCGTTCGCCACTGCCTGCGGCGCGAAGTCGTGCCCGTCGACGCGCGCGCCGGGGACACAGAAGAACAGGGCGCCCGGGGTCGCGTCCCGGGCGTCATACGACGAGGTCGAGCACCTCGACCGGCGCTTGCCCGACGACCTCCGCCGCTCCGAGCGCAGCGGCGAGGCGCTCAAGTTGCATCATCTCGAGGCGAGTCTAGCCGGGCGGAACTTCGAGGTATTGCAGGTCGAACGTGGCGATCTGCGCGAACGCCGGGGCGGCGACGACGCCGCCGTAGTACGCGCCCCGGGGCTCGTCGACGGTGACGAGGACGACGACGCGCGGCGAACGCGCGGGCACCATGCCGATGAACGTCGCGTCGTACTGGCCCGGCATGTATCCGTTCGGCCCCGGCTTCTGCGCCGTACCGGTCTTGCCCGCGACGGTGTAGCCGGGGATCTCCGCGGCGGCGCCGGTGCCGGCGTCCGAGACGACGCCCTTGAGCATGGCGAGGAGCTGGCGGTCGACAGGTCGCGGCAGGATCCGCCGCTTCCGCGGCGCCGGGGTGGCGACGCCTTGCACGTGGTCGACGAGATGCGGCTGGATCCAGAGGCCGCTGTTCCCGATCGCTGCGTACACGGACGCGAGCTGGATCGCGGTGACGGAGATGCCCTGGCCGATGGGCACGTTCCCGATCGTCGAGCCGGACCAGTACGACGGCAGCAGGCCGGCGCTCTCTCCCGGGTAGTCGATGCCGGTCTGCTCGCCGAAGCCGAAGCGGTGGATCCACTCCTTGAGCCGCGTCTCGCCGAGCTTCGTGCGCGCGATGGTGACGGCGCCGACGTTCGACGAGCGCTGGAGGATCTGCGCGACCGTCATGCGCTCGGTCGGGCGTATCTCGGCGTCGTGGACGACGCGGTCGGCGACGTGAATCGAGTAGGGCAGCAGGAACGAGGTCTGCGGCGTGACGAGGTGCTCGGCGAGCGCGCCGCCGATGGTGACGACCTTGAAGACGGAGCCCGGCTCGTAGACGTCGGAGATCGCGCGGTTCGCGGTGATGCCCTGCGCGAACGCCTGCGGATAGTTGTTCGCGTTGTAGCCCGGCTCGGTCGCCATCGCGAGCACACCGCCCGTGTGCGGGTCGAGCACGATCGCGGTCGCGGACTTCGCGTGCCACTTGGCGACGGTGGCGCGCAGCACCTGTTCCGCGTTCGCCTGGATGCGGTGGTCGACGGTGAGGAAGACGTCCTTGCCGGGCTTCGCCGGCTGGACGTTCTGGACGTCGAGCGTGCGGCCGAACGGATCGCGCAGGATCGTCTCCTGGCCCGGAATACCGGTGAGCTCCGAGTTCAGCTCGAGCTCGAGGCCGGCGAGCCCGTTGTTGTCGACGCCTGCATAGCCGAGCACCTGCGCGGCGACCGAGCCCTGCGGGTACGTGCGCCGTTCCTCGCCGTAGAAGTGGAAGCCCGGCAGGTTCCGCTTGGCGAGCAAGCTCGCCTTGTCCGGCGGCGCCTTCCGCTCGACGTAGACGAAGTGCGTGCCCTGCGTGCTCAGCGCGCGGAGGACGGCGCCGCGCTTCAGGCCGAGGATGCGCGCCGCAGTCGCTGCCTCCGTGCGCGGCTGCGTGACGGCGGTCGGATCGACGTACACCGTCGTCGCCTGCTCGCCGAGCGCGAGCGGCGTGCCCACCGCGTCGAAGATCGCCCCGCGCCCGGCCGGCAGCGGCACGGTCGCTCTCGTCTGCGCCGTCGCCATCGCCGCGAGCGGCGCCGCCCGCACGGTGGCGATCCACGCAGCGCGCGCAAGGAGCCCGCCGAAGACGACGAGCGTCACGAGCAACATGAGACGGATGCGCGAGTTGACGACGCGCGTCACGCCGCTACCTCTGGTTCAGGTCGAGGTAGCTGGTGTCGGCCGCGGCGCTGGAACGAGCCCGAAGTGCCGGGCTGCCTGCTCGATGCGGATGGACGCGATCGCGCTCGACACCTGCGACGCGAGCGCCGCGTTCTGGTTCTGCAGCTCGACCTGCTTCTGGTCGAGGTTGTTCACCGCGACGTTCGCCCGGAGCACGGCGACGTTGACGGCGACGACGCCGGCGAGGAGCAGCGCGAACATGGAGATCCAGAGGATGCCGGGCGTAATGCGGCGCTGTCCGCCGGCGCGTGCGTGTGCGCGGCTTCGGTGCGGCAACGGGCCGCGCCCGCCGCCGTGCCGGCGTCGGGACCGCAACGGCTTCCGCCGCGAACCAGTCGACCGTCGCCATTACTCGGCCTTGACCGCCGCGCGCAGCCGCGCCGACGCGGCGCGCGGGTTCACTGCCACCTCGGCCTCGCTCGGCCGCACCGGCCGGCGCTGGATCGCGCGGAGCTCGGGCTCGTGCCCGCAGACGCAGACCGGGAAGTCGGGCGGGCAGGTGCAGCCACGCTCGCGGTCGCGGAGGAACTGCTTGACGATCCGGTCCTCGAGCGAGTGGAAGGAGATGACCGCGAGCCGCCCGCCGGGGCGGAGCATCGCGAGCGCTGCGGGCAGCGCGACCTCGAGGGAGCCGAGCTCGTCGTTGACGGCGATGCGGAGCGCCTGGAAGACGCGCTTCGCCGGATGGCCTTCGCCGAAACGCGCAGGCGCCGGGATCGCAGCCCTGATCGTGTCCACGAGCTCGCCGGTGCGCTCGAACGGCTCGTCGCGCCGGCGCCGGACGATCGCCCGCACGATCTGCCGTGCGTAGCGCTCCTCGCCGTACTTGCGAAAGATGGTGACGAGCTCCTTCTCCGGCCACTCGTTGACGATCACGCGCGCGTCGAGATCCTGCGAGGAGTCCATGCGCATGTCGAGCGGCGCGTCGGTCGCGTACGAGAACCCGCGCTCGGGCCGGTCGAGCTGCATCGACGAGACGCCGAGGTCGAGGAGGATCGCATCGGCCGACACGCCGTTCTCCGCCAGCTGCGGGAGCACGACGCTGAAGTCGCCGCGCAGAAGCCGCGCCTGCACGCCGCTCCGGCGCTCGAGCCGCTCGAAGTACGTGCGGACAGTCGGATCGCGGTCGATCGCGATCAGCTTTCCGCGGCCCTGCAGATCGGCGGCGAGGAGCGCTGCGTGACCGCCGGCGCCGAAGGTCGCGTCGACGACGGTGTCCCCCGGCTGCACGGCGAGGCTCTCGCGCACCTCGTTCGCGAGGACGGGAACGTGATCAGTCGCGCTGGGCTGCAAGACGTTCGGCAACATCCCGCGTCCTCCCTTCCGACTCGGCGAGCTCGCGCCGCCAGGCGGCGCGGTCCCAGATCTCGAGGTGGTCGTTGACGCCCGCCACGACGACGTCGCGGTCGAGGCCTGCGTACTCCTTCAACGCTGAAGGGATGACGATCCGTCCCTGCTTGTCCAGGTCGCCCTCGACGGCGTTCGCGTAGACGACGCGCTGGAGGCTCCGCGCCTCGCCGCTGAGGGAGTCGAGGTCGGCGATGCGGCTCAGGCTCTGCGCCCACTCGTCGCGCGGATAGGCGACGAGGCACGAGTCCAGGCCGCGCGTCACGACGACGCCGCCCTCGAACGCGCGGCGGAACTTGGCCGGCAGCGTGAGCCGGCTCTTGTCGTCGAGCGTGTGGTCGTGGGTGCCGAGCAGCATTTCGGGGCCGGATCCTTCCCTTCCACTTCGCCCCACTCTAAACCACTTAACCCCACTTGTCCACCCGTCGCCCCCACTTGCCCGCCGGCCGTGCCGCGAGTACGCTGCGACCGCGGCGCCCAGGTCTGCGGCTCGACGAAGAGGAGCCCGATGTCCACCCAGACCCGGAACCGCGTCATCGAGGGACCGCTCAGCGTCGTCCTCCGTCCCGACTCGGAGGCCGCGGCCTCGTACCGGAGCGCCGTGCTCGCCCCGGGATTCGGCCCGGAGCCGGGGCTCGACCTGCGCTTCTTCGGCGGGAAGACGCTCCCCCACCTCCGCTACTCGATCGTCTATCTCGGCAGCTGGCAGGCGCAGGAGCGCAGCGAGCTCGACCACGCGCTCGCCGCTGCGATGCGCGACCGCGAGCTCAACAACGTCCTCGCGCAGTACTTCCCCGGGACGGACGTGACGACGACGTTCGCCGGCTCGAAGGTGCACGAGGGCTCGCTGCCCGAGCGCGTCACGCGCGACGTTGTCGAAGCGCTGGTTCCCGCGCTCGATCTCGGCCCAACGGTCGCCTGCCTGCTCCTGCCGAAGGGCGCCGTCCTCGTCGACACGGGGGACGTCGACTCGAAGCACGGCCTCGGTGGGTACCACGGCTCCGTCAAGGTCAACGGCAGCGAGCGGTACTACGCGGTCGCCGTCTATTCCGACGGGCGACAACGGCATCGTCGCCTTCGACGAGCCGTGGAAGAACGTCTGCGCGACGCTGTACCACGAGCTGCAGGAGACCCGGACCGATCCCGACGTCGAGGACGCGATCCGCCTGGGGTCGGCGCCAGGCGCCGACCGGCTGCTCGGTTGGTACTCGCCGCGGGCGGGGAGATCGGCGACATCCCGATGGCGGAAGCCGGCGGGGACATCAGCCGCGTGATGAAGGAAGTGCCGCTCTCCGATGGGAGCGGCACGGTGCCGATCCAGTTGATGTGGTCGAACGCTGTCGGCGGCCCGGAGGGACCTACCCCGACGCCACGTCCGCCGCAGTGAGCTGACGCCCGTAGGCGCCGCGACCGGTGAGCACGGTCGCGCCGCAGCGCGCCGCGAGCGCGACCGCTTCGTCCACCGGCATCCCGGCGCCGAGCCCGAACGTGAAGCCGGCGGCGAAGCAGTCCCCGCAGCCGTAGGCGTCCTCGATCGGGCCGGGGATCGTCGCTGCGCGGAACGGGCCGCCGGGGCGGATCCAGCCGCCGAGCGCGCCCGACGTGCTGACCACGAGACGAGGCGGCGGGTCGAGATCGATCGCGTCGAAGCGCTCGCCCGCGTCCCCGCTGCTGCCGATGAGCGCGTCGAGCTCCTCGGCCGCACGGTGCAGCGTCGGCAGCTCGCGCGACGTCGCTGCGAAGATCTTGGCGCGGCGGGCTGCACGGACTGCGGCGACATCGCCGCCGGTGAAGTAGACGGCGTCGCAGCGCGCAAGCTCCTCCCACGGGAGCGACGGGTCCTCGCCCGATGGGCGCAGCTTCGGCCCGAGCGTCGTGATCGTGCGCTCCCCGTCGGAGTCGATGTACGTGAAGGCGCGCCGCTGCGGCTGTCCTGCCTCGCAGGCGTGCACGGTCACGCCCAGCTCGGTCAGGCGCGCGCGGGAACGAAGGGCGATCTCGTCGTCGCCGAGGGAGGTGTAGAAGTCGACGGAGCCGTTGAGATTGGCCAGCTGCACGGCCGCCACCGCGCCGCCGCCGGCGGGCTCCTCCCAGGTCTCGACCGCCGAGACGATCTCCCCCGGCTCCGGCACCCGCTCGACGCGGGCGAACTGGACCCACTCGACGTGCCCGACGACCGCGACTCTCATGTCTCACATCTTCGCGCGGCAGTACGTTGTATGTGTCGATGGCCGTCGCAGTCCCGCCGTTCGAGACCTTCTACGAGAGCCACAAGACCGAGGTCTTCCGGTTCCTCGTCAGCCGGATCGGACGCGACCGCGCCGAGGACGCGTTCCAGGAGACGTTCCTCCGCGCGCTGCGGGCGTACGAGCGGCTCGAGCACGGCGAGCACCTGCGTGCCTGGGCGCTCACGATCGCGAACCGGATCGTGCTCGACGGCGCACCGCAGACAGCGGCCGCAGGGCGACATGCCCGACCTCGTGACCGAGGACGGACGGCCCGCCTACGAGGAGCTCGCACCGCTGACCGACGACCTGCCTCCGAAGGAGCGGGCCGCGGTCGTGTTGCGGTACGGCTACGACCTCGGCTACGACGAGATCGGCGCAGCGCTCGGCTCGACCGAAGCGGCGGCGCGCCAGGCGGCATCCGCCGGCGTGCGGCGCCTGCGAAAGGAGCAGCAGTGATCGACACCCCCACCTTCGAGCTCGACGAGCGCTTCCGCGCGGCCGCCGCCGCCGAGGGCCTGCTCGACGTCGCCTACGACGTGTTCGACGACACGGCGATGGGGCCGCTGCTCGTCGGCGTCACCGACCGCGGCCTGTGCCGCATCTCGTTCGACCCGAATCCGGAGCGCGAGCTGGAGCAGCTCGCCCGTGTCTACGGCCCGCGCGTCCTCCGCTCGTCGCGCCCGGTCGACCGAGTCCACCGCGAGCTGGACGAGTACCTGGAGGGGCGCCGCCGGAGCTTCGACGTCGACCTCGACCTCCGCGGCCAGCCGGACTTCTACGTCCGCGTGCTCGCCGAGCTCGCTCGCGTCGGCTACGGCGAGACGACGACGTACGGGACGCTCGCCGCGCGTGCCGGCAACCCGCGTGCTGCGCGGGCGGTCGGCACGGTGATGAACCGGAATCCGGTGCCGATCGTGCTGCCGTGCCACCGCGTCGTCGGCGCGAACGGCAGCCTGACCGGCTACGGCGGAGGGCTCCACCGCAAGGAGCTGCTGCTGCGCCTCGAGGGCGCGATCCTCTAGCCGGGCTGCTTACTTGCCCCAGTGGAGGGCGATGACGCCGAGAACGCCCGCGATGATGAGCGCGAGCCCCGCCAGCCACGTACCGCCGCGCCGGCCCAACGGCATCATCGAGCCGAAGGCCATCAAGGCGCCCGCGATCGCGACCAGCGCCGCCGACACTTCCCTGAGCCGGAGCGCGTTGTGCACGGTGATGAACAGGAGTGGATGCATGCCCCCATGGTCGACCCCTCGTCGGACGGATACGGGGGATCCCGGATGCGGCGGCCGACCGCGGCAGCGATAACGAGGGCATGTGGCTCGTCGTGCTCATCGTGTTCGTCACGATGTTCCTCATCCAGGCGGCGCAGTTCGCCTGGATCGAGTACCTGCTGCGTCGCATCGACGTGCTAGAGCAAGGCGGGACGGAGCTTGTAGCCGACGCCCCACACGTTGACGACCCAGCCGGGAAGCCCGGCCGCCGCCAGCTTGCAGCGCACGCGTGAGGCGTGCGACTCGACCGTCCGCGTAGGCACGAACGTCCTGTAGCCCCACACGTCGCGCAGTAGCTGCTCGCGCGTGAATACGCGATCCGGGTCCTGCGCCATCCGGAGCAGGAGCGTGTACTCCTTCGCCGCGAGGGTCATGTCGCGTCCGCGCACGACGACGCGCCGCGCTGAGCGGTCGACGACGAGCTCGCCCAGGTCGACGAGGTCGGCCCGCGGCGAGCGACGGCGGAGGACGGCGCGGATGCGCGCCACGAGCTCCTCGTACGCGAACGGCCGCGTGAGGTAGTCGTCGCAGTGCTCGAGCGCACGCACACGCTCGGACGCGTCCGCGCGGCCGAGGACGATGACGGCGCAGTTGCCGACGCGGCAGCGATCGAGCCCCGCGGGGTCGCCGAGCACGAGCACGTCCGGCTCGGCCGCGCGCGGAAGCTCGTCCGCCCGCTCGAATGCGAGGACGTCGAAGCCGTCGCTCGCGAGCTGCTGCGCGAGGAAGCCGCGCACCGACGCTTCGGGCTCGGCGAGCATCAGCGCGGTCATGCGGCGAAGGTAGCCACGCCATCGGGCCGCCGCCAGATGTCCTTCTGAGCAAGAGTGTGACGCTTCATCTACATGTGCCCCGCCTGGCCGTGAGCGCTGCGAACACCTGACCCATCAAGGACTGTCGCGAACCACGTTCGCGACAGTCGGACTAGCGGGCGGTCCTGCCGTAGGCACGAACGCCCGCGCAGAACGAGACAGTCGCTCACGCTCCGCGAAGCGGAACCTTTACAGGCTGAAAGTGCGCAGCACTTTCAGCCTCAGAGGCGTCCGGAGCGAACAACGCCCCATAAAAGCCAGACGCCGAGCACGGCCGACAGCGCGAACCCGACGATCGAGATGACGTTCACGCCGAGCAGATGCGGCCCTGCCTTGGCGAAGATCCCGATGAGGCTCGAGCCGATGAGGCCGCCGGTGACGATGAGCGCGACGACGAGCCGGTTGAACACGCGCTGGAGGTCGGCCAGGAACTCGTCGAGCCCTTTGTGGACGAAGCCGACTTCGATCCGCCCGTCGCGCAGCTCCTCGAGAATCTCGTGGATCTGCTGCGGCGCCTCGCGCAGGATGTGCGCGTACTGGAACGCGTCGCGTCTCGCCCGCCGCGCGATCCGGTCCGGTGTGAACCGCTCGAGCATGAGCCCGCGCGCGTACGGCCGCGCCACTTCGAACACGTTGAAGTCGGGGTACAGCTCGATGCCGACCGAGCCCAGCGTCGCGATCGTGCGGTCGAGCAGCAGGTAGCGCGTCGGGAGATGGAGGTTCATCGAGTAGATGAGCTGGAACGCCTCCCGGATCACCTGGATCGGGTCGATCTCGGCGAGGCTCGCGCCGTAGTAGCGGTAGTAGATCTCGCGCAGCTCGGCGAGGAACTCCTCCTCCCGCTCGCGCGGGTAGCGCACGCCGAGGTCGGCGAGGCGCTTCGGGAGCATGTCGACGTTCTCCGCGGCGGCGTCGATGAACAGCCGCGTCAGCTTCGTCATGTCGTCGTCGCTGAGCTTGCCGGCGGAGCCGAAGTCGACGAGACCGATCGTCCCTGCCTCTTCGAGCACGAGAATGTTCGCCGGATGCGGGTCGGCGTGGAAGAACCCGTGCCGGAAGATCATCGTCATCCACGTCTCGGCGATGAGGTACGCGAGGTCGCGCCGCTCCTCGAGCGTGAGGCCGAGCGTGTCGACGTCGGCGAGCTGCGTGCCGTCGAGCCATTCGAGCGTCAGCACGCGTGCGCGCGTGTACGTCCAGTAGACCTTCGGGACGTGCACGTGCGGGTCGCCTGCGAAGTTGTCGATGGAACGTCTGCGCGTTGCGGCCCTCGAGCCGGTAGTCGAGCTCCTGCCTGATCTGCCGCGCGAACTCGTCGACGAGCGCACGCGCGTCGATGAAGTCGAGCGCGCGCACGCGCTCCTTCACGAGCTTCGCCGCCTGGTACAGGAGGACGAGGTCGGCCTCGATCTGACGCATCGCGTCCGGGCGCTGCACCTTGACCGCGACCTTGCGGCCGTTCGGAAGCGTCGCCTGGTGCACCTGACCGATCGACGCCGCCGCGACCGGCATCGGGTCGAAGTCGAGGAAGAGCCGCTCGATCGAGTTCCCCAGCTCCTCCTCGATCACGCGCTCCGCCTGCTCGAAGGGGAACGGGCGCACATCGTCCTGCAGCGGCCGCAGCTCGGCGATCAAGTCGGGCGGGACGATGTCGGGCCGCGTGGACAGGAGCTGCCCGAACTTCACGAACGTCGGCCCGAGCTCCTCCAGCACCTCGCGCAGGTGCTGACCGCGCGCCGACGGCGTCATCGCACCGACGTCCGCGATCCGCCGTCCGGGAATCAGGTCGGTGAGCCGGTGCGCCTCGAAGAAGTAGCCGAAGCCGTGGCGCACCATGACCTGCGCGATCTCGGACAGGCGGCTGAGCGTGCGCGGCGCCGGCTGGGCCATGCGACTCAGTGTGACACGGGTTGGCGTTCCCGCTGCGCACGCCGCGTCCACGGTCCCGGCGGGACGAGGAGCTGCTCGACGTGCAGGTACGCGAGCCCGACGCGTGGCAGGTCGCTGAGGCGCTCGACCATGAGATAGCGCGGCCGCCACTCGGGGAAGAACTTGCGGTTGAAGGAGTACAAGCGCTCGAGCTGGAACACGCTGTCGGCGGCGAGCAGCGCGCGGCGGGCGAAGCGACGCGGCACCGTGACGGCGCGGTCGGGGGAGATCAGCTCGGTGAACGCGCAGAAGTTGAGCGAGACCTCGGCGACGTCCGTCTCCTTCGCCCACGCGAGCGTTTCCGCGATGAGGAACTCCGTGAGCCCGTTCGGGCTGTCGGGGCGGCGGCGCATCGTGCTCAGCGACCAGCCGCCGGAGGCAGCGGTCGGCGCGAGGTGCAGGAAACCGCCGATCTCGCCGTTCTCCGTCTCGGCGACAGCGAACACCGTGCCCGGCACGTACAGCTCGTCCATCGACATCGTGAAGCCGCGCTCCGGCTGGTTCCCGCGCCAGAGCTCGGAGACGGTGTCGAGTGCAACGCGCAGGGCCGGATCAGCGTCCTCCGCGGCAACGACGCGCAAGCGGTAGCCCGCCTTCTGCAGCCGCGTGACCGACTGGCGCACCTTGCGGATCGGCCGCCCCTCGAGGGAGAAGTCCGCCGGCCGCAGCACCGCCTCCTCGCCGAGCAGGATCGGACGCAGCCCGATCGCGCGATAGCGATCGAGGTGCGCGTCGGAGGCGCCGAGAACGGCCATGCGCCAGCCGTGCGCGCGGACCACCCGCTGGAACTCCGCGAGCAGCGCGTCGAACTCGGCCTCGTCGCCGACCGGGTCGGCACTGACGAGCGCCGCGCCGGCGACGACGCGATACGCGAGGAATGAGCGGCGCGTCGGCGAGAAGAAGTAGCTCTTGTCCCGGCGAAGCGACGAAGAACGAGAGGCTGTCGTTCCCGTACGCGTCCACAAGGGCGCGGGCCACTCGGCGCTCCCCCACCGTTTGCGCGACCTTGTGCGTGAGCGGCCGCAGCCAGAAGTAGAGCGCCGCGGTGCCGAACAGGAAGCCGAGGGCGGTGAACACCTCCGACAGATCGTCCGGGATCTCGCCGCCGTGCAGTTCGTAGCCGAGCACCACGGCGGCCGCCGCCGCGCCGGCCGCGGCGAGCGCCACGAGCGGCCGAGTCGACGCCGGGTCGCCGGGAACGTCGAACCGGCTGCGGTACCGCACGAGCGCGACGAGCAGGAGCAGCGAGACCGTCGCCTCCTCGAAGTCGAGCCCCTTCGCCAGGTGGGCGATGGCCGACGCGAGCACGACGACGACGGCGAGCTGCCAGGCTCGCCGGCGGCGGGCCGCCAGCGAGCGGGAGAGCCAGATGAGGAGGATGCCGAACGCGAGCGCACCCACCCGGGCCGCGGTGGGAAAGCCGGGCGGCAGGACGCCCCGCACGAGGCGCACTCGGTCGGCCATCTCGGGCGTCAGGGCCGAGGCGATGCCGATGGCGCCGACGAATGCGGCGGCCCAAGCAAGCAACGACTCGGCCTTAGGGCTCCGCAGCCTCACGCTGGCAGGGTACAACGTCGTCATGCCGACCGGATCGCCGCTGCCGCGCTGGCTCGCCCCGCTCCTCGGGCTCATCGCGCTCTTCCTCGTCCCGTGGACGCTGTGGCTCACCTTCTCGCTCCCCTCGCGGCATGTCACCGACCACTACGACCTCGCCTGGGTCGGCTTCGACATCGTCCTTGCGATCGCCTTCGGCGCCACGGCGTGGGCCACGGTCCTCCGCCAGCAGTGGCTCGTGCCGTTCGCGGCCGTGACCGGCACGATGCTCGTCTGCGACGCGTGGTTCGACATCGTGACGTCCCAGTCCGGCGGCGAGATCGTCGAGGCCGCGCTCGAGGCCGTCTTCGGCGAGCTGCCGCTGGCCGCGCTCTGCGCGTACATCGTCGTCGACGTCGAGCGCTTCCAGGCGACGTTCGACCGGTTTCGCCGGCCTACGCCGGCGGCGCGTCGTGCGGCGCTTCGAGCAATGTCAGCCGATGCTCGAGCTGAGCAACGCGAAGCTCGAGCTCGTCCAGATCGTCCCGCGTAACGAGGTTCAGATCCTCGACGAGGCTCCGCAGGAGCCCCATCGTCTGCTCGCCGGCGCGCGTCCGCGAGCCGCGCATGCGTGCCGGCAGCTCGCCCAGCAGCTCCTCGAGAGCTTCGACGATGCGCGGATTACCGGGCACGGCCGTGCGGCCTCGAGCGGCGCCGCTGGCGGCGCTTCTCGCGCCGTGCCTGCGCCGCCGGCTCCGACGGCGTCGCGGTGATGACGTCCACGAGCTCCGGCGTCGACTCCTGCGCGAGCGCCTGCTCCGACTCCTCGAGCGCGACGTCGCCCGCGTTGACCTGCAGCCGGCCGCGGCCACGCTTGTGGCCGTCGACCGTCGGCGGCTCGATCTCGCCGGCGCGGGCCATCTGCTTGCGGCGCGCGTACTCGGGCTCGCGCTCCTTCCACATCGTGAGCAGCGGCGCGGCGATGAAGATCGATGAGTACGCGCCCGAGCCGACGCCGATGAGGAGCGCGAACGCGAAGTCCTTCAGTGTCGAGCCGCCGAGCACCTCGAGTGCGGCGATCGGGAGCAACGTGATGAACGTCGTGGCCAACGAGCGGCGAATCGTCTCCCACAGCGAGACGTTGGTGATCGTCGCGAACGGCTGCCGCCGCATGAGCGGAATGTTCTCGCGTATGCGGTCGAAGATGATGATCGTGTCGTAGATGGAGTAACCGAGCACGGTAAGCACCGCTGCAACCGTGTCGATCGTCACCTCCTTGAACACGAGCGAATAGATCCCGACCGTGATGAGGATGTCGTGGATCATCGCGAGGATCACCGGCACCGCGAACTTGAGATCGAAGCGCAGCGTGATGTAGATGATGATCAGCGCGAGCGAGACGAGGATCCCGTAGATCGCGTCGATCGCGATCTGATGGCCGAAGCTCGACGAGACGTCCTTCGAGCCCGTCGCATAGGCGCCGGCCTGACGCTGGTAGTCGTTCGTCAGCGTCGAGAGCTGCGCGCTCTTCAGCGACTTCGTGCGCACCTGCCACCCGGTGAAGCCGCCGTTCACCGAAGAGCCCGTCCCTTGCACTACCGCGTCGGGCTGGCCGTCTGCGGCCGCGATCTTCAGCACACTGCGCCTGGGTCTGCGGCTGGTGCGTCTTGAAGGTGAGCTGCGTGCCGCCCTTGAAGTCGATGCCGAGGTTGAGGCCGCGCACGCCGAGCGAGACGGCGCCGGCGAGGATGACGACGCCGGAGAGCGCGAGCCACACGTAGCGGCGGCGCATGAAGTCGATCTGCAGCCACTTCGCCGTCTGCTGCCCGTGCGCGCCCATGAAGCGCGGGTTGTCGAACCACCGGAAGCCGCTCAGCAGGCCGAGCATGGCGCGCGTCGCGGCGACGGCGGTGAGCAGCGAGATGAGCGTGCCGATGAGCAGCATCAGCGCGAAGCCCTTCACTGACGCGACCGCGATGAGGAACAGCACGAACGCCGTGATGGCGGTGACGACGTTCGCGTCGAGAATCGTGTGGAAGCCCTTGCCGTAGCCGGCCGAGATCGCCGCCTTCACGGACTTCCCGGACCGCACTTCTTCCTTGATGCGTTCGAAGACGACGACGTTCGCGTCCGGCGGCGACGCCGATCGTGAGGATCAGGCCTGCGAAGCCCGGCAGCGTGAGGGTGACGTTGAAGAGGAGGATGGCCGCGTAGTAGAGCGCGGCATAGATGGCGAGGCCGAAGACCGCGACGAGCCCGAGGAAGCGGTACAGGATGAGCAGGAAGATCGCGACGATGATGAGCCCGACGAGCGCCGCATGCCATGCCTGCGTCAGCGAGTCCTTGCCGAGCGTCGACGAGACGTCGGTCCGCTCGACCTGCTGGAAGTTGTACGGCAGCGCACCCGTCTGCAGCACGAGCGCGAGGTTCTTCGCGTCGGTGAAGGAGCCGCCCGCGCCGAGGTCGATCTCCGCGTTCGGGCCGGCAATGCCGTCGGGGTTCTGCTTGAAGTCGATGTACGGCGTCGACTGCAGCTGCCCGTCGAGCACGATCGCGAAGTGCTGGACGTACGGTTGCTGGTCGGGCTGATGGCTCGGGCTGCCGGCGAGCTGCCACGCGACCTGCCCCCGGTGCGCTTCCGCCGCGGTGATCTTCCCGAACTCCTTCGCGCCGTGGCCCGTGAACTGGAGGAGCACGACCGGCAGGCCGGTGGTCTGGCTGAAGTCCGCCGTCGTGCCGCTGCGGACGAGATCCGATCCCGTCATCTCCGGGACCGGGCCGGCGCCGGTCTTGCGAGTCGGGTAGTACTTGAGCAGGTAGTAGTACGTCGGCGAGATCGCCGCGTTCGTGTTCACGCCGAGGCACCCGGTCGTCTCGGCGCAGCTGACCACGGTCGTGTGGTCAGGCACCTTCATCACCTGCGTATTCGCCGGCGCCTTCCCGCCGTACGGGCGCAGGAGCTGCGTCAGCGTGTTCGCCGGCCCTTGCACGAGCGAGTGCTTGACCGTCGTGGTCGTCGTCGGCTTGCCGCCCTTCTTCGCCGCCGGCGTCGTCTTCGTCGTCGTCTTGTTGCGGAAGAGGTAGTACGCCTCCGGCGAGCCCTTCGCCGCCTGCGTCTGCACCTGGGTGAGGAGGTCGTACAGCGACGGCGTGGCGACGGGCGCGCCGTTCGAGCTCGTCGACGGACCGGTGAGGTCGGCCTCGAAGTCGAACAGCTGCAGCTGCGCCGTCTTGCCGATGAGCGCCGCCGCCTTCGCCGGGTCGTGCACGCCGGCGAGCTCGACCACGATCTGGTTGCTGCCCTGCCTGCGCACCTCCGGCGAGGAGACGCCGAGCTTGTCGATGCGGCTCTGGACGATCTCCTGGGCCGTCACCATCCCGGCGGCGTCGACCTTCACGCCCTTCGGCGGCACGGCCTTGAGGACGACCTCGAGGCCGCCCTGGAGGTCGAGGCCGAGAACCGGCTTCTTGTGGATCGGGGAGCCCGGGACAGCGAGCAGGACCGCGCCGACGACGGCGGCCATGATCGCGCCCATCAGGATCAGGTACTTGCGGCGGTCACTCACGCGCGAGAAAACAGGTTAGCCGCCGTTCTCCGCGGCCGGTGGCTCCTCCGGCTCGGGCTCCCCGAGCTCCTCCTCGGCCTCGGCCGGCGGGAGGACGCTGGCGATCGCACGCCGGGCCACGCGGACGCTGACCTGAGGCGCGATCTCGACCACCACGCTGTCGTCGTGCAGCTCGGTGACCCGGCCGTAGATCCCGCCCGCGGTCACGACCTCGGCGCCGACGACGAGCTCGGAGAGCATCTGCCGCGCCTGGAGCTGCCGCTTCTTCTGCGGGCGCACGATGACGAAGTAGAGAAAGCCGAACGCGACGACGATCAGGAGGAAGCCGGGGCCGCTCATGAGTGTCCCTTCCAGTGATGGTCTCGCGTTTCCGGCGAGCGAAAAGCAGCGATGCAAGGACGCAGGGAGCGTTCGTAGCGGTGGCTACGGCGCGACTGAGGACGCAGCAGCGCGCCCTTTGCAGCCGCCGGAGACGCACTGACCATTGCTGGAAGGGGCACTAGAGTCCTTTTCCGTTGGCCGGGCGAGCCGAGCGAGCGCGTCCGCGCTCCACGATGCGAAGGCGCCGCGCTCGATCGCCTCGCGAGCGGCGACGACGAGATCGAGCAAGAAGCGGAGATTATGCAGGCTGAGGAGCCGAAGGCCGAGAATCTCCTCCTGGTTGACGAGATGCCGGATGTACGCGCGCGTGAACCTCGTGCACGCCGGGCAGGCGCAGCCCTCGTCGAGCGGCCGCGGGTCGCGCGCGAAACGGGCGTTGCGCATGTTCAGCCGGCCTTCCCAGGTCAGCGCGCTGCCCGTGCGCGCGGTGCGCGTCGGCAGGACGCAGTCGAACATGTCGACGCCGCGCGCGATCACCTCGATCACGCCCTCGGGATCGCCGATGCCCATGAAGTAGCGCGGCTTCGCGGCCGGGAGCTCGGCAGCGGCGGCGGTCGTCGCCGCGAACATGGGCGCGCGTTCTTCCCCGACCGACAACCCTCCGATCGCGTACCCGTCGAAGTCGAGCTCGACGAGCCCCTCGGACGACCGCGCGCGAAGCTCGCGGTCGAGCCCACCCTGCGTGATCGCGAAGCGCAGTTGCCCCGGCGCGCGCGGAAGGTCGCGTTGCCGCTGCGCCCACAGCGTCGTGCGCTGCACGGCACGGTCCAGGTCCTCGCGTGAGGCGCCGGCGGGCAGGCAGATGTCGAGGCACATCGCGACGTCCGAGCCGAGGTCGCTCTGGATGCGCGCCGCCAGCTCCGGGGTGAACCGCTCCGCGCTGCCGTCGTAGACGGAGCGAAACGTGACGCCGTCGTCGTCGGACGCGAGCAGCGTGTCGCGGAGGGAGAAGACCTGGAAGCCGCCGGAGTCGGTGAGGATCGGACCGTCCCAGCCCATGAACGCGTGCAGGCCGCCGAGCTCGGCGATGACGTCCTCGCCCGGGCGGAAGTGCAGGTGATACGTGTTCCCGAGCAGGATGCGCGTCCCGAGCGTGCGCAGCTCGTCCGGGTCGAGGGACTTCACCGTTCCCTTCGTGCCCACCGGCATGAACGCGGGAGTCGGCACGTCGCCGTGGGCGGTGTGCAGCACGCCCGCGCGCGCCGCGCCGTCGGTCGCTTCGATCGTGAAGCTCACAAGATCAGCATCGCATCGCCGAACGAATAGAAGCGGTAGCGCTCCTGCACGGCGAGCGCGTACAGGCGGCGCGTCTCGCTCCACGCCCGGCGAACGCCATCACGAGTGCGAGCAGTGTCGAGCGCGGCAGATGGAAATTCGTCAGCAGCGCGTTCGTGCGGCGGAACTCGAAGCCGGGCGTGATGAAGAGCTCCGTGCGCCCTGTCAGCGGCCCTCCGCGCGCAAGCGTCTCCAGCACGCGCACGGTCGTCGTGCCGACCGCGAGCACGCGCGGCGCCGCTTCGATGCGACGCCAGGCCGGCGCCTCCACCGCGTAGCGCTCGCCGTGCATGTGATGGTCCTCGAGGCGTTCCTCGGCGACCGGCCGGAATGTGTCGAGTCCGACGTGCAGCGTCACGCGCTCCACGTCGAGCCGGCCCAGCAGCTCCGGGGTGAAGTGCAGGCCTGCGGTCGGCGCCGCCGCCGAGCCCTGCTCCCGCGCGTACACCGTCTGATAGCGCTCGGGATCCGCGAGCGGCTCGGTGATGTACGGCGGCAGCGGCATCTCCCCCGCCGGCTCGCCCGTGAGCCGCAGACGCCAGCGGCCCTCGCCCAGATGCTCGACCAGCTCGACCGGCCCGTACGTCACGCCGGGCTTCAGCCGCCGCGTCGGGCGCGCGAGCCCCTCCCACAGATCGCCGTCGAGCCGCTCGACCAGGAGCACTTCCCCACGCGGTGAGGCGATCGGGATCCGCGCCGGAACGACCCGCGTGTCGTTCACGACGACGAGCTCCCCGCCCAGCTCGTCCGGGAGGTCGGAGAAGCGCCGGTGGCGTACGGCGCCGGTCACCCGCTCGAAGACGAGCAGCCGTGACTCGTCGCGGCGCTCGGACGGATGCTGGGCGATCAGGTCCGGCGGGAGCTCGTAGTCGAGGTCGGAGATATCCATCCGATGCGGACGCTAACGTCGCCCGCAATGGATGAGTCTGCCGTGCAGCGGGCGCTGGAGCGAATCGCGGGAGCGCGCGAGTCGCGTGCTGATCCCGCCATGCTCGACGCGGCGCTCGAGCGCGCACGGGCCCAGGTGGAGTCGCTCACCGCAGCGACGACGGTGCTCCAGGTCGGGCTCCCGGGCCAGATCGAAGAGGGCCTGCGCGAGCACTTCCGTCCGAGCGCGCGGCATCTCGCCGAGGTGCGCGGGCTCATGAACCAGATGATCAGGCGCATGGAGCGGATCGAGACCGACCTGCTCGCGGAGCGGAACGCGCGCGTCGACGACCTCGCGCTCCTCGTCGACCTGATCAGCTCCGGCTGGCGAAGTGCGAACGAGCGGCTCGCACGCATCGAAGCGGCCCTCGAGCCGCGCGCCGGCAACAGTGCGGTCGTCTACCGCATCGAACGCCCCGAGCAGCAAGCGGGCTAGCCCGGCAGGATCAGCTCGAAGCGCGCACCGAGCCCCGGCTCGCTGCGCAGGTCGATGCGGCCGCCGAGCGCGAACGCCAGCTCGCGCGCGATCGCGAGCCCGAGACCCGTGCCGCCGCCGTCGCGCGACCAGAACGGGCGGAAGATTCGCTCCCGCTCTTCCGGCGAGATCCCCGGCCCGGAGTCGGAGACCACGACCGACACGGTGCCGTTCTCCGCGCCGAGCGCGAGCGAGATGCGCCCGCCTTCCGGCGTCCAGCGAAACGCGTTCGAGAGCAGGTTGGAGATGACCTGGAGCACGCGGTCTCCGTCGGTGACGATGACGGGGTCGACCGTGAAGTCGCGCCGGTAGTCGATCCCGCGCTGACGCGCGACCTCGCCGAACGCCGCGTACGCGCGCTCACAGAGCTCACGCATGTCGACCTCTTCCTCGAGGACGGCGAACCGGTGCGCGTTGAGCTTCGCCAGGTCGAGGACGTCGCCGACGAGCCGCTCGAGGCGCATCGCCTCCTCCTCGATCACGGCGAGCGAGGCGCTGTACGCCTCCGGGTCCTCGATGACGCCCTCACGGAGCGCGGAGACGTGACCGCGGATCGCCGTCAGCGGCGTGCGGAGCTCGTGCGACACCGACATGAGGAACATCCGGGACAGCTGCTCCGCCTCCCCGAGCTTCGCCGCCATGTCGGCGAACCGCGCCGAGAGCTGCGCGATCTCGTCATGTCCGCGCGGCTGCGGCACCTCGACGCCGTACTCCCCCGCCGCGATCTCGTCCGCCGCGGCCGACAGCGCCAGCAGCGGACGTGCGATGCGACGGGTCAGATACACGCCGATGAGCCCGGCGACGAGGACGCCGCCGCCGAACGCGATCGCAAGTCGTTCGAGGAGACCGAGCCAGCCGCTCCGCAGCTGCGATGCCGGCTTGGCGACGACGAGCGCGCCCAGCACCTGCTTGCCGATCGTCACCGGCTCGGCGACAGCGAGGTACGCCGTGCCGTTGACATGGATGCTGAGGGTCGTCGGCTGGTCGGATGCGAGCTGCGTGCGCGTCAGCGTTCCGACGGGCAGATGCGGCAGCGGCCCGGCGAAGAGCGAGGCCCCCGGAACGACGGGGACGTAGAAGATCCGGTCGCCGCCGATCGCCTTCCGGAGCGTCGCCACGGGCACTTCCTGCGCGCCTGCCTGGCTCGCGTACAGCGACACGATGCCGATCGACTCGGAGCGCAGCTCGTGGATCGTGCGCGTCCGGGTGTAGCTCTGGAAGAAGCGGATCGAGATGACCGTGGCGACGAGGCCGGCGATGACGATGCCGAGCAGGAAGAACGCCGGAAGCCGGAAGCGAAGGGAGCCGAGCACGGCCCGACATTACTCCGGGAGTTAGGCGGCCGGAGTCTCGCGCACCGGGGCCGGGCTCACCTTGTAGCCCACGCCCCACACGGTGACGATCGGCGACGCATCGCCGAGCTTGCGCCGAAGCTGGCGCACGTGCACGTCGACCGTGCGCGTGTCGCCCGCGAACGTGTATCCCCAGACGCGTTCGAGCAGCTGGTCGCGCGTGAGCACGAGCCCGCGATGGTCGAGCAGCTCCCACAGGAGGTCGAACTCCTTCGGCGCGAGCTGGATCTCGGTGTCGCCGACCTTGGCCTCGCGGCGGCCCGCATCGATGACGAGGTCGCCGTGCTCGAGGACTGCGCTCTCCCGGTCGACGCCGTGCGCCGTCGAGCGGCGCATGATGGCCCGCACGCGCGCGACGAGCTCGCGCGGGTTGAACGGCTTCGTCATGTAGTCGTCTGCGCCGACCTCGAGGCCGATGATCTTGTCCACGTCCTCGTCGCGTGCGGTCAGCATCAGCACGGGAAGATCGCCGTGCTGCCGGATCCGCTTGCAGACCTCGACGCCGTCCATGTCGGGAAGCATGAGGTCGAGAACGACGAGCGCCGGCTTCTCCGACTCGACGAGGCGCAGCGCCTCGTTGCCGCTCGCGGTCGTGCGAACGGTGAATCCCGCGTTCTTCAGGTAGGCGGCGACGAACGACGCGATCGACGCTTCGTCCTCGACGACGAGCACCGTCTGCGGCTTCGTGGCCATGCCGTCTGCCCTACCCGCTCGAGGTGATCTTCAGCAGATCGGTCGGCACGGCGGGCAGCGAATGCCAGTCGCTGCCGTTGAGCGAGTAGCGCCCGTCGGGCCCGCTCGAGTCCGGCGATCCCTGGAGCACGACCGTGCCCTTTCCGACCGCGAACACGTCGACGCCCGAGCCGTACACCCAGACCTTGTAGACGCCGCCGGCAGCGCGGAAGCGGAAGTCGCTGCCGACGAAGCTCGTCTTGGTGTCGGAGATCGTCGTGCGCGTGAGCGTCGGCGCACCGTTCGTCAGGCTGGCGCCGATGTCGTTGGTGTTGTTCGGGTCGTCGATGACGACCTTGTCGAACTGATCGGGCGACCCGGTCGAGACGTGACCGATCGCGGTGCCGTTGATGACGAGCGTGACGACGGCGACGCCGCGGGGCGCGGTGCCGTTCTTGACGACGAGCGTGCCGTCGCCCGCGGCGTCATGCAGCGCAAGCGCGGTCGCGGGCAGCGCGAGCGCGAGTCAGTGGCAGGCAGAGCATGGCCAGACGCCGCATCACGATCAGAGTATCCCCATGTGCCGTTTCCGGCCTTTGAGCGGTCCGTAAAGGTTCTGTAACGGCTTAGTACCGGTAAAAGCCGCGCCCGCTCTTGCGGCCGAAGAGACCGGCATTTGCCATCGCGACGAGCCGCGGCGGCGCCGCCATGCGGGTCTCGCGCAGCTTGTCGTACAGCGCCTCGCTCGCGTGCACGTGCACGTCGATGCCGACGAGGTCGAGCGAGCTCGCACGGTCCCATGGGCCATCCGGCGCCGTGCTTCATCCCGGCGTCCAGGTCCTCGGGGCTCACGCGCGCCTCGTCCAGCACGCGTACACAGTCGTTGAGCAGCGGGATGAGGACGCGGTTGACGACGAAGCCCGGCGTGTCGTGGCAGCGGATCGGATGCTTTCCGAGCTTCTCGCCCAACGCGTATGCGGTGTCGAACGCTGTGTCGGAGCTGAGCTCTGCGCGCACGATCTCGACGAGCGGCATCAGCGGCGCAGGGTTGAAGAAGTGCATGCCGACGATGCGCTCGGGCGTCGACGTCGCGGAGGCGATCTCCGTGACCGAGAGCGCGGACGTGTTCGTCGCGAGTACCGCGTCGGGGCGGCAGATGCGCTCGAGCTCAGCGAAGAGCTCCTGCTTGGGGCCGAGCTCCTCGACGATCGCCTCGATGACGAGATCGCAGTCCGCGAGGTCGGCGAGCTCGGTCGTCGTCGTGAGCAGCGCGAGGTCGAACGACTCGAGCTTGCCCCTTCTCCACCTTGCGCGTCAGAAAGTGCCCAATGCGGTCGCGCGCAAGCTCGCCGAGATCTGCCGTAACTTCGCGACCGACCGTGTCGAGGCCCGCCTCGACGCAGAGCTGCGCGATGCCCGATCCCATCGCACCGAGTCCGACGACACCCACCTTCATGCGCGAGACCCTAATCGCGGACCGAGCACGACGATGACGGCACCTGCGACCGCGAGCAACCCGAGCGCGGCGCTGAGACCGACTCCCCGCGCGACGAAACCGATCGTGGGGCCGTTGAGCAAGCCGCCGGTGTAGCCCGCCGTCGCGATCGCAGCGACGCCGGCGCTCTGCGAGATCCCCGGCATCGCGGCGCCGATCCGGAACAGCGCCGGGACGATCGCCGCGCAGCCGACGCCGACGAGCGCGAACCCGATGAGGGCGGGAACGGTCGACCGCGTCAGGATGGCGAGCAGCGTCCCGACGCATGTGACGCATCCCACTCCGCCGTGCGAGCCCGCCGAAGCCCCACCGCAGCAGGAGCCGGTCCCCGAAGAGTCGCGCCGCGCCCATCGCGGCCGCATACGCGACGACGGCGCCGGCCGCGACCGCCGCGCTCGCGCCCACCGGTCCGCTGAGGAATACCGCGCTCCAGCTCATCGCCGCCGACTCGACGAAGAAGGCGCAGAACATCAAGACCGCGGGAAGCGCGAGCGGGCCGCGCGGTAGCGCGAAATGAGCCGTCTCGACGCCGGCTGCGGTCCCGGACAGCAGCCGCGGCGTCGCGAGAAGCGTGATCAGCACGAGGGCGGCGGCGACCGCAGGCAGCTCGGCCTGGAGCCCCACGCCGACCGCCGCCGACACGGCGGTGACGGCGGAGCCGCCGAGGAGCCCGAAGCTCCACGCAGCATGCAACGGCGAAAGCAGGTGCCGGCCGCTCCGACGTTCGAGCTCGAGGCCGTGCGCGTTGAGCGAGACGTCGGCGATGCCCACGCCCGACCCCAGCCCGCACGCGACGACCAGCATCGGAGCGAACGACGGGACGAAGGCGGCACCCGCCAGCGCCCCCGACCCGAGGATGAGCCCGACCGCGGCAGGCCCGCGGCTTCCCCGCCGGGCAGCGAGCCATCCTGCAAACGGAAGCGACAGCGTCGCCACCGCCGACACGGCGAAGATGACGATGCCGAGGCGGCCGCTGTCGAGCGACAGCTTGTGCTTCAGCGCAGGCAGGCGCGCGACCCACACGCCGTCGATCGCGCCGAGCACGACGAAGCCGGCGACGAGCGCCTTATGGGCGCGCTTCTCTACAGTCGTTCCACGACGCCGGCAATGGCCTGGCCGAAGCCGATGCACATCGCGGCGATGCCGTAGCGGGCGTTACGGCGCTCGAGCTCGGACACGAGCGTCGCCGTGATCCGCGCCCCGGTCGCCCCGAGCGGATGGCCGAGTGAGATCCCGCCGCCGTTCGGATTGACGTCACCTGCTTCCCAGCGCTCGCCGAGATTCGTGTCGGCGAGGAACTGCAGCACAACCGAGGCGAACGCCTCGTTCACCTCGATGACCTCCATGTCGTCCCACGTCAGGCCGGCCTTCGCGAGCGCGCGGTCGCACGCCTGCGGGTTGCCGTGCAGCATCAGGTGCGGATCGACGCCGGCGATGCCGAAGCCTAGGAAGCGCGCCCGCGGCTCGAGCCCGAGCGCTGAGGCCTTCTCCTCCGAGGCGACGAGCACGGCGGCCGAGCCGTCCACGATCTGGCTCGAGTTCCCGGCGGTCACCTTCCCGTCGGGCACGAATGCCGGCTGGAGCGCAGCCATCGTCTCGAGCGTCGTCGCGCGACGCACCGCCTCGTCGACGGCGAAGCGCGTCCGGACGAGCGTCGTGCCGGAGTCCGGCGCAGGAAGGTCGAGCTCGATCGGGATGATCTCCTTGTCGAAGCGCCCCTCGTCGATCGCGCGCGCGGCGCGCATGTGCGACTCGTACGAGTACCGGTCGAGCTCCTCGCGCGAGAGGTTCCACTTCGCGGCGATCTCCTCGGCCGAGATGCCTTGCATGACGATGTCGAAGCGCTCGAGCACCGCGTCGGACATCGACCCGCGGTTCGACCCCATCGGGACACGCGACATCATCTCGACGCCGCCCGCGATGACGAGGTCGAGCTGGCCCGACCACACGGCCGCCGCGGCGTTGAAGTTCGATTGCATCGACGAGCCGCACTGGCGGTCGACCGTCGTCCCGCAGACGGAGACCGGCCACCCGGCGGCGAGCGCGGTGTTGCGGCCGGTGTTCCAGGCCTGCTCGTCGACCTGGGAGACGCAGCCCCACTGGAGGTCCTCGACCTCGCTCGGGTCGACCCCGTTCCGCTCGACGAGCCCGTTGATCACCTGGGCGGAAACGTCGTCGCCACGGATGTGCGAGAGCGTCCCGTTCTTCTTGCCGATCGGGCTCCGGACGGCGTCGACGATCAGCGCATCTGTCTTTCGCGCGGCCACCCCATTACTGTATCTGCCGCAATGCTTCGCAAGGACGCAAAGATCGAGCTGATCGGGCGGGTCCCGCTCTTCGAACGGTGCTCGAAGCGGGAGCTCGCCGAGATCGCTTCGCTCGCCGACGAGCTGTCGCTTCCGGCCGGCCGGAAGCTCGCGGCCGAGGGAGCCAGCGGGCACGAGTTCGTCGTGATCGTCGAGGGCGCGGCCGAGGTCAAGCGTCGTGGCCGCGTCGTGAACCGGCTCGGTCGCGGTGACTTCCTCGGAGAGATCGCGCTCGTCACCGGGCAGAAGCGCACCGCCACCGTCACGACGACGGAGCCGTCGCGGCTGCTGGTGCTCACGGCGCCCGCTTTCCGGACGCTGCTGCGCGACCAACCGTCGCTCCAGTTGAAGGTGCTCGACGCGCTTGCGGAGCGGCTCCAGACGGAATAGATCGACCCCTTCGGGCGTTCTTTTTCGTATGAACAAGAATCCGAAGATCGAGCAGCTCCGGAAGGTCCCGTTGTTCGCGCATTGCTCCAGGCGAGAGCTCGCCGGACTCGCGGCGCTTGTCGACGAGCTCGAGCTCCCCGAGGGTCAGACGCTCGCCCGGGAGGGCGAGAGAGGCAAGGAGTTCCTCGTCCTTGCAGACGGCATCGCCGACGTCGAAAGCGGCGGCGAGATCGTGAACAGGCTCGGCCCTGGCGACTTCTTCGGCGAGATCTCACTCGTCACCGGCGAGCCGCGTACGGCCACCGTGACGGCACGCAGCCCGTCGAAGCTGTTCATCTTCAGCGCGCCGGCGTTCCGCTCGCTCCTGCACGACGCGCCCAGGATCAAGACGCGTGTCCTCGCAGCCGCCGCGCTGCGCCTCGCCGCCTAACGCCGTTCCGGAACCTTCGGCCGCTCCGCGTGCGCGAGCCACGTCAGCGCACCAAGCGCGAGCACGCGCCGCTGGCCTTCGGTCGCGCCCGACCCGAGCTCGCGGAAGGTATAGGCGACGTCGCCGCCGATGACGACGAGCCCGTCCGGCGTGTCGACGAGGACCGATTGGTGGCCAGGCGAGTGACCGGGCGTCGGTAGGAGCCGGATTCCCGGCAACACCTCGGCCTTGCCGTCGTGCTCGACGTACGTCGCGCCGTCGAAGTGCACCCACTCGAGCGGCGCGCGCGGGTGCGCGAGCTCGAGCGACTGCACGTGGATCGGGACGCCGGGAAAGAGCCGGTTGCCGCCGCAGTGGTCGAAGTCGAGATGCGTGTTGATCACGGAAAGGACGTCGCGCGGGATGTTCTCCGGCATCGGCACGGGATCCCACTCGGCGTCCAGCTCCGGCGTCGAGTCGATCATCCCCGTATCCACGAGCACGAGGCCGCTCGGGTGCTCGATCGCGTGCACGTACACGGGGAAGCCCTTGACGGTGGCGGCGAGGTGAGGCTGGATCACCTGCGTAGACTCACACGCCGTGGTCGAAGTTCGCTCCCCCTACTCCGGAAAGGTCGTCGGTCAGGCGCCGAAGAGCGGCGCCGCTGACGCCCGGCGCGCCATCGACGCGGCGGCACGCGCGCTCGAGAGCCCTCTGCCCGCGCACAAGCGGGCCGAGATCCTCGTCAAGACCGCCGGTCTCATCGGCCGCCGCCACGAGGAGGTCGCGCGGACGATCTCCGAGGAAGCCGGCAAGCCGATCAAGACGGCGCGCGTCGAAGCCTCGCGCGCCATGTCGACGTACACGTTCGCAGCGGTCGAGGCGCGCAAGCTCGTCGGCGAGATGATCCCGATGGACGCCGCGCAGGCCGGCGAGGGAAAGCTCGCCTTCACGCTCCGGCGCCCCATCGGCGTCGTCGGCGCGATCTCGCCGTTCAACTTCCCGTGCAACCTCGTCGCGCACAAGATCGCGCCCGCCCTCGCCGCCGGTTGCCCCGTCGTGTTGAAGCCCGCGAGCGCGACGCCGCTGTCGGCGCTGCTGCTCGCCGAACTGGAGCACGAAGCGGGCCTGCCGGAGGGTTGGCTCACGGTCCTCGTCGGCCCCGCCTCCGAGATCGGCGACGTCCTCGTCGAGGACGAACGCGTCCGCATGATCACGTTCACCGGCTCGAGCGAGGTCGGCTGGAAGCTGCAGGAGCGCGCGCCGCGCAAGCGGGTCAAGCTCGAGCTCGGGAACTCCACGCCGGTGATCGTCGCCGTGGACGCAGACGTGGAGACTGCGGCGGCGAAGCTCGCGGCGAACGCATTCGCGTTCGCAGGCCAGAGCTGCATCTCCGTGCAGCGGATCTACGTCGAGCGTCCCGTGTTCGCTGCGTTCGTCGCCGCCTTCGTCCCGAAGGTCGAGGCGCTCGAGGTCGGCGACCCCGGCGACGACGAGACCGACGTCGGGCCCGTGATCGACGCCGACGCGCGCGAACGCATCCTCGCGTGGATCGCGGAGGCCGACGGTGAGGTTCTCACCGGCGGCGAGCAGGACGGCCTGATCAGGCCGACGGTGATCGCGAACGTCTCCGATCACGCGAAGGTGAGCTGCCAGGAGGTGTTCGGCCCCGTCGTCGTCGTCAACCCGATCGACTCCGTCGACGAGGGCATCGAGCGCGCCAACGGCACGCGCTACGGGCTCCAGGCAGGCGTCTTCACCGCATCGATCGACATCGCGCTCCGCGCGGCGGAACGGCTCGACTTCGGCGGCGTCATCGTCAACGAGGCGCCGACCTTCCGCAGTGACCAGATGCCGTACGGCGGCGTGAAGGACTCCGGGAACACGCGCGAAGGACCTGCGTATGCGGTCCGCGAGATGACCGAAGAGCATCTCGTCGTGGTTCAACGCTGACGGGCGGGGTACGTCAACGCCGTGATCGGCGTCGGCGTCGCTTTCGTCATCGTGGGAATCGTGTTGGTGTTCCTCATCCCGTGGGCCGGGGTCCCGGTCGCGATCGTCGGGCTCGTCCTGTGCCTCTTGTGGCTCGCGGGATTCGGCCGGCGCGGGCAGCATGCGCACCGCCGCTACTAAGGAACTCCGGTGTCAGACACCGGGTTCGGTGTCTGACACCCGCGCAAAATACAATCGCGCCGATGTTTCGTCGCGCAAGCGAGGAGGCGGCGCCCTCTCAGTACTGCCCGCGCTGCGGCGTCGCCTATGAGCACCTGCAGGAGTACTGCCTCGAGTGCGGCGAGCGGCTTCCGACGAACCGGGGGACGGTCGGCGTGCTCGCGGCTGCCTGGCAGCGGCGCTTCCGCTGGTACCCCGGCGACTGGGTCTGGCCCGCGCTGCTCTTCCTCGTCATCGCCATCGTGGCCACGGCGGTCTCCGCGGCCACGACGTCCGGCTCCGCCACGACCATCGTGGCAACGCAGCCGAACGTGCCGCTCGGGAACGGCACCCAGGGCTCGGCCACCACGCCGAAGCCCACGATGACGACCGGCCCGCTCCCGAAGGCGCCGGGCGCGCCCTCGACCCCCTCCGCGACGACGCCCACGCCGCCGGTCGCCGCCGGCCTCGCCGCCTGGACGCGCAAGGGGACGGCGTACACCGACGTGCTCGAGTCGGTGCCCCTCTCGGCGGGCCGCACGATCGCCGTCGCCCGGGCGCGTCAGGCAAAGGCCGCGGGCCTGCCGACGGCCGGCGTCCTCGTCTCCGCCGAGTACGCGAGCCTCCACCCGGGCTATTACGTCGTCTTCTCCGGGGTCTACTCCACCCCGGCGGCGGCGGTCGCGGCCCTCACCGCGGCCCATGCGCGGGGCTTCCCGGACGCCTACGTGGCCCGGGTCACGCACCCATAGCTCAGGTGTAAAGCGCGCCAGAGCGGGCACGTGTCGGGCGTACGGCAACGGCACTTGTTTGCTCAGTCGGCAACGAAAGCCGCCACTTTGTAACAGGGGCCGGAGCGTGTAGGATCGACCGCAGGGGATTGCAGGCAGGACGATTAACCCGGTGTTAACACAGCGTTGGCGGGGACTTCACAGGAGAAGGCGAGACTGGTGATCGAAGAGCGGACCCTCCAGTTGCAACACTGCATGTATCAGTACTCGCGAGCGATTTACCGGTCGATCAAGGATCTCATCGACCCCTACGCCGACCGGGAGTCGCAGATCGAGTCGCGGCGTGCGGTCCTCGAGGCGTGCGAGCAGACGATGGAGCGGTTGGCGAAGGATCCGCTGTATTTCGCGAAGCCGGACCGCGCCCTCTTCCAGGACATTCGCCGCTACTTCCCCATCACCGCGCAGGCGGAGGTCGCGTGGGCCGTGCAGGCCGGCGTGACCGCAGCGTCGACGTTCATCCAGGAGCAGATCGAGTCCGGCGCGCTCGACGGCGGTGTCGCACGCTGCCGCGCGACGACTCGTAAGGGCAAGCCGTGCCAGCGCACGCCGCTTCCCGATCGCGACTATTGCCCGTCGCACCAACATCTCGAAGCGCGCGCCGCAGCCTAAGTCCCCAGGCTTTTCCACAGCGCGTTCCACAGTGATTGCCGAGTAAGCTCGGTGCACTGTGTCGCATGACACCGACAAGCTGATCCGCCAGCTCTCGCTGGTCGCGTTCCTGATGGCGGAGCGGCGGCCTATCACCGCGCGCGACGTCAAGTCGAACGTCGAGGGCTATTCGGAGATGTCGGACGAGGCGTTCGCTCGCCGGTTCTACTCCGACCGGGCAGAGCTGCTCGCGCTCGGCGTCCCGCTGCAGTCGCAGCGCGACGAGTTCACCGGCGAGGAGCTATACACCCTCCGCTCCGAGCAGTACTTCCTGCCGAAGCTCGAGCTCGAGAACGACGAGCTCGCCGCGCTCAACACAGCGCTCTATCTCCTGGAGGGAAAGTTCGCGTACGCCGAGCCGCTCCGGCTCGCGCTGCAGAACCTCGCCCTCGGCCGTCCCGGGTTCGTCGAGTCGCCGTCCGCGACGGCAGGGCGAGTCGAGGTGCTCGACCCCGACTACTCGCCGGAGATGCCGGGCCGGCTCGCGAAGCTCGAGGGCGCGATCTCGAAGCAACGCACCGTCAAGTTCGACTACTGGTCGATCTCGCGCGACGTCGAGTCCGAGCGCACCGTGAACCCGTTCGCGCTGCTCCCCGACAACGGCGTCTGGTACGTCGTCGGCCAAGACCTCGACCGCGACGACCTGCGCACCTTCCGGGTGTCGCGCATCCGCGGCGAGATCCGGTTCGCGACCCGGCGCGAGCGTGACTTCCGCATCCCAACCGATTTCGACATCGAGCAGTTCCGGGGCGTCCGCCATGGCAGATCGGCGACATCGTCGGCGAGGCGCGCATCGAGGTGCCGGGCGATACTGCCTGGTGGGTGCAGCGCGCATACGGCACGACCGGACGGCTCGAGGACGGCGTCTGGATCACCGAGTACTCGTCCGTCGGGCAGCTCGCGAGCTGGGTCCTCCGCCAGGACGGCCGCGCTGTGCCGCTCGAGCCCGAGGAGCTCCGCCGCGAGGTGGCCTCCTCCCTGCGCCGCGTCCGCGACGGGCACGAAGGCAAGGCCCCCGTCCCCGCCCGCGACGCGCCGCTGCGCGGCGTGGACGGGATTCCCGAGCGCCCCGCCGGCCCGGTCGCACCGGAGCGCTTCGCCGTCCTCCAGGCATTGCTTGCGTTCCTGCTCGCCGCCTGCGGCGAGAACAAGGAAGCCGCCATCCCTGTCGCAGACCTCCTGGAGCGCTTCCCGTCCATCCCGGCCGACGAGCTGGAGGAGCACCTCTCGCTCCTGAACCTCGTCAACTTCGGGGGCGGGTGCTACACGGTTTACGCCGAACTGCGCGAGGACGCCGTCCATGTGGACAAGGAGCTGTGGGGCGACACGTTCCGCCTCGCGCCGCGCCTGACGCCGCTCGAGGCGCGGGCCATCCGCCTCGCGCTCGAGTACGTCGGCCCGATGATCGCCGTCGACGCGCACACGCCGCTCGAGCGCGTCCGCAAGAAGCTCGAGGAGACGTTCGGCCAGTTCGAGCTGCAGCAGACGCCCGAGCCGCACGTCGGGCCGAGCGAGGAGGATCTCGTCTCGACGCTCGCGCGCGGCATGCGTGAGCACCGCCTCGTCGAGATCGAGTACCAGAAGGAGTCGGACGTGCAGCCCTCGACGCGCGTCATCGAGGCGTACAAGTTCGAGCGCGCGCTGCCGTGGTGGTACGTGCACACGTGGGATCGCACGAGCGACGGCGAGCGCTCCTTCCGGCTCGACCGGATGCGCAGCGCGAAGCTTACGAAGGAGAAGTTCGACGCGCGGGAGGACTTCGAGCCTGTGCGTCTGCGCAACGCTCGGCGCGCGTTGGTGCTGTACACGCCGGCGATCGCGCGCTACGAGGTCGAGCGCGGGGCGCGTCGGCTCACGGACAAGTCAGCACTGCGCGAGATCCCCGTCGGCAGCGACGAGTGGCTCGAGAGCGAGATCCTCTCGAAACGCGGCGAGGCGATCGTCCTCGAGCCCGCAGATCTGCGCACGCGCATTGCCGAGCGCGCACGATCGCTGGCGAAGGAGCTTGGCGTCGAGCGACTTCGCGCGGCCCGCGTCTAGCCGACCGGCAACGTGAGCGTAAATGTCGAGCCCGCGTCGGGACTCGAGCGGACGTCGATCGTGCCGCCGTGCGCCTCGGCGATGGAGCGCGCGATGAAGAGTCCGAGGCCTGTGCCGGGCTTCGAGCCGCCTGTGATTTCGGCGCGTCCGAACTTCTCGAAGATGAGCCGCTGCTGGTCGTACGGAATGCCCGGCCCGTGGTCGGCGACGGAGATTCTGACCTTGCCGTCGACCGGCTGTGCGCGTACGTCGACCTCATCGCCCGCGACCGAATACTTGATCGCGTTCTCGATGAGGTTCGCGAGCACCTGGCGCAGACGCTCCCGGTCGCCGCGGATCGCCGGGAGCGAAGGCGACACGCTCGCCGTCACCCGCACCTCGTCCTGCCCGATCGCAGCCAACGCGACCGCGTCCTCCACGAGCCGGCCGAGATCGACGTCGCTGAAGCTATAGCTGAACGTCCCCGCCTCGATCTGTGACGTGTTCAACACGTCGCCGATGAGATCGGCCAGCCGGTTCGTCTCGTCCGCGATGAGGGCCAGGAACGCCTCGCGCTGACCGGGCGCGAGCACGCGCCAGCGCTCCTGGAGCGTCCGCGCGGCGCCGATGACGGCCGCCATCGGGCTGCGCAGCTCGTGCGACACGAGCGAGACGAAATCCGCGCGCAGCGCCGACAGACGGCGCAGCTCTTCTACCGTGTGATGTTCCGCCTCGTACGCGCGGATGTTCTGCACCGCGGTGGCTGCGAGACGTCCGAGCAGTGACACGAGCTCGACGTCGTCCGCCGTGAACGCGTCCGGCTCTACGCGGGAGAGCGCGATCATCCCGATCGGCAGCGTGCCGGCGAGCAGCGGCGCGACGATCTCGCTGTGCAGTCCGAGCTCGGCGAACAGCTTGTCTTCCGGATACTCGGACTGCGCGAGGTCACCCCGGACGATGACGTCGCCACCACGAACTCGATCGAGCACCGAACCCTGCACGGGGCCGGCGCTTCCGGGCGGGAAGATCTCCGTGGCGCCGCGACCGGCCGTGGCGATCGTCTTCGCCGTCTCGTCCTCGATCAGGACGATCGCCGTCCGGTCGAAGGGCACGACCGTGCGCAGCTCGCGGATGAACGCGGCGAACGCGGTCTCGATCTCGAGCGACGATCCGAGAGCGCGTGCGCAGCGGTTCGCGCCTTCGAGGATCTCGCTCCGCCGGCCGAGCTCGTCGCGGAGCCGCTCCGCCTCGCCCGCGCGCGCCGCGAGGCCGTCGCGCAACCGGCCGATGACGATGCCTGCGAGCGCGCCGACGAGGATGCGGGAGGCGACCGTGCGCCAAGCGACTCCAGGGCCGAGCGCGTCGATGACGAGCGTTGCACCGACCATGACCGCGCCACCGACGAGACCGCCGAACAGGCCGAAACGCAAAGCGGCCTCCGCGATCGGCACGAGGTAGAGCGCGCGGTACGGCTCACCTGATTGGTAGGAGAAGACGGCGACGAAGCCGATCGCGCTGATGCCGTCGAGGCAGATCGCGAGGATGCGGGCGCGCGCGCGGCCGGCGCGGCTGAGCTCGACCCAGGCGATCGCGCCCGACAGCAGGGTGGACGCCGCGAAGAACGCGACCACCGCCCACGCCCACGGCCGGTACGACGACGGAAAGTCCGTGAGCGACACGTCGACGATCGCGACGAAAACGAGAGAAGTCCGAAGCACGACGAACCAGTGGCCGGGACGCCTAGGCACCGATGTTCTCCGCGGCGATCCGCGCGTTCCGTTGAAGCAACCGACCGTCGTTGCGTGGCACGTACAGGCGCGCATAACGGCGACGAAGCGCACCGGGGTCGGCGGCGAGCCAGTCGGCGAGCGACACGTGCGGCTCCGCCCCTGCGGGGAGCGACGAGCCTGCGCGGCGCTTCTCGACGCCGCGGTTCCACGGACAGACGTCCTGGCAGATGTCGCAGCCGTAGACCTGCGGCCCGAGCTCGGCGCGGTACGCCTCCGGCATCGGCGACGCCGCCTGCGTCCAGTACGACAGGCACTTCGTCGCGTCGAGCGTGCCGGGCTCGTCGAGCGCGCCGGTCGGACAGGCGTCGATGCACAGGCGGCACGCGCCGCAGTCGGCGTCGAGCGGCGGCGTCGGATCGAGCTCGACGTCGGTGACGAGCGTGCCGAGCACGACCCACGATCCATGGCGCTGGGTGATGAGCAGCGTGTTCTTGCCGTAGAAGCCGACGCCGCTTCGTGCCGCGCCTTCGCGGTCGACGTGCTGGTTCGCGTCGACGAGCACGCGATACGCGCCGCCGATCCCGCGACCGAGCGCGTCGAGCTTCTCCCGCAGCTCCGCGTACGCGTCCCACCACGTGTAGCGCGGCAGGCGCCCGTGACCGGGCGGCCGTTCCGGCTCCGGCGCGTAGTAGCAGAGCGCCGCCGAGACGACGGTGCGCGCGCCTGGGAGCAGCAGCTCCGGGTGGCACGACTCCTCCGGCCGCGCCATCGTGAAGCGCATGTCGGCGAAGAGCCCGCGGGCGCGGCGTTCGCGGATGTGGCGTTCGGTCTCCACGTACGGCTCGGCGGGCGCGGCGCCGACGGCGTCGATCCCGAGCTCCGCTGCCAGCTGCCCGAGGCGCTCGGCGGTCACCCCGATAGTCTGCCGCGCGTGCTTGCGGTTCGTATCCACGAGGACGGCGGCCCCGAGGTGCTCGTCCTGGAGGAGGCACCCGACCCGTCGCCCGGCCCCGGCGAGGTCCTGATCCGGTTGCACGCGTCAGCCTTGAACCATCTGGACGTCTGGATCCGCAAGGGCCTCCCTTCGGTGCCGAAGCCGCGCATCCTCGGAGCCGACGGCGCCGGCGTCGTCGAAGCGCTCGGCGGCGGCGTGGACGGCTTCGAGCCGGGACAGCGCGTGGTGATCAACCCCGGCGTAGAGGCGGCCGACGGCGCCATCCACGTCATCGGCGAGCACGGTGACGGGACGAACGCCGAGCTGATCGCCGTGCCGGCGACCAACGTGTATCCGATTCCGGACGGGCTCTCGTTCGAGGACGCGGCCGCCTTTCCGCTCGTGTTCGAGACCGCATACCGGATGCTCGTCACGCGGGCGGCGCTGCGCGAGGGCGAGTGGGTGTTGCTGTGGGGCATCGGCGGAGGCGTCTCGACCGCCGGGCTCGCGATCGCGCGCGCGCTCGGGGCAAAGACGATCGTCACGTCGTCGAGCGATGCGAAGCTCGAGCGGGCGCGCGAGCTCGGAGCGGACGCGGTCGTGAATCACACGACGGGGGACGTGAAGGCGGCCGTGCGCGAGGCGACGGGCGGCCGCGGCGCCGACGTCGTCGTCGACAGCGTCGGCGAGGCGACGTGGCGTACGTCGCTCGACGTCGCCGCGCGAGACGGCCGAATCGCCGTGTGCGGTGCGACGTCCGGGCCAAACCCGCCGGCCGCGCTCCACCGCGTCTGGTGGAAGCAGCTCACCATCCTCGGCTCGACAATGGGAACGAAGGCCGACTTCGAGGGCGCCTACGACCTTGTCACGAGCCACCGCGCGCTTCCCGTCGTGGACGAGGTCGTGCCGCTGTCGGAGATCCGCGCGGCGCACGCGCGTCTCGAGGCCGGCGAGCAGCTCGGCAAGATCGTCCTCTCGATCCCGTGACGCTCCAGAACCGGGTGACGCCGCTCGGAGACTTGATCGCCGCGCCGGAGCGCGGGCTCGTGTACGGGAACCGCGGATGCCTGCACGACGCGGAGCGCCGCATCCGACGGCCGTTCCAGGTGAAGCGCTGGATCGCATGCCGGCTCGAGTTCCGCGGCCGCCATCGCGCCGATCCGATACCGCCGGGCCGGTACACGGGACTGTTCTTCCTCGACGAAGCGACGGCGTTCGCCGCGGGCCATCGCCCGTGCGCAGAGTGCCGTCGCGAGGACTACAACCGCTTCATGGAGATCGTCGGCGAACGGCGCGCCGACGATCTCGACGAGCGACTGCACGCCGAGCGGCTCGGTCCGCGACGCGAGGAGAGCAACCTGCCCGACGGCGCCTTCGTCCTCGTCGACCACGAGCCGTGGCTCGTGCTCGGCGACGAGCTACTGCGCTGGACGCCGGGCGGCTATACGGAGCACCGCACACGACCGCGGCGTGCTATGGCGATCACGCCAGGGACGACGCTCGAGGTCCTGCGCGCCGGCTGGAACGGCGCCGTGCCGTTCCTGCACGTCAGCGCGGCGGAACGACCGAGACGATCCCGGTGAAGTCGTCCTCGTTCTCGATCTCGACGGTTTCGACGAGCCATTCCGTGCCGTCGATCTCGATCTCTTCGCCCTCACTAACGAGATAGTCGGTCGTCAGAATGCGCGGTAGATCCTCGCCGGGAAGCCGGACGTCCCAGGTGAACTCTGGCATGCCTAACCGAAACCGAGGATGAACTTCGCGTCGTCGGACATCTTGTCCGGCGTCCACGGCGGGTCGAACGTCAGCTCGAGGTCGACCTCCTCCACCCCTTCGACCTCGCGCGCCGCGCGCTCGATGTCGCCGGCGATGAGCGGCCCGGCGGGGCAACCCATCGAGGTGAGGCTGTAGAGGATCTTCACCTTCGGGCCTTCGACCTCCACCTCGTAGAGGAGGCCGAGGTCGACGATGTCCATCCCGAGCTCGGGGTCCTCGACCGTCCGCATGAGTTCGAGCACTTCTTCTTTCGTCGGCATGGGACCAGTGTAGGGGTCAGAACCCCATCAAGCGCACGTCTTCTCTGCGCTCGCGCGCGAAGAAGTGGATCCCGTCCACGAAGCGCACCCAGTTGCAGCGGGTGCACATGAGCAGCGAATGCGTCCGCGCGCTGTCCGCCAGGAAGCGGACACCGTGCAGCAGGTCGCCGTTGGAGACGCCCGTGGCGGCGACGATCATCTCGCCGGGGGCGAGGTCCTCCGTATGGAAGATGCGCGCGTAGTCGTCGATCCCGCGCTCGCGCAGCACGTCGATCTCGCCTCGCGACGTCGGCCAGAACTGCGCCTGGAGCTCGCCGCCGAGGCAGCGCAGCGCCGCCGCCGACAGCACCGCCTGCCGCGTGCCGCCGATGCCGATCGCGAGGTGGTCGTTCGTCCCGCGGATCGCCGCCGAGATCGCGGCGGTGACATCGCCGTCCTGGATGAGCTTGATGCGCGCGCCCGCCGCGCGGATCTCCTCGATCAGATCGTGATGCCTCGGACGGTCGAGGATGATCGTCGTCACGTCGTTGACGCGCCGGCCGAACGCTTCCGCGATCGCCTCGATGTTCTCGCCGACCGGCCGCAGCAGGTCGATCGCGCCTCGCGCACGCGGCCCGACGGCCATCTTGCGCATGTACATGTCCGGCAGCTCCATCAGCTGCCCCGGCTCGCCCACCGCGATCATCGACATGGCGCCGTTCCCCCCGCGCGCGACGACGCCGCGCCCCTCGAGCGGATCGAGCGCGAGATCGACGTCGATGCCGCCCGAGCCGAGTGTCGCCCCGAGCGCGAGAGCCTCCTCCGTCGAGCCGAGAACGACGCGCCCGCGGATCGGCAGCCGGTCGAGGGACGTGCGCATGCCCGCCGCAGCCGCCTCTTCCGCGCCCTCCTGGTCGGCGCGGCCGAGCCAGCGCGCCGCCATGAGCGCCGCGTGCTCGGTCGCACGAAGGTACGACTGGCACAGGCAGGGCGCGGCCTCGTCGACCTGTCCCTCCATCGCCGCCGGCTCCCCGATCGTGTCTGTCAAAGCTGCGCCTTCACGTGCTCCGCCGCCGACAGTACGCGCTCGATCACGTCCGCCGACGCCTGCTCGGCGCTGACGTTCTCGATCACTGGGACGCCCTCGCGCTCAGCGCGCCCGACGATGAAGGTCTGGAGGCGCCGGATATCGCTCAGGTGGTCGAGGTAGCTCGTGAGCGGACGCTCACTGCCGGCGTTGCGCGAAAAGAAATGCCGCGCATGCTCGTCCTCGTCCTCGATCGTCAGGACGAACGGGCAGACGAGCGCGCCCTCCATCCGCGTGGGCAGCAGCCCCGGGACGAGATGCACACCCTCGAAGATGATCGACCATCCCTCCTGGAGCGCGCGCTCGATCGACGCGTTCACGCCGACGAGGACGTTGCGCGACTGCTCGAGGAAGCCGGCCACGAGCGGATCGTCCGCGTCGGCGACCGCCTCGCCTGCCGAGAAGCTCGAGTAGTGGATCGTCGGCATGAACTCGTGCGAGAAGAACGCCCGCAGCGTCTGCCGGATCGAGTCCGTCGAGGTCAGGCGCGTGATCCCGAGCTTGTACGCGATCTCCGTGGCGACCGTGGACTTGCCGGTGCCCGTCGCGCCGCCGATGAGGATGACGAGCGGACGGTCGTTCATGCGCGCACCCCCTGCGGGACGAGCGCGAGGATCGCGTCGTCGAGGCCCTCGGACACGACTTCGTTCCCCGCGAGGACGACGCGACGGCCGTTCGCAATGGCGTGCTCGACGACAACGTCGACGGCGGCCGCCTTCAACTCGACGAGATACGTGTCGGCGTCGATGTGCTTCAGCTCCTCGTGCAGCAGGTCGCGGCGCGCGAGGTTGTGCGAGACGTGGACGATCTCCGCGTCCAGATGGCCCGTCGCAGCAGGCCCGGCGGTGAAGACGGCGACGCGGCCGCCGAGCGGCTCCGTCGGCTCCAGGCGCAGTTCGAGGTCGTCGAGGACAATGTCGCTGATTCGCTCGCGAAGCGGCTCGTGGCCGATGAGGATGCGAACGGTCGATGCAATCGGCGGAATGGCCGAGCCGCTGCCGTCGAAGACGACCACGTCGGGCTCGAGCGACGCCGCCAGCCGAGCGCCCTCGACCACGTTCGAGACGAACGGTGCGCCGGCGATGCCGCCGCCTGCGCGGCGGCATCCGACCGTCGGCACGCCGGTCAGCATGGCGAGCTCGAGGTAGTCCGAAGCAGCGTGCTGTCCTGCGCGCGAGCGCGCGACGAGCTCGTCGATCGTCGGCGGCGTCGTCACGAGCTCCGGCTCAGACGGACCGCCCCGGCCCATCGCGACGCAGACGACGTCGCGGTCGCGCGCCAGTAGTCGTGCGATGTGCGCGGTCACCGCCGTCTTACCGACACGCTTACCCGTGCCGATGACCGAAATCGACGGGAACTCGAAGTCGTGCAGCGGTGGCGGATCGAAGCGGAAGTCGGCGCCGACGACGGAGATTCCAGCGGCGAGAAAGTCGGCGATCACGTCCCAGCGCCGCTCGTCGGTCAAGTCGATCGCGATGTCGACGTCAGGAACGCCGTCGACGATCGGAACGCCGTAATCCGGCGTCCCACGCAGCTTCTCCGTCCCGCCGACGAAGCGCACCGCGACGAACTCGTACGGCAGCTCGTCCAGTGCCGCGCGAATCACGTCGGGATAGTGCTCGCCGTCGACGATCGCGATCGCCCTCACGTCCCTGGCCGCCTTTCGCTCCCGCCCGGCGGAGCCGGGCTCCGCGAAAGGCTGACGACGCTGGCCGCAGGATCCTGCGCGCGCGGCGCTTGGTCGTACGTCATGTACTGCCCTGCGCGCCGCGCGCTTGGCTCCTTTGCCAGCGCCGCCCCAGGAACGCGAGGCGAGCTCATCGCGTCGTCGTCACCTCGCCCTCGATGCGCGCGGTGTACTTCTCGTAGGTTTTCGTGTCGGTCGAAAACTGGATGATCTTCTCCTGCCCGTGGAAGGGGTACCGCCGCCACACGTCCACGTGCGTGCCGTCGACCTCGACGACGTTGTAACAGGGCCGTCCGTGCCCGCGCAGGCGCGACGACGACACGGTGCCGGCATTGACGATGAAGAGGCCCTCGAGCTGCCAGGCATAGGGAACGTGCTTGTGCCCACACAGCACGAGATCGACGCCTGCATGCTGCAGCGTCTCGATGGCGTCGCCGGCGTCGTTGACGATGTTGCGCTCGCGGCCGGTGCCCGGCACCGGCAGCAGGTGATGGTGGAGGACGAACACGCGCAGGTCGGCAGGCTCGGCGAACTGCTCCTCGATCCAGCGGTAGCGGCCGCGGCCGATCTGCCCGTTGTCGAGGTCGGGCTCGGTCGAATCGACCGCGACGATCGCGACGCCGTTGAGACGCAGCACAGAGTTGCGGTCGCCGAAGAGCTCCTCGAAGTGCACGTAGCCGACGTTGCGCGAATCGTGGTTGCCGGGGATGACGACGATCGACTCGCACTCGATCGTGTCGAGGTACCGCTTGGCGAGCGCGTACTCGTCCTTGAACCCGTGCGTCGTCAGGTCGCCGGAGACGATGACGACGTCCGGGACGAGCTCGTTCACCTCGGCGATCGCGCGCTCGAGCAGGTTCGGGAGGAAGAACTGCGTCCCGCAGTGCAGATCGGACAGCTGGACGACTGTGAACACGTTCCCGTTCTTCCCCGTCATGGGCGAAAGTCTACGGCCGTTTCACCGTCCGACCCGATCGGTACCTTGATCTTCAGATGGGGCTCGTTACCCCGGATTTCCGGGCCTTTCGCGGCTCCGAGCCGCCGCGCTTCGCCAGCCAGGCGGAGCTCGAGTGCGCGAAAGTCCTCGACTACTACGGCGTGCCGTGGGAGTACGAGCCGCGGACCTTCGTCCTCGAGGAGGACGAGAACGGCCGCGTGCTCGAGGCGTTCGCGCCCGACTTCTACCTCCCCGACCAGGATCTCTACGTCGAGCTGACGCTGATGAAGCAGTCGCTCGTGACCCGCAAGAACCGGAAGCTGCGCAAGCTCCGCGCCCGTTACCCTGAGGTCAGGGTGAAGCTCTTCTACAAACGGGATCTGGAGCGGCTCGCACAGCACTTCCATCTCGACCTGGCGTCATAAAGCTCGACCCTCGGATCGGAGACGTCTACCTCTCCGCCGAGGAGCTGGCCGTGCGCGTGCGCGAGCTCGGCGCCGAGATCGCCCGCGACTACGCCGGCCTCGAGCCGATCCTCGTCGGCTCGCTCAAGGCGAGCCTCGTCTTCCTCGCCGATCTCTCGCGCGCCGTCCCGATCCTGCACGGGCTCGACTTCGTGGAGCTCGCGGGCTACGGGAGCGCGCAGATGGGCGGCCACGAGCAGATCCGCGTCCTCAAGGATCTCGACCTGGACGTTCTCGACCGTGACGTCCTCGTGGTCGAGGACGTGGTCGACACCGGTCTGACGCTCAACTACCTCGTCCGCACATTCGAGCTGCGCCGGCCGCGCTCGATCAACGCGGTCACGCTGCTCGACCGGCCGTACCGGCGCCTCGTGGAGGACATCCCGGTGCGCTACGTCGGCTTCGTGGTGCCCGACGAGCTCTTCGTCGGCTACGGCTTCGACCTCGAGGAGCGGTGGCGCCAGCTGCCCGACCTGAGGCTCCTCCGCTCCGCCTGAACTAGCTCCTCCTCAGCTATGGTTTAGGCATGCCTGAAAGTGTCACCGCTGCCGTGGAGGACTACGTCAAGGCGATCTACACCCTCGAGGGCGGCGAGGGCTCCGTGACGACCACGGCGCTCGCAGAGCGCCTCGACGTCCGCCCCGCCTCGGTCTCCGGGATGCTGTCGAAGCTGACCGCCCTCGGCCTCGTGGAGCACGAGCCGTACCGCGGCGTGCGCCTCACGGAGCACGGCACGCGCGTCGCGCTCGAGGTCGTCCGCCACCACCGCCTGCTCGAGCTCTTCCTCGTGGAGAACCTCGGGATGAGCTGGGACGAGGTCCACGCGGAGGCGGAGGTGCTCGAGCACGTCCTCTCGGAGGAGCTCGAGGAGCTGATCGCGGCAAGCTTGGCGACCCTGCGTTCGACCCGCACGGCGACCCGATTCCGAGCCGGGAGCTGACCGTGCCGACGGACGAGAGCCGCAGCCTCTATGCGCTCGAGCCGGGCGAACAGGGCACGTTCGTGCGCGTCTCGGACTCCGATCCGGCGATGCTCCGCTTTCTCAGCGAGCGCGGGATCGCCCCGGGGGCGGCCATCGCGGTGGTCGACCGGCAACCGTTCGACGGCCCCCTGTACGTCCGTGTCGCGGATGACGAGCACGTGCTCGGAGCGGTGCTCGCCCGCGCGATGCGGGTCGCCGCATGACGCCGCCTCCCGCCGACACCGCAACCGTCGTCCTCGACCGTCCCGGCGGTCTCAGTCCGCTCGAAGCCGTCCTCGCCAAGGGCCGGCTGCGCGCGACGCTCGCGATGCTCGGCCCGGCCTTCGTCGCGGCGATCGCGTACGTCGACCCCGGCAACTTCGCCACCAACGTCCAGGGCGGCGCCAAATACGGCTACCTGCTGCTCTGGGTCGTCCTCGCCGCGAACCTCATGGCGATGCTGATCCAGTACCTGTCGGCGAAGCTCGGGATCGCCACCGACCGCAACCTGCCACGCGCCGGCGGGAGGTGATGGGAAGCCTGGTCAACGCCCGCCTGCCGAGCGCGGCGGCCATCGCCATCTCGGCCCTCATCGCCGGCTGAACGTCTACCTGCTTGTCTAGTACGTCATCTGAGCACAAACCGGCCGCCCCGGGGGAGGCCTTTAGCTGATTTCCGCATTGCAATCGATCAACGTTGCTGGGGGCGGGTTACGGGAGGTAGCCGAGCGGGTCGACGGGCGTTCCGTTGAGCCGCACCTCGAAGTGGAGATGCGGCCCCGTGCAGAAGCCCGTGCAGCCGACGTAGCCGATCACCTCGCCCGTCGTGACCTGCTCGCCGCAGCTGGCCGCGATCCGCGACTGGTGCCCGTAGGCGGTCGCGAGGCCGTTGTGGTGGTCGATCATCACGAGGTTCCCGTAGCCGGACTTCCAGCCGCACCAGACGACGGTGCCGGGCGCCGCCGCGTGGATCGGCGTGCCCGTCGGGACGCCGATGTCGATGCCCGGATGGAGCCCCCCAGCGCATCCCGAACGGGCTCGTGATCGGGCCCGGACCGGCCAGATGAGGCCGGCGGCGCTCGGCGTCGCGGCCGTCGTGCTCGGATTGCGCGGGGCGCTGCTGTCGGCGGCACGGAGCTTGCCGCGATCGCGGCGCTCGCCGCCTGGATCGCCTGCGACTCCTGGATCTCGCCTGCACCTGGCCTCCGTGACGACGAGCGCGTGGCTCTTGCTCGACCGCGCGCCCGCGAGCTTGCCCTGCTCGAGAGCAGCTCGCCGCGCAGGATCGCCTGCTGCTGCACGCGTGCATTGATGCCGCCTCTTGCTGCACGCCACGCCGCAACGTCTCTTGCGCCCGCGGCACCTTGATCTGTCGCGGTCGGCGACCTGCGTCGCGACTTCTTGTCCTGCGACGCGATCGACCGAGATAGTTCGAGCTGGTCGATCACGGCAGGAAGCTGCGCGCCGCGAGCACGACGTCTACCGTCGTCGGCTCGCCCTGCTTGTAGATGTCGACGAGCCGCAGATCGAGCCGCAAGCACCGAGAGCTTGTACTCGTGCTGGAGGTAGCGGAAGCGGATCGTCTGCAGCCGGTAGAGCTCGTTGAGCTTCTTCAGCCGCTGCTGGTGGAGCGCGAGGTCGGACTGAAGCGACGACAGCCGCGCGGAGACATCGCCGACTGGCTCGAGCCCGTGGATCTGTGTCGTCAGGCTGCCGATCTGCGCGCTGAGGCGCGACTCCCGCGTGCGTCGCGCGCGATCTTCGCGTGCACGTGCGAGCTTCGCGTCGACGACGGCTTTCTGATCGCCGGGTTGTCCCGGCGAGGGCCGGAGCGGCAGCGACCCGCACACGAGCGCGAGCAGGAGCAGGGCGCGCTTCGCCATCGAGAGAGAGGTTCGCCGAGACCCCGTTCGTCCCTGCCCCGCGCCGGCTCGGCGCCGGCTGGGCGGGTGCCCTCGTCGGGCGGGATACGGCTCGGGACGACCGCCGGCTTCTGTGGGGGTGTCGGAAGCACCATCCGGTCTCGACGCAGCCTCGCTTTTCGAATCCTCTCGTCGGCGGCGCCGACGGCGTCGTCCAGCTCGGAGCGCAGTCGCTTCCTCGCGCGTCGAGCTCCTCGAGTTGTACGCGCACGGCGGCTTCCGCCGTGGAGTCTGGGCGTGTGCACGCCGCGCCGAGACGAGCAAGGCGCCGCCGGCGCTCGGACTCGAGCACGCGGTCGCAGCGCATTGGATTCGCCTCTCTTCTGCAGCCGCGATCTGCCGCGCGCGCAGCTGCTCCCGCGACGAGCGCGCACGTTCACGCGCGTCGACAGACGCGTGTCATGTCGGAGTGGCCGCCTGCGCGCCGCCTCGAGGAACGCGGCGAGCAGAAGCGCGGCGATGCCGACGAAGATCAGCCCGTACGGCCAATCCCGTACCGAAGAGGACGAGTGCGAGGACGAAGGCGATCGCCGCGATTCCGAGCACGAGCTGCGGCGGGGCGACGCCGAACCAGTGCGGCTCGGTCTGCTGCACCGACGACCGGAACGGGGCCGGTTTCGCTCGGCGGCATCTCGCGCGGAGGTCGAGCCGGCGTCGACCTGCGTGGCAAGTCGGGCAGAAGCGGGCGTGCCGGGCTTCTGCCCGTGGTTCGAGCGCACGTAACGCGGCTCCGCGGCGCTCCGGCGGAGCGGCCCGACGAAGCGCGGTAGTCCTCGTCCGTGACCTTGCCGGTGCGGTGGTCGAACTCGAGCTCCTTCAGCGCTGCGAGCGCCCGGTCACGCTCCTCCACGAGCTCGAGCCGGCGCCGCTCGAGCTCGCTCGGCTCGTCGAGCCGGTCGCTCGCGGGCGCGGGCTCGCGCAGGAACGGCCGGGCGACGAACGACGACGGCGAGCACCGCGAGCACCGCCGCCAGCACGAGCGCGAGCGTCATGCCGGCGACGCGCGGCGTAGCGTTCGGCGAGTCGGCGCTGCTCGACCGCGTCCGGCCAGAGCGCGACGAGCGAGCCGAAGAGGAACAGGAAGCCTGCCGCCCAGATGAGGTTGACGAGCGGCTTCACGAGCGCCTTGAGATAGAGCGTGCCGTTCTTGTCGACCTGGTCGGCGATGAGGAACAAGTCGCCGAGGTTGCGCGGGTCGTGGTAGATCGACACTTCGTTCGAGACCTGCGGCCCGACGGCGAGACCAGCTCTTGCCCGGATGCAGCGTCGTGATGTTCGAGCCGCCACGCGAGACGTCGACCACCGCCCTCGTCTCGCTGCGCGTTCGCCGCCTTCCTCGTTTGCAGCGTGTCGTACGGAGTGTGTAGCCGGCGATCTCCATCGACTGGCCGGGCTTGAGGCTGGCTCGCGGACCGTCTGGTACGCGCTCGAGCCTGCGATCCCGATCGCGAGCAACAGGATCGCCGCGTGGACGATGTAGCCGCCGTAGCGACGGCGGTTCTCGCCGATCGAGGCGCAAGAGCGAGCCGGTGGCGCGCGTGCCGCGCACGAACTCGAGCACGATCGACGCCGCGACGAACGCCGAGAACGTGTACGCGAGCAAGCCGGGCCACGACGAGCCGAAGCCGAGCCGCGAGCAGCGCCGCCCGTGACGAGCGACGCCGCGGGCGGAATGAGAAACGTCTTTCCGAGCGCGCGCAGCGACGCCCGCCGCCAGGCGACGAGCGGACCGATGCCCATCAGCAGGATCAGCGGCAGCCCGAAGGTATGCAGGAAGAAGTCGTAGTACGGCTTCGAGACCGAGCGCGTCTCACCGCGCACCGCCTGCGTCAGCAGCGGATACATGACGCCCCAGAGGATCGTCAGGCAGAGCGCGACGAGCAGCAGGTTGTTGTAGAGGAACGTCGCCTCGCGCGACACGAGCGACTCGAGCTTCGTTCGCGCGCGCAGCAGCGGCAACCGGTAGTAGATGAGCCCGACCGAAAAGACGGTGCAGACGCCGATGAAGCCGAGGAACCAGCCGCCGAGCGGGCTCTGCGAGAACGAGTGGATCGAGTTGATCACGCCCGAGCGCGTGAGGAACGTGCCGAAGATCGAGAGCAGAACGCGAGCGCGACGAGCACCATGTTCCAGACCTTCAGCATCCCGCGCTTCTCCTGGATCATCACCGAGTGCAGGAACGCGGTCGCGGCGAGCCACGGCATGAGCGCCGCGTTCTCGACGGGGTCCCAGGCGTAGTAGCCGCCCCAGCCGATCTCGACGTACGCCCAGTGCGCGCCGAGCAGCTGGCCGACGCCGAGGAACGTCCACGCGGCGAGCGTCCAGCGGCGCGTCGCGACGATCCAGCGCTCGTCGGTGCGGCCGGACAGGAGCGCGCCCATCGCGAACGCGAACGGAATCGTCAGCCCGACGTAGCCGAGATAGAGCATCGGCGGGTGCGCGAGCATGTACGGGTTCTGAAGGCTCGGCACCATGCCCGCGCCGTCCGCAGGCGCGGCCGCCGTCGCGAACGGGCTCGAGACGAAGCAGAGCATGAACGCGAAGAACGTCGCGACGCCGCCGAGCACCGGCACGACCCAGGCGATGAGCTCGCGCGTGCGCCGGTTCAGCCAGACGGCGAGCGCGGCGTAGCCGGAGAGGATGAGGAGCCACAGGAGCAGCGATCCCTCCTGCCCGCCCCAGAACGCGGAGAGCGTGTAGCCGAGCGGCAGCGTGTGGCTCGTGTGCTCCGCGACGTAGACGAACGAGAAGTCGCGCCGGCGCGAGCGCGGCCCAGAGCACGCCCGCGGCGACGAGCGTCGTCGCGAACGACGCGAGGAGCGCGTTCTGTGCGGAGAGCGCGAGCCGGCGGCGCCGCTTCCACGCCGCGAACGAGCCTGCGACGAGTGCGTACACGACGAGCCCGAAGCTCAGGAGGAGCGCCGCTCTACCGAGCGCGGCCATTCTACGTCGTTCTCCTTGGCGGGCGTGTACTTCGACGGGCACTTCGTCGAGAGCGAGCCGGCGTTCGCGACGAACACGCCGCTGCGCAGCGTTCCGGTCGACGACGACCTCGCCGGACGGTCCGAAGAGATCGGGGACGCTGCCGTGGTACACGACGTGCTGCGCGCGCGGCCGGGTGGCCGTGACGTTTCGAGCAGGAATCGCATGCCGGCGGCCAGTGCGCGTCGCCGCTCGCACGGCCGACGACCTTCCCGACGAGCGAGACATCCTCGCCGTGCTGGCCGCGAGGTGCTCGGCTGGATCTGCGGCGTGCCCGTGCCCGGCGACCGCGGTGTACAGCGACGAAGACGGCGAGCACCGCCGCAACGGACAGCGCGATGACGAGGCGGGCGGGACTCCGCCTCACGCCCGCGGATCATACCCTTGGCGCGCCGCTGTACTAGCTCGCCGGCGCTCGACGCGCGCCGGCCGCCGGCACGCGGTACCCGTGATCGTGGCAAAGCGAGCCAGGTGAGTCCTCGGTGAGCGCGTCGCAGTAGCCCTTGCCGTATGCGGCCCGCATGAACGCGGCGACGACCTCGAGATTCCACTCCGCGATCTCGCCGGCCTCGCGCCAGAGGTCGGTGAGGCGAAGATCGATGTCGAGCTCGAGCAGGTCGATCCGTGAGGGGTGCTTGGCCATGGCGAAAACGGTAGAAACAGCGTCGGACGGACTAATCTCCCGCCGTGGGAGAGATCCGTCTCGGGCCGTCGGGACTGCCGGATGCGCCCTCGTTCGAGCCGAGGCCGCGGCCCGCGCTCGCGGCCCGCGGCTACCGCGCCTGCGAGATCGGGTTCGCCGGCGGCTTCTGGCTCGACTACGACGCGGCGCCGCGCTCGGGGAGGCACTCGCGAGGCCGAGGACGTCGCGCTTTCGGTGCACGCGCCGCTCGCCGCGCTTCATGGGCCATGCTCGACCGCGGAAAGAAGTTCAAGATGGCGCTCGGCATGCTCGACCACACGGCCGGCCTCGCCGAAGGCGGCCGGCGCCGAGGTGATCGTCTTCCACCCCGGCTTCCTGCTCGGCCGCGAGCGCGAGCAGGCGATCGCCGACGTCGTCGACCAGCTCGGCGACCTGCGCGCGCGGCTCGAGGCGAAAGACCGGCTCGTGCCGTTCGGCGTCGAGGTGATGGGGCGCGTGCGCGACCTCGGGACGCTCGACGACGTGCTCGCGATCGCGTCGCAGGTCGACTTCGTTCGGCCGGTGCTCGACTTCGCGCACATGCACGCGACGAGCGACGGCGCCTTCACCGACGTCGACGCGTTCGCCGTTGCGCTCGAGGCGGCCGACGCGGTGATCGAACCCGGCGCGCCGTTCCACATCCACTTCAGCGACATCGCCTACGCGAACCGCAACGAGACGAAGCACCTGCCGTACGGCGAGGGGACGTTGCGCGCCGAGCCGCTGCGCGACGCGCTCGCGCGCTTCGAGCGGCCCGCGACGGTGATCAGCGAGTCGCCCGACGAGGCGTCGACTCAGACGATCGGCGCGGTGCTGCTCGGCGAGAGCGCCGCGCGCCGCGCCTCGTAGGCCGACCGCCTCGTCGTCGCGGCCGCGCGCGCGCAGGAACTCGGCGAGGTGGCGCAGCGCCCAGTGCTCGAGCGCGCGCAGCTCGTAGAGCTCGAACCCGTCGACGCGCTTCGCGCATCAGATGCCTCCGCCTCCTCGTCCCGTCCCTGCGCGGCACGGACGACGCCGAGCGCGAGCTGTCGTCGACGACGTCGAGACGCGATCCTCGGGCCCGACCGTCTCGCGCGCCTCGAGCGCGAACCGCTCGGCCTCGTCGAGCCGGCCGAGCTCGACGAGCACCATCGCGAGCGCGCGCTGCGCCTCGCAGAGCGAGCCGCGGTCGCCCGATCCCCTTCAGCGTGCGCACCGCGTCGCGCAGCAGCTTCTCGGCCCGCTCGCCGTCGCCCTGGGCGAACGCGGCGCAGCGGGCGACCATCATCGTCATGACCGCTTCGCGGGTCGTGTTGCCGACCTCGGCGTAGAGCTCGCGCGCCGCCGTGTAGTCGGCCTCCGCCTCGACCGGTCGCTCGCCGACGAGGTCTGAACCAGCCGCGCACGCCGAGCGCCGTCGCACGGCCGAAGATGCTGCCGCTCTCCTCGGCGAGCTCGAACGCGCGCTCGACGAGCGGCGCCGCCTCCTCGAGCTCGAGCCGCAGGATGTACGCGTTCGCGAGCCCCTGCGACGACGACCGCCTCGAGATCCTTCCGCTCCGCGCTCGCGCGCGGCCGCGAGCGCGGCCTTCGCCCAGCGCTCGAACGCGGCGCCGTCGCCGAACCAGGCCGCGACCTGCGGCGCGACCCAGAGCGGCTCGAAGCGGATCTCCGGCGGCTCGTCGCCCAGCACCTCGACCGCTCGCGTCGACGAGCGTCCGCGCGCCGTGAGCGCGTCGGCGCGCTGCTGGAGCACGGCTTCGGCGAGGGCGGTCAGCGCGCGGCCCTGGAGCACGGCGCTCGCCGGCGCGCGCCGCCTCGGCGGCGACCTCCTTCATCTCGACGACCACCGCCGGTATGTCGCCGAGCCGCCACGCCGCGCGGCCGGCGAAGTAGCGGCGCTCGAGCGTCGGCGCGAGCTCGACCGCGCGCAGCGAGCAGCTTCCGCGCGCTGCGGAAGGCCTCGCGCGACAGCGCGCGCCGGCCGGCCTTCGTCAGCGCTTCCGCCGCCTCCTCGCGCAGCTCCGCGCGGCGCCGCGCCGTCGAGCTCGGCGAGGAGCCGCGTCGCCTGGTCGAGGTGGAACGCGCGGATCTCGAGCAGCTCGTCGCCGGCACGCTCGCCGAGCCATCCGGCGAACGACGCGGTGCAGGTCGGCGCGCGCGCTCTTCGAGAGCCCGGCGTACGCGACCTCGCGGATGAGCACGTGCTTGAACTTGTAGGCCTCCTCGCCGCTGATCGTCGCGCGCGGCTCGCGCACGACGAGGTCGCGCAGCAGCAGCTCGTCGAGCGCTTCGCCGACGTCTTCGACCTCCGGCGCGAGGTGCGCGAGCGCGCCGCCCATGAAGATGCGCCCCATCGCGGAGGCGCGCTGGAGCAGCGTGCGCTGCGGCGACGGCAGCCGGTCGATGCGGGCGGCGATCAGCGCCTGCAGCGTGTCGGGGATCCGCTCGGCTTCCGCCGCGCGGCCGCTCGGCGAGCATCCGCACCGTCTCCTCGACGAAGAGCGGGTTGCCCTCGGTCTTCGCGAGCACGGCCGCGATGTCGATCGGCAGCTCGAGCTCGGCGGTCAGCGCGGCGACGAGCTCGGCGCTCTCGTCGGCCCGCAACGGCTCGAGCTCGAGCGACGTCGCGCGGACGCGGCCTCCGCCCCACGTCGGCCGGACGTCGAGCAGCTCGGGGCGCGCGATGCAGAGCAGGAGCAGCGGCGCCTCGCGCACCCACGCGGCGAGATGCTCGATCAGCTCGAGCAGCGGCTCCTCGCCCCAGTGCACGTCCTCGAACACGAGCACGAGCGGCTGCGCCTCGGCGAGCTGCTCCGCCCACGCACGCGCCGCCCATGCGATCTCCTGCTGCGCGCGCTCGCCCTCGACCGCCTCGAGCACGCCGACCGCGAGCCCGAGCAGATCGGCGACCGCCTCGTCCTCGCAGCACGCGCGCAGCTTCTCCTGCGCCTCGTCGAGCGGGTCGTCGTCGGTGATGCCGGCGGACGCCTTGACCATCTCGGCGAGCGGCCAGTACGTGACGCCCTCGCCGTACGGCAGGCAGCGGCCGGAGAGCACGGTCGCGCCTTCGAGGCCGTCCGCGAACTCGCGCGCGAGCCGGCTCTTCCCGACGCCCGGGTCGCCGTAGATCGTGACGAGCGCCGCGCGCCGGTCACGCACGGTGCGCGCGAACGTGTTCTCGAGCAGCTCGAGCTCCGACTCCCGCCCGACGAGCGGCGCCGACGAGCGACGCACGGGCGCGCCGAGCTCGCCGGCGCAGACGACGCGCTGCGCGGCGACCGGCTCGCGCCAGCCGCGCAGCTCGAGCGGGCCGACCGGCTCGAGCTCGACGCGCCCGCGGACGAGGCCGGCGGTGCCCGGGCCGACGAGAATCTCGTCCGGGCCTCGCCTCCTGCTGGAGGCGCGCCGCGAGGTTGACCGCCTCGCCGGTCGCGAAGGTCGACTCGCTGTCGTCGGCGACGACCTCGCCGGACTCGATGCCGATCCGCGCCTCGAGCCCGAGCTCCTGCACGCTGCTCGAGCGTCGCGAGCCCGGCGCGGACGGCGCGCTCGGCGTCGTCCTCGTGCGCGAGCGGAACGCCGAAGGCGGCCATCACCGCGTCGCCGGCGAACTTCTCGACGGTGCCGCCGTGCGTGACGATGCAGTGCGACACCTGGTCGAAGAAGCGGCTGACGCGGCGCCGCACGACCTCCGGATCGGCGGCCGGCGAGGAGCTCCGTCGAGGCGACGAGGTCGACGAACAGCACCGTTGCGAGCTTGCGCTCCATGCCCTCATGGTAGTTGGGCGCGAGGTGGCTAGGATCGGCGCGGATGCTCGATCCGAAGGTCTTCAAGGCGTACGACGTGCGCGGGATCTACCCCGCCGAGCTCGACGAGGAGGGCGCCTACGCGATCGGCCGCGCGTACGTCGACCAGTTCGAGCCGCGGCGCATCGCCGTCGGCCGCGACATGCGCCTGTCGAGCCCTGCGATGGCGGCAGCGGCGATCCGCGGCGCGCCGACGCCGGCGCCGAGGTGCTCGACCTCGGGCTGTCGGGCACCGAGATGCTCTATTTCGCCGTCGGCGAGCTCGGGCTCGACGGCGGCATCGAGGTCACCGCGTCGCACAACCCGAAGGAGTACACGGGCATGAAGATCGTCCGCCGCGGCGCGCTGCCCGTCGGGGGCGAGTCGGGCCTTCTCGACGTGCGCGACCGGGCGTCGCCGGCGCCGGCCCCCGCGGCAAGGCCCGCCGCGACGGTCGACGGCTACGACATCTGGCCGGCGTACGTCGACCGGGTGCTGTCGTTCGTCGACCTCGTCCGCGCTGCGGCCGCTGAAGGTCGTGATCGACGCGGCGAACGGGATGGCCGGCGCGATGCTGCCGCCGGTGCTCGACCGGCTGCCGAGTCGAGGCGGTGCGGTGCTTCTTCGAGCCGGACGGCTCGTTCCCGAACCACGAGCCGAACCCGCTGCTCCCGGAGAACCGCGAGTTCATCGTCCGCAAGACGCTCGAGGAGGGCGCCGACCTCGGGCGTCGCGTTCGACGGCGACGCCGACCGGTGCTTCTTCGTCGACGACACGGGCGAGTTCGTCCCCGGCGACTTCGTCACGGCGCTGTTCGCCGAGCTCGTGCTCGCGAAGGAGCCCGGCGCGAAGATCATCTACGACGTGCGCGCGAGCTGGGCGGTGCCGGAGACGATCGAGCGCCTCGGCGGCGTGCCGCTCATGAACCGCGTCGGTCACGCGTACATCAAGCACCGCATGCGCAAGGACCACGCCGCGTTCGGCGGCGAGGTCTCGGGCCACTACTACTTCCGCGACTTCTCGCAGGCCGACACGGGCGTCGTCCCGTTCCTGCTCATGCTCGAGCTGATCTCGCGCAGGGGGCAGAAGCTGTCGGAGATCCTCGCGCCGTTCCGGAAGACGTTCTTCATCACCGGCGAGCTGAACACGCCGGTCGGTGACGTCGCGCTGAAGCTGCAGGAGATCAAGGAGCGCTACGCGGGCGAGGCGAAGATCTCGCACCTCGACGGCATCTCCGTCGACGGCCCGGACTGGCACTTCAACGTGCGCCCGTCGAACACGGAGCCGCTGCTGCGCCTGAACCTCGAGGCGCGCTCGCAGGAGCTCATGGAGCAGAAGCGCGACGAGGTGCTCGCGTTGATCCGGTCGTGACGGACGAGTACGCGTTCACGGCGCGGACGCGTGTCGGCTTCTCCGACACGGATGCGCAGGGGATCGTCTACTACGGGCGCTACAACCCGTACTTCGACCTGGCACGCGTCGAGTACCTCCGCTCCGTCGGCCTGCTGCGGTACGAGAGCGCCGGCGAGTTCGTGATGCGCGCGAACGACGTCGAGTACTTCGCGCCGGCGCGCTTCGACGACGAGCTCGAGATCCACGTGCGCGTCGCGCGCGTCGGACGGACGAGCATCACGTACGAGTTCGCGGCGCACAAGCTCCCCGAGGGAACACTGATGGTGACCGCCCATCAGACGCTGGTCTACGTCGACCTCGCCCAGCGTGTGGCGCTGCCCATCCCCGACGACTACAAGGCGCGGCTCGGTGTCGGCTGACGCCGACGACGTCCTGCGGCAGACGGTCGCGGCGCTGCCGCAGGCGACGGCTGCACGTGGGCCGGGATCTTCTTCGTCGAGGACGGCGAGCTCGTGCTCGGCCCGGAGGCGGGCACGCAGGACGGCGCGCGGCGCGTGAGCATTCCGGTGACGTGGAAGGGCGAGCGAGTCGCCGAACTCGCGGCCGACGGCGACGTCGACCGCGCGCACCTCGAGCAGGTGGCGGCAGAGATCGCCGACCTCTGCCTCGTCGGCTGGGACACCGGCGGCGAGGCGTGGGTTCCGTAACGCGGACCGCCGCGCGCCCGTTGAAGCGGCGTATGTCTCCGCAGAACGACGACGCCCCCGCGGTCCTCGACGACTGGCCGCGGCCGACGCCCGAAGTTCTGCGTCTGCTCGAGAGCAGCCCGACGTGGACAGCGCATGGGCCGACGACAGCGACGCCACCGCGGAGAAGCTCGACAGCTAGCCGGCGCTGGGAGTCGACGCGAGCGGGAGCAGGATCGTGAATGTCGATCCGCTTCCGGCCTCCGAGCTGACGGTGATGGTCCCGTTCATGCGGTGGATGAGCTCCCGGGCGATGTGGAGCCCGAGACCGGATCCGCCCACTCCGCGGGCCATGTCGGGGTCGAGCCGGTAGAACTTCTCGAAGATGCGGTCCTGTTCATCGGCGGGTATGCCAAGCCCGTTGTCGACGACGTCGATGGCGCCGTATCCGTCCCGGTTGGCGACCCGAAGCTGGATCTGGCCGCCCCGCGGTGAGTACTTGATCGCGTTTTCGAGCAGGTTCGAGACGACCTGATGAAGCCGAGGGGCATCGGCCACCGCAACGACCGGGGCTGAAGGTTGTATGACGTCCAGCTCGAGCCCGCCGGGCCAGCGAACGACCGCCGATGAAGCAAGACTCGCGACGAGCTCGCCGAGATCGACCGGCTCGGTGTGCACGTCGACCGGAGCAGAGTTGTCGAGCTGCGCTGTGATGAGCAGCTGGTCGGTGATTGTCCGGAGCCGCTCCGACTCGGTTTCGATCAATGCGAGGAACTGCTCGCGCTGGTCCGACTCCAGCGTGACGCCTCGCATGGTTCGGATGGCGCCGTAGACCGACGCAAGTGGCGTCCTGAGCTCGTGTGCAGCGGTGGCGACGAACTCGGAGCGCATCCGCTCCAACTCGCGATCTTCGGTCACGTCGCGAACGACGACGACGGAGCCATCGGGGAACGGAGATTCCGAGACCGCGAGCCATCGTCTCTGGCCGGCGAGCATCACCGGAGATGCGCTTCCGCCGCTCGCCGCGTGTTCTCGAACCTCGCTGAGCTGGGCAGCAACGGATGCGACGGGGCGTCCGAGACCGAAGTCGGCGGAGAGATCGAAGAGTCGTTCCGCGGCTGGGTTCCACGAGCGGATAACGCCGTCCGAATCGATGAGCGCGACGGCGTCGCCGACGTGCGTCAGGGCGCGTACGGCCTCGGCGCCTCTCTCGGCCGCTCGGCGAGCCTCCTCTTCGTGCCGGTAGAGCCGGTAGAGGCGCGACGGGATGCGAAGCAGGAGCAGGAGGGCGATCGCGAGCGCGACCAAGCCTCCGCTGAGGAGGATGATCAGGGTGACGACGTACGTGTGGTGCTGCTGGTCGCGAGCTCGGTTGAAAATGCGGACGGCATCGGCTCCCAGGAGTTGGGCCGCCTGGCGGAAGCGGTCGACCGCGCCTTTCCGACGAGCACGTCGGCGGCCGCTCTGTGCTGCCCCTGCGACCCTTGGCGCCCGAGTGCGATCTCCGCCGTGAAGTAGCGGTCGAGTGCCTCGACCTGCGTCCTCGCGGCTGCGACGTGAGCCGGCAACTGCGGGTCTCGAGTCGGGTTTCGCGCAAGCTCGGCGAGCTCCAACCGTTCATACCGGAGCCCCTGCCTATACGGGGCGAGCGTCGCCGGATCCGCGCTGATCATGTACGCGCGCACGGCGGTCTCCTCGTTCAGCATCTCCACGAGCACGCCCTGTCCGGAAGCGAAGATCGAGGCGGCCTCCTTGACGTACCGGTCGTTCCCGAGCGTGTAGATGTTCCGGACGGCGAAGGCGGCGGTTGCGACGAGCGCGGCGACGAGAACCATCAGCACGAACAGGGAGATGCGCACCCATCGACGTGCAAGCCGTGCGCTGTCACGGTGTGGTTTCGCGCGAGCCTCTGCCGCCGGCACGTCGAACGGCGCCTCGACCGCGTTCACCGGCACGGCCCGAAGCGCAGCCGCCGCACACCGTCGTGCCCGGAGCGCCGATGCTCGTCGAAGTCCTCGAGAAGCCGGTCTGCAAGCGTCAGCGGGTCGAACGGCTTGACGATGTAGTCGATCGCGCCCGCCAGGCGGCCTTGCTCGATGTCGGCCTGTGACGCTCGAGCCGAGAAGAACACGATCGGAAGCCCCGCCGTGCCGGGCGCGGAACGCAGCCGCTCAGCGACGTCGAGACCCCCGAGGTCCGGGAGCATCACGTCGAGCAGCACGAGGTCGAACTCCTCTTGACTCGCCCGCTCCAGACCCTCGAGCCCGGTCGCCGCGAGCTCCACGCTGAACCCGGCCAGCTCGAGATTCACCGAGCACAGCAGCCGCATCCCGGGGTCGTCCTCGACGACGAGGATCCGGAGCGCGCGGCTGGATGCCGCGGATCCGTCGGCGTTGCCGACGACGGGAGGGCCTTCTCTTGCCCGCGGCGATCGGGGCCTCCCTGAGACCCGCATCCCGAGGATGCAGTTGACCCGCTGTGCCGTAGACGCCGCCCGGTTCTGCTCACGGTGCAGGTCACGCCGATCGCGCCTCGTCGTCTGCGGCCTGACGTGAGGGATAGAACTCGAAGAAGCGATCGACGCCGGCGATCTCGAAGACCCTCTTGACTTTCGCGTCGTCGATGACGAGCAACAGCCGTTGGAGCTCCTTGCGCGCGCTCAAGAGCACGCTCAGGATCGTCGAGTCGAGGAATGTCGTCTCGGTCAGGTCGACGACCGCTGTCCTGGCGCCGGCCGAGATCGCGCTCCGAAGCTCCTGCTGTACTTCCGGAGCTGTATGGAGGTCGTGCTCGCCGGCAAGCGAGACGACGAAGACCTGGCCTGACCGCTCGCCCCGGATGCCGTAGGCGATGGTCGAGCCGTCCCGTTCCTGCTCGTGCTTCTCCTCGACGGTGCGGATTGGATCCACGCTGGTCATCGACGCTCCCCCTCGTGACTCGATCCGGCCGATTTGCTAACCTACGACGCAGAACGCGCGACTCAAAACATGGGTAAATGGAAACGCGAAACGCAATATACGATAACGGTGTCTCCTATGTCAAGCGCTGAAACAAGTCACTGGACGTTCCTGACAAACCACGCCCAGGTGCTGCTCTGCATCGCCAACGACGCCGATATCCGGCTCCGGGATGTCGCTGACACGGTCGGCATCACCGAGCGAGCAGCCCAGCGGATCGTGGTCGATCTCGTCGACGCCGGATTCCTCGAGCGAGAGCGACACGGCAGGCGCAACCGCTACGTGATCAACGAGAAGACGGAGATGCGCCACCCGGCCCAGGAGGGCTACGCAATCGGCGACCTGCTCCACGTCCTTCGCCGGGTCCGCAGCAGTCGCGACCACGCGAAGCGAGTCGCAAGCTGATCCGAGCTGGGCGCCGCGGCTCAGCTCGGCGTGACGCGATATGCGTCGAAGACGCCCTCGACGTTGCGGAGCGCCGTCAGCAGCGCCCGTAGCGCCTTCACCTCGCCGACCTCGGCGACGTACCAGTTGCGCGCCATCTGATCCTCGACGGTGCCGCCGTAGGCGACGATGTTCGCGCCGTGCTCGGCGAACGTCCGCGCGACGTCCTCGAGCAGCCGCGGGCGATCCCACGAGTCGAGCGCGATCTGGACGCGGAAGCTCTGCGTCGTACCGCCCTCCCACTCCACCGCCGTGAACCGCTCCGGATTGCGCTTCAGCGCGCGCGCGTTCGGACAGTCCTCGCGGTGGATGGTGATCCCGCGGCCGAGCGAGATGTAGCCGACGATCGGGTCGCCGGGCACCGGCGTGCAGCACTTCGCCAACCGAACGAGGACGTCCTCGACGCCGACGACGTTGATGCCGTAGGTCTCGCTCGCGAGCGCGTCGCGCGCCTTCGGGCGCTTGCGCGGGGTGACCGCCTCTTCCTCGGCGACCTCCTCGGTCTTCAGCCGCTGCAGGACCTTGTTGACGATGCTGCCGGCGGTGAGCTTGCCGGAGCCGAGTGCGACATAGAACTCCTCGGCCTTCTTGAAGCCGGTCTCGCGGATGACGCCGGCGAGCACTGCGGAGCCGGCGAGCTTGCGATACGGGAGGTTCTGCCCCTTCAGCGCGTGCTCGAGCGTCTCGCGGCCCTTCGCTTCGAGGTCCTCCTTCTGCTCGCGCGAGAAGAACTGCCGGATCTTGTTCCGCGCGCGTGAGGACTCGACGAGCGACAACCAGTCACGTGATGGGCCACGCCCGCTCTTCGACGTGAGCACCTCGACCCGGTCACCGTTCACGAGCTTGTAGTGCAGCGGGACGATGCGGCCGTTCACCTTCGCACCCACCGTGCGGTGGCCGACGTCCGTGTGCACCGCGTACGCGAAGTCGATCGGCGTCGCGCCCGCAGGCAGCGTCTTCACCTCGCCCTTCGGGGTGAAGACGAACACTTCCTCGTCGAAGAGGTCGGTACGGAACGACTTCACGAACTCGCGCGAGTCCGTCTCGTCGGCGTGGATGTCCATCAGCTGCTCCACCCACTTGAGCCACTCGGCGTCGGCGGTCGTCTTCTTGCCGCGCTTGTACGCCCAGTGCGCCGCGATCCCGTACTCCGCCGTCTCGTGCATGTCGCGCGTGCGCACCTGGATCTCGAGCGGACGTCCTTCGGGACCGATCACTGTCGTGTGCAGTGAGCGGTAGCCGTTGAACTTCGGCATCGCGACGTAGTCCTTGAAGCGCCCCGGCATCGGCTTCCACAACGAGTGGATGAGACCGAGCGCGCCATAGCAGTCGCGCGTCCCCTCCTCCCCGCTGCGCTCGACCGTGACGCGCATCGCGGTGAGGTCGTAGATCTCGTTGAACTCGCGCCCGCGCTTGGCCATCTTGTCGTAGATGGAATAGAAGTGCTTCGCGCGGCCAGAGATCTCCGCCGGGATGTCGACCTTCACGAGCTCGCGCTGGAGAACGTCCGCCGCCTCGGCGACGTGCCCCTCGCGATCCGCGCGCCGCTCGGCGACCATCGCCTTGATCTCCTCGTACTTGCGCGGATGCAGCGTCTGGAAGGAGAGATCCTCGAGCTCCCACTTGACCGCGTGGATGCCGAGGCGGTGCGCGAGCGGCGCGTACACCTCGAGCGCCTCCTTCGCCTTCTGCACCTGCTTCTGCCGCCCCAGGTACTCGATGGTGCGCAGGTTGTGCAGACGGTCGGCGAGCTTGACGAGGATGACGCGCACGTCGGCCGCCATCGCCACGACCATCTTGCGGTAGTTCTCCGCCTCCGCTTGCTCGCGGCTCTGGAATTGCACGCGCGTCAGCTTCGTGACGCCGTCCACGAGCGCGGCGATCTCCTCGCCGAACTCGTCGCGCACGGTCGACAGCTCGGTGTTCGTGTCCTCGACGACGTCGTGCAGGAGCGCTGCGGCGATCGTCTGCTCGTCGAGACGGAGACCGGCGCAGATCGTCGCCACCCCGACGGGGTGCATGATGAACGGCTCGCCCGAGCGGCGCTGCTGCCCCTCGTGCGCCGCCGCGGCGAACGTGAACGCCCGGACGATCAGCTCGCGATCGAGCTCGCCGCTGTACCCGTCGAGCTCGGCGAGCAGCCCATCCAGGAGCTCCAAATGCTGCTCTCCTGTCTGCACCGACACCACGATTTCAGTGTACTCCCGACCCTTTCCGGCGCACCTCCAGGGGAGGAACAGCCGTTGAGGAGTCGAAGTGACGCGCCTCATGCTCCGTCTCCGGCGACGTGACACCCGCAAGGTCGAGAAGCTCGCGGCCGTCCTCGCCGCGCTCGCGCGCTAACCGTAGGCTTCGGCCATGCCGTGGTACTTCGCCGTCGCCGAGCGCGACCACGAGATCCAGGACCCGACGAGGTCGGAGAAGATCCGCGATCTCGGGCGGCTGCTCCGCCTCGGCCCCGACTCGCGCGTCCTCGACGTCGCGTGCGGGAAAGCCGGCCCGGCGCTCGTCCTGGCCGCCGAGTTCGGCTGCAGCATCCTCGGTGTCGAGCGCGCACCCGAGTTCGTCGCCGCCGGCCGCGAGCGCATCGCCGCCGCGCACCTGGCCGGGCGCATCGAGATCGTCGAGGGCGACGCGCGCGCGTTCCCGCTCGAGCCCGAGTCGTGGGACGCTGCCCTCTGCCTCGGCGCGTCGTTCGTCTACGACGACCTGGATGGGACGCTCGCCGCGCTCGCGCCGGCGGTGCGCTCAGGCGGATTCGTCGCGGTCGGAGAGCCGTACTGGCGCGAATGGCCGCTGCCGACCGAGGTCGAGGACGAGGGCTGGGTGACGCTCCCCGACACCGTCGCGCGCTTCGAGGCCGCCGGCCTCGCCCTCGTCGGGCTCATCGCCGCGTCGGAGGACGACTGGGACCGATACGAGTCGTATCACTGGCGCGCGCTCGAGGAATGGCTCGCCGCCAACCCGGACGACCCGGACGCGCCCGGGATCCGCGAGCGTCACGAGCAAGGCCGCGACCACTACCTCCGCTTCCAGCGCCGCCTGCTCGGCTGGGCGATCTTCGTCGGCCGTAAGTCTTAAGCGGCGCGCGCAAGCACGGGTGGGCCAACGAGCAGCGCACGGAAGCGCTCCGACTCGAGCACGTGCCGCTTGCCCGGGCCGAGCTCCGCGAAGATCGCGGCCGCCTCGGCATCGCGGGCCTCGGCGGGCTTCTTGTACTCGCCGACGAGCCACTCGCGCAGCTCCTCGACCCGCGGGTCGGCCGCGAAGATGCGGCGCACGACGAGCTGCGGCGAAACGGTCCCGTTCCAACGGTTCTCCGACAGGCGGAACGCGACGTCCCACCGGCCCTCCTGCCGGTAGACGTCGAGCCGGGAGCCGATGCCGAACGCGATCGCGCTGCCCGCGTCGGCACCGTCGCGACGGACACGGAAGCGAAGATGCTTGCCCTCGCCGACCGTGGCGAGATCGCCGAGCTCGCAACCGGGCGCGAGGAGCGTCACCTCCGGGTTCCCGAGGCCGAACGGCGCGAGCTGTGCGAGCTCCGCGCACAGGTCGAGCGTCAGTCGAGTCCCGCGCGGGACGATCCCGTCGACGCGCGTGACCGTGCGCAGGTCTTCTTCCTCGAGCAGACCGGCGGCGTGCACGGCGAAGCGCTCCGCGAAGGCAGGGATGTTCTCCGGCTTGATCGAGAGACCGGCCGCCGCGCGATGTCCGCCCCAGCGCTCGAGCAGGTCGGCGCACGCGCCGAGGCCCGCATGGAGGTCGAACGACGCGATCGAGCGGCCCGACCCCTTCCAGTCGCCCTCGCCGCCGGCGATGAGCACGACCGGACGGTTGAAGCGCTCGACGAGCCGCGACGCGACGATGCCGATCACGCCCTCGTGCCAGTCCTCCCCGGCGACGACGTACGCGCGGCGGCGCTTGTCCGCCTCCGGCCACTGCTCCACCTGCGCAATCGCCTCGCGCACGATGCGTCCTTCGACGGCCTGCCGCTCGTGATTCAGCTCCTCGAGGGTGTCCGCAAGCAGCCGCGCCTCTTCCGCGTCGTCCGTCAGCAGCAGATGGAGCGCCGCGCGCGGATGGCCGAGCCGGCCGGCGGCGTTGATGCGCGGCCCGAGCCGGAAGCCGACGGCGCCGGCGTCGATCGCGGCCGGGTCGACGCCCGCCACCTTCATCAGCGCCTGCAGCCCCGGCTTCTGCGTGCGCGCGAGCGCGCGCAGGCCTGCGATCGCCATCGTGCGGTTCTCGTCCAGCAGCGGGACGACGTCGGCAATCGTTGCCAACGCGACCAGGTCGAGATGCCGCTTCGGGATCTCCGAGTCGACGCCGAAGAGCGCCTGGCCGAGCTTGTAGACGACGCCGGTGCCGCACAGTTCCGGGAACGGATAGTCGGACGGCCGCGTGGCGACGATCGGGCAGTCGGGGAGCGTCTCGCCGGGTCGATGGTGGTCGGTGACGATCACCTCGAGGCCGCGCGCACGCGCGTCGGCCACCTCCTCCACCGCCGTGATGCCGCAGTCGACCGTGAGCACGAGGCCGCAGCCTTCGTCGGCGAGCCGCGCGAGCGTCGCGGCGCTGACGCCGTACCCCTCGTCGAAGCGGCTCGGCAGGTGCCAGTCGACGTCGGCGCCGAGCTCGCGCAGGAGATGGACGGCGAGCGCGGTGGCGGAGATGCCGTCGACGTCGTAGTCGCCGTGCACGCAGATGCGGCGCCCGTCGGCGATCGCAGCGCGGATACGTTCGCACGCGACGGCCATGTCGCCGAGGAGGAACGGGTCGTGCGGGGGCAGCTCGCCGGCGAGAAACGCCCGCGCAGCGGCGGGGTCGTCGTAGCCGCGCCGGACGAGAACGCCTGCCGTCAGCTCGCTCACCCCGAGTGAGGATGCGAGCTCGGCCTGCACCTCGTGCGACGCCGGACTCAGTGTCCAGCTGCCCTCGTGCATCGAGTAGCCACGCTACGGGCGCCGTCGGACGGCATACGGTTGGCCCTGTGAGAGACCTGTTCCTCCTGGACCCCGAGGTCACGTTCCTCAACCACGGCTCCTTCGGGGCGACGCCGCGGGCCGTCTTCGAGCGCTATCAGGCCTGGCAGCGGGAGCTGGAGCGGGAGCCGGTCGACTTCATCGCACGCCGGCTCTGGCCGCTGCTGGCGGAGGCGAGAGCCGAGCTCGGCGCCTTCGTCGGCGCCCAGGCGGACGACCTCACGTTCGTCCAGAACGCCACCACCGGCGTGAACATGGCCGCCCGGGCGCTCGACCTGCAGCCGGGTGACGAGGTGCTCTCGACGAACCTCGAGTACGGCGCATGCGTCATGACGTGGCAACGTCTGTGCACGTTCGTCCAGGCGGACGTCGCCGAGCTCTTCGAGCACGTGACCGAGCGGACGAAGGCGGTGTTCGTCTCGCACATCACCTCCGAGACCGCGCTCCTTCTCCCGGTCGAGGAGATCGTGGCCCACGCGCGTTCGCTCGGCCTCCCGACCATCGTCGACGGCGCGCACGCGGTCGCGCAGGTCGACCTCGATCTCGACGCGCTCGGCGCCGACTTCTATGCCGGCAACTGCCACAAGTGGCTGTGCGCTCCGAAGGGCGCGGGCTTCCTGCACGTGCGGCCCGAGTGGCAGGAGCGCGTCGACGGCGCGATCACGAGCTGGGGCTACGAGGAGCCCGCGACGTTCATCTCCCGCACCGAGCGGCAGGGCACGCGCGACTCGTCCGCGTACCTCACCGTTCCCGCTGCGATCGCGTTCGTGCGCGAGCACGACGTGCGCGAGCGATGCGTCGCGCTTGCCCGCGAGGCGCGGCGCGAACTATGCGATCTCCTCGGCACCGAGCCGATCGCGCCGGAGTCGATGGTGCTGCAGATGGCGAGCGTCCGCCTGCCGGAGCCCGACACGGATCTCAATCGACGGCTGTTCGACGACCACCGGATCGAGATCCCCGTCTCGGACGACGGAACGCTGCTGCGCATCTCCATCGCGCCGTACAACGATCGCGCGGACGTCGATCGGCTGTTGGAAGCGTTGGCGTGACCCGACTCGCGGCACGACCGGTTCTCGTCGTCGCCGCATTCAAGTCCGCGCTCGACCTCGGCTTCGCAAACCACTACGGCTGGCAGCGCGACGAGCTCTATTACGCCGTCGCGGGGAAGCACCTGCAGGGCGGCTACGTCGAGTTCCCGCCGGTCACGGCGCTGCTCTCCGCGCTCGCGCGGTTCCTCTTCGGATACTCGCTCGTCGGCTTCCGCATTTTCCCGGTCCTCGCGGGGGCCGCGAGCGTCGTCGTCGCGGCGCTCGTCGCGCGCGAGCTCGGCGGCGGACGGCGAGCACAGATCATCGCGGCGATCGCCGTCGGCTTCTCGCCGATCGTCCTCGCAACGAACGGGCTCTTTCAGCCCGTGTCGTTCGACTCGCTCGCGACACTCGTCGTCCTGTGGCTCGCTCTGCGGCTCGCGCTCGGACGCGGCTCGTGGACGTGGATCGGCATCGCAGTCGGCATCGGCCTCGAGACGAAGTACACGCTCTCGATCCCGGTCATCCTCCTCGCCGCGACGTTCGCCGTATGGCGGCGCGACGCGCTGCAGCCGGCCGGCGTGGCGCGCGCGACGGCAATCGCTGTCGTCCTGCTCGTCCCGAACCTCGTGTGGGAGGCGCAGCACGACTGGGTGAGCGTCCACTTCTTCGTGCACCCGCCGGGGAGCGCAACAGACGAGTCACGGCCGCAGTTCATCGTGAACGTCCTGCTGCTCGTCGCGTTCGTCGGCGTCCCCGTCGTGGTCGCCGGCATCGCGCGGCTGCACCGGCTGCGCGCCGCGCGCCCGCTCGCATGGACGGTGGTCGGGAGCGTTGTCGCGTACTTCGTGCTCGGCGGCAAGTCGTACTATGCGGCGCCGGAGGTGCTGTTCGCGCTCGCGGCAGGCGCCGTCCCGTTCGAGGCGTGGGCGACACGGCGCAGGCTGCGGATCGCAGGCACGGCGTACGCAGCTGTCTTCCTCGTCGCTCTTCCGATCGCCGTCCCTGTCCTACCGCTGGAGACGGCGAATGCCCACGGCATCATCAAGGACCGCAGCGACTACCAGGACGAGATCGGCTGGCCCGAGCTCGCCGATCTGGTCTCGTTGAATGCGCGAGGCGTCGACGTCGTCCTCGCGAGTAACTACGGCGAGGCCGGGGCGCTCGAGCTCTTCGGTCACGACCTGCCGCCGGTTGCCTCCCCCGACGTCACGTTCCGCTACTGGCGGCCGGCGGTCGCCGGTCTTCGCGCGCTCCTCGTCGGCTTCTCGCCCACCGATGCGACGTTCTGCAGCCGCTATCTCATCGTCGCGCGCGTCCAGATGCCGGTCGACAACCAGGAACGCGGAGAGCCGATCGCACGGTGCGACCTCCGTTCGAGCCTGCCGAGCCTGTGGCCGGCGCTCGTCGCTCGCTTCGGCGAGTGATCAGCCGCCTTCGCGCGGGAGCTTCACGCCGAGGAAGCTCAACACGACGAGCAGCGCCAGGCCGACCACCCACAGCGTGAGTACGAGCCGCGGGCGTTTGGTCTCGCGCAACTGCTGCACGGCGACCTTGCCCCACAGGATGAGCAGGCCCGCGACGGCCGCGAATCCGACCACGATCACCGGCGCGAGATACGCCGCGCGCTGCACCGACCAGCCGAGCGCGAGCGCCGTCAGCACGACGAGTACGAGCACGACGGCGGCAGCTATGGGAATGCGGAGTGAGCGCACAGGGCAAGGGTACGCTTGGATGGTGGAGGCCGAGGCCCACTACAACTCGGGGGACGACTATCTCGTCGAGTTCCTCGGCTACAGCTTCAGCTTCAACGCGGAGGACTTCGAGCAGCGCGTCACGGCAGCCGCCGTCAAGCTCGGCCTCATTCCGGGGAACGAGCTCGACGGCGACGAGACGGCCGACCTGGTCGAGCTCGTGGAGCTCGGCTCCATCGAGGAACCGCGCAGCGCGCTCGGCCGCTATCTCGTTCGCCGCTGGGACGAGGTCTCCCTCGTCGGCGGCGAGTCGCTCCTCGACTGGTTGAAGCGGCTCGTCTTCCGCGGCGCGTGGCTCGACCATCACGTGAAAGAGGGCAAGCTCGAGGTCGGCTGGGACGACGACACCTCCGAGTTCTCGTACCGCGACCCGCACGGCGGGCGCGCCGCTGCTCGAGCTGCTGCCGACGCCGAGCTGGCACGAGCTCCAGTACCGGCCGTGACGCCGCCGCTTCTACGCGGTGGTGGGGCCCGCCTACCTCGCGGCGTTGCTCGCCGTGGACACGCAGGTGGGCTACGGCGGCCAGCTCGCGCTCGGCGCACTGACGTGGATCGTCCTCGCGGCTGCGCTGCGGCCGCTCGCGCCGCTCGCGCGTGCGCAGGCGCTCGGCGTCGTCGTGTTCGCGACGGTCGGCGAGGTGACGGGGTCGCTCATCTGGGGCGTCTACCACTACCGGCTGCACAACCTGCCGCTGTTCATCCCGCCGGCGCACGGCGTCGTCTACCTCAGCGGCCTCGCGCTCACCCGGATCGTGCCGGCGCGCAGGCTCGTCGCGGCCGCTGCGATCGGCTCCGTCGGCTGGGGGCTCGCGGGGCTGACGGTGCTTCCCCGTCTCGACGTCGGCGGCGCGATCGGCGTCCCGCTGCTCTGCGTCTTCCTCTGGCGCTCGCGCGCCCGCGCGACGTACGCCGCCGTCTTCCTCGTCGTCGGCGCGCTCGAGCTGTACGGCACGTCGATCGGCACGTGGCGCTGGGCGCGGACGATCCCCGGCCTCGGGATCGCGGACGGGAACCCGCCGAGCGGCGTCGCGAGCGGCTACGTCTGGTTCGACGTGATGGCGCTCCTCGTCGCGCCGTGGATCGTTGCTGCGGCGTCGAGGCGGTCGCCACTGCGAGGGAGTAGAGTCGCGGCATGAAGCTTCCTGCCTTCGTGGCGAAGCTCTTCGAGCGGCCCTCGCCGGGGGCGGAACCTCCACGGCGCGATGAGATTCCCGCCGGCAAGATGGCCGACGCGAACACCATCCAGCGCGGCCGCTAGAACAGCTTCGCGTCGCCGGCCGCCGCGCCGACGTGCGCGCGCCCGAGCTTCGTGATCGTGCGGCCGCGCGGCGTGCGCTGGATGAAGCCGAGCTGCAGCAGGTACGGCTCGTACACGTCCTCGATCGTGTCCGGCTCCTCGCCGAGCGAGACCGCGAGCGTGGACAGCCCGACGGGGCCGCCCTCGAACTTGCCGGCGATCGTGCTGCAGCAGCTCACGGTCGATCCGCTCGAGCCCGGCCTGGTCGACCTCGAGCAGCTCGAGCGCCTCGGCGGCGATCGCGTTCGTGATCGAGCCTTCGTGCCGCACCTGTGCGACGTCGCGAACGCGCCGGAGGATCCGGTTCGCGATGCGCGGCGTTCCGCGCGAGCGGCGCGCGATCTCCTCGGCCGCGTCGGCGGCGATCTCGACGCCGAGGATGCGCGCCGACCGATGGACGATCGTCGTGAGCTCCGCGGGCTCGTAGTAGTCGAGGCGGAACGTCATGCCGAAGCGGTCGCGCAGCGGCGTCGTCAAGCAGCCCCGTGCGCGTCGTCGCGCCGATGAGCGTGAAGTGCGGCAGGTCGAGCGTCAGCGTGCGCGCCGCCGGGCCCTGGCCGACGATGATGTCGAGCCGGAAGTCCTCGAGCGCGGGATACAGGATCTCCTCGATCGCGCGGTTGAGCCGGTGGATCTCGTCCACGAACAGCACGTCGCGCGGCTCGAGCGCGGTGAGGATCGCCGCCATGTCGCCCTTGCGCTCGAGCGCGGGGCCGGCGACCGTGCGGATGCCGACGCCGAGCTCCTCGCGGACGATGAACGCGAGGCTCGTCTTGCCGAGGCCAGGTGGCCCGACGAGCAGGACGTGGTCGAGCGCCTCGCCGCGCGCCTGCGCGGCCGTCGAGCGCGATCGCGAGCTGCTCCTTGACCCGCTCCTGCCCGACGAACTCGTCCAGGCGGCGCGGGCGCAGCGTCTGCTCGAGCTCCTGGTCCTCCTCTGCGACGACGGGTGCGAGGAACTGCGTGCTCATGCCGCCCTCCGCAGCGCGGCCCGGACCTGCTCTTCGACCGGCAGCGTCTCGTCGACGTCCTGCAGCGCGCGCTCCGCGTCGAGCACCGACCAGCCGAGCTCGACGAGGGCGTCGCGCGCGACGAGGTCGCCCGTCGGACGCACATCGCCTCCAGCACGCCGACCTTCTCCTTGAGCTCGAGCACGATGCGCTCGGCCGTCTTCTTGCCGACGCCGGGGATGGCGACGAAGCGGGCGATGTCCTCGCGCACGATTGCGCGCCGGAGCTCGTCGGCCGGCGAGCCGGAGACGATCGCGAGCGCGACCTTCGGCCCGACGCCGTTCACGGTCAAGAGCTGGACGAACAGGTCGCGCTCGGCGCGCTCGGCGAAGCCGTAGAGCTGCAGCGCGTCCTCGCGCACGACCATGTACGTCTCGATCGTCACCTCGTCCGCCCCGCTCGCCTTGCGCACGGCGGCAGGCGTGGCGGCGACGAGATAGCCGACGCCGCCGACGTCGAGCACGAGACCTTCCGGAGTCGAGGCGACGGGCTTGCCGCGCAGCTGCGCGATCATCCGGCCATCTTCAGCAGCCGCGGCGCGAGCGCATGGCAGATCGCGACCGCGAGCGCGTCTGCCGCGTGGTCGGGAGTCGGGAGCACGTCGAGCCCGAGGATGGCCTTCACCATCCGCTGCACCTGAGACTTCTCGGCGCGCCCGTAGCCGCAGACGGCGTTCTTCACGGCGGACGGCGCGTACTCCGCGCAGGGCAGGCCGGCGTGGGCGGCCGCGACGAGCACGGCGCCGCGCGCCTGTCCGACGGAGAGCGCGGTGCGGGCGTCGACGCCGACGAAGGACTCCTCGAGGACGACCGCATCCGGGGCGTACTCGGCGATGAGACCGGCCACCCCGTCGTAGATCGTCATGAGCCGAACCTCTGGGCGTTCGCGCGGCGACGTGGACCACCAGCCGTGGTGAATGCCCCTGAGGCGCCCGCCGCTTTCGTGGACGATCCCGTACCCGCAAGCAGCCGTCCCTGGATCGATGCCGACGACCTTCACGGGGAGAGGTTAGGCAGCGGGTCGGACGATCCTTCTTTCGGTGTCAGACACCGATATCGGTGTCTGACACCGCCCGTCATCCTTCGGGGCAGATGCCTTAGCCCGCCACAGCCTCGAGCACACGCTCGGGAATGTCGAAGTTCGCGTAGACCTCCTGGACGTCGTCGTAGTCCTCCAGCTGGTCGATGAGGCGCAGGATCTTCTTCGCCTCGTTCTCGTCCGCGACCTCGACGGTCGTCTTCGGGATCATCGTCAGCTCGGCCGCATCCACGGAGAACCCGGCCGCCTCGACCGCTTCCCGCACCGCCGCCAGCTGCTCCGGCGCGCACGTCACCTGGTAGCTGGAGCCGTCGAGCTCGACGTCCTCGGCGCCGCCCTCCGCGGCCGCAAGCATCAGCTCGTCCTCGTCCACGCCCGCGGCATCGACCATCACGATGCCGCGCCGCTCGAACAGCCACGACACGGCGCCGGACCCGCCGAGGTTGCCGTCGTTCTTCGCGAAGGTGTGGCGCACGTCGCGAGGCGGTGCGGTTGCGGTTGTCCGTCAGCGCCTCGACGATCACGGCCACGCCGCTCGGGCCGAAGCCCTCGTACACGACCGTCTCGAACGCGCTCGCGTCGGCGTCCGCGCCGGAGCCCTTCGCGATCGCGCGGTCGATGTTGTCCTTCGGCATGGAATACGAGCGCGCCTTCTCGATCGCGTTCTGCAGCGCGAGGTTGCCGGAGGGGTCTCCCCCGCCCTCCTTCGCCGCGACGATGATCGCGCGCGAGAGCTTCGAGAAGAGCTTGCCGCGCTTGGCGTCGGCGGCGCCCTTCTTGTGCTTGATCGACGACCACTTGCTATGCCCGGACACTCGATGCCTCCCGTACGAGATTCAAGAAGAGCTCGTGGATGCGCGTGTCGTCCGTGAGCTCGGGATGGAACGCCGCGACGAGCACGCGCCCCTGACGTGCGAGCACCGGATGCCCGTCCACCTCCGCGAGCACCTCGACGTCCGGGCCGGCGTCCTCGATCCACGGCGCGCGGATGAAGATCCCGCGGAGCGGCTTTTCACAGTCCCTCAAACTCGGGCGCGTAGCGCAGATGTCGACGTCGGCCTCGAAGCTGCGCACCTGGCGGCCGAACGCGTTCCGCTGCACGCGGAAGTCGGCGAGCCCGAGATGGTCCCGGTCGAGGACGATCATCCCGGCGCACGTTCCGAAGACGGGCGCCTCGAAACGGCGGAGCGCCTCGTCGAGCCCGTACAGGCGCATGAGCCGCGTGATCGCCGTCGACTCCCCGCCGGGCAGGATCAGGCCGTCCAGGCCCTCCAGCTGCTCGGGGAGCCGTACCTCGACCGGCTCCGCGCCGAGGCGCCGGAGCACGGCCGCGTGCTCGCGGAAGTTCCCTTGCACGGCGAGCACGCCGATTCGGAGCGGCGTTTCCACCCCGCCATTGTAGGTTCGGCTACTCGGAACGAGCCCGGCGCCCTGCGACCCCGAGCAGGACGAGCCAGAAGCCGAGGCACGCGAAGGCGACCGACGGCGACCAGCCGCTGATCGACGGCACCGAGACGCTGAAAGCCCAGGCCGCCGATGCTCGTGCTGCTCGCCGGTGCTGAAGAGGTAGTGGATGGTCGCGCCGAGGAAGCCGATCGTCCCGTACACGGCCCAGCTCGAGCGCTTCGTCATGTACGCGATGAAGACGTACACGAGTGATGCGGCCGCGATCAGCGCCCAGTCGGTGTCGGTCGAGTGCCACCAGTCGAGGAGGACGCCGCCGATCAGCGCACCGCCGACGAGATGGAGCCAGAACGCCGACGGCGACCGCGAGACGGCTCCGGCGAAGAAGTACGCGAGCCCGACGAAGAGCGTGACGACCTTCGTCCACGTGCCGCCGCTCGAGATGAGGTCGATGACGAACACCCACTGGACGACGGCCACGATCGACGTGATGAACGGGAACTCGAAGCGGCGGCGGTCGTAGATCGCCGTGATGAGCACGAGGAGCTCGAGCGAAAGCCGCCCGAGCGAGAAGTCGGAGAACGACGTCGACGAATGCAGCCAGCCGAACCAGCTCCAGGCGATGCCGACGAACGCGGCCCACGCGATCACCGAGCCGTACGCGAAGAGGCCGGCGGCGACCCAGCGGCCGCGATGCCTGAACCCGTTCGCGATCGTGTACAGGACGACGAGCACGAGCAGCGCCCACGCGGTGAGCGCGCCCTTGCCGAAGTGCCCCGAGAGGTACCCGAGCGCAGCGACGGCGGCGCCGAGCACCGTGAGGCCGCCCGTGTAGACGAGGAACGACGACGTCTTCCAGACGGGCTTCCGCACTGCCGGGTGCATCATCCGCCTCGCGGCGGACGGACTACCAGCCGCGCGACTCGAGCAGCTCGCTCGGATCGAGCGATGCCGTCGAGATGCCGACCATCGGCTCGCCGAGGCCGGCGGAGACGCGGGCCAGGATCTCTGCGTCCTGGAAGTGCGTCGTCGCCTCGACGATCGCCTTCGCCCGCCGCTCCGGGTCGCCCGACTTGAAGATGCCCGAGCCGACGAAGACGCCGTCGGCGCCGAGTTGCATGCAGAGGGCCGCGTCGGCCGGCGTCGCGATGCCGCCCGCCGTGAACGTCACGACGGGGAGCTTCCCGTTCTCGGCCACCCAGCGCACGAGCTCGTACGGCGCCTGCAGGTTCTTCGCCTCGGTGTAGAGCTCTTCCTCGGCGAGCGTCTTCAACTTGCGGATGTGCCCGAAGACCGAGCGCATGTGCGTGACCGCGTTGACGATGTCGCCGGTGCCCGCCTCGCCCTTCGTGCGGATCATCGCCGCGCCCTCGGAGATGCGCCGGAGCGCCTCGCCCAGATTGGTCGCGCCGCAGACGAACGGGACGGTGAAGCGCCACTTGTCGACGTGATGCTCGAGGTCGGCGGGCGTCAGCACCTCGGACTCGTCGATGTAGTCGATCTCGAGCGCCTGGAGGATCTGCGCCTCGGCGAAGTGGCCGATGCGGCACTTCGCCATCACGGGGATGCTGACCGACTCCTGGATCTCCCGGATCATCTCCGGGTCGGACATGCGCGCGACGCCGCCGTCGCGGCGGATGTCGGCGGGAACGCGCTCGAGCGCCATCACCGCGACCGCGCCTGACGCCTCGGCGATCTTCGCCTGATCGGCGTCGACGACGTCCATGATCACCCCGCCCTTGAGCATCTCGGCGAGGCCGCTCTTGACCCGCATCGTCCCGTATTCGGCCATGCGGAAAAGTCTAGCTAGGAGGCGAGGCAGCCTTCGGCGTCGGAGAGCTCCTGCGTGGTCGGCGACACCGTCCACACGAGCACCGCGCTCCCCTGCGCTTCCATGATGTCGCTCATGTGCGGCCGGAGGTTCGCCGGTGCGTTCCGGCGGAATGCCTTCTCCGTCCCGGCGACGCTCCCCGGGCCTTGCGTGAAGGCGATCGTCAGCACGTTGCCGGTCGACGACTTCGCCTGGATGCCTCCGTTGGCCGCGAACGCGGCGATGAATCCGACCTTGTCCGCGTTGGTCGTGACGCCGGTGAAGCCCTTCTGGCGTCAGGCAGGCCTTCGTCCCCGCCGCGGTGTACGGCTTGCTCGATCCGCCGCCGCAGGCGGCCAGGACCAGGACGAGTAGGAGCGCGGCGAGCAGGGGGAATCGGCGCACGGCACGAGTGTAGGGTCCGGCGGCGATGGAGCCGTGGTCGAAGAAGCTCGCCGGGCGGCTGGACGAGCACGAGCTCGACAGCGCCGCCCTCGTCGGTAACCCCCTCGGCGATCCCGGCGCGGCGCCCCCTCTGGGTGTACGAGCCGCCCGGGGCCGGCGAGAGCGCGACACTGCCGGCCGTCTACCTGATCCAGGGCTTCACCGGCCAGGTCGACATGTGGCGGAACCGGTCCGCCTTCCGCCCCACCGTGCTCGAGCTCGTCGACGACCTCCGCGCGCCGGCGCGAGTCGTCTTCGTCGACGCGTGGACGTCGTACGGCGGCTCGCAGTTCCTCGACTCGCCCGGCGTCGGGAACTACCACACGTATCTCTGCGAGGACGTCGTCGGCTTCGTCGACGAGCGCTACCCGACGAGCGCGCGGGCGATCGCAGGCAAGTCGAGCGGCGGCTACGGCGCGATGGTGACGGCGATGCTCCGGCCGGACGTCTTCGCCGGTCTCGCGACGCATGCCGGCGACGCGCTCTTCGAGCTCTGCTACCTGCCCGACTTCCGCGATGCCGTGCGCGCGCTTGCGCGACCACTACGACGGCTCGTTCGACGCGTTCTGGCAGGACTTCCGCTCGCGGCCCGCATTCTCGAAGGCAACCGATCACGCGCTCATCAACACGTTCGCGATGGCGGAGTGCTACTCGCCCGGCGAGCTGCCGTTCGACCCGGCGACCGGCGAGCTGAAGCCGGACGTCTGGGAACGCTGGCTCGCGTGGGATCCGGTTCGCATGGTCGACGCGCACGCGGACGCGCTGCGCGGGCTGCGCGCGATCTACATCGACGCGGGCACGCGCGACGAGTTCTACCTCGACCTCGGCGCAGAGGCGTTCCGCCGCGCGCTCGAGCGGATCGGCGTCACCGACGTCTTCTTCGAGCTCTTCGACGCGACGCACAGCGCGATCGAATACCGCTATCCGATCGCGCTGCGGTACCTCGCCGAGCGCCTGCAGTGAACGGCCTCACCGGCAAGCGTGTCGTCGTCACGGGCGGCACGAGCGGCATCGGCGAGGCGACGTGCCGCCGCTTTCGCGACGAGGGCGCGCGCGTCGTCAGCATCGCCGTCGACGACGGCGAGGAGAACATCGTCTGCGACGTCGCCGACGCCGCGCAGGTGGAGCGCGCGTTCGCGCGCGTGGACGAGTTGCTCGGCGGCGTCGACGTGCTCGTCGCGAACGCGGGCATCTCGATCCGCGCGCCGTTCCTCGAGATCCGCGAGGAGGACTGGCGCCGCGTCCTCGACGTCAACCTGACGGGGATCTTCCACTGCGCGCAGCAGGCGGCGCGGCGGATGGACGAAGGCGTGATCCTCGTGACCGCATCGACGAACGGCCTGACCGGACACGAGAACTACGCCGACTACAACGCGTCGAAGGCGGGCGTGATCCTGCTCGCGCGGACGATGGCGCGCGAGCTCGCGCCGCGCATCCGCGTGAACGCCGTGTGCCCGGGCTACGTGCTGACGCCGATGCAGCGAGCCGAGTACACCGACGAGATGCTCGCCGCCGTGAACGCAGGGGATCCCGCTGCAAGCGGCACGCCGAGCCGGAGGAGATCGCCGCGCTCTTCGCGTTCCTCGCGAGCGACGACGCCCGCTACATCACGGGCGCCGCGATCGCGATCGA
>CAVOMK010000003.1:0-49061 GCA_963697005.1 uncultured Actinomycetes bacterium | reverse complement strand
GCCGATGGCACCCCCTTGCGAGTTTTGAGCCCCCTGTGGTGGTCGCAGTTGCCGCTACCAAGGCCGGCAAAAGCGCCAAGGTGGAGGCCCCGGTCACCGCTGAAGACGGCTCCGGCGACGGTCGTGCCATCCTCCTTCAGGAACGCGTGCGTGCCGTTCGAGGCGGCGCCGGCGAAGCCGTACAAGAGTGGTGCCGTTCTTCGTCCACGAGCACGTCTTGCCGGTGTAGGGACGGGCAGCGCGTCCTTGCCCGACCACGTGATCGATGCCGTCGAGGGTGCACAGCTGACGGTGCCGCCGTTGAACGTCTTCGATGTCGCCGACGACCAGGTGGTCGCGAGCGTGGCGGTGAACGTCGAGCCGTCGATGGACGCGGAGTCGACGCCGAAGCTTGTGCCTACGCTCGAGAGCTTCGTCGCGCCGGCGGTTGCAGGCGGACTGCCGTGGCTGTGCGCCGCGCGTGGAACGCGGAGGGTGGTGAACCAGCCGTTGTGCCGTCCGTGATGGCGGCCGTGGTGGCCGCCGTGTGCGAACGCGCTCGCCGGGAGCGCCAGTGCGGCGGCAGCGGCGAGCGTTATGAGGAGTCTTCTCATGCGGATACCTCCGGATTCCGTTGCTGGCAAGCGGAGGAGCGGTACGGATCCAGTACCCAGGCGACCGCGCGGCGAACATGAAACTGTTGGTCAAACCACGTCAGCCGGCCCCCGGTTTACGGTGGGCTCTCGTGGCGCGCGCGAGCCTGACATCGCCAACATGGCGTTGCGCATCTTTTTGCAGGAGATGGGCGTCGTTTACGACGAAGAGCGAGGCTTGACGCCGTACAACGGGCGATACATTTCATCGAGGTCAAGAGCTTCTTCGGCGACAAGTGTTGTTACTGCGGGCTTGAGTTCGGGCCAGGGCTCTCGCCAGTGCAAGACCATCTCGTCCCGATCAACAAGGTCCACCTTGGTCTCCATGCATGGGGGAACGTTGTCCCTCGTGCCAGGCGTGTAACGCCAAGAAGCAACAGCGTGACTGGCGCGATTACATCATCGAGAGGGCCGGGCCGGCCGCGGGGGAACGACACGCTCGCGTAACGGCGTTCTTGAAGCACTACAAGTACAAACCTTCGTTCGAGCCTGCGAGCGTGGCCGAAGCCTCACGAGGAAGTCGGTTCAATCGCCATGACGCTGATCGGCGCGAAGCTCAAGCGCGTGCGCGCAAAGCTCTAGCGCAGCCGACCAATCCAGATCGGCTCTTAGAGCAGGTCGACCTTGGAGAAGGGCCGACCTACCGGTACGGTCAAGCCATGCCGGATCGTCCAACGTGCCCCCTGCGCCCTCACCCTCTCCGTCTCCGCAAGCGCGGTTATGCGAGGCATCCAAGGTCGATACGAGGCCGGAGGTTGAGCTCCGAACCGAGCTGCATTCACGGGGGCTCCGCTTTCTCAAGAACACCAGGCCGGAGCCAGATATCGCCTGCCGAGTCGACATCGTCTTTAGAGGACCGCGTGTCGCCGTCTTCGTGGACGGTTGCTTTTGGCACGGGTGTCCAGAGCACGGCAGTACGCCCAGGACGAACGCCGCTTATTGGGCGCGGAAGATCGCGCGTAATGCTGAGCGTGACCTAGCCAATGACGAGCTGTTGACGCACGGGGGTGGCGCGTGCTCCGGATTTGGAGCACGAAGCGCTCAGGGACGCTGCTACCCGAATCGAAGCTGAGCTGCGGCGCCCGGCGTAAGACGGTTGCAAAGATCGCTCCAGTACCGCTGGCCCTCGACCGAGACCTCATGCTCGCGCATCCGACGCAGGTAGACATTCGGAAGCTCCGCAGCGAAGCATCTGCACTCAGCCGAGACGCGAGCGCTGCGCCGTGACGAGTTCCGGCACGCTCTCGTAGACCGAGAGAAGAACGCCGTGATATTCGAGTGCGTCTCGCCGAACGGACTCACGATCGAGTCGCCGTTGCTGCGGCGAAAGAGCGACGAAGACCGCGTTGTTGATCCCGATCAGACCAGGCTTCTTCGGCGAGGTGATGCACCGACGCCTCGGTCACCGGCTTCTGCTTGATCTCGACTCCGAGGACGAGCTTCCCGTAGCTCCAAACTGTCACGTCCAGCCCCGTGGGATTGTGCATCGAAGGCGAGCGCACCTCTTCATATGCGAGTTCGAGGAGGGCGGCGACGAGCGCTTGCCCCCGCCGTCCGTTCTCCGGGTCTTCGCTGATAAAGAGACTTGGACTTCCAGTAGTCTTCGATTGGCGCTTTCGCGACGATCTGCATCTGCCCAAGCGCCTGCGCTTCTTCTGCCTGCGCCTTCTGCCGCAGACGAATGAACGCGACGAGACCCACCATCGCATCGGCGGCCGAGCCCTGGCTTAGCTCAGTCAGGTACCGAACAATGTCCCGGTGGTACGGCCGCGCCTCTTCTCGATACCAACAGCTCGGTCAACCCGGTCTGAGTGAAACCACGGCTGATTGTTCAGTGGTTCCGGCCCCTTCCGACCTAGGTGGTAGCCGTAGAGGGGTGCCTTTTCGACAAGCACCTTCACGACCCCTCGCATCGAATAGGCGTTCGGGCCAGCCCCGAACTTGACGCTCAATGCATCAACACGGTGATCCGCAGCCTTGGCCAGAAGCGCAGTGCCAAGCGCCGCGACGTACGACTGCGACGGGCACTCGCCGATGCGTGCGACCCGCTCCTCCCACGCCATCGAAAGCTGTTCCTTGCTCTCGGCTCGCGCGACCGCCTGCTGCAGAGTCAGCTCCAGCGTCTTCTTCGGGATCGTGATGCCCATCGCTTCGAGCCGATCTTCCTCAACTCATTGCGTACCGCGCCTCGCGTTCGACGGCCCCGAGCCGTTCCAGTCGACGGCAATGCTGCGTGCGACTGCCTCGGCAAGCCTCGGCGGTACGGCGTTTCCGAGGGGCTGCTGCTCTCGCCGCGAGCCGAGCACGACGAAGTCGTCTGGGAAGGTCATCAACCGCTTTAGCTCGCGACGCGTAGGCGCCTGTTCTGCCAATGGAACGGTCCGACCCAAGGTCCGGGCTGACCTTGAATGGTGGGAGAGGGCTTCCTCGGATCGAGTTTGAGCAGGAAGCTCCAGTAGCGCGAGCGCCACTCGAAGCGAGGGGCCGGGTGACCGCGTTCTGCTGTCCAGTAGAGATAGTTCTCCCCTGGAGGCACCGCGGCCAGCTCTTCGCAAATGTGCCATCCACGACCTCTTCGGGTTCAAACGGATTGGATCCGTCGGCAGGCCTGCAAGTGCCTCGCCCGACGGTCACATGAGTGGGTAGTGAGGATCCCAATCTTCCGCGTCTCATGCGGCCCTCGCATGGGTTGGCGTCGGCCACGATGCTTCCAGCCGCTGGGCCTGCGGTCCAAGAGATCGTGACGGACTCCCGCAGAACAGCCTCTGCCGAAGTTGCGGAACTCCGATGGTCGGCAGCAGGAGAATCGCGGAAGTCAACCGCGTACCCAGCCTTGCGAACGCCTGAGGAACCGCTCAAGGACCGCGCGGTTCTGATTGCGGTAGGCAAGCCCGTAGACGTTTTCCATCAGGAATGCCTTCGGCTTGACTGCGCCAAGGATCCGGACGTAATCGTCGAGCAACGACGCTTTAGGATCAGCCCCTGCCCGCTTGTATTCCAGCCAATACCCGCTCTTGGAGAACGGGGTACAGGGGGGCCCGCCATGCACCGAGTCTGGACCTCTCCGACATCGAGGCCGGCAAGACCGAGAAGCTGGCCGCCCTTCGTTTGCGTGATGTCGCCGACAAACGCGCTCTCTGATCAGGGCAGGAAGAGAAGATTCGCGCACGGTTTCGAAGCATCGTCCGCTGGGCGATCGGCTGAGCCTCGACAGCAACGGCTGTCTCAAAACCAGCGGCTTCGCAGCCGATATCGAGTCCGCCTGCACCAGAAAAAAGAGAGATAGCGCGCACGACCGGCGAGTGTACGGGCGGACTCGGACAAGAATCCGTCAGCTTGCGACGCGCGGATCCGGCGCCTACGGACAGCGCAGCGAGAAAGCAGCGAAGCCCGAAAGGCGAGACCGACCTAGACTGGAAACGCAGTGACAGCAACAACGGAGAGTTCACGCTCCTCTCATCGATCGCCTTCTTCGAGCAGTTGGGGACCTGCTAAGGGCCGCCGTTGTCCGCGGTATCGAGGCCCGAAGCCGTCGATGAGCTGCCTCTTCTGCGCCCACGTCTTGTTCCCCAGAGCGAATCGTTCGCCAACGACGGCCCATCGATGAGCAACAGGTTGCCGAGGCGATACGTGTAGACGGACCGCTCGTCGTCGCTGAACTGCGACCACTGGCTCGAATCAGGAGGGTTGTAGGAAGGACGTCTTCGACCCGTTAGCGTTTTTTTTGGCGCGGGTGAGCGCCGACTTTGCAGGAAGCTGGGATTGTTCGAGCACATAGAGGATCGCGCGCGCTCTTGTGTGATTGTTCTCGAGTCCCATGCGTAGCTCCGAAACTCTTGCTCGAACAGCGCGTCGTCGACTTTGAGAATGCCGGCTCCGATGAAGTGGGCCTTCAACTTCGGAGCGGTCTCGACCGTCCCGTCGCGAATCGCCGCCGCCGCCAGTGATATAAGCCTCCTCCGCCGCCCCCGCGCCGAGTAGTCGTAACGCCAGCCCGCGGACAGACCAAGACGCGATCCTGCGGGTGGCGTCTGCCTGGCGCTTGCGACGCGTGCTCGGTTCACACTCGGCGCGAAATCGCGGAGGACCGCGAGCAGCAGGTAGCGGAGCTGCCGAAGGTTAAGAGCGTTGACGACCTCGATTGCTTGCCGCGTCCCAACCCCAGATCGCGCCAGAAGACGTCCGCGGCGGCCGGATCGACAAGAGCACGATAGAGAACTGCGTTCTCATGAAGTTCGTCGAGAATCGTCAGCGTGTCCTCGCCTGCAACTTGCTCGCGAAAGTCCGTGAACAGCTCGCGCTTGATGGTGTGGCCGTAGCGTGAGCCGTAGTAATGGAGCAAGAAACTCTCGAGATCGGCTTCGTATGCGCCCCTGGAATCCTTGAGCGCGGTTGTGATTTCAGCCCACCGCGCGACCGCAGCGGCGGTGTCGGCCGCGTCCGTGCGCGCGATCAGATGGCTCTTGACGAGGTCTCCGTTGGAGAGCCGAACGCCACGCGTGTTCGAGGTCTCGAAGATGTTGTGCGCATCCCGCGGAGGCACGGTCAGCTGCACGACATAAGCGTTGGCGCGAAGGAACTCGGCCCAGTTCCGGAGGCGTCGCAGTCGTTCGTCCGCCGTGGCGCGCGCTCCCATCTCTTCACCTACGAGGGACGTCAAGACGGCCCGCACCTTGTTCAACCGCTTCGTGGACTCGGGGAATCGGTTCTGATGCCGCTCGCTGCAACAAGATCGCTTGGTCTGCAGCGCTTAGGCTCAGGGGCGCATCAGGCCCGGTACGAAGCGCCGGAGTGACAAGCCCGAGAACGTTCGTTCCGAGATATCGGTCGTGTGCTGCGGGTCCCGCCTCGCCTCCTCCGCGGCGTCGTAGATGGCGCGTGCGAGCATCAGGGTCGTGGCCAGTCGCTGCTGGCCGTCCTGGATCTCAGACTGGCTGTCGATCACGACCAAGCCGAGGAAGTACTCGCTTGGCCCGCCGTCGGAGTCGAGAGCCCTGCTTAGGTCATCCCAATACTCGTTGGCCTGCTCAGAGCCCCACGCGAAGGAACGCTGGAACGCGGGTATACGAAGCGTACTTCCGTGGTCGAGCAGCGTGAGGATTCCGCGCTTCTGAAGTTCGGCCGGCATACGGCGAAACGTAGGGACATGTCCGGATGCCGATTCGCGGTGGATCGCGCCCACCCCATCAAGCAGGCTCCACGGCGTACGCCATCAGAATCGCGTCCACCATCTCCCCGGCCCGCTGGTAGTGCCCCTTCCTGAAGCCCTCGCGCTCGAAGCCGAAGTTCTCGTACAGCTTGATCGCGGGCTCGTTCCACGGGAACACGTGCAGCTCGAGCTTGCTCACGCCTGACGCTCGCGCCCAGTCGACCGCCGCCTCCAGCATCGCCCGCCCCACGCCCTGCCGGCGCGCGTCTTGCGCGACCATCAGGCCGATGTCGGCGACATGGGCGCTCGCGGGATGCGCGTCTCGCGCGACCGACAGCCGGCCGACGATCGCGCCGTCCTCCCGCTCCGCGACGAACACCGCCGCATGCGCGTAGCGGCGCACCGCTTTCAGATACCTCCGCTCGTCGCCGACCGAGCGCCACTCGCCGTCGGCGGAGATGAGCCACGCTTCCGGCTCGCCGCTGACTTCCTCGGCTAGGCGCGTCAGCGCTTCTGCATCTGACGGTTCCGCACGACGGACGACGAAGTCGCTCACGCCACCACCATGCCCGCACCGCCTCGGCGCGGGTCGCCCGCGGCCGCGAGCTCGCCGTCGACTCGCACCTCGACCGCGCTCACGCCGCCGAAGTACAGATTCCTCCGGCCGAAGCGGACGACGTCCTCGCGCTCGAGCTCGATGCCCGGCTCGACGTGGACGACGCCGCCGTCGAGATGGACGCGCGGCGCGTCGACTGCGTCTTCGACTCCCATCCCACGACCTACTACGTTCGCCACGACCTGCAGGATCGCGCCGCGCAGCCGCTCCGAGCCGGCCGAGCCGATCACGAGCCGCGGGCGGCCGTCCTGCAGCACGACCGACGGCGCCATCATCGACGTCAGTCTCTCTCCCGGGCGCGCGCTTCCCTTCAGGTCCGCTTCGCCGAGCATGTTGTTCAGGTGAATCCCCGTCCCGGGGACGACGACGCCGCTCCCCGACCCGAGCGAGCACGACAGCGACGCCGCGTCGCCGCGCGCGTCGACGACCGAGATGTGCGTCGTCCCGCCTGCGGCAGGAACGCGGGCCGCTTCCATCACCTCCATCGCGTGCGACGATGTCGAGGTCGTCGCCGAGCGACTCGAGGCCGAGCGCGATCAGCCTCCCTCCGCTCGACGGCGGCGGGTTGGAGCGGAACTCGCTGCCGCGAAACGCGACCGACACCGGCTCGCGCTCGATCACTGCGTACGACTCGAGGTCCTCGCGCGAGAACGGAAGAAGCTCGCCCTCGTACAGGACGCGCGCGCCCTCGGACGCGATGCGGTCGATCGTGTCGGCGAGATCCGGAAGCCGGAAGCGCTCGCCCGCCTGCAGCACGCGCCCGCCGTACATCGCGTCGCCCTCCGGCGAATGGCGCAGCAGCCCGTCGAGAATCCGGTGGAGGTATCCCTGCGCCGGCGTCAGCTCGACGCCCTCGCGCGCCAGCGCTGCCGCCGGCGCGGCGAGCTCGGCCCACGGCAGCGACCCGAACCGCCGCGTGCGCCGCCTCGAACCCGAGCGCCGTCCCCGGCACGCCGGCCGCGCCCGGCCCCGTGTGGAACACCTGCTGCGTATCCCCGTCGAAGTCGACCGCGATCGCGAGCAGCTCCGTCTCGGCCGCCCCCGCGCGCGGCACCGCCACGAACGCGTCGAACACGACCGTCTCGCCGCCCGCGTGGACGAGCATGAACCCGCCCCCGCCCGGCCCGGTGAGCATGCTCTCGCACACCCACGACGTGAAAGCGGCCGCCACGCAGGCGTCGACCGCGTTCCCGCCCGCCTCCAGGACGGCCGCCCCGGCCGCCGCGGTGAGGGGATGCCCGGCTGCAATCGCGCCTCTCATCCCGAGAGCAAACCAATCCAGGCCTTCGGCGTCTATACAGATGAGGACAGTTGGGGTCGTTGGTCGCGCACGGACGGAGGGTCAGCAGGAGCAGCCTCGCCGCAGGGGCGCTCCTGCTGTGCGCGCTCGCCGCTGCGGTGGCGACGCCCCAGATCCTCGGTTCGCGGGTAGGGAGCGCGCTCGGAACGCTCGGGCGCGCCGACCCGCGCTGGCTCTGGCTCGCCGCGCATCGCGTTCGCCGTCTCGCTCGTCGGCTCGGCCGGCTGCTGGCGCTCGGCCATCGGGCTCTGCGGCGGGAGGACGACGCTCGCCGACGCGACCGCCCGCTACGGCGCCGGCTCGCTCGTCAACACCTTCGTCCCGGCCCGCGCCGGCGACGCCGTCCGGCTCGCGCTCTTCTCGCGGCTCGTCCCCGGCGAGCGCAAGGTCTGGGCGACGGGAGGCGCGTTCGTCGCCGTCGCGGCCGCCCGCGCGGCAGTCCTTGGCGCCCTCGTCGCTCGCCGGCGCGGTCGTTCGGCGTCGTCCCGTGGTGGCCGTCGCTCGTCGCAGTCGGCGCTCGTCGCCGCGGCCGCCGTCCTCGCTCGCCGGCACGCCGGCACCTCGAGCTGCGCGACCGTCGCGCGCCTGACCGCGCTGGGTCCTCTTCTCCGTCCTCGGCCGCTTCGCCGGCGCGGCCGCGATCAGCGCCGCGATCGGGATCCACCGGCCGCTCGTCGCCGCCCTGCTCATCCTCCCCGCGCTCGACGTCTCCGGCCTCATCCCGCTCACGCCCGGGAACATCGGGATCGCGAGCGCGGCGATCGCGATCGCCTTCCGCGCGCACGGGATCTCCTTCGACCGCGGGCTCGCCGCCGGGATCACCCTCCAGGCGCTCGAGACCGCCGTCGGCCTCACCATCGGGCTCGCGAGCGTCCTCTGGCTCGCGCCGTACCGGTCGCCCGGGATCCGCCGGGTCGCGCTCCTCTCCGCCGCGGGCGCCGCGGCCGGCGGGAGCGATGGCGCTCGTCTCCGCTGACCTAGGGGTACCCTCCGGACATGGTCCGGCGCCATCCGCTCGTCGAGCGAGGCGCTGCTTTCTGCAGCGCGCGGCCGCGTCGATCGCCGCAATCCTCGCGTGGCTCGGCCCGCCCGGCACCGACCTCGCCGCGCACGCGTATCAGCGCACGCTCTTCCTCGAGCACGGCTTCACGCTCTGGAACAACTTCTGGTACGCGGGCCGCTACAGCTTCATCACGTACAGCCTCATCTACTACCCGCTCGCCGCCGCATTCGGGATCAAGCTGCTCGCGGTCGCGACGGTCGCGCTTGCGGCGCTCGCGTTCGCGGTCATCGTCTGGCGCGAATGGGGACCGACGACACGCTGGTCGAGCCGCTCGTTCGCCGCGTGTGGGCGGGCATCGTCCTCTCGGCCGCTTTCCCGTTCGCGCTTGGATTCGCGCTCGCGCTCCTGGCGATCTGGGCGTTGCAGGCGAACGCGCGCTGGCGGTTCGCCGCGCTTGGCGGTGCTGACGCTCGCCGCGAGCCCGCTCGCGTTCCTCCTCCTCGCGATCGTGCTCGCAGGCATCGCGCTCGGCCGGCGCGTCTCGCTGCGGAGCGCGTGGATTCCCGTCGCGGTCATCGCGTTCGCCGGCCTCGGCGAGGTTGTGCTCTGGCGACTGTTCCCGGGCGGCGGGCGCTTCCCGTTCTACACCGCCGACGTCATCGCTGGATCAGCGTTCTGCCTGCTCGGGCTCGCACTGACGTGGCGCGTCGAGCGGGCGCGCGTGCTCCGCTTCTTCTTCGCCGTCTACCTCGCCGCGATGATCGGCTCCTACGTCGTTCCGTCGAGCTCGGCGGAAACATCGAGCGGCTGCGCTTCATTGCCATTCCGCTCGCGGTGCTCGTTCTGACGCTCCGGCGCTGGCGGCCGCTGCCGATCGCGATCGGCGTCGTCGCGCTCGCGGTTTCGTGGAACGTCTCGCCGCTCGCCGCGAGCTTCATGCACGGTCAAGCGGACGTGACCGCAAAGGCATCGACATGGTCGGGCGCGATCGCCTTCCTGCATGCGCACGCAGGACCGAACGTCGCGCGTCGAAGCGGTCGACACCGCCGGCCATTGGCCGGCGGTCTATCTCGCGGACGCGAACATCCCGCTCGCGCGCGGATGGTTCCGGCAGGACGACTTCCCGCAGAACGAGGTGCTGTACAGCAAGCTCGGCCCGCGCACGTACCTGCAGTGGCTGCACGGGCTCGGCGTCGGGTACGTCGTGCTCGCGCGGACGACGCCCGACTACAGCTCGATCGCGGAGGCGGCACTCGTGCGGAGCGGCCGCGCCGATCTCACGCGTGTGTACGAGGACGGCGTCATCACGATCTACCGAGTCCCGCACTTCCGACCGATCGTCACCGGGCCGGACAAGCCGCGCGTCGACGCGATGACGCAGACGCGCATCATCGTCGGCGTCAAGAGCGCCGGGACGTACCGCATCGCCGTGCGCTGGTCGCCGTACTGGCGCACGTCCGACGGCTGCCTGAGCGAGGGCGCGGACGGGATGCTGCGCCTGACGACGCTGCACGCGCGCACGGCGCACATCGGGTTCATCGTCAGCGCGGACAGTGCGCTCGACACGCTCGCCGGCCAGCGGCCGACCTGCACGCTGCCCTAAGCGATGAGGACGGAGTTCGGCGTCGTCGCGGCGAGCCGGCGGTCGGCAGTGACAAGCGGGACATCGAGTGTCTCCGCAAGAACGACGTAACAAGCGTCGTAAACGCTCAACTGAGCCGCGAGCGAGACGTTCCACGCGCCTCGAACTAGCGACTCCACCGAGTGCACCTCCGCGGGAAAAACGAGCAATGCATTGACGGCCGCGAGAGCACGCGCGTGCGAGACTCGGTCGGTCCGATAAAGGCGCTGCACGACGTGCGTCACCTCCACGTAGAGGTGCGTCGGCCAGGCCACCACTCCCTGAAGTCGCTCCTGTGCGACGGGATCGCGTCCAATGAACGCGCGCACGACCGCGCTCGCGTCGAAGACCGATCTACTCGCCGAATCCGGGCTCACGGCCGTAGCGATGCTCGCGGATGATGTCCTCCGGCCAGGGCGGCCCGACGACGGGTGGGTACGTGTTGAGCTCGGCGAGCAGACGGTCGTACTCGGCCCGACGCTCGCGGTGCTCAACCTCGCGCGCGAGGAAATCGAGGATCGCCGAGTTCAACGATTCACCTGATTCCGCGGCCAACTTCTGGAGCTTCGCGTACAGGTCTTCCGGCACGTTGCGGACATAGAGCGTGGCCATGTCCGCAATGCTAGCACTCTGCTTGCTCATCAGTTGAGCATTGCCTGCCAGCTGCGTCGCGCTCGCTCGTCCTGCTGCCTCGCCAGGTGCATGACGATCGCACGCGCCGTCTTGCTGCGCCCGCCCTTGGCCTCGAGGTCGGCGAGCGCCTCGGCGTCGCCGAGCTTGCGCACCGCTTCGAGCGCGGGCTCGCGCAGACCCTCCTCCCAGATGAACGGCGTCATCTCGTACGTCCAATGCCGCGCCTCCTTTGGATCCGTCAGCGAACAGGAGACGAGACTGAGGCACGCCTGACAGATCCCGATGTGATCGACGTCGAGGTCGAGGCGCGTGACGTCCACCTCGGCATCGGAACACGAGAAGCGTCGCGAATGTGTGTCGGCTTCTAAACGGAGATCGCGTCGCCGACGCGAATGACGCCGTCGCTCAAGATGTCGGCATTGATGCCGGCGCGGTGGACGAGATCCGTGATGATCCCCGGCCGCGTCATCGACTCGAGATGCGCGCACGGCTCGCACAGCTCGACGCCGTAGCACTCCACCTCGCCCACCTTGAACGTCTTCCCGACGAGATCGTTCAGCTGCACGCCGCGCACCGTGATCTGCCGGCGCGCCTCGCCCACGCCGAGGCCGACATCCTCGACCTGCTCGGCCTCGACGAGCGTCAGCGCCTGGCCGGGCTTCGCGCCGCCGTCGCGGAAATGCCGGTCGCCCTCGAGCCCCTTGCCCGCGAACGCGCGCACCGAGTCGACCGGCTCCAGCGCGCCGCCTTTTTCCGGGCCAATGTGGATGGCCTCGATCACTTACTACCCGTGATGAAGGAGACGAGCGCGTCGATCTTCGCCTTGCTGAGGGTCGTGCCGAAGTTCGGGGGCATGAGGTTCTTGTAGCCGGGCGAGAGGTAGGCGCCCGGGTCGACGATCGACTTCATCACGAACGCGGCGAGCGGCGTGCTCGTTGCATTCGCATCCTTCTCCGGGGCGGTGTCGAGATCGGGGCCGATCGTCCCGGTCGCGCCCGCCGCCTTGAACGTGTGGCACGCGGCGCAGCCGGCGGAGAGGAAGACCGCCTTCCCGGCCGCGGTCGGCGCGGCAGCGGCGGTGGTCGTCGCGGCCGCCTTGGCCGTCGTCGTCGGCGCCGGCGCCGTCGTGGTGGCAGGAGCCGACGCCGACACGGTCACCGTGCGCGTCCCTCCGCCCTGGTGCCCGGTGTAGTGGCCCACCGCCCAGCCGACGACTCCGGCCGGGAAGAGCAGCAGCACGAAGAGCACCCACATGACCACCTCGCCGACGGCGACGATCGGCTTCGGGCGAGTTCGGCGACCGGGCACGGCTGCACGCTATCGGATGACGAGGTCGTCGAGCGGCTTGCGCTTCGCGCTCGCGGACCAATCCTCCGCGCTCCGCGACTCGACGTGCAGCTCGCGCTGCGGATAGCCGAACGAGAGGATCATCTTCACCTCGCCGCCGGCGATCGAGGCGGCGAGCTCGGTGTCGCGCGTGCCGTTCGGGCACGAGACGACGCCGATGTCCCAGGCGGCCAGCATCATGTTCTGCGCGCAGCGGCCGACATCGAACGGGAACGCGTCGCCGATGATCGCGACGACGAGGCCCGCGGTTTGCACGTTCTCGGGCGCGTACACCGCCTCCGCCAGTGCGGCCTTGTCGGCAATGACGACGAACTGCCAGTTCTGCGTGTTGCGCGAGCTGCCGGAGAGCCGGCCCGCATCGAGGATCCGCAGGACGTCTTCCTCGGCGACCGGGCGATCGGCGTAGCGGCGCTCGTCGCGCTTGCTCGCGATCGCGAGGAACGCGTCCACTACTGCTTCAAGAAGGACGGCACGTCGACGTCACCGTCATCGATGAGCGACGGCGTCGCGAACGTCGGCCGATGCGCGCGCCGGCCGCGGCCGATGCCGGTCGCGACGACCGTCACCCACACCTGGCCGGTGAGCCGGTCGTCGACGGTGGCGCCGAAGATGATGTTCGTCTCCTCGGTGGCGGCGGCGCGAATCACTTCCGCCGCTTCGTTCACCTCGATCAAGCGTCATGTCGTCGCCGCCGGCGACGGAGAGCAGGATGCCGGTCGCGCCGGTGATCTCCTCGTCGATGAGCGGCGAGCGCAGCGCGCGCTCGGCCGCCTCACGCGCGCGGTTGTCGCCCGTCGAGGAGAAGCCGATGCCCATGAGCGCCGTGCCGGAGTTGCTCATGATCGTGCGCACGTCGGCGAAGTCGAGATTGATCAGGCCGGGGAGCGTGATCAGGTCGGTGATGCCCTGCACGCCCTGGCGGAGGACGTCGTCTGCGACCTTGAACGCGTCGAGCATCGAGGTCGAGCGGTCGAGCACCTCGAGCAGCCGGTCGTTCGGGATGACGATGGTCGTGTCGCACGCCGCGCGCAGCGCCTGCACGCCCTGGTCTGCCTGCGTGCGCCGCTTCGTCCCTTCGAACTTGAACGGCGTCGTCACGATGCCGACCGTGAGCGCGCCGAGGTCGCGTGCGATCTTCGCCACGACCGGCGCGGCGCCGGAGCCGGTGCCGCCGCCCTCGCCCGCGGCGACGAACACCATGTCCGAGCCGCGGAGCGCGTTCTTGAGCTGGTCGTAGCCCTCCTCGGCGGAGCGGCGACCGACGTCGGGATCGGAGCCCGAGCCGAGCCCCTTCGTGAGCTCGCGGCCGATGTGGATCTTCTGCGGCGCGTCGCTCATGTGCAGCGCCTGGCTGTCGGTGTTGACGGCGACGAAGTCGACCTCGCTGATGCCGGCGTCGATCATCCGGTTAACCGCGTTCAGGCCTGCGCCGCCGACGCCGACGACCTTGATGACGGCGAGATACGCACCGGTATCGGCGGCAGGCGCGCGGTACAAGCGCGCCGGCGCCTCCGGCATCGGCTCGACGTACCGGGTGACGGGGGGCGGAGGCGGAGCGTAGGCCGGTGGCGGCGCGGGCTCGTGCCGCGGCTGCGGCGGCGGCGGAGCAGGTGCCTCGACGCGCGCGGTCTCCTCCCAGCTCGGGACGTGCTCGACCGTGCGCTCCTCGGGCTCCTTCGGCGCAGCCTCCGGCTCCGGAGCCGGCTGGCCCTCGGCCTGGCGCTGCGCAGCCTCCGTCGCGCGGAAGAGCTCCGCGAGCGGGCCTTCACGCATGCTGGCGCGCCGACGCGCCATCGAGCACCTCCTTGGCGAGGTCGCGATACATGCCCGCTGCCTCTCCGGTCGGGTCGTACTTCAACACCGACATTCCCTTCACCGGGGCCTCCGCATACCGCACAGTCTTGCGGATCTTCGTGTTCAACACGAGGTCCCCGAAGTTCTCGCGCAGGATCTCGACCGCCTCCTTCGAGTGCAGGAGGCGCTTGTCGTACATCGTCGGGAGGATTCCCTGGATCGCGACGTCCGGATTCAGGTTCTCCCGGATCATCGTCAGCGTGTTCTCGAGCTGGACGAGGCCGCGCAGCGAGAGGTACTCACACTGCACCGGCACGATCACGCCGTTCGACGCGACGAGTGCGTTGATCGTCAAGAGGCCGAGCGACGGCGGCGTGTCGATGAGGATGTAGTCGTAGTCCTCCTTCACGGGGAGCAGCGCCTTGTCGAGCGCGCGCTCGCGGCCGATCATCGATGACAGCGCGAGCTCCGCGCCCGCGAGGTCGATGGAGGAGACGGCGATATCGATCTCGCCCTTGCGGACGATCTCGGTGATCGGAAGCTTGTGCACGAGCACGTCGAAGAGCGAGCGCTCGATCTCGTCCGGGTTCCAGCCCTGCGACATCGTCAGGTTGCCCTGCGGATCGAGGTCGACCGCGAGCACGCGCTTGCCCTGCTCCATGAGCGCAACGCCGAGGTTCAGCGTCGTCGTCGTCTTGGCGACGCCGCCCTTCTGGTTGGCGAACGCGATGACCCTAGCCACCGACGGTCCCCGATCTGCCCGCCCCCGGCCCTGGGGGCGCGGAAGCAAACGCGCAAGCGCCATAGTCGCTCACCATTCCAGCCGGCATAGCCGAGTCCTGCTGGGATACGGTCGCAGGCATGGACCGGAAGTGGCGGACTTTGATCATCGTCTGCGTCGGCATCTTCATGCTGCTGCTGGACATCACGGTCGTCAACGTGGCGCTCCCGAAGATCCAGACGGACCTGCACAGCTCGTTCACCGACCTCCAGTGGGTCGTGGACGCGTACTCGCTCATGTTGGCGAGCGTCGTCCTGAACGCGGGCTCGCTCGGCGACCTGCTCGGCCGCAAGCGGGTGTTCCTCACCGGAGTGGTGCTGTTCACGGCCGCCTCCGCCCTCTGCGGCGCGGCGACGGACCCTCTGTTCCTGAACCTGGCACGGGGCGCGCAGGGTATCGGCGGCGCCATCATGTTCGCGGTTTCCCTGGCCCTTTTGACCCAGGAATTCCACGGGCGGGAGCGCGGGACGGCTTTCGGGATCTGGGGCGCGACCATCGGAGCGGCGGTCGCCATCGGGCCGCTCGTCGGGGGCGCGCTGACCGAATGGGCCGGCTGGCGGTGGATCTTCTTCGTCAACTTGCCGATCGGCGCGGCGTGCCTCTACTTCGGCGCGCGGATGCTGCGCGAGTCGCGGGACGAGGAGCACGGCGGGCTCGACATCCCGGGGCAGATCACCTTGTCGGTGGGGCTCTTTGCGTTCGTGCTCGGGCTCCTGCGCGGGAACGACTGGGGTTGGTCGAGCGGGCGCGTCGTCGGACTGCTCGTCGGGTCCGCAGTTGCGCTGGTTGTCTTCGGTCTCGTCGAGCTGCGGCAGGAGCGGCCGATGTTCGACGTGCGGCTCTTCAAGGTGCCGGCGTTCGCGGGCGCGCAGATCGTCGCGTTCACGATCTCGTCCTCGATGTTCGCGATGTTCCTGTACTTCACGCTCTACCTGCAGGACATCCTCCGGTACTCGCCGCTCCAGGCCGGGCTCCGCTTCCTGCCGCTGTCGATGATCTCGTTCTTCGTCGCGCCGGCGACGGGGCGGCTGGTGGGTCGCGTGCCGATCCGCATCCTGCTCGGGTCGGGCATGGGACTCGTCACGATCGCGCTCTACCTCATGTACGGCGTGAAGGTGTCGTCGGGCTGGACGACGCTGCTCGCCGGCTTCCTCATCGGCGGCATCGGGATCGGGATGGTGAACCCGCCGCTCGCGACGACGGCGGTGAGCGTCGTGCCGGTGCAGCGCGCGGGGATGGCGGCGGGCGTGAACAACACGTTCCGGCAGGTCGGGATCGCGACAGGCATCGCCGGCCTCGGCGCGATCTTCCAGGCGTACTACCGGCCGGGCGGAACGTCGGCGCAGTTCATCCACGGGCTGAACCAGATCCTGCTCGTGTCGACGTTCGTCGCGCTCGCCGGCGCCGTCCTGGCGTTCGCGCTCGTGCGCGGCAAGGACTTCGTCGCTAGCGGGCAGCCAGCGCAAGCCTCCGCGTCGAACGCGTGACACTTACGTGCCGGTAACTGTTACCGGCCTCTCGGTGTTGGAGCCCAGTCGGTACGACCGGTAACAGTTACCCCGGCGTGGGTGTGACGACTTATGCGCGGGCCGGCAGCGGGGCAGGCAGAAGCCTGACCGCAGCACGTCCGCGCGTGGCGAAGTGCCAGCCGGCGAGGACGAGCATGACCACCGCGCCGGTGCCGACGACGAGCAGCTGAGCCGAAACCGCGAACGCGATCGCATCGCCCGCGTGCACGCCGCTCGCGATGAGGATCGCGGAGCCGGCGCCCGCCTGCGTCGCCGCGCCCGCAGGCGCGATCGGCAGCGCGGCCGACGCGGCGGATGCGCACAGGAACGCAAGCGCGAGCGGGAACGAGGTGTGCATCGAGAGCGCGTCGAGCAGGAGGAAGACGGCGGTCGCGCGCAGCGTCCACGAGACCGAGATGAAGACGAGTGCCGCGATGGCGCGGCGGTTGGAGTGCGTATGCGACGCGAGCCAGCGGCCGACGCGGAAGCGCAGGACGAAGCTGCGACCGGCGAGGCGCGGCAGCGAGGCGACGAGGATCGCGGCGAGGATCCCCGCGCCGGCGACGACGGCGAATCCGACGCGCACCGTCCACGAGTGCGCATGCACAGCGGCGACCGCGGAGAACGGCGCGAGCGCGACGTTGTCGAGCAGGCCGAGGACGACGAGGCTGAGCGCAACCGCGCCGAGCCCGGTGCGCACGCCGGGGAAACGCTTGACGCACGCGATGCGCAGCGCGTCGTCGAGCCGGCCCGGAAGCGCGACGCCGCCGACGCACGCAGCGCCGCCCGCGAAGGCGAGCGACGCGGCGCCGGGGCGATCGTCGGCCGCGAACAGCCGCTGCCAGCCCCAGGCCTTGAAGGCGTAGGCGACGAGGAAGAGAAGGATCGCGCCGGAGACGAGGAGCGGGTCGGCGTGCCTCAGCGGGAAGCCGCTGTGGGCGAACTTCCGCCCGCCGACGACCGCGACGACGAGGAGCACCGCGGCCAGACCACCGTTGAAGATGACCTGAACTTTCCTATTTGTGAGAACCCGCCGCACAGTCGTTCCGATGCGGTTATCGGCAGGAACCTCACGGCCTCACTACCCCGAACTGGCTATCCAGGCTCGCCGTCTAGGTAGTCGAGTAGCTCTAGACGGGTGATGACCCCGAGGCCGCGGAAGAAGACCTTGTTCGAGCGCGGGTACCAGCAGACGTCGGCCGGGTCGCGCGTCCCATAGGCGAGATAGGTCAGCCCGGCCGCGCCGGCCCGGAAGGAATGCGGGATCCGCGTCCCAGGCGGGCGCGAGACGATGTGCCCCGCGCGCAGCGGCAGCACCTCGGTCGGATCGGCCGGAAACTGGTGCTTGGGGTCAGGCGGCGACCACAGCTCCAGCTCCCCCTCGCCGTGGAGGACGATGAAGAGCTCCTCCTCGACCGTGTGACAGTGCGGCGGCGCGCCCTCCTCGCCGGGCGGCAGCGACACGAGATTGAGCCCCGTCAGCGTCGCGCCGGCAGCGGCGCCGAGCGGACGCGAGCGTCCGCTGAAGCGCGCTTCGACGTCGTCGACGTTGACGATCGACGCCGGCCGCTCGCTCGGCTCGGGCCACTCGAGCTTCTGGTCGCGGTCGTACGGATGCGCGCCCGTGCCGGCCTCCGTCCACGTCGGCCAGAGCCAGTAGATCCCGATCTTCGGGAGGTACGAGCCGCCGAGCCGGCTGCGCGGGCCATACGCGAGGACGTCCAGCCCTTGCGGGCCGGCCTTGAGCGTGTGCGCGGCGAGGCGAGGCGCGTGCACGAGCGTGTCGCCGGCCCGCACCTCGAACGTCTCGCCGTCCTGCCACGAGAGCCCGGAGCCGTTGAGGACGAAGAACGTCTCCTCGTCGGCGCCGTGCACGTGCGCGGGCGTCGAGATCTCTCCCGGCCCGAGCAGGATCCGGTTCACGCCGACGCCGACCGATCCGGCCGCCTCGCCGAGGAAGAACCAGTCGCCGCCCGCTGCCGGCTTGGGCGAACGGCGTGGCGCGATCTCGTCCCAGTGAACGACGCTCACACGGCGATCATTGCATGCGCCGCCAGCGCTTCCGCGGCTCGAGTCGCACGCTCGTCGCCCTCGAGGCGCGCCCACGCCTCGGCCTCGCGCACGAGCTCCTGCAGCTCGGAGAGCACTGCCGCCGGGCGCGCGCCCTCGCGCTCGAGCGCCTCGATGCGCTCGAGCCGGTGCAGCACCGCGCGGGCCTCGTCCATTCCGTGACCGTAGCCGGGCAACCGTGTCAGCTTGCTCGCAGCTCTGCCACGCGCGCGCGTCCGGCCTGCAGACCGAGGAGCGCGTGGTCGAGCTCGCGTAGGAGTCCCGCGCGATCGCCGTGGAGGAGCATCGCGACGAGCATGCGGCGGACGAGATCCGGCGTCGGCTTGCGGAACGACTCGGCCAGCTCACCGCGCTCCTCGGCGGTCTCGCCGAGCAGGGCCGCGGCGCGCATGGCCGCCGCCCACCTCCCGTCGCCCTCGCCGAGGGCGGCGTCGAGGGCGTGCCGGAGCTGCTCGCCGCGGAACGGGTCGTCCTGGAAGAGCGACAGCTCCCAGCGGTCGAGCGCGTCGCCGAAGTGCGCGTCGGCGTCGGCGAGCGCGAGCTGTGGGATGAGCTTCGCGGCCACCTGGGCGCGGAACGGATCGAGCCGCGTCGGCTCGCCGGGCGGCGGCGTCGCCGCGATCGGAAGCACGGGCCGGATGCCGAACGGCCGCCAGTCGAGGCGCTCGAACAGCACGGGGCCGGCCGCGACGGGCGCCGCGGTGGCGAGGCGGATGGCGGTGACGGCGTCGGCGAGCTCGCCGGGCGCATCCGGCGCATCCTCCGCGCCGGACTCCAGCTGCCGCTCGAGCTCGAGCACGCACGCGCGGTCGACCTCGCGGCCGAAGTCGCGCGGCAACAGTCCCGACGACTCGGGCCACAGCGCGGTGAACTCGCCCGTCGCGCTCTGACGCACGCGGATCCCCTGGCCGAGCTCGATATCGCTGCCGCAGGAAAGGCCGACGAGCGGTGCGATCGCGCCGTACGCGTGGCCGCTGCCGAAGAGGAGCGCCTCGGCCTCCTCGTAGGCGCGGTCGAAGGCGACGTCGTCCCAGTCGAAGCCGCCGCAGCCCTCCGCGACGCGTACGAGCAGCGGCACGAGCACGGTGCGATATGCGTCCTTGTACACGCGCGCGAGCGGCTCGCGGGCGAGATCGTCGAGCGCAGCCTGCACGTCCGCGCGCGAGCGCAGCCGCTCGGCCTGTGCCTCGATGAAGCCCTTTACGAGGGGCCGGTATTCGTAGAACGAGGGCGCGTGCTCGTCGAACGCGAACGGCAAGTCCTCGCCGTGGAACACGGAGAAAGCGCCGAGGCAGAACCGGCGCAGCGTGTCGTAGAGATGTGGGGACCGCATTGGACCGTCTGCTTACGCCTTCGGCTCGCGGCCTCCTCTCTGGCCTGGCCTACGATCTAGGCATGACCCGCCGGTTCATCGGCGTGCGCTGGTGGCTCGGGGCGGCCTTCGCGGTCGTCGCCGCCACCTCGACGGCGATCGTGGTCTCCCAGTTCTCCACCCGCTCGGAGAACGCCTTCCGCGGCAACGCCCAGGCGCTCGCGCTCGCCGATGCACGCCTCGCCGCCAAGGATCCGACGCCGGCACGCCTCGCGCGGCTCGCGAAGCAGCTGAACGTGCAGCTGCGCGTCTATCGCACAATCCCGGCCACCGGGCTCGCGCGCAATGCGGTCGCAGCGGCGCTCGGCGGGCGGCAGTCCGTCGGCGGAACGACGAACGGGAAGACGTTCGTCGCCGCCGTGCCGCTGCCCGGCGAGGCAGTCGTCGCACTGAGCGAGCGGCCCGACGTCGCCGCCGCGATCGGCATCGTCCGGAACCAGGCGCTGCGCGCGGGCATCATCGCCGGCGTCGTCGGCGTCATCGTCGGCCTGCTGCTCGCCCAGCTGATCGCGCTGCGACTGCGACGGCTGTCGCTCGCTGCCGAGGCGCTCGCACACGGCGACTTCGAGACGCCGCTGCGCTTCCGCTTCCGAGACGAGTTCGGCACGCTCACCTACAACTTCGAGCGCATGCGGCGGCAGCTCCGCCGCTCGTTCCGCCACATCGAGGGGGAACGCGACCGCCTGCGCATGCTGCTCGAGCGCCTGCACGAGGGGGTCATCACGGTCGATCAGGAGCTCGCCGTGAATTTCGCGAACAACGAGGCGCGGCGGCTGCTCGGCGTGCGGCTCGCCGCCGGCGACCAGCTGCCGGAGCCGTGGGACGGATTCTCGCTGCGCGAGTTCGTCGAACGCCTCTTCGATCCGGACGCGTCGCTCGCTCAGGCGCACGTGCGGCCGGACGAGGAACGCGCGCTCGCGCTCGTCGGCATCCCGGCCCAGCCGGAGGGCGACACGGTGCTGATCGTGCTCGACGACCTGACCGAGCAGGAGCGGCGCGAGCTGGCCGAGCGCGAGTTCGTCGCGAACGCGGCGCACGAGTTGCGCACGCCGCTGACGACCATCATCGGCGCGGTCGAGGTGCTGCAGGCCGGCGCGAAGGAGAACCCCGAGGAGCGCGACCGCTTCCTTGCGCACATCGAGCGCGAGGCCGCGCGGTTGGCGCGGCTCGCGCATGCATTGCTCGCACTCGCGCGTGCGCACGCGGGCCAGGAGCGCCCGCGGCTCGAGCCGACGAGCCTCGAGCCGATCCTGCGCGAGGTTGCCGACGACCTGCGGCCGCGCGACGGCGTCGTCGTCGAGGTCGAGTGCACGCCGGAGGTCGCTGCGAACGTGAACCGCGACCTTCTCGAGCAGGCGCTGCGAAACCTCGGCGAGAACGCGGCGAAGCACACGCTCACCGGTCGCGTCGTCCTGCGCGCGTACGCCACGGGACGCACCGTGCGCGTCGAGGTCGAGGACACGGGCATCGGGATGAGCAGCGAGACGCAGCGCCACGTGTTCGACCGGTTCTTCCGCGGCGCCGACCGCGACCCGGAGGGCTTCGGCCTCGGGCTCGCGATCGTCCGCCAGGCGGTGCGCAGCCTCGACGGCCGCATCGAGCTCGACTCGGCGCCCGGCGAGGGCACGCGCGTGCGCATCGTCCTCGAGCGTGCGCAGGTGCGCGAGCAGGTGCCTGCGTGAGCACCGTGCTCGTCGTCGACGACGATCCCGGCGTCCTCGACGTCGTCGCGTTCACGCTCCGCCGGGAAGGCTTCGACGTCGACGAGGAGTCCGACGGCATGCGCGCGCTCGCAGCGGCGCGGGCACGCGACTACGACATCGTCATCCTCGACGTGATGCTGCCGCAGATGTCGGGCACAGAGGTGTGCCGCGCGCTGCGCGCCGAGAGCGACGTGCCGATCGTGATGCTGACCGCGCGCGATGCGGAGCGAGACCGCGTCCTCGGCCTCGAGCTGGGCGCGGACGACTACGTGACGAAGCCGTTCTCGAGCGCCGAGCTGCTCAGCCGCGTCCGTGCGATCCTGCGGCGGCGCGAGCTCGACCGCGCCAACGGCGGCTCCGCGGTGCGGCAGCTCGGCGGGCTCCATCTCGACCTCGTGCGCCACGAGGTGACTGTCGACGGCAACCCCGTCCGGCTGACGCTGTCCGAGTTCAAGGTGCTCTCGATCCTGGCCGAGCAGCCCGAGCGGGTCGTCTCCCGACGCGAACTGATGCAGCACCTCTGGGCGAGCGAGCACGTCGGCGACGAGCACGCGTGCGAGGTGCATGTGTCCAATCTGCGACGCAAGATCGAGCGCGACCCGACGCGGCCGCAGCGGCTCGTGACCGTCCGCGGCATGGGCTACAAGCTGCTTTCGATTTAGGTCCTTCCGGTTTGGAAGGAGGGTTTAACGGCGATACGGCCCGCATGGAAGCGCCATGCGGATGAGCACGTCGACCGGGTCAGGGGAGGGCGAGCAGCTCCAGGCGATCACCGACGCCGCGCTCGCTCACCTCGAGCTCGACGTTCTGCTCCGCACGCTTGTCGCGCGCGTCTGCGAGATCCTCGGCGTCGACTCGTGCACGATCGTCGTGCACACGCCGGAGCACGACCGCGTGGTCTCCACCGGGCCGCTGAACGACACGGTCTCGACGCACGTCGTCCAGCTCGACGTCTCCGGCGTGCTGCTCGGGGAGTTGCGCGTCGCGGCGCTCGAGCCGCGCGAGTTCGACACCGAGCTCCTGCAGCGCGTCGCCGACCGGGCCGCGCTGGCGATCGAGCATGCGCAGCTGTTCGAGTCGGAGCGGAAGGCAAGAAGCCGGCTCGAGTCCGTGCAGGCGGTGACCGACGTTGCGCTTGCGCACCTCGAGCTCGAGGAGCTGCTCCAGGCTCTGCTGGTCCGCACCCGGGACATCCTCGGGGTCGACACGTGCGCCGCCCTTCTGCTCGATCCCGAGCGCAACGAGCTCGTTGCACGGGCGGCGGTCGGAATCGAGGAGGAGGTCGAGCAGGGCGTGCGCATCCCGGTCGGCGGCGGCTTCGCCGGCCGCATCGCCGCCGACCGGCGACCGGTCATCCTCGCGGACGTCGACCACGGGCACGTGCTCAATCCGATCCTGCACGAGAAGGGGATCAAGTCGCTGATGGGCGTGCCGCTGATCGTGCACGACGATGTGATCGGCGTGATCCACGTCGGCACGCTGCACCCGCACGAGTTCACGCGCGACGACGTCGAGCTGCTCCAGCTCGTCGGAGAGCGCGCGGCGCTCGCCATCGAGAAGGCGCGCGTGCACCAGGAGATGGTGCGCCTCGACCAGATGAAGCTGAACTTCGTCGCGATCGCGTCGCACGAGCTGCGCACGCCGGCGACGAGCGTGTACGGGCTGCTGACGACACTGCGTGCGCGCGGCGATGAGCTGGCGCCGGAGGTGCGGCTCGAGCTCGAGGAGACGGCGTGGTACCAGAGCGACCGGCTGCGGCGACTGATCGAGCAGCTCCTGGATCTCTCACGGCTCGATGCCCGTGCAATCGAGGTGCAGCCGCAGCCGATCGTGCTCGAGCGGACGCTCGCCGACCTCATCACCGGCGACGACGTGTTCGTCGACGTCGACCCCGCGCTGGCGATCGTGGCCGATCCGCTCGTGATCGAGCGCGTGGTGACGAATCTTGTCGCGAATGCGCGACAACACGGCAAGCCGCCGGTGCACATCCACGCGGAGGCGCGCGACCGGCATGTGCGCATCACGGTGACCGACGCCGGTGAGGGCGTCCCCGAGCAACTCGTGCCGCGGCTGTTCGAACGGTTCGAGCACGGCGGCGCGAGCGGAGGCACCGGGCTCGGTCTCGCGATCGCAAAGGCGTACGCGAACGCGCACGGCGGCGACCTGTACTACGAGCCCGGCCCGTGGGGCACGCGCTTCGATCTCGTGTTGCCGCGCGGCTGAGCCCGCGTGACACTTCCGTGACGCTTACGTAGCGGTACTTGGTACCGGTCTTCGCGGGGCCATGCGGCACCCGAACGACCGGTACTAGGTACCCCGACGTCGGTGTGACGACTTATGCGCGGAGGACGGCGCGGCGCGGGCCGGCGAGGAAGCCGGCTTCGATCAGCAGCGGCATGACCATGGTGTCCGCGACCGGCTCGCCGTCGAAGCGCTCGACTGCGAGGCGCTTTGCGCGGCCGCGTTTCACCTGCGCGACGAGTGCGGCGAGCGCCGGGCGCAGCCACTCCTCGTCCGGATCGCGCAACGGGACGAGCGAGCGGCCGCCGCGCTCGACGAAGAGCGCCGCCTCGCCGCCGAGCAGCACAACCTCGCGCCCGCGACCCTCGCTGCACGAGCGCCCGACCGCTTCGGCCACGGCAGCGCGGCGCCATACGGCTGCGCCGGATCGGCCGCGGCGAGCACGAGTGCCTCCGGCTCGTCGCCCTCGCGCGGCGGAGCTCGCGTAGCCGCTCGACCGCGCCGCCGAGCGCGAACTGCGCTCCGCCGAGCCCTTCGACGAAGTAGCCGCGCCGGCACGTCCCCAGCGTCTCGAGCGCGCGCAACTGCGGTACACCGCGCCGTAGCCGCCGGCGATGCCCTCGCCGCGGACCCGTCGCGCGTGACGATCCCCTGCCGCTCGAGCAGCAGCTCCGCGAGCGCGCGCCGGTCCGGCTCGCCGACGAAGAGACCTGCTGCGAGAGACCAGCGACCCTGGGTCGCAGTGGACGCGGCTACGCGAGACCTCGAGAAGCGTCTTCCCTGACTCTTTCGTGACGGTACCTGGTACCGAGACGTGGCTCGAAGGGGCTGCCACGCGTCGTTCGTGACCTCGCCGGCCCAGACGAGATCCCACAGCGCCGGTAGGGACGCGTCGTCGGCGAAGTCGCTCCAGAAGAGCGCGCCGCCGGCGAGCGCAGCGCGGATCGCATCGTGCTCGGGACCTTCCGGCGCGGGCGCCGCGGACGGCTGCCCGAGCAATCCCGCGTCGTCGCGGAAGAACACCGCCACACGATCGAGCCCGGCGCCGACCCATACGAGCTCGCCGGACGCGCACAACTGGTCGAGTTGCTCCGGCCGATAGTCGGGCACGCGACGCGGCAGCACCTCCGACTCCCACAGCGACACCGGCAGCGGCAGCGCCTGCAGTGGAATGAGCGCCTCGCGCAGCGACGCGCGCCGGTCGATCCCGTGCCAGTTCGGCAGGAAGCGCCCGAACGCGGCCTGCTCCGTCGGCTCCACCTCGCGCCGCAACGCGGCCAAAGAAGCACGCCGCAGGCGGCGCAGCACTTCGGGATCACACCACTCGCGTTCCGTCCCGCCGGGACGCAGCTCGCCGCGCACGAGCTGCTCCTCGCGCTCGAGCGCGCGCAGCTCCTCCTCGACGTCCGCGCCGAAGGCCGCGTTCGCCTGCGCCGTCGTGAACGGTCCGCGCCCTTTGGCAAATCGACGCACGAGTTGCCGCAGCGAATCGGGACCGCCCTCGAGGAACACTTCCGGCAGACCGGACGGCGGCATGATCCCAAGTGCGTCGCGATACCGTCCTGCATCGTCGGCCGCCGCCAACGCATCGCCGAACCGATATGCGCGCCGCTCGCGCACGAGCGTCTCTGCGAATCCCGCGTCGAACTCGACCTGATGGCCGCGCAACCGCAGCAGGTCGTGCAGCTCGTCGGCGTTGCGCGGCTTCGACCGCAGCGACGCCTCCACCTCGGCGAGCGCGTCCACGTCGATCAGCTCCCGCAACTCCTCCTGGCCGAGCAGCTCGCGCAGCAGGCCGCGGTCGAGCGACAACGCCTGCGCGCGACGCTCCGCGGGCGGCGTGTCGTCCTCGTACATGTAAGTGGCGATGTAGTCGAACAGGAGCGACGACGCGAACGGCGACGCGCTCGACGTCTCGACGTCGACGAGATCGATCTCGCGCGTCTGCAACCCGTGCAGCAACTTCTTGAGTGCAGGGATGTCGAACACATCCTGCAGGCACTCGCGGTACGTCTCGAGCACGATCGGGAAGCTCGCGTACTTGCGCGCGACCTGGAGCAGGTTCTGCGCCTTCAGCCGCTGCTGCCACAGCGGCGACCGCTCGCCCGGCCGACGCCGCGGGATGAGCAGCGCGCGCGCGGCGTTCTCGCGGAAGCGCGCGCCGAAGAGCGCCGTCCGCCCCACTTCGGCCAGGATGAGCTCGTCGAGATCCTCCGGCGAGAGGATGAGCTGGTCGGTCGCGGGCGGCGCGTCCGACTCCGGGAGATGGAACGCGATGCCGTCGTCGGACCAGATCGACTGCACGTCGATGCCGAGCGACTCTCGCAGCCGCGCCGCGACGGCCATCGCCCACGGCGCGTGCACCGGCCGCCGAACGGCGTGAGGATGCAGATCCGCCAGTCGCCGATCTCGTCGCGGAAGCGCTCGACGACGACGGTGCGGTCGGATGGGACGACGCCGGTCGCGCGCTCCTGCTCACGCAGGTACTCGATGAGATTCCACGCGGCGCGGTCGTCGAGCCCTTGCACTCTCGGCTCGCTTCTCGAGCGAGCAGCTCGCGCGAGAACTTGCCGATCGCCGCGCCGAGCTCGTACGGCCGCCCCACGCCTTCGCCCTTCCAGAACGGCACCGCGCCGGGCACGCCGGGCGCGGGCGAGACGAGCACGCGGTCGCGCGTGATCTCCTCGATGCGCCACGACGACGCGCCGAGCACGATCACCTGGCCTTCGCGCGCCTCGTACACCATCTCCTCGTCGAGCTCGCCAACGCGGCTGCCCCCGTCCACGATGAAGACGCCGAAGAGGCCGCGGTCGGGGATCGTCCCCGCATTCGTGACCGCGAGTCGGCGCGCGCCCTCGCGCCCGCGGATCACGCCGCGCGGTGCGGTCCCAGACGATGCGTGGCCGCAGCTCGGCGAACTCGTCCGACGGATAGCGGCCCGCCAGCATGTCGAGCACGTTCTCGAGCTGCGCGCGAGAGATCGGCAAACGGATAGGCACCGCGCACGAGCGTGTGCAGCTCGGCCACCTCGATCTCCTCGTCGGCGCAGATGGCCACGATCTGCTGCGCGAGCACGTCCAGCGGATTGCGTGGGATCTGCGTCTCCTCGATCGCGCCCGCGAGCATGCGCTGGAGGACGACCGCGGACTCGAGCAGGTCGGCGCGGAACTTCGGGAAGATGCGGCCCTTCGAGACGGCGTCGAGCGTGTGACCGGCGCGGCCGATGCGCTGCAGGCCGCGCGCGACCGACTTCGGCGACTCCACCTGGATGACGAGGTCGACGGCGCCCATGTCGATGCCCAGCTCGAGCGACGACGTGGCGACGAGGCACGGGATGCGCCCCGCCTTCAAGTCTTCCTCGATGAGGACGCGCTGCTCGCGCGCGAGCGAGCCGTGATGCGCGCGCGCGACTTCTTCTTCCGCAAGCTCGTTCAGGCGCAGCGCGAGCCGCTCGGCGAGCCTGCGGTTGTTCACGAAGACGATCGTCGAGCGGTGCGCGCGCACGAGCTCGAGCATCGCCGGGTAGATGGAGGGCCAGATCGAGTGCTGCTCCGTCGGCTCGCGCATGTCCTCGAGCGGAACGACGACCTCGAGGTCGAGCTGCTTCGCGACGCCCGCGTCGACGAGCTCGATTGGCGGCGGCCGCCGGCGACGAAGCGGCCGATTTCCTCCAGCGGACGCTGCGTCGCCGACAGCCCAACACGCTGGAAGCCGCCGGCCAGGCGTTCGAGCCGCTCGAGCGAGAGCGCCAGGTGCGCGCCGCGCTTCGTCCCCGCAACGGCATGCACTTCGTCGACGATCACCGTCTCGACCGAGCGCAGCAGCTCGCGCGCCTGCGACGTGAGCATGAGGAACAGCGACTCGGGCGTGGTGATGAGGATGTCGGGCGCCTCGCGGAGCATCGCTTGGCGCTCCTTCTGCGGCGTGTCGCCCGTGCGCACCGCGACTTTCAGCTGCGAGCGCAGCCCGGCTAGTGGCCCGCGCAAGTTGCGCTCGACGTCGTAGTTGAGCGCCTTCAGCGGCGACACGTACAGCACGCGCAGCCCGGCGCCCGGCGTCGGCGTCAACTTGTCGATCGCGTACAGGAACGCGGCGAGCGTCTTGCCGGAGCCCGTCGGCGCCTGGATGAGCGTGTGCTTGCCGGACGCGATCGCCGGCCACCCTTTCGCCTGCGCGGGCGTCGGCGCGGCGAACTCGCGCTCGAACCAGACCCTCGTCTCCGGGCTGAAGACGTCCAGCGAAGCCATACGAGCAGAGTAGGTCATAGGATCACCGCATGGCCGCGCCCGACCGGCTCTGGTTCACCGAGAACGACGAGGCCAACAAGCTTCTCGCCGACGACCCGTTCGCGCTCTTAGTCGGGTTCGCGCTCGACCAGCAGATCACGGTGCAGCAGGCCTTCCAGGGGCCGCTGCGCGATCAAGCAGCGCGTCGGCACGCTCGATCCGAAGGAGCTGGCCCGCACGGACCTCGAGCCCGCGTTCCGCGAGAAGCCGGCCGTCCACCGCTTCCCCGGCACGATGGCCACGCGCGTCCACGACCTCGCCGCTTTCGTCGCGGAGGAGTACGGCGGCGACGCGTCGCGTATCTGGGGCGACGCGAAGAATGGCGAAGACTTGAAGACGCGCCTCGCCGCGCTCCCCGGCTTCGGCGACATGAAGGTGAGGAGCATGACGGCCGTGCTCGCCAAGCGCTTCGGCGTCGACGTCGCCCGAGAGGTGGCGCCGAAGCATCCGACGCTCGGCGACGTCGACTCCGCGCAGGCGCTCACCGACTATCAGGCCGCCAAGCGCGAGTACAAGCGATCGAAGTCCGCACACTGACCGACGGCGGCCAGCCGGCCGTCGACACCGCCAACGCACTGGCCGAGTTCGTCGCTGCGGCGCAGCACACCCTCGACATCGCGGTGTACGACCTCAACCTGCCGGACGACCTCGTGGCGATCGTCGGCGGCGCGCTCCGCGACGCCAACACGCGCGGTGTCGCGCTGCGGCTCGCCTACAACGTCGACCATCCGAGGACTATCCCGGTGCCACCGCCGCCGCGCACCGATCCCGATCTGATGGCGTCGCTGCCGTTCCCGACCGCCCCAATCCCCGGCATCCCCGACCTCATGCACCACAAGTACATCGTCCGCGACGCGGCGTCGGTGTGGACGGGATCGACGAACTGGACCGGTGACTCGTGGACGCGCGAGGAGAACGTCATCATCACCGTCGACTCGCCCGAGCTCGCGACGCGCTACACCGCGGACTTCGAGCAGCTCTGGACGCGACGCGACGTCCAGCACAGCGGCAAGGTCGATACCTCCCCGCTCTCGGTGTCTGACACCACGATCCGGCCGTGGTTCTGCCCCGGCCGTGGGGAGCAGCTCGCGCATCGCATCGCGAAGGCGATCGGCACCGCGACGCGGCGCGTTCGCATCGCGTCGCCCGTCCTCTCCTCGGCGCCGATTCTCGCGACGCTCGCGCAGGTCGTGACGGACGGAAAGGTCGACGTCGCCGGGGTCGTCGACCGGACGCAGGTGCGCGAGGTCATCCAACAGTGGCACGAGAACGGAAATGCGTCGTGGAAGGAGCCGCTCCTGCGGACGGTGCTCACGCACGCGCCGTTCTCGGGGAAGATCTCGACGCCGTACGGGCCGGGGACGGTGCACGACTACATGCACGCGAAGGTGACGGTCGCCGACGACGTCGTCTTCGTCGGCAGCTTCAACCTCTCGCACTCGGGCGAGCTCAACGCCGAGAACGTCCTCGAGATCGCCGATGCGGCGCTCGCCGAGCGGCTGGCCGCGTTCATCGACGACGTGCGCGCGAAGTACCCGCCCGTGCAACTCGCATGAGGCGCACGCTCGTTCGCCGCCGGTTCGTCGTCGCGGCCATCTCGCTCGTCGGGATGCTGCTCACGTTCGCGATTGTGGTCGCGACACACTCGAGCGTGCTCACCGGGGCGATCGTGTTCGCGCCATGGGTGATGCTCATCGGCGTCGACAGCGGCGCCGTCCCGGGCATCGTCACAGGCGGCGGCGCGGGCGGCCTCTGGATCGCTGCCGCAGCGGCCGACTCGACGCACCCGACCGCATCGCAGACGATCGTCCGCGCCGGCATCCTCTGCGTCCTCGGTTTCGGCTCCGGCGTCGTCGGCAGCCAGCTCCGGACGAGCGAGCGCGCCCGGGCGACGACGGTCGCGCGGCAGCGCGCCTTGATCGACGCGACCATCGACGGGATCTGCCTCACCGACGTCGACGGCAACATCCTCATCGTCAACGAGCCGCTCGTCCGGATGGCGACCGACCTGGGCATGCCGGCCGAGGGCACCGTTGTCGAGCGCCTGCTCTCGGTCGCGGACAAGCTCGCCGATCCCGAGCGCTACCGCCAGCGCATGCTGGAGATCGCAGAGTCGCCTGGGCAGGCGACCACCGACGAGTTCGAGCTCCAGGGCACCGGGCGCGTGTTCCGCGGCTACACATCGCCGGTCAGCGACCGGAGCGACCGCCCCGTCGGTCGCATCTGGACGCTGCGCGAGGTGACCGCGGACAAAGAGCTCGAGCGCATGCGCGACGCGTTCGTCGCCACGGTGTCGCACGAGCTGCGGACGCCGCTCACGTCCATCTCGGGCTTCCTCGAGATGCTCCAGGACGAGGAGCACCGGATCGGTGACACCGGGCGCACGTATCTCGACGTCATCCGCCGCAGCGCCGAGCGCCTTCATCATCTCGTCGAGGATCTCCTGCTCGTCGCGCAGATCGAGGCCCGTCGCGTCGACCTCCAGCACGAGCCGATCGATCTCGCGGTCGTCACCGAGCGCGCGGTCGAGGCCGTGCGTCCGTGGGCGAGTGAGAAACACGTCCGGGTCGAGCTCAATACCGACGACGTGCCCACCATCCTCGGAGATGAGCGGCGACTCGGGCAGGTGCTCGACAACCTGCTCTCGAACGCGGTGAAGTTCAGCCGCGACGGGGGCGTTGTAGACGTCGTGGTCGGGAGCAACGGCGGCGCAGCGGAGATCGTCGTCACCGATCACGGGATCGGCATCGCCGCCGACGAGCAGGGGCATGTGTTCTCGCGCTTCTACCGCGCGCGCACCGCGAACGAGCTCGCCGTTCCCGGCACCGGGCTAGGCCTCGCGATCACGCGCACGCTCGTCGACCAGCACGGCGGCACGATCGAGCTCGCGAGCCGCGAGGGCGAAGGGACGTGCGTCACCGTCCGTCTGCCCGCCGCATGACACGAGCCGTCGTCGTCGGCGCCGCCGTCCTGCTGCTCGGCGGCGGGTCGGCGCAGGCACTGCGGCTGCCGGGCGCTCCCGCCTGCCCGATCTTCCCGGCGAATAACGCGTGGAACGAACGCGTCGACACGCTCCCGGTGGCGGCGAACTCGGCGCAGATGATCGCGTCCATCGGGCTCGACACCGGGCTCCACCCCGACTTCGGATCCGGCCTCTACGACGGCCAGCCGATCGGCATCCCCTTCGACGTCGTGTCCAAGACGACGCCGCGCTCGCACGTCACCTTCGACTACTCGGACGAGTCTGACCACGTTGCGTATCCGATCCCGAAGACGGTGCACATCGAAGGCGGACGCGCTTCGACGGGCGACCGGCACGCGATCCTCGTCGACAAGTCGGCCTGCCGCCTGTACGAGCTCTTTGCGCTCTACCCCACGTCGAGCGGCGGCTGGAAGGCCGGCTCGGGTGCGACCTGGAACCTGCGGTCGAACCATCTGCGCCCCGCGGGATGGACATCGGCCGACGCAGCCGGGCTGCCGATCTTCCCCGGACTCGCACGCTACGACGAGGTCGCGCGCGGCGTGATCGACCATGCGCTCCGGTTCACCGCCGCGCGTACGAGACGCGCGTTCATCTATCCCGCGCGCCACTACGCGTCGTCGTCGAACGATCCCTCGCTGCCACCGATGGGCCTGCGCGTCCGGCTGAAGGCCAGCGTCGACATCTCGGGCTTCCCGCGCCAGGCTCGCATCGTGCTCCAGGCCCTGAAGACGTACGGGATGATCCTGGCCGACAACGGATCCAACTGGTACATCAGCGGCGCGCCTGACCCGCACTGGTCGAATGACGCCCTGCACACGATCGGCCGCATCACGGGCAGCGATTTCGAGGTCGTGGACACGACCTCGCTGCACCCGTAGAACGGTTCTTACGCCGCATTTACATAGGAATGCGCAGAATCCCGCCGTGGGTCGGGCAACGATGACAATGGTGGCCGCTCTCGTGGCTGTCGTGGGGGTGGCGCGCAATCCCGCGTCGACGGTGCACGTGACCGTCGGCGGCGGCCGCTGCGTCCTCTCGCAGAAGACCGTTCCGGTCGGGCCGGTCACATTCGTCGTCTCGAACCGTGGCTCCAGCTCTGACGACTTCGTCGTGGACGGTTCGCGCACGCGGCTGCTGCGCGCCGGCCGCACGGCGACGCTGACGGTCGACTTCGCGAAGGCTGGAAGCTACACCTACCGGTGCGCCGTGGCCAAGCGTGGTGGCCGGCTGACCGCGGCCGCGGCGCCGCCTCCGGCTCCACAGAAGCTCGCGTTCACGCAGCTTGCGTCCGGCCTCGGGCCGCTCACCGACGTCGCGGTTGCGCCGACCGACCCGAACCGCGTCTTCGCGGTCGAACAGGACGGGAAGGTGGTCATGCTCGACGGGACGACGCAGGACGTGATCGCCGACTTCGGCAGCGACATTCGCGACGACGGCGAGAACGGGCTCCTCGACATGACGTTCTCGCCGCAGTTCGCGCAGGACCGAACCGTCTACTTCTATTACATCTCCGACGAGGGCAGCGGCGAAGACACGCTCGTCTCGGCGACGATGGACGACGACTGGGCGGTCGACATGAAGTCCGTGCACACCGTCCTCCAGGTCGCGACGCCGGGCGCGAACCACCGCGGCGGCGACATCGCGTTCGGTCCCGACGGAGACATCTACGTCCCGATAGGGGACGGCGACAATGGCACGTACACCGTCATCGGCCAGTACGCGCAGGATCCGTCGAGCATGCTCGGCGCAATCGTGCGCGTCGACCCCGTCACGGGCGACGCGCAGATCTGGGCGAAAGGCCTGCGGAACCCCTGGCGCGACTACATCGACACGAAGACTGGCCTGTACTACATCGCCGACGTCGGCGAGAACGACCAGGAGGAGATCGACGTCGTCCCGCTCACCGACGAGGGGCTGAACTTCGGGTGGCCGTGCATGGAGGGAACGCAGGTCGACCCGACGACGGTGCAGTGTCCTCCCGCGTCACAGCTGACGGCGCCCGTTCTCACGTACCCGCACGAGGGACGGTGCGCGGTGATCGGCGGCGTCGTCGTCCACGATCCACGCCTCGACTCCTTAGCGGGCAGCTACCTCTACTCCGACCTGTGCGACGGCGAGCTGCGCGCGTTCACGTACGCGAACGGCGAGGCGCAGAACGACCGCGACCTCGGGCTGCACGTGGACAAGCCGACGTCGTTCGGCGAGGGGCCCGACGGCCGCGTCTATCTCGTCACGAACGACGGGAACTTGTACCGGCTCGACCCAGCCTAGGGTCGGGCAGCGGGGTCAGCATCGGCTCGACCTCGGCGCGCAGGTGCTCGAAGTCGGGCGGCAGGATGAGCGTCTCGCCGAGGTGCGCCGGATCCTCGTCGACGCCGAAGCCCGGTCCGAGCGTCGCGATCTCGAACAGGACGCCGCTCGGCTCACGGAAGTAGATGGAGTGGAACCAGAAGCGGTCGATGATCGGCGTCGGGCGGCCGCCGGCCTCCTCGACGCGCTTGCGCCACGCCTCCTGCTCGTCCATCGGGCACGCCCACGCGACGTGGTGGACGGTGCCGGCGCCAGGCGCGCCCGGTCCCGGCGACTCCTCGTAGTGGATCCAGCCGCCGCGCGTCTCGCCGCGCGTCTCGCCGTTCTCGAAGCCGAGCGCGTCGAGGAACGCCGTGTTGCGGTCGAGGTCGGACGCGTACGCGCGGACGCCCTCGAAGCCCTGCAGCGCAAACTCGCGCGGGATCTCCGGATCATCGGCGACGAGAGGACGGTCGGGAACGTTCGACACGACGAGGTCGTGCTGCAGACCCTCGGGATCCGTGAACGGGACGCTGCCCACGCGGTCGCGCCAGAAGTCGACCGCCTCCTCGGACGCGACGCGCCAGACGACGGTGTGGATCATCCCCGAGCCGGCGCGGCCCGGCGCGGCGCCCGGGTACTCGAAAAACGTGATGTCCGAGCCCGGCGTCCCCTGCTCATCAGCGTAGAAGAGGTGGTACACCGTCGGGTCGTCCTGGTTCACGGACTTCTTCACGAGCCGCAGGCCGAGCGTGCCCGTGTAGTACTCGACGTTGCGCGGCGCGTCCCCGGTAATGCACGTGACGTGATGGATGCCGTCCAGACGCATCCCGGCAAGGTAGCCGGAGGCGCCCTGCTGACGCGGCATGCACACCGTTTGCAAGCGCCTCCGAAAGGCGGACTGGCGAGGCTGGCAGCGCGGCCGCCCGAGCCAGGATTGGCCGAGCAAGTTTTTTCGCGGTGGAGGCTCTCATCACATATGGCCTGCCTCGCCTGCATCAGGCTCTCTGCACTCGTAACGGCCTTGCTCGGCGCGCTTTTGTGGGCGGGGACGGCGCTCCCTGCTGGGCCGGAGATCCGGGGGATCGACGCGAGCGGCTTCCCGAGCATCCGGGTCACGGTGCTGCTCCCGGCCAAGACACGGACCGCGCCGACATTGAGCGTCGACGGCGCTCCCGCAGTTGGGCTCACCACAGTCGACCTCGGTGAGAATGAGAGCGTTGCGCTCGTGCTCGACCACTCCCAGTCGATGCACGGGCGTGCGCTTGCCGATGGCATCCGCGCCGCCGAAGCCTTCGTCGCCGCGAAACCGACCTCGGACGAGATCGGCATCGTCGCCGCCGCGTCCCACGCGGTCCGCCTGTCCGACTTCTCGACGTCGCAAGCAAACGCCGATGACGCCCTCAACTCCCTCTCGGTCGACCATCGCTACGGGACCGCGCTCTGGGACGCCGTCGTGCTCTTCAGCAGGCAATCCGCGCCGCCCAAGCAGCCCGGGCACGGGTCTACACGATAGGAATCCCCGACACCACCTTCACGCCCACGCCGCTGATCGAACTCGCCACCGCAACGGGCGGTCGCTACTACCGAGCGCCCACGACGGCCGCGCTTGCCCGCATGTACGCCGTGATCGCCGCGGAGCTGAACAGAACTTGGCAGCTTCAATTCCTCACCGCGGCACGACCCGGCGACACCCTCAAACTCACCATTCGCGCGGACAGCACATCCACCACAACCAGCGAAACGCTGTCCAAACGCCTCGGCAACGGGACAAACAGCACCACATCGCCCTCGCCGTTCATCATCGCAGCGCTCGCCATCATCGGAACGCTCGCGATCATCCTTCTCTGGCCCCTCGCCCGAAACGTGCGCTCCTCACGCCGATTGCACGGCTCAGCGCCCTTCTACGACTAAACAGCAAACCTCCACAGGAGCCGCGGTTGGCCCGCCACGGGACCGAACACCGCAATCGTCACGGGAGGAGCAGACTGTCACCGACCGGCGCTCCGGCGTGAAATCTGGGAGGTAGTCCGCCTAGTTGCGTTTGACATGCCTCGATCGTGCTTTGTATAGCTGCGTTGTGAGACTTCGTGCCGCTCAAGTGACGGGACTTGTCGTCGTGTTGGTGGCGCTCGCTGCGTTCTCGGCGAGAACACCTGGAGCAGCCGGGAAGCCGCCACCCAAGTGCCCGACGTCCACCCAAACAACGGGCAGGGGGGGCTGTCGACTGGTGATTACGGCTACCCACTTCGACGCGAACTTCGGCGACGTCCCCGTCGGCACGGCTGAGGTGGTGTCGGGCGGTGGGGTACCCGTGCCCACTCAGTTCGTCCGCCACGGCTATCGGGTCGTCAACAGCCACGTGGCGGGGCGCTACTTCTATCACTACAGGGGCTGCCCACGCGGCCTCCCCGCCGGCGGGTTCTGCAAAATCTCGATCACCTTTACCCCCGAATCGATCGGCTCGGTTCAAGCCGACCTATTCATTGAGCAGCCCGACGGCGTCAAACTCGTCATCGTCGCTCTCTCGGCCAACGGCCAGTGACTCCCATCATCGTCCGCGACGCCAGGGCGAGACCATCGAGGGTTGGTCCAGCGTTCAGGAATGTCCCCTGAGTCCCGGTCGGGCAGAATCCGGCTGTGATCACGTACACGTTCGCAGGACTGCCCGCGACCGAGTACGTCGCTGCCTACGATTGGTACGTGCGCCTCCTGGGCCGTGAGGCCGACATGTTCCCGCACGGCACGGAGGCTGTCTGGCGAGTGACTCCTAACGGCGCGATCTATGTGGTGCAAGATCAGAAGCGCGCGGGCTACGGGCTTGTGACTGTCGCCGTGGACGACCTCGACGCGTATGAGACGCGACTGCGTGAGGCGGAGGTCGCGTTCGAAAACGTCGAAGCTGGAAGCGCGCCTCACCGCCTCGTTGTCAGGGACCTGGACGGCAATACGCTGACGTTCTTCCAGGATCCCGCGCAACCTCGCACCTGAAGCGTCGTCTGCGCCAGAGTTCGGGAATGTCACCCGAGCGCACATGTCCGACGGCGCCGGGCGCTGCTGCGGTTTGCTAGACGAGGCCGAAGGTTTGTGCGAGCAGGAAGACGTTGAGGGCGGCGATGAGGGTGGCGATCGCGACGGCGATCGTGGTTGTGGCGTGGCGGTTGACGTGGGTGCCCATGACGTCGGGGCGGCGAGTGAGGAGCACAAGGGGGATGAGGGCAAAGGGGATCCCGAAGGAGAGGACGACTTGGCTGAGGACGAGGGCGCTGGTGGGGCTGACGCCGAGGGCGAGGACGACGATGGCGGGAATCATGGTGATGGCGCGGCGGAGGAAGAGGGGGATGCGGAGGTTGACGAAGCCGGCCATGACGACCTGGCCGGCGTAGGTGCCGACGCTTGAGGAGGAGGCGCCGGAGGCGAGCAGGGCAACGGCGAAGGCGAGGGCGGCGGTGCCACCGACGAGGTGGCCGAAGCCGGCGTGGGCTTGTTGGATGGTGCTGACGGTGCTGTAGCCGGGCCGGTCGTGGAAGAGTTTGGCGGCGACGGCGAGCATGGCCAGGTTGACGAGGCCGGCGAGGGTAAGCGCGACGATCACGTCGGTGCGTTCGAAGCGGAGTACGCGTGTGCGTTCGCTGTTGTTGCGGACGGGCATGCGGCCTTTGGTGAGGGCGGAGTGGAGGTAGATCGCGTGTGGCATGACGGTGGCGCCGATGATGCCGACGGCGAGGTAGAGCGACTGGGAGCCGTGTAGGCCGGGAAGGAGGCCGCGGGCGCTGCCGCTGGCGGAGGGGCCGATCTTGAGGGTTTCGTACAGGAAGCCGAGGAAGATGATTCCGAGCAGGGCGGTGATCGCGAGCTCGAAGCGGCGGAAGCCGTGCCGTTGCAGCTCGAGGATGCCGAAGGCGATGAAGCCGGTCATCACGCCGGCAATGACGAGTGGGACGTGGAAGAGCAGGTTGAGGCCGAGCGCGGCGCCGAGGAACTCGGCGATGTCGGTGGACATCGCCATCACCTCCGCTTGCACCCAAAGCCCGCGGCTGACCCAGCGCGGATAGTGCAGCCGGCAGAGTTCGGGCAGGTCGTAGTCGGTGACGATCCCGAGCTTGGCCGACAGGTACTGGATCAGCATCGCCATCGCGTTGGCGGCGAGCACGACCCAGAGCAGCAGGTAGCCGAACTCGGCGCCGCCCTGGACGTTGGTGGCGAAGTTGCCGGGGTCGACGTAGGCGATCGCGGCGACGAACGCCGGCCCGAGCATCGCCACTGTTGCACGCAGCTTGCCTTTGGCGAGCAGTCGCTCGAGCGCGCTTGCCTCTTGCGCGAACGGGAGCGGAAGCGGCCCCGCCGGGCTCGCTGCCGCCGGGATCGGTTCGGCGGGCGGCGGGCTCACGGCGTTTCCTCGCGGCTGACGCGCATCGCGCGTGCAAGTAGCGCGCCGAGCACCTGCACGTCGTCGCCGACGTGCACGTACAGTGGCCCGTCGAAGGGCTGCCGCTCGATCACCTCGAGCCGGGCGCCGGGGGCGATACCGCGCTCGCTGAGGAAGCGGAGCATCGCCGGGTCCGCGTCGGAGACGCGCACGAAGGTTCCTTGCTCGCCCGGCTCGAGCGCGTACAGGCTGCGGCTCTCGTCCGCGGCGATCGTTAGCTCGGGGCTGGGGATCGGGTCGCCGTGTGGGTCGAGCGTCGGGTTGCCGAGCTTGGCGGCGATCAGTTCCTCGAGCTGGTCGGACAGGACGTGCTCGAGCCGCTCGGCTTCGGCGTGCACCGCGTCCCAGCTCATACCCACGCTCTCGACCAGGAACAGCTCGAGCAGGCGATGGTGGCGGATGACCTCCAGTGCCACCGCGCGGCCGCGTTTCGTCAGACGCGTACCGCGATACAGCTCATGTTCGACGAGCCCGAGCGCAGCGAGCTTGCGCAACATCCCCGATACCGACCCCGGACGGACGTTGAGCCGTTCCGCCAGGGCGTTCGTCGAGGCCGTCCCCTCGCTCGTCTCGAGGGTGTAGATCGCCTTCGCATAATCCTGAACCGCAGCGGACAGTTCTCCCGCCTGAACGACATCTTGCGGCACGCCTAAACCGTAGCTGAGCCTGACCTGCCGGGCAAGCCTCGAGCAACATATCGACGGGCGTTAGAATGACACCATGTCCGACGACCGCTGCGACCTCCTCTGTCTCGACCTTCCGAAGGCCGAAGCGCTCCGTGCCAGCCGAGTATCGGAGCAGGAGGTCCCGCTCGCTCGCACAGGGTTTCCGGGTGCTCGGGGATCCGACGCGTCTGACGGTCGCGCTCGCCCTTCGCGACGGAGGCGAGCTGTGCGTCTGCGATCTCTCCTGGATCGTCGAGCGCGCCGAGAACCTCGTCTCCCACCATGTACGCGCCCTCCGCACTGCCGGGCTCGCCGACTACCGCCGCGACGGGAAGATGGCGCTCTACTCACTCACCGACAGCGGTACGGCGCTCCTCGAGGCAATGGCCGGGCAGACGCTGTCAGCGTGACGACGATTCAGCTTCAGCCGCGGCTGCCCGTGATGTCACGCCAGGAGCGCCTGGCGCTCGAGCGGCGGGCACGGCTGCTCGCCTGGGGCGGCAACACCTGGCACGTCGTCGAGTTCGGGGTCGCGATCGTCGCCGGCATTGTCGCCGCGAGCCCGGCGCTGATCGGTTTCTCGCTCGACTCGCTGATCGAGCTCGCGGCGGGGTTCGTGATCGTCTGGCTGTACCGGCTGCGCAGCGGCCACACAGACGAACGCCGCGCGCAGCAGCTTGTCGCGGCCACCTACTTCGTGCTCGTCGCGTTCATCCTCGTCGAGTCGGCCTACACGCTGGCCGGCGGCCGCCACCCCCAGGTGAGCTGGGTCGGGGTCGGCCTTGCCGCCTTCACCGCGCCGACGATGCCGCTGCTCGCGCTCGCCAAACGCCGCGTCGGCCACAAGCTGGGCTCGTCCGCGACCGTTTCCGAGGCCGCACAGAATCAGATCTGCGCCTACCTCTCGATCGCGCTGCTTGTCGGGCTGCTCGCGAATGCGCTCGCCGGCTGGTGGTGGGCCGACCCGGCCGCCGCACTCGCGATCGCCGCGCTGGCGGCGAAGGAAGGCGTCGACAGCTGGCGCGGCCAGAGCTGCGACTGCTGCTGACGAGGGCGATCGCACTGGGCTGCGCGAGTGTTCGCGAATGTCCCCCGAGGTAGCGGCTAGGGTCGCGCCGTATGGGCCAGACGCCGCGCGAAGAAATGGACGCCCTGCTTGATGCTCTATTGCGGTTCGCACAGCAGATGCTGGACGACCACGGAGAGTTCTATCCATTCGCAGCCGCAATCAGTTCGGCAGGCGAACTGGAGATGGTCGCGACCGTTTCGGGGCAGGAGCATCCCGACTCGTCCGAGGTGATCGAACTGCTGTATGAGGGTCTTGCTCTGCGAGCGGCGGCGAGCGAGATCCGGGCCACCGGCGTATGCGCGGACGTTCGCGTCACGCCGCCGGGCTCAACAGACAAGACTGACGCCATTCGTGTGTCGATCGAGCACGCGAGCGGCGATCCGGTTGAGGTCTTGGTGCCCTATCGAAAACGGAAGTTGCGCGCCGCGGAATATGGGGAAGCTCCTCGCGCAGGCCGGGGCGGCGCGCGTGTTCTCGCGCTGACCGGCGATTCCCTGCTCGCGTGCGCCAGTGTGCGGGAATGTTCCCCGACGCCGAGAGCTAGCATCGGTGCTAGACCGCTCCCCAAAACGCGAAGGCCCCGTGAATGATTCGGGGCCTTCGTCGGGTTTCCAAGCGGCTTAGGGCCTAGCTCTTAGCTCGAGCCGATGGGGCTTCTCCTTGGTGTCGACCTGCAGACGTTGCGACAACTCGGCAAATCTCTCCCTCTGCCATCCTTCCTATGCCTTGTGGGCGGACATGTTCACGACCCCGTTCGGCTCGATCACCAGCCACAGCGCGCCGAACATGCTGACATGCTGGCACCCGGCCTTGCCGACGACGTCGGCGGAGTACGTGTACAGCGGATGGCCCTTGTACGTGACTTGATCCGTTCCGTCCTTCCGCATGCTCACGCCCAGGAGCATGTGGTCGACGCCGCTAAGAGCGACCGGCTTGCCCTTCGTTAGCAGCGGAGGCCACGACTTCGCACACGCCCCGTAGCAGTGGCTCTTTGTGCCCTTGTCGGCCTCGAACACGTACAGCGCCTTGCCCGCCGAGGTGAACAACACCTTCCCGTACTGGGACGTGCGCACCGCGACGTGCGCACCGCCGCCCGTCGCCGCCTGCGCCCCGGCCGCCACACCGAACAAGACGAGCGCTGTCACAATCACTAGCCTCACAATTTTCCTCCCATCGCGAGAACGACTTACCGCGAGGAGACCCGGGTGCCGTGCAACCGATCGAGCGCGCCCGTCCCCCTCGTCGATGACACGCTGAGGATCGCTTCACGCGATTACGCCCGGGTTGCATATTCCTTATAAGACTCTTAACGCGGAGTCGCGGTTTAGAAACGCCAACCTTCAGCCGTGAGCGTCTGGTCCGCTGCTCGGAGAATGTCCTCAATCGCATCCACTAGGCGTGAATCTAGGTGCTTGATTGTGGCTTGCGCCAGTGTGCGGGAATGTCCTCCGAACGGAGGGACGGGATCGGCGGTTCGCTGTCCGCCATCACAGAGAGATCGTCGATCAGGCGTGGGACACTGCACCCCGTGGAAAGGATCGTCCCGCCGATCGGTTGCCGCGTCCTCGTTATCGGGATGGCGGGAGCTGGCAAGAGCACGTTCTCGCGCGCACTTTCAGCGAGGACGGGCCTAACCGTGATTCATCTCGACGTTCACTACTGGAAACCGGGCTGGGTGAAACCGTCTGAGGGCGAGTGGCGTGACAAGCAACGCGGCCTGCTCGCGGGCCTTGCGTGGATTGCGGACGGCAACGACCTCGAGACACTCGATCTTCGGCTTGAGCGAGCGGAGACAGTCGTTCTTCTTGAAACCCCTTGGTGGATTTGCGCAGGCCGAGCGTTTTTGCGCGGGCTTCGGAGGCCGGTCGGCGAAATGCCGGAAGGTTGCGACGATCGGCAACACGACGGTTGCGGGACGAGTGGCGACTGATCGGGGCCGTTTGGCGCCACCGCCATTCAGAGGCGAAACACGCACGCGCGATGATCTCGCAGCACGGAAGGAACGTCGTGCTACGTGTGATTGGGTCGAAGCGGGAAGCTCAAGAGTTTCTCAGCAAACTGACCCAGCAATAACCGCGCTGAAAGGGTGGACCCAGAGTCGAGATCCCCTGCCTGCGCCAGCGTCCGTAAATGTCCCTCGAGCGGCTGGCGACGGGACCGCGGATGTGTCCGGCTTGTTTGGTCGCGTGTGCGGGGGAGTCGCGGTGTTCGGCCGCGGCTCCCCCGGATGGTCGTTAGCCGCGCGAGAAGGTGCGTCGTGCGGGCAGGCTGGTGAGGCCGGATTTGTCTGTTGCCCGTAGCGTGATGGTGTAACGGCCAGGGCCGCGGAAGCGGGCGACTGGGAGCCAATGCCGTGTGTAGACGCCGCACGGGCGCGGCGGTACGAGCGTGGCGAAGTGGCGGGTGTACGCGGCCTTGCCTAGGCGCGAGTCGGTCTCCCTGATGGCGAGATTCTTGAACGAGTCGTCGCAGATGCGGAAGCGCGCGTACACCGTCGATCCGGTGAACTGGACTTTGAGAATCGTCACGGCGGGACGGTGGTTGATGATTTTTGCTGCCGGGACGACGACGGTCGTGATCGCAGAGGTCGCGGCTGTCGCGTTCGCCGCGGTGTGGGCGGTCACCGTCACGCGCAGCCGGTAGCCGAGGTCGGTGAGCGGCACAGCGTACGTCTTGCCGGTGGCGCCGATGATGTTCAGGCAGGTGGCGACGTCGATGTCGCACTGCTGCCACCGGTAGGTGAACGAGGTCGGGTTTCCGCTCCAGGTGCCGGGGTCGGCTGTCATCGTCTGGCCGACCTTCGGCGTCCCTGAGATCGTCGGGGGCGCGGTGTTAGCGGGTCCCGCGGCGGTGACGACGGCGGTCTGGTCGGAGGAGGCGAAGGTGCGGCCGTTCTGGTTTGCCGCCCCCACCTTGAAGCGCAGCGTGTTGCCGACATCGACCTTGGCGACGACGTAGGTCGCTGTGGTGGCGCCGGCGATGTTCGCGCAGGCGTTGCCGCCCGCGTTGCAGCGCGTCCAGTAGAGGTTGTAGTCGGTCGGGTTGCCGGTCCAGGTGCCCTTGTCGCCGGTCAGTTTCTGGCCTTCCTGGGCGTTGCCGGAGATCGATGGCGGCGTGGTGTTCGCCGGTAGCACCGGCTTGGCGGCGGCGGTGATGACCGCGCTGGGGACCGACGAGGCTGAGGTGCTGCCGTCCGCGTTTGTTGCCTGCACCTTGAAGCGGACCGTGTTCCCGACATCTGCCGAGCCGAGGGTGTAGGTCAGCGCGGTGGCGCCGCTGATGTTCGAGCAGCTGCCGCCGTTCTTGTCGCAGCGCGTCCAGTTGTAGGTGTAACCGGTCGGGGTGCCGCTCCAGCGCCCTTGTCCCCGGTCAGTGTCTGGCCTTGCTGGGGCGTGCCGGAGATGGTCGGCGGCGAGGTGTTCCCTGGTGCCGCCGTGCCTGCCGCCGCCCCGGCGCCGGCGAAAACGCCGACCACCAACGCGCATGTTGCCCCTATAGCCAGAAGCGCTCCGAAGAGCCTCCTGTATCTCTTGACCGAACCAGACATCTTGATCCTCTCGCTGTTTTAGGAATGCACTTGAGTTTATTAGCGTATCACGCTTTATCTTGTGTGCACGCTGTAAAGACGTGATACACTGCAACCGTGAAAGCCAAACGAGTCCCTCGCGTTGATGAGAATGGGCGGCAATACGAGCAGGCGTACGAGCTGCGTCTGGCGCTCCGCGAGTTCCTCGCCGGCAGTGACCGAATCACCCGCAAGCACGGCCTGACTTCGGAGCGCTACCAGTTGCTTCTCTTCATCAAAGCCTCCACCCTGCGAGGCACCAACCCAACAGTCAACGACCTGGCGGTCGCATACAAACTCGCCCCGAGCAGCGCGACACAACTCGTGCGACGCGCTGAAAACCTCCGCCTGATCCGCCGCGAACTCGCAGACCACGACGCCCGTATCCGCTACCTCCGCCTCACCGAAGAGGGCCAACGCCGGCTCACCAACGCGGCCGCAGAACTCCACGAGGAACGGGCAAAACTCATCAACCTCCTCACCGACCCGCCACGCACCGAGCCGACAGATGACCCGAGCACAGATTCGCGCCCACGACGGTCATGACGGCGCGGGAGGGAGTCGGGCAGCGAATCAAGAGGTTGCGCCTCGAGCGTGGCCTCTCACAGCGAGCGCTCACAGAGGGACTCGACCGCCTGACGTACGCTTACGTCAGCCGCATCGAAGCGGATACCCGGACCCCATCGCTGCGTGCGCTCCGCCAACTCGCGGAGCGGCTCGACGTTTCCGCTCTCTACCTCGAGACTGGCAGCGACCGTGGGCGATGCCCGCACTGCGGGCGTCCCGCCTAGCACCCGAGCAGTGACGGTTCATTTGAGCCGAATGAACTCCCCGCTCCTCTGGGATGCGCGAGCGTCCTCCCGCCTGAAGCTGAACGGCGCCGAGGCTAGGCGGACTTCTCGACCGGCTCGTCGAGATCGGTGTCGGCCCCGGCGCTCGTAACGAGCGTGGGCCGAATGCCCTGCGCGATGCACTCCTTTGTGATCACGCACTTGGTGACGTCGCGGCGCGAGGGAGCTCGAACATCACGTCGAGGAGCGCGCCTTCGATGATCGAACGCAGGCCGCGTGCGCCGGTCTCGCGCGCGAGCGCCTTCTCGGCGATCTCCCACAGCCCGTCCTCGGTGAAGACGAGCTCGATGTTGTCGTAACCGAAGAAGCGCTGGTACTGCTTCGCGAGCGCGTTCTTCGGCTCGGTGAGGATCTGCACGAGATCTTCCTTGCGCAGCTGGTGCACCGCCGATACGACGGGGAGCCGGCCGATGAACTCGGGGATGAGGCCGAAGTTGAGCAGGTCTTCCGGCATCACCTGCGTGAGCAGCTCGGACGCCTCGGTCGAGTGCTTCGAGCGCACCTCGGCGCCGAAGCCGACCGCGTTCTTGCCGATCCGGCGCGCGATGATCTTGTCCAGCCCGGCGAACGCGCCGCCGCAGATGAACAGGATGTTCGTCGTGTCGATGGACAGGAACTCCTGGTGCGGGTGCTTGCGCCCACCCTGCGGGGGCACCGAGGCGACCGTCCCCTCGAGGATCTTCAGCAGCGCCTGCTGCACCCCTCGCCGGAGACGTCGCGCGTGATCGACGGGTTGTCCGCCTTGCGCGCGATCTTGTCGACCTCGTCGATGTAGATGATCCCGGTCTCGGCCTTCTTGATGTCGAAGTCGGCTGCCTGGATGAGCTTCAGCAGGATGTTCTCGACGTCCTCGCCGACGTAGCCGGCCTCGGTGAGCGCGGTCGCGTCGGCGATCGCGAACGGGACGTTGAGGATGCGTGCCAGCGTCTGCGCCAGCAGCGTCTTGCCGCAACCGGTCGGGCCGAGCAGGAGGATGTTCGACTTCTGCAGCTCCACCTCGTCCTCGTCGGTGCCCATCTGCACGCGCTTGTAGTGGTTGTAGACCGCGACCGACAGCGTGCGCTTGGCCTCTTCCTGCGAGACGACGTAGTCGTTGAGGACGGTGTAGATGTCCCGCGGGCGCGGCAGGTTGTCGAGGTCGAGCTGGTCGGAGAGGTGGGCTCCTCGTCGATGATCTCGTTGCAGAGATCGATGCACTCGTCGCAGATGTAGACGCCGGGGCCGGCGATCAGCTTCTTGACCTGTCGCTGGCTCTTCCCGCAGAAGCTGCAGAGGAGCTGCTCGTTACCTTCGCTGGCCCTGGCCACTGTGCTCTCCTTTACCTCGATCCGCCTTTTCGTCTACCGGTGGGCGACGACGTTGTCGACGATCCCGTATTCCTGGGCCTCTTCTGCGGTCATGTAGTAGTCGCGCTCCATGTCCTTCGAGACCTTTTCGACCGGCTGATTCGTGTGCTTCCGATGTCTCCTCCAGGCCGCGCTGAGATTGATCGTCTCACGTGCCTGGATCTCGATGTCCGTGCCCTGCCCCTTGGAACCCACCGGGACTTGGTGGATGAGGATCTTGGAGTTCGGCAGCGCCGACCGCTTTCCTCCGTGCCGGCCGCAAGAAGGAGGGCGCCCATCGACATCGCGTGCCGACGCAGGTGGTCGCGACCTCGCAGCGGATGAACTGCATCGTGTCGTAGATGGCGAGGCCCGGCGTCACCGAGCCGCCCGGCGAGTTGATGTACAGCTGGATGTCCTTGTCGGGATCCTCCGACTCCAGTGGATCATCTGGGCGACGATGAGGTTCGCAACGACGTCGTCGATCGGCGTCCGAGGAAGATGATGCGCTCGTTCAGGAGCCGCGAGTAGATGTCGAAGAAACGCTCGCCACGCGAGGTCTGTTCGATGACGGACGGTATGACGATATTCGACGGTGTCGGATTCATGTGGGCTCCTCCAGCTTCCCGGGGTCCAGAGTTTCGCTTCGGTTGTCAGGCTTTTCCTTGTCGGGCGTCCAGAGCGCCTCGCGTGCCGCCGCCAGCTCTCGCGGAATCCGCTTGACCTCCGACGCGACGGTGTCGAGCGCCTTGCGCAGGCGCAGGTCCTCGCGCAGCGACTCGAAGCGACCCGAACTCGCGCAGGCGCAAGCAGCTGATCACCTCGGAATCCTCGTCGAACGCCTCCGCCTGCTCGCGGATGAGCGCCTCGATCTCGGAATCCGGAATGTCGATGCCGAGCTTCTCGGCGGCCGCCTTGAGCACGGACTCGCGCGCGACCGAGCGCGTGGCTTCCTCGCGCAGGCGATCGAGCAGGTCGTCGGCGGACTGGCCCGCTCATCGTAGAGATTCGTCTCGAGCCGCACGCCGCGTGACTCGACCTGGCGGGCCAGACGAGCGCAGCAGCTCCACGTGTGCGCGACTCGACGAGCGGCCGGAGGCTTCGACCCTCGACGCGGCGACGAGCGCATCGGCGACATCGGTGCGGAACTGGGCCTCGGTTTCTTCCTCGACTGCTCGCAGCAGGCGCGACTCGATCTCGGCGCGCAGCTCCGCGAATGTCTCGAACTCGCTTGCGGCGCGGGCGAGCTCGTCGTCGAGCGGCGGCAGCACCTTCTCCTTGATCTCCTTCACGGTCACCGTGACCGTCCTGCTTCGTCTCGTCGCCGAGCTCGAACTCGATGTCCTTCGTCTCGCCGGCGTTCAGGCCGACGATGCCCTGCTCGATCTCCTCGACGACGGCGCCGCGCCCGAGCTCGACGACGTAGTCGCGCCGCGTCTCGCCCTGGGGCGAGACGATGTCGACGACGACCGTGTCGTCGGGTGCGACCGGCCGGCCCTCGACGGGGACGAGCTCGGCCACGGTCCCCGGAGCGCCTCGAGCTCTTGTCGATCAGCTCCTCCGGACCTCCGGCTCGTTCGCGCCCACCTCGAGCTTCGTCCAGTCCGCGAGCTCCGGCTTCGCCTGGACGGCCACCGTCGCGGTGAACTGCCAGTCCTGCTCCTCGGAGTCGGGCAGCTCGAAGTCGAACTCCGGTGCTCCACGGGCCGGACGCGCGACTCGCGGCGGCGTTCCAGAACCAGCCGCGATGTGGCTCTCGACCGCCTCCGCCATCAGCCGCTCGCGGCCGACCCGCTGCACGAGGACCTGCGCGGCACCTTGCCCTTGCGGAAGCCGGGGATCTTGGCGGTCGCGGCGAGGTCGGAGGCGGCGTGCTCCACCGCGTGGTGCACGTCGTGCGACGGCACCTGCACCGTGAGCCGGACCCGGTTCTCCGGCAGCTCCTCGACCTGGTCTGCATCAGGCCATTCAAGCAGAGCCCAAGCGGTCTCGGTCGCGTAGGCTCGGGCGGTTGCGCCTGTTCGTGCTCACCCGCCACGGCCGTTCGACGCTCAACGAGGAGGGCCGTGTGAACGGCGATCCGAGCGTACCGGTGCCGCTCACGCCGAAGGCCGAGCGGCGGCGGCGAGGCTCGGCCGTCAGCTTGCGGAGCTGCCGCTGGAGCTGTGCGTGCACACCCGTTTCGGGCGGACGCAGGAGACGGCCGACGCGATCCTCGCCGGCCGCGACGTACCCCGTCTCGAGGAGCCGCTGCTCGACGACATCGACGTCGGCGAGCTCGAGGGCGCCAGCTCGGCGCGTACCACGCCTGGAAGGAGGAGCACCCGGCGCGCCGACCGGTTCCCCGGCGGCGAGAGCCTGGACGACGCGGCGCGCCGCTACGCGACCGCGTTCCGCCGCCTGCTCGACCGCCCGGAGCGGACGTCCTGGTCGTCTGCCACGAGATCCCCGTGCGCTATGCGCTCAACGCCGCGGCCGGCTCGGACGACCTCGACGCGCCCGAGCATGCGATCCCGAACGCGACGCCGTATCTCTTCGACGACGACTCCCTGCGCCGCGCCGTGGAGGGAATCGAGCGAACCGTGACGAATCCCATCGAGCGATGACCGCGTTCTCGTGGCTTCTCGTCGCCGGTACGACCCTCATCTGGGTCGCGATGGCCGGCGCGGTCGCATGGCGCGCGCGACTCGTCACTAGGCGATGACCCACCTCCTCCACGAGCTCTGGCGCGCGCTGAGCTTCGCGTTCGGCATGACGTGGGAGATCCTGTGGGCGCTGATCCTCGGTTTCGCGCTCTCGAGCGTCCCTGCAGGCCGTCGTCTCGAAGCGCGAGATGCGGCGGCTGATGCCCGACGACTCGCCGAGGACGCTCGCCGTCGCGGCGGGTCTCGGCGCCGCGTCCTCGTCCTGCTGCTACGCCTCGGTCGCCCTCGCGCCTCCCTCTTCCGGCGGGGGCGCCGACTTCACCGCCGCCATGGCCTTCGAGTTCGCCTCGACGCACCTCGTCTTCGAGCTCGGGTGTGTTGGCGCTGCTGCTCGGCTGGCAGTTCACGGGGGCGAGTTCATCGGCGGCCCGGTGATGATCATGCTCGCCGCGATCCTGTTCCGGTTGTTCCTGCGTCCGGCTCCTCGACGCCGCCCGCGCCGAGGCCGACAGGGCCTGCTCGGGTAGATGGAGGGCCACGCCGCGATGGACATGTGCATCAGCGGGGAGGGCTCGGTGGCGGCGGATGCGCCGCGCCGGGCCTTACCTCGATCGGCGACTACTTCGTCATGAACTGGGCTGCCGTCTGGCGCGACATCGCGTGGGGCTGCTCATCGCCGGCGGCTCGCGGCATGGATCCCCGACTCGTTCTGGCAGGGCCTGTTCCTCGTCCTCGCCCCGGACGCTCGCCGAAGGTGTGGGGGCCGGTGATCGGGCCACCTGTCGCCATCATCAGCTTCGTCTGCTCGGTCGGCAACGTCCCGCTCGCCGCGGTCCTCTGGAACGGCGGGATCAGCTTCGGAGGCGTGATCAGCGTTCATCTTCGCCGACCTCATCGTCATCCCCGCTGCTTGATCATCTACCGCAAGTACTACGGCACGAGGATGATGCTGTTCATCTTCGTCACCTTCTCCGCGACGATGGTCGTCGCAGGGCTACGTCATCGAGATCCTGTTCCAGCGTGACGGGCCTCGCGCCCAACCAAGCGCAACGCCCAGGTCATCGAAAGCGGCACTTCTCGCTGGAACTACACCACGTATCTCAACATTCGCGTTCCTCGTGGTGGCCGCCACGCTGGTCAGCCGTTTCGTAAGCCACAGAGGCGGCATCCCGATCTCAAGATAT
>CAVOMK010000002.1:0-14066 GCA_963697005.1 uncultured Actinomycetes bacterium | reverse complement strand
CTTGAGCAAGGTCCCTGCCACGTCGACCTTTTGATCGAACAGCTCCGTGTACAGCGCGGCGAGCACGCGCGAGGTGACGAACTCGCTGCGCTCGATCGTATGCGTGCCGTCCTGCAGCACTTCCGGCTCGACGATCGGGACGATGCCCGCCTCCTGGCAGAGCGCGGCATACCGGGCGAGCGCGTGCGCGTTCGTCCAGATGCAGTACTCGCTCGGCGTGCGTGTCCGAGATCGAATAGACGCCGCGCCACTTGGCGAAGCGCGCGCCGAGCTGGCGGTACTCGGCGAGCCGCTCCCGCAGGCCGTCGAGGCCCTCCGTCACGGTCTCGCCCTCGGCGTGCGCGAGCGGCTTCGCGCCCTCGTCCACCTTGATGCCGGGGATGACGCCCTTCGACTCGAGCAGCTGCGGGAACGGCGTCCCGTCGTGCCCGCTCTGCCGGATCGTCTCGTCGTACAGGATGACGCCGCTGATGTACTCCTCGACCCCCGGCGTCGTGAAGAGCAAGTCGCGATACGCGCGCCGCGTGTCCTCGGTCGACTCGAGGCCGATCGAGTCGAAGCGCTTCTTGATCGTGCCGGTGCTCTCGTCCGCGGCGAGGATGCCCTTGCCCTCGGCGACGAGCGCCTTGGCGGTCTCGTGCAGCTCGTTGTTGGCCATGCCGTCTCTCTCCCGTTCGGATGCTTTCCCCCAACGGTATCGCCACTCCGCGGGGCGCGAATCCGGTGTTTTCACGGGACTGGGGAGCTGCCGCCGGCCGGGGCTAGAATCCGACCCAGCGCGGACGTAGCTCAGTTGGTAGAGCACTGGCTTCCCAAGCCAGGTGTCGCGGGTTCGAATCCCGTCGTCCGCTTGAGCTACAGCCAGCGCTTGTAGCGGAAGAACGCCGAGCATCGAGACGATGAGCGACGACGACATCGACGCCGAAGATCGCCCAGAACGCCCGGTCTCGCTGCCGAAGCCCGGGAACGTCGACGTTCATCCCCCAGATGCTGGCGATCAGGGTCAGCGGCAGGACCACGACGCTTGATCGAAGGTGAGGACGCGCAGGATGTCGTTTAGGCCGGTGCGAGATCACCGACTCGTTGGTCTCCTCGAGCGCCTCGGTCACCTCCTTGTAGTTCTCGAGCATGTCCCAGATCCGCTCGCCTGGGAATGGACAATGTCATCGAAATAGATCTCGAGGTCGAGGTCGGGGAGGTAGCGCTGGATTTTATCTCTCCCGCAGCACCGGGCGCGCTGTGGGCGGATCACCTTGCGGAAGTTGATGATCTCCTGCTTGACGTTGGAGATGTCGCGCACGACCTCCTCGGCGCGGCCCTCGAAGATTCGTCCTCCAGGGACGTCGACTTGTTGCCGATCTTGCGCAGCATCGGGAAGCAGTAGTCGAAGAGGTCGTCGAGGACCCCGTAGAGCAGATGGCCCGAGCCGCGCGAGAAGAGCTGCTCGCGGAACTCCTCTTCCTCCTCGCAGCGGGGGAACAGGTGCTAGACAGGCTTTAGCTCGGCGTTCGGGAGCGTGACGAGGCAGTCGGGGCCGACGAAGATGTCGAGCTCGACCGCGTTCAGCCGCTGGACCGCGGTCGTAGACCGGGAAGTGGAGGACGCGAAGAGGTAGCCTCGCTCGGCGTAGTCGTCGATCTTCGGGCGCTGGCGCTTCGAGAGGACGTCCTCGACGTCGAGCGCGTGCCAGCCGAAGCGCTCGGCGAGGGCCTGGACCGCGCCTCGAGCGGCGGGTTTGTTGAGTACTGGTACCACGTCAGCCCGGCCGCGTTCTTCTCAGTCGTGCCCGGTTCGCGCGGGCGTGCCTCAGCGACCGCGATGATCGCGCCGCGGCGAGGACGGCGGATACGGGGAGGCTCGGCATCGGTACTGAGAGGGTCTCCTGTTGCCTGCCTTGTCATGCGTCCAAGTCTACCCAGCTCACAGCGGATCTTCAGCTTCGCGCGCTGCAATGCAAACGATGCGCGGGGGACCGGACGGCAACGAGCGCCTGACGGCGGCATCGGCCGCAGTGCTCTTCCTCATGCTCGCTGCAGAGGGTGTGACCATCCTGTCGATCCGGCAACTGCTCTCCGTCCACGTCTTCATCGGCATGCTGCTCATTCCACCGGTCGCGCTGAAGCTCGCGAGTACGAGTGGCGCTTTGTGCGGTATGACCGCGGATCGCGGCCTTACCGGAAGAAGGCCCGCCGCTGCTGCCGCTGCGGCTTCTTGCTCCGGTCGTCGTCGCGTCCACCGTCGCCGTGTTCGTGACCGGCGTCGCCCTCCTCGTTCAGGGGCCCGGCCGGGGCATCGTCCTCGGACTCCACAAAGCGAGCTTCGTCGTGTGGCTCGTCGCCACCGGCGTCCACGTGCTCGCGTACCTCTCGCGCGTCCCACGGCTCGCCGTGGCGGACTGGCGCAGCGGCGCCGGCGCCGTCCCGGGTCCCTCGCCCGGCGGTCGCTCCTCGCGGCCTCCGTCGTGGCCGGCGCGATCGTCGCGGTGTCGACCGTCCAGTACGCAGGACCCTGGCTGCACTGGCACGGGTAAGTCAGACGTAAAGGAGCGCATCCTCTCAGGCGATCCTCAGACTTCCCGGCTTTCATGGGCGTCGTGAGCGAGGTGGCGATCGCGAGAGCCGCTTCCGAGGCGCCGCCGCGCCGGCGGACCCATGGCCCCGGGCCGTAGGCCTCGCGCGTCTGGATCTTCCTGCTCGGGAATGCGGCCGGGATCTTCTGGCTGTGGGCGCACGGCGGCAACCTCGACCACGACGACCGGCGAGGCGCTCACGAGCGTCGCGCGCATCACCGGCCTCCTGAGCGCCTACCTGGCGCTGATCCAGGTCATCCTCCTCGCGCGCCTGCCGTTGCTCGAGCGGCTTGTCGGCTTCGACCGGCTGACCGTCTGGCACCGCTGGAACGGTCACGCGTGCATCGATCTCGTGATCGCGCACGTCGTGTTCACCGTCTGGGGCTACTCGCTCATGGACAAGTTCTCGATCGGCAAGGAGATCTCGACGATGCTCGGGGCGGGATCTACCCGGGGATGATCACCGCGACGTCGGCACCGCGTTCCTGCTCGCCGTCGTCGGTGACGTCGCTCGTCATCGTGCGCCGCCGGCTCCCGTACGAGTGGTGGTACGCCGTGCACCTGCTCGCCTACGCCGGGATCGCGCTCGCGTGGTTCCACCAGATCCCGACCGGCAACGAGCTCGTGCTCGACCGGTCGCCGCCGACTACTGGCGCGTCGCTCTTCATCGCGACGCTCGCGGTCCTCGTCGGCTTCCGCATCGTCGTCCCGCTCGTCAACGCGTTTCGCTACCGGCTGCGGGTCGCCGAGGTCGTCGAGGAAGGCGCCCGGCGTCGTCTCGCTGCGGATCACCGGCCGCAAGCTCGAGCGGCTCGGACGCACGGCCGGGCAGTTCTTCCTCTGGCGGTTTCTCACGCGCGGCCGCTGGTGCGACGCCGCATCCGTTCTCGCTCTCGGAGGCGCCCGACGGGCGGTCGCTGCGCATCACCGTCAAGGCGCTCGGCGACCACACGGCGCAGCTCGGCGAGCTCCCGGTCGGGACGCGCGTCCTCGCCGAAGGGCCGTTCGGCGTCTTCACCGAGGCGCGCGGCGCCGCGAGCAAGATCGCTGCTGATCGCCGGCGGCATCGGCATCACGCCGGTTCGCGCGCTGCTCGAGAGCTGGACGGGCGACGTCGTCGTGCTCTACCGCGTCGTCTGCGCGACGACGACCTCATCTTCCGCGAGCAGAGCTCGAGCGAGCTGGGCGTCGACTGCGCACTACGTCGTCGGCGACCACGAGAGCGCCGGGGGCGCGAGCTGCTCGTCGCCCGGGCACCTGCGCGAGCTCGTCCCCGACATCGCCGAGCGCGACGTCTTCGTCTGCGGCCCGCCCGGCGATGATCGATGCGCAATCCGGAACCTTCGCCACGCGCATGTGCCGCGGCGGCACATCCACGCCGAACGCTTCGCCCTCTGAGAAAGGAGATCCATATGCGCAAGGCAATCTCGTCGGCTGCGGCCGTCGCGCTCGCGTCGCCGATCGTCCTCGCCGGGCGGCCGCCGCCGCACGCCGCCGACGAAGAAGGTCGTCACGACGAAACGCGTCACCGGCCCGCCGGGGTCGCCAGACCGCTGGGGCTACGTGCAGGTCACGCTGGTCGTCCGGAAGACCACGACGACGCGTCGGGACGACACAAGACGGTGACGCGCAAGATCACGCCGTCATCGTGCCCGTCTCTCCGGACCACACCGACCGCTCGATCTTCATCAACCAGCAGGCGCTGCCGTCCTGATCGAGCGAGGTGCTGCCAGGCGCAGTCAACCCGAACATCCACATGGTCTCCGGCGCGACGCGACGAGCTACGCGTTCGCAGCGTCGCTGCAGGCGGCGACCTCGCGGCGAAGAAGACCTGATGCACCGCGTCGAGCACATCATGGGCATGCCGATCGTCGTCGACGTCCGCGACGACGACGGCGACGTGCCGTCGACGAGGTGTTCGACTGGCTGCGGTACGTCGACGCGACGTTCAGCACGTACAAGGACGAGAGCGAGATCAGCCGCCTAAACCGCGGCGAGCTCGCTCTCGCGGACGCGCAGCGACGACGTGCGCGAGGTGCTCGCCCGCTGCGACGAGCTGCGCGAGGAGACGCGGCGGTTCTTCGACGCCCGTGCGCCGCTCGCGACGCGTCGATCCGTCGGGGCTCGTGAAGGGCTGGGCGGTCGACCGCGGCGTGCGACGTCCTCGACGCGCCGGCGCGCGCGAACTACGCGCGTCAACGCCGGCGGCGACATCCCGGGGGCGCGCGCCCGAGCCGGTGGCGCGTCGGCATCCAGCACCCGCGTCGAGCCGCAGTCGATCGCGAGGTCGTCGAGGCGACGATCTCGCCGTCGCGACTTCCGGCGCGTACGCGCGCGGCGACCACGTCGTCGATCCGCACACCGCGCGGCCGCCGACCGGCTCCTGTCCGTGACGATCACCGGCCCGGAGCTCGGGACGGCCGACGCCTACGCGACCGCGCGTTCGCGATGGGGAGGCCGCGGCCCGGCTGGACGGCGCGGCTGCGCGGCTACGAGGCGATGACGATTCTCGCCGACGGCCGTGTGCTCTCGACACCGAATTTCCCGTCCGTCTGACTTGCCCGCACACGAGGCCGGCGGAACGGCCGCTCGATCACGTAGTAGGAGAGAAGCGTGAAGGCTGCAGTGAGTGCAAGCGCGCCCCAGCGATCGTTCCAGCCCGTGAACCACATGGCCGGGATCTGCCAGAGATACAGGCTGTACGAGATCGCGCCGATCCAGACGAGCGGGCGAGCGCTCAACACAACGCTGACCGGCCCGGGCGAAAGCGCTGCGAGCACGAGCGCGGCGGCCGCCACTTCCACGAGTGGCAACCCGGCGACCGACCAGGGAACTGTCTGCGCGCCGAGGATGAACGCGGCTACGACGAGCGCGCCGGCGACGCAACCCACCAGTGCCTAGACGGTCGTGAGCCCGCGCCGGCGCGCGTACGCGAGCAGGCAGCCGAGGACGAGCCCGTCCATGTGCGTATCGGGCGCGTAGTAGAGGCGGTGCCAGCCGGCGCCGGCGCCGGCAAGAGCGGCGCGGTACATGACCAGCGCGACGAAGCCTGCTGCCAGGAGCGTCATCACGCGTCGTTCGGTGAGCCGGCGTCGGAGCGCGAGGAGCGCGAGCGGCCAGAGAACATAGAACTGCTCTTCCTGCGCGAGCGACCAGAGGTGCGCGGCGGGTGTTGCCGCGAGGAAGTCCGAGTGACCGAACCCTCGCACGATGTTCGCCGCGTACAGGCCGGAAACCACGATGCTCGCGACGAGGCCCGGTGAATAGAACATCGGGCCGACGACTGCGATCAGAACGAGCACGGCGCCGAGTGCGGGCAGCAGTCGCCGCGCACGCCGGATGTAGAACGCCCGGAGAGACACGAGCCCGGTCCGGTCGTGCTCCTCGAGCAGCAGCGTCGTGATGAGATAGCCGGAAAGGACGAAGAAGAGGTCGACGCCGTAGAAGCCGCCGCTCAGCCCGAAGAGATGCACGCCGAGCACGCCGAGGATGGCGATCCCACGCAGGCCGTTCAAGGCCGGGACGTAGCCCAGCCGCGCCGTTGCCGTCGATGGCGACATGTCGGAAGTGCTTCGGCTGCGAGAAGCGCGGAGCGTCGCCCCCAAACGAGGGTTCCGCGACGGTTTGGCAGAGCGAGTGCGCCCGGCAGGATTCGAACCTGCGACCTCGCGCTCCGGAGGCGCGCGCTCTATCCCCTGAGCTACGGGCGCGGGAAGCTCTAGGTTACCCGCGTGGACGTTTCCTCGCGGATCGTGACGCTCGAGCTCGCGGAGACGTTCGTCATCGCACGCGAATCGAGCGACGAGGTCGACGTCGTCCAGGTCGAGCTGACGCACAGTGGCGTGCGCGGCCACGGCGAGGCGGCGCCGATCGAGCGGTACGACGAGTCGCCGGCGTCGGCGCTCGCGTATGTCGAGGAGCATGCCGGGCTGCTCGGCGACGATCCGTTCGCGATCGAGGACGTGATGGCGCGCCTCCCCGCGACGGAGTTCGCCGCGCGCGCCGCGTTGGACGCGGCGCTCCACGACCTTCAGGGGAAGCTCGCCGGCCTGCCGGTGTGGAAGTTGCTCGGCCTCCGGCGCGAAGGCCCGCCGACGAGCTGGACGATCTGGCTCGGCGACCCCGACGACATGGCCCGCCGCGCAGAGAAGGTCGGCGACCGTTTTTGCGCCTGAAGCTGAAGCTCGGCGGTGGGGATGGGCTCGACGTCGAGCGCGTGCGCGCGGTGCGTTCCGTCACCGACTTGCCGCTGCAGTGCGACGTCAACGAGGCGTGGACGCTCGACGAAGCACTCGACGCGCTCCCCCAAATCGACGTCCAGTACTGCGAACAGCCTCTGCGCGCCGGCGACCCGGGCGGTGCAGAGCTGAAGCGGCGCTCCCCGGTTCCGATCTACGTCGACGAGGACTGCCACACGCTCGCGGACGTCGCCGCGTGCGCGGAGCGCGCGCACGGGATCAACGTCAAGCTCGCGAAGTCGGGCGGCATCCGCGAGGCGGTGCGGATGGTGCACGCCGCGCGCGCGCTCGGTCTCGGCTGCATGCTCGGCTGCATGGTCGAGTCGGGCCTCGGCATCGCAGCGGGCGCGCACATCGCCAGCCTGTTCGACCACGTCGACCTGGACGGAAACATCCTCATAGCGCACGACCCGTGGCCGGGCGTCCGCTTCGCCGACGGCGTGCAGCTTCCCTCCGACGAACCGGGGCTGGGTGTCAGACACCAAGTATCTGATCCTCGCTGAGGGTTTCTCCGCCGACCCGCACTACGGGAAGACGGCACTCGGTGTCCTCCGCTACCGGCGCGCCGACGTCGTTGCCATCCTCGACTCGCAGCGCGCGGGCGAGAGCGACGACGGCGTTCCGGTCGTCGGCGCGGTCGAGGACGCGCTCCCGTTCGCGCCGACGACGGCGCTTGTCGGCGTCGCGACGCAGGGCGGACGTTTCCCGCCCGCGTGGATCGAGATCCTCAAGCAGTGCATCGTCAACGGCATCGACGTCGAGAACGGCCTGCACGTGTTCCTCGCCGACGACTCGGAGCTGCGCGCGCTCGCAGACCAGCACGGCGTCGTGTTGCGCGACCTGCGCCGGCCACCTGCGGGACCTCTCTACGGCGACGGGCGCGAACCTCGAGGTACCGGGGACGATCGTGCTGACCGTCGGTTCCGACTGCGCGATCGGAAAGATGACCGTCGCGCTCGAGCTCGACCTCGAGGCCCGCCGGCGCGGCGAGCGCTCGTTGTTCGTTCCGACGGGACAGACGGGTATCGCCATCGCGGGGTGGGGGATCGCCGTCGACGCGGTCGTCGCCGACTTCGTTGCCGGCGCGGCGGAGCGGCTCGTCGTCGAAGGGAGCGCACGCGGCGGCGAGCTCCTCTGGATCGAAGGGCAGGGCGCGATCCTGCACCCGGTGTATTCCGGCGTCACGGTCGGCCTCTACCACGGCAGCGCGCCGCATCTGCTCGTGCTCTGCCACGAGGCGGGGCGGACCGAGATCGAGGGCGCCGGTGGAGGCCCGCATGTCATCCCGCCGCTGCGTGAGCTCGTCGACCTGCACGAGCGTCTCGCGCTCCCGATCCGGCCGGCGCGCGTCGTCGCGGTAGCGGTGAACACCCGCGCGCTCGACGACGAAGCCGCGCGCGCGGCGATCGCCGCCGCCGAGGCCGACACGGGCCTCCCGGCCGACGATCCCGTTCGGTTCGGCGCTGGACGGCTCGTGGACGCAGTGCTGCGCTGTGAGAGGGTAGTTCCTGGGCCTGTCGAAGATGGGTCGGCCGGCCCATGACCTCGAACGCCCCGTGGTCGAGACTTGTGGGCGCAGGACCGGGTCGATCTGAACTATGCGAATGAAGATTGCTGCGATAGCCGCGCTCGGCGCTGTCCTGCTCGGCGGGGCAGTCGCCGGCGGCGCCGTAGGCTCAGGGGGGACACGCCGCCGGACACGACGATGACGTCGACGCTCGCCGACAGGACGACGACGGACACGACCACAACGGATACGACGTCCACGGTGACGACGTCCACGGAGACGACGACCACGGAGACGACGCCGACCACCACGACGGCGCCGACGACGACCACCGTCCCGACGATTCCTCCGATCAGCTACGGCGTCGCCGACGACACGGGCAAGTACGCCGACGACGGCGGCGCGTGGTTCGACACGATGTTGAAGGGGGCAAACCTGACCGAGGAGCGCTGGGCGCTCGCATACGACCCGAAGAACCCGGCCGGGATTGACGAGCTGCCGTTCATCCAGCGTGCGGCGCCGCAGGCGCAGACCGACGGCATCCACGTCGTGCTCGCGCTTTACGCACGTCCCGCGAGGGTGCACAGCCCGGCTGCGTTCTGCGGCTGGGCGGCGCTCGTCGCGAAGACGGTCGCCCAGTGGGGCATCCACGACTACATCGTCTGGAATGAGCCCAACACCGCGCTGTACTGGTCGCCGCAGAACGCGAAGGCGCCGGCTGCCTACGAAGCCCTGCTCGCCAGCTGCTACGACGCGATCCACGCCGCCGACCCGGAGGCGCAGGTGATCGGCTTCGGGCTCTCGCCGCGCTCCAACGGGCCGACGCAGACTGAGCCGATCCCGTTCATCCTCGCCGCCGGCGCGGCCTACCGAGCCTCCGGCCGGACGACGCCGATCATGGACCAGATGTCGGTGCATCCGTATCCGAATCCGAGCAACCCGACGGATGGGCCGAGCGTCGGCTACACGAACGTCGGCGACTACGGCGTCCCGAATCTCGATCGGGTCAAGCAGGCGGTGTGGCAGGCGTTTCATGGCACCGGGCAGCCGACGACGCTGAACGGTCTGACGTTCCGCATCGACGAGCTCGGCTGGCAGACGAGCACTGTCGGTTATCCGCAGTACTACAACCGCGAGAACGTCGGCGTCGTGAGCCAGCAGACGCAGGCGAACTACATCCGCCAAGCCGTGCAGAAGTACTTCGCCTGCGACCCCACGGTCTCCGACGTGGAGTGGTTCCTGCTCGTGGACGAATCCTCGCGGAACGGGAAGACCAAGAAGGGGAAGCCGGTGGGCGGCGGTTGGCAGAGTGGCCTGCTCACGGCCGGGGGCGAAGGCGTCTCGACCGCCAAGGTCGCCTACACCGAGGATGCGCCGCTCTTCGCGGCGGGCCGTGCCGCGTGCACGAGCGGCATGGACGACTGGAAGCCCCTGCAGGCGAGCGTGGTCCAGGGCAAGGGGAACGGGAAGGGCGGCATGAAGAAGGGGAGGGGCGGCACGAAGAAGCCGTAGGAGGCACTTGACACGAACACCTGTTCGCCGTACCATGGCGAACACATGTTCGGAAAGCTCCTCATCGTTGCCGTGGTGGCCGCCCTCGCGGTCGGCCTCGTCGCCCGCACCTCCCACGGGGCAGGCCCCGAGCGGACGTACGTCGTCCGGCCGGCCGACACCCTCTGGTCGATCGCCGCGCGCACCTATGCCGGCGATCCGCGCCAGGGCGTGTGGGAGCTCGAGCAGCGGAATCATTTGGCCACGGACACGCTGCGTCCGGGCCAGAAGCTCGTCCTGCCGGGCTAGTCGACGTCCGGGATGTCGATCCCGAAGACGTAGACCTTCTCGCCGCGGAAGAGCCGTTGCTCCTCGTCCCACGGGAACCAGATGACGACGTCCCATTCGAGGCGCTCGCCGGTCGGTTCTACGCCGAGCCACGGCGCGGCGTGCGTCGCGGTGACGTGTGCCTCCTCGCAGACGCCCTGCGGGCCGATGACGATGTCGGTCAGGTCGAACTTGATATCGGGGAACGCAGTCAACAGCTGCGTGTAGAAGCGGGCCGCGCCCTCGTGCCCTTCCCACCGGTGGCCGGTCTGGACGAGCTCGTAGACGCAGTCCGGCGTCAGCGTCGAGATGAGGCCGGGAAGGTCGCGCGCGTCCTCGGCGATCGAGTGCCGCTTGTACAGGTCGCGGATCTCGGTGTAGAGCGTCGGCGTGATCTCGCGCCGATAGAGCTCGAGAATCGCTGCGTCCGCCATTGCGGCAGAGACTAACCCGCGGGGACGATTTTCTCCGCTCTACGGCGCTGTCGGCGCGTCGGTTCTCCGGCTCGAGACCTCCATACACTCCTCCGGAGTGGACCTCGATCTCGTCTTCCTGGGGACGTCCGCCTCGATGCCCACCGCCAGGCGGGCTCCGGCAGCCATCCTCCTGCGCCGTGGCGGCGAGCGGCTCCTGTTCGACTGCGCCGAGGGAACGCAGCGGCAGCTTCAGCGCTCAGCCGTTGGGTTGCCGGAGATCGAGGAGATCTTCCTGACGCACCTCCATGCCGACCACGTGCTCGGCCTGCCGGGGATGCTCAAAACGTTCGCGTTGCGGGGCCGCGAGGAGCTCGGGCTCACGGTGTACGGGCCGCGTGGGGTGCGCGACCTCTTCGCGAATCTCAAGCCGTTCCTCGGCCGCTTGCCCTATGCCCTGACGATTGTCGAGCTGGCGCCCGGCGACGTCCTGGAGCGGGGGGAGTACCGGATCGAGGTCTTCGCCGTCGACCACGGCGTGTCCGCCGTCGGCTACGCGCTCGTCGAGAACGAGCGTCCCGGCCGCTTCGATGTCGCCGCCGCCGATGCGCTTGGAGTGCCGCCGGGGCCGGAGCGGGGGATCCTGCAAGGTGGCGATCCGGTCACGCTCGAGGACGGTCGCGTCATCACGCCGGACGCGGTGCTCGGTCCGGCGCGGCCGGGGCGGAAGCTCGCGCTCACCGGCGACACCGCACCGGCGCCGAGCGTCATCCAGGCGGCGTACCGGGCCGACCTGCTCGTGCATGAGGCGACGTTCGGCGACGAGGACAAGGAGCGCGCGCGCGAGACGCTGCACGCGACCGCGGCGGAGGCGGCGCAGGTGGCGAAGCTCGCCGAGGTGAAGCTCCTGGCGATCACGCATCTGTCGCCGCGGTACGCCGGCGGGGAGCTCGTGCGCGAGGCGCGGGCGATCTTCCCCGAGACGGTGGCCCCGCGGGACTTCGACACGATCGAGGTCCCGTATGCCGAGCGCGGCGCGCCGCTACTCGTGAAGCGGGGTGGAGCCGCGCCGGAGCGGACGGCCTATGATCCGAGCGCGATGAGCCGCTTGGTCCAGGTCGCAACGGCGGGTGACGTCACCGAGGCCGAGGAACTGCAGGAGCTCCTGCGCACCGCAGGCATCGAGGCAGAGCTCGAGCCGGTCGACAACGAGGACGGCCTGAACGTGATGGTCCCGGAAGGCGCGCTCGAGGCTGCGCAGGACGCGATCGAAGCGTTGAGCGAGCCCGACGACATCATCTCTGAGCCGTAGCGGGCTCCCCCTTTGCGGGAGCGTTCAGGCACCTCCACGTCGGCGCCTGAGACGGGCTAGTTCGTCGGATGAGCGACAGGCAGGTGGACGTCCTCGGCCTTCGCTCGCCTGAGCGCCCCGATGGCGATCACGATCGAGAGGACGAGCCCGATCCACGCCGGCCAGTGGCGCGCCGTGCTGTGCGAGAGGAACGTGATGACGGTAAAGACGAGCAACAGGAGCGCGAGCGACACCGACACGAGTCCGGCAGACAGCGACGCGAGCTCGATCTTCACGCCGAAGTATCGCGCCGCTTCCCACAGCAGGACGGCGAAGACGAGTAAGCCTGCGACGATGCCGATGCCGTGCCACTCGTCCACGCCGACGGTGAAGCCGGCGACGCTGACCTGCTGCCAGTCCAGGAACGAGATGATCAGGTAGAGGATGCTTCCGCCGATGACCATCTGCAGCTCGCGCGGGAGCTTCGTGACGCGGTCCATTACGGGTTCCTTTCGGCCGGGGGTTGGCAGGAGTGTGAACGTGCCGGCGGACGGTTCCTCGTTTGCTCCAGGTCTACGCCACGAGGACCTGTAGGGCGTACGACTCGTCGATGCAGTCGTTCATGCGCACGACGGCGTCTCCGCCGGGTCCGAAGGTGAAGACCCTAAAGAGCGTTACCGGCTCAGACCATTCCGGCGACAGCGCAGTCACCTCGACCGCAACCCGGTCGCCTGCCTCGAGCAGCTTGCCAACCTGGAACCGACGCCCATTCTTGTGGAGCCGGTTGAGCCGATCGATGATCGCCGCCCCGCTCGTACACGTCGGCGTCTCAGCCACGTCGACGCCTTGTGGGATGGCGACCCATTTGGCGTCCGGGGCGAGCAACTCCCTGAACGGCTCGGTGTCACCGCGGTCCAACGCCGCGAATGCCCGCCGTACCAGCTCTTGGCGGTCGCCCATGAACTCGACTCAGTCGGGGAGCATGGCGGAGAGATCCCAGACGCGTGGGGCGTGGGCATCCAGGCGCACCACAACGCCAGGATGCGATCGACGCTCGTCGGCGAACCGCTTACCAGCCTCGACGCCCAAGTAGCGTCCGGCGATCGCTTCACGCACGGCTGTGACGTCACCTTCGAGGAGCTCGGGGACACCGCGCACCTCGACGCCCCGGAACGGTGGCACTGCCTCGAACACCACGAGGATGCAGCGCCGGTCGCGGGCCAGGTGGCGCAACTTGATGTCGCCTTCGGCCACGACGACTTCGAATGCTCCGTCAGCCCACTGGAACCACACGGGCGAGACCAGGGCGCTGCCGTCTGCGCGATACGTCGTCAGGACTGCTGGCGAGGGACTCTCGAAGAGGCTCCGAAACCGCGCTGTCCAGTCCTCGGCCACGTTGCGACTGTATCGCGGCGGCGTAGAATCTCCGCGATGCCCACGATGATGGTCTTCCGTGGCCGGCGCGCGCGTCTCGACGCGCGGGCGGCACGCACTTCGTAGCCGCGCGTTCGCACAAGAGCTCGTGCGCGAAGCCGGCGTCGGCGCCGGCGACCTCGTGCTGGACCTCGGCGCCGGCGGCGGGATCCTCACGGCCGCGCTGCGCGACGCCGATGCGCGCGTTCTTGCGGTGGAGCTCGACCACGATCTCGCAGGGGCGCTCCGCGTCCGGTTCGCGGGCGACGCATCGATCCGCGTGGTCGAGGCCGACGCCGCGCAAATGGCGCTTCCGCGCGACCCGTTCGCCGTCGTCGCCAACCTGCCGTTCGCGCACGGCACCGCCATCCTGCGCCGCCTCCTCGACGACCCGACTGTGCCCGTCCGCAAGGTCGACGCGATCGTGGAGTGGGGGCTGGCCGAAAAACGGGCGCGCGTTTGGCCGTCGACGCAGCTCTCCTGTTACTGGGGGGCGTGGCATACGCTGTCAATCGTGCGACGGGTGCCGCGGCAGGCCTTCGCGCCGCCGCCGTCCGTCGATGCCGCAGTGTTCCGCGCCGTTCGCAGGGCGGAGCCGCTCGTCCCCGTCACCGGAGCCCGCGACTTCCTCGCGCTCCTGCGCCTCGGCTTCTCGTCCGAGGCGCCGCTTCGGCGACGGCTTCCGCGACGCGTCGTTCAACGCGTCGCGTACGAGACGGGCTTCGCGCCCGACGCGTCGGCGCGCGATCTCGACGCCGCGCAGTGGGCGGCTCTGCATCGCGCTCTGCAGCCGCTGAACCGTTAGGCGAGCGCGTGC
>CAVOMK010000001.1:0-25992 GCA_963697005.1 uncultured Actinomycetes bacterium | reverse complement strand
GTCGCCTGAGCCGTTACGATCGTCGCGCATGACGAAGACTGCCGCCTGATCTCACGACGTTCGCGCTCCGGCTCTGCCGGAGTCGCGGTTCTGTTCCTACGTCGTCGGAGGTCAGAAGGTGGATCGTCATCGAACGTATGACCCCGAATGGGTCATGGCCAACAGCATGGGCCCCAACGTGCTCTGGCTCGCGGACTCCCTCAGCGAGGTCGTCGAACTTCGTCCAGGCATGAATGTCCTCGATCTCGGATGCGGGAGGGCGGTGAGCTCGATCTTCCTCGCCCGCGAGTTCGGCGTTCGAGTCTGGGCGACCGACCTCTGGATCCCGGCATCAGAGAACTGGCAGCGCGTCGTCGAAGCAGGCTGCGAAGCGTCGGTCTATCCGATCCATGCCGAGGCGCACGCTCTGCCGTTCGCAGAGGGATTCTTCGACGCGCTCGTGAGCGTCGACGCCTATCACTACTTCGGCACGGACGATCGCTATCTCGGCAGGTACTTCGCACCGCTGGTGAAGGACGGAGGCCAACTGGGTATCGTCGTGCCCGGTCTCGACCACGAGTTCGACGGCGATTCGCCGAAGCATCTCGCGCCGCAGTGGGCGCGCTACTGGGATCACTGGACATTCCACAGCCCCGCCTGGTGGCGCAACCACTGGGAGAAGACAGGGCTCGTAACGGTGGAGGTCGCCGATCTCGTCGAGGACGGCTGGCGTCATTGGATCGAGTGGGACGAAGCGCTGCTCGCACACGGCCATGTCCCCGAGGACGATGTCGCGGAGGCGAAGCAGTGGATCGACACGAGGCGCTTCGACGCGGGCCGCAATCTCGGCTTCAGCCGGATCGTCGCGAGGAAGCCGTGACGGAGCGGTAAGGGAGGCGCACGTAGCGTCCCGCCTGGCCTTAGTGCAACGTGGCGCGCTCACCCTCGCATGTGACCAGGAGCCGTAGGCTTGCTCGCACGCGCGATCACGCATGCGCTCGTCGGCCTCGAGCCGCGCCGCGTCGAGGTGGAGGCCGATGTGCACGAGAACGGCTTGCCGACGTTCGCCATCGTCGGGTTGCCCGACCGCGCGTGCGCCGAGGCGCGCACACGGGTTCGCAGCGGCATCGTCTCCGCCGAGCTCGAATTCCCACGCGGGCGTGTCACCGTCAACCTCGCACCCGCGGGGCTGCGGAAGGAAGGCTCCGGCTACGACCTGCCGATCGCGCTCGCGGTGCTTGCCGCCTCACGGCAGATCCCGCAGACGGAGCTGAGCCGCCACGCGGCGGTCGGCGAGCTCGCGCTCGACGGCCGGCTGCGCCGCGTCGGCGGCGTTCTTGCTGTCGCCGAGGGTGCCCGCCGCCTCGGGATCGAGTACCTGCTCTGTCCGCCCGAGTCGGCTTCGGAGGCGGCGCTCGCCGGCGTGCGGCCGATTCCCGTCGCCCATCTGGCGGAGGCGGTCGCGTACCTGCGCGGCGAGCTCGAGCCCGAGCCGGTGCCGGACGCCCGTCGAGCCCGAGGCGCTGCCGCTCCCCGACCTCTCCGAGGTGCGCGGCCAGGAGCGGGCGCGACGGGCGCTCGAGATCGCCGCCGCAGGGCGGCAGAACCTCCTCCTCGCCGGGCCGCCCGGGACGGGGAAGACGATGCTGGCGCGCCGTCTGCCGGGCATCCTGCCGCCGCTCGACGCCGCGGCCGCGCTCGAGGTCACGCGCATCCACTCGGTCGCAGGACTCCTTCCGCCAGAGCAGCCGCTCGTGCGCACGCCGCCGTTCCGCGCACCGCACCACAGCGCGTCGACGGCGGCCATCGTCGGCGGCGGGCCGGGCATCCGCCCGGGCGAGGCGAGCCTCGCGCACCAGGGCGTCCTCCTGCTCGACGAGCTCGCCGAGTTCCAGCGCCCGGCGCTCGAGGCGCTGCGGCAACCGCTCGAGGACGGGGTCGTCTGCATCGCGCGCGCCGCCGGCCGCGCGGTCTTTCCCGCGCGCTTCCAGCTCGTGGCGACGATGAACCTCTGCCCCTGCGGCGCGCGCGGAGACGGCGGCGCGTCGTGCTCGTGCACCGCGCAGCGGCTCGCGTCGTACCGGGCGAAGCTCTCGCGCGCGCTGCTCGACCGCTTCGACCTCGTCGTCGCGGTGCCGCGACCGCGGGCGACCGAGCTCGCCGCCGGACCTGCGGAGGCGTCCGCGCCGGTGGCCGTCCGCGTCGCGCTCGCGCGGGAGGCACTGGCGATCCTGCCGTTACGCCGCTCGGCCGACGCCGACGCGCTCCTCACGCGCGCGGTCGACCGGCTGCCGCTGTCGGGACGCGGCCGAGCGCGAGTCGCTCGCGTCGCGCGCACGATCGCGGCGCTCGCCGGCACGGAGGAGGTGCAGGCGGAGCACATCGCCGAGGCGCTCGCGTACCGGTCGCCGCAGGAGCTCGCGTGAACGAGCTCGCCCTCGCGGTCTTCGCGTCGGAGACGGGGACGCACCTCATCCGGCCGCCGGACACCGCGCGCTGGCGTGCGCACCTGCGAGCGTTCGACGCGCACGCATACGAGCAGCGCCTCGCCGCGCGCGGCTTCCGTTTCGTCTCCGACCTCCCGCCGCTCTTGCGCTCGATCCACGACCCGCCCGCCGGCTCTCTTCGTGCGCGGAGTCGCACCGCCGGAGATGCTCGAACGACCTGCGGTCGCGATCGTCGGCGCGCGGGCGTGCTCCGGCTACGGCGCGTCGGTCGCGCGCAGCCTCGCGCGCGAGCTCGCCGCCGCAGGGCTCGTCGTCGTCAGCGGTCTCGCGCGCGGCGTCGACGGGGAAGCGCATCGCGGAGCGCTCGACGCCGGAGGAACGACCGTCGCCGTGCTCGGCTGCGGCATCGACCGCGACTACCCGGCCGCGCACGCCGACCTGGCGCGACGCATCGCCGAGACGGGGTTGATCGTCTCCGAGTACGCACCCGGCGTGGAGCCCGCGCCGTGGCGCTTCCCGGCGCGCAACCGCATTGTCGCGGGGCTCGCCGCCGCGACCGTCGTCGTCGAGGCGCGCGAGCGGAGCGGCGCGCTCATCACGGCCGATCTCGCGCTCGAGGAGGGCCGCGAGGTGTTCGCCGTCCCGGGCGAGATCACGTCGGCGCTCTCGGCCGGGACGAACGGCCTGCTGAAGCTCGGCGCTTCGCCCTTGACCTCGGCCGCGGACGTCCTCCACTCCTTCGGGATCGAGGCGGAGGCCCCGAAGGAGCGATCGCCGCTCCTCGAGCTGCTGCCGGCGACGGCGGACGAGCTCGTCCGCGCAACCGGCCGCGAGGCCTCGGAGATCGCGCGCGAGCTCGTCGAGCTCGAGCTGGCCGGCCGCGTGGTCGTCTACGAGGGGATGTACCGTCAGGGGTCGTGAACCCGTACTGGCTCGAGGAACCGGTCGCGGAACGCGTCAACGGCCGTCAGGACGGCCGCGTGGACGTGGCGATCGTGGGCGCCGGCGTCACCGGCTGCAGCGCGGCGCTCCGCCTCGCCGAGGCGGGGCTGCGCGTTCGCGTCCACGACCGGCGCGCGGTGGCGGAGGGCGCGAGTGGTCGCAACGGCGGTTTCGCCCTGCGTGGCGGTGCGGCGCGGTACGACGTCGCGCGCGAGACGTACGGCGCCGACGAGTCGGGTGCGCTCTGGCGCTGGACGGAGGAGACACTCGACCGGATGGAGGAGGTCGCCGGCGACGCATTGGAGCGGCCGGGCAGCTACCGGCTCGCCGCCGACGAGGAGGAGCGCGAGAACATCCGCGCGGAATACGAGGCGCTGCACGAGGACGGCTTCGCCGCCGACTGGCTCGACGAGTTCCCCCGTTTCCACGGAGCGATCCATCACCACGGCGACGGCTCCATCCAGCCGGCGCGCTTCGTGCGCAGGCTCGCATCGCGCGCCGCCGCGGCAGGCGCGGAGTTTCGCGAGCACGATCCCGTCGCCGACGTGGAGCAGCTCGACGCCGAGCGCGTGCTCGTCGCCACCGACGGCTACGGCCGCGACCTGGTGCCCGAGCTCGCCGACGCGATCTGGCCGGCACGCGGACAAGTCGTGGTGAGCGAGCCGCTCGACCGCGTGCTCTACGACCGGCCGCACTATGCGCGGCAGGGATTCGATTACTGGCAGCAGCTCCCGGACCGCCGGCTCCTCCTGGGCGGGTTCCGCGACGTCTCGATCATGGACGAGCTGACCGACGTCGAGGAGACGACGCCCACCATCCAGGCCTCGCTCGAGCGCTTCCTCGGCGAGCTCTCGGGCGGCAAGGCGCGCATCAGCCACCGCTGGGCCGGGATCTTCGCCCTCACGCAGGACATGCTGCCGCTCGTCGGGCCGGTGCCCGGTCGCGACGGGGTATGGATAGCAGCCGGGTACTCCGGGCATGGAAACGTCATGGGCTTCGGCTGCGGCAGCCTCGTTGCCGACGCGATGCTCGGGCGCGCTCCCGAGCTGCTCGGCCTGTTCGAGCCGGAGCGTCTCGCCTCATGACGGCGCCGACGCGTTTCGCGGCCGCGGGCATGAGCGTGCTCTTCGTCGCGTCCATCCTCGGCTTCTTCATGGCCCCGGGATCGAAGCCGCTAAGCATCCGCAGGCGGCGCCGCCCCCGCCCGTCACGACGACAGTCGTCAAGCCGAGCCGAAACCGCCGCCGCCGACGACCACTGCGCCGCCGCCTCCGCCGCCGCCTCCACGCGTCGCGATGTCGTGGAACAACGCGGGCGTGTTCGTATGGCACACGCACGACGTCGACCCGACGTGGCTGGGGCAGCAGTTACGCAGTGCGGGCTTCGGCTGGGCTGCCGTCTACCTCGGCTCGACGGGGAACGTGCAGCCGATCGATCCGGACTGGGTCACGCGCTTCATCCAGGCGAGCGGGCTCCCCGTCGGCGGCTGGACATCGCTTGCCGGGTACCCGCACGCGGATGCGGGCTTCGCCGCGACGCAGCTGAAGCGGAACGGCCTCACGTTCTACATCGCGAACGCGGAAGCCTCCTACCAGACGAAGCCGGGCGCGTCGCAGGACTTCGTGAGCAGGTTCCGTCAGCTCGAGCCGACGATGACCGCGGGACTGTCCTCGCTCTGCGATGCGCAGGGGATCGGTCTCCAGCCCTGGGCCAGCGCCGGGTTCGCGTTCCTGCCGCAGGCATACGTCAACGACTTCGGCGGATCCGTCTCACCGGCGCAGTGCCTGCGCACCGCGGCGCCGTTTGCGCCCTCGCAGGTGCATCCGACAGTCGGCAGCTACCACGGTCAGAAGGGCTGGGTGACGCCGCAGCAGTACGCGCAGCTGCTCGCGCAGGCGGGGACGACGGGCTTTTCCGTCTATCTCGCCGAGACGAACATGCCGGCCCAGAGCTGGCAGGCGTACGGGCAGGCGATCAAGACGCTGCACATCGCCGCTAGAGCGTCTTGACGTCCTGGATGAGCTTCGTGATCGACTCCTTGGCGTCGCCGAAGAGCATGACCGTCTTCGGGTTGTAGAACAGCGGGTTCTCGATGCCGGCGAAGCCCGGGTTCATCGAGCGCTTGAGCACGACGACGGCCTGCGCGTCGTCGACGTTGAGGATGGGCATCCCGTAGATGGGGCTGCCCTGGTTGTTGCGCGCGTCGGGATTGACGACGTCGTTGGCGCCGACGACGACCGCGACATCGGTGCGCGAGAACTCCGGATTCGCGTCGTCCATCTCCTTCAACTGCGGATAGGGGACGTTCGCTTCCGCCAGCAGCACGTTCATGTGCCCCGGCATTCGGCCCGCGACGGGATGGATGGCGTACGTGACCTCGACGCCCTTCGCCTCGAGGAGGTCGGCGAGCTGCCGGACGTCGTGCTGCGCCTGCGCGACGGCGAGCCCGTAGCCGGGGACGAAGACCACCTTGTGCGCGTACGCGAGCATCACGGCGACATCTTCCGCGCTCGCTGAGCGCACGGTGCCGCCGTCGCTGCCCGCAGCGACAGCTGCTGCTCCCTCGGTCACCTGCCCGAACGCACCGAAGAGCACGTTCGCGATGGAGCGGTTCATCGCGCGCGCCCATCTTGAGCGTCAGCAGGGTGCCGGAAGCGCCGACGAGCATGCCGCTGACGATGAGCACGTTGTTCTCCAGCTCGAAGCCGCCGACCGCGACGGCGAGCCCCGTGAACGCGTTCAGCAGCGAGATGACGACCGGCATGTCGGCGCCGCCGATGGGGAGCACGAACATGACGCCGAAGAGCGCGCCGCCGGCGATGACCGCCCAGAGAAGCCATTGGTCCTGGACGCCGGCTGCGAGCGCGGCGCCGAGCGCCGACACAGCGCCGCGAGCACGGCGAGGTTGACGACCTTCTGGCCGGGATATGTGATCGGCCGCCCCTTGATCAGCTCCTGCAGCTTCGCGAAGGCGACCATCGAGCCCGCGAACGAGATGGCGCCGATGAGGCCGGAGAGCGCGATCGCGACGAGCTGATGTCGAGTGTCGGCTTGCCCGGCGTGGGGAGGAGGCGGTGCAGCTCCGCGAGCGCGATGAGGGCAGCCGCTCCGCCGCCGACGCCGTTGAACAGCGCCACCATCTGCGGCATCGCGGTCATCTTCACCCTGCGCGCGGCGAAGGCGCCGAAGCCGCCGCCGATCGCCATTCCGAGGGCGAGCGCCCACCAGCTCGTCCCGCCGGTCTTCACCCACGTGACGACGATCGCGAGGAGCATGCCGACGGCGCCGATCTGGTTGCCGCGCCGCGCGTGCGCCGGATTGGAGAGGTAGCGCAACGCGAGGATGAACGTCACGATCGTGATCAGGTACAGCAGGTTGCTGACGTTCGTCCCCACTACTCGTCCTTCGGCTTCGGCGGCTCGCGCTTCTTGAACATCTCGAGCATCCGGTCGGTGACGACGAAGCCGCCGACGACGTTGGCCGAGCCGAGGACGACCGCCAGGAAGCCGACGATCCACATGAACGGCCCCTTGTGGTCCGAGCCCGAGCACGAGCATCGCGCCGACGACGACGACGCCGTGGATCGCGTTCGTGCCCGACATCAGCGGCGTGTGCAGCATCGCCGGCACCTTCGAGATCACCTCGAAGCCGAGGAAGATCGCGAGCACGAGAATCGTCACCTCGAAGACGAGCAACATGTTGTGACTCATGCGGGCGCTGCCTCCTTCTTGCCGGCGACGCACGCGCCGGCGGTGATCTCGTCCGACCAATCCAGGTTGAGCTGCCCCTCGGGCGCGAGGTGCAGCAGCAGCGCCTGCACGTTGCGCGAGTAGAGCGTCGAGGCGTGGTACGGCATCGTCGCCGGCAGGTTCGTGAGGCCGACGAGCGTGACGTGCTCGCGCACGGCGATCTCGCCCGGCTGCGTGAGCTCGCAGTTGCCGCCCGTGTCGGCGGCGAGGTCGACGATGACCGAGCCGGGCCGCATCGCCTGCACCGCTGAAGCCGGGATGATCTTCGGCGCGGCGCGACCGGGGACGGCGGCGGTGGTGATGACAGCGTCGAACTCCGAGATCCGCGCCTCGAGCGCCGTCTGCTGCGCCTGCATCTCCTCGGGCGTCAGCTCGCGCGCGTAGCCGCCCTCGGCCTCCGCGCCGGTGACGCCGAGGTCGAGCCAGTTCGCGCCGAGGCTCTCGATCTGCTCGCGGACGACGGGGCGCACGTCGAAGCCGGTGACGACGGCGCCGAGTCGGCGCGCGGTCGCGATCGCCTGCAGCCCGGCGACGCCTGCGCCGATGACGAGCACCTTCGCCGGCGGGACCGTCCCCGCCGCAGTCATCAGCATCGGGAAGAAGCGGGGGAGCTGGTCGGCGGCGAGGAGCGCCGCCTTGTAGCCGCCGACGGTCGCCTGCGACGACAGCGCGTCCATCGACTGCGCGCGCGTGATGCGCGGGATCGACTCCATCGCGAATGCGGTCACGCCGCGCGCGGCGATGCGCTCCACGGCGGCTGGGTCGCCGAGCGGGTCGAGGAAGCCGATGAGCAGCTGGCCGTCGTGCAGACGAGCCGTCTCCTGCTCGTCCGGCTTGCGCACCTTGACGAGGACGTCCGCGCTCCACGCGTCGCCGAGCGGCACGCCGGCATCGGTGTACGCCGCATCCGGGAACGACGCGGCGTCGCCGGCTCCCGCCTCGACGACGACGTCGAAGCCCGCAGCGGCGAGCTTTCCCGCCGTCTCGGGCACAAGGGCGACCCTGCGCTCTCCCGGCGCCGTTTCACGCGCTACTCCGACCCGCATCGGTGCCAACTCTATTCAGGTCGGCGGCGGCGAGCGTGCGTGTCTTCCCCGATCCCTCCTCCGTAGACTGCCAGCGGACTCCGTGACGCACTTCGTTTCGCACTATGGGCTGTGGGTCGTCTTCGGGGTCGTGTTCCTCGAGGTTGCCGGCCTGCCGTTCATCCCCGGAGAGACGGCGCTCATTGCCGCGGCAGCGCTCGCATCGCAGGGCCACGGCAGCATCGGCTGGACGATCGCGCTCTCCGTCGTCGCCGCCGTTGTCGGCGCTGCGACCGGCTACGGGCTCGGCCGCGCGCGGGGCCGCGAGATCCTCGCCGCGTGGCCATGGTTCGAGCGTGTCACCCGGCCCGGGGTGGAGCGATCGGACGAGTTCTTCGCCCGCCATGGCTCGAAGGCGGTCTTCCTCGGTCGGTTCGTGCCCGTTCTCCGCGCGACGCTCGGCTGGATGGCCGGAGTCGGCCGTATGCCCTGGCCGCGTTTCATGGCATGGAACGTGGCGGGCGCCGTCGTCTGGGGCTGCGGCATCGGCCTGGCGGCGTACTACGCCGGTGCGGCGATCGTGAACACCGTCCAGCGCGATGCGGCTATCGGGGTGGGCGTGATCGCCGCGATTCTGCTGGTGCTCGTGGGTCTGCATTTCCTGCGTCGGCGAATGGAGCGGACCTCCTAGAGGAAACCGCGCCCGCCCGCGGAAAACACGTCGGGCATGCTCGCTGCGATCGTCCGTTGGCTCGAAGAACGCGACCAGACCGAGGGCCACGGAGCGCGGGTCGCTGCGCTGGCCGAGCCCGTCGCACGGCATCTCGGCTGGACGCCGGAGCGCATTGCCGTCCTGCGCCATGCGGCACCGATCCACGACGTCGGCAAGCTCGTCGTGCGCGCCGAAGTGCTGGTCAAGCCTGGCCCGCTGTCGGACGAGGAGCGCGACGAGATGCGTGCACATCCGCGCGCCGGCGCGTCGCTCGTGCTGCCGCTCCGGAACGCGCGCCACATCCTTCCGTACGTGCTGCTCCACCACGAGCACTGGGACGGCTACGGCTATCCGTGCGGGCTGCGCGGGACGTCCATCCCCATCGAGGCGAGACTGCTCGCGGTCGCGGATGCGTTCGACGCGATGACCTCTCTTCGGCCGTACCGCGCTGCTCGGACGCCGGGGGACGCGTTTGCCGAGCTCGGGCGCGGCGCGGGCACCCAGTTCGATCCACAGATCGTCGAGGCGTTCCTCTCGGTCTTGGCAGACCGAGGCGCTTCCGCTCGCGGTCGATTAGATCGCCGCCCAGACCTCGAGCTTCTGGCGCACGCGCGAGATCACTTCGTCTGTGAATTCGCTCGTGCCCAGCTCGCCGCCGAGATCGGACGTGCGCGCGCCGGAGGCGACTGCTTCGAGGCACGCCTCGCGCATCGGCGCGGCCGGCGCGGTGACTCACTTCGCCTCCGTGTGAGAGCAGCGCCGCGCCGGCGAGGATCATCGCCATCGGATTGGCGACGTTCTTTCCCTGGAGCGAAGGCGCGGTGCCGTGCGCGGCTTCCGCCATGATCGCCGCCGGCTCGAAGTCGTCCTCGAACGCGACGAGCAGCGACTCCGATCCGGCGATCGAGCCGAAGAGCGGCAGGACGAGGTCGGAGAGAATGTCGCCGTCGCGGTTGAGCGCGGGAATGACGAGCGGCTCGCCCGTCGTCGAGAGCAGCAGCGCGAACGTCGCGTCGATCAGTTGCGGTTCGTACGGGACTTCGGGATGGCGCTCGGCGGCGAAGTCCATCTCCTCCTTGAGCATCCCCTCGTACGTCGGGCTGACCGTGTACTTCGGGCCGCCGAACACCTTCGCTCCGGTTCGGTCCGCCTGGCGAAACGCGAACTCCGCGACGGCGTGGCAGATGCGCCGTTCGATGCGCTCCTTGCGGAACGCCACTTCGTCATCGCCTTCGCCCTCGCGCCATTCCTCGGCGCCGTACGCGTCGCCGACCGCCATGCGGACGATCGAGATCGGCGCGTAGCACGCCCGCGACCGGAACGACGCCCGGAATCCGCCGGCCGGTGCGGACGATGACCTTGCCGCCGATCTCCTCGCGGAGAATGCGATTCGGCGAGCCGACGTCGTCGCGCTGCTCCGGGGTCACAGTCGCCGCCTTCAGCCCCAGGCCGTGCTCGCGGACGGCTGCCGCCGCTTCGAAGACGACCGTGTTCTGCGTCTTGCGGCGGCTCTCGAGCGAGAGGTCGAACCGCGGGAACTCGAGCTCGACGCCGATGACGTCGGCGGCGAGCACCCGCAGCGACTCCTCCAGCAACTCCTGCCCGGTCTGGTCGCCCTCGAGAACGACGATGACGTTTTCGTCGCGCATCGGCGGCCAGTGTAGACGCGTCGGCCACCCCGATTCGCGCAAACTCCGCAGGATTTCCGACCCCGCCATTTACGGGCCGTGGCGACCCGCCAGACGGGATTGGAGCCGGAAGAGGCAGCTCTCATCCGGCTCCTGCATTTCGACTAGAATTACGCCCATGGCACGGAAAACCGTTCTCGTTTGCGACAACTGCAGCAAGGAAGTCGAGGAGGGGAAAGGCGCGATGCTCCGCGTGACGTTCACGGACGCGCGCCGCGGCTCGAAGCAGGCCGACCTCTGCGACGACTGCGCCGGCTCGATGCCCGGCCGCGCCGTCGCGCGTCGCGGCCGCAAGCCGAAGTCCGCCGCCACACAGCGTAGAGTCGAGACTGTCGGAGACCGCCTCTACGATGGGGCGGTGCCGCTCAGCCTGATCGCTGGGCCTGCGAACGCGGGCAAGGTCGAGTCGCTGCTCGACCGTTATCTCGCCGCTCTCGAGCGGGAGCCCGTGCTCATCGTGCCGAACCGATCGGATGTCGAGCGCGTTCAGCGCGAACTGCTCGCGCGCCGGCCCGCGCTGCTCGCGGGCTCGATCGGAACGTTCGACGATGTCTTCGAGCGCATCGCGTACGCCGGCGACGATGCGCGGCCGCTCGTGTCGCAGGCGCAGCGCGCGCTGCTCGTGCGCCGCGTGCTGGCCACGGCGGAGCTCGACCGCCTCGCTGCGTCCGCGCGGTTCGGCGGGTTCGCCGATTCGCTGCAGCAGGCGCTGAGCGAGCTCGAGTCCGGGCTGCTCGACCCCGAGCAGCTGGACGGCGATCTCTCGTCGCTCTACGCCGCGTACCGCGCCGAGCTCGACCGGCTCGGCCGCTGGGATCGGGACCTTCTGCGCCGCAGCGCCGCGGAGCGCCTCCAGTCGGAGCTCGATGCCTGGCACGGCGAGCCGGTGTTCGCGTACGGCTTCGAAGATCTCACCGGCGCGGAGTGGGCGCTGCTCGAAGCGCTCGCGGGCCGCAGCCGAGGTGACCGTCTCACTCCCGTACGAGCCCGGGCGCCCGGCGTTCGCATCGCTGCGTCGGACGGCCGAGGATCTCGCGCGGCTCGCCGGCGCGCGCATCGACGAGCTCGCCGCCGCGCTGGGGCGACACGGCGCAGCCGGCGCTCGCACACCTGGAGCGCGGGCTCTTCGACGACACGCCGCCCGCGCCGGTGCCGATCGACGGCGCCGTGCGCTTCTTCGAGGGCGCCGGTGCGCGCGGCGCGCTCGAGCTCGTCGGCGAGGAGCTTCTCAGCCTGCTGCGCGACGGCACGCCGGCCGAGCGGATCGGCCTCGTGTGCCCGAGCATCGAGCGCTGGCGAGCGCCGCTCGAGACCGCGCTCGGCACGCTCGGCGTCCCGTACGCCGTCGACGGCGAGATCCGGCTCACGCAGACGCCGTTCGGCCACTCCCTTGCATCGCTCCTGCGCTTCGCCTGGCTCGGAGGCACGCGTGGCGACCTCTTCGCGCACCTGCGCTCGCCGTTCTCCGGCGTGCCGCGCCATGCGGTCGACTTCGTCGAGGGCCGTCTGCGCGGGCGGGCCGTCCAGACGCCCGAGCGCGTGGTCGAGGAGGCGGAGAAGCTCCGCGGATCGCCGCTCCCGGCGCTGGACGAGCTTCGCGCGGCCGACGACCCGGTCGAGGCGGCACAGGCGCTCTCCGCCCGCATGCTGCGCAACGCGTACGGCCTCGAAGGGCCGCCCGTCGGAGAGTCGTCGCGGCTCGACCTGCGCGCGTACGAGGCGGTCACGCGGCTGCTCGCCGAGCTCGAGCGCTGGCAGTCGCTTGCCGGCCCGCTGTCGCGCGAGGATCTCGTTGCCGCGCTCGACCGCCAGACGCTGCGCCCGATGCGCGGAGACGAGCCCGGCCGCGTCGCCGTCGTCGATCTCATGCGCGCGCGCACGCGTCGCTTCGACGTCGCGTTCGTGCTCGGCCTGGAGGAGGGGAGCCTGCCCCGCCGCGGCGCTGCGTCACCGTTCCTCGACGACGACGTTCGGCGCGCGCTGGACGAGCGCGGCGCCCGCCTCGAGCGGCCGGATTCGGTGAGCCGCGACCGCTATCTCTTCTACACCGCGTGCACGCGCGCGTCCGAACGCTTGTATCTCGTTCGCGAGGCCGCGACCGACGACGGCGCGCCGCGCGAAGCGAGCCCGTTCTGGGAGGAGGTGCAGACACTCTTCGACCCGGACGACGTGCGCCGTTGGACGCGCAGGCGGCCGCTGTCGGCATTGACGTGGAAGCTCGAGGACGCGCCGACGGAGCGCGAACGTCTTCGTGCGCTCGCCGAGCTCGCCGCGCGCGACGGCGGCCAGGCAGCGTCGCTCGCGCGGGCGAACGGCTGGGACCGTCAGCTCGACCGTGCCGTCCGCGCCAACCGTCGGCCGACGCGGCTCGTCGATCCGAGCGTGCTCGAGCAGCTCGGCTCGCGGAACACGTTCAACGTGACGGAGCTCGAGCGGTTCGCCGACTGCTCGTCCGCGTGGTTCATCGACCGGCTCATCGATCCGAAGTCGATCGACGCCGAGGTCGACCCGAAGCTGCGCGGCTCGGTCGCGCACAGCGCGCTGTTCAAGTTCTTCACGAGGCTGCCCAAGGAGCTCGGCGTCGAGAAGCTCGACGAGCGCGTCGAGGACGGCGCAGTGCGCCTGATGCGCGCGTCCCTCAACGAGGCGCTGAGCGGCGTGCGCATGGAGATGACCGAGATGCAGGCGCGTGAACTCGACCAGACGCTGTGGCGCGACCTCGAGGCGCTCGTGCACGAGGAGTGCGGCAGCGAGCTGCAGCTCGTCCCGCGCCGGTTCGAGGTCTCCTTCGGCAGCGAGCGGGCGCCGCAGGAGCTGCAGCGCGGTCTCGACCTCGGCGATGGGATCACGCTCTCCGGGAAGATCGACCGGATCGACATCGACCCGTTCAGCGCGCGCGGGATCGTGCAGGACTACAAGTCGGGCAAGCACGCGCACTCGGCCGTGGAGATCGAGAAGGAGCTGCGCCTCCAAATCCCGCTGTACATGCTCGTGTTGCGCGACCTCGTCGGCATCGAGCCACTCGGCGGCGTCTACCGTCCGCTCGCCGGCGAGCGGCGTGCGCGCGGACTGCTGCGCAAGGAGGACGGCGAAACGCTGCCGGGCTACGTCCGCACCGACTACCTCGACGAAGACGCGTTCTGGACCGCGGTCGCGAGCGCGGAGGAGACGGCGCGCCGCCTCGCCGGCCGGATCCGCACCGGCGACGTCGAGCACGACCCGCGCGGCGGCGATTGTCCGCCGTGGTGCGACCTGTGGCCGATGTGCAGGGTGGAGCGCGCGTGAACGAGCAACAGTTGGCTGCCGTTGAGGCGACCGGCGAGGTCTTCGTCTCCGCCGGCGCGGGGCACAGGCAAGACGGCGGTGCTCGTCGAGCGCTTCGCCCGCGCGCTGTGTGCGACCAGGGTCTCGACGTCGATTCCATCCTCGTCATCACGTACACGCGCCGTGCTGCGGGCGAGCTGCGCACGCGCATCCGCGCAGAACTCGTGAGCCGCGATCGCCAAGACCTTGCGCGCGAGCTCGACGGCGCGTGGATCTCCACCATCCACGGCTTCTGCCTCCGGCTGCTGAAGGCGTATCCCTTCGCCGCCGGTCTCGACCCGCGCTTCCGGGAGCTGGACGAGGCGCAGGGTGCGGTGCTCCGCAGTGAGGCGTTCGAGCGGGCGCTCGCCGAGTTCTGCAGCGGCGCCGAGCCCGCGCGTTTGCAGCTGCTCGCGACGTACGGCGCTGCCCGGCCTGCGCCGGATGCTTACCGGCGTCTACGAGACGCTTCGCTCGGCCGGCCGTGAGCTCGTCCTCGGCGTCGGCGATCGCCCGGAGCTGGCCGACCGCGTGGAGGAGCTGCGCGAGGCCGCGCGCACCGTCGACCACGAGACCGCCGCCCAGCTGCTCGAGCTGCTGGAGCGCGACTCGCGGGCCGACCGGCTCATCGACCTCTCCGGTTTCCGTGTCCGCGGCGACCGCGCTGTCGTGTACGAGGAGGCGCGCAAGGCCGTCGAGCAAGCGGCGCTCGACGAGGCCGCCGGGCGCGACCGTGATCTGCTCCAGGAGCTGCTCGAGCGCTTCGCGGATGCGTACGCCGAGGAGAAGGCCCGCGAGTCCGCGCTCGACTTCGAGGACCTCCAGCTGCAGGCGCGCGACCTGCTGCGCGACCACCTGGACATTCGCGAGCGCGAGTCGCTCCGCTTCCGCGCGATCATGGTGGACGAGTTCCAGGACACGAACCGGCTGCAGTGCGAGCTGATCGACCTACTCGCGGGCGGCGGCGCCGACCTCTTCTACGTCGGCGATGAGTTCCAGTCCATCTACGGATTCCGCCATGCCGACGTGCGCGTCTTCCGCGAGCGTCGTGCGAATGCGGCGCAGCTCCTGCCGCTGACGCTGAACTACCGCTCGCGCCCGGAGGTGCTCGCGGCGGTGAACGAGCTCTTCGGCTCGCACTTCGGCGGCGAGTTCCAGCCGCTGGCGGCCGCGGCGGAGTTTCCCGACCCGGTGTTCGGCCACCCGGTCGAGTTGCTCGTCACCGACAAGGCCGCGTACAAGGACACGGGTGTGCACTGGCGGCGCGCAGAGGCGCGCGCGATCGCGCGGCGCGTGCGCGAGCTCGTCGATACGGGCGCGGCGACCGCCGGCGAGATCGTCGTCCTCTTCGCGGCGGGCACGGACGCGGAGCAGTACGAGCAGGAGCTGCGCCGCGCCGGGCTGCCGACCTACCGCGCGACGGGCAAGGGGTACTTCGGCCAGCAGCAGGTCGTCGACATGCTCGCGTACTTGCGCCTGCTGCAGAACCGGTACGACGACCGCGCGCTCGTCAGCGTGCTCGCGTCGCCGTTCGTCGGGCGTGTCGAACGACGCACTCGTCCTGCTGCGACGGTCGGCGTCGCGCCGCCCGCTCTTCTCCGGCATCGAGCGCTCGATGCCGCCCGGCCTGTCCGAGAGTGACGAGCGGCTTATACGCGCATTCCGCCAGCGGTTCGACCGTCTCGCGGCCGCGATGCCGCGGCTCTCGCTCGAGCGGCTGTGCGAGCGCATCGTCGCCGAGCACGACTACGACCTCGCCGTGCTCGCCCAGTGGGACGGCAGGCGCCGGTACGCGAACATGCGCAAGCTCGCGCGACTGGCGCGTTCGTACGAGGAGCTGCGCGGCCCCGACGTCGAGGGCTTCGTCCGCTTCGTCAGCGAGCAGGAGGCGCTCGGCGCGCGCGAGCTCGAAGCGGTGGCGGAGGAGGAGGGAGCCGACGCGGTCCGCCTGCTCACGATTCACGCGGCCAAAGGGCTCGAGTTCGAGGTCGTCATCGTCGCCGACGCCGGCCGCGACAAGGCGCCGCCGTCGGCGGAGGAGATCCTCGCGCTCTCCGACGGCCGCTTCGGCTTCCGCGTCGCGGACCCCGCGACCGCCAAGCGTTACCCCGCCTTCGACTACGACGAGGTGCGAGCCACTCGGCAGGAGGAGGAGACCGCGGAGCGCCTGCGCCTCTACTACGTCGCGATGACGCGCGCGCGGCAGCGCCTGATCGTCTCAGGCGCGATCGACCGCGACCGGGCGGCCGACGCGTCGACGCCGATCGGCTGGGTGCTCGCCCGGCTCGACGCGGACGAGGAGCTCACCGCCGCCGGCGAAACGCCGGTGGAGATCGTGCGCGGCCACGCGCACCTGCTCGTGCGCGTCGACCGTCACCACGTCGAGGACTGGACGGACGCGCCGGTGGCGCAGCCCATGGCGGAGTTGGAGCCCGGCCAGCTGGAGCTGTTCGCCGCGCTCGAAGAGCTCGCCGCCGCTCCCGCGCTCGGGCTGCCGCCGCTCGTCGTTCCGCCTGATCCGCCGCTGCATCGTGTGCGACGGCTGTCGTTCACCGCGCTCTCGACGTTTGAGCAGTGCTCGTACAAGTACTACGCGCGCTACGCGATCGGCATGAAGGAGCTGCCCGTCCTGGGGACGGGGGTTGGTGGCCTGTCCGCGACGGAGATCGGCACCATCGTGCACGGCTTGCTGGAGGACATCGACCTCACGGCCCCGGTCGTGCCGCGAGATCGAGCTCGAGCGCGCGACCGACGAGGAGGTCGAGCGCATCCGCGCGTTCGTGACCGCGTACTGCGAGTCGGATGTCGCGCGGCGCGTAGCGGGGCTCACCGGCGTCCAGAAGGAGCGGCCGTTCACCTTCGAGCACGACGGCGTGCTTCTGCACGGCTTCCTCGACGTGCTGTACCTGGAGGGCGGCCGGGCGCTCGTCGTCGACTACAAGACGAACTTCGTCGGCGACGTGTCGCCTGATGCGATCGTCGAAGAGGGGTACCGGCTCCAGCGGCTCGTATACGCGCTCGCGTGCTTCCGTGCGGGCGCGGACGAAGTGGAGGTCGTCTACCAGTTCCTCGAGCGGCCGGATGCGGTCGTCTCGACGACGTTCACGCGCGAGCAGCTCAGCGAGCTGGAGGCGGAGCTGTCCGTTGCGATCGCACGCATCCAGGGGGGCGAGTTCAGGCCCATGCCGAGCGAGTTCGCGTGCGCCGGCTGCCCCGCGCTCGACCTCGTCTGCGCCGGGATGGGCCTGCGCGAGCCGTCGCCCGAGCTCGTCAGTGCCGCGTAGCTTCGTCCGCGAGGCCCGCAAGCGCGTCGGGCCGAAGCGCGAGCGCATCCGGCCGATCATCGAGCGGCTCGCGGCCGAGTATCAGGACGCCGGCATCGCACTCACGTTCCGCAGCCCGCTCGAGCTGCTCGTGTCGGTGATGCTCTCTGCGCAGACGACGGACGTGAACGTGAACCGCGTTACGGCGACGCTGTTCGAGAAGTACCACAGACCGGAGGACTATCTCGCGGTGCCGCAGGAGGAGCTCGAGCGCGACATCTACGCGACGGGCTTTTTCCGCCAGAAGGCGAAGTCGCTGCGCGGCACGATGCGCATGCTCATCGAGGACTTCGACGGCGAAGTGCCGAGCACGCTCGACGAGCTCGTCCGCCTGCCCGGCGTCGCACGGAAGACGGCGAACGTCGTCTCCGCCGAGCTCGGGCATCCCGAGGGGATCGTCGTCGACACGCACGTGCGGCGCCTCTCGCAACGCCTCGGTCTCACGAAGCAGGAGGACCCGGTGAAGATAGAGCAGGATCTCATGCGTCTCGTGCCGCGTGAGGACTGGGCGCGCTTCCCGCATCTGCTCATCTGGCACGGCCGACGGGTGTGCGACGCGCGGCGGCCGCGATGTGAAGACTGTGTGCTCAATGACCTCTGCCCGTCGAGCCGTGTCTGATCTTCATCCGGCCACGCGCGGCTTCGGGCTCGCCGCCGACGCGTACGAGCGCGGGCGCCCGGACTATCCCGCCGCTGTGATCGAGTGGCTCGTCGACCGGCTCGATCTGCGGCCGGGGCGCACGGTCGTCGATCTCGCCGCCGGTACCGGCAAGCTGACGCGTCTGCTCGTCCCGAGCGGCGCGGAGGTGATTGCGATCGAGCCGATCGCGGAGATGCGCGCGAAGATCGAGGGCGCGCACGCCCTCGCGGGCACGGCGGAGGCGATCCCGCTCGAGGACGCGTCGGTGGACGCGGTGACGGTTGCGCAAGCGTTCCATTGGTTCAAGCCGGACGAGGCGCTGGCGGAGATCCACCGCGTGCTCCGCCCTGGTGGCGGCCTCGCTCTCGTGTGGAACGTGCGGGACGAGCGTGATCCTCTGCAGGCGGCGGTGAGCGCGATCATGCAACCGCTCGAGGAAGACGTGCCGCGCCGGCACCGTCGAGACTGGCGCCAGATCATCGACGCGACGGAGACGGCGACCTTCGACCACGAGCAGCTCGTCGATGAGGATGCGTTCGTCGAGCGTTTCATCTCGGTGAGCTTCGTCGCCGCTGCTCCGGCTGAGCAGCGTGCCGAAATCGAGGCGCAACTTCGTACGCTCGTGCGTGACGTAGACCGGCCCATCCGGCTGCCCTACGTGACCGAGGTCTATCTCGTGTTCAGTTGACCGACGGGTCTTCGGGAATGCGCGCAACGAGCTCGTAGATGCCGCCCTTGCGGCGCAGTACGTCGGCCCACAGCTCGTCCGGTGTCTCGGTGAATGCGTCGTCCGGGCTCGACGCCTCCACGATCCAGTCGTCGCGGCCGAGCTCGTCCTCGAGCTGGCCTGCGCCCCAGCCGGCATAGCCGGCGAAGACGCGACGCCGGACGGTCTGGGCCGCGACGTCTTCCGGCTCGTCGAGCGCGGGGAAGCCGAGCGCGCCGAAGAGCGGCACCGCCGCGTCGTCGGGATCGAGGAACTCGCCGAGCACGAGCACCGCGTTTGGCTGCACGGGGCCTCCGACCCAGACCTGCTCGCCGTCGTCGACGAGCGGCTCGAGCTGCGGGACGATCTCCGCGACGGGCGCGGGGGAGGGGCGGTTGAGGACGAGGCCGGCCGCGCCCTCGTCGTTGTGCTCAGTGATCAGCACGACCGCGCGCCGGAAGTTCGGGTCGAGCAGCCCAGGCGATGCGACGAGCAGCTGTCCCTGCAGGGACTCCACTTCTCCATTGTTATAGTCACCGCCGTCGCTTTGCGGGATGAGGCTCCCGCTAACCGCCCGTCCGGGCTGATGGCCTCTACCACGGAGACCACGCCTGGAAGGAGCCGCGATGAGCGACCTTGCACTTGCAGCAGTTCTGATGGGGACGATCCTGCTCGCCTCGACCATCTCGGTCGAGATCGGGCTCTCGGTCGCGTTGATCGAGCTGCTTGCGGGCGTGATCGTTGGGAACGCGACGCACGTCGACATCCCGAGCTGGTTGACGTTCATCGGCTCCTTCGCGGGAATCGTGCTCACCTTCCAGGCCGGCGCGGAGGTCGACGTGCCGCAGCTGCGGCGCGAGTGGAAGGCATCGACGTCGATCGGGCTCGTCTCGTTCTTCGCGCCGTTCGCGGTCGTCGCGCTCGTGACGTATTACGGGCTCGACTGGTCGCGCCGGCAGGCGGAGATCGGCGGCCTCGCGCTGTCCACCACGAGCCTTGCGGTCGTCTACGCCGTCCTCGTCGAGACCGGGCTCAACCGCGAGCTCATCGGCAAGCGGCTGATGTCGGCGACATTCGTGACCGACATCGCCACCGTGACCGGCCTCACCGTGCTCTTTCTCAAGCCGACGATCTGGGTCGCACCGTTCGCGATCGTGTCGATCGCGCTCATCGCCGGCCTGCCGCGTGCATCGCGCCTCTTCTTCCCGCGGTACGGCAACCGCGTGATCGAGCCGGAGATCAAGCTCGTCTTCGCCTGCCTCTTCCTGCTCATGTGGCTCGGCTCGCGCGCGAACTCGCAGCCGGCGCTGCCCGCATTCATCCTCGGGCTCGCGATGTCGCGCTTCTACGCCTCGCACAGAACGGAGCAGGAGCGGATGCGAGTCGTCTCGTTCGCGTTCCTGACGCCGTTCTTCTTTCTCAAGGGCGGCATGAACGTGTCCACGAGTGCGCTCTGGGCCAGTCTCGGCACACTCGGGATCCTGTTCGTGGCGAAGATGGTGCCGAAGCTGCTCGGCGTCTACCCGCTGGCGCGGAAGTTCACGTCACCGCACGCGACGTTCACGACGCTGCTCATGTCGACGGGGCTCACGTTCGGCACGATCACATCGTTGTACGGGCTCAGCGCGCACATCATCGACCGCACGCAGTTCTCGCTGCTGATCGCGGTCGTCGTGCTGTCGGCGATCGTCCCGACGGCGATCGCACAACGCTTCTACCAGCCGAGGACGGCCGCGCACCGAGACTTGACGGCCCCGGTCGCGCCTGCGCCCAGCGACTAGGCGGCGCGCGGCGTGAGCGCGACGAGCAGCCCGCCGTCGTCGTCGTACGCGGGGAAGAAGTCGCCGGTGACCGGCTTCACGTGGCCGGAGCGCGCGCGTAGCTGCAGCGGCTCGTTCAGCCGCCGCACGCCCCACTCGAGCGCGAGCTTCGCCGGGTTCTTCTCCTCCTCGAAGCCGGCGAGGCCGAGGCTGTCGACGAGGTCGGCGCCGATGAGGTCGCTGTCGCCCCAGCCGGTCAGCTCGTACACGCCGCGCCCGACGGCGAGGATCCGCGCTTCCTTGTCGCACACGACGAACCCGGTGCCCGGCGCCGGGTAGTAGTCGTCGAGGAGCTCGAACAGGAAGCCGAAGCCGCAGTGGTGGCACGAGACCGGCTCGTCGAACAGGCCCTCCATCCGGTCAGAGTCAACCGACCGCTCCTTGCAGTTCGGGCAGATGAAGTAGGGCACTGATTCAGGCTAGCTGCGGGGGTGCGCGTCGACGCGCAGCACCCATGCGTGCAGCGGCGAGTCGACGCGGAGCGGCTGGTAGTCGACGAGGACCCGGTGAAGAGCTCGTCGTCGTCCGGCGGGAGGCCGAGGACGGCGTACTTCAGGAACGGGAAGGCCGTCACATCGGCGAGCCCGAAGTCGCCGAAGAGGTAGTCGCGATCCTGGAGCAGCGCCTCGAAGACCTCGACGTGGGCGCGCATCTCCGCCGAGAGGGCGTCGGTGGCGCCGTGGTCGGCGATCTCGTTCGGTGCGCGCTTCCAGACCCGGTTGAACCAGTCTGCGAAGACCCGCACCTCGGCGCGGCGCGCGGGGTCGCGCGGGAGCAGCGGCGGGTCGGGAAAACGCGCCTCGAGCCACTCGAGGATCGCCGGAGAGTCGGCAACCACTTCGTCGTCGTCCGTCACGAGGACAGGGACGAGCCGCTGCCCGCTCACGGCCTCCACCGGTGACCGGTCGTCCGCGTCGACGTCGACCCATTCGACGTCGAGTCCCTTGTGCCCGGCGGCGAGCGCCACGCGCTCGACGTTCGTCGAGAACGGGATCCGGTAGACCCGCATCAGAACCAGTGTTTGCGGCGGAACCAGACGAGCTGTAACAGCGTGGTGCTGAGGATCAGCGCCCACGAGAAGGCATAGCCCCAATGCCATTTCAGCTCCGGGATGTCCACGAAGTTCTGGCCGTACAGGCCCACGATGAACGTGGGGGGCAGGAGCAGCGAGGCCACGACGGTCAGCCGCTTCATCACGTCGTTCTGGTCGTTTGCGATCTTCGACTGGCTGTAGTCGCGGACGCTCGCGAGCAGGTCGCGCGAGAGCTCGAGGCCGTCGAACGCGCGCATGAGCTTGTCGTACGCGGAGTTGAACGCGACCTCGACGTCGTGCGGGAAGACCTCGGGGCCGTCGTCGACGTCGACGACGTCGTCGACGACGCGTCGCACCGCGTCGCGCATCGGCGCGAGCGTGCGCCGGATGTGGAGGAGGTCGTGACGAAGCGCCGAGATGCGCTCGCGCGTCTTCTCCGCCGGCTGATCCTCGACCTTGTCCTCGAGCTCGTCGATCTCTTCGTCGAGCGCGTCCACGAGGTTGAGGTAACGCTCCGCGATCTCGTCCACGAGCCGGTACGTCATCATTCCCGCCGAGTCGGTCGGCTTGATCGTCTTTTTCACGATGTCGACGTCGCACGCTGCGCGGTTGCCGTGCGGGGTCTTGCGCACGGTGAGCAGCGTGTCGTGCGTGATGATGAGGTCGATCTCCTGGTAGAAGACGTCGTCCTCGTCGGGCACGGCGACGGCGACGAGGAGCACGCCGAAGACGTAGTCGCCGTGGCCTTGGAGCGTCGGCCTCGGCTCGTCCTCGTGCTGCGGCGCCGCAAGGAGGCGCTCGATCGCCGATTCCTCGAGCACCTTCGGCATCTTCTCGCGCAGCTCCTCGGCCGTCGGGTCGAGGAGGTCGATCCACGTTGCGGCCACGTGGCCGCGTTTCGACACAGACGGGCTTAGACCTCCGCGGCTTCGGCGCGCGGCGCGGTGAGCGCCGTGCCCGCGTGCCCTTCCAGCGCCGCGAGGTACCGCTCGGCGTCGAGGGCTGCCATACAGCCGGAGCCGGCCGCGGTGACCGCCTGCCGGTAGGTGTGGTCCTGGACGTCGCCCGCGGCGAAGACGCCGGGGATGTTCGTCTCCGTCGAGTGCGGCTTCGTCACCAGGTAGCCGGCTGCGTCGTGGTCGAGTTGGTCGAGGAAGAGCGCCGTTGTCGGATCGTGGCCGATGGCGACGAACACGCCGTCGGTCTTCATCTCGGAGACGCCGCCGGTGACCGTGTCGCGCAGGATGATCGCCTCGACCTTTGTGTCGCCGAGGATGTCGTCGACGACGGCGTTCGTGATGAACGCGATCTTGGGGTTCGCGCGCGCCCGCTCGAGCATGATCTGCGAGGCGCGGAACTCGTCGCGCCGATGCACGAGCGTCACCTTGGTCGCGTAGCGGGTGAGGAAGTTGGCCTCCTCCATCGCCGAGTCGCCGCCGCCGACCACGACGAGTTCCTTCTCCTTGAAGAAGGCGCCGTCGCAGGTGGCGCAGGCGGACACGCCGCGGCCCTGGAAGTGTTGTTCGCGAGGGATCCCGAGCCAGCGCGCGGTCGCACCTGTGGCGACGATGACCGTCTTGGCGCTGTACTCGTCGTTCTCGACCCAGACCCGGAGCGGCCACTCCGAGAAGTCGACTCGGCCGACATCGTCGGTGATGAACTCCGCGCCGAAGCGCTCGGCCTGGCGGCGGAACTCGGCCATCATTTCCGGCCCCATGATGCCGTCCGGGTAGCCGGGGTAGTTCTCCACGTCGGTGGTGACCATCAGCTGGCCGCCCCAGTTGAAGCCCTCGATGACGAGCGGCGCCAGGTTGGCCCGCGCCGCATAGAGGGCCGCCGTGTATCCGGCAGGGCCGCCTCCGATGATGATCAGCTCGCGTGTTTCGCTCATGTCCGTCCTTCGCTAAAGAGGTGTGCTCTCTATTAAACGAATTCGGCCGGTTGGACGTTCCCGGCTCCGGAGGTTGTGCGGTCCGGCTCTAGGAGGCAGCTAGGCCGCGTCGAGCGCCCGGACGTGGCCGGCGGCCGGAAGCTCGGCCTGTTCGTCCGCCGCCTGGTCGAGCTTCGTCTCGAACCGGTCGAGCCGCTTCTCGGCCGAGGCGTACTTGCCCTGGGCGTTCGAGAGGTGCTTGCCGACCAGGTCGAAGTCCTCCCGGAACACCGAGAAGTCTTTCTGGAGGGCGGCGCAGTACTGCATGACTTCCTCGGCCCGCTGCTCGATCTGCATGCCCTTCAGGCCGAGGACGATCATCTGCAGGTAGGCGGTGAACGTTGTCGCCGACACGGGGAAGACCCGCTTCCCGTGCGCGTACGTGAGGAGCGCGCCGGTCTTGCCGGAGATGAGCTCGTAGTGGATCGTCTCCGCGGGGAGGTACATGAACGCGAGATCGAACGTGCCGTAGTCGGGGCGGATGTACTTCGACGCGATCGCGTCGATGTGCCCCTTCACGTCGCGCGCGAAGGCTTTTTCGTGCAACTGCTGCTCGGCCTCGTCGGCCGCGGCGGCCATCCGCTCGAAGTTGTCGAGCGGGAACTTCGCGTCCACCGGGAGCAGGAGGCCTGCGGCGCGGATGACGGCGTCCACCCGCTCGCCGCTCGGGAACGTGTACTGGACCTCGTAGGCATCGCGCGGCAGCCGGTCGCGGAGCAGGTTCTCGAGGAGCAGCTCGCCGAAGCCGCCGCGCGCCTTCGGGGGCCGCAGCGCCTGCTCGAGGCGGCCGAGGTCCTTCGCGCGCTCGTTCATCTCCGCGGTCGCCCGCGTCACCTCGCCCAGGCGCTCGTGGATCTTCGTCGCGGTCTGACTGCTGCTCGCGAGCCGGCGGTCGAGCGTCTCGGTCACGTCGGCGAGCCGGCGGTCGACGTCGGCGTTGCGCTCGCCGAGCTGGCGCGTCGTGTCGTCGCGCAGGGCTGCGAGCTGGCTTGCAATGAGCCGCGGGAGGACGAGCGCCGCAGCGATGACGGCGAGCACGACGAGGATGAGGAGTCCGATGACCATCCGGGCCAAGGAACGCTAGAGGCACCGTCGGACGGACCAAAGAAAATGCCGGCCCCAACCAACCCGAAGGTCCATCGGAACCGGCTTGCAGAGCCTATGTGCGCCGGAGCGCCGCCGTCAAGAACGAAAACCCCGCTATTTGCGGGACTATGCCAGGGCGTTGATCGCGGCGAAGAACGCTGACTCGGTGGGGACGCCTTCCCCGTAGTACTTGAGGGGCGAGCCGCTCTTGTTCAGGAACAGCGTCGGCGTGCCGTTCACCTTGAGTGCCGTTGCATCCGCGTCGACATCCGAGGCGGCCTTCTTCGTTGCGGCGGCGCTCCGCTCGGCGAAGAGCGGACTGATCTTCAGACCGGGGACGCTGACGGCGATGTTGTAGAGCATCTGGTCGGTCAGCCAGCCGGTGTTCTCCGTGCCCTGGTTGTCGTACAGGTTCTCGGAGAAATTGAAGGCCTTGTTCTGCTTCGCGGCGGCGATGGTCGCCGCCTGGCCGCGGATCGAGTCTGGGCCGATGAAGGCCCACGGCTTCATGACGACCTTGACCTTGCCGGTGCGAACGTACTTCGTGACGAAGTCGGGGAAGACAGTCGTCTCGAACTCCTGGCACACCGGGCACTGAAGGTCGATGAACTCCGTCAGCGTGATCGGGGCGAACGGTGAGCCGAGCGTCGTGCCGTTCTGCGGGATGCCCTTGAAGAGCGACTCGACCTGAGACGCGCCGGGGAGCCCGTTCGCGAGGCTGCCGACCGCGGCGTGGTTCTTCGGGAGGCCGCTGGCCTTGCTGCTGCGGCCAAACGCGTAATAGAGGCCCCCGATCAAAACGATCACAAGCACCACCGCAGCGCCGATGGCGAGGGCGCGCGGCGACGCCTGGCGCCCGCGTCCGCCCACTGAGCGGACCGGCGGCGGAGCCTTGACCGACGCCGTGCGCCGAGCCTCTCTGCTCTTTTTCCCGCTAGGCACCGGCGGGAAGGGTAGCTGGCTCCTCGCTGCCGCCTGCCGCCGCGAGGCTTAAGAATCCGATGAGGAGCAGGAAGCCGCTGAGGGCGATCGTCGGGATGGTGACGTAGCCGAACTCGTTGATCCACTTCACGGCGCAGCCGGCTCCGACCTGGCAGGCCGCGGGTATCGCGACCCAGTGATTCTCGACGAGGATGTGGTAGACCGATATGCCCGCGCCGATCACCGGGAACGGGAGGAGATAGCGCGCGAACTTGTAGTCGCCGCGCCACGCCGCGAAGAGCAGAAGAAGCGACAGCGGGTACATGCAGATGCGCTGGAACCAGCACAGGTCGCACGGCACGAAGCCGGCGATCTCGGAGAAGAAGAGGCTGCCACCGGTGCCGAGCGCGGCGACGACGAACGCGGCCCAGAGCTCGTAGCCCCAGAGCGCGGCCCGGAGCCCGCGCAGGGGAGAGCGCACGCCGACGAGCGCGAGGAGGCCGATGAGCGCGAGCGCCGCGGCGATCGCCTCCCCGGCGACGGCGAGCACGGCGAAGGCGACGATCGTGTCGTGGGTCATGGCGAGACCTTGCCACAGCGCTACGCTCCGGGCGCCGGGGTGGCGGAACTGGTCAGACGCGCCCGACTTAAAATCGGGTGACCTCAGGGTCGTACGGGTTCGACTCCC